>NZ_JBICSN010000014.1:0-169507 GCF_043197115.1 Micromonospora sp. NPDC049275
GGCGAACGCGAGACCAGCAACGGACAGCATGCTCTTACGGAAGATCGTGTTCATGGGGGTAGCTCCTTCGGGGGTAGGAACACCCGCATCACCAGAGGGGCGGTGACGGGGGTGTGAGCACCTCGTCCGGCGCTGCACAAGAAGGGGGAAAGTCTGGGGGGCGGCGCCTGCGAGCGGGGCTCGCGGCGCCCGAGGCGGCCTGCGAGCCGGGGGGCTCGTGGCGCCGGGACCGTGTGTAACGACCGTCGAGCCGGGGTGATTCCCGGGCCGGCGGGCTGGTTCGCTGGCGGGTCGCCCGGGTGAGCGGGTGTGCCGCAGCAGATGGCCGTGCGGGCCGATCAGCCTTGCCGGGGCTACCGGATCTAGCCGGTGCGCTCGGCGGCCCTGCGCGTCGTTCGGGGGTCTGCAACGACCCGACCGGACCGGCCATTCCCACCCTCCATGACAGGGCGGGTGGCCGTGGTCCTGCGATCGTCAGGGTGTGTAACGACCCCCGGCCCGCCACGATTCCAGCCCACGGATGCACCCGATCACACCCAACGCGGCCCCGGAACCGGACATTAAGCCCAGCCCGTCCGAGCCGTGACGGCCGCGTCGAACGCTCGGGCGGTGATCGACACGAGTTCGCCGATATCGGGGTATCCGGGACGCCAGGACACCCCGACATCAGTGGAACTCGTGTTGATCACGCGCAACCTGACGGCTCCGTCGGGACGGCACGAGACGGCCCGATCAGCGATGCCGCCGGGACTGATCGGCGGGCGGACATATCGGGTCTTCGGAGACCGGCAAATGCCTAGGATCGGGGCAAGAGCCTAGAGGAGGTCGGCATGACCACAGCGATGGAGATGCCCCGGGTCCAGGAGTGCGTGGTCGCGGCGTGTGCGTACAACCAGGGCGGTGACTGCCACGCCTTCGCGATCACCATCGGCAGCGTGGACCACGCGCACTGCCACACCTTCGTCGAGTCAGCGGTTCGTGGCGGCGTGGACGGCCTGACCGCCCAGGTGGGCGCCTGCCAGCGTTCCGACTGCCGGCACAACGAGCAGTTGGAGTGCCACGCGTCTTCGATCAAGGTCGGCCCGGACAACGACATGGCCGACTGCATGACGTACGCCGGTCGCTGACCGAAAACGGGGCTCAGGGCAGGTCGTTGGCGTGCCGGATGACCGTCACCAGGTCGTCGATGATGCCGGTGAGGGCGAAGTCCTTCGGGGTGAAGACCCGGGCCACCCCGGCGGCCCGCAGGGTGTCGGCGTCGCAGGCGGGGATGATGCCGCCCACCACCACCGGCAGGTCCGGCCGGCCGGCGGCGCGCAGCCCGTCGAGCACAGCGGGTACGGCGGCCAGGTGTGAGCCGGACAGCACGGAGAGCCCGACCAGATCGACGTCCTCCTCGACGGCGGCGGCCACGATCTGCCCGGCGGTCAGCCGGATGCCCTGGTAGACGACCTCGAATCCGGCGTTGCGGGCGCGTACCGCGATCTGTTCCGCGCCGTTGGAGTGCCCGTCGAGGCCGGGTTTGCCGACCAGCAGCCGGAGCCGGCCGCGGCCCAGCTCGCGGGCCGTGGCGGTGGCCCGCTCGCGGACGGCCGCGAGGCCGGGGTCTCCGCCGCTGCCGGTGGCGCCGGCCAGGCCGGTGGGCGCCCGGTACTCGCCGAAGACCTGGCGCAGCGCGCCGGCCCACTCACCTGTGGTCACCCCGGCGCGTACACATTCCAGGGTGGCGGGCATCAGGTTTGTCGTGGTCGCGGCGTCCGCGCGGAGCCGGGCCAGTGCCGCGTCGACCGCCGCGTCGTCCCGGCCGGCACGCCACCGGCGTACGGAGGCGACGGCCGCAGCCTCGACCGCGGGATCGACCTGTTCGACGACCTCCGCTCCGGCGGCGGTCAGCGGGGAGGGTTCGGTCTCGGCGTACCTGTTGACGCCGACCACCACGTCGGCGCCGGACTCCATCCGGCGGCGGCGTTCGGCCAGCGAGGCGACAAGCGCGCTCTTGAGGTAGCCGGTCTCCACGGCGGCGACCACCCCGCCCAGCTCCAGCACCGTGGCCAGCTCGACGCGCGCTCCGGTGACGATCTCGTCGACGAGCGCGGTCATCACGTGCGAGCCGGCGAAGAGGTCGGGGTATTCGAGCAGGTCCGACTCGTACCCCAGAACCTGCTGCATCCGCAGCGACCATTGCTGGTCCCAGGGGCGGGGCAGGCCGAGCGCCTCGTTCCAGGCGGGCAGTTGCACGGCGCGGGCCCGGGCGTCGCGGGACATCGTCACGCCGAGCATCTCCAGCACGATGCGCTGGATGTTGTTCTCCGGCTGCGCCTCGGTGAGGCCGAGCGAGTTGACCTGTACGCCGTAGCGGAACCGCCGCTGCCGGGCCTCGGTCACCCCGTACCGGTCCCGGGTGATCTCGTCCCAGAGCGCGCCGAACGCGCGCATCTTGGCGATCTCCTCGACGAAACGCACGCCGGCGTTGACGAAGAACGAGATCCGCTGGACCACCTCGCCCATCCGCTCGGCGGGCACCTGACCGGAGTCACGGACCGCGTCGAGCACGGCGACTGCGGTGGCCAGCGCGAAACCCACCTCCTGCACGGGCGTGGCGCCGGCCTCCTGGAGGTGGTACGAGCAGATGTTGACCGGGTTCCACCGCGGCATGGTCTTCAGCGTGTGGGCGATGACGTCCGCGGTGAGCCGCAGCGAGGCGGCCGGCGGGAAGATGTACGTGCCCCGCGACAGGTACTCCTTGATGATGTCGTTCTGCGTGGTCCCGGAGAGCATGTCGACGGTCCGGCCCTGCTCCCTGGCGACCGTGTCGTACAGGGCCAGCAGCCACATCGCCGGGGCGTTGATGGTCATCGAGGTGTTCATCTCGGCGAGTGGGATGCCGTCGAAGAGCGCCCGCATGTCGCCCAGGTGGGCCACCGGCACGCCGACCCGGCCGACCTCGCCGGCGGCGAGTTCGTGGTCCGGGTCGTACCCCGTCTGGGTGGGCAGGTCGAAGGCGACCGACAGGCCGGTCTGGCCCTTGGCGAGGTTGCGGCGGAAGAGGGCGTTGGTCGCGGCGGCCGACGAGTGGCCGGCGTAGGTGCGCATCACCCACGGGCGGTCCCGCTCGGGCAACCGGCTCGGCGTCTCATCCATGGCCGGAGTCTAAGTTACCGTTCAGTAGATCGGGTTGTGGAAAACCACACAGGTCCATGTCGCGGACGTCCAGGCGCGAACTGCCGACAGTGGCGCGCGTCGCCACACCCCGGGGCACCGGAGCGGCCGGTCCAGGGCGCACACTTGACGGCATGGATGACGAGCTGGCGATCTCCGTCCGGGGGTTACGCAAGGCGTACGGCGAGAACGTGGCGGTGGCGGGCGTGGACCTCGACGTCCACCGCGGCGAGGTGTTCGCGTTGCTCGGCCCGAACGGCGCCGGCAAGACCACCACCGTGGAGATCCTGGAGGGCTACCGGCGTCGCGACGCCGGCGAGGTCTCCGTGCTCGGCACCGACCCGGCCCATCCCGACACGGACTGGCGGTCCCGGGTGGGCATCGTGCTGCAGGGCACCGGCGAGTTCGACGAACTGACAGTCGCCGAGGTGGTCCGGCACTTCTCCGGCTTCTACCCCGATGCCGACGACCCGGCCAAGGTGATCGAGCGGGTCGGGCTTGCCGGCAAGGCGAAGGCCCGTACGCACACCCTCTCCGGCGGGCAGAAGCGCCGCCTGGACGTGGCGCTGGGCATCATCGGCCGCCCCGAGTTGCTCTTTCTCGACGAGCCGACGACAGGCTTCGACCCGGAGGCCCGCCGCGAGTTCTGGGAGCTGATCCGCGACCTCGCCGCGGCCGGCACCACGATCGTGCTGACCACGCACTACCTGGACGAGGCCGAGGCGCTCGCCGACCGGGTCGGCGTGATCGCGGGCGGCCTTCTGGTCGAGGTCGCTGCCCCGAACCTGCTGGGCAATCGCCAGGAGGCCCTCGCGACGGTCTCCTGGCGTACCCCGGAAGGCACGCTGGAGCTTGCGCAAACCGCGACGCCGACGGCCCTCGTGGCCGACCTGGCCGCGCGCCACGGCGGCGAGGTCCCCGGGCTCACCGTGACCCGGCCGACCCTGGAGGACGTCTACCTCACCATGATCGGACACGCGCGATGACGACCACCACGAAGCCGGCGACGCCTGTCACCGCGAGCCCCGGCCGGCGGCCGGGCGCCGGCAGCCTCGCCCTGCGCCAGGGCCGCCTGGAGATCACCCAGTTCCTGCGCAGCCGGGAGTCCGTGGTCTTCACCATGGGCTTCCCCATCATCATGATCGTGATCTTCGCGTCGATCTTCCACGGCACGATCGGCGGCGGGGTCAAGTTCACCCAGTACTTCATCACCGGCATGATCGCCACCGGCCTGATGACCGTGAGCTTCCAGAACCTGGGCATCTGGATCCCGGTCGAGCGGGACCGGGGCGTGCTCAAGCGCTACCGGGGCACGCCCATGCCGAAGTGGGTCTGGTTCGCCGGCAAGGTGCTCATGGTGGTGGCGATCGGCATCGCCGAGACGGCGCTGCTGCTGGCCGTCGCGGTGGCGCTGTTCGACCTCGACCTACCCGGCACTGCCGGGAGGTGGCTCACCTTCGGTTGGGTGTCCATGCTGGGGGTGACTGCGTGCACCCTGTGCGGCATCGCCATCTCGTCGCTTGCCCGCAGCGCCCGCAGCGGCTCGGCGGTGGTCACGCCGGTGGCCCTGGTGCTCCAGTTCATCTCCGGGGTGTTCTTCGTCTTCACCGACCTGCCCACCTGGATGCAGCAGGTGGCGGCGCTGTTCCCACTCAAGTGGATGTGCCAGGGGCTGCGCGCGGTCTTCCTGCCGGAGAGCTTCGGCGCCCAGGAGCCGGGCGGGTCGTTCGAACTGGGCCGGGTGGCGCTTGTGCTCGCCCTGTGGTGCGTGATCGGCCTGGCGCTCTGCCTGACCACGTTCCGCTGGACCACCAAGCGCGACGGCTGAGGGTCGACCGGGGCGGGCAGCCGCCCCGGTCGACGTCACTCTCAGTACGTGTAGAAGCCCTTGCCGGTCTTGCGGCCCAGGTCGCCGGCGGTGACCATGCGCTGGAGCAGCTCCGGCGGGAAGAACTTCTCGTCCGCCGTGTCGGTGTAGATGTTCTTCGAGGCGTGCAGCAGCACGTCCACGCCGGTCAGGTCGGTGGTGGCCAGCGGGCCCATGGCGTGCCCGAAGCCCAGGCGGCAGGCGGTGTCCAGGTCCTCGGCCGACACCACGCCGGCCTCGACCAGCTTGACCGCCTCCACCACCAGGGCGGAGATCAGCCGGGTGGTGACGAAGCCGGCGATGTCCCGGTTGACCACCACTACCGTCTTGCCGATCTCCTCGGCGAAGGCCCGCACGGTGGCGAGTGTGGCATCGCTGGTCTTGTAGCCGCGCACCAGCTCGCAGAGCTGCATCATCGGCACCGGCGAGAAGAAGTGGGTGCCGACGACGGCCTCGGGCCGCTCGGTGACCGCGGCGATCTGCGTGACCGGGATTGCCGACGTGTTGGTGGCGAGCACCGCGTCGGACTTGCAGATCTTGTCCAGAGCGCGGAACACCTCGTGCTTGATCTCCAGCCGCTCGAAGACGGCCTCGACCACGATGTCCGCGTCCGCCGCCGCCTCCAGGTCGGTGGTCGGGGTGATCCGCGCGAGCGTCGCCTCGACGTCCGACGCCTCGATCTTGCCCTTCTCGGCGAACTTCTCCAGCGACTTCCGGATGCCGCCGAGCCCTCGGGTGGTGGCCGCGTCGTCCAGGTCGCGCAGTGTCACCTGCCAGCCCGCCTGCGCCGCCACCTGGGCGATGCCGGAGCCCATCAGCCCGGCCCCGACGACCGCGAGTCGACCCGCCATCTGCTTCTCCCTCGCTGCGATTGAGTGCCTGCCTGCACCCTAGTCGGCGAGCCTGAACGACGACTAAGGGCTCCTGGCACCCTCGGCGCCTCACCTGCCGGAGCGCGCCGTCGCCGGACGGCTCGACACGCACGGAACAGTGATCGACGGTGCAGAGGTGCGGGCGCTCAGCGGCGGCCAGCAAACGGGCCGCGTCAGGCCGGCTCCGGCCGTGACATGATGCCGCGCTGGGGTGACGGATTCACGACTCCGCGCCGCGAACAAACTCCCGTCCGGGCGCATCGAACCCTACGACAACAACCCAGTGGAATGAGCCAGGAGCCAACGATGCGTGCAATGCCTGTGGTCGGAACTATCACCTGCCTCCTGTTCGTGGGGGCGTGCTCGTCACCCGCGCACCGGAGCGGCGACGCGGCACCGGCCGGCTCGCCGGAGCAGACGACCAGCGCGCCCACCACCGGGACGTCGGCTTCGCCCACGTCGGCGTCGCCCACGTCGTCTTCGCCGTCCGCGCGGCCGTCCGGCAGCGCCACCAGCACCGCGCTCGTCCTGGGCCCGAACGGGCTCGGCTCGCTGAAGCTGGGAATGTCCCGTGAGCAGGCCACCGCGACCGGCATGCTGCGCCCGTTCGCCGCCTACCGGGACGAGTGCGCGCTGGCCCAACTGCGGTCCGCCCCGGCCGACAGGGGGAATGTCAACGTCTCCCGAACTCTGGGGATCGCCACCATCGACGCGTACGGCAGCATCACGACGCCCGAGGGAGCCCGAATCGGCATGTCCAGCGCCGGGATGCTTCGGATCTACCCGGGGTGGAAGGTGGCCGACGGAGACGCGGCAAACGGTCGTGGCTCCGTAAAGACCCCCGGCAACGACAAGGCCGTCTACCGCATCGCGACGAGAAACGGCACGGTCACCGAGCTGACTCTTCAGTACGCGAACCAGAACTGCTACGAGTAGACGGACCGGATCCGGCCGGCCTGCGGCGCCAGCGAGTTGGACATCCGCAGGCCGGCCAGGATCTCGTCGGTCAGGTCGGTATCGCCGACCTGCTTGATCTGCAGGTAGACGCCATAGCTGCGCTGCGGCACGGAGAGCACCACCTCGCTGAACGAGACCGAGGCGCCACACGATGTCCACCGTCGTACCCGCGCCGGGTTGCCGCCCACGTCCACGGTCCGGTCGGGCTGGTGGACGCAGGAGATGTGACTGGGCAGCGCGGGTGCCGTGCCACCGGCAAGCAGAGCTCTGCTCACACCGACGAACACGCCAGGTATCCCGCTCGCCGGGTCCGGCCAGGCAGTCAGGTCCGGGGCGACCACGAGACCCGGCGCGTGGCCCGCGGGAAGTCGCAGCGCCACCGGATCCCAGCCGGCGTCCTTCAGCTCGCCGGCCCAGCTCGGTGGCACCGCGATGGAAAGGGCACCGGTGGCATCGTCCACGCGTACCCAGCCCGACCGTGCCGGCAGCGTGGAACTGGATGCCGTCGTCGCCAGTAGCGCGATCAGTGCGACCCCGACGCCGACAACTCGCGCCAACTGCCGCACGAACCGGCCACGGCCCGTGTCCCGATCGATCGACGCGATGACCCGATGCAGCTCCTCGGCCATGGCCGCCGCGGACGGCCAGCGTTGCCGGGGATCGTGATGCAGCGCCCGCCGCACCAGGTCATCCACAGTGGATGGAACACCGGGCTGTGCCTGAGACGGCCTGGGCAACGACCGCCCGCCCCTGCCCGCACGGCTGGCCTGGTCGGGAGGGTTCCCGGTCAACATGTGGTACAGGGTCGCTCCGATCGCGTACACGTCGGCGCGGATGTCCAGGCCGCCACCGGGCGTGGCCTGCTCCGGCGGCATGTAGCCGGGTGTGCCGGCGGCGATGGTGAACCCGGACGCGTTCGCGAGCGCCTTGGCCAGACCGAGGTCGGCGACGAGCACCCGATCCCGGTCCGGAGCCGGCTGGAACAACACATTTGACGGTTTGAGGTCACGGTGCAACACACCAGCCTCGTGCAGCACCGTGACCGCGCCGGCGATGTCCGCCGCGACGAGCAGTGCCTCCCGTACCGGCAGCGGCCCCGAAACGAGCCGATCGGCGAGAGTTCCACCGGCCGCGTACGGCATCACCAGGTACGGCCGGCCGTCGGACAGCTCACCGACGTCGAGCACGCGTACGAGCGAACTGGAATCCGTCCGCCGCATGATCCGCGCTTCCTGCTCGAAGCGCTCCCGCAGATCGGCATGGTACGACCAGTTGTCCGCCAGCACCTTGATCGCCACCGAGGCGTCCAGAGCATCGTCGGCGCCGAGCCACACCGTGGCGAACGCTCCGGAACCGATACGCCGCAGAACGCGGTATCGGCCGATCTTGTCGGGCACTGACACGCCCGTAGTATGACCGACGCAACGCTGAGGAACGGGGGCTGAGCATGTCAAAAGATCTTGAAATCGAGGAACTCGCCAGCCGTGCCGCCACGGGCGACACCGCGGCTCTCGATGCCCTGCTGATCAGCATCGGCCCACAGGTCATGCGGCAGTGTCTACGCCTCCTCCCGTGCCGGCAGGACGCCGAAGAGGCGTGCCAGGATGCCCTTCTGCAGGTCGCCCGCAACATAGGCGGTTTCGCGGGACGGTCCAGGTTCTCCACCTGGCTGTACGTCGTCACGGCCAACTGCGCCCGGCAGACGTACCGAAGCCTCAAGCGCCGGGCCGACGAGCAGTCCACGCCACTGCTTCCGCTCGACGCCGCCGACCCGCGAACGACGAGCGTCATCGCGGGCTCCCGGCTCGACCTGCTGGACGCGCTGGAGCGACTGGAGGCTCACCGACCCGAACTCGTTGCCCCTCTGGTATTGCGTGACCTGTGCCAGTTGACCTACGACGAGATCGCCGAGCATCTCGTCATTCCGGTCGGCACGTTGAAATCGCGCATCCACGACGCGCGACGGCACGTGCGGGCGTCGCTGAAGGCCGCCTGACACCGCAAGGGTCGCGGCAATCACTGTCGCTGCCCGGGGCGCCGGGCGGGCTGCGCCCTCAGATCTCCAGAGCGGGCTCCTCCGGGGTCGTGCCCCGCTCGACAGCCACCCCGAGCGCACGCAGGTCGGCCACGAAGTCGGGGTAGCCCCTGTCGACGTGATGGACGTGGGAGACCTCGGTGGCCCCGTCCGCGCACAACCCCGCGATGATGAGCCCCGCGCCCGCGCGGATGTCGGTGGCTCGCACCGGCGCGCCGGACAGCCGCTCCCGCCCCCGGACCACTGCGTGGTGGCCGTCGGTCTTGATGTCCGCGCCGAGCCGCATCATCTCGTTGGCGAACATGAACCGGCCGTCGAAGATGTTCTCCGTGATCAGGGAGGCGCCGTCGCTGACCGCGGCCAGCCCGATCGCCATGGGCAGCAGGTCGGTGGCGAACCCGGGGTACGGCAGCGTCACCACGTCCACCGCCCGGGGCCGGTCGTCCATGCGTACCCGGAAGCCGTCTCCTCGCGTCTCGACCAGGCCGCCGGCCGCGACGACCTTGTCCAGGGCGACCTCCAGGTAGGCCGGGTCCAGCCCGGTCACCGTCACGTCGCCGCGCGTCATGGCGGCACCGAACGCCCAGGTGCCGGCGACGATCCGGTCCCCCACCGTGGCGTGCCGGACGGGGTGCAGGCCGGCGACACCGGTGATCCGCAGGGTGGACGTACCGGCACCGGAGATCCGCGCGCCCATCTGGTTGAGCATCGTGCAGATATCGACGATCTCCGGTTCCCGGGCCGCGTTGTCGATCATCGTGGTGCCCTGGGCGAGCACCGCCGCCATCACCAGGTTCTCGGTCGCACCCACGCTGGGGAAGTCCAGCACGATGTCGGCGCCGCGCAGCCCGTGCGGGGCCTCGGCGATGACGAAGCCGTGCTCACCGGAGATCTCCGCGCCCATCCGCGTCAGCCCGGAGATGTGCATGTCCAGCCCGCGCGATCCGATCGCGTCGCCGCCGGGGTGGGCCACCCGGACGTACCCCCGGCGGGCCAGCAGCGGACCCAGCACGCAGATCGACGCGCGCAGCCGGCGGACCAGGTCGTAGTCCGCGTCCGCGCCCGGTTGCTCGGGTACGTCGATGGTCACGGAACGGGACCTGGCGATTCCGCCCCGTGCCACCATCGGGTCGACGGGGTCGTCCGCGTCGAACCGGACGTCACAGCCCAGCCGGCGCAGCACCTCCCCCATGATCGCGATGTCGGTGATCCGCGGGACGTTGGTGATCACGCTGCGGCCCGGTGCGAGCAGCGCGGCGGCCATCAGCTTCAGCGCCGAGTTCTTGGCGCCGACCACGTGCACGGTTCCGGTCAGCCGTGCCCCACCGCAGATCCGGATGACGTCGACATCGGGGATCGCCGGATCACCGGCGTCGCCGGGCCCCACCGCCGCCGGCCAGCCGGCAGTGGCGTCCGGCCGCGCGGGGATCGTCAGGTCCGGTATCCGTAGGCTGTGCGTCATGGCCGTCCACCTCACGCGCATCTACACCAAGGCCGGCGACGCCGGCATGACCAGGCTGAGCAACAACGAGCAGGTCCCGAAGACCGATCCACGGATCGCCGCGTACGCGGATGTCGACGAGTGCAACGCGGCTATCGGCGTCGCGCTCGCCCTGGGCCAACTCGACGAGGAACTGCAGGGCGTGCTGGCGTCGGTGCAGAACGACCTGTTCGACGTCGGGGCTGACCTGTCCACCCCGGTCGAGCCGGAGCCGAAGTACCCGCCGCTGCGGGTGACCGAGGCGTACGTCGAGCGCCTGGAGGGCTGGTGCGACGAGTACAACGCACGCCTGAGCAAGCTCGACTCCTTCATCCTCCCCGGCGGCACCGCGGGCGCGGCGCTGCTGCACGTGGCGCGGACCACCGCCCGGCGTGCGGAACGGGCGGCGTGGGCGCTGGTCAGCCACGATCCGGATCGGACCAGCCCGCTCCCGGCAAAGTATCTCAACCGGCTCTCCGATCTGCTCTTTATCCTGTCAAGAACGGCAAATCCGGCAGGCGATGTGCTATGGGTGCCGGGCGGCAATCGCTGAAGATGAGCGCCGTGCGGTTGTGGATTCCCCATCTGGCCACAACCACGCGTAGCCGGCACGTGATCGACTCGGCCAGCCGGCCCGACCAGCGCCGAGATCGACTCGGGTTCATGAAAACCGGGGCCTCCCAGCCACAGGGACACCGCGAATTCAAGAAAATCGAGTCGATCAAGCCGAAAAGGCGCGACTCAACCGCACAGGTAACGGCGCCGGACCGACGCACAGCGACAACGACGGGTTTCCGGGGCAGCCCGCCCGGCGCAGGGATCAAGCCTGACCGCCCGGAGCCGGGCGGGCTGCCCCGGAAACCCACAAGAGCAACCAAGGGACCGCCTCAGGCCACCCGAAGCAGCCTCAGGCAGCCGGCCAGTCCTGGGAGGCCATACGCGGCGAGACCGCCCCCGGAGGGGCGGCCTCGAGCCAGGAGAGGAACCCGGTGACGGTCGATCGCGCCATGGCGATCTCCACCGGTGCGTGGTGACTCGTACAGCGGAGGATCACCCAGTCGGCCGGCATGGAGAGCCGTTCCTGCCCTTCGGGCAACCGCCGGCGCTCGACCGCGAGATCCTTGCGGAGGAGAACCCGCTTGGGGCGGAGCGCGAAGCTGAACATCCGATACCAGCGCAGCTCGTCACCTGCGAACCGGCCGAAGCCGGGTGACCAGCCGCGCCCGTCGAGAACTGTGGTGACCCGGACGCTGAGCCGGATGATGCCACCGCTGCGGGTCACGAAGGCCCGCCGGACGAAGAGCACGAGAAGCGCGACGAGGATGACGGCGACGCCGATCCCGATCCCTTCGACGATCTCCATCCTCGGTGTGAACTCAGCGGCTCTGCGCGGAGACCGGGGTTGCGCTCTCGGCCAGCACCGTGACGCCCTCGGCGCTCACCGAGAGGAAGCCGCCGGCCACCTCGTACGCGACCTGCTCGCCGCCGGCCAGCTTGATGCGGACCTCGCCCGGCTCGGCGAGCTGGCCGAGTAGCGGCGCGTGCCCCGGCAGGACACCGAGCTCGCCCTCGGTGGTCCGGGCGACGACCATTTCGGCCTCACCGGACCAGACCTTCTCCTCGACGGCGACGAGCTCGACGTGAAGCTGCTGTGCCACGCTGTCTCCTTGCTGCGGCGACGGATTGCCGAAAGTCTAGTCGTGACGCCGAGCAGACCCCAAGGCGGGTGGGGAGAGCTACGCCACGGCTACTTGGTCTTGTTCTGGAATTCCGGGTGCTCCAGCAGGAACGGGTCCAGTTGTTCATTGTGCAGGGCGGTGAAGAAGTCCGGGACGCCTGCCTGGAACTGCTCACCCTTGTAGGTCTTGCCGTCGAAGACCCCACCACCGGGGAGTTTGATCATCTGGATGGTGTTCGGTCGGATGTTCTTCAGGGCGAGCCCGAAGTCGACAACACTGTTGCCGCGACCGTTGAAGATCAGCGACTGGCCGGCGGCACGGAGCACCTTGTCCAGCTTGATCGGGTTGGCAACCACGTCGGCGCTGAACGCCTGCCCGACCATCGCCTTGACGAACTGCTGCTGGTGGCGCTGCCGACCGTAGTCCGAGTCCGGAACGCCGTTCTTCGGGTACCGCTGCCGGACGTAGTCCAGCGCCTGCCACCCCTTCAGGTGGTGCGTGCCCTTCGTGTAGACCGCCTGCGGCCCGACGTAACCCTCTCCGTACGTCTTGCCCGGCCGCGCAGTGCCGTCCGGCTGCTTGTGCTCGGACCGCACCTCCCTCTCGACGTACATGTCGACGCCACCCATCGCGTCGACGATCTTCTGGAAGCCGGTGAAGTTGATGATCGCGCCACCGTCGAACCGCTTGATGCCCGTCACGTTCTGCACAGTGGTGGCCAACAGCTCGAACCCCCGCGCAGCGTCGGGGTTCTTGCCGGGCACCTTGCTGCCGAACGACATCGCCGCGTTGATCTTGGTCTTCTCACCGGGGAAGTTGGCCTTCTTGAACGCCGGAATCTGCACGTAGAGGTCCCGCGGCACCGAGAACAGGTAGGCCCGGTCCATCGAGGCCGGCACGTGCAGCACCATGATCGAGTCGGCCAGCGGCGCCGCCGTCGGCGTACGCGGGTCGATGCCGACAAGCAGGAGGTTGAGCGGGCCCTTGATGTCGCTCTTCTTCTCCTTGGCGCCCGCCGCCTGGTCACCGAAGAGGTCGGCCTTGCCGACGGCGCCCTCGTAGCGGGCCATCAGCACCTCGGTGCCGACGAGCACCCCGCCGCTGAGCACGGTCAGCACCATGCCGAAGACGGTGCACACCTTGGCCCAACGCGGCACACCCCGCCAGATGGACGACTTGCGGCCACGCTTACCGGCCTTACCCACGTGCATCTCCGTTCGTTACGCCCACAGACATGAGACGGGCGCACGTCGTCGAAAGGTTGCAGAAGTCAGCGCTCGTTCTGGTGAACGCGCGGACCCGACCGTATCTCGCGTGCCGCCGGACCGACGACCACTGGTAACAGACGGCGACGATGGTAAGACGCGAAGATGAACAAAAGACTGCCCCGACATTGCCGGGGCAGTCTTTTGCGGTACGAATCCGGGCTGTCAGCCCTTCATCAGCTCCTCAGCCTTGCGCTCCAGGTCCTCGAGACCGCCGCACATGAAGAACGCCTGCTCGGGGAAGTGATCGTACTCACCCTCGCTGATCTTGCGGAATGCCTCGATGGTCTCCTTGATCGGGACCGTCGAGCCCGGCACGCCGGTGAACTGCTCCGCCGCGTAGGTGTTCTGCGAGAGGAAGCGCTCGATCCGCCGCGCGCGCTGCACGGTGATCTTGTCTTCCTCGGAGAGCTCCTCGATACCGAGGATGGCGATGATGTCCTGCAGGTCGCGGTAGCGCTGCAGGATCCGCTTCACCTCGGTGGCGACCTGGAAGTGGTCCTGGCCGACGAACTCCGGGGCGAGGATCCGGGACGAGGACGCCAGCGGGTCCACGGCCGGGTAGATGCCCTTGTCGGAGATCGACCGCTCCAGGTTGGTGGTCGCGTCCAGGTGGGCGAACGTGGTGGCCGGAGCGGGGTCGGTGTAGTCGTCCGCCGGCACGTAGATCGCCTGCATGGAGGTGATGGCCTGGCCCCGGACGGAGGTGATCCGCTCCTGGAGCTCGCCCATCTCGTCCGCCAGGGTCGGCTGGTAACCCACGGCGCTCGGCATGCGGCCGAGCAGCGTGGAGACCTCGGAACCGGCCTGGGTGAAGCGGAAGATGTTGTCGATGAAGAGCAGCACCTCCTGCTTCTTCACGTCCCGGAAGTACTCCGCCATGGTCAGCGCGGAGAGCGCCACCCGCAGCCGGGTGCCCGGCGGCTCGTCCATCTGGCCGTAGACCAGCGCGGTCTTGTCGATGACGCCGGACTCGGTCATCTCGGCGATGAGGTCGTTGCCCTCGCGGGTGCGCTCACCCACGCCGGCGAACACCGAGGTACCACCGAAGTTGCGGGCGACCCGAGTGATCATCTCCTGGATGAGCACCGTCTTGCCGACGCCCGCACCGCCGAACAGACCGATCTTGCCGCCCTTGACGTACGGGGCGAGCAGGTCGATGACCTTGATGCCGGTCTCCAGCATCTCGGTCTTCGGCTCCAGGTCCGCGAAGGCCGGGGCCTTGCGGTGGATACCCCAGCGGTCGTCCGGGGTCAGGGTCTCGCCCTCTTTGAGGTTGAGCACCTCGCCGATCGCGTTGAACACGTGGCCCTTGACGGCGTCGCCCACCGGAACGGTGATCGGCTCGCCGCGGTCGGTCACCTCGGCGCCGCGGACCAGGCCATCGGTCGGCTGCATCGAGATGGCGCGGACCAGGTTGTCACCCAGGTGCTGGGCGACCTCCAGGGTCAGCGTCTTCTCACCGCCGGACAGGTTCACCTTGACGTTGAGGGCGTTGAACAGGGGCGGCATGGCGTCGCGCGGGAACTCGGCGTCGACGACCGGGCCGATGACCCGGACCACGCGACCCGTGGCCGTCTTGGTCTCTACTGGTGCAGTCATCACACTTCACTTCCCGACGCGGCCAGCGCGTTGGCGCCGCCGACGATCTCGCTGATCTCCTGGGTGATCCCGGCCTGGCGAGCCGAGTTCATCTCGCGCGTGTACTTCTCGATCATGTCTTCGGCGTTGTCGGTGGCGCTCTTCATCGCCCGCCGACGCGACGCCGACTCACTCGCCGCCGACTCGATCAACGCCGCGTAGATCCGCGTGTTGATGTACCTCGGCAGGAGCGCGTCGAGCAGCGCCTCCGCCTCCGGCTCGAACTCGTACGCCGGCAGCAGCCCCTCGGAGCGCGGCCGGTCCTCCACCTGCATCGGACCGATCACCTTGGTGACCGGGCTCTGCGTCATCAGCGAGTGGAACTCGGTGTAGACGATGTGCAACTCGTCGACGCCGAGCACCCCGTCCGCACCGGCCCCGCCGTCGGCGTCGTCCGCACCGGCCGTGAACGCCTTGATCAGCGTCTCACCCACGGTACGGGCGTCCTCGAACGACGGCTGCTCACTGAAGCCGGTCCAGTTCGCCTCGATCGGCCGGTCGCGGAACCGGTAGAACCCGACGCCCTTACGCCCGATGACGTAGAGCACCGGCTCCTTGCCGTCCGCCTTGAGCCGCGCGATCAGCGACTCCGCCATCCTGATCGCGTTGGAGCTGTAACCGCCGGCCAGGCCACGGTCGCTGGTGACCAACAGGACGCCCGCCCGCCGCACCCGCTCGCGCGGGGTGAGCAGCGGGTGGTCGATCCGCGCGTTGGACGCCAGCGCCGTGAGCACACCGGTGATGGCCTGGGCGTACGGCAGGGACGCCTGCACCCGGGCCTGGGCCTTGGCGATCCGGCTCGTCGCCACGAGCTCCATCGCCTTGGTGATCTTCTTCATCGACTTCGCCGAGCGGATCCGTTGACGAAGAACGCGTACCTGGGCCGCCATCGGATCAGCTCTCGGCCGGGCGGTCGGTAGTGCCGTCGCGGAAGCGGGTCACCGTCTCGCGGTTCTCGTCGCCCTCCAGCGGCTGCGCCGGCGCGTCGTTGACCTTGCGCTCGTCGGCCTTGCCGAGGAAGACCTGCTTGAACTCGGTGATCGCCGCCTCCAGGGAGCCGACGATGTCGTCGCCCCACTGGTTGTCGGCGATACCGGCCAGCACACCCTCGTGCTTGTGCCGCAGGTACTGGAGGAACTCCGCCTCGAAGCGCCGCACGTCACCCACCGGGATGTCGTCCAGCTTGCCCTCGACGCCGGCCCAGACCGAGACGACCTCCTGCTCGACCGGGAACGGCGAGTAGTTCGGCTGCTTCAGCAGCTCGACCAGGCGGACACCGCGGTCCAGCTGGGCCCGGGAGGCCCGGTCCAGGTCGGAGGCGAAGGCGGCGAACGCCTCCAGCTCGCGGTACTGGGCCAGGTTGAGCCGCAGCGAACCGGCGACCTTGCGCATCGGCTTCACCTGCGCGGCGCCACCGACGCGGGACACCGAGGTGCCGACGTTGATGGCCGGCCGGACGCCCTGGTTGAACAGGTCCGTCTCCAGGAAGATCTGGCCGTCGGTGATCGAGATGACGTTGGTCGGGATGAAGGCCGAGATGTCGTTGGCCTTCGTCTCGATGATCGGCAGACCGGTCATCGAGCCGCCACCCAGCTCGTCGGAGAGCTTCGCGCAGCGCTCCAGCAGGCGGGAGTGCAGGTAGAAGACGTCACCCGGGTACGCCTCACGGCCCGGCGGGCGACGCAGCAGCAGCGACACGGCCCGGTACGCCTCGGCCTGCTTGCTCAGGTCGTCGAAGACGATCAGGACGTGCTTGCCGCCGTACATCCAGTGCTGCCCGATGGACGAGCCGGTGTACGGGGCCAGGTACTTGAAGCCGGCCGGGTCGGACGCCGGCGAGGCGACGATGGTCGTGTACTCCATCGCGCCCGCCTCCTCCAGCTGCCCCTTGATCGAGGCGATGGTGGAGGCCTTCTGGCCGATGGCGACGTAGATGCAGCGAACCTGCTTCTTCGGGTCGCCGGTGCGCCAGTTGTCCCGCTGGTTGAGGATGGCGTCCAGGGCGACAGTGGTCTTGCCGGTCTTGCGGTCGCCGATGATCAGCTGACGCTGACCCCGACCGATCGGCGTCATCGCGTCGATGGCCTTGATGCCGGTCTGCAGCGGCTCGAACACCGACTGGCGGGACATCACGTTCGGAGCCTGCAGCTCCAGCTCGCGGAAGCCCTCGTTGGCGATGTCACCGAGCCCGTCGATGGGCTGGCCGAGCGCGTCGACCACGCGGCCGAGGAAGGCGTCGCCGACCGGAACGGAGAGAACCCGCTCGGTGCGCTTGACGCGCTGCCCCTCCTCCAACTTGGCGGAGTCACCGAGAACGACGACACCGATCTCCCGGACGTCGAGGTTCAACGCCACGCCGAGCGTGCCGTCCTCGAACTCCAGGAGCTCGTTGGTCATGGTCGAGGGCAGGCCCTCGACGTGGGCGATACCGTCACCGGTGTCGGCGACGGTGCCGACCTCCTCGCGGGAGACGTCGGACGAGTAGGAGGAGACGTAGCGCTCCAGGGCGCCGCGGATCTCCTCCGTCGAGATGGTCAGCTCGGCCATCCTCTGCTTCCTTAAAATTCAGGGGCCCGGGATACCTAGTACCGACCGGTCCGAATGGCGTCTGTCAATCCGGGCGCTGCGGCGGCGGAGCCGCCCCAACGTCGAGGCGGCGAAGCCACCGCATTGCTGAGGTAGCGCAGCCACCGCGTTGCTGGGCGGCGAAGCCGCTCAGCGCTTCGCGAGCGCGTTGCGGGTCTCGTTGAGGCGGCGAAGGATGGTGCCGTCGTACAGGTCGGAACCGACCCGCACGCTCACGCCACCCAGGACGTGGGGGTCGACCGTCTGCTTGACGGAGACCTCTCGACCGTATATCGCGCTGAGGCTCGCTCCCAGTCGGCGCTCGTCCGAGTCACTCAACGGAGCCGCGACGGTCACGTACGCCACCTGCCGGTCGCGTCGCTCGGCGGCGAGCTCCACCAGGCGGGTGAGTGCCCCGCTGAAGGAGCGACCGCCGAACCCGCCCAACGCCACCTCGACGAGGCGGACGGTAACCGGGCGGGCCTTGTCGGCGAGCAGCTCGCGGGCCAGGGTGGCCCGCTGCTCGACCGGGGCGACCGGGTCGGCAAGCGTGTTGCTCAGCGCCGACTGACCCGACACGACCTGACCGAAGCGGAACAGCTCGTCCTCGACCTCGCCCAGCTCGCCGGCTTTGTCGGCGCTGGCGAGCAGCGCCTCCACGCCGAGGCGCTCGGTGCCGTCGAGCAACTCCGACGGCGCCGACCAGCGGCCGGACACCAGCGTCACGAGCAGGTCGAGAGCGTCGGCCCCGATCCGCCCGCCCAGCATGTCGCCGAGCAGTGCGCCGCGGTCCGCGCCGGAGCGAGCCGGCTCGGACAGCGCCCGACGCAGCCGCGGCTCACGCCGCAGCAGGGTCGCGACGGAGAGGATGGCGTCGGCGGTGGACGTCACCGCCGACGGCTCCGCGCCGCGGACGTACGCGTCGAGGCGCTCGGCCGCGACCTTGTACGACTCCCGGCTGGCGGCCTGCATCAGCGGGCCCCCGTGCTCTCGAGGCCGCTCAGGAACCGGTCGACGGTGCCCTTGCGCCGCGCCTCGTCGGTAAGCGACTCGCCGACGATCTTGCTGGCGAGGTCCACCGCGATCGTGCCGACCTCGGCGCGCAGCTCGCGCACGATGGTGGCCCGCTCGGCGGCGAGCTGGTCCTTGCCGGCCTGGATGACCCGGTCGGACTCTTCCCGTGCCTTGGCGAGGATGTCCTGCCGGATGCCCTCGGCGTCGGCCCGCGCGTCGTCCCGGATCTTGGCGGCGTCGGTGCGAGCCTCGGCGAGCTGGGCACGGTACTGCTCGAGCAGCTGGTTCGCCTCGGCCTGGGCGGCCTCGGCGCGCTTGATGCCGCCCTCGATCGCGTCGACCCGAGCCTGGAACGTCTGCTCCATGCGCGGGAAGACGAACTTCATCAGCACGAAGCAGAGCACGGCGAAGGCGATCGTGCCGACCACGATCTCCTGCCCGATCGGAATGATCGGGTTGTGGTCTGACTCACCACCCTCGGCGGCGAGGAGGAACAACATGGGTGACCTCCCGGTCGAAAGGGCTGGATCAGGCTGCGGAGCCGGCCCAGATGAAGCCGAAGGCGATGCCGAACAGCGCGAGCGCCTCGATGACGGCGAAGCCGATCCAGACGTACGGCAGGGTCATCCGCGAGGACTCGGGCTGGCGGGCGGTCGACTGGATGTAGGCGGCGAAGACCAGGCCAACGCCGATGCCCGGGCCGATGGCGGCGAGACCGTAGCCGATGGCAGCGGTGCTACCGGTGACCTCGGCGAGAACGCTAGCGTCCATTGGTGTGGTTCCTCCTGGTTATCACGCGTGACTCTCACGCGGGACGACAACGGTTGGTGCGTGGATCAGTGCTCTTCGGCGATCGCGCCCTGGATGTAGCTGGCGCTCAGCACCGTGAAGACGTAGGCCTGCAGGACGATTACCAGCGCCTCGAGAAGGGTCAGCGCCACGGTCATCACCCAGGACACCACCGAGACCGGTGCCAGCCAGGCGTTGGCGCTCAGCATCGCGAAGCCGCCGAGCGTGAAGACCAGCAGGAGCATGTGGCCGGCGAACATGTTCGCGAAGAGACGTACGGCAAGCGAGAACGGCCGGATGATGAAGGTCGAGAACGCCTCGATCGGGACCAGCAGCGGCAGGATGTACCACGGTGCCGGCGGGATCAGGGCGTGCTTGAAGTACTTCCCGAAGCCGTGGTGCCGGATGCCGATGTAGTTGAACAGCACGTAGCTGATCACCGCGAGGATCGCCGGGAAGGCGATGTGCGAGTTCGGCGAGATCTGGAACAGCGGGATGATCGCGAACGCGTTCGTCAGCAGCACGAAGCAGAACAGCGTCGTGAAGTACGGAGCGAACCGCACACCCTGGTGCCCGATCATGTCGACCGAGATGTTGTTGCGCACGAAGCCGTAGATCGACTCGGCGAACCACTGCTTCTTGGTCGGCACCAGCTTCGGGTTCCGATAGGTCGCCAGGAAGAAGATGATCAGCACGCCGACCGCGATCCAGATCATCAAGGTGAACTTGGTGACCCAGTACGAATTTTCCACACCCCAGGGCAGGATGCTGGGCAGGTAGAAGTCCTCCACACTGGGTGGGAATTCCGCCTGGCCAGCTGCCAGGACGTTCGCCTGTCCGAACACCGCGTCCCTTCCTAAGTAGGCGTGCCGAGTCGGCGGATGACCAGGATGACTCCCCCAGCCATGCCGAGCACGAAGCCGATGCCGGTGGCGACGCCACCGGTGTCGAGCCACTGGTCGACCAGCCAGCCGATGAAACCCCACACGAGCATGCCTCCGACGAGGTAGCTGAGCGCGGTCCAACCCTGACCGGCGCCGGACGGATAGTCGTCCGGTTCACCAGCGGGACGGGGGGTTTGGTCATCAGCCATGACGGGGCGAACGATATCAGCCGGGAAGACGAGGCTGTGCCTCACCCCCCGCACAACCATCGTTGTGTGGGCATCTCGGGGCTCGCGTCGTCTGTGGGCACGCTACTCCCCTTCCGCCCGTCGGTGAATGACCGGAGGCCGACACGTTCCCGCGCGTCCGCTGGTTGGGACGACCGGCCGATCGGCAGGTCAGCCCCGCGGTCGACGAGCGTGCACCGTGGTCAGCCACCAGAGGTGCACCGCTGTCCACACTGCCACCCCGGCGACGATGCCGAGGCAGAGAGGGATCAACCCGGTCCAGCCGGTCGAGGCCACCGCCACCAGCACGACACCCAACAGGGTGAACTTCAGCACGTACAGGCCCAGCCCGAGCGGCAGCAGCAACTGCGGGTTGATCTGGTCGGCCCGGGCCAGCACCACAGTGGTGAGGGTGTAGCTGAACACCGTGACGCCCACGCCGGCCGCCGCGCCGAGCGCGGCGGTCACGCCGCCGGTCACCGCGCCCACCACCGCGGCGACCACGGCCAGCCCCACCGACGCGCCCAGCAACACCGGCAGGTGCCGCAACCGCCACCGCCGGTCGGCGGCGGCCTCGACCACCCCGGGCTCAGCCACGGGGGTACGCCGGGAACGCTGCGGCCAGCTCGGCCACCTCGGCGCCGATCCGGGTCAGCGCGTCGACGCCGCCCGCGGCACCCGGATCCGTCCGCACCGCGCGGGCGATCAGGGCCGCCACCTGCCGCAGCTCACCCTCCCGCATGCCCTGGGTGGTGACGCTCGGCGTGCCCACCCGGAGCCCCGAGGCCACCAGCGGCGGCTGTGGGTCGTACGGGATGGCGTTCTTGTTGAGCGTGATCGCGGCGGCGTCGCAGCGGGCCTCGGCCTGGGCGCCGGTCACGCCCAGCTCCCGCAGGTCGATCAGGGCGAGGTGGGTGTCGGTGCCGCCGGACACCGGACGCATCCCCTCGTCGGCCAGCCCCGCGGCGAGCGCCTGCGCGTTGCGGACCACCTGGCCGGCGTACGTCTGGAACTCGGGTTGGGCCGCCTCGCGCAGCGCGACCGCCTTCGCCGCGACCGCGTGCATGAGCGGGCCGCCCTGCGTGAACGGGAAGACCGCCTTGTCGATCCGCTGGGCCAGCGACTCGCGGCAGAGGATCATGCCGCCGCGCGGCCCGCGCAGCACCTTGTGCGTGGTGGCGCAGACGACGTCGGCGTACGGCACCGGGGACGGGATCGCCCGGCCGGCGACCAGGCCGATGAAGTGCGCGGCGTCCACCATGAGGTACGCGCCGACCTCGTCGGCGATCTCCCGGAACCGCGCGAAGTCGATCAGGCGCGGGTACGCGGTGGCACCGCAGATGATCAGCTTGGGCCGGTGCGTCCGGGCCAGGTCGCGAACCTCGTCGTAATCGATCAGCTCGGTGTCCGGCCGGACCGGGTAACCGACCGGGCGGAACCACTTGCCGGAGAAGTTGACCCGGCTGCCGTGGGTCAGGTGCCCGCCGTGCGGCAGGTCCATCGCCAGCACCGTGTCGCCCGGCTGCACCAGCGCGGCGTACGCGGCCAGGTTGGCGCTCGCCCCCGAGTGCGGCTGGAGGTTGGCGTGCTCGGCCCCGAACAGCTCCTTGGCGCGGGCGATGCCGATCTCCTCGGCCCGGTCCACCTCGGCGCAGCCGCCGTAGTAGCGCCGACCCGGATAGCCCTCGGCGTACTTGTTGGTGAGCGTCGAGCCGAGCGCGGCCAGCACCGCCGGTGAGGTCAGGTTCTCGCTCGCGATGAGCTGCAGGCCGCCGCGCAACCGGTCCAGCTCGCCGAGGACCACCCCGGCGATCTCCGGGTCGGTGGCCCTGAGCTGCGCGAAATCCGGCCCCCAGAAGGTGCTCGTCTCGGTCTCCACAGCGAACGAGTCTAGGCGGCCGCAGACTGGGAGCTGTGAGATGCCTCGTCACCGGCGCTACCGGATACATCGGCGGGCGGCTGACGCCGCTGCTGCTCGCCGACGGCCACACCGTACGCTGCCTCGCCCGCAAGGCCGTACGGCTGCGCGACGTGCCCTGGGCCTCGGCGGCCGAGATCGTCGAGGGCGACCTGAGCCGCCCGGAGACCCTGCCCGCCGCGTTCGCCGACGTGGACGTCGCGTACTTCCTGGTGCACTCGCTGGGCCGGTCCGACTTCGAGGCGGCAGACCGGACGGCGGCTACCAACTTCGCGGCGGCGGCCCGCGCGGCAGGCGTACGCCGGATCGTCTACCTGGGCGGCCCGGAGCCGGCCTCCGACGCCGAGGTCCCCTCGCCGCACCTGCGGTCCCGCGCCGAGGTCGGTCGGATCCTGCTGGCCAGCGGGGTGCCCACCGCGGTACTCCGCGCCGCGGTGATCATCGGCTCCGGCTCGGCGTCGTTCGAGATGCTGCGGTACCTGACCGAGCGGCTGCCCGCCATGATCACCCCACGGTGGGTCCGCAACCGGATCCAGCCGATCGCGGTCCGCGACGTGCTGCGCTACCTGGCCGGCTGCACCGCGCTGCCGCCCGAGGTCAATCGCGGCTTCGACATCGGTGGGCCCGACGTGCTCACCTTCCGCGAGATGATGCAGCGGTACGCCCGGGTGGCCGGCCTGCGCCGACGGATCATCGTGCCGGTCCGACCGCTCACCCCGTCGCTGTCCTCGCACTGGGTCGGCCTCATCACCCCGGTGCCGAACGCCATCGCCCGCCCACTCGTGGAGAGCCTGATCCACGAGGCCGTGGCGCACGAACACGACATCGCCAGGTACGTGCCCGACCCACCGGACGGCCTCACCGGCTTCGACGACGCGGTGGCACTGGCGCTGGCCAAGGTGCGCGACGCCCAGGTGGAGACCCGCTGGTCCACCGCGAGCGGCCCGGACGCGCCGGCCGAGCCGCTGCCCACCGACCCGGACTGGTCCGGCGGTACCGCGTACACCGACGTCCGGGAGCGCACTGTCGACGCGTCACCGGCGGCGCTGTGGCGGGTCATCGAGGGCGTCGGCGGCGAGCACGGCTGGTACTCGTTCCCCCTCGCCTGGTCGGTGCGCGGCTGGCTGGACCGGCTGGTCGGCGGGGTGGGACTGCGGCGGGGCAGGCGTGACCCGCACCGCCTCCAGGTCGGCGAGGCGCTGGACTTCTGGCGGGTGGAGGAGATCGTCCCGGGTGAGCTGCTGCGGCTGCGCGCGGAGATGCGACTGCCCGGCCGCGCCTGGCTGGAGATGCGGGCACTGCCCGTCGACGGCGGGCGCAGCCGCTACCAGCAGCGCGCCGTCTTCCTGCCCCGCGGGCTGGCCGGCCACGCCTACTGGGGGTCGGTGGCCCCGTTCCACGCGGTGGTCTTCGGCGGCATGGCCCGCAACATCGCCCGCAACGCCGAACAAACCCCCTGACCACCCCGCCTCCGACGGGTCAGTTGCCGGTGCGGGCTCCGGTCGTCTGGAAGGCGGCGCGTTCGCTCGGCGGGACGAAGTCGCGGACCGGCTGGTCGCGCAGAGCGACGCGGAGCACCTCCCCCACCGCTGTCACCATCTGCGCCTGCACCGCCTGACCGACCGCGTCGCGCGGGTCGTCCGGGTTGGCCGCCATCGAGGCGACGGCCAACTGCGGGGTGAAGGCCACCACCGTCTCCGTCTCGTACCGCTCGGAGCTACCGGTCTTGCCGGCCACCGGGCGACCGAGGCGGGCACGCAGGTCGGGCGCGGTGGCACCGTCGCACCGCCCGTACATCGACTGGTCGCCCACCGGGCAACGGGCCGCGTCCGCCGCCGCCCGCGCCACGTCGGTGTCGAGCACCTGTCGGCAGTCCGGCTTGGCGGCGTCCACGGGCCGGCCCGCCGAGTCGCTTATCGAGACCACCGGCAGCGGCGCGCACCAGGTCCCCTCGGCCGCCACCGTGGCGTACGCGGTGGCCAGGTCCAGCGGGGTCGTCGCGGCCACGCCCAGGGTGAACGGGCCCCAGTTCTTCGCGCCGTAGCGGGCCAGCCGCTCGTCGGAGTCGGCGCGCAGTACGACGCCGAGCCGCTCGGCCATCTCCACCACCCGATCGGCGCCGACCCGCTCGGTCAGCCAGGCGAAGTAGGTGTTCACCGACCGGCCGAACGCGGTCCACATGGTGCGGGGGCCGTCCATCGACGACGGGCTGGCGTTCGACGGGCACCAACGGCCGTCGCAGCTTCCCGTCCCCGTCGCCGGGAACCGGGTGAGCAGTTGGCTCGGCGCCGTGAACTCGGTCGACAGCGGCAGGCCGGACTCCAGCGCGGCCAGCATGGCGAACAGCTTGAACGTCGAGCCGGCCTGGTAGCCGTCGATGGCACCGCCGCCGGCGACGAGCTGGTTGACAGTGTTCGGATGGTTCTTCTGCCCGACCGGGTTGTCGGCGACGCTGTAGGTGCGGTTCACCGACATCGCCAGCACCCGCCCGGTGCCGGGCTGCACCACAGTGGTCGGCACCGCCCGCGCCTCGGTCGGGCGGTAGATCTTCAGCACCTGCTCCGTGGTGGCCCGCTGCACCGCCGGGTCCAGCGACGAGACGATGGAGAAGCCGCCCCGGCGCAACGTACGCTGCCGCTCGTCGGCACTCGACCCGAACGCCGACTGGCTGCTCCACCAGCGGGTGAACCAGTCGCAGAAGAAGCCCCAGTCGTTGTGCCCGTCGGGCACCCCCGTGCAGTCGTTGGGCGTCTGGCTGGGCCGCAACTGCAACGGCTCGGCCTGCGCCGCCGCCGCCGCGTCGGCAGGCACCTGACCGGTCTCCACCAGCCGTTCGAGCACGTACGTCCGTCGGCCCAGGGCGCTGTCGGCGTCCCCGTTGATCGGGTCGTCGCTGTCCGGCGAGCGGACCAACCCGGCCAGCAGTGCGGCCTGGGCCAGTGTCAACTCGGCCGGCGAGCGGGAGAAGTAGCGCTTGCTGGCCGCCGCGATCCCGTACGCCCCGGCGCCGAAGTAGGCGATGTTGAGATAGCGGGTGAGGATGTCCTCCTTGCTCAGCTCCCGCTCCAGCGCCAACGCGTACCTCATCTCCTGGAGCTTGCGGGCGGTGGTGACCTCGGTGGCCGCCTGGCGCTCCCGCTCGGTCAGCCGGGGGTCGCTGCTGAGCACGTTGCGGACGTACTGCATGGTCAGGGTGGAGGCGCCCTGCCGGGTCTTGCCGTCCCGCTTGTTCACAGTGAAGGCGCGCACGACGCCGCGCAGGTCCACGCCGCTGTGCTGGTAGAACCGGACGTCCTCGGCCGCCACGATGGCCTGGCGCATCACCGGGGCGACCTCGCGCAGCGGGACGTCCACCCGGTCCTCCTGGTAGAAGGACGTGATCAGGGTGGCGCCGTCGTTGGCGTAGAGGTTGGAGCGCTGGGCGGTGGGCGGCGTACGCAGCGTGCTGGGCAGCTCCGAGTAGGGCGTGGACAGGGCGCTGAAGCCGATCCCGAAGACCAGGGCCGCGGGTAGGGCGGCCCCGGCCAGCACCAGTCCGGCCAGCACACCGGCGATCACCACGGTCAGCAGTTTGTCGAGTCGGGCCCGGATCATCAGCTCTCCCCGCAGGAGCCGGTCACGCTAGGACCCGTTCAGAATGACCCGGAACGCCCCTTTCGCCCCTGGTTTTCCCCAAACCCGGAGGAAACTCGCACGACGCTCAGGGCAGCAGCGCGGCGGCCAGCGGGTGGACCGTCTCCTCGATCTCGTCGGCGACCCTGGTGAAGCACTGGTCACCACGACCCCAGGGATCGTCGAGATCGTCGGTGGGCAGCGAGGACGCGCCCAGCCGACTGTCGTGCGCCGCCGCCACCAGGGCCACGCCCCGGGCGTACACCGCATCCGGGGTCGCCTCGGCCGCCGGCAACGCGGCCGCGTCCACCGCGGCCAGCAGGCGGCCGAACTCACCAAGCACGAAGGTGCGGGCCGCCGCGTCCGGGCGCAGCGCCACCACGTACTCCTGCTGGTCGGCCGTGGCCGTCAGGACCAGATCGGCGGCGTCGATGTGGTCCGAACGCAGCTTGCGCGCCGCGAAACCCTCGACGGCGCCGCCACGGTCGATGACCTGGCGCGCGGCCGGCGGGTTCATCTCCTCGCCCGCGTGCCAGCCGCCGGTGCCGGCGCTGTGGCTGTGCAGCAGCTCCTCGGCGGCGGCCGGGTCCTGCGCACGCCGGGTCAACCGCTCCCGCATCGCGAGGGCGAGCAGCCGCTCGGCCATCGGCGAACGACAGATGTTGCCCATGCAGACGTGCAGGACGGTGAACGGGGGCACTCAGACCCCCTGGACGTCGACGAGATCCGGGACGACGTCCCGCAGCTTCTCCAGCGGGATCGCACCGGCCCGCAGCAACTGCGGCACCTCGCCGGTCAGGTCCACGATCGTGCTCGGCACCGGGTCCGGGCAGGGCCCGGCCTCCAGGTACGCGCGCACCGAGTAGCTGAGCTGGTCACGCGCCTCCTCGGCGGTGACCGCGGCCGGCTGGCCCGTCTTGTTGGCCGAGGAGACAGCCATCGGGCCGGTCTCCCGCAGGACCTCCAGGGCCACCGGGTGCAGCGGCATCCGCACCGCCACGGTGCCCGTCTTGTCGCCCAGGTCCCACTGGAGGCTCGGCGAGTGCTCGACCACGATCGTCAGGGCACCCGGCCAGAACGCCTCCACCAGGTCCCGTGCTGCCGTGGGCAGCGAGAAGACCAACCCGTCCAGGGTGTGGCGCGAACCGATCAGCACCGGCGGCGGCATCTGCCGACCCCGGCCCTTCGCGTCCAGCAGCGCCTTGACCGCGTAGGGCGTGAACGCGTCCGCGCCGATCCCGTAGACCGTGTCCGTCGGGAGGACGACAAGCTCGCCGTTCTTGACCGCCTCGATGGCCGCAGCGATGCCGCGGTCCCGATCGGCGGGCGATCGGCAGTCGTAGAGCATCACGAGGAGTCAGTCTGCCACGCCGGCCCGGACGCGGTGTGCTGGCCGTCCGCCCGTCGGGACGCGGTCGCGTAGCGGGGGCGGCCGGTGAGGTCCGGATGCTCCGTGACCGCCTCGAACCGGCCGTCGGAGGCGAACAACGCCGGCACCGCCACGCCGTGTGTGTCGTCGTGCTCGACCCCGATGACGCCGCCGGGGCGCAGCAGCGCCGCCGCCCGGCCGATCACCGGCCGGATCACCGCCAGACCGTCCACGCCGCCGAAGACCGCCTCCGCCGGATCGTGCGCCGCCACCTCCGGCGGCACCACCACCTCCACCGGCACGTACGGCGGGTTGCAGAGCAGCACGTCCACCCGGCCCGCCAGGTCGGCAAGCAGGTCCGGCGCCGTCACGTCGGCCTCGACCACCTCGATCGGCCGGTCGCCCGCGGCGGCCCGCTCGGCCGCGTTGCGGCGCAGCCACGCCAGCGCCGCCGGGGACCGCTCGACAGCGATCACCCGCGCCCCGGGTAGCTCCTGCGCCACCGCCAGGGCGATGGCGCCGGTGCCGCTGCACAGGTCCACGACCAGTGGCTCGGATCTGCCCCGCCCCTGCTCGACACCCCAGCCCGCCAGCAGTTCCGTCTCCGGACGGGGCACGAAGACGCCCGGACCGACCGCCAACTCCAGATGCCGGAATCCCGCCCGACCGGTCAGGTGCTGCAACGGCTCCCGACGGACGCGACGGCCGACCAGCTCGTCGAGCCGGGTCAGCTGGGCGTCGTCCAGGTCGTCGGCGAGCGCCAGACGACCCCGGGGCACCCCCAGCACGTACGCCGCCAGCAGCTCGGCCTCCACGCGCGCCGGGCCCACCCCGGCGGCGGCGAGCGCCCGCGCCGCGCGGGCGACCGCGGCGGACGGACGGGTACGTCCTGTCCCTTCGGGGGGGTGTTGCGGCAGAGTGGTCACGCGACAATCATGAGGCGTCACGGACGACGCCACGAACGGGTGCGTCAAGACGCACACGGCAGGAGGTTGTGGGTGGGCTGGCTCGACCGGGTCCATGACCAGGTTGACACCCTCAGGCAGGCGCGGGCTTTGCAAGAAGCAAGTCGCTCCGCGGAGTCGTACGCGTTGCTGGAGCGGGTGATCCGTACCACCACCGACCCGGCGGCCCGCGCGGACGCCCTCGTGCAGCGCCTCTCCGCGCTGATCAATCTCGGTCGGACGGCGGAGTTCACCCGGGCCATCGAGGAGGCGTCGGCGGCCGTTCGCGATCTCGCTGAGCCCTACCTGCACGGGCACCTCAACGCGCTGGCCGCGCTCGCCGCGCACCACCAGGGCGCGCTGGACCGCTGCGTCACCCACCTCGTCAAGGCCGCCCGGGCGCTCAGCGCCGTGGAGGACCCGGACCGGGACACGGCGTGGGGCTGGCACGACCTCGCGATGGCCTACAGCTACCTCAGCTTCCACGGCTACGCCCTGGGCGCGATCGAACGCGCGCGGCAGCTCGGGTCGACCTCCGGCATCCCCGAGGAGACGTTCGCCGCACCGGGCATCCGGCTGCGCAACGCCGTGGCACTGGACCACAACGGGGACAGCGACGGCTGCCTGCGGGTCCTGCGGGACGTCGCAGCCGACCTGGCCCGGTTCGTCCGCAGCGGGCGGGCCGGCCGGCTGCGCCCGAGCAGCCTCGCCGCGTACGGATATTCGGCGGCCCGGCAGGCCGCGCTCGGCGACCCGCTGGAGTCGACAGGCGAGGCCGAGCCGTCCCACCTGCTCAGCCACGGCGGGGACAGCGCCCGTGCGCGGGACATGCGACAGCTCGGCATGGTCTGCCTGGCCATCGCGGACGGTCGACCCATCGAGGCGGTCGCCCGGCTGGACACCATCCGGGTGTCCACCGAGACACTCGGCGCGGCCGAGCCGGCCCGGCTGCGCAGCATCGCGCTGGCCCGCGCCGGCGACCACCCGGCGGCGCACCGGGCCGACCGGCTGGCGTTCCGGCTCGCCGCACAACGCAACGACCGGCTGCGCGACGTCTACATCGACGGCATCGCCGCCCGCATCGACCACGAGGAGATGCGCCGGGAGGCGGCACGGTACGAGGGTGAGGCGCTTACCGACCCGCTCACCGGGCTGCCCAACCGGCGCCGGCTGGAGCGGTACATCACCGCCGTCGTCACCCGGGGCGAGCGGGTCGTCATCGGCGTCTGCGACCTGGACGGCTTCAAGGCGGTAAACACCCGCCACGGGCACCACTCCGGCGACCTGGTGCTGCAACGCATCGCCGGGGTGATCAACCGGGTGATGCGCCGGGGCGACTTCGTGGCCCGCTACGGCGGGGACGAGTTCGTGGTGGTGCTCCCGGAGACCGGCATGACCGAGGCCGCCGAGGTGGCCCGCCGGATCGAGGCGGCGGTGCGCAACGAGGACTGGGAGTCCCTGGTGCCGGGCACCCCGGTCGGCGTGAGCATCGGCTTCGCGGAGGTGTCCGGTGGCGGCGGGCTGCGCGACGCGCTCAGCGTCGCCTTCGAACAGGCCGACCGGGAGATGCTACGGGCGAAGTCACGCCCCCGCGCGAGCTGACCGCACGCACCGCGCGATCGATCGGCGGCGGTCCGGTCAGCGGCGGGTCAGCTCCGTGTCGCCGGCCAGCCGGGCGGCGCGGTCGGCCTCGGCCAGGGCGTCCAGCACCCCGTCCAGGTCGCCGGCGAGCGCCAGGTCCAGGTTGTACGCGGTGTAGCCGATCCGGTGGTCGGTGATCCGGTTCTGCGGGAAGTTGTACGTGCGGATCCGCTCCGAGCGGTCCACCGTCCGCACCTGCGCCTTGCGGGCGTCCGAGGCGGCGGCATCGGCCTGCTCCTGGGCGGCGGCGAGCAGCCGGGCCCGCAGGATCCGCATCGCCTGCTCCCGGTTCTGCAACTGGGACTTCTCGTTCTGGCAGGAGACGACGATGCCCGTCGGCAGGTGGGTGATCCGCACCGCCGAGTCGGTGGTGTTCACCGACTGGCCGCCCGGCCCGGACGACCGGAACACGTCGATGCGCAGCTCGTTGGCGTCGATGGTGACGTCGACGTCCTCGGCCTCGGGCAGCACCAGCACGCCAGCCGCGCTGGTGTGGATCCGGCCCTGCGACTCCGTGACCGGGACGCGCTGCACCCGGTGCACGCCGCCCTCCCACTTGAGCCGCGACCAGACGCCGTTGCCACCCTCGGGTACGCCCTTCGTCTTGATCGACAGCGAGACGTCCTTGACCCCACCGAGGTCCGAGTCCTGCGCGTCGATCACCTCGGTGACCCAGCCGTGGCGCTCGGCGTACCGGGTGTACATCCGCAGCAGGTCGCCTGCGAACAGCGCCGACTCCTCGCCACCCTCACCGGCCTTGATCTCGACGATCACGTCCTTGGCGTCGTGCGGGTCACGCGGGATGAGCAGCTCGGCGAGGCGCTCCTCCAGTCCCGGCAGGGACGCCGCGATCGCCTCGGTCTCGGCCGCGAACGAGGGGTCCTCGGCGGCCAACTCGCGGGCCGCGGCCAGGTCGGCGCGCGCCTGCTCCAGCTCACCGGCGGCCTTGTGCAGCGGCACCAGCGCGGCGTACCGGCGACCCACCCGGCGCGCGGTGGCCTGGTCGGCGTGGATGGCCGGGTCGGCCAGCCGCTTCTCCAGCTCCGCGTACTCGTCGAGGAGGCCGGCCAGACGCTCGCTGCTCATGCTGCGGATGCTCCTTCGAGGATGCGACACCGGCCGACTCGACGGTCGGACGCCGGGCGGGAATCAGGCAGAACGCGGACGGCGCCCGTGCCCGGTGAAAAACCGGACACGGGCGCCGAACGGGGAGTTACTTGGCCTTCTTGGCCTGAACCTTGGCGTACTTCTGCTGGAACTTCGCGACCCGGCCGGCGGTGTCGAGAACGCGCTGCTTACCGGTGTAGAACGGGTGGCAGGCGCTGCAGGTCTCGACGTGGATCGCCCCGCCCTTGGCGGTGCTGCGGGTCGTGAACGTGTTACCGCAGGAGCAGCTGACCTCGGTGGTCACGTACTCCGGGTGGATGTTTGCCTTCATCTCGCCTCGGTCCTCTCGTTGGTGGTCGCCGGGTCGCCGTCATCACTCGTCGCGCCGTACACGACGGGCTCGGGCGTGAACCGGAACCGGTGGCCGATTGACCAGTGTGCCATGGGCCTGAGCCGACCCGGCAAGCGGGCCGCACACCTCGTCCGGCATCGTCAACACGTGCCTACCCGTCCGCATTCCCGCCGCCTGCCGGGGCAATCGCGCACCCTGGGAGCCGCCGCCGCGTACCCCAGCGGGGGTACGCCTGTCGAGCCTGAGGTGTGCCGATGACCCGACTGATCGCGACCCGAGGGCTGCCCGCCTCGGGCAAGACCACCTTCGCCCGTACGCTCCAGCCGTCCGTGGTGCGGGTCAACCGGGACGACCTGCGCCGGATGCTGCACGGCGAGCGCCTGTTCACCCAGTGGGCCGAGGCCCAGGTGACAGTCGTGCAGCGGGCCCAGGTGGAGGCGCTGCTGCGGGCGCGGGCGGACGTCTGCGTGGACGACACCAACCTCCGCGCCCGTTCGTTGCGGGGCTGGGCCGAGCTGGCCGCCCGACACGGCGCGGATTTCGAGGTGCACGACTTCACCGACGTACCGCTGGACGAGTGCCTGCGCCGCGACGCCGCCCGCCCGGCGGCCGAGCAGGTCGGCGCGGACGCCATCCGCCGGCTGCACGAGCGGTACCTGGAGGGCCGGAGCCTGCCCCTGCCGGTGCCGCAGGCCAGCAGCGGAGGACCCGCCGCCGTGCACCCGCCGTCGACCGAACCGCCGGAGATCGTTCTGGTGGACATCGACGGCACCGTCGCGCTGGCCGTGTCCCGCAGCCCGTACGACATGACGCGGGTGGGCCAGGACCAGCCGAACCCGGCGGTGATCGCGGCGGTCCGGGCCATGCACGCCGCCGGGTACGGGGTGGTCTTCTGCTCCGGGCGGGACGCCTCGGCCCGAGCGGCCACCGAGGCGTGGCTGGCCCGGCACGTCCGGGTCCCCTACCTCGGTCTGCACCTGCGCGCCGTCGGCGACACCCGGAAGGACTCGATCGTCAAGCGGGAGATCTACGACCGGGAGATCCGGGACCGTTACCGGGTGGTCGGGGTCTTCGACGACCGCGCCCAGGTGGTCCAGATGTGGCGGGCCCTCGGCCTCACCGTCTTCCAGGTGGCCGACGGCGACTTCTGAGGCGAGGGGTTCCCGGACGGTGCGGCATCCGTCCGTCGTGGACGATGGCCGGGACGGGCTGGGTGTGTCGGCCTCCTGGCGGACACGACGAAGGGGCACGGCCACAGCGGCCGTGCCCCTTCGTCGTTGGTCACCCGGGGATGGTTACTCCCCCGGCGTGGACTTCGCGATCTGCATCAGGAACTCGATGTTGGTGCGGGACTGCTTGAGCCGGTCCAGCAGGAGGTCCATCGCCGCCTGCGAGTCCAGCGAGTGCAGCACCTTCCGGAGCTTGTGGATGATGGCCAGCTCCTCGGGCGCGAGCAGGACCTCTTCCTTCCGGGTGCCGGACGGGTTGATGTCGATGGCCGGGAAGGTCCGCTTGTCGGCGATCTTCCGGTCCAGCTTCAGCTCCGCGTTACCGGTGCCCTTGAACTCCTCGAAGATGACCGTGTCCGCCATGGACCCGGTCTCCACCAGCGCCGTGGCGATGATGGTCAGCGACCCGCCGTTCTCGATGTTGCGGGCCGCGCCGAGGAAGCGCTTCGGCGGGTAGAGCGCGGTGGAGTCGATACCACCCGACATGATCCGGCCGCTGGCCGGCGCCGCCAGGTTGTACGACCGGCCGAGCCGGGTCACCGAGTCGAGCAGCACGACGACGTCGTGGCCCAGCTCGACCAGGCGCTTGGCCCGCTCGATCGCCAGCTCCGCCACCGTCGTGTGGTCCTGCGGCGGACGGTCGAACGTGGCCGCGATGACCTCGCCCTTGATCGACCGCTGCATGTCGGTGACCTCTTCGGGCCGCTCGTCGACAAGCACCACCATGAGGTGGCACTCCGGGTTGTTCCGGGTGATCGCGTTCGCGATCGCCTGGAGCACCATCGTCTTACCCGCCTTCGGCGGAGACTGGATGAGCGCCCGCTGGCCCTTGCCGATCGGCATGACCAGGTCGATGACCCGGGTGGTCAGGATGTGCGGCTCGGTCTCCAACCGCAGGCGCTCCTGCGGGTAGAGCGGCGTGAGCTTGTAGAACTCCGGCCGCCGCCGCGCCTCGTCCGGCTCCATCCCGTTGATCGTGTCCAGCCGCATCAGCGGGTTGTACTTGTCCCGCCGCTGGTCGCCGGTGTTGCCACCCTCGCGGGCCGCACGCACCGCGCCGGTGATCGCGTCACCGCGGCGCAGACCGTACTTCTTGATCTGGGACATCGAGACGTACACGTCGTTCGGGCCGGCCAGGTAACCGGTCGTCCGCACGAAGGCGTAGTTGTCGAGCACGTCGATGATGCCGGCCACGGGGACGAGCACGTCGTCCTCGCCGACCTGCGGCTCACGGCCACCGGTGTCGCCACCGGTCTCCGCCCGCTCGCCACGGCCGCGCCGACGGTCGCGGAAGCGGCTACGCCGGCCACGCCGACCGCCGCCCTCGCCGTCATCGTCGTCGTTGTCCCGCTCGACACGCTGACCGCGGTCGTTGCGGTCGGCGCGCTCCGAACGGTCGTTGCGCTCGCCGCGCTCGCCCCGGTCGTTGCGGTCGCTCCGGTCGTTGCGGTCGGTCCGCTCGCCACGGTCGGCACGCTCGCCCCGATCGTTGCGCTCGGCCCGCTCACCACGGTCGGCGCGGTCGTTACGCTCGCCGCGATCGTTGCGGTCGGTCCGATCGTTACGGTCGGTCCGCTCGCCACGGTCGGTCCGCTCGCCACGGTCGGCACGCTCGCCCCGATCGTTGCGCTCGGCCCGCTCACCACGGTCGGCACGGTCGTTGCGCTCGGCGCGGTCGCGACGGTTCTCGCCGCGCTCGGGCCGCTCGCCGGCCTCCACCTCGTCGGTGCGAGCCTCGGAGGAGCGGACCTCGGCGGAACGCACCTCAGAAGTGCGCGCCTCAGAGGTGCGCGCCTCAGAGGTGCGCGGCTCAGAAGTGCGCGCCTCAGAGGTGCGCGGCTCAGAGGTGCCGGCCTCGGAGGCACGGGATTCGGCCGGGGCGGTCCGGCTGCGCCGGGTACGACCACGACCCTCGGTCGCAGTCGCCGGCTCGGCCGACGCCTGCTCGGTGTTGCGGCCCTCGGTCGCCGGGCGATCCACGCTCTCCCGCACCTCCTCACGGGCCGGAGCGGCCGCAGCCGCGACCTCGGCTCGCGGTCGAGGGGTCCCGGCGGCGTTGCCGCCCTGCCGCTCGGAGATCGCGGCGATCAGCTCACCCTTGCGCATGCGAGCCGTGCCGGAGATGCCGAGCGACGCGGCCAGGCTCTGCAGCTCTGGCAGCAGCATCGCCGACAGACCGGTGCCGCTGCGCCGACGACGGGCGGGAGCGGCAGCGGTGGCATCGCCAGCGACGTTGGAAACATCCGACGTCACGTCGGTGGTGTCGCTCAATGGATTCCTTCCCTCGATAAGGCCGGGACTGCCCGGAGTCGGAGCTCAGGTGGCCGGGCGGCCTCGGTGCACCCGCCTCGCAAGGACGCGTCGCGGGAGTCTGTGACACAGCAGCCGGTGGTTTCCCGACCCACCAAAAGTCGGTGAGCAGGTCTCGCCGTCTGCGGCGACCTGTGGAAACTGCGGTGCGGCGTGGGCCTTGGCAGGGGTGACGGGCTGACCGCCGAGAGCTTCGGGGGTGCGCCGCCCCGCAGGAGATCGCGTGCTTCGCGGCTGTGCTAGGTCTAGAGCGTAATCAACTCTTCCGACCTGCGGCAACAGGGTCCCGCTCGGCGTGTCCCAGTCTACCCCGGGCGACCCGGGCACCGCTGACGTCTATCGGTAACTGCCAGATCTGCCAGTCTGTTCCCGCGTCGAGGCTCGGCGGCGGCTCGCTGAGCGCCAGCACGCTCGGCCCGGCCCCACTGACCACAGCCGCCACACCTGCCGCGCGCAACTCGCTGACCAGGGCAGATGTGCCGGGCATCCCGGGTGCGCGGTAATCCTGGTGGAGGCGGTCGACGGTCGCCGGCAGCAGCAGCGCCGGGGCCGTGGTGAGCGCGTGCACCAGCAACGCCGCCCGCCCCGCCGTCAACGCGGCGTCGGCGTGGGGCACGGTGGCCGGCAGCGCCGCCCGCGCGGTCGCGGTCAGACCGCGCTCGGCCGGTACGAAAACCGTGGGTCGTACGTCGTCGGCGACCGGCAGGGACACCGCCCGAGCGCCGCCCGGCTCGGACCAGGCCACGGTGAAACCGCCGAGCAGGCACGGCGCGACATTGTCCGGGTGGCCCTCGATCTCGGCGGCCAGCCGGAGCACACCCGGCTGGTCCAGCCGGCGCTCGCCGTCGACGACCAGGGCACGGGCCAGCAGCACCCCGGCGACGATGGCTGCCGACGACGACCCCAGGCCACGCGCCTGCGGAATGCGGTTCACGCACTCGACGCTCAGGCCGCCGGGCTGCCCGCCGAGAACGTCGAAGGTGGCACGCATGGCCCGGACCACCAGGTGCCGGTCGTCGTCCGGCAGCTCACCCGCGCCCTGCCCGGTGACCGTCACCTGGACGCCGGCGGGCGCGACCTCGGCGGCCAGGTCGTCGTAGAGCCCGAGGGCGAGCCCCAGCGCGTCGAAGCCCGGACCGAGGTTGGCACTGGTCGCGGGGACCCGGACCCGGACCGGCCCGGCGGTGAAGTTCGTCGGCACGCGCTCATGCTAGGGGTCGACACCGACGATCCGGCCCGCCGCCCGCACCATGGGACCGCCGGGTCTTCAGCCGGCCGGGTTGGGTACCGGCTCGGTGGCCGGATCGGTCAGGGAGAGCCGGCGCGTGGCGATCCGCCAACCGACCGCGTACACGAGGGTGACGAGCCCGCAGCCGGCCAGCACCACCCGCTCGTCCACCACGTCCACCACCAGGGCCACCGCCAGTTGACTCACCGAGATGGCAAGCGTCGCGAGCATCATGTCGGTGGCGAAGACCCGGCCGCGCAGCCGGTCCGGCACCTCGCCCTGGAGGGCGAAGTTCGACATCACCCAGTTGCTGCCGCCCGCGAAGTGCGCCACGAACACCAGCAGCAGCACCAGCGGGAACCAGCGGACCACCGACGTACCCAGGTAGGACAGACCGTAGAGCGACATGGACAGCGCGAGTCCGGGCAGCAGCCAGGACCTGTTGGTCAACACCCGGCGCATCAGGATCGGCCCGACCAGGGCACCGGCCCCGCGGACCGCGAAGAGCAGGCCGGCGCCCAGCGAACCGACCCCGTAGACGCCGGCGAGCAGCGGAAACACGGTCAGCACGCCGTTGCCCAGGCCGACCGCCGACTTGACCGTGACCAGCGCCAGCACCCGTGGCCGGTGCCCGATGTAACCGAGCGCCTCGCGGACCGCCGACCACGTGCGCTGCGCCGGCAGCTCCGGGTCGCGGGGCGCCTGCAGGGGCCGGCGGATCCGGGTGGCGAGGCCCGCGGCCAGGGCCAGGCCCACCGCCGCCACCCAGAAGCAGGCGTACGGGCCGGCAGCCGAGCTGAGCACACCACCCAGCGAGGCGCCCACCACCGTCATGGTGCCCCAGGCCGAGCCGGCCACGGCGTTACCGGCGGCCAGCTCGTGCGGTTCCAACACGTTGGGGAGCGCGGCCTGGGCGGCCGGTGAGTAGAACGCCTTGGCGACCGCGACGACCCCGATCGCCACCAGCGCCAGCCACGCCGTACCGCGGTTGCGTACGCCGAGGAGCAGCAGCACGCCGGCCAGCGCGGCCACGTTCGCGGCAATCATGATCTTGCGGCGGTCGAAGCGGTCGGCGATCGTGCCGGTGTACGGCAGCAGCAGCGCCACGATGCCGGTGTCCACCGCCAGAACGAGTGCGCCCCAGACCCCGCTGCCGGTCAACTGGGGCAGCAGCACCAGCAGCGGCACCATGACGAACCAGTCGGCGCCGAAGACCACCAACTCGGCGAGGAAGAGGTTGCGAAAGCTCCGGTTGCCGGTGAGGACCGCGAGGGTGGACGCCACGCAGCGGGACCCTACCCGGTCGGCGTGGGGGCCACACCGGGTGCCAGCAGCGCCGAGACGGTGACGAAGGTGTAGCCACGCGCCCGCAGCCCGGCGATCATGTCCGGGAGGCCGTGCAGCGCGACCAGACGTCGCCGGTCACCGACATCGTGCCCGAGCACTATCGTCCCCGGCCGGACGCCGGCCACGATCCGCCGGGCGTGGCCGGCCGGGTCGTCGGGAAACTCCCGCTCCACCATCTGCGACGACCAGAGCACGAGCCGGTAGTTCAGCCGGGCTGCCGCGTGCAGCACCGCACCACCCAGGTGGCCGTACGGCGGGCGGACCAGCCGCGGCGGCGTGCCCGTCACGTCGGCGATCGCGTCGTGGCTGCGGTGCAGGTCGTCGTACGCCTCGGCGGCGTCCAGTTGGGCGAGGTCCCGGTGCGCCCAACTGTGGTTGCCCACCTCGTGCGTGGCGAGCCTGTCGCGCACGAGGTCGGCGTGCTTCCTGACCTGGGCGCCGACCAGGAAGAACGTCGCGGGCACCCGGTGCTGGGCGAGGGTGTCCAGCACCATGGGCGTCCACCGTGGCGCCGGCCCGTCGTCGAAGGTGAGCGCGACCAGCCGCTGCGTGGTCGACCCCGACCAGATGACCGGCACGGCGCCGGCGCCGACGTCCTGCGGCCCGTTGCCGACCGTGGCGCTGGCCGGGCCGCCCGCGAGCGGCAGCCGCCGATGGGTGAGCCACACGTCGGTGGCGCCCGCCCCGGCGGCCGCACCGGTCACCACCAGAGCCCCCCGGCGCAGCAGATCGCGCCGGGACCACCCATGCGCGCTCTCGGTCATCCACCCGCCCCGCTCGCCGGCACCTCACCATTGCTACCTGGAGTATGCAAGACGTGACGCGAGGTGCAGCGCCCGTCGACCGATCGGAGTGTCCGAGGGGGCACGGCGAACGCCCCCGGCGAGCGAGCCTGCCGGGGGCGTTCGCGGATGTCGTCCGACTACTCGGTCGGCTCCGACGGGGGCAGCGGCGAGCGACGGCTGCGGGGCAGCCGTAGCACCTCGAACTGGTCCGTGCCGTCCACGAGCGCGCCCGACGGGGTGGGGCGTGCCGCCGCCGGCTGCGAACCCTCGGCAGGCGTCGAGGCCGGTGCGTTCGTCGGCACTGCCACCTGGTTCGGGCCGTCCGGCTCGACGCCCTCCGGCGCGGTCGGTCCGGTCGGCGCGGTCACCGTCGGGTCGCCGGAGCGCCGCCGACGACGACGCTCCCGCAGCGACTCCTTGGTGTGCTCCACCATCGTGTAGAGCGTCGGCACCAGGATCAGCGTCAACAGCGTCGAGCTGAGCAGGCCGCCGATCACCACGACCGCCAGAGGCTGCGAGATGAAGCCACCCTCGCCGGTCAGTCCGAACGCCATCGGCAGCAACGCGAAGATCGTCGCGACCGCGGTCATCAGGATCGGGCGCAGCCGGCGCCGGCCACCCTCGACCACCGCCTCCCCGACCCCCATGCCCTGTGCCCGGTACTGGTTGATCAGATCGAGCAGCACGATCGCGTTTGTCACCACGATGCCGACGAGCATCAGCACACCGATCAGCGCCGGCACTCCCAGCGGAGTCCCGGTCACCAGCAGCAGACCGATCGCGCCTGTCGACGCGAACGGAATGGAGATCAACAGGATCAACGCCTGCGTGAGGCTCCGGAACGTGGCCACCATGATCAGGAACACGATCGCGATGGCGACCAGCACCGCCAGGGCCAGGTCACCGAAGGCGTCCGCCTGATCGGCGCTGACGCCACCGATGGTGAAGCTCGCCCCCGGGACGTCGATACCGTCGAGCCGCTTCTGCAACTCCTTGGTGGTCGCACCCAGGTTCGAACCGGTCGCGGCACCTGTCACCGAGACGCTACGGTCGCCGTCGATCCGGGTGACCTGCTGCGGCCCCTCGGCCTGGGTGACGTCCGCGATGTCGTCCAGCTTGACCGGCCCGATCGGAAGGGCCCGCAACTGCTCCAGCGACACCGGCGCGGTCGCGCTCAGCCGCAGCACCACGTCCTGCTGGTGGCCGTCGAGCGCCACCTGCCCCAGCGGAGCGCCACGGAACGCCTGCGACACGAGCTGACCCACGGCGGCCTCGGTGAGGCCGACCCGTCCGGCGGCGACCCGGTCGACCGTCACGTCGACCCTCGGCACCCGCTCCGCGAGGCTCGTGGTGACGTCCTCGACGTCCGGGACACCTGCCATCGCCGTCCGGGCCGCCTCGGCGGCCCGGGTCAGCACCTCCGGGTCACCGGCCTGGACGATCACCTCCAGCTGGCTGGTCGAGGCGTCCTGGCCACCGCCGAAGCTGACCTCACCCAGGCTGGTGCCGATCTTGTCGAACTCCCGGCGCAGCTCCTCACGGACCTGCTTGGCGTCGGTGTCCCCGTCGAGCGCCAACGACCAGCTCGCGACGTTGTTGCCTCCGCCGCCCGCCCACGGGCTGTCGCCCCCGCCGGCGGTCACCTGGTACGTGTCGACCCCGTCGACCCGACCGAGGACCGCCTCGACCTGCTTGGCGGCCGCGTCGGTGGCGGCCAGACCGCTGCCCGCCGGCAGTTCCTGCCGGAAGCTGAGCGTGTCCTGACCGGAGTCGTCCAGGAAGTTCGTCTCCAACTTCTGCGCCAACCCGAAGGTGCCGAAGAGCACCAGCAGGCCGAGCCCGACGGTGATCCAGCGGGTCGACCGCTTGCGGGTGGCGAACCCGATCACCGGCAGGTACGCGCGCTGCAACGGGTTGCGCAGCTCCTTCTCCTCGGCGTCGCGGCGCACCGCCTCGTCGTCGACGGTGCCGCCGCGCGGCTTGAGGAACCAGTACGCAAGCACCGGGATCACGGTCAGCGAGACCAGCAGCGAGGCGAGCAGCGCCACCGTCACCGTGATCGCGAACGGCGCGAAGAGCTGCCCGACGAACCCGCCGACCAGGGCGATAGGTGCGAACACCGCCACCGTCGTGAGGGTGGACGCGGTCACCGCGCCGGCCACCTCGCGAACGCCGGTGACGATCGCCTGCCGCTTCTCCTCGCCGTACTCCAGGTGTCGTTTGATGTTCTCCAACACCACGATCGAGTCGTCCACCACCCGGCCCACCGCGATTGTCAGCGCGCCGAGGGTCAGCAGGTTGAGTGAGTAGTCGCCGATCCACAGGGCGATCAACGCCACCAGCACGGAGAGCGGGATGGAGACCGCGGTGACCACAGTCGAACGCACCGACAGGAGGAAGACCAGGATGACGATGACCGCCATCACCAGACCCAGCAGGCCCTCGGTGGTCAACGACTCGATCGACTTCTCCACGAACGGCGCCTGGTCGAAGACCACTGTCAGCTCCGCGCCGGAGGCGTCCTTCAGGTCGGCCAGCCGGTCCCGGATCTCGTGCGAGATCTCCACCGCGTTGCCGTCCGGGGCAGCCGTGACGGCGATGCCGAGGCTGTCCTTGCCGTTGGTCCGGGTGATCGCGGTGGCCGGGGCGAGCTGCTGCTCGACCGCCGCCACGTCACCGAGACGAACCGGTGTCGCGCCGGGCGCGACGATGATGCCGCGCAGATCGTCCAGGGTCGCGATCGGCGTGCCGACCTGCACCGGAAGGGCCAGGCCGCCGTTGGTCACCGCGCCGGCCGGCACCGACACGCCGTTGGTCTTCAACGCGGCGCCGATCGCGGTCGGCTGGACCTTCGCCGCGGCCAGCTTCGCCGGGTCCGGGGTGACCACCACGACGTCGTCGCGGGTTCCGGTCACCTCGACCGTACGGACGCCCTCGATGCCCTCCAGCTCCGGCACCACTGTCGCGCGCAGCTTCTCGGCGAGCGCCCGCTCGTCGGCGCCGCCGGCCGCGGCCAGCACCACCGCCGGCAGGTCGTCGGTGCTCCCCGCGATGACCTGCGGGTCGACGCTCTCCGGCAACTGGGCGTCGATCCGGCTCAGCGCGGTCTGCATCTTGTTGACCACGTCGTCCAGGTCGGTGCCGAACTCGTACTGCACCTGGACCGTGGCCGACCCCTCGCGGGACGTGGAGGTGACCTTGTCCAGCCCGGGAATGCCCTGCAGGGCGTTCTCGATCGGCTCGGTCACCTGCGACTCGACGATCTCGGGGCCGGCGCCGGGGTAGGCGGCCACGATGAACGCGGCAGGGAACTCGAGCGACGGCAGCAGTTGCTGCTTAAGTGACGGCACGGCGAACGCTCCGAACGCCGTAATCACCACCGCGATGAGGGCGACAAGCCCTCGGTTGGCGAGGCTGAATCTGGCGAGCAGCGACATCGGCCTGGCTCACTCCTGAAAGAGAATGCGGGCGGGGATAGGGGAAAGTGTGCCGGATTCGATCACCGGAGCCCCCGCCGCCCCCGGCCGCGTCCCACCGCCGCCGGGCGCTACCGCTCTCAGGCCAGGTCGAGCGCGCGGGCCGCTGCCAGCGAGTCGTTCTCGATGGTCACCGGGGCGGGCGCGGTCGAGATCGCCCACTCGGGGTCCTTCAGGCCGTGACCGGTCACCGTGCACACCACTGTCGAGCCGGCCGGAACCGCGCCCGCCGCGGCCTGCTGGAGCAGGCCGGCCACGCTGGCCGCGCTGCCCAGCTCGACGAAGACCCCCACCTCGCGGGCGAGCAGCCGGTACGCGGTGAGGATCTCCCGGTCGGTCACCGCCGCGATCAGGCCACCGGAGGCGTCCCGGGCGTCGAGCGCCTTGGTCCAGCTCGCCGGGTTGCCGATCCGGATGGCGGTGGCGATCGTCGACGGCTCCGGCACCACCTGGCCGGTCACGATCGGCGCAGCCCCGGACGCCTGGAAGCCGTACATCTTCGGCGCCCGGGTGGTGGTGCCGGCGGCGTGCTCCTCCGAATATCCCATCCAGTACGCGGAGATGTTGCCGGCGTTGCCGACGGGCAGGCAGTGGATGTCGGGTGCGTCGCCGAGCGCCTCGACGATCTCGAAGGCGGCGGTCTTCTGGCCGTGCAGCCGGTCGATGTTCACCGAGTTGACAAGCGCGACCGGGTGATCCTGGGCCAGCTTGGCGGCGAGCGCGAGGCAGTCGTCGAAGTTGCCGCTCACCTGGAGCAGCTTCGCCCCGTGCACCAGCGCCTGGGCCAGCTTGCCCAACGCGATCTTGCCCTGCGGCACCAGCACGGCGCAGGTCAGCCCGGCACGGGCCGCGTACGCCGCGGCGGAGGCGCTGGTGTTGCCGGTGGAGGCGCAGATGATCGCCTTGTTACCGGCCTCGACAGCCTTGGAGACCGCGAGGGTCATCCCGCGGTCCTTGAAGGAGCCGGTCGGGTTGGCGCCCTCCACCTTCAGGTAGACGTCGCAGCCCAGCCGGGCCGAGAGCACGGGCGCCGGCAGCAGCGGAGTGTTTCCCTCGTGCAACGTGACGACCGGCGTGGCCGCGGTGACCGGCAGCCGATCCCGGTACGCCTCGATCAGACCCCGCCACATGTCGCTCTCCTCGCCTCTGTCCCTGCACCGACCCGAGCATCAGGCACCCTGGACCACCCTGCCGCAGCCATCGATGGCACACCCCGGGTTACCCACCTGGCGGGACGCGGGAGCCGCCCGGTGGTTCAACGAGTCAGGCGCCGCCCTCGACCCGCAGCACGCTCGTCACCGAACGGACGATGTCCAGGCCCCGCAGCTCGACCACCGTCGCGGCGAGCGCGGCGTCCGGTGCCACGTGGGTGACGATGACCAACTCGGCGTCGCCGTCCCGGCCGGGAGCCCCGCCCGCCGAGCCCTGCCGGACGGTCGCGATCGACACGTCGTGCCGGGCGAACACGCCGGCCACCGCGGCCAGCACACCCGGTCGGTCGGCCACGTCCAGGCTCACGTGGTAGCGGGTCAGCGCCTCGCCCATCGGCCGCACCGCCAGGGCCGCGTACGCGCTCTCGCTGGCCGCGCGGACCCCGGCGAGCCGGTTGCGGGACACCGCCACCACGTCGCCGAGCACGGCGCTGGCGGTCGGCGCACCACCCGCGCCCCGGCCGTAGAACATCAGCTGCCCGGCGGCGTCGGCCTCGACGAAGACCGCGTTGAACGCGTCGCCGACGCTGGCCAGCGGATGGCTGCGCGGGATCATCGCCGGGTGCACCCGGACGCTCACCGTCTCCCGGCCGGCCGGGTCGACACCCCGCGCCGCGATGCAGAGCAGCTTGATCGTGCAGCCCATGGCCTGGGCGCTGGCCATGTCGGCGGCGGTCACCTCGGTGATGCCCTCGCGGTGCACGTCGGCCGCCCCGACCCGGGTGTGGAACGCCAGCGAGGCGAGGATCGCGGCCTTGGCCGCCGCGTCGAAGCCCTCCACGTCGGCTGTGGGGTCGGCCTCCGCGTACCCCAGCTCGGTGGCCTCTTCCAGGGCCTCGGCGAAGCCGGCGCCGGTGGCGTCCATCGCGGAGAGGATGAAGTTGGTGGTGCCGTTGACGATGCCGGTGACCCGGTTGATCCGGTCACCGTGCAGCGACTCGCGCAGCGGTCGCAGCAGCGGGATGGCGCCGGCCACGGACGCCTCGTAGTAGAGGTCGCCGCCGCCCTCGGCGGCGGCTTCGTGCAGGGCCACGCCGTCCTCGGCGAGCAGCGCCTTGTTGGCGGTGACCACGCTCTTACCGGCCCGCAGCGCCTCGACCAGCCAGCTTCGGGCCGGCTCGATCCCGCCGACCACCTCGATCACCACGTCCACGTCGTCGCGCTTGATCAGGCCGAGCGCGTCGGTGGTGAACAGGTCCTCGTCGACCGGCAGGTCACCGCGGTCGCGGCCGAGCCGGCGGACGGCGATGCCGGCGATCTCCAGTGGAGCGCCGATGCGGGCGGCCAGGTCGGCCGACTGCTCGTGCAGCAGTCGGACCACCTCCTGGCCGACCGTGCCGCAGCCGAGCAGCGCCAAGCGCACAGGTGACGTCATCCCACATCCAATGCCAGCAGATCGTCTTCGGTCTCCCGCCGGACGATCAGACGCGCCTGGCCGTCGCGCACCGCCACGACCGGTGGCCGCGGCACGTGGTTGTAGTTGCTGGCCATGCTCCGGCAGTAGGCGCCGGTGCCGGGCACTGCGACAAGATCTCCGGGCTGCACGTCGGCGGGCAGGAATTCATCCTTCACCACGATGTCCCCGGACTCACAGTGCTTTCCCACCACGCGGGCGAGCAACGGCTGCGCGGTCGACGCCCGGGAGGCCAGCGTGGCCGAGTAGGACGCGTCGTAGAGCGCCGTGCGGATGTTGTCGCTCATCCCGCCGTCGACGCTGACGTAGGTGCGGAGGCCGTCGAGGTCCTTGACCGTGCCGACCTCGTAGAGGGTGAACACGGCCGGCCCGACGATGGCCCGCCCCGGCTCGATCGACAGGTGCGGCACGGCCAGGTTCTCCGCCGCGCACTCCGAGTCGACGATCTTGCGCAGGCGCTTGGCCAGGTCCTGCGGAGCAGCCGGGTCGTCCTGGGTGGTGTACGCGATGCCGAAACCGCCACCCAGGTCCAGCTCGGGCAGCTCCACCCCACGCGCGTCGCGGATCTGCGCCTGCAGGGCGAGCACCCGGCGGGCCGAGACCTCGAAGCCGCTGGCGTCGAAGATCTGCGAACCGATGTGCGAGTGCAGACCCCGCAGCTCCAGCACACCCTCGTCGAGGATCTTGAAGGCGGCGTTCGCGGCGGCGCCACCGGCCAGCGAGAAGCCGAACTTCTGGTCCTCGTGGGCGGTGGCGATGAACTCGTGGGTGTGCGCCTCGACGCCGACGGTGACCCGGACCAGCACCCGGGGCCGTACCCCGCGCTCGCGGGCCAACGCGGTGAGCCTGTCGATCTCGGTGAACGAGTCGACGATGATCCGCCCCACCCCGGCGTCCAGCGCCCGGGCCAGCTCGGCTACCGACTTGTTGTTGCCGTGGAAACCGATCCGCTCCGGCGGCATCCCCGCCGACAGCGCCGTGGCCAGCTCGCCGCCCGTGCACACGTCCAGGTGCAGCCCTTCCTCGGCGATCATCCGGACCACCGCCCGGCAAAGGAACGCCTTGCCGGCGTAGAACACGTCCTCGGTCGGGAAGGCAGCCCGAAAGTCACGGCAGCGCGAGCGCAGGTCGGCCTCGTCGAGGACGTACACCGGGGTGCCGAACTCGGCCGCGATGTCGCGGACGCTCAGGCCCGCGACGGCGACCGCGCCGTCGGCCCCGCGCGTCACCGACCGTGGCCACAGCGCCGGCACGAGGGCGTTGACGTCGGCCGGGGCACGCAGCCACGCCGGCCCCTGGTTGCTGATGTCCGCGTGCAGTGCTCCAGCCTCGTGAGCGCGCATCGTGCTACATCCTTTCCGGGGCGGAGACGCCGAGCAGGTGCAGCCCGTTGGCGATCACCGTGCGGGTGGCGTCGTTGAGCCAGAGCCGGGCGCGGTTGGCGTCGGTGACGGGCTCGTCGCCGCGCGGCAGGATCCGGCAGGTCGGCTCGTCGTAGAACCGGTGGTACGCCTGCGACACGCGCTCCTCGAGGTAGCGCGCGACCCGGTGCGGTTCCCGCAGCTCGGCCGCCGACGCGACCACGGCGGGGAACTCGGCGAGCGCCTTGAGCAGCTCGTTCTCCTTGTCGTGGTCGAGCAGGTCGGGGCGGAACCCCGCGCCGTCGCCACGGGTGAGGCCGACCTGGGCGGCCTGGCGGGCGGCGCTTGCCGTCCGGGCCGCCACGTACTGCACGTAGTAGACCGGGTTGTCGCGGCTCGCCCGGGTCCACAGTTCGATGTCGATGTCGATGGGCGAGTCGCTGGAGTAGCGGGCCAGCGCGTACCGGGACGCGTCCACGCCGATGGCGTCGACCAGGTCCTCCAGGGTGATCACCGTGCCGGCCCGCTTGCTCATCCGCATCGGGGCGCCGTCGCGCAGCAGGTTGACGAGCTGCCCGATGAGGATCTCCAGGTTGCGCTCCGGGTCGTCGCCGAAGCACGCGGCCATCGCCTTCATCCGGCCGATGTAGCCGTGGTGGTCGGCGCCCAGCATGATCACGACCCGCTCGAAGCCGCGCTCGCGCTTGTCCAGGTAGTAGGCGCAGTCCGCGGCGAAGTACGTCCACTCGCCGTTGGACTTGCGCAGCACCCGGTCCTTGTCGTCACCGAAGTCGGTGGTGCGCAGCCAGGTGGCGCCCTCGGACTCGTAGAGGTGGCCCTGCTCGCGCAGGCGGGCCAGGGCGAGGTCCAGCTCGCCGCGGTCGTGCAGGTCCTTCTCGTTGAAGTAGGTGTCGAACTCGACCCCGAAGTCGCGCAGCGACGAGCGGATCTCGTCGAACATCAGCGCGACGCCCTCGACCCGGAAGACCTCCTGGGCGGCGTCGTCGTCGAGCGAGCGCACCTCCGGCCGGCGGGCCTGCACCTCGGTGGCGATCTCGGCGATGTACGCGCCGCCGTAGCCGTCCTCCGGCGCGGGCTCGCCCTTGGACGCGGCGAGCAGCGAGCGAGCGAACCTGTCGATCTGGGAACCGGCGTCGTTGAAGTAGTACTCCGTGCCCACCTCGGCGCCGGTGGCCCGCAGCAGCCGGCTCAGCGCGTCACCGACGGCCGCCCAGCGGACCCCGCCGATGTGCACCGGGCCGGTCGGGTTGGCCGAGACGAACTCCAGGTTGATCTTCTCGCCGGCGAGCCGGTCGCTGCGACCGTACTCCGCGCCGGCCTCGACGATCAGCCGGGCGAGCTGGCCCGCGGCGGCGGCGTCGAGGCGGATGTTCAAAAAGCCCGGCCCGGCGATCTCCACCGACTTGATCCCCGGCGCCCGGCCCAGCTCGTCGGCAAGGGCGCTGGCAAGCTCGCGCGGTGGGACGCCCACCTTCTTGCTCAACTGCAGAGCGAGCGTCGAGGCGTAGTCGCCGTGCTCGGGGTTGCGCGGTCGCTCCACCACCGTGCGCTCCGGGAGCGCGGCGTGATCCAGGCCACGGTCGGTGAAGACGGCGTGGGCGGCGGTGAGGACGACCGAGGCGAGTTCTGCAGGAGTCACCCAACCATGTTATCGGGGGTAGACTCGGGCACTCGGCGGCTACCCTGCGCGTCATCCGGCCCGCCACTCCCCTGACCGACCGACCTGACGAGGCACGATGAGCATCAGCACCCCGGGCGGCCCTGAGCGCCGCCCGACCGTGGTCAGCACCGGCAAGAAGCCGGCTGCGGGCCGGCCGGCGTCCGGCGCCAAGGCCGGCACCGGCAAGCCGGCAGGCACGCCACGGGCAGGCGGTAGCGGCAAGGGCCCCCGCAAGCCGGTCAGTCCGGTCAAGGTGAGCCAGGGCCGGGCCTGGGGCCCGATCGCGCTCTTCGTGACAGTGGGCGTGCTGGCCGCCGGCATCATCGGCTACGGCGCCTGGGCGTCGTTCCAGGGCTCCAAGCCGTGGGACAAGAAGGCCAACGCCATCGAGGGCATCGTCAACATCCGCAAGACCGACAAGACGAGCCTCGAGTACGAGTCCCACAAGTCGGGTCCGCTTACCTACAAGTACTCGCCGCCCGTGGGTGGGGTGCACAACGCGGCCTGGCAGAACTGCATGGGTGACGTCTACGACGCCCCGATCGCCAACGAGCACGCGGTGCACAGCCTGGAGCACGGCGCGGTCTGGATCACCTACCGCCCGGATCTGCCGAAGGACCAGGTCGACAAGCTCGCCGGCAAGGTGCGTGGCGTCGAGAAGATGCTGATGAGCCCGTACGAGGGCCTGGACAAGCCGATCTCGCTCCAGGCGTGGGGCTACCAGCTCAAGCTCGACAACGCCGACGACAAGCGGATCGACGAGTTCATCAAGGACCTGCGGGTGAACGCCTCCGTCGAGGGTCCGACCGCCCTCTGCAACACGGGCGTCACCGCCACCGGCACCACGCCGCGCGACCTCCAGCAGCAGCCCCCCACCCAGTAAGGACGGCTATGACAGCCCCCGCCACCACCGACACCGAGCACGACGACGTCGTGGCCGCCCCGGACGAGGACGGCCGGGCCCCGGCGCGGCGCTACGGCCTCGCGGCGCTCGCCATCATGGTGGTGGTGGGCCTGCTGCTCGGGTACGCCGGCGGCCTGCTCACCCCCCGCCTCGTCCGGCCCGGTGACTCCTCGGTCGAGGCGGGCTTCGCGCGGGACATGACGACCCACCACGCCCAGGCGGTGGAGATGAGCCTCATCGCGTACCGGTCGGCGACGCTGCCCGAGGTCCGGCAGATCGCCGTCGACATCGCCACCGGCCAGCAGGGCGAGATCGGCGCCATGCAGACCTGGCTGCGCGAGTGGGGTCTCAGCCCGACCGGTTCGAAGCCGCCGATGTCGTGGATGTCGGACGGGGCCACCGTCAAGGACGGGCTGATGCCGGGCATGGCCACCCCCCAACAGATGGCCTCGTTGCGCGACGCCAAGGGCATCGAGGTCGACAGGCAGTTCCTGAAGTTGATGTACGACCACCACCTGGGCGGCATCCACATGATCGACGCGGCGCTCGGCGAGACCGACAACGCCGAGGTCGTACGGGTGGCGCAGACCATGAAGAACACCCAGCAGTCCGAGCTGAACAACCTCCGGCAGCTCCAGGCGCAGGCCAAGGGCTGATCCACGGCACGGGCGTACCGGGCCTGCGTCACCGCCACCCATTGGCGGGGCGCGGGCCCGCGCCGTCCGGGCACAAGCCCGACCCGAGCCGCCCCGGCGCGGGCGCGAGCCCCGCCCAGCGCGCCGCGGGCCGCGGGCCGCGGGCCGCGGGCCGCGGGCCGCGGGCCGCGCGCCGCGATGATCGACTCGGGTTCCTGGAAGTCGGGGTGTCCGAGGCACGCTGACAGCCCGGTTTCCAGGAAACCGGGGTCGATCAACGCCCGCCATGTCCGGATAGTTCCTCATGGGGTGATTGACCGAGACAGGCGATTACGTTGCTTAGAGAGTTTTCTCCACACATATCGTGACCAGAGATGATTCGAGCTCGTTGCCCAAGACGTGGGGGTTGCACTCAGAGACGCACGGCGCTCGGTCACCAGTTGGTGCCGACGCCACACCATCGGCGGTGACGGGGCGGTGGCAGCCGTCCGTCGCGGACAGCGGCAGGGCGAGCCGGGAACGCTCAGTCGCGAACAGGAACTCGAACTGATCGACACACTCCGGGGCGTCCACCCCGACGAGTTCGGCCTGGACGACGAGCTGTGGACGCGGCAGAGCCTCACCACGCTCATCCAGCGCCGGTTCGACCTACCGCTGGACGCGGGCGCGGTCGGGGCGTACCTGCGGGCCTGGGGGTTGGGTCCGCGGGAACCGCGCGAACGGGCCTGCGGGCTCTGCGTCAGCGCGGTCGAGCGCTGGGTACGTAGCGAGTATCCGGCGATCACCCGGACGGCCCAGGAGCACCTGGCCGAGGTCTACTGGATCGGTCGGGTGCGGCTGCGCGGCACGATGCCGGCGGCGGACGTGATCTCCGCGGTGTCGTCCCGGGGCCGGGTGCGCTTCATGATCACCACGCCGACTGTCGACCCGCCGCTCCCCCGCGACTTCGTGCTGCGACTCAGTGGCGAGGAGCAACGCACCGTGCACCTGATCGTGGACGGGTCCTGGCCACGCAACGAGTGGCCACGGCGCCTGCCCCGGCGGATCGTCCTGCATCCGCTGCCCAGCTGTGGGCGGGCGATCGCGGCCTGACCACCGGGCGGGCCGGTCACCGACACGATCGGCTCGCCCGATACCGATTCGGCGTACGCGGAGGAGGTTTGCTAGTCTTCTCCAGTCGCTGAGCCCCCGTAGCTCAGGGGATAGAGCACCGCCCTCCGGAGGCGGGGGCGCAGGTTCGAATCCTGCCGGGGGCACAAGCTTTGGCGCTCCATGTCCGCTGAGAATCGCGGACCTGGGGCGCTTGTCATTTCTGCTCCGGGGCCGAGCCCCGGACCCCACGCACCCGGCGCCGGCTCGCGTCGAACCCCCACGCACCCGGCGCCGGCTTGCGTCCGACCCCCGGCGCTCCCGGCGCCGGCTCGCGTCGAACCCCCACGCACCCGGCGCCGGCTCGCGTCGAACCCCCGGCGCTCCCGGAGCCGGCTCGCGTCGAACCCCCACGCACCCGGCGCCGGCTCGCGTCGAACCCCCAACGCTCCCGGAGCCGGCTCGCGTCGAACAACGCGCGGAGCACCCCACATCCCTCGACAGCATTCGCGCCCTAGATCAAGAATGGCGCCATGCTGTTTCTCGTGTTGCTCCTCGCCGCGCTGAGCGGGGTCGCCGTCGCGGTGTTCCTCACCGTTCGTGGGCTCCGCGCGGTGGTGAGAAGAAGCGAACGCTCCCGCCCAGGGGGTTGGCTGCGGGCTGCGGCGCTCCTCGCGGGTGCGGCGGCTGTCGCGATGTACGCGTGGGGCCTGCTCCACGTCGGCTTCGCGGTCATGCAGGCGGAGGACGGCGGCGCAGGCTCCTTCCCGATCGAACCCTGCCGGGAGGCCGGGCCGCAGCTCGCCAGCCGGGTCGACGGGTACGCGGTCAGCTACCTCCCGATCCGCTTCGAGTGCCGCCTCAGCGACGGCGGCACATACGTCACCTCATCCGTTCCCGGGTACGTCAACCCGGTCGTGGCCGCCCTCGGGCTGATCACCGCCACGAGTGGGATCCTCGGCAGCACGACGGCACGGCGCGCCCGACCGCCGGTGGCGTGACCGTTCGACAGGCCCGTCACGAGCCGACGTATGCCGCCAGGTGCTCCCCGGTGAGGGTGGAACGGGCGGCGACGAGATCGGCCGGGGTGCCCTCGAAGACGATCCGGCCGCCGTCGTGACCGGCGCCCGGACCCAGGTCGATGATCCAGTCGGCGTGCGCCATGACCGCCTGGTGGTGCTCGACGACGATCACCGACTTGCCGGAGTCGACGAGCCGGTCCAGCAGGCCGAGCAGTTGCTCGACGTCGGCGAGGTGCAGGCCTGTGGTCGGCTCGTCGAGGACGTACACGCCGCCCTTCTCTGCCATCCGGGTGGCCAGCTTGAGCCGCTGCCGTTCGCCGCCGGACAGTGTGGTCAGGGGCTGACCGAGGCTGAGGTAGCCGAGGCCGACGTCGACGAGCCGGTCGAGGATGGCGTGCGCGGCCGGCGTACGTGCCGCACCCGTACCGAAGAACTCCTCGGCCTCGCGCACCGACATCGCCAGCACCTCGCTGATGTCGCGACCACCGAAGCGGTACTCCAGGACCGACGCCTGGAACCGCCTTCCCTCGCACTCCTCGCAGGTGGCGGCGACACCTGCCATCATTCCCAGGTCGGTGTAGATGACGCCGGCGCCGTTGCAGCCGGGGCAGGCGCCCTCGGAGTTGGCGCTGAACAGCGCCGGCTTCACTCCGTTGGCCTTCGCGAACGCCTTGCGGATCGGGTCGAGCAGACCCGTGTACGTCGCCGGGTTGCTCCGTCGCGAGCCACGGATCGCGCTCTGGTCGACCGACACCACCCCGTCGGAGTCGGACACCGAGCCGTGGATCAGCGAACTCTTTCCCGAGCCGGCCACGCCGGTCACCACCACGAGCACGCCGAGCGGGATGTCGACGTCGACGTCGCGCAGGTTGTGGGTGGCCGCGCCGCGTACCTCAAGGACACCCGTCGGCTTCCGCACGGACGTCCTCAGGCGGGCCCGGTCGTCCAGGTGCCGCCCGGTGAGCGTGTCGCTGGCGCGCAGCCCGTCGACAGTGCCCTCGAACACCACCTCGCCACCGCCGGTCCCGGCGCCGGGGCCGAGGTCGACAACGTGGTCGGCGATGGCGATCGCCTCCGGCTTGTGCTCCACCACCAGGACCGTGTTGCCCTTGTCGCGCAGGCGCAGCAGCAGGCCGTTCATCCGCGCGATGTCGTGCGGGTGCAGCCCGATCGTCGGTTCGTCGAAGACGTACGTGACGTCGGTGAGCGACGACCCGAGGTGGCGGATCATCTTGGTGCGCTGCGCCTCGCCACCGGAGAGCGTGCCCGACGGCCGGTCGAGCGACAGGTAGCCCAGCCCGATCTCCTCGAACGAGTCGAGGAGGTGTTGCAACCCGGTGAGCAGCGGCGCCACCGACGGCTCGCTGACGCCCCGGACCCAGGCCGCCAGGTCGCTGATCTGCATCGCGCAGACGTCGGCGATGTTCTTGCCTTTGATCTTCGACGACCGGGCCTCGGCGCTGAGCCGGGTGCCGGCACAGTCGGGGCAGGTCGTGAACGTCACGGCACGGTCCACGAAGGCGCGGATGTGCGGTTGGAGCGTGTCCACGTCCTTGGCGAGGAACGACTTCTGGATCTGCGGGATCAGGCCGACGTACGTCAGGTTGATGCCGTCGACCTTGATCTTGGTCGGCTCCCGGTGGAGCAGGTCCTGCAACTCCTTCTTCGTGTACTTGCGGATCGGCTTGTCCGGGTCGAAGTAGCCGCAGCCGCGGAAGATCCGGCCGTACCAGCCCTCCATGCTGTAGCCGGGGATCGTGATCGCGCCCTCGTTGAGCGACAGGCTGTCGTCGTAGAGCGCGGTCAGGTCGAAGTCGGTGACCGCGCCCATCCCCTCACAGCGCGGACACATGCCGCCGAGACGGTTGAAGGTCGCCTTCTCGGTCTTGGTCCGGCCCGCGCCGCGGTCCACCGTGATCGCGCCGGTAGCCCGCACCGAGGGGACGTTGAAGGAGAACGCGTTCGGCGAGCCGATGTGCGGTTGCCCGAGCCGGCTGAAGAGGATGCGCAGCATGGCGTTGGCGTCGGTGGCGGTGCCGACTGTGGAGCGGGCGTTGGCGCCCATCCGCTCCTGGTCGACGATGATCGCGGTGGTCAGCCCGTCCAGCATGTCGACCTCGGGCCGGGTCAGCGTCGGCATGAAGCCCTGCACGAAGGCGCTGTAAGTCTCATTGATCATCCGCTGCGACTCGGCGGCGATGGTGCCGAACACCAGCGAGCTCTTGCCGGAACCGGAGACCCCCGTGAACACCGTCAGTCGGCGCTTCGGAAGCTCGACAGTGACGTCCTTGAGGTTGTTGACGCGCGCGCCCTGCACCCGGATCAGGTCGTGCCGGTCGGCGAGGTGCGCCGCGGGCGGGTCCGTGGCCTTGCTCATGGTGTCTCCATCTTCTCGGGCGGGCGGGGGCCCTCAGGTCACGGCCGGCGCGGCTCGGGGAGGCTCGCCCACGCCGGTGCGAGCCGTGCCAGTCACGCTATGGGCGGCGGCGTGACCTGGGCTTCTCGATTCCTGATCGGTCTGGTCACCTGCTTCGCCGTGCACGACGGCATCCCGGCCGTCGCGAGCGCCGCCTCCCGCCGGTAGGTGCTCGGCGGCACACCTACCAACTCGGTGAAGCGGGTGCTGAAGGTGCCGAGCGACGAGCAGCCGACCGCGAAACAGACATCGGTGACGCTCAGGTCACCGCGACGCAGCAGCGCCATCGCGCGCTCGACGCGCCGGGTCATGAGATAGCTGTACGGAGATTCGCCGTAGGCGAGCCGGAACTCCCGACTGAGGTGTCCGGCCGACATGTGGACGCCCCGGGCGAGCGCCTCGACGTCCAGGGGCTGCGCGTACTCCCTGTCGATGCGGTCACGGACACGGCGCAGCCGCGCGAGATCGCTCAGGCGCTGGCTCTCGGCGGATCGGCTGCTCACCTGGGAAATCGTGCCACAGACCCCCGACGAGATGGACCGCCCAGGACCGCGCGCCTCGCCCTGTCGCGGCGTGATCGGGCTGGCGCGTACCGTCAGCCTGCCTCGCGGCGGGCGCGGGCCCGGCGCTTGCCCTCGTGCATGGCCTGCACCCGGGCCACCGGGATGGTCCGGCCCTCCTCGACCAGGTCGGCGGGGAGCGACTGCGGCGCCGGCATCAGCGCGACCCACGGGTCGCCCCCGGCGACAAGTGGCGGCACCGTCCGGATGGTGAAGTCGGCCGGGGTCACCTCGGTCAGGTCGGACCAGTCGACCGGGAAGGAGACCGGCATTCCGGGCCGCAGTCGCGGGCTGTACGCGGCCACGACCGTCGCACCGCCGGCCCGGGTGGCGTCCACGAAGACCTTCCCACCCCTGTCTTCCTTGATGTACGCCGTGGTGGCGAGCGCCGGGTCGAGCCGCTCCGCGCGGACGGCGAGCGCCCGGGTGGCGGCGGCCAACTCCTCGGCGGTGGGGTCGCCCGACACCGGGACGAAGACGTGCACGCCCTTGGCGCCGCTGGTCTTGACGGCCCCGGCGAGGCCGGCGTCGGCGAGTGCCTGCCGGACCAGCAGAGCGGCGGCGACGGCCGCGCGGAACCCGTCGCCCTCCGGCGGGTCCAGGTCGAGCACCAGGTGCGTCGGCCGGTGCAGGTCGGCCACCGTGGCCAGCGTCGGGTGGTACTCGACGGCCCGCTGGTTGGCTAGCCAGAGCAGGGTGCGCCTGTCGTCGCAGAGGGCGTACGAGATCTCCCGGTGGGACGCCTCGGCCCAGACCGGCGTCCGGCGGACCCAGTCCGGGGTGTAGCGGGGCAGGTTCTTCTGCATGAACGGCGGCTGGCCGGGGCGGACCCGGATCACCGACAGCGGCCGGTCCCGCAGCTGCCCGATGATCGGCTCCCGGACCGCGTCGAGGTAGTCGACCAGGTCGCGCTTCGTCGCGTCGTCACGGTCGGACAGCGGCTGGTCCAGGTTGGTCAGGGCCACGCCGTCGCGGGTCTCGTCAGCCTCACTCACCCGATCACCCTCTCGGCCCCGGCGTCGTCGGTCAACCGGACGCGGCGCTTCGACACGGAACGATTCCGGTGCCCGGCGTCATCGAGGGATGCGTCGACCTCGGCCGACGAGTCGACCTCGGGCCGCGAACCGGCCGGCCCGTCGGCCTCGGGCCGCGAGCCGGCCGGGCGCCGGGGCAGGGTGCCCAGCGCCACCAGCAACGCGGCGAGCACCAGGCCGGCGGCCACGGCGTACGCGACCCGGTAGCCGCCGGCCAGCGCCACCACCTCGGCCCGACCGGCTGCCCGGAGGCCGTCGCTGCGGGCCGCGGCCAGGGTCGCCAGCGCGGCCAGGCCGACCGCCCCACCGACCTGCTGGGTGGTGTTGGCCAGCCCGGACGCCAGCCCGGCGTCGCTGTCGGTCGCGCCGACCATGGCCAGCGTGGTGACCGACGGCAGGGTCAGGCCGCCGGCCACACCGAAGACCACAAGCGCGGGGAGTACGTCGCCGAGGTAGCCGCCGTCGGCGGGTAGCCGGGTGAGCAGCAGGAAACCGGCAGTCGCCAGGGCCAGCCCGGCCAGCAGCACGGTTCGGGCGCCCCAGCGGCCGATCAGTCGACCGGCCAGGCCGAGCGAGATCACCGCGATCACCACCGGGGTGGGTAGGAACGCCCAGCCGGTGGCCGCCGCGTCCAGGCCGAGCACCAGTTGCAGCTCCACGGCGAGCAGGAACTGGAAGCCGAAGAACGCGGCGATCATGAGGAACTGCACGGCGTTCGCGGCCACCAGGCCCGGGACGCGCAGCATCCGGGCGGGCACCAGCGGGGTCGCCGCCATCCGTTGGCGCAGGATGAACCCGCCGAGCAGCAGCGCCGCGACGGCGACCGCGCCGAGGGTCCGCGGGCTGGTCCAGCCGTACTCGCCGGTCCCCACGATGCCCAGCACGGCGGTCATCAGACCGGCGGTGACGAGCAGCGCGCCGGGCAGGTCCAGGCCGGCCCGCAGGCCGATCCCCCGTTCGGCGGGGAGCAGGCGGAGGGCCGCGAGCAGGACGGCGGCCCCGATCGGCAGGTTGACCAGGAAGATCGCCCGCCAACCGGCCCCATCGGTGAGCACCCCACCGACGACGGTGCCGATCGATGCGCCGGCTGCCCCGGTGAAGCTGAAGACGGCTATGGCGCGGGCCCGCTCGACCGGCTCGGGGTAGAGCCGGACGATCATGCCGAGGCTGACCGCCATGGCGAGCGCGCCACCGACGCCCTGGCCGAATCGCGCGGCGACCAGCAGCCCCGGACCGGTGGCGACCGCGCAGGCGAGCGAGGCCAGCGTGAACAGGGCGACGCCGGCCAGGAAGACCGCCCGCCGGCCGAGCAGGTCGCCGAGCCGGCCGGCGAGCAGCAGCAGCCCGCCGAACGCCACCAGGTACGCGTTTACCACCCACGCCAGGCCGGCGGCGGTGAAGCCCAGGTCGCGTTGTACGGAGGGCAGCGCGACCGCCACCACGGTGCCGTCCAGAATGATCATCAGGCTGCCGGCGCAGAGCACGAGCAGGGCCGGCCAGCGGGCCGGGACGGTACGGTCCATCGCACGCCTCCTTGGTGCACGGTTTGTTACCGACGTCATCGTCTGTGACCATGAGCCGGAGCGGAAGGAGGCACTCTGATGTCCCAGAGGAACAGCGATGTGTCCGCGCCCGTCGCGGCGGAGTCCACCTGCGCCGCCGGGAACGTGCCGTTCACCCCCGGGCAGGCCCGGGCGTGCACCGTCCGCGAGGTGCTGGACCGGGTCGGCGGCAAGTGGAGCATCGGCATCCTGGTGGCCGCGTCGAACGGCCCGGTGCGCTTCACCGAGCTGGAGCGGCACATCGAGGGCATCAGCCGCCGGATGCTCACCCTGACCCTGCGCAACCTGGAACGCGACGGTCTGCTGCACCGCACGGTCTATCCCACCGTCCCGCCGAAGGTGGAGTACACGGCCACACCGATGGCGCTGGAGCTGTACGAGTCGCTGGTGGCGCTCACCAGTTGGGCCGAACGGCACCGCCGGGCCATCGCCGAGGCGCGGAACAGGTACGACGCCGAGCACGCCGGCTAAACCAGGGGCCCGTGTGGGGAACGCCACGGCGTTCGTCTGACCGATCGGTCAGGATCTGACCGATCGGTCAGGCATGCTGGTTTCCGGAGGTGGACCGGTGATGGCCAGAGCGGTGTCCGAGACGCACGGTGAGATTCTCGCCGCGGCGGCGCGACGGTTCGCGGTGACCGGCTACCGGGGCACCTCGTTGCAGGACATCGCCCGGGAGGTCGGCTGCTCCAAGGCCACGGTGCTCTACCACTTCGCCAACAAGGAAGCCCTGCTCGCCGAGCTTATGGCACCCGCGATCGGCGTGCTGCGCGACCTCGACGACCAGCTCACCGGCCAGACCGGAGCGGCCGCCCAGGAGGTCGCCGCCCAGGGCTTCGTCGACCTCGCGGTCCGGTTCCGGCGGGAGATCGCGGTGCTGCGCGGCGAGTTCCCCGAGCTGCTGTGCCAGCCGGCTTTCGCGCACATCCAGCAGATCTCCGACCGGCTGCGCGACGCGTTGGCCGGGCACTCCGACCGACCGGGCGCCCGGATCGCCGCGCTGGTGCTGCTCGCCGGCATCTCCGAGGCGTGCGCCGAGTTCGCCGACATCCCCGACGACGAACTGCGCGCCGCCCTGCTCGCCCTCGTCCGGCGGGCCGTCGAACCCGTCGACGCACCCTGACCCATCCACCCACGACCGAGGACAAGGACTCCTGATGGCCACCCTGCTCTACCGGCTCGGCCGGGGCGCGTTGCGCCGGCGACGGCTCGTCGTCGCGCTCTGGCTCGTCGTACTCGTCGGCGCCGGTCTGGCCGCGGCGACGCTGCGCGGCCCGACGGCGAGCAACTTCACCATGCCCGGCACCGAGAGCCAGCGCGCGCTCGACCTGCTCGCCGAGCAGTTCCCAGCGGCCAGCGGCGCGACCGGCACCATCACGGTCAAGGCGCCCGCGAACGGCCAACTCGCCACCCCGCAGGGCCAGGCCGTGGTCCAGGAGCTGGTCCAGCAGGCCGCGACGCTGCCCGGCGTGGTCGGAGCGGTCAACCCGCTCCAGGTCGGCGCGGTCTCCCCCGACGGCCGGTACGCGCTGATCCAGGTCCAGTTCGCCACCGGCGGCGACGAGGTGACCGACGAGCAGAAGGACGCGTACGAGCAGGTCGGCGCGGCGGCGAAGGCGCAGGGTTGGCAGGTCGCCCCGGGCGGCGAGGTGCTCGGCGGGGAGCCGGAGATCGGCTCGACCGAGGCGCTCGGCGTGCTTGTCGCCGCGATCGTCCTGATCATCACGTTCGGCTCGCTGGTGGCCGCCGGGATGACCATGCTCAACGCGCTGATCGGCGTGGGCGTCGGCATGGCCGGCCTGTTCGCGCTGAGCGGCGTCGTCCAGTTGACCAGCACGGCGCCGATCCTGGCGCTGATGCTCGGCCTCGCCGTCGGCATCGACTACTCGCTGTTCATCACCTCCCGGCACCGGCAGAACCTGCTCGACGGCCTGCCCCCGGACGAGGCCGTCGGCCGGGCCGTGGGCACCGCCGGCTCCGCAGTTGTCTTCGCGGGCGCCACGGTGGTCATCGCGCTCGCCGGGCTGGCCGTGGTGGACATCCCGTTCCTCACCGTGATGGGTCTCGCCGCCGCCGGCACCGTCACCGTGGCCGTGCTCGTCGCAATCACCCTCCAGCCGGCGCTGCTCGGCTTCGCCGGACGCCGGGTGCTCCCCCGGCGGCTGCGCGCCGTCCCCACCGACGGCACCGACGTCACCGCCGCTGACGAGGACGACACGGACGTCACCGACCGACCGGCCGCGACGACGACCGAGGAGAGCAACCGGTTCGGCTTCCGCTGGGCGCGCCTGGTCACCCGGTTCCGCGTACCTGTCATCCTGGTCGGCCTGCTCGGCCTGGGGCTGCTCGCGCTGCCCACGCCGGACATGCGGCTGGCCCTGCCGGGCGCCGCGACGGCGGCCGTCGGCTCCCCCGCGCGGATGGCGAACGACCTGACCGTCGAGGGCTTCGGCCCGGGCTTCACCGGCCGGCTCGCGGTGGTGGTCGCCGGTGACTCGCCGCAGGCCACCTCGGCCGCCGTACCGCAGGTCACCGCGCTGCTCCAGCGCACCGACAACGTCCTCGCGGTGGCGCCGCCCCAGCTCAGCCCGGACGGCCGGACGGCGCTGCTCGGCGTGATCCCGAAGACCGGCCCGACCGACGCGGCCACCGAAACCCTGGTGCACGACATCCGCGGCTCGGTGAGCGGCATCCGCGACGCGGACGTGCTGCTCACCGGCGTCACCGCGATCGGCATCGACGTGTCCGAGAAGCTCTCCGACGCGCTGCCGGTCTACCTGCTGCTGGTGGTCGGGCTGTCGGTCCTGCTGCTGATGCTTGTGTTCCGCTCGCTGCTGGTGCCGGTCAAGGCCGCGCTGGGCTTCCTGCTCACCGTCGCGGCCACGTTCGGCATCACGGTGGCGGTGTTCCAGCAGGGGCACCTCGCCGACCTGGTCGGCCTGGACACGCCCGGCCCGCTGATCAGCTTCCTGCCGATCCTGCTCATCGGCATCCTGTTCGGGCTCGCCATGGACTACGAGGTGTTCCTGGTGTCCCGGATGCGGGAGGACTTCGTGCACGGCGCGACCGCCCGCCAGGCCACGATCAGCGGCATGGGACACGGCGCCCGCGTGGTCACCGCCGCCGCCCTGATCATGATGTCGGTGTTCGGGGGCTTCGTCTTCCTCGACGACCCGGTGATCAAGTCGATGGGCTTCGCGCTCGCCATCGGCGTGGCCATCGACGCCTTCGTGGTCCGCATGACGATCGTCCCGGCAGTGATGTCCCTGCTCGGCGACCGCGCCTGGTGGCTTCCCCGCTGGCTCAACCGCGCCCTGCCGAACGTCGACATCGAGGGCGAGGGCCTGCGCACCCACCTGACGACCCAGACCCCCACCCGGGTCTGACCCGTTCCGAACACGGAGGGTGCGGCACCCCCTCGGGGGCCGCACCCTCCGGCATCGCTCACACGCCTGCCGGGTACGTCTCCATCTCACCGGGAACGGCCGGGACCGCCAGCGGGTGCAGGGCCGTCGTCTCGTCACACCAGATGAGGGCGTCGTAGCGTTCCCCGAGCCGGGTCGGCACGTAGTTGCCCCAGGACTCGAAGGACGGGTCGTAGACCACCCCGATCGCCCGGTGGTCCGCGGGTTCGGTGACCCAGTCCGGCTGGTCGTCGCCGCCGAAGACGAGCACCGCACGCTCCGGCATCAGCTCGTGCAACCGCCGTTCCACCGAGCCCTCCCGCGCCGGCGGCACCACCATCGCCTCGGAGGGCGAGCCCCACCGGGGAGCGGCGATCACCGTGCCCCGGTAGGTGCCGAACCCGATCAACGCCACCGCGTCGTCGCCGTGCCGCTCACGAGCCAACTGACCGATGTTGATCATTCCGTCGGCGGCCATGTCGGTGGCCCGCGCATCCCCCACGTGCGTGTTGTGCGCCCAGACGATCCCGCGGGCGTCCGGGCCGTAGCGTTGCAGCAGCCGGTCCAGGGTGTCCTGCATGTGGGTGTCACGGATGTTCCACGAGTCCGGGCCGCCGGCCACCATCGCCCGGTAGTACCGCTCCGCGCCGGCCACCACCTCCGCGTTCTGCCAGGCCGAGAAGCGGTCCGGGCCGTCCGACATGGCCTGTTCCCGGGTACGCGCCAGCAGCCGGACGACCTCCTCCTCGCAGCGCGCGGAGACGAACCGACTGGCCGCGCCGTACTCCTCGACCCGCTTGCCGTACGGCTCGAAGCACCGGTACGCGTCCTGCGCCGCCTCCAGCGAGGTCGGGTCCTCCTCCCCCAGGTAGTCGAAGATCGCCTGCATCGACTCCCAGAGGCTGTAGACGTCGAGCCCGTGGAAACCGGCACGCCCGTCCTCCGGCCGTTCCAGGTTCCACGCCCGCAGCCAGCGGCAGAAGCGTGCCACCTCGGCGTTCGCCCACATCCAGGTCGGCCACCGCTCGAAGTGTTCCAACGCGGTCTGCGGATCGGGGGCCCCTCCCGGCGCGGCGGTGACCGAGCGGTGCACCCGGTCGCAGTCCGGCCAGTCGCCCTCCACGGCCACGAACGAGAAGCCGCACTCCGCGATCAGCCGGCGGGTGAGCTGCTCACGCAGCCGGTAGTAGTCGTAGCTGCCGTGGGTGGACTCGCCGATCATCACCACCCGGGCGTCCCGGACGCGCTCCAGCAACGGGTCGAAGTCGCTCGGCGCGCCGAGCCGCTGAACCAGCATGGCAGCGGCTACCCGGCGGCCGCGCCGGCAAACCGGCGGCGCGTCGCCCGCCGACACGCCGTGCGCGTGTACGGCTGCGGCCAACGGGTAGCCGACCGGCATGACCGTTCCCGGCGTGCAGTTGCAGGAGTACCTGGCCGGCCTCGACTACCCGGTCTCCCGCGAGGACCTCGTCCGTTGGGGGCAGGAGAACGGGGCCAGCACGGCCATGTTGCAGATGTTGCAGGCGTTGCCGGCCGAACAGTTCGAGTCGCCGGCCGAGTTGAGCGAGGCGCTCACCACCCTGGCCTGACCGGCCGGTCACCGCACGTGCAGCAGCCGAACAGCACCAGCCACTGCTCCGACCAGACGTACCCACCCGGTGTCCGACCCAATGCGCGTCCCGCGCAGAGCGGCCGCAACCCGGGCCCCCTGCTCACCGCTGCGTTGATCATGAAGTTATTGCCACGACACGCCGGGCGGGACGGCAATAACTTCATGATCAACAGGGTGGGGGGGGGGGGTGGGGGGCCGGGGGGGGTTACTGGAGGGGGATTGTGCGGGATTCTGTTCGGGCGGTTTCGGCGGCGGCGAGGATCGTCACGACCTCGCGGCCGAAGCGGACGTCGCAGCGGTGGTCGCGGGTGCCGGTCCGCACCTGCTCGACGAGCTGGTCGATCGCGACACCGAACGCCGTGGCGGGGTCGTTCTCGCCGACCGGGACGGTCTCGATCCCGTTCTCGCCGTAGAACACGAACTCCCGGGCCATCGCCTCGCTCGGGGCGTCCAGGGACAGCGAGGCGCTGCTGGTGGCACCGCCGTCGTGGGTGAGCAGCAGGTGCACCATCCCGCTCGGCCCGTCCATCGCCGCCACCCGGGTCACCCGACCCAGCACCGGCAGGAGAATGGAGAGCGCGTGCGGGGCGATGTCCCAGAGCGCACCGTGTTCACGACGCCAGAGGGAGCCGCCGTACGGGCTGCCCTCCTGGAAGATCGACGCGAACGCCGTGGTGCGGCCGTGCTGCCAGCCACCGGCGGCGGCGGTGGAGGCGAGGAACGCGGTCACGTTCGGCTGGAAGCGCTGGGTGAAGAACACGACAGACGCGACCCCGGACGCCTCGGCGGCGGCGACCACGCGGTCGGCGTCCTCGACGGTCAGTGCCAGCGGCTTGTCCAGCAGCAGGTGACGGCCGGCGGTGGCGGCACGGACCGCGATGTCGGCCTGAACGTCCGGCGGCAGCGCGACAGCGATCGCCTCGCACTGCTCGATCAGCGCGTCGACATCGGCGTAGGCAGGCACCCCGTACCGCTCGGCCAGCGCCGAGGCCCGCTCCGGGTTACGCCCCCACACGCCTACCAGTTCCGCTTCCGGGTGTGCGTGCAGTGCCTTACCGTGCGTCTCGATCGCCCAGTGACCGGTGCCGAACAAGCCGAACCGCAGCACGTGTACCTCCGCTGTTTCCCCGCACCGTGGCGACGCCACGGACGCGATCCACGCTAGTCGCCCCAGCAGGGGCACCGGCGGCGGGTCGACCAACCGGAGCAGTTCATGTCCGGTGCCACCGGGGCGTGACCGGGGTCCGGTCGATGCCTGTAGAGCTGCCCCAGATGTGGGGCGGCGGCGCCGCCGGCCGCGCACACTGTGGCCACCGGCTGCATGATCGACTCGACTTCCTTGACTCCGGGGCATCCGCAGACAATCGACACCGCGCCTTACCGGAAACCGAGTCGATCAAGGCGTCTCTCGCCGCGCCCCACTCGTGGGGCAGCTCTACAGCGAGCGGCCGACACCCTGCCGGCCACCCCCGTCCGGTGGCGGCGAGGCAGGTCAACCGGGTACTACGACGGTTAGTAGACTGTGCCGGTGACCGAGGCAACGACCGGCTGGGGCCGATGACGAGCGCGGCGGCCGACTCGCCTGTGGACGGGCTCCTCGCGACGGCGTCGATCGTGCTGTCGCTGCTCGTCGCCGTGTGGGCGCTGGTCGCGGCGGTACGCCAACGGCCACCGGACCGGGTGCAGTTCACCGGCCTTGCCGTACTCGAACTGGCGCTGCTCGCGTTGGGGGTGCTGGCCCTGGTCGCGGTCGGTGGCGGGGACCGGCCGGGCGAGCCCGGCGCGTTCTACGGCTACCTCGTCACGCTTGTCTGCCTGCCGCCGCTGGCGTGGGTGCTGGCCCGGATGGAGCCGACCCGCTGGGGGTCGGCGATCGTCTGCGCGGTCTGCCTGGTCGCGCCGGTAGTGGTGGTCCGGCTGCAGCAGACCTGGGAGGTCCTCGGTGGTTGAGACACAACCGGCCCGACGCGCCACGAACGCGGGTCCGGGTCGGCTGCTGATCGCGGTCTACCTGCTCTTCGCCATCGCGGCGACGAGTCGGGCAGGTCTGCAGATCGCCACCAAGTTCGACGAGGCCCCGGTCGCGTACCTGCTCTCCGCTCTGGCCGCGATCATCTACATCGTGGCCGCGATCGGCCTGGCCCGTGCCGGGCACACCGGCCGACGGGTGGCGCTGGCCTGCTGCTCGGTGGAGCTGGTCGGGGTCGTCGCGATCGGCATCCTCAGCGTGGTCGACAAGGACCTGTTCCCCGACGAGACGGTGTGGTCGCAGTTCGGCAGCGGGTACGGCTACATCCCGCTGGTGCTGCCGGTGCTCGGCCTGTACTGGCTCTGGCGCACCCGCCGCGACCCGGCCTGACCCGAACCACCGGCAGCCGAGGTAGGGCACACCCCACCGGCGACCGTCCCGCTCACTGGCTGTCATCCGGACAGGCCGCTTCCTAGGGTCACAGGAGAGTCATCGAACGCTACTCCTGGCCGTTCCGGAGGTGGTCACGTGCATCCTTCCATCGAGGACCCGCCCGTCGAGAGCCGTACGTCCGGGACGCTCTCCCGGATCATCGACGTCGACGCTCTGCGGGCCGTGGCGCTGCTCCTCATCCTGATCGTCAACATCGCCTTCTTCGCCTCCGGCTACGCCTTTCAGCTGGTCCCGGATCCCGCACAGGACTCGTGGGGCGACCGGACGGTCCTGTGGCTGGTCGAACTCCTCTTCACGATGAAGGCGTACCTGCTCTTCTCCTTTCTGTTCGGCTACAGCTTCACGCTCCAACTCGATTCCGCCGCACGGCGGGGCGTCGACTTCGCCCCACGATTCCGGCGACGACTGGCCGGGCTCTTCGTGCTCGGCATCCTGCACGCGGTGCTGCTGTTCCAGGGCGACATCCTGACCACGTACGCATTGCTCGGTCTGGCCCTGCTCGCCATGCGACGAGTCGCCGTCGGGACCGCCCTGCGCACCGCCGTGCTGGTGACCGGTGGGATCGGCTTCGTCCTCGCGCTCGCCGCCGTCGGCGGGGTCCAGTTGGTCACCGATCCGGCGACGGCACTCGCGGCGGGGCAGCGGTCCACCGAGGCGCTACAGGGTGGCCTCGGCTCGGTGATCGCCGAGCACGTACGCCAACTGCCGGCGATGGTCGGCGCGCTGGTCGTGCAGGGGCCGCTCGCCTTCTCGGCCTTCCTCGTCGGTTACGCGGCCGGGCGGCGTCGACTGCTCACCACAGTCGTCGAGAACCAGCAGCTCCTGCGCCGGGTGCAGCACATCGGCTATCCGGTCGGCCTGGCCGGCGCGGTGGTCTTCGCATCGGGCGGGGGCACCGCCAACCTGACCGGGCTGACGGCGGGCGTGCTCACCGCGCCACTGCTCGCGGCGGCGTACGCGGCCAGCCTGCTCCAGTTCTTCCAGACCGACCGGGGGCGGCGAGTGGTCGCCGTACTCGCGCCGGCCGGACGGATGTCCCTGTCGAACTACCTGGGCCAGTCGCTGCTCTGCGTGCTGGTCTTCACGGGTGTCGGTCTGGGGCTCGCGGGATCCGTCGCGCCTGCGTTCGTGGTCCTCATCGCGGTCGCGATCTACGGTGTGCAGCTCGCCGTCAGCGCGGTGTGGATGGCCCGGTTCCGGTACGGGCCGATGGAGTGGCTGTTGCGGGCCTGGACCGAGCTGCGGTGGCCACGGCTGACGAGGGCGCTTCCTCGGTGAGCAAGCGCCCTCGTCGGACGGCCGGGTCAGGCCCGTGGGCCACCGGCGACGTAGATGACCTGGCCGGAGACGAATCCGGCCCCCTCGCTGGTCAGGAACGAGATGGTGTGCGCGACGTCCTCCGGGCGCCCCGGACGACGGACCGGGATCTCGGCGGCGGCGTGCTTCTGGAGGTCCTCGAAGTCGACCTTCATGCGGGCGGCGGTGGCCGCGGTCATGTCGGTGACGATGAAGCCCGGCGCGACCGCGTTGACAGTCACCCCGAACGGCCCCAGTTCGATGGCGAGCGTCTTGGTGAAGCCCTGTAGGCCCGCCTTGGCCGTCGCGTAGTTCGCCTGACCCCGGTTGCCCAGCGCGGACGTGCTGGAGAGGTTGACGATGCGGCCCCACTTGCGGTCCACCATGTGCTTCTGCGTGGCCTGGCTGAACAGGAACGCGCCGCGCAGGTGCACTCCCATGACCGTGTCCCAGTCGGCGTTGGTCATCTTGAACAGCAGGTTGTCGCGGAGCACGCCGGCGTTGTTGACAAGCACGGTGGGCGCGCCAAGGTCGGCGGCGACGCGGGCCACCGCCGCCTCGACCTGGTCGCGGTCGGAGACGTCGGCGCCCACACCGAGCGCACGACCGCCCGCGCCGACGATGGCGTCCACCGTCTCCTTGGTGGCGGCCTCCTCGATGTCGACCACGGCGACGGCCATCCCGTCGGCGGCCAGCCGTCGGGCGGTGGCCGCGCCGATGCCGCGTGCGGCTCCGGTGACGATGGCGACGCGGGACTCCTCCGACATGATTACCTCCCGGTAACGTGGGGTCGATCGGAGGAGCTTAACGTCAGAACCCCCGACCCCGGCATAGGCGAATCCACCGGTATCCGTGCCCGGAGACCTTCACCGCGCCGAGCTTGCCCAACTCGCCGTAGCCACGGTCGGTGAGCACGTCGATCGGCAGGTCGGCCTCCGGTTCCAGGCTGCTCAGGTCCACCTCGACGTCGTCGGTACCCAGGTTGTGCAGGAAGACCATCGTCCCGGTCGGCCCGTCCGCGCGGTGTGCCAGCACTCCGGCCGGCACCGCCACGTCGATGTGGGTGGTCGAGCCGGAGCCGATCTCGGGGGCCTCCCGCAGGGTCCGGATCATGCGCTCGAACCAGGCGAGCAGCGACTTCGGGTCGCCGCGCTGGGCGGTGACGTTGACTGTCTGGTAGCCGAACTCACCCTTGTCGAGCACCGGGCGGACCAGCTTCTCCGGGTCCGCGGTGGAGAAGCCGGCGTTCGGCTTGTACGACCACTGCATAGGCGTACGGATCGCCTCCCGACCGGGCAGCGACAGGTCCTCGCCCATCCCGATCTCCTCGCCGTAGCGCAGCACAGGCGTGCCGCGCAGTGAGAACTGCAGGGCGTACGCCAGCTCGATGCGCCGCCTGTCGTTGCCGAGCATCGGGGCGAGCCGGCGACGGATGCCCCGGTCGTAGATCCGCATATTCTCGTCCGGGCCGAACTCCGCGTACACCTGGTTGCGCTGTTCGGTGGTCAACCGGGACAGGTCGATCTCGTCGTGGTTGCGCAGGAAGGTGGCCCACTGCCCACCGACGGGGAGCGTCGGGGTGTCGCGCAACGCCTCGATCAGCGACTCCGGGTCCTGCCGGGCCAGGGCGAGCATCAGCCGGCCGTTGAGCATGAAGTCGAAGAGCATGTGGATGCGGTTGCCGGAGCCGCTGGTGTCGCCGAAGAACGTGGGCAGTTGGTCCGGTTCGACGTTCGCCTCGGCCAGCAGGACGGCGTCGCCGCGCCGCCACTGCACGTGCTGGCGCATCTCGGTGAGGAACTCGAAGTCCTTAGGCGAGTCCGGGTTGCCCGGCTCGGTCAGCTCGATGATGAACGGCACGGCGTCCATCCGGAAACCGGAGACCCCGAGCTGGAGCCAGAACGACATGATCTTCTTGACCTCGGCGCGGACCTGCGGGTTGGCGAAGTTGAGGTCCGGCTGGAACTTGTAGAACCGGTGGTAGAACCACGCCTTGGCCGTCCGGTCGTAGCTCCAGGTCTCCTTCTGCTCCCCGGGGAAGACCATGCCCTGGTGCCTGTCGTCGGGCTCGGTGTCGGACCAGACGAACCAGTCGCGGTACGGCGAGTCCGGCGACGAACGGGCGGACTGGAACCACGGGTGCTCGTCGGAGGTGTGGTTGACCACCAGGTCGATGATCACGCGGATGCCCCGGTTCTGCGCCTGGTGCAGCAGCTCGGCGAAGTCGCCGAGGGTGCCGAAGCGCGGGTCCACGTTGTAGAAGTCGGTGACGTCGTAGCCGTCGTCGCGGTTGGGTGACGGGTGGATCGGGTGCAGCCACAGACAGGTCACGCCCAGCCGCGCGAGATAGTCCAGTCGGCCGATCAGTCCTCGGATGTCACCGACACCGTCGCCGTCGGAGTCGGCGTACGTGTCGATGTCGAGGCAGTAGACGACGGCTTCGGAATACCAACGGTCACCCATGCCGGAGGAACATCTCCGGTCGATCACCACGGCAAACCCGGGCGGCGGGGCCCGGCGCGGTTGGTTACCGTGCCGGTCATGGAGATCGACCTCGTACCGCCGAGCGAACCGCTGGACTGGGCCCGGGGCGCGTGGTTGCACCCGCCGGTCCGCGCCGAGGAGGGTCCGGCCGGCGAGCTGGTCGTCGAGGCCGGGGCGGAGACCGACTTCTGGCGGCGGACCAGCTACGGCTTCGTCCACGACAACGGGCCGGCCCTGCTGGCGCCGCTGCCGGTGGGCGCCGCCATGGAGGTGAGCTTCACCCTCGACTTCTCGGAGCAGTTCGACCAGGCCGGTGTGCTGGTCCGGGTGGACGAGGCGACGTGGGTCAAGGCGGGCGTCGAGGTGAGCGACGGCGAGGCCCAGCTCGGCGCGGTGGCGACCCGGGAGTTCTCCGACTGGTCGGTGTCCCCGGTCCCGGGGTGGGCCGGCCAGGAGGTGACCGTGCGGGTCAGCCGGGCCGGCGACGCGCTCACCGTACGGGCCCGGGTCGCGGACGCGGCCTGGCGACTGGTCCGCCTCGCACCGCTGGATCCGGCGGCCGAGGCCATGGCCGGCCCGTTCTGCTGCGCGCCGACACGCGCCGGCCTCACCGTGGCGTTCACCGGCTGGCGGCAGGGCCCGGCCGACACCGCCCTGCACCCGGAGGACTGACCCGGCTGGCGTGGCAGGCCTCACGCGCAGGTGTGCCACGCCGGCCGCTGGGTATGACCATGCGATCCCCGGTAGCCGCTCGGAAGGACGACCAATGGCGTTCGCCCAGACTGGTGACCCGTCCGAGTTCACCGGCCTGACCGGGTGGGTGGCGGCGGTGATCGAGGCCATGGGCCCGGCCGGGGTGGCGCTGCTTGTCGCGTTGGAGAGCATCGTCCCGCCGATCCCCAGCGAGATCGTGCTGGCGCTGGCCGGCTTCCTGTCCCACGAGGGCAAGTTCAACGTCGTGGTCGTGGTGCTGGCCGCGACGGTCGGCTCGCTGGTCGGCGCGCTGGTGCTCTACTGGCTCGGCGCGGCCCTCGGGGAGGAACGGCTCAAGCGCTGGTTGGACCGGATCCCGCTGGTGGACCGCGACGACCTGGAGAGGGCCGACCGCTGGTTCGAGCGGCACGGCCGGTGGGCGGTGCTGATCGGCCGGGTGGTGCCGTTTGTCCGCAGCCTGGTCTCCGTTCCGGCCGGCGCCAACCGGATGCCGCTGGGCGAGTTCGTCCTGCTCACCACGATCGGCAGCGGGGTGTGGAACGCCCTCATCGTCGGGGCCGGTTACGCGCTGGGCAGCCGCTGGCAGGACGTGGCCCGCTACAGCGACTGGTTCAACTACGCGATCGGCGCGGTCTTCGTCGTGATGGTGGTCGGCTGGGTGATCCGCAAGATCCGCCGTCGTCGCGAGCGCGACGACCGGCGGTCGGTGACCGCCGGTCGCTGATCCGCGTTCCACTCAACCGTGCTGCCCGACGGGTCAGCCGGGCAGCGCGACGGGCTGCTGGGGTCGGCGCAGTACCGCCTGCTCCAGCGCCGACCAGGCGGTCGTCGTCACCAGGTAGATCACCGCCGCGAGCGGCAGCACCAGCGCCACCAGGACTGTCGTGAACGGCAGCAGGGGCAGCAGCCGGCCGAGCGTGGCGGCTCCCGGCCCCTCGGTGGGCGTACCGGCGACCGTGCCGACCGCCGCCTGCGCCCGGCGTGCCCTCCGCGACGACCACCAGGCCAGCGCCAGCAGCAGGGCCAGCAGGACGACGAAGAGCGGTCCGGCCGCGCCGGCCAACCCGTCGCTCACGTGGTGGCCCAGCGGCACCCCGGCCAGCCGCTCGTCCAGCAGCCCCGTGCCGCCCTCGTCGGTGGCGAACAGCCGGTACAGCACCAGCAGGAACGGCGCCTGGAGCAGCAACGGCAGGCAACCGGCGATCGGGTTCGCGCCGGCCGAGCGGTACAGCGCGAACACCTCGCGCTGGAGCGTCGCCGGGTCGTCGGCGTACCGCTGCTGGAGATCGCGCACCTGGGGTGCGAGCGCCGCGCGGCGTCGTTCCCCGCGGACCTGCGCGACGGTCAGCGGCGCGATGAGCAAACGGACGGCGATGGTGAGCAGCACGATGGCGGCGACCGTCGCCATGCCACCGGCCAACGGTTCGAGCAGATCGGTGAGCCAGGACAACGCGGTGCCGGCGGCGCCGACGACGCTGTGCAGTGGTGCGAAGGCGAGCATGGGAAACCCCTCGGTCCGATTCCGGTGGGTCCTCCCCGGCGGCGGCCGCCGGCACGGAGGACCGGTGACTGTGGGATCGGCCGCGCGACGGTGTGGCGCTACGCGGCCGAGGGGCGTCCGGGTGCGCGGGGGCGAGGTCGGCCGGCGGCGTCCGGGTCGATCTGACGGGGTACCCGGCGACCTCGGGCGCGGGCACGCAGCCCGGCCCAGCGTCGCGCGACGCCCGGTGCTCCCGGCTGGCCCGGCACGTGCGCGGCGAGCAGCGCGGCGAACAGGACCAGGGCGGTCAGGGCGGCCCCCGCCAGCACGTCGGCAGGGCGGTCCGCGAGCATGGTGAGCTGGGCGAACGCGGACATCCACGCGACCCAGAGGAAACTCAGCGGCACCGGCACGGGCTCAGCATAGGACCCGCTGTCACACCGTCCGGTTGAATCGCGATCGCCCCGGCGGCCGGCCCGTGCCGCACCACGCGCCAGTTGTGGCCCGACACGCGCGGACCGCGCGCCGTTACACGTTTCCGGGCGTTGCCACTGTGGGTAACCAAGCGGCCGACCGACGCGGGCGGACCGCGACAGGCAGAAACGGACGGTGGTGTCGCGATGACGGGCCAGCTGGCAGAGGCACCCAGCGGGACGACCGCGGGAACCGATGCGCTCACCGTGGGTGTCGAGGAGGAGTTCCTGCTCGTCGACCCGCACACCGGAGCCGCGGTGCCCGCCGTCGACCTGGTGCTGGAGCAGGTGCCGGCGGAGTTGCGCGGCCAGGTGGAGCGCGAGTTCCAGACCAGCCAGATCGAGATCGGCACTCCCCCCGGCTTGGAGCTGTCCTCGATCCGGCACTCCCTCGGCGTACTGCGTAAGGCGCTGGCCGACGCGGCCGAGCGGGCCGGCGTACGGCTGCTGGCCATCGGCACCGGCCCGGTGGACGGCCCGGTGCCGCCGGTGGTGGACAAGCCCCGCTTCGACCGGATGATCGAACGGTTCCGCCTGCTCGTTCCCGGCCCCGGCAACAACGGCATGCACGTGCACGTGGGCATTCCCGATCCGGAGACCGGCGTGCAGGTGCTCAACCACGTCCGGCCGTGGCTGCCGATGCTGCACGCCATCACCACCAACTCGCCGTTCTCCCGTGGCGAGGACACCGGCTACGCGAGCTGGCGCTCGGTGGAGTGGGAGCGTTGGCCCTCGGTGGCGCCGACGCCCTGGTTGGAGTCGCACGAGCACTACCAGCGGCTGATCCGTCAGTTGATCTCCAGCGGGGTGATGCTCGACGAGGGGATGCTCTACTGGTACGCCCGGCTGTCGGCGAAGTACCCGACCGTGGAGCTGCGCATCGGCGACGTCTGCCCGACCGTTGACGACGCGGTGCTCGTCGCCGCGCTGGTCCGTGCCCTCGTGGCCACCGCCATCGCCGACGTCGAGGCCGACCGGCCGGCCCTGCGGACCGACCACCACCTGCTGGTCGGCGCGCACTGGCGGGCCGCCCACGACGGCCTGGAGGGCGACGGCGTCGACGTCACCACGGGCGAGCTGCGCCCGGCCTGGGAGCTGCTGGACGGGTTCGTGGAGCGGCTGCGGCCGGCGCTGGAGCAGCACGGCGACTGGGCGGAGGTGTCCGACCTGCTGGGCGGGCTGCGCCGCCACGGCACCGGCGCGGCCCGGCAGCGTGCCGTTTACGCCCGTACCGGACGTCTCGTCGACGTCGTGCAGGACGTGGCGCGACAGACCCGCGGCTGACCACGCCCGTGACAGGATGATCCCGTGGCGCAACGACTGATCGTCATCGGCGGGGACGCCGCCGGCATGTCGGCGGCGTCCCAGGCGCGACGCCGTCGCGGCCGTGCCGACCTGGAGATCGTGGTCTTCGAGCGGGGTCACTTCACCTCGTACTCGTCGTGCGGCATCCCGTACTGGATCAGCGGGATGGTGTCCGGCCCCGAGGAGTTGATCGCGCGGACGCCGGAGACGTTCCGCACGCAGTACGCCATGGACGTGCGGATGCGCCACGAGGTGACGGCCATCGACCTGGAACGCCGCGAGGTCGTCGCCCGGGACCTGGAGGGCGGCGGCGAGGTCCGCGAGCGCTTCGACGACCTGGTGTACGCCGCGGGCGCGGTGCCGGTGCAGCCACCGTGGGCGGACACCGACGCGGGCGGCGTGTTCGGGATGCAGACCCTCGACGACGGCGCGGCCCTGCGCGCCTGGCTGGACGCCGAGCCGCAGCCACGCCGGGCCGTGGTGGTCGGTGGCGGGTACATCGGCGTCGAGATGGCCGAGGCGCTGATCGAGCGCGGCCTCGCGGTCACCCTGGTCGAGGCGGGCCAGCAGCCCATGGCGACTGTCGACGGCGACATGGCCGAACTGGTCGCCGAGGCCATGCGCGGCCTCGGTGTCACGATCCGCACCAGCCTGCCGGTGACCGGCCTGGAGCAGCGGAACGGCCGGGTGTCCGCGATCGTCACGGCCGAGGGGCCGATGCCCACCGACGTCGTGGTCCTGGGTCTGGGCGTACGCCCGAACACCGCGCTCGCCAAGGCTGCCGGCTTCCCGATCGGGCCGACGGGTGGCATCCGGGTGGACCGTCGGCTGCGGGTGCCGGGCCTGCCCGGGGTCTGGGCGGCGGGCGACTGCGTGGAGACGCTGCACCGGGTCAGCGGAATGCCCGTGCACGTGCCGCTGGGCACGCACGCCAACAAGCAGGGCCGGGCGGCCGGCATCAACATCGGCGGCGGGTACGCGACGTTCCCGGGCGTGATCGGCACGGCGGTGACCAAGGTCTGCGACCTGGAGGTGGGTCGCACGGGCCTGCGCGAGCGGGAGGCCGAGGCGGCCGGCTTCGAGTTCGTCTCGGTGGTCGCCGAGTCGACAAACCGGGCCGGCTACTACCCGGGCTCTCGGCTGATGACCGTCAAGCTGATCGCCGAGCGACCCAGCGGCCGGCTGCTCGGCGCGCAGATCGTCGGCTGGTCCGAGGCGGCCAAACGGATCGACACGTTGGCCGTGGCGCTGTGGAACGGCATGACGGTGGACGACATGACCGCGCTCGACCTGGGCTACGCTCCGCCGTACGCGCCGGTCTGGGATCCGGTGCTGATCGCCGCCCGAAAGGCGGTCGACGCGCTCGCCGCTCTCGACCGTTGACCCGCGCCCGCCGTGGAGGACCACCCCGTGACCCAGACTCCGACCAGGTCGACCGCGCGCCGACGTCCGACAATGGTCGATGTCGCCCGGCACGCCGGGGTCAGCCTGAAGACGGTCTCCCGGGTCGTCAACGACGAGCCGGTGGGGCAGGAGTTGCTCGGTCGGGTGCTGGCCGCCATCGCCGAGCTGGGTTTCCGGCGTAACGACATCGCGCGCAACCTGCGATCGCGGCAGCTCAACGCCACCGTCGGGCTGCTGATCGAGGAGATCGCCAACCCGTTCTACGCCACCATCGCCAGCGTCGCCGCCGAGATCGCCGCCGCCCACGGCACCATGTTGATCACCGCCTCCTCCGAGGAGGACCCGGAGCGGGAACGCGCCGTCCTCCAGGACTTCACCCAGCGCCGGGTCGACGGGCTGCTGGTGGTGCCGGCCGGTCCGGACCACTCGTTCCTGCGCCGCGAGGTCGAGCTGGGCATGCCTGTGGTCTTCCTGGACCGGCCGCCGCAGGGGTTGCTCGCGGACGCCGTGCTGCTGGACAACCGAGGTGGCGGCCGGGCCGGGGTCGCCGCACTGCTCGACGAGGGGCACCGGCGGGTGGGTCTCCTGCTCGGCGCACCGAGCGTCTCCACCATGCGTGAACGGCTGGTCGGCGCGCGAGCCGCGCTGGCGGCGGCCGGGGTCGAGCCGGACGACTCGCTGGTCCGCGACCGCCTGATCGCTCCCGAGGACGCCGGCCGGGCGGTCGCCGCGCTGCTCGACCTTCCGGACCCGCCCACCGCGTTCTTCTGCGGCAACAACCGGCTCACCGTCGGCGCCCTCGCCGAGCTGCACCGCCGGGGCAGCGACGCGGCGTTGGTCGGCTTCGACGACTTCGAGCTGGCCCACCTGATGCCCCGGCCGTTGCGGGTCGTCGGGTACGACACGCGGGAGCTGGCCCGGGTCGCGACCGAGCGCCTGTTCCACCGCATTGCCGGCGACGACTCCCCGCCGTCGACAACGGTGCTCCCCACCCGACTCCTCCGCCGGGGCCTCAACCCGCCACCCCCCGCCTGACCCCCGACCCGGGGCGGCTCAGGTGGTGTGGAGAAGCGCCTCTACCTCCGCCTTTCGGGGTGGGTCCGCGCCCCGGTGGGCGCAGGTCAGCGCGGCCACCGTCGCGGCCTGGCGCAGCACCGCGCTCCACTGCTGCTCGGTCACCGTGGCGAGCCGGTCGGCCGGCCGGTCACCGAGCGCGTCGACGTCGGCCAGCGCGGCCAGCAGGCCACCCGTGAACGAGTCGCCGGCGCCGACGGTGTCGACCACCGTGGTGCGTACCGCTGGCTGTTCGTGCAGTGCGCCGTTCGGGGCGAGCAGCAACGCGCCCTCGCCGCCCCGGGTGACCACCGCGCAGGACACCCCGGCCTCGCGCCACTCGGCCAGCACGTCGCCCACCGAGCGGTCCGGGTAGAGCCAGGCCAGGTCCTCGTCGCTGGCCTTGACCAGGTGCGCGAGGCGGACCTGCCGGCGTACCCGCCGCTGCTCCGCGGCCCGGTCGGTGACGATGCTCGGGCGCAGGTTGAGGTCGATCGAGATGGTCAGCCCGTCGCGGTCGCGTTCGCGGGAGAGCAGGCCCTCCAGCACGTGCGCGCCGGGCGCGAGGGCGAGTGCGAGCGACCCGGTGTGCAGTGCCGTCGCCGACGACGCGGCCAAATCGGGCAGCTCCTGCGGGGTCCACTGCCAGTCCGCCGTGCCGTCGAGCCGGAACTCGTAGCTGGCCTGCCCGGTGGCGTCCAGGGTGGCCACCGCCACCGAGGTGGGCTCCTCGGCGTGGACCGCCCACCGCAGGTCCACCCGGTTGGCCGCCAGGTGCTCGGCGATCTGCCGGCCGTACTCGTCGGGGCCGAGGCGGGCCAGCAGCCGCACCGGCTGGTCGAGCCGAGCCAGGGTGACCGCCACGTTCGCCGGGGAGCCACCCGGCACCGCCCGCTGCCCGTCGGCGGTGACCACCAGGTCGATGAGGGCCTCGCCGGCGACCACGATCATGCGGTCACCGTGCCCGGGGCGAGCGGGCCGGGGCCACCGAGCCCGTCGGCCGAACGGGACAGCAGGACCGCCTGGTACGCGTGGTAGACGTCCGGCCGGCCGTGCCAGACCGTGTCGGCGGGCAGGTTCCGCGCGTCCAGCTCGTGCCGCCAGCCGGTGCCGTCGATCAGGTAGCGGCGCGCGTACGCCCAGAAGACCCGGTACCAGTCGGCGTAGACCGCGTCCCCGGTGCGGCGGTGCAGGGTGATCGCCGCGCCGATGGCCTCGGCCAGCACCCAGTGCATCCGGGAGCGCACCACCGGCCGGTCGTCCCAGTCGATCGTGTAGACGAAGCCGTCGGCGCCGTCGACAGCCCAGCCGCGCCGTACGGCGGCGGCGAACAGGGTACGGGCGTCGGCGAGCAGCCAGTCCGGTGGCTGCGGCAGGACCGCCTCCAACTCCAGCAGCAGTCGGGCCCACTCCAGCCAGTGGCCCATCGTCGAGCCGTACGGCCGGAACGGGTCGGCGGGCTGGTCCCGGTTGTAGTCGAGCAGGGGCGTCCAGTCGGCGGTGAAGTGCTCGGGCAGTCGCCAGTCGTGCCGGGGGGCCTCGGTGTGCACCAGGTGGGTGGCGATCCGCAGGGCCCGGTCGGTCCAGCTCGCGTCGCCGGTGGCGGCGGCAGCGGCGAGGAACGCCTCGACCATGTGCATGCTGCTGTTCGCGCCTCGGTAGTCCTCGGTGACAGTCCAGTCCCGGTTCCACGATTCGCGGACCGCGCCCACCTCGTCGTCCCAGAACCGGTCCCGCACCACGCTCTGCACGTCGGCGAGCAGGCGGTCGGCGCCGGGTCGCCCGGCCCGAGCGGCGCTGGACGCGGCGAGCAGCACGAACGCGTGGTCGTACCCGGCCTTGCGGTCGTCGGTGGGCGTGCCCTGCTGGTCCACTCCGCCGAACCAACCGCCGTACCTGTCGTCGCGCAGCAGCGTGCTGAGCGCGGCGACGCCGTGGTCGACGAGGGCGGCGGCATCCGGGTCGCCGCCGGAGTGGGCGAGCGCGGCCACGTGGGTCATCCGGCAGGTGATCCAGGTGTGCAGGGGCTCGCCACGGTCCGGGGTGCGGTCGTCGGTGAGCCACCAGAACCCGCCCTCGGGGCGGACCGCGCGGCGGGCCGTGTCGAGCAGCGTATGGGCCTGGTCGGTGAGGAACCCGTCCAGGTCGGGCAGGTCGGGTGACCCTGCCGGAGCGGGGGTCGTGGCGGCGTCGGGTTGGGGCACGTCGGTCATGTCAGCTGGTCACCGTCGGGTAGGAATGGGACATACGGCCAGAATCGGCGGACGGACCGGGTTCGCGTCGGGAAACCCGCCAACGGGACACCGTAAACCGGCCGGTCGCACCGGATGAGAGCAAGAGGATCATGCGTACGATTCATCCCTTCTTGCCCGTTGACATCGTTGTCAGGCTTCAACCCTGCTCCGATTGCCTGTCGACTGTCAATCGCGCTTGCGTCACACCCACCGACGGCCGCGGGCCCGGCTCAGTAGTAGTCGTCGATCGGTCGACGCGCCTCCTCGAACAGCGCCGGCCCCTCGTAGCGGACCGGAGGCAGCGCCGGGGTGGCCGGTTTGACCTGCTCGAACTGCTCGCCGGACAGCGCGTACACCACCCGCCCCAGGCCGGAGCGGTCGATCGCGGTGGCGCACATCGGGCAGGGCTGGCAGCTCGTGAACATCGTGGTGCCGGCGGCCACCTCCGGGGAGAGTTCCCGGGCAGCCCAGCGGGCCAGCTTCAGCTCCGGGTGGGCGGTGATGTCCGAATCCGAGACCACCGTGTTGTGGTCCTCGATCAGGACGACGCCGTCCGCGCCGACAAGCAACGAGCCGAACGGCCGTTCACCGGCAGCCCCCGCCCGAGCGGCGAGGTCGACGGCACGGCGGAGAAACGTCTCGTCCTCAGGTGTCATCCGTCCACGCTAACCACAGTGGAGCCGACACACGAACACTGTCGATTCAGCGCCGCCGATGCCCCAGGATGACCGGATGGATCTGCCTGAGGGACTTGCCTGGATACGAACATCAGCGGTCGGCAGGGCCTGGCTGGCCACACTCCCGACGTTGCTGGCGGAGTGCGCCGAGCGGTGGTCGCTGCGGCTGGGCCCGCCCTTCCGGTACGCGTACGCCTCGCTCGCTCTCCCCGCCGACCTGCCCGACGGCACGGCGGCGGTGCTCAAGCTCCAGTTCCCTGCCGAGGACAGCCAGCACGAGGCCCACGCGCTGGCCCACTGGGACGGTGACGGCGCGGTCCGGCTGCTCGCGCACGACCCGGACCGGCACGCCCTGCTCGTGGAACGCTGCCAACCCGGCACACCGCTGTACGAGCTGCCGATGGACCGGGCCCTGGACGCGGCGATCGACGTGCTGCCCCGGCTCTGGCGGCCGGCCGGCGCACCGTTCACCCCGCTGGCCGAGGAGGCGGCCGGCTGGCTCGACCGGATTCCGCGAAGCTGGGAGCGGACCGGCCGGCCGTACGAGCGGCGACTGCTCGACGCGGCGCGCGCCCTACTCGTCGACCTGGCGTCGAGCCAGGGCGAGCAGGTGCTCGTCAACCAGGACCTGCACGCCGGCAACGTGCTCGCCGCCGACCGCGAGCCATGGCTGGTGATCGACCCGAAGCCCCTGAGCGGCGAGCGGGAGTTCTCGGTCGTCCCGCTCGTGCGCGGTCAGGAGCTGGGCCACTCGCCGGCCGCGGTCCGGCACCGGCTCGAGCGGCTCAGCACCGAACTGGGGCTGGACGCCGAGCGGGTACGGGGTTGGACGATCGGTCACACGATGGCCTGGAGCATCGACGAGGACGTCGTCTTCCCGCACCAGATCGAGACCGTCCGCTGGCTACTCGACAGCGCGTGATCTGCGGCGGGCGGTTCGGTCGGGTTGGCAGGTGCGGCACCAGTAGAGGTTGCGGCCGGCCAGCTCGCTCCGGCTGACCTCGGTGCCGCAGACGTGGCAGAGGCCCCCGGCGCGGCGGTAGACGTACACCTCGCCACCGTGGCGGTCGACGCGCGGTGGGCGACCCATCGCCTCCGGCAGGTGCACGTCGCGGACCGTGTCGATCCGCCCCTGCCGCAGGGCGAGGCGCATCAACTCGACCAGGTCGGCCCAGAGGGCGTCCCAGCCGGTGCGGGTCAGCCCTCGGCCGGGCATCGTCGGCGACAGTCCGGCCCGGAACAGCGCCTCGGTCACGAAGATCAGCCCGGTGCCGGCCACCACCGACTGGTCCAGGAGCAGCGCCGCGAGGGGCGTCGGGCTGCGGGAGATCCGGGCGTACGCCCGCTCGGGGTCGGCGTCGGCACGCAGCGGATCCGGCCCGAGGCGCTCGCGCAGGGCGTTGACCTCGGGCGGCGTGAACAGCTCGCAGGCGGTCGGCCCGCGCAGGTCGAGCCAGTGCCGGTCACTGGCCAGCCGCAGCCGCACCTGACCGACCGGATCGGGCGGCGTCCCCGGCCCGTCGGTGAACTTCCCGTACAGGCCGAGGTGCACGTGCAGGGTCAGCTCGCCGGCGTAGTGGTGCAGGAGGTGCTTGCCGTACGCCTCGGTGCCCTCCAGGACGGTGCCGGAGAGGCGGGCGGCCCCCTCGGCGAAGCGGCCCTGCGGACTGGCGGCGTGCAGCTTGTCCCCGGCGAACAGCTCGGCGTGCAGGGCCGCCAGGCGATGAATCGTGTGTCCCTCTGGCACGGGTGCCAAGAATAGCCAGCCCGGCGAGCGCGCCGCGTTGATCGACTCGGGTTCCTGGAAGACGGGGTGTTGCGATGGACGGGACACCCCGGTTTACAGGAAGGCGAGTCGATCGGCCGTACCCGGGATTGGTGTCAGGAAACGTCCAGGTGGGTATTTCCGGGTCGTACCGCGTGGGTGCCACCCGTTTCGTCGGCCACCACGCATTCAATAGGAGGTGTGTAGTGGTCAGGATTCCTTCGCTGTCCCGCCGGTCCGAGCCGGCGCCGACGCGGGACGAGAACCTCGACGGCCGCGTCGACGGCCGCGACACCCCGGTCGCCGACCGGGCCAGCAGCACGGCGGTCACCGACACGGGCCGCTCCGACGACGTCACCGGTCGACCGGTGATCACCGACCGGGACGCCGACCAGACGACGTACCGCAGCACGACGGCGACCGACGACCAAGCCGGCGCGGCCGAACGACGCGCCGCGGAGCGCGCGGCCGTGGCCCGAGCCGCCACCGCCCGCCCGCTTGAGGGCGATTCCCGGCCCGGCGCCACCCGGCCGGCCGGCGCCGCGGCGACTGCCCCGACCATCGACCGCACCGTCGACCGCGACACCGACCTCGACCGCACGACCCGGCGGCCGGAACGCGACGCGGACCTCGACCGGACGACCGGGCGACCCGACCCGACCGACCGCGTCGTGACCGACCGCCCGGTCGACCCGACCCCCGGCCACAGCGAGCCGGATCCCTCGGTGACGCGCGGCCCGAAGCCACGGGCCAGCCTGCTCGCCACCCTCGGCCTGATCGTCTCCGTCGCCGGTGCGCTGTTCGTGCTGACCGGCACCCTTGCCGGGTACGGCATCGGGCTCGGCGCGTTCGGCTCGGTGCTCTCGGTGCTCGGGCTGATGGCCACCCGCCGCCGGCACGTCGCCGGCAAGACCGACGCGCTGTTCGGCGTGCTCATCGGGCTCGCGGCGGTGGTGATCGGTGTGCTGGCGATGACCGGGCAGTTCGACTGGCCGAGCACCGACGGCGACTGGGTGCCGCGCTTCCGGGAGTGGCTTGACTCACAGTTTGTGGACCGTTTCTAGCGGGCACTGTTCCGCTCGCCGGTGATGCACCGGCGAACACCCGGCGGTTCGCCGGCAGCCCGACCACCCGGTGGTTCACCGGCCGGGCACACCCTTTCAGGGGCGGCGGTTCGCCGCCCCTGAAGTGTTTCCGGGGCCCGGTCCGCCGGGCCCCGAGGCGTTTTCACAACTCCGTTGGCCCTCTACGCAACGAATCGCAGCCGTGGACCGCTCAGACGCAACGAATGTTCGGTCTGCGCAACTCTCGGTGGTGGATCCTGCCGTCCGGGCCGCATAGCGTTGAGCCACGGCGCCAGCCCGTGGGCCACGGAGGCCGGGCGCGCCCGACCCCTGGGAGCAGGACAATGACGATGGACGCCACCAGCCAGCGCCTGTTGATGTGCCGGCCGACGTACTTCGCCGTCGACTACGCGATCAACCCCTGGATGGACCCGAGCGCGCCGGTCGACGCCGCGCTGGCCGTCCGCCAGTGGGAGCAGCTACGCCAGACGTACCTTGACCTGGGCCACACCGTCGAGGAGATCACTCCGGTGCCCGGCCTGCCCGACATGGTCTTCGCCGCCAACGGCGGCACCGTGATCGACGGCAAGGCGATGGCCGTGCAGTTCCGCGACCCGCAGCGCGCCGACGAGGCGCCGGCCTACCGGGCCTGGTTCGAGGCCGCCGGCTTCGAGATGTACGACCCGAAGCACGTCAACGAGGGCGAGGGCGACGTCCTGCTCGCCGGTGACCACCTGCTGGCCGGCACCGGCTTCCGCACCGCCCACGCCGCGCACGCCCAGTTGCAGGAGGTCTTCGGCTACCCGGTGATCACCATGCAGCTCGTCGACCCGCGCTTCTACCACCTGGACACGGCGCTGACCGTGCTCGACGAGCGGACCGTGGCGTACCTGCCGGAGGCGTTCTCCCCCGGCAGCCAGGCCGTGCTGCGCCGGCTCTTCCCCGACGCGGTGCACGCCACCATGGCCGACGCCGAGGTGCTCGGCCTGAACGCGGTGAGCGACGGCCGACACGTCGTGCTGCCCGCCCAGGCCACCGACCTGGCCGCCAAGCTGCGCGACCGGGGCTACGAGACCATCGGGGTCGACCTGTCCGAGCTACGTAAGGCAGGCGGCGGACCGAAGTGCTGCACGCTGCGACTCCGTCAGGGAAAGGCAAGCAAGTGATCGAGGACATGCTGCGGACCCCGTCCGCCGTCCGGGACGCGGAGAAGTACACCGCGCACAACTACCACCCGCTGCCGGTGGTGATCTCGTCCGCCGAGGGCGCGTGGCTCACCGACGTGGACGGCAAGCGCTACCTGGACTGCCTGGCCGGCTACTCGGCGCTGAACTTCGGCCACCGGCACCCGCAGCTCATCGCCGCCGCGCACGCGCAACTGGACCGGCTCACGCTCACCAGCCGCGCGTTCATCCACGACCAGTTCGCCGACTTCTGCCGGGAGCTGGCCGAGCTGTGCGGCAAGGACCTCGTGCTGCCGATGAACACCGGCGCCGAGGCGGTGGAGACCGGGATCAAGGTGGCCCGCAAGTGGGGCTACCAGGTCAAGGGCGTCACCCCGGGCCAGGCCAACATCGTGGTCGCCGAGGGCAACTTCCACGGCCGGACGACCACGATCGTCAGCTTCTCCACCGACGAGGACGCCCGCGCCGACTTCGGGCCGTACACCCCGGGCTTCACCGTCGTGCCGTACGGCGACCTGGACGCGCTGACCGCCGCGATCGACGAGAACACGGTGGCCGTGCTGCTGGAGCCGATCCAGGGCGAGCAGGGCGTGGTGGTGCCGCCCGAGGGCTACCTGCCGGGCGTACGTCGGGTCTGCACCGAGCGGAACGTGCTGTTCATCGCCGACGAGATCCAGTCCGGTCTGGGGCGTACCGGTCGGACGTTCGCCTGTGACCACGAGGGCGTCGTGCCGGACATGTACCTGCTGGGCAAGGCGCTCGGCGGCGGCATCGTGCCGGTGTCCGCCGTCGCCGCGAACGCCGACGTGCTCGGCGTGCTCAAGCCCGGCCAGCACGGCTCCACCTTCGGCGGCAACCCCCTGGCGTGCGCGGTGGCCATCGAGGTCGTCCGGCTGCTGGCCACCGGCGAGTTCCAGCGCCGCTCGGCCGAGCTGGGCGAGCGGCTGCGGGCCGGCCTGGAGGCGCTGGTCGGCAAGGGCCTCGTCGGGGTACGCGTCCGTGGCCTGTGGGCCGGTCTGGACATCGACCCGGCGCTGATGAGCGGGCGGGAGGCGTGCGAGCGGCTGGCGGAGCGCGGTGTGCTCGCCAAGGACACCCACGGCTCGACCATCCGGCTGGCCCCACCGCTGGTGATCACCGAAGAGGAGATCGACCTGGCGGTGGCGCAACTGGCAAAGGTGCTAACCACCTAACAGTTGCCCCCGTCCCCCGTCCCCGTCCCCGTCCCCGTCCCCGGTCCCCGGTCCCCGGTCCCCGCGCTGGACGGCACCGCTCGCGTTGATCATGAAGTTATCGCCCTCTGCCGCGGCGTGTCGTGGCAATAACTTCATGATCAACCGGGGGTTGGCGGGCCGGGGGCGCCGGGTGGGGGGGTCAGGGGCGGGGTAGGCGCATGGCCATCGTCGGGGCTTCGGCCATCACCGAGGTGGGTGTGAACGGGGCGCCGGTCGGCAACTCCTCGGCACGGCCGATCTGCACCCCCGGGTACAGCTCGATCATGTCGTTCTCGCCCAGCACCCGGGACTGCTGCGGGGCCAGCGGGATCCGATCCGCCTCGTTCATCGACCCGGACGGCCGGATGCCGGACCCGTTGGTGCTGACGTCGGTCACGATGACCTCGCCGACCCGCAGCTCGAAGCGGACATGACCACGGCTGATCCAGCGCCGGGCCTCGTCGTTGAGCCACTGCCCGAGCATGATCCCGCCGTCCTGCTCGGGTGCCCGGCCGGCCACCACCGGCTGCTCCTCGCTCAGCACGAACCGCCGCCGGACCAGGCCACCCACGCGCACCGCGAGCACCTCCGTACGCGGCCGAGGACCGCCGTCACCGAGACGCGCGCCGTGTCGGGGGCAGGTTGGCACGCCATTGCGCAGCGAGGGCGGCGGCTGCGCGGCCGGGCTGCGATCCGCTCCCCCGGCCAGGTCGGCGAACGCGCCGCCTCCACCACCGCTGCCGAACAACGCGCAGCCCGACTCCGGGCAGCGCCACTGCCGGGCCAGCAGCTTCGCCCCGGTCGGCGAACGCGTGCCGCTCACCGGGGCGTGGCCGCCGCCGACGTGCGCGATGAACACCGGCCCGCCGGCGCCCGGCACCGGGGCGACGACCCGGCCGGGCTGCTCGACCAGCCACGGGAACCGCCCGCGCAGCCCGTCGAAGCGCACCCGGCTGAGCACCGGCAGACCGAGCAGGTCGGCGACCTCCAGCATCCGGTCACCCGGGTTGTCGAGCACCTCGACGAGCCCGTCGTCGGCCCAACGGCGAACGACCATCCGCTCGTTGGAGGTCAGGTCGGCGTCCGAGAGCAGCGCGCGGTGCACCACTGCGTACACCTGGACGCTGTCCTCCTCCAGCTCGCGGGAGAGCGCGTCGATGACCATGCCGAGGCGCAGCAGGCTCGCCGGCCGGCCTCCGTCGATGTCCTGGTAACGGATGATCTCGGCCAGGTCGAGCACCGCACGGGCCAGCGACGGGTCGGTGCAGACCCGCCCCTCGATGGCGTCCAGAACCTTGCTGATCTCGAATCTCATGCCGCACTCCGGACGATGTCGTCGATCCGCCGGGCCAGCTCGACGTCCCGGTGGGTGACCCCACCGGCCGAGTGCGTGACACAGCGGAAGGTCAGGGTCCGCCATCGGATGTCGATGTCGGGATGGTGGTCGAGCTCCTCGGCCACCGCCGCCACCCGGTCCACCACCGCGATGGCGTCCGGGAAACTGCCGAGCTGGACGGTACGGCCGATGCCGGTCGGGTCACCCGACCAGCCGGCCAACCCGCCCAGCTCTTTCCGCACCGCGTCCGCGGTGAGCAGGTCTGCCATGACCAGACCCTACCGGTGGGGTGTCCGGCGAGCCGTACGCGCCACCGGCGGCAGGCGGGGCCCAGGCCCTGTTTCATAGGAACTGGCCGGCCTGCGGCGGGCCCCGACGACGACCGGCGGCGTTGTGGTCTCGTCCGGATACGACACCGGTATCCGGACGAAACAGCGCCTTGCCGGCTCGCCGCCTCGACTCGACCGCCCTTGTGAAACGGGGCCTAGTCCTCGATGAGCTCGTCGAGTCTGGCAATCGAGTTCAACGTGCCCAATTCCTGAGCGCCCGCCACGAGGCGGTCGTGGTACGCCGAGGTGATGGAGAGGGAATCCTCGTAGATCCAGGAGCACATCGTGTCGAACGCCAACTCTTCCTCGCCCACGCTCATCAGGTGCCGGACGTCGGCAATGACCTCTCCCGACGTCAGAGGTGAATCCTCAAGCAGTTGGGAGATGAGGTGGCGCAGGTACAGGTAATGCTCCACTTCGCTCTCCTTCTGCCGCCTCAGGGGAAGGGCAACTCAGCCGGCTTCCCAGCCCACTTCCTTCTGGTAAGCGACGAAGCCACGATCCGTGGTGGCGAAGCGAACCGACGTCACGCCCCCAGAATCCCGGCCCGCTCTCGCACCGGGACGAGCTCGGCGGTTTCGTTGTTCAGCGGTTCACGACAACGGAACAGCTCGACGAAACCAGCGGCCAACAGGGACTCGACGGCCCGACGCGCCTGCGCCAGAGCCTCGTCGGTCGTACGCGGCTCGCTGTCACCCCGCACTTCCGCGAGAGCCTGCCGGAGCCCTGTGTAGTCCTCGATCCCGAGCCACAGGAGGTGCCGCTCCACCGCGTGCAATTCTTCTCCCCGGAGGCAGCCCTTTCCACAGTTTGCCGTCCTACAACCGCAGACGCTCCACCAGCACCCTGACGTTGGGCGCCACCTCACGCCAACCGTCCACTGTCAGGTAGATCACGCGAGGATCGCCGCCATCGGCGCCGTAGTGCAGTGCTATCGACATGTCCACGCCGAGGTCGCCGACGACGAGACACCGACTCGGATCGATGTCGCATTCCGGGCCGACAAGGTCCCGGTAAACCTCAGGCGACTGCGCCCGGAGCAGCTCGTCCTGGCGCGCCATCGATGGGAGATCGTAGAAGCGGGGGTCGTCCGGATCATCGTCGAACACCTCCCTCAGCACCTGCATGTCGGGTGGCTTCCAACGGCCGCTCTCCATGACCTGCACAAGTTCGGCAGGGAGCACGAAGCCACCTATCAACAGCCTGGGAACGACCACTTGACCACTCACCCCACGCTCGGTGGCTTGCCGGACCGAATCCATGATCGGGCCTCGCCGGGCCTGAGCGGGTGCAGCATGTCCGAAATTTCGGCACATTCACGCTTGCCGAGTTCCCACGCATGGCGCTCGTCCCGACCACCGTCACCAGCCCGGCGCACACACGGCGGTGGGGCGGCATCATCAGACGCCGCCCCACCGCTCAGTCCGTTCAGCCGCGCAGCGGCCGGCCCACGTCGTGCAGGTGGCCGAGCGCCTGCCGGTACGACTCGATAAGCCCGGTCTCCGCGTACGAGATGCCCTGCTCGACGCAGTAGGCGCGGACGATCGGCTGCGCCCGACGCAGGTTCGCCCGGGGCATGTTCGGGAACAGGTGGTGCTCGATCTGGTAGTTGAGCCCGCCCAACGCCGTGTCGACCAGCCGGCTGCCCCGCACGTTGCGGGAGGTCAGCACCTGCTTACGCAGGAAGTCCAGCTCGTCCTCGGCGGTCGGCATCGGCATGCCCTTGTGGTTCGGCGCGAACGCGCAGCCCATGTACAGGCCCCACAGCCCCTGGTGCACGGCGGCGAAGACCAGCGCCTTGGCCGGCGACATGACCGTCAGCAGCAGCGCCACGTAGCCGGCGGTGTGGGCGAGGAGCAGCCCGGCCTCGACCGCGCGGTGCCGCATCGGCGTCGCGTACCTGCCGCTCTGCTCCCGGCCGATGATCGCCCGGATGCTCGCCACGTGCAGGCTCAGGCCCTCCAGGAAGAGCAGCGGGAAGAAGAGGTAAGCCTGCCGGCTCGCCATCCAGCGGTGCGCGCCCCGGGTTTCCAGCGCCTGTTCGGGAGTCCACACCAGAGCGCCCGCGCCGACGTCCGGGTCCTCGTCCTCGTGGTTCGGGTTGGCGTGGTGCCGATTGTGCTTGTCGACCCACCAGCCGTAGCTGATCCCCACCGCCGCGTTGCCGGCGACCAGCCCCACGACCTCGCTGGGAAAGCGTCGACGGAACATCTGGCGGTGCCCGGCGTCGTGACCGAGGAAAGCGACCTGGGTGGTGGCCACCGCCATCACGGCCGCGAGCGCCACCTGCCACCAGGAGTCGCCGACCAGGAACACGGCGACCCAGCCGGCCACGAAGGCGCCGAGGGTGAGCACGAGGCGGGCGACGTACGAGGCAGGGCGCCGCTCCAGCAGGCCGGCCTGACTGATCCGTCGGGACAACTGTGCGTAATCGCTACCCCGCCGTCGTACCGGCGGTTCCGCCACCGCTCCGAGCGCCATTACTGCTCCCGTTCCGCTTGCGCCCGAACCGGGATGGTTCGGGGTCAATGGCAGTCTCCCCGCATTGGTTGCGCTGAGTAACCCTGGCAACCCCCGAATGGGGGGTAGGGCGGGCCCTACCCCCCGCTTCGGTTCAGCCCAGCCGGGCCACCACGGCGCGTAGTCGCGCCAGGTCACGACGCCGCCGCTCGTAGCTCGCGGCCAGCCCGATCAGCGCCAGCCCGCCGGCTCCGAGGTAGATCCACCGCGGCAGCAGGTCCCAGCCACGGACCAGTTCGTGCATCGCCAGGACCGCCAGCACCCCGCCGCCCAGCAGCACCGGTGCCTGCCAGCGGCGGGTGGCGCCGGTGAGCACCACGCCCAACGCCGCTCCGCCGAGCAGCAACCGCCGCCACGGCTGCGGGTCCGGGCCGGCCAGCACCGACGCCAGGCTCGGCAGCAGCGCCGCGACGAGCCCCGGGCCGAGCGCCGGCCAGCTGGTCAGTCCCGGCCGGGCCCGCAACGCCAGCAGGCCCGCCCCGAGGGCGAGCGCCGCGGCCGGCAGCGTGTACGCCTCCAGTACGGTCACCCCACCGGCGGCGAGCAGCACCCACGCTCCGAGCAACTCGCTGGTCCCGGCGATGGCGGCGAACCGCCACCGTCGACCGGTCGGCTCGCCCCGCCGCAGCAGCCGTAGCGCGACGGCCGCGCCCCACAGCACACAGACGGTCGCGAGGTGCCGCGCCGCCTCGACGGTGAGCACCGCCGCCACCACCGCCACCGCCTGCGCGGCGGCGTCCAGCACACGCCCGACCGGCGCCGGCGCCGTCGGCCGCCGCCCGGTCGCGACGTCGACCGCGACCGCCCGCGCCGGCCCGGTCGCGGCGGCGGCGGCGGCGGCCAGGATCAGCACGGCCACTCCCAGCAACGGGTACGCCGCCGCCCGCAACGGCAGCCCTCCGGCGAGCGGAGCGGTCACCGCCAGCGCACACGCCGCCCCCACCGCCGCGACGGTCCCGACGACGCGCGCCCCGACCGCCCGCCCGCCGACCGCGACGACCACCGCCGCCACCACCAGCGCGCCCTCGGCCGCGAGCGTGCCGGCCCGGGTCGCCAGGAGCCCGGTCACGCCGGTCGCGACCAGCACCACCCCCACGGGTACGGCGATCGGCTTCAACGCCGGACGCGGCACCACCAGGGCGGCGACGAGCAGCGTGGACACCCCGACGAGCAGGGTGGCGACCGGCAGCACCGGCCACGGCGCGCCCACGGCGACCAGCAGCACCGGCAGCGCGGCGGCGGCGAACGGCAGAGCGGCAAGCAGCGGCGGGCGCACCCGCCGACCGGTCAGCACCGCCGCCACCGCCACCGCGACGAGCGCCAGCCCGACGGGGACCATCCCCCGGTCGGCGACGGCCGTCGGCGCACCCGACCAGACCACCCACCGGCCGTACGGGGCGATCAGCGCCACGAGCACCGCCGGCAGCGCGGCCAGCACCGCGACCCCCGCCAGCACGACACCCCCCACCACCAGCACGCCCGACGGCTGGTTCGTCAGCAGCCCCCCGACCACCGAGCGCTCCCCCGGCCCGCCCGACTCGTCGCCGGTCCCCGGCAGGCCCCGGCGGGCGACGAGCGCGACGCCAAGCGCCCCCAACGCGGCGTACAGCGTCACGGGCTCGTTCCCCGCCGCCACCAGCGGCGCGACCCCGGCCGCGAGCACCGCGACCACGGCGCCCGTGACCGCGTACCCGAGCAGGTCGACCCGCTGGCGACGCACCGCGAGCACCGCGACCAGCGCCAGCCCGGCGGCGCACAGGGCGAGCCGGGCCTGCCACCACGGCGGCGTGCCGGCCGCGAACAGGGCCACCGCGGCGATGCCGGGCAACGTGAGCTGCGCGATCAGCAGACCCACGCCCGCCACCCGGCGGTACGCCCCACCACGACGCGACGCCGCCGCCACCCCGAGTACGGCGCTCGTGCCCAACACCACCACCACGCCGACCGGATCGGCCAGGGCCACCAGCAGCGCGTGCCCGACCAGGACGGCCCCGCCGAGCGCCCCGCCGAGCAGGGCGGCCGGGCGGATCGCCGGGCGAGCCAGCACGGCGAGCACGAGCGCGACCCCACCCGCCAGGTCGACGGCCACCACGGTCGCCCACGACGCCGTCCAGCCGGCCGGCACGGCGAGCAGCACCGCCACCGCACCGGCCGAGGCGAGCAGCGCCCACCCGCCGCGGGGCAGCAGCAAGGCCGTCGCGCCCAGCGCCAGAGCGACGCAGGGTGCCACCTGCCAGCCCCAGCTCAGGTCCGGCCCCCACCCGGCCCCGTGCCACGGCGGCAGCGACCGGCCGGCGGCGGCGACCGCCAGCACCCCCGTGATCACCACGGCGATCTGCGCCGTCCCCGCCGCGACCAGCAGCGCCCCGGCGCGCGGCCCGGCCCGCCAACCCGTCGGCAGCAGCCGCACCGCCCCGGCCAGGACGAGCGCCACCGTCGCCGCCGCGAGCAACAGCAGCGACGGGCGCAGCTCACCCACCGGACGCAGCACCGCGGCGGCGAACACCGGAACCAGCAGCCCTCCGGCCACCGCCCGCAGCGCCACCCCACCGACCAGCAGCGCCGCGCCGAGACCTGTCACCGCGACCAGCAGCAGCGGCACCCCGCCCAGCAGCGGCGACCCCGCCGCCCGCCCCACCAGCAACGGCACCAGGGCACACGCGGCGGCACCGACGAGCGCGCCAACGTGACCCACCGCCGCGAGCACCCGACCGGCGACGCGGCCCGCCCCCTCCCCGCCGCGCAGGGCGGCCAGCACCGCCAGGTCCAGCAGGGCCACCCCGAGCAGCACCAGCGCCCAGCCGGCCGCGCCGGGCTCGGCGTCCGCCGCGAGCAGCGGCAGCACCGGCTGCGCCGCCAGCAGGCCGGCGAACCAGGGCCCGGTCAACCCGCTCGACCGGCCGTACGCCACGGCGACCGCCGCGCTGGCCCCCCCGACCAGCGCGGCGTACCGGGTGCCCGGCCAACCGGCCACGCCGGCCAGGTTCACCGACCAGGCGGCGTACCCGTCCAGCACCACCAGCAGCAGCCCCACGGCGGCGAACGTCTCCGCCGTGCCCCGCAACCCCCGGCGGACCGCCAGCAGCGGGCCGGCCAGGACGAGCGCCGTGACCGCAGCCAGGATCAGCGCCCGGCCACCGACCCCCACGGCCGCCCAGGCCACCGCCGTGAAGACGACGGCCGCCGTGCCGAGCAGGAGTCCACCGAGGACGAACAGCAGGCCCTGCACCGTCCGGGTCGACGTCTCCGCCGCCCCCGGCCGGGCGTGCTGCACCGAGCCACCGGGCGCGGTGGACGCGACGACCGACGGCGACGCCACGACCGACGGCGGCCCGACGACCGGGACCCCCGCCGCCAACCCCGCGCGGACGACCGCCGCCAGCTCGGCCCGCCGCCGCGAGGTGGTCGCCAACAGCCCGGCCAACTCGGTGTACGTCAGACGAGCCCGCTCCACCTCGGGCTCGAGCCGAGCCACCTCCCGCCCCAGTCGGACCACCTCGGCCGCGACCGGGTCCGGTGGGCGGCGACAGCCGGTGCAACCGGCGCTCAGATCGGCCGGGGCGCCGCAGGCGGGGCAGGGATAGCGGGTGTCGTCCACCCGCTCATCATCGAGATAACGACCGGCAACGGCACAGAGTGCGCGTACCTAGGGTCGGGTGTGGTCGTGCACCCAGGCGGCGTACGCGGGATCACCACTGTCCACGCGCGACACCAGGATCTCCGGAACCTCGTACGGGTGGCTGGCCCGGATCTGGTCCACAAGCGCGGCCAACCGATCCGGTGCGGTCTTGAACTGCACGGACCACTCGGTGCTCGTCTCCACCCCGGAACGCCACCAGTAGGTGCTGTCCACCTGACCGCCGACCTGGGCACAGGCGGCGAGCCGCCCGGCGACGGCCGCGGCCGCCAGCACGTCCGCAACCGAACGCGCATCCACCACAGTCGTCACCACGCTGATCTGGTCCACGAGCGCACCCTACGCGGCGGCATCCCGATTGGCCGCGATCCACGTGTCAATCTGTGCCCACCAGTCGAAGAGCCAGTCGATGCGCTGCTGCCGTTCGGTAGGTACCTCCTCCGGGGGCACCGACCAGAACCGCATCACGATCCGCTTGTCCATGGGCAGTTCCCGCCACACATCGGCGACGGTGAGCATCCGGTCCAGTCCGGTGTGGGCGACGAAGATGACACCGGCGTCCGGGGCGGCGTCGAACGCGGCGAGCACCCCGCCGGGCTGCGGGGCGAGCACGTGGCGCATCCGTTCGGCGCGCTGCGCCATGCGTTCCAGGCCGAGGGACCGCAGCCGGGCGATGGCCCGCAGCCGCCGGTTGGGGGTGAAGTTGCCGCCCTCCGGGAAGATCACGAAGGCGTCGTTGTCGTCCAGGCCGGCGGCCAGGTGACCGACCTGGCGTACCGTCTCCTCGCCGCGCTCCGGCGTGGGCGCGATGAACCGGTTGGGCAGGCGGTTGAGCAGCACATCGATCGCCGGGTCCCACTGGAGGCTGTCCTTCAGCACGATCCGCGGCTCCCGGTGGAACCAGTTGACCAGCCCGTGGATCAGGATGAACGAGTCGCCCGGCCCGGCGTGCCGGCAGAGCACCAGCTCGGGCCGGCCGGGCAGCGCGGTGTCCGGGTCCGTGCCGACCACGTCGATGTGCAGCCGCAGCGACCAGCGCGCCTGCCAGAACAGCACCCGCAGGAACCAGCCGGCCAACACGTAGTGCGCGCGCTGGAAGGCCGGAGAGCGGCTGCGCCAACCGAAGCCGGACGCCAGCCACAGGATGAACAGCGCGAGCAGCGCGGCAGCGTCCCAGACCAGGTAGACGCAGCCGATCCAGAGCAGCCGCAGGGGGCGTAACCGGCCCGGGACCAGCGGTGAGGCGGCCGCCGCGAGCAGCGCCCAGACCGGCAGCGTCGTCACCACGGCGATCGCGAGCAGCACCACGCCGGGGGCGATCAGCAGCCGCCGCAGCCACCTGGGGGGCAGCGGCATCAGCGCTCCACGTTGGTGGCGAGGTAGCGGCGCGACGCGGTGTACGCCCGGCTGATCCGCCGTCCCACCGCCGCCATGTCCCGGTACGCCCACGGGGTGTCGTCGCGTGGGTTCAGCCCACCTGTCGGCAGGACGTGCACCTCCACCCCCTCGGGCAGCGCGGCCATCTCGCGGAAGAAGCGGTGCCGGCGGGATATCTCGAACGCGACCTGCGCGATCTCCCACGGCCGCCGGGGTGGCGTCAGCTCCCGTTCGATCCGGCCCACCTGGAGGACGAAGATCTGGCCGGCGCCCGCGGCCACCGCCTCGCCGATCGGGATGGAGTTCACGATGCCGCCGTCGACGTAGTGCGCGCCGTCGATCTCGGTGGGCGGGAGCAGGCCCGGCACCGAGGCCGACGCCAGCACGGCCGGCACCACCGGGCCACTGGAGAACCAGTGCTCGGCGGCCCGCTCGATGTGCGCGGCGCAGCAGCGGAACGGCACCCGCAGGTCGGCGAATGTGGTGTCGACGCCCAGTTCGGATTCCAGCAGCCGCCGCAGAGGCCGGGGCGAGTGCAGGTGGGTGCGGGCGGCGAAGCGGCGCAGTTGCCGGGCCACCGAGTCGCCGTACACCTCGCTGGCCTCGGGTGAGGCCCAGAGCCGGACCAGCCGGTCGGTCACCGCTTCGGACGGGTCGGCGGCGACAAGCGCGCCGTTGACCGCGCCGATCGAGGTGCCGAGCACCATGTCGGGTTGGATGCCGGCGCGGAACAGGGCCCGCAGCATGCCCACCTCGACGGCGCCGAGCACCCCGCCACCACCGAGCACGAACGCCACCGGTCCCGCCGCCATGTCCTCATCCTGGCACGCGCCCGCCGCCTACCGACGGGCCGCCGCCGCGCGGCGGTGGGCGCGGCCCGGTCGCCGTCCGCCGACGATCCACCACATCGCCGTTGACAGGTCGGACACATTCGCGCAACCTGATACCGCTCCCACCCCAGAGGGCAGGTGCGATAGGTGAAGGCAGCGCTGCATCCGGGCCGATTGCTGGCCCGCAGGTACCGACTCATCGACCAGATCGGTGCCGGCGGCATGTCGGTGATCTGGCGCGCACGGGACGAGGTGCTCGACCGCGTCGTGGCGCTCAAGGTGCTCGCGCCGTCGCTCGCCGCCGACGCGCGGTTCCGCGACATGGTGCGGGAGGAGGCGCGAGCCGCGGCCCAGTTGGTGCACCCGCACGTGACGTCGGTGCACGACTACGGCGAGACGGTCGACCCGGACGGGTCCATCACGTCGTTCGTGGTGATGGAGCTGCTCAGCGGCGAGGAGTTGGAGCTGCGGCTCACCGAGGGCCCGCTGCCGTGGCCGGAGGCGGTCGAGGTGGGCGCCCAGGTCGCGGACGCGTTGGCCGCCGCGCACCGGCTGGGCATCGTGCACCGCGACATCACCCCGGCCAACGTCATGATGACCGCGATGGGGGTGAAGGTCCTCGACTTCGGCATCGCCACCCGGATCGGCGCTCCGGACGAGGACGAGGACGGCGGCACCTTCGGCACCCCGGCGTACGTGGCCCCGGAACGGCTCGACGGCGCACCCGCCCAGCCCGCCACCGACGTCTACTCGCTCGGCGTCCTGCTGCACGAGGCGTTGACCGGCCGGGTGCCGTACCCGGCGGACACCTGGGAACAGCTCAGCGCCGCGCTGGCCGGCGGCCCGGCGCCGACCCTGGCCGACCTGCCGGAGCTGCCCGCGGCGGTGGCCCGGATCTGCCTGCGGAGCCTCTCCCGGGACCCGGCGGACCGGCCTACCGCCCGGCAACTCGCCACCGCGCTGCGCGACCACCGCCTGCCACCCGAACCACCGACAGCCACGATCCGGGTGCCCACCCTGGCCCTGCCGCCGGCGGGCTCGCCGACGAGCGCCACGGGGGCGACGCACACCGGCGTCGCGACGGTGGCGACGGCGCCGCACGCGGGCGACGCGACAGTGCCGCCGCTGGACGACGACGTGGTGGAGGCGCCCGGCCGGTACCGGCGGCGGGCGCTGCTCCTGATCCCGGTGGTGCTTGCCGTCGGGGTGGCGCTGGCCGGTGCGGCCCTGCTGCCCGACCAGCAGCCGGATCGCCGGGCGCAGCCGTCGGCCGGCCCCGTGACGCCCGTGCCGACCGAGCCGCCGACCGACCCGCCGACCGACCCCCCGGCCACCGAGCCGTTCCGACCGAGCCCGGCGCCGTCGTCGCCGCCGGCCACCCGCGCGCCCACCGGCGGGCCGAGCACCCTCGTGGAGGCCGCCAACCGTGTCGACGGGTTGATCGGCGCCGGCCTGCGCGACGGGGAGATCCGCGACGACGTCGCCCTCGACCTGCGCAACGAGCTGCGCAACCTGCTGGCCGCCGTCCGCTCCGGCCGGGACGAGTTGGCCCCACCGGTGGCCCGGCTGCGCGAGAAGGTTGCGGTCCGCCTCGGCGAGGGGGCGATCAGTCCGGCGTACGCGCAACGGCTGGACGCCGCCATCGCCGAGCTGGGCGCGGCACGGGTCTGATCCGGTGCGACGCCGTCAGCGGACCGCGACGGGGGCCGCCTCCCGGACGGCGGGCCGCCCGAGGGCGAAGCGCCGGTAGACGTCCTCGTAGCCGTACGCCATCCGCTCGACCGAGAAGTTCTCGGCGACGTGCGCCACGCAGTCCTGCGGGTCCAGCTCCCGGGCGGCCAGCAGCGCGGCGGGCAGCTCGTCGGGCCGTCGGCAGACCAGCCCGGTGACTCCGGGCCGCACCAGCTCGGGCACCGCGCCCCGGTCGAGCGCGACCACGGGCGTACCTGTCGCCATCGCCTCCAACATCACCATGCCGAACGGCTCCTCCCACTGGATCGGCATGATCAGGCAACGGGCGTCGACGAGCATCCGCAGGGTCTCGGCGCGGTCGGCGTTGAGCACGACCGTCACGTCCTCGTCGACAAGCGGCGCGACGACCTGCTCGTAGTAGCGCCGCTCGGCCGGCTCGTTGCACTTGCCGGCCAGCAGCAGCGGCAGCCCGGCCTCCCGGCAGGCGCGGATGGCGATGTCCGGGCCCTTGTCCGGGCTGAACCGGGCCAGCCACAGCACCGGCCCGGGGCCGGGCACCGTCTTGCGCGGGAAGCCACGCAGGTCAAGCGCGTTGTGCACGGTGCCGGCCCAGGGCAGGCCCGGGTTGAGTCGACGCTGGGCGTGCGAGATGGCCACCAGGGCGACGTCCTCGTCGGCGTCGCCGAGCACGTCGCCGTACTCCCCCACCGGGTTGCCGTGCACCGTCGCCACCGTCGGCACGGACCGGCGGCCGGCCACGAGCGGGCCGATGGTGGTGTGGTCGTGGATCACGTCGAAGTCGGGAGGCGTGATCAGGTGTTTGACCCGGGCCAGGTGCGCCAGCTCGGGCAGTGACTCGCCGAGCCGCTCGTACTGGACCTCGGCGACGGTGGAGACGAATCCGCTGGCGGCGGTGCCGTGCTGCTCGCCGGCCCCGAACAGCGTCACCGCGTGACCGTGCGCGGTCAACGCGTCGACCAGGCCGGCCACCACCTGCTCCAGACCGCCGTAGCCGGGCGGCGGCACGGACAGCCATGGCGGGACCACCATCGCGATGCGCAACGACCGCTCCGGCGAGCGGTCGGCGGGCGGGTGGTTCACGGCCACGAGTCCTCCCCGTTGATCCCCGATCGGGTATCGCCGTCGGTCGGCATGGTCCGCGCCGGTTTCCCCACCCGGCCCCCGGTAAACCGGACAAGACGGACGCTTACCCGCCGACCAGGAGTTGGTCGTGCACCGCTCGTACGCCCGGCGCCGACCACGCCACCCGTTCCACCTGGTCCCGTTCCCACCACGAGCGGACCACGCCGGCGAGGACCAGCGTGTCGCCGTCCACCTCCACCGTCACCCGCTCGGCGCCGAGGGTGCGCGCCAGGGCACGCCGGACGTCCTGTCGCAGCCGCTCGCCGGCCGGAGGCGCGGACGGTCGTACCTCGACCAGGTTCGTGATACCCCGTACGCCGTCCAGCCGCCGCAACTCCCCCTCGGCGGCCCGGCGCTGCCACCCGAACTCGACCTCGCCGCGCAGCATCAACCAGCCGTTGGCCACCGTGACGTCCAGCCGTTCGGAGGGCACGAAACTGTCCCACTCCAGGGCCCGGGCCGCGGCGAGGGCGACATCGCCGTCGGTGCGCCCCGGTGTCCCCGGCAGCCGTACCTCGATCTCGTCGGCCACCACGCGCACCCCGCGCACCCGCTGGGCGCAGCGGGTCGCCGCCCAGGCACGGGCTGCCCCGTCCACGAAACCGGTCAGGGTGACCACTCCCTGGTCGACGGCCACCCCGATCTCGTTGGGGCGCACCCGCGGATCCCAGGCCAGTTCGGCCAGGACCGCACGCTGGATCAGCTCGTCGTCGCGGACGTCCACCGGCCCTCACCCCCGTCTCGCCTCGTCCACCGAACCTGCCGGGTGTACGGGTGACGGCGGTTCACCCGAAGTGGGTGAACCGCCGTCCGGGCGGAAAAGAGCGGCGGGTGACGGAGCCGACCCCCTCGGCCCCGCCACCCGCCGCCGGAGGGAGGAGGCAGGTTCAGTTGTCGGTCAGGACGTCTCGGCGAGCGTCACGGTCACGGTCTTCTCGGCGCCGTCGCGCTTGAAGTGCACCTCGACCCGGTCGCCGACCTTGCCGGCCTGCACCGCGCCGACCAGGTCGTCGGAGTCGTTGATCACCTTGTCGCCGAAGCGGGTGACCACGTCGCCGCGCTGGAGGCCGGCCTTCTCGGCGGGGCTGCCCGTGGTGATCGAGGCGACCAGCGCGCCGCCACCCTCGGCCTGGTTGACGCCGACCCCGAGCGAGGGGTGGCTGACCTTCTCGCCGCGCTGGAGCTTGCCCGCGACGTCCTTGGCCTTGTTGCTGGGGATGGCGAAGCCGACGCCGATGTTGCCGGTGCTCTGGCCGGAGGTGGCGATGGCGGTGTTGACGCCGATCACCTCACCCCGGGTGTTGACAAGCGCGCCACCGGAGTTGCCGGGGTTGATCGGGGCGTCGGTCTGCAGCAGGCCGGAGATCGAGCTGACCGCCTGGCTCTGCTGGTTCGGGTCCTGCTGCTGGCCGCCCTCGCCGGCCCGGATGGTGCGGTCCCGGGCGCTGAGGATGCCCGCGGTCACCGAGCCCTGCAGGCCGAGCGGGCTGCCGAGGGCGAGCACCTGGTCGCCGACCTGCATCGCGTCGCTGTCGCCGAACTTCGCCGGCTTGAGGTTGCTCACCCCGTCGGCCTTCACCACGGCCAGGTCGGTCTTCGGATCGGTGCCGACGATCTTCGCCCGGGCCTTGTTGCCGTCGGCGAAGACGACCTGCACGGTGTCCCCGCTGGCGGAGGCGACCACGTGGTTGTTGGTGAGCACGTAGCCGTCGGCGGTGAGCACGACACCGGAGCCCTCGCCGCTGTCGGTGGCGATGGAGACGACGCTGTCCTGGACGGAAGCGGCGATCTTCGGCAGGTCGGCGCTGTTGAGCACGGGGGCCGCCGTGTAGGTGCGGGTGACGCCGCCGTTGTCGCCGTCGAGGGCGAGTGCGAGCGCGCCACCGGCGACGCCGGAGCCGAGCATCAGGGCGAACACCGCGACGCCGGCGCCGGCGAACTTGGCGATCCGGCTCGGCCGAGGCCCGGAGCCGGGCGGCGTGGCCTGCGGCCCCCAGGGCGGCACGGGCTGCCCCGGGTGGTGCTGCTGGTGCTGGGCGTGCAGTGGGTGCTGCGGGTAGGCGGCGCCCGGCTGGCCCCCGCCGGCCCAGCCGGACTGCTGGCCCGCGTGCCAGCCGGCGCCCGGGTACTGGCCGGCGGCGGGCTGCGGGTAACCGGAGTAGCCGGGCTGGCCCGGGTAGCCCGGCTGGCCGGGCTGAGCAGGCTGGCCGGAGTAGCCCGGCTGGCCGGGTGCCGGGTGGCCGGAGACCGGGTACGGCGGCGCGGACGCGCCGGCGGCGGTCGGCGGCTCGTACCCCGTGGGCTGGGCGGCGGTGGGCGACTCGTACCCGGTCGGCTGCCCGGCGTGCGGCGCGGACGGCGTCGGTCCGTCGGAAGCGGCGGGCACGGCCGGGGTGGCGACGGTGGGCGCGGTGTCCCCGTCGGTCGAGACGACCGGAACGGGGGTCGTCGGAGAGTCGGACTGCGCGCGCTCGTCGCGCGGCAGCTCGGCGGTGGGGTGCGACGGCTCGGCGTCGGTGGGGGCCGGCCGGCGCTGCGGGTCGGACTCGAACTCGGTCATGGGACTACCTTCTCCCCGGGCACTGCAATCAACCTGGAACCGTCCTGGAAGTTGGCTGAAAGTCACTCGCCCAGATCGTCGACCTTGGGCACCTGCGGCAGCCGGACCCGGAACGTGGCCCCGCCGCCGGGCGTCTCGAGCACCTCGACCGAGCCGTGGTGAGCGGCTACCAGCGCCGCCACGATGGCCAGGCCGAGACCGGTGCCGGTGTTGCCGTCGGCCCGTCGGGTCCGGGCCGCGTCCGCCCGGTAGAACCGCTCGAAGACCCGCTCTGACTGCTCCCGGGTGAGACCGGGGCCGGTGTCGACCACCTCCACCACCGCGAGATTGCCCGGCTCGGCCCGCAGGCGCAGGCTGACGTCGGCATCCGGTGGGGTGTGGGTCAGCGCGTTTGTCACCAGGTTGCCGATGACCTGCCGCAACCGCGCGTCGTCGGCATAGACGACGAGCGGGCCGGAACCGGGCTCGATCTCCAGCTCGATCCGCCGGTCCGGGGCGATCGCCCGGGCGGCCTGGACGGCGTCGGAGGCCAGCACCGGCAGCTCCACCGGGGCCAGCGAGAGCGGCCGTTCCCGGTCCAGCCGGGCGAGCAGCAACAGGTCCTCCACCAGCAGACCCATCCGGGCCGCCTCGTCCTCGATCCGGCGCAGCAGCCCGGCGGTCTGCTCCGGCGCGCGGGCCGCGCCCTGCCGGTACAGCTCGGCGAAGCCACGGATGGTGGTCAGCGGGGTCCGCAGCTCGTGCGAGGCGTCCGCGACGAACTGCCGCATCCGCTCCTCGGAGCGCCGCGCCCGCGCCTCGGACGCCTGGGCGGCGGCGGCCGCGTCCCGGGCGGTGCTCTCCGCCGAGCGGGCCGCCGTCTCCGACGCCGCGCGGGCGGTGAACGCCGCCTCGATCTGGGTGAGCATCGCGTTCAGCGCGCGGGAGAGCCGGCCCAGCTCGGAGGTGGGCTCCTCGTGCCCCTGCTCCGGGTCGGGCACCCGGCGGGTCAGGTCGCCACCGGCGATGGCGGCGGCCGTCCGTTCGATCTCGACGAGGGGTTTGAGGCTGGTCCGCACGATCGCCGCACCCACCGACGCGAGCAGGATCAGCACCGCGCCACCGACCAGGAGGTCTATCCAGACGAGCTGCTTGACCGCGCGGTCCACGTCGGTGAGCGGCTGACCCACGGCCAGCACCGAGCCGTCCGGTTGGGGCGCGTAATAGACGCGCCACCGGGTGAGGCGATCGTGTGAGATGACCGTGTGCGGCTCGCCCTCCGCCGCCTGGAAGTCCTTGCGGCTGGCGGGAAACGCGGGCAGCTGGTCGGGGTCGAAGTTCCGCTTGTCGTACTTGGGCTCGTACACCTGCTGCTCGTCGGCAACGATCACGACGTAGTCGCTTGGCAGTATCGCGCCGACCTCACGGCTGCGCAGCATCGGAAGCAGCTGGCCGAGGCCCTGGGCGGTCGACCGGACCTGCCCGTCGACCTGGCCCTCCAGGTAGTTGCGGAGGAAGTAGGCCGTCAGTGAGCTGATCACCAGCAGCGCGACGGCGACAAGCGTGAGCACCGAGGCGACCAGCTTCACCCGCAGCGGTACGCCCCGCAGCCGCCCCTTCGCGTCCTGGACGGTGTTCACGCCGCCGGCTTGCGCAGCACGTACCCCACGCCGCGAAGGGTGTGGATCAGGCGGGGCTGGGTGGTGTCGACCTTGCGCCGCAGGTAGGAGATGTAGGACTCGACGATGTTGTCGTCGCCGCGGAAGTCGTAGTTCCAGACGTGGTCGAGGATCTGCGCCTTGGACAGCACCCGGTTGGCGTTGAGCATCAGGTAGCGCAGCAGCTTGAACTCGGTCGGCGAGAGCTGCACACGTTGCCCGGCCCGGTGCACCTCGTGGGTCTCCTCGTCCAGCTCCAGGTCGGCGAAGGTGAGCCGGGACGGGGCCTGCTCGCCGGTGGTGGTGCGGCGCAGCACGGCGCGGATCCGGGCGGTCAGCTCCTCCAGGCTGAACGGCTTCGTGACGTAGTCGTCGCCGCCCAGGGTGAGCCCGCGGATCTTGTCGTCGGTGGCGTCCCGGGCGGTCAGGAACACCACGGGGGTACGCGTACCGCCCTCGCGGAGCATCCGGATGACCTCGAAGCCGTCCAGGTCCGGCAGCATCACGTCGAGCACGACCAGGTCGGGCCGGTGGTCCTTGGCGGCGTGCAACGCCGCGCTGCCGCTGGTCGCGGTGGCCACGTCGAAGCCCGCGAAGCGCAGGCTCGCGGAGAGCAGTTCGAGGATGTTGGGGTCGTCCTCGACGACGAGAAGTCGCGCCTCGGTCTGGGTAGCGGGCATGGGCCCAATCATCGGTGAACTCACTGCACCGGCGCTGGACGCTTCCTGGAAAAACCCTGTGAGTCGTCCGGGGTGCCGGCAGGTGTCAGCGCAGCAGTCGGCGCAGCCCGTCGAGGGCGCCGTCGAGCAGCCGGATCGCCGTGCTCAGTTGAGTGTCGCTGAACTGCCGCGCCCGCGCCAGACGGCTCACCTCGGCGGTGAACGAGGCCAGACGCTTGTCGAACTCCTCGAGCAGGGCGGCGCGCGACCCGTCGCCCGACGGGGGCCGGTACGACGACGCGGGCGGCTCCCACCGCGTACGCCGGGTCTGCCGGGTGGCCTCGCTCAGCTCCCGCTTGAGGTCGCGCGTCGAGCCGCGCACCTCGCTGCGGATCTCGCCGGCCAGGGTGGAGAGATCGGCCACCGAGGAAGCGATGTCCGCCTCCAGCGCGGCCAGCTCACCGGCGCGCTGGCGCAGCTCGGCGAGGCCGGCGTCGGTGATGGCGTACGTCTTGCGCCCCCCGGCGGCGGTGTGGCTGACCAGCCCCTCGGCCTCCAGCCGTTGCAGGCGGGGGTAGATGGTGCCGGCGCTTGGCGCGTAGAGCCCGAGGAACCGGTCCTCCAGGAGGCGGATCAGCTCGTAGCCGTGCTTGGGGCCGTCGTCGAGGAGCTTGAGCAGGTAGAGCCGGAGCCGCCCGTGGCTGAACACGGCGGTCACGGCAACTCCTCCTCGTCGGCGGCCACCGGTCGGGCGAGGAGCGAGATGCTCCCCGACGTCGCGGAGGCCCAGAGCTTACCTTCGCCGGCGCCGAGCACTCCCTCGCTGCTGGGCAGCGGGAATCGCGAGTTGCGCACCTGCGGGAAGCCACTGGTGATCCGGCCGGAGGCGGTGTTGAGCCGGACGGCGAGGTCGCTGTCCTCGCGGACCCGGACGGTGATGCTGCCCGAGATGGTGGTGAGCTGGATCTCGCTGCGTCGTGGGTTGTCCAGGTCGCAGGTTATCGCCCCGGAGACGGTCTGCGCCCGCACCCGGTCGGCGGCGCTGTCGGCGAGGATGACCTCCCCCGAGACGGTCTCCAGGGTGAGGTCGCCGCGCACGCCGAGCGCCTCCACCGGACCGGAGGTGATCTTCGCGGAGGTGTTGCCGCGCAGGCCCATCAGGGTGATCTGACCGGCGACGACGTGGGCCCTGGTCTGCTGGCGCAGGCCGGACGCGACAAGCGACCCGGACACCAACTCCAGGTCGGCGAGGACGTCGGCGGGCACGGCGACGGAGACGTCCACCCGCGGGTAGCGGTGGATCATCTGGAACCACCGCAGGACCTCCGACCAGCCGTGGCCGCGCTCCTGACGGATGCTGAGCCGCCCGTCGGAGTGGTCGATCAGGACCGGCCGGCGGCCGACCTGGGTGACGTCGACCCGGGTCGGGCCGTCGGTGGCGACCACGTTGAGCCGTCCACTGATCAGGCGGACGTCCAGCCGGGTGACCGGGCCGTCCACGGTGAGCCGCTGCGGGCTGTCGACAGTCCATCCGGCCATGGCGTCCTCCCCTCGACGACGCGCCCACACGCGCCGACAAGGAGACAGTAACGCGATACATCGCGACACACAAGACTATCGCGAGTCGCCCTCCCCCGCCCGCTCAGGCCGCCAGGTCCAGGTCCCTGCCGGCGGTCGGCGAGAGAACGGGGTCCGCCGGGGTCGGGGTGGGCACCGGCCGCAGCCGGGCCCGCGTCGCGGCACCCGCCGGAGGCACCAGGTGTACGGCCGACTCCGCGGCCCGGGCCAGCAACCGCCGGTCGGCGTCGCGGGCCGGGTGCAGCGCGGCGGCGATCGTCACCGTGACCACCAGGTGCCGCGCCGCCACCACCCGGCCCACCGAGCGCAGCAGGGTGTCCGCGCCGAGGAAGGCAGCGGCAGTCGTGACCGCCCCGGTGGCCTCGCACCGGTAGCCGAGCCGCAGCGGCACCACCGGGCTGCCCGCGTCGATGGCGGCCTGGAACATCGCCGGCCGGAAGCCGCCCCCGGGGCGGCACTCGGCCGCGCCGTCCCCGGCACACCAGGTCGTACCCTCGGGAAAGACCGTGACCGACCGGCCGGCGCGCAGCGTGTCGGCGAGCCTTCGCACGGTGGCCGGCAGCGCCCGCGGCCGGGACCGGTCCACGAAGACCGTGCCCGCAGCCGCCGCCAGCAGCCCGACCAGCGGCCAGGACCGGACCTCCCGCTTCGCCACCATCCGGGTGGGCGCGACCGCCAGGACGGCGAGGATGTCCAGCCAGGAGACGTGGTTGGCGACCAGCAGCGCGCGCCGCCGGGGCAGCCGGCCTTTGATCATCAGCCGGACGCCGAACGCGCGCGCGGTGCCCCGGGCCCAGCCGCGCAGCACCGCCTGCCGCTCGCGTGCCGGCAGCACGGGCAGCAGCACCGCCACGCCCACCCCGGCCAGCAGCATCCCGCTCGCCGCCGCCAACCGGAGTACCCGGCGAGCCACCGGCACGGTGGGCACCTCGCCGGCGGCCGGCAGGCAGTCGTCGTCGCAGCCCGAGAGGGGCCGCCACAGGTCGCGCGCCCCGACGCTCACCGCTCGCCCCCGCCCAGGAAGTGCCGCAGGTAGCGCGGGTTCATCCGGTCCAGGGAGAAGAGCACGTAGAAGTCCGCGCACCCGAAGTCGGGGTCGTACGACGGCTCACCGCAGATCCACGCGCCGAGCCGCAGGTAACCACGCAGCAGCGGAGGCACCGCCACGCGGGCGGCCGGGTCCGTGGCGGAGGCCGGGGCAGCCGGGGCGGCGGCCGGCTCGGCGAACCACGGACGCAGCGGTCGGACCCGCAGCGGCGGCGGCGACAGGTGCCGGGCCTGCGCCTGGGCCCACACCCCGGCGACCGTCCGACCGCCGTCGGCGACCGGTACGGAGGCGCAGCCGCCGAGCCAGCGGGAGCCGCGCAGGTGCAGGTAGCGGGTGATGCCCGCCCACATCAGATTGATCACCGCACCGGAGCGGTGGTCCGGGTGCACGCAGGACCGGCCCGCCTCGACCAGGTCGTCGCGGAGCGGGTCCAGCGCGCCGAGGTCGAACTCGTCCTCGGCGTACCGCCGATCGGTGCGACCGGGCGGCAGCAGCCGGTACGTGCCGACCACCTGCCCGGTACTGTCCTCGCGGACGATGAGGTGGTCGCAGTGGGCGTCGAAGGGGTCCACGTCCAGCCCGGCGCCGCCGGGGCGGAGGGTGGCGCCCAACTCGGTGGCGAACACCTCGTGGCGCAGGCGTTGCGCGGCCGCGACCTGGGTGGGGTCGTCGGCGATCAGCAGGGTGTATCCGCTGGTCGTCAGGGGTGCGCCAGCGACATGCAGAACGGCCATGGGATCTGTGTAAATGCCCCGGGTTGCCATCGGCGGGCACCACTGGTGTCGCCCGGATGAACGCCTGCCGGCGGATGCTTCCGAACACGTCCGTGCGAGGCTGCCCGACGGGTCGGCGACGCCGCCGCCCCACGCCCCACGGAGGTCACCTGTGCGCATCGAGTCCCGCTACAACGGGCCCACCGGCTCCGGCAACGGCGGTTGGAGCGCCGGCCTCTTCGCCGCCGAGGCGGGACCCGGACCGGTGGAGGTGACGCTGCGTCGGCCACCGCCGCTGGAGACGGCGCTGAGCCTCGTCGACGGCGAGGTCCGGGACCCGGCCGGCGAACTGGTGGCCGAGGTCCGCCCCGCCGGCGTCGTGGACGCCGTCGTGCCCCCGGTCGACAGGGCGACGGCGGTGGAGGCGTCGAGGGGCTACCCCGGGTTCGTCGCGCACCCGTACCCCGGGTGTTTCGTCTGCGGTCCACGCCGGACCGACGGGTTGCGGATCTTCCCCGGCCGGTTGCCGGACGGTCGGACCGCCGCGCCGTTCCGCGCCCCGGAGCAGGTAAGCGACGCCACGGTCTGGGCCGCGTTGGACTGCCCCGGCGGCTGGACGGTGCTCGCGCCGGGCCGCCCGTACCTGCTCGGCCGGATCGCCGCGGTGGTCCACGCCCGGCCGGCGCCGGGCGACGAGTGCGTGGTGACCGGCTCGCTGATCGGCGTCGACGGCCGCAAGGCGCTTGTGCACACCAGCCTGTACGGCCCCGACGGAGCGCTGCTCGGCGCGGCCCGTGCCACCTGGATCGCCCGCTGAGGTCCCCGCCGTCATCCCCAGGCATGAGACCCCTCCGCCCCGCGGATGACCACGCCGTAGGAGCCGGGCCTGATTGACCTTGTTGCTCGGGACCGTCACGCTGTGCCACGGCGTACCTCGACGCCACACGGGAGGAGAATGATGACTGACGGGCAGCGAAGCCCCACCAGCGACGGTCAGATCGTGGTGTCCGGTCTGACGAAGCAATACAAGAACGTGCGGGCGGTGAACAACCTGTCCTTCACCGTGGCACCGGGGCGGGTGACCGGCTTCCTCGGCCCGAACGGCGCCGGCAAGACCACCACGCTGCGCATGCTGCTGAACCTGGTCACGCCGACCGGGGGCACGGCCACCATCAGCGGCCAGCGCTACGCCGACCTCACCGACCCGCTGCGGCACGTCGGCGCGATCCTGGAGGCGTCCAGCGCGCACAAGGGCCGCACCGGCATCAACCACCTGCGGGTGATCTGCGCGGCTGCCGGTCTGCCCCGTTCGCGGGCCGACGAGGCGCTGGAGCTGGTCGGGTTGACCCCGGCGGCGAAGCGGAAGTTCAAGGGCTACTCGCTGGGCATGAAGCAGCGGCTCGGTATCGCCGCCGCGATGCTCGGTGACCCCCGGGTGCTGATCCTCGACGAGCCGGCCAACGGGCTGGACCCGGAGGGCATCCGGTGGATGCGCGGGTTCCTCAAGAACCTCGCCCACGAGGGCCGTACGGTGCTGGTCTCCAGCCACCTGCTGTCGGAGATGCAGTTGCTCGCCGACGACGTGGTGATCATCGCGGCCGGGCAGCTCGTCCGGCAGGGTCCGGTCGAGCAGGTGCTCGGTTCGATGGCGCAGGGCGCACAGGTGCGGGTCCGCACCCCGCAGGCCGAGGCGTTGACCACCGCGCTGAAGGCGCAGTCGGCCACCGTCGCCACCGACGAGCACGGCGTGCTGCTGGTCTCCGGGGTGGACGCCCCGACGATCGGCAAGGCCGCCCTGGCCGCCGGCGTCGAGCTGCACGAACTGACCACCGAACGGCCCGACCTGGAACGGGTCTTCCTGGAGCTGACGGCCGGAAAGGCGGGCATCCGATGAACCTGGTCCGATCCGAGTTGCTCAAGATCCGTACCACCAACACCTGGTGGATCTTCGCGCTGATCAGCCTGCCGCTGTGGGCGCTCACGCTGCTCATCAACTGGCTGCAGGCCGATGCCCTGACCAGCACCAGCCCCGCCGACGTGGGCGACCAGGCCGCCCAGTTCGAGGCCGCGGCCACTCCGGACGCGCTCGCGTCGAACCTCTTCACCACCGGGCAGTTCTTCGGCCTGCTCATCATCATGCTGCTCGGCATCATCGTGGTGACAAGCGAGTTCTTCCACCAGACGGTCACCACCACGTTCCTGACCAACCCGCACCGCACCGCCGTGATGATCGCCAAGCTGGTCGCGGCGGGTGTGCTGGCGCTGCTGTTCTGGCTGGTCACCACCGTGTTCAACCTGATCGCCGGCTCGGCGGTGCTCAGCGCCGTCGGGGTGGACTCCCAGTTGGGCAACGACGCCGCCTGGCGGGCGATCGGGTTGAACCTGCTCGCGTACCTGCTGTGGGCGGTGTTCGGCGTCGGCATCGGCGTGCTGATCCGCAGCCAGATCGGCGCCACCGTGACCGGCATCCTGCTCTACCTGGGCGGCTCGATCGGTGCCATCTTCGTGATCGCCATCCTGGCCGACCGGTGGGGCGACTGGATCAACAACCTGCAACTGCTGGTGCCGTCGCTCGCCTCGTCGCTGATGGTCACCGGGACCGACATCCCCGGTAACCCGCCGCGCTGGGCGGGCGCCGCCGTGCTCATCGGGTACGCGGTGGTCACCGGCCTCGTCGGCAGCCTGCTGCTGCGCCGGCGCGACATTTCCTGATCGACGGAGCTCCGGGGTGGCGGCGGCACGGCCGCCATCCCGCAGTCCCGCCGTACCAGCCGGTGACGGGCCGCGCAGGGGTTGCTGAACTTCTGGCATCTTCTGTGAAACCGGCCACCCGACCGAGGCGGAAATGCCTGGAGGATCTGTACGGCGTAGCCTGGGAGTCGTCCTGTCCGTAGTCCATCAACTGGACGCGACGGACACCGCGTGACACACAAACCCGCGTGAAAGAGGCGATTACCGGCCGTGTCGACCCAGCAGACTTCGCAGGAGAACCCACTGGCGGGTTTCGGCCCGAACGAGTGGATCGTCGAGGAGATGTACCAGCGGTACCTCGCCGACCCAACGAGCGTCGATTCGGCCTGGCACGACTTCTTCGCCGACTACCGGCCGGCGCCCGGCGCCGGCACACCGCGTGGAGCGGGGACGTCGGGCAAGCCGGCCGCCGCGCCCGAGCCGGACGGCCAGCCGGAGGCGGCGGCCACGGTCAGCCAGCCGAGCGCCCCGACGAAGCCGAGCGCCGCCAGCAAGCCGGCCGCCGCGCCGCCGGCTCCGGCCAAGGCCGCGCCCGCGAAGGCCACCCCGGAGAAGGCCGCACCGGCCAAGCCGGCCGCGAAGGCCGCCGGGCCCACCGCCGACGGCCCGCAGACCACCCCGCTGCGGGGTGTCGCCGCGAAGATCGTGCAGAACATGGACGCCTCGCTGAGCGTGCCCACCGCGACAAGCGTCCGCGCGGTCCCTGCGAAGCTGCTTGTCGACAACCGCATCGTGATCAACAACCACCTCGCCCGGGGGCGCGGTGGCAAGGTCAGCTTCACCCACCTGGTCGGCTACGCGATGGTCCGGGCGCTGGTCCAGCACCCCGAGATGAACAACTCCTTCGCCGAGGCCAACGGCAAGCCGGCAGTGGTCCGCCCGGCGCACGTCAACCTCGGCATCGCCATCGACCTGGCCAAGCCGGACGGCACCCGCAACCTGGTGGTCCCCTCCATCAAGGGCTGCGAGCAGATGGACTTCCGGCAGTTCTGGCAGGCGTACGAGGACGTGGTCCGGCGGGCGCGGCGCAACGAGCTGACCATGGAGGACTACTCCGGCACCACGATCTCGCTGACCAACCCGGGCGGCATCGGCACTGTGCACTCCATGCCGCGGCTCATGCAGGGGCAGAGCGCGATCATCGGCGTCGGCGCGATGGAGTACCCGGCGCCCTACCAGGGCATGTCCGAGGCCACCCTCGCCGAGCTGGCCGTCAGCAAGATCATCACGCTCACCAGCACGTACGACCACCGGATCATCCAGGGCGCGCAGTCCGGCGAGTTCCTCAAGGTCATGCACGAACTGATCCTGGGCGAGCACAACTTCTACGACCAGATCTTCACCTCGCTGCGCATCCCGTACGAGCCGGTGCGCTGGGTGCGCGACGTCGCGGTCAACTCCGAGGGTCAGATCAACAAGACCGCCCGGGTGCACGAGCTGATCCACGCGTACCGCGTGCGCGGTCACCTGATGGCCGACACCGACCCGCTGGAATTCACCATCCGCAAGCACCCCGACCTGGACGTCCTCCAGCACGGGCTGACCCTGTGGGACCTGGACCGCGAGTTCCCGGTCAACGGCTTCGCCGGCCGCCAGCGGATGAAGCTGCGCGAGATCCTCGGCGTGCTGCGCGACTCGTACTGCCGCCGCGTCGGCATCGAGTACATGCACATCCAGGACCCGGAGGAGCGGCGCTGGATCCAGGAGCGGATCGAGCGCAAGTACGAGAAGCCGTCCGCCGACGAGCAGAAGCACGTGCTCAACCGGCTCAACGCCGCCGAGGCGTTCGAGACCTTCCTGCAGACCAAGTACGTCGGCCAGAAGCGCTTCTCGCTGGAGGGTGGCGAGTCGCTGATCCCGCTGCTGGGCGAGGTGCTGGAGTCCTCCGCCGAGAGCGGGCTGGACGAGGTCGTCATCGGCATGGCCCACCGGGGCCGGCTCAACGTGCTGGCCAACATCGTCGGGAAGCCGTACGAGAAGATCTTCTCGGAGTTCGAGGGTCACCTCGACCCGCGCTCGACGCAGGGCTCCGGCGACGTGAAATACCACCTGGGTCAGAACGGCAAGTTCACCACCCCGGACGGCGAGCACGTCGTCAAGGTGTCGCTGGTGGCGAACCCGTCGCACCTGGAGGCCGTCGACCCCGTGCTGGAGGGCATCGTCCGGGCCAAGCAGGACCGGATCGACCTCAAGCTGGAGGGTTACACCGTGCTGCCGCTGGCGGTGCACGGTGACGCCGCGTTCGCCGGGCAGGGTGTGGTCGCCGAGACGCTCAACCTGTCGCAGCTGCGCGGCTACCGCACCGGCGGCACCGTGCACGTGGTGGTCAACAACCAGGTCGGCTTCACCACCGCCCCGGAGTACAGCCGGTCCAGCCTCTACAGCACCGACGTGGCCCGGATGATCCAGGCGCCGATCTTCCACGTGAACGGCGACGACCCGGAGGCCGTGGTCCGGGTCGCCCGGCTGGCTTTTGAATACCGGCAGGCGTTCAACAAGGACGTCGTGATCGACATGGTCTGCTACCGCCGGCGCGGCCACAACGAGGGCGACGACCCGTCGATGTCCAACCCTCAGATGTACAAGATCATTGACTCGAAGCGTTCGGTGCGCAAGCTCTACACCGAGGAGCTGATCGGTCGCGGCGACATCACCGTGGAGGACGCGGAGGAGCTGCTGCGCGACTACCAGGCGCAGCTGGAGAAGGTCTTCAAGGCCACCCGGGACGCCGCCGCAGCGCCGCGCCAGCTCAACCGCCCCCGCCGCGAGGAGGAGCCGGAGCCGGCTGTCGACACCGCCACCGACGCCTCCGTGGTGAAGGCGATCGGCGAGGCGCACACCAACCTGCCGGAGGGCTTCACTCCGCACAAGCGGATCCAGCAGCTGCTCGACCGCCGGGCCAAGATGTCCGTCGAGGGCAACATCGACTGGGGCTTCGGCGAGATCATCGCGTTCGGCGCGCTGCTGCACGACGGGGTCACCGTCCGGCTCGCCGGGCAGGACTCGCGGCGCGGCACCTTCGTCCAGCGGCACGCGTCGATCGTCGACTCCCGCACCGGCGACGACTACCTGCCGTTGAAGTCGCTCACCGGTGACGGCGAGCGCTCCCGGTTCTTCGTGCACGACTCGCTGCTCAGCGAGTACGCGGCGATGGGCTTCGAGTACGGCTACTCGGTGGAGAACGTCAACGCCCTTGTCGCCTGGGAGGCCCAGTTCGGTGACTTCGTCAACGGCGCCCAGTCGGTGATCGACGAGTTCATCTCCTCCGGCGAGGTGAAGTGGGGTCAGCGCTCCGCGGTGACCCTGCTGCTCCCGCACGGCCACGAGGGCCAGGGCCCGGACCACACCTCCGGTCGCCCGGAGCGGTTCCTGCAGATGTGCGCCGAGGACAACATGCGGGTGTCCATCCCGACGACGCCGGCGAACTACTTCCACCTTCTGCGTCGCCAGGCCCTGTCGCCGAAGCGCAAGCCGCTCGTGGTGTTCACGCCGAAGTCGCTGCTGCGGCACAAGCTCTGCGTCTCCTCGGTGGAGGACTTCACCACCGGCACCTTCCAGCCGGTGCTGCGCGACACCGCCGCCCCGGCGCCCGAGTCGGTGAAGCGGGTGCTGCTCTGCTCCGGCAAGGTCTACTACGACCTGTTCCAGGCCCGGCAGGAGCGCGGCGTCACCGACACCGCGATCATCCGCATCGAGCAGCTGTACCCGCTGCCGGTGGAGGAGATCCGTGCCGCCCTCGCGCAGTTCCCGAACGCGGAGGACTTCGCCTGGGTGCAGGAGGAGCCGGCCAACCAGGGCGCCTGGTCGTTCGTCGCGCTCAACCTGCTGGAGCACCTCACCGACGTCCGGCTGCGGCGGATCTCCCGCCCGGCCGCGGCGGCACCGGCGGTCGGCTCGGCCAAGACCCACGAGGTCGAGCAGACCGCGCTCATCGAGGCGGCACTCCCCCGCCCGTGACCTGACCGCGCCACGCGAGCCGGGGCAGGGCCGTTCACCACGGTCCTGCCCCGGCTCGCGTCGGTCCATCCGAATCACCTACCCACCCGGCCCGCGCCGGGCCGAAAACAAGGACGTACGCCGTGTACTTCACCGACCGTGGCATCGAGGAGCTGGTCGAGCGCCGGGGCGACGAGCAGGTGACGATGGAGTGGCTGGGCGAGCGCCTGCGCGACTTCGTCGACCTCAACCCCGACTTCGAGACCCCCATCGAACGCCTGGCCACCTACCTGGCCCGCCTAGACGACCCGGACGACGAAGACGCCTAACCCACCCACCCCACCCCACCCACCCCCGAACGCGTTGATCATGAAGTTGTCCGCGCGTGTCGTCGGCGTGTCGAGCGATAACTCCATGATCACCAGGCCAGGGGGCGGGAGGGGCCGCCAGGCCGGAGGGGCCGAAGGGGGCCGCCGGGGCGGCGGTTGTGGGTCCGCAGGGGCGGAGGGCTCGGGTGGGGGGCCTTGCGATCTTCTAGGGTGGGGCTGTGGCCCGAAGTGTGTATCTGACGAGCGTGGGATCGGGCGGGGGTAAGTCGACAATCGCCCTCGGGCTGGCCGAGTTGCTGTCGCGACAGGTGGGGCGGATCGGCGTGTTCCGGCCGCTGGTCGCCGACGCCGTACCGGATTCGATCCTGGCCCTGCTCAGCGAGCGGTACCGGGTCGAGCTACCACTGTCAGAGCTGGCCGGAGCGACGTACGCCGAGGCAGCCGCGCTGGTGGCCGACGGCCGCCGCGAAGAGTTGATCTCCATCGTGGTGGAGCGCTACCGGGCGGTGGAGCGGCAGTGCCCGGCGGTGGTCGTGGTGGGTAGTGACTTCGACGAGCCGGGCGACCCGGCACACCCCAGCGAGCTGGCCTTCAACGCCCGGCTGGCCACCGAGTTCGGCAGTGTGGTGGTGCCGGTGGTGGACGGCTACGAGCAGCAGCCGGCCGCCGTCGCGGCGGCCATGCGGGGGGCGTACCACGATGTGGCCGACCTGGGCGCGACGGTGCTCGCGGTGATCGCCAACCGGGTGTCCGAACCGATGACGTTGCCGGAGCTGCCCGTTCCGGCGTACGCCATCCCGGAGGTGCCGACCGTGTCGGCGCCGACGGTGGCCGAGGTGGCGGCGGCGCTCGGCGCGACCCTGCTGGCCGGGGACGACGCCGCGCTCGGGCGGGACGTGCTGGACTTCGTGGTCGGCGCGGCGCACGTGCCGACCCTGCTGGACCACCTCACCGAGGGCGCTCTGGTGATCACCCCCGGGGACCGGGCCGACCTGCTCGTCGCCGCCAGCGCGGCGCACGTGGCCGGGCAGGTGTCGGTGGCCGGACTCGTGCTCACCCTCGGGGAGCAGCCCGACCCGCGGGTGATGCGGCTGGTGGAGGGCCTGAACACGGGCCTGGCGGTGCTCTCCGTGGGCAGCGACAGCTACGACACGGTGGCCGCGTCCAGCCGGATCGAGGGGCGGCCCAGCATCGCCAACCCGCGCAAGGTGGAGGCCGCGCTCGGCGCGTTCGAGCGCTGCGTGGACACCGACGACCTGGCCCGCCGGCTGCGGGTCAGCCGGTCGACGCGGGTCACCCCGCTGATGTTCGAGAACGAGCTGATCGACCGGGCCCGTTCGAAGCCCCGGCACCTCGTGCTGCCGGAGGGCGCCGAGGAGCGCATCCTGCGGGCGGCGGAGATCCTGCTGCGCCGGGGCGTGGCGGACCTGACGCTGCTCGGCCGCCCGGACGACATCGCCCGGCGCACCCGCGAGCTGGGCATCGACCTCGGCGACGCACGGATCGTCGATCCGGCCACCAGCCGGTGGCGTGACGAGTTCACGGCCGAGTACGCGCGGCTGCGTGCCCACCGGGGCGTCACCGCCGAGTTGGCGCACGACATCGTGGCCCAGCCGAACTACTTCGGGACGCTCATGGTGGCCGCCGGGTACGCCGACGGCATGGTCTCCGGCGCCACGCACACCACCGCCGCCACCATCCGACCCGCGTTCGAGATCATCCGTACCGTGCCGGAGGTCTCGGTGGCCTCCAGCGTCTTCTTCATGCTGCTCGCCGACCGGGTGCTGGTGTACGGCGACTGCGCTGTCAACCGCGACCCGGACGCCCCGCAGCTCGCCGACATCGCGATCTCGTCGGCCGACACCGCCGCCCGCTTCGGTATCGAGCCCCGGGTGGCCATGCTGTCGTACTCCACGGGCAGCTCCGGCGCGGGCGCCGACGTGGAGAAGGTCGCGGCGGCCACCGCGCTGGTCCGGGAGCGTCGGCCCGACCTGCTGGTCGAGGGGCCGATCCAGTACGACGCGGCGATCGATCCCGCGGTGGCGGCGACGAAGCTGCCGGACAGCCCGGTCGCCGGCCAGGCCACGGTCTTCATCTTCCCGGACCTGAACACGGGCAACAACACGTACAAGGCGGTGCAGCGCTCGGCCGGGGCGGTCGCCGTCGGCCCGGTCATGCAGGGCCTACGACGGCCGGTCAACGACCTGTCCCGCGGCGCGACAGTGCCGGACATCGTCAACACGGTGGCGATCACCGCCATCCAGGCGGCCGCCGAGGAGGCGTCATGAGTCGGGTGCTGGTGCTCAACTGTGGGTCGTCGTCGGTGAAGTGGCGACACTACGACGGGGACCGGACCCTCGACCAGGGCACCGTCGAGCGGGTCGGTGAGCCGGGCGGCGGCCCCGCGGACCACGCCGGCGCCGTCCGGCAGATCCTGGCCGGGCTGGACCTGACCGGGCTGGCGGCGGTGGGTCACCGGGTGGTGCACGGCGGCCGGACGTTCAGCGCACCGGCGCTTATCGACGACGCGGTGCTGGCCGCCATCAAGGATCTGGTCCCGCTCGCCCCGCTGCACAACCCGGCCAACCTGGCCGGAATCGAGGTGGCGCGGGCCGCCCTGCCGGACGTCGCGCAGGTCGCCGTCTTCGACACGGCGTTCCACCACACGCTGCCGGAGGCCGCCGCGACCTACGCGATCGACCGGGACACCGCACGGCGGTACGACATCCGCCGGTACGGCTTCCACGGCACCTCGCACGCGTACGTCTCCCGGCGTACCGCCGAGCTGCTGGGCCGCCCGTACGACCAGCTCCACACCATCACCCTGCACCTGGGCAACGGGGCCAGCGCCTGCGCGGTCGAGAACGGCCGCAGCGTCGCCACCTCGATGGGGATGTCTCCCCTCGAAGGGCTGGTGATGGGCACCCGCAGCGGCGACCTCGACCCGACGGTGATCTTTCACCTGCGCCGCGAGGGTGGTCTGTCGGTCGACGACATCGACGACCTGCTCAACCACCGCAGCGGCCTGCTCGGGTTGACCGGCGCCAACGACATGCGCGAGGTGCTCCAGCGCAGGGCGGCCGGGGACCCGGCCGCCGCGCTGGCGTTCGACGTGTACTGCCGGCGGATCACCGGGTACGTGGGCGCGTACTACGCGCTGCTCGGTCACGTGGACGCGATCGCGTTCACCGCTGGTGTGGGTGAGCATGCCGCGCCCGTCCGGGCCGCCGCGCTGGCCGGGCTGACCCGCCTCGGCATCACTGTCGACGAGGCGCGCAACAACGGCGACGGCGACCGGCTGATCTCGCCGGACGGCGCCGAGGTGAGCGTCTGCGTCATCCGCACCGACGAGGAACGGGAGATCGCCCGGCAGACCCGGGACGTGGTCGGGGCGGCCTGACACCGCCCGGGGTGCGGGCGCGTGCCCGGCTCAGCCCCGACTCGTGTGCATGCGCCCGCTCAGCGCATCGCCAACCAGGCGACGACTGCCACCAGCAGGACGACGACCACCGCCACACCGACGATGAGCGGCAGGCGGGACGGCGCGTCGGCCGGACCGGCGGCCTCCGGCGTCTGGGTGAAGGCGCGGAACGCCTCGGTGTTGCCGCTGGGGTCGGTGTAGTTCTCAGCCATGTCGGTGACCCTAGCGAAGCCCGTCGCGGCGCACCGCCCCCGCCTCCGCCGTCAGACGGGGTCGAGCCGGCCGGCGGAGGCGACCCGACCGGGTGGCGACCAGAGCCGGGCCGGACGGCGGGGTCGCTGGACGTGCCCGGGCACCTACGGTGAAACGGTGGGGGCGGGGCGGCTGGTCGCCGTACTGGTGACAGCGCTGCTCGCCGGTTGCGCACCGGCCGGCGCCGTGGTGGTCGGGTCCACCGGACCGCAGATCGCGCGCCGAGCGCCCGAGGGGTCGTACGTCGTCGGCGTGCGTACGCTCACCCTCGATCCGCGCTCGGCGCGTCCCCTGCCGGTCACCATCTGGTATCCGACCGGGACCGCCGGGGTGGCCGCCGGGCGGTTCCCGGTGGTGATCTACAGCCACGGGCTGTACAGCCGACCCGAGCTGCACGCCGAGTTGACCACCCGCTGGGCGGCTGCCGGTTTCGTGGTGGCCGCGCCCGCCTACCCGCACACCCGCGCGGGTGCTCCCCAGTTCAGCAGGGCCGACGTGCGCAACCAACCCGCCGACGCCTGGCGGGTGGTCCGGCACCTGGGCCGGCTCGACAACGACCCGGGTGATCCACTCGCCGGCCACCTGGATCTCACGTCGATCGCCGCCGCCGGTCACTCGGCGGGCGGCTTCACCACCTCCGGCATGTTCACCGAGGGCCACCCGGCCCGGCTGCGCGGGGGCATCGTGATCGCCGGCGGCGGGCTGCCCGGCAGCTTCGCCGGACCGACCGCACCGGTGCTCTTCGTGCACGGCACGGCCGACCCGGTGGTGCCGGTGACTGTCGGCCGGGCCGCCTATGCGCGTACGCCGGGGCCGGCCGCGTTCCTCAGCGTGCTCGGCCAGGGCCACGGCGAGTACCTCACGCCGGGCAATGCCGGATTCGCCGCAGTCCTCGCCACCACCACCGACTTCCTGCGCTGGACCCTCTACGGCGACCGGACGGCCGGCGCCCGCCTGCCCACCGACGCCCGCACGCCCGACGCCCACTACGAGTCCCGCCCGCCCGCCTAGGGCGTGTGTCGTCCTCCCCCGCGCTCCCGGACATGCCGCTAGGGTGGTCCGGTGGACGACCTCGCGCGCCGCCAGTTGGCGAGCATCGCCGAAGTCGTCGAGGTGGCCGGATCGGCGGGCGTCCCGGTGTGGTTGCGGGGCGGCTGGGCGATGGACTTCGCGCTCGGCGAGGTGTCCCGACCGCACGTCGACGTCGACTGGTACTGCTGGCGCGAGGACGCGGACCGGCTGGCCGCCCTGCTTTTGGCCCGGGGTTGGCGCCCCGATCCCCGGATGCCGGTGAAGTTGCAGCTCGACCTGTTCGCCGTCGACGTGGAGGTGAGCGTCGCGTACCTGGGTCGGGAAGACGCTCGTCGACCGACAGTGGGCGCCGGGCCCTGGGCCGGCACGCCGCTGCCGGCCGGGATGCTGGACGCGCCACCCGGTCGCATCGGCGCGTTGACCGTGCCGACGATCTCGGTGCCGGCCCAGATCGAGTTCAAGCAGATGTTCCCGGTGTGGATGCCGGAGCGGGCCCGCCGCCCGAAGGACGCGGACGATTGTGCTCGACTGCGCGCTGGTCCTCGTACACCCCGACCTTGAAGCCGATCAGGTCCGGGCACTGTGATCGAGGCCTCGGTCCCGACCGCGCCCGGCCTGGGCGAGCCGGGCACCGGTACGCGGCGTCGGGTGATCGGGGGGCACGGCACGCCGAAGCCCACCGGGCGGGCCCGCCGGGCAGGGCACAATCGGATTCATGCCGCGTCGCGTCAGCCTCACCATGCTGATCTCTGCCCTGTTCCTGGCCGGTCTGGCCGGGTGCTCCACGCACGTCCCGGGGCGGCGGGCGCCTGCCGAGCCGGCGCAGCCCACCGCCCTGGCAACGCCGCAGGTTCCCGCCGGGCACGCGCCGGAAAATCCCTACCCCGTCGGCGTACGCGACCTCAAGCTCAACCGCGACGGCCGGCCACTGCCGGTGCGGATCTGGTACCCGGCGCTCGGCGAGAACGGCCCGGTCACGCCGGGGTTGCTGCCGGCGCACGGCCGGTTTCCGGTGGTGATGTTCAGTCACGGCCTGGGCGGCCGGCCGGCCGACTACGCCACGCTGCTGACCCGGTGGGCGCGGGCGGGTTTCGTGGTGGCCGCGCCGACCTTCCCGCACACCTCGACGGGCGCTGACAACAACGTCCTCGACGTGCTCAACCAGCCGGCCGACGTGTCGTACGCGTTGGACCAGGTGCTCGCGCTGGACACCAGGGCCGACGACCCGTTGCGGGGCCGGTTGGACGCCGACCGGGTGGCCGCAGCCGGGCACTCGGCCGGCGGGGTGACCACCATCGGGCTGTTCACCACCAACCGGGACGAACGGCTGGATGCCGGGGTGGTGTTCGCGGGCACGGCGCTCGGCGTGGGTACCGCGTTCGCCGGGGCGGCCGCCCCGCAACTGTTCGTGCACGGTGAGCTGGACGAGGTGGTCGAGTACGCGGCGGGCAAGGCGGCGTACGACAAGGTGCCCTGGCCCAAGGCGATGCTGAGCCTGCCGAAGGGCGACCACGGGCGGACGATGCTCAAGGACAAGGCCGCGCTGCGGGTGGTGTCGGACACGTCGATCGAGTTCCTGCGCTGGTCGCTGTACGGCGACGCGGAGGCCAAGAAGCGGATCCCCACCGACGCGACGCGCGGCGACATCGCCACCTTCGACAACCACCTCTGACCCGCATCCCCACGATCCGCGCAACATCGGGGATGGTGCTGCCTCAGCGCGCCAGGAGACAGCAGTTTCCCCGAAGTCGCGCGGATCTTCGCGGGGCGCGGGTCAGGCGGTGTGGTCGATGACGATCTTGCCGAAGGCGTCGCCGGAGTGCAGGCGGGCGAAGGCGTCCTCGACCCGGCTGAACGGAACCACGGTGTCGATCACCGGGCGGACCTCGTTCTCGGCGCAGAACGCCAGCAGCTCGTACAGCTCCCCCGGCGTGCCCATCGAGGTGCCCAGGATCTCCAACTGCATGGCGAAGACCCGGCGCAGGTTGACCGACGGCTGGTGGCCGGCGGTGGCGCCGGAGACCACGATCCGGGCCATCGGCGCGGCCGACTTCAACGAGTGGTCGAACGTCGCCGCGCCCACCGTCTCGATCACCACGTCGACCCGCTCCGGCAGCCGGGCACCGGACTCCAGGGCATTCGCCCCGAGCGCTGTGATCCGTTCCCGCTTGGCGGCGTCCCGGCTGGTCGCGTACACCCGCTTGCCCATCGCCAGGGCGAGCGCGACGGCCGCGGTGGCGACGCCGCCGCCCGCGCCCTGCACCAGCACGCTGTCGGCGTCCGCGACGCGGCCCTTGGTGGTCAGCATCCGCCACGCGGTCAGCCAGGCCGTGGGCAGGCACGCCGCGTCGGTCGCCGCCATGCCGTCGGGCAGCGGGATCAGGTTCGACCGGGGTACGGCGACCCGCTCGGCGAGCGTCCCGGCGAAGTGCTCGGACAGGATGGAGACCCCGCGCGGGTCACCAGGCGTCACGACGACCGGGTAGACGACCATCTCGTTGCCGTCGGCGTCCACGCCCACCGCGTCACAGCCGAGGACCATCGGCAACTGCGCCTCGGTGAGGCCCACCCCGCGCAGCGACCAGAGGTCGTGGTGGTTGAGCGAGGTGGCCCGCACCTGCACGGTCACCCAGTCGTCCTCCGGGTGGGTCGGCTCGGGCCGCTCACCGACGGTGAGGGCGGCGAGCGGATCGGCGTCGTCGAAACGGGAGGCGAAGGCGGCACGCATGATCGGCACGGTAACAAGCTGAGCGCCCGTTAAGAAGGGGCCCGTCCTGGTGAGGGGGCTCCGGCGCGTAGGCCGGCGACGCATGCTGCGCCGGAGCGCCCCCGCCCACGTGTCTCAGCGGCGGGCGACTCCGTCGCGGCGGGCCGCTTCGGCGACGGCCTCGGCGACGGCCGGGGCGACGCGCGGGTCGAGCGGTGACGGGACGATCGCGTCGGCGGTCAGCGACTCGGCCACCACGCCGGCGATGGCGTCGGCGGCGGCGACCTTCATCCCCTCGGTGATCCGGGTGGCCCGGGCGTCCAACGCGCCCCGGAACACCCCGGGGAAGGCCAGCACGTTGTTGATCTGGTTGGGATAGTCGCTGCGCCCGGTGGCCACCACGGCGACGTGCCGGGCGGCCACCTCGGGGTGCACCTCCGGGGTCGGGTTGGCCAGCGCGAACACGATCCCGCCCGGGGCCATCTGAGCCACCGCCGCCTCGGGGATCTGCCCGCCGGAGACCCCGATCAGCACGTCCGCGCCGCGCAGCGCCTCGGTGATGTCGCCCTGGCGGCCGTCGGCGTTGGTGCTCGCCGCCAGCTCGGCCTTGGTGCCGGTCAGCTCGCCGCGGTGCCGGCCGATGATCCCCTTGGAGTCGCACACGACCACCTGGTCGGGGTTGACCCCACCGGCGATGAGCATCTTCGTCACGGCCACGCCGGCCGCGCCCGCGCCGCTCACCGCCACCCGCAGGTCACCGAGCTTGCGGTCGAGCAGGGTGGCCGCGTTGCGCAGCGCGGCGAGCACCACGATCGCGGTGCCGTGCTGGTCGTCGTGGAAGACCGGGATGTCCAGCGCCTCGTCGAGTCGCCGCTCCACCTCGAAGCAGCGCGGCGCGCTGATGTCCTCCAGGTTGATCCCGCCGAACGACGGGGCCAGCGCCCGCACCACCGCGACGATCTCGTCCACGTCCTGGGTGTCCAGGCAGACCGGCACCGCGTCCACCCCCGCGAACTGCTTGAACAGCACCGCCTTGCCCTCCATCACCGGCAGCGCCGCGCGCGGGCCGATGTTGCCGAGTCCGAGCACCGCCGACCCGTCGGTGACGACGGCGACGGCGTGCGACGCCCAGGTGTAGTCGTCGGCCAGGGCGGGGTCGGCGGCGATCGCCTCACACACCCGGGCGACACCAGGGGTGTACGCGAGGGAGAGGTCCTCGCGGCTGGTGAGCGGGACCGTCGAGGCGACGGCCATCTTGCCGCCCCGGTGCAGTTGGAAGACGGGATCAGCGGGGTCCACGGTGGACGAAGACATGGCGGTGACTCCAGGATCTGTCGAGCAGATGTGAGGCGGCCGGGCCGGCCGCGAGGTGGGCGGCGAGCGGTGGCACGCGGTGCGGGGGGTCACCCGGGCACTTTCCGAGCATAGTGTCGACACTGCCCCCCGGATGTGAGCAGGGTCATAACGGCCGACGGGGCACCCGTCCGAGGCGGGGCCAGTAGCGGAACACCACCCTTGCGCGCACGTCGGCCACTCCGTACGCCCGGGAGTCGTCGGTGACCAGACCGTTGTCGCCGCGCAGCCACCAGCCGCCGTCCTGCGGTCGTACCGCCCGCTTCACGACCAGCAGCTCGGGACGCGTCCGGAAGACGGCGACCACCACGTCACCGGGCCGGATCGGGCGTCCGCCCGGGCGGACCAGCACCGCGTCGCCGTGGCGCAGCGTCGGCGCCATGGAGGGACCGGTCACGAGGATCGCCGTCAGCAGACCCCGCAGTCGGGGTGCCTCCTCCGGATGATCGGCGGGCACTGGTTTCACCTCCATCCGGTTCGGGGAGCATTCCCAGGAGTAATGTCGCCTTTGATCATCGCAAACTTCCCATGGAGGATCCCGATGCGACTTCCGCGCATCCTTGCGCCCCGCGTCACCGCGAGCGCTCACTGCGACCTGCCGTGCGGCGTCTACGACCCGGCCCAGGCCCGGATCGAGGCCGAGTCGGTCAAAATGATCTGCGAGAAGTACCAGGCCAACACCGACCCGGAATTCCGTACCCGGGCGGTCATCATCAAGGAGCAGCGCGCCGAGCTGGTCAAGCACCACCTGTGGGTGCTCTGGACCGACTACTTCAAGGCGCCGCACTTCGAGAAGTACCCGAACCTGCACACCCTGTTCAACGAGGCCACCAAGCTCGCCGGCGCCACTGGCGTCAAGGGCAGCCTCGACCCGGCCACCGCCGACAAGCTCCTCGCGAAGATCGACGAGATCGCGAAGATCTTCTGGGAGACCAAGAAGGCGTGACCAACCCGGTCACACCGACGATCCGGCCGGTACGTCCCGAGGACGTGCCGGCCGTCGTCGCCATGGTGCACGAGTTGGCGGCGTACGAACGCGCCCCCGACCAGTGCCACCTCACCACCGAGCAACTCACCACGGCGCTGTTCACGACCGCTCCGGCGCTCTTCGGCCACGTCGCTGTCGACGAGCGCGACCAGCCGGTCGGCTTCGCCCTGTGGTTTCTCAACTTCTCCACCTGGGCCGGCGTGCACGGCATCTACCTGGAGGACCTCTACGTCTCGCCGGCCGCCCGGGGCACCGGCGCGGGCCGGCTGCTGCTCGCCACGCTTGCCGACATCTGCGTACGGCGGGGCTACCGGCGGCTGGAGTGGTGGATGATCGACTGGAATCCCGCAGCCGGTTTCTACGCCTCCATCGGTGCCGAGCAGATGAGCGAGTGGGTCCCCTACCGGCTCAGCGGTGACGCGTTGCGCGGCCTGGCCGCTCAGGCGGAGGCCGCCGACACGCGCCCGAACGACTGACCGGGTAGAGTCCCCGACCGGGGGGATGAGGCGTGACTCAACTGACCGGCCAGCCAGCGACCGACGACGACGTGGTGCACCTCACGGTGCCCGCCGACGGCGGTTACCTCGGCGTGCTCCGCACCGCCACCGCCGGTCTCGCGGCCCGGTTGCAGTTCGCGCTCGACGAGATCGAGGATCTGCGGATCGCTGTCGACGAGGCGTGCGCCATGCTGCTCGCCATCGCCACCCGTGACGCCGAGTTGGAGTGCCGGTTCTCGGTCACCAGCGACGCGCTGACCGTCGAGGTGACAGTGCCGACCGTGCGCGGGGCGACGCTGCCCGCCGAGGCGTCCTTCGCCTGGAAGGTGCTCACCGCACTGACCACGTCGGCGTCTGCCACGGCCGTCGAGGGCCGGGCGACGATCTCGTTGCTCACCCGCCGCTCCGGCGGCTACTGACCCGCTCGGGTCACTCGAAGCCGAGGGCCTTTGTCGTCGGCGGGCTGACGAGCAGCCAGCCGACGCCCAGGCCGAGCGCCATGAGCGGTACGCCGAGCCAGCCCAGACCGCCCTGGATCATGAACCAGCCGATCGGCAGCAGCATGAGCTGAAGGACGATCGCGGGGGCCCGCGCGCCTGCCTGTCGGCGCAGCAGCGCACGACCCAGCGCCCAGAGCGCGACGGCCGCCCCGACGGCGAACGCGGTCACCAGCAACGCCGACGCGAGGTCGGTGGTGGTGGCGGTGAGGTCGGCCCAGACCAACCAGACCGCGATCAGCCCGACGGCGACCGCCTCCGCCCACAGCAGGCGTACCGCCCAGCGGAGGGTGACGGGAATCGGGGCCGAGTCGATGGTCACGCGCGCCACGATACCCGGGCTACCGAGAGGTACAGTGCCGCCCATGCGGGCCGTCCTGGTGGTCAATCCGAAGGCCACCACCACCAGCGAACGCAGCCGGGACGTGCTTGTCCGGGCGCTGCGCAGCGAAGTCGACCTCAGTGTGCGCTACACCCGTCGCCGGGGGCACGCCATGGCGCTGGCCCGGGAGGCGGCCGCCGAGGGGGTCGACCTCGTCGTCACCCTGGGTGGTGACGGGACAGTGAACGAGGTGGTGAACGGCCTGATGACGGCCGACCCTCCGGCCGGCGTCGCGGGCGCCTCGATGGCGGAGCGCCTGCCCGCGCTGGCCACCGTTCCGGGTGGTTCGACGAACGTGTTCGCCCGCGCGCTCGGCCTGCCCCGGGAATGGCCGGAGGCGACCAGCATGATCCTCGAAGGGCTGCGCCTGGGCCGGCAGCGCACGGTCGGGCTGGGCCGCGCGGACGACCGCTACTTCACCTTCTGCGCCGGCTTCGGCCTGGACGCCGCGGTGATCCACCGGGTGGAGCAGGCCCGGCGCAAGGGGCGGGTCTCCACTCCCGGGCTCTACCTGCGCTCGATCATGGGCCAGTACTTCTTCGCCTCGGACCGGCGGCACCCGGCGATCAGCCTGGAGCGCCCGGGCGAGGCGGTCGAGGACGAGCTGGCCACGGTCATCATCCAGAACACCGCCCCGTGGACGTACCTGGGCGACCGTGAGATCAACCCGAACCCGTCGGCGTCGTTCGACCTCGGGCTCGACGTGCTGGCGTTGCGTCAGCTCCGGGTGGCTAGCACAACACGGACAGTGACGCAGTTCGCATCACGCAAGCCGGATCCGCGCGGACGTCAGGTGTTACGGCTCCATGACACGGCGGAGTTCACCCTGCTCTCCAGCCGTCCACAGGCGTTCCAGCTGGACGGCGACTATCTCGGCGAGCGGGAGAAAGTCAGATTCACATCCATTCCGGCCGCACTCAGAGTAATCTGCTAGGTCTCGGGTACTGCCCTTGGTCGACGCGGCACCGCAACCGCAACGACGGGTGCCGCCACACCGAGGGGCAGGTGCCGGAAATGTCAGCAATGTCACGCGGACTGTACTATATTGATCCTCGGCTGTGGCACGGCGGGTAACCAGGAACGCACTGGAACCCGGACAAATGGGTTGTGGGCTTGCTCACCGCCTGGAGTTTTTCCGAGCGTCACCCTTGACATCACGAGCGTTCGTGAAAGTATTCACAAGCGAACTTGAGTTACCGGGACATTGCCTGGATATGCTCGTCAGGTTGAGCTGTTCCAGCAGGTCCCGAGGCTAACCGCCTGCTCACGCACTGCCGAATGGTCGGACGCTAACGGTCACCATCGGCACTGCTGATGCATATAGGAAAAGCACGACAAGCAATTGTTTGCCACCCATCCAGAATGAGGAGTGTTGCCGCCATGGACTGGCGTCACCATGCTGTCTGCCGCGACGAGGACCCGGAGCTGTTCTTCCCGATCGGGACGTCTGGACCGGCTCTCCTGCAGGTCGAGCAGGCCAAGGCCGTCTGCAGGCGCTGCTCCGTGACCGACCAGTGCCTGCAGTGGGCGCTCGAGTCGGGTCAGGACGCCGGCGTCTGGGGCGGGATGAGCGAGGAGGAGCGGCGCGCTGTGAAGCGGCGCGGCGGCCTCCGGGTGCTGCGCGCTCACTCCGCCTGATCCCCCAACGACACAGCTGCACGCCCCGGCGGGTCCGCCTGCCGGGGCGTACTGCTGTCCCGAACCGTCAACCCGTCGGTGTCAGCGCGCCCCGGTCGTCGACCCGGCGCAGCACCAGCTCGGCCAGCTCGGGCGCATCGGTCAACGGGGCCGCCACCGCCACCGCACCGGCCGCCCGCGCAGAGTCGGCCACCGCGTCGTGGAACAGGCCCGGCGCGAGGAAGTACGCGGACACCGCCACCCGGCGTGCGCCGGCCGCCCGCAGCCGGGTCACCGCCACACCTGTCGTCGGTGGGGCCGCCGAGGCGTACGACACCCGGCAGGGCACCCCGAACTCCACGCCGAGCGCGTCCGCCACCCGGCCCACCGAACCGCGCGCCCGGGCATCCCGGGTGCCCGCGGCGGCCAGCACCAGCGCGTCGAAGCGCCCCGGGTCGACCTCACCGAGCCGACGGCGCAGCCCCGCCAGCAACGCCGGCGCCACCGTTCCGTCCGCCGGGCCGAGCACGTCGGTCACGCGTACCGCCAGTGGGGGGCCGGCCTCCGTCGCGGCGGCGACGGCCGCCGGAATGTCCACCCGATGGTGGTACGCGGCGGTCAGCAGCAGGGGCACGACCACCGCACGCGCATGCCCGGCCTCGGCCAGCATCCGCAGCACGTCGGTCGGGCCCGGCTCGGTGTGGTCCAGCCAGCTCGCCCACACCGACAGGCCGGGCCGGACGGCCGACACCGCCCGGGCCAGCGCACGGGTGGCCTCGGCCGCTCGTGGATCCCGGCTGCCGTGGGCGACGAGCACCACCGGGGTCGCCCCGCCGGCCGCCCCAGGGCCGGTCGGGGTCGTCGATGACGGGGTCAGACGTGCAGTCCGCACTCGGTCTTCTCGAACATGGCCCACCGGCCGGCCCGCGGGTCCTCGCCGGCAGTCGTCCGTCGGGTGCACGGCCAGCAGCCGATCGAGCCGTAGCCCTGCTTGAACAACTCGTTGACCGGGACGTTGAAGCGGGCGATGTAGGCGTCCACGTCCTTCTGCGACCAGGCCGCGATCGGGTTGACCTTCACCTTGCCGCGCCGCGCGTCGAACGTCACAACGGGCGTGTTGGCACGGGTCGGCGACTCGTCCCGGCGCAGGCCGGCGGCCCAGGCGTCGTACCCGGACAGCGCCCGCTCCAGCGGCTCCACCTTGCGCAGCTGGCAGCAGTCGTCGGGTGACTTGTTGAACAGTCGCGGGCCGTACTGGCCGTCCTGCTGGCCGACGGTGAGCCGGGGCCGGATGGACCGGACGTTCACCGGCAGCGTCCGGGCCACCTCGTCGCGGACCCGCAGCGTCTCCGGGAAGTGCAGGCCGGTGTCGAGGAAGACCACGTCCACACCCGGGGCCACCCGGGACACCAGGTGGGCCAGGACGGCGTCGGCCATCGAGCTGGTCACGCAGAAGCGGTCGCCGAAGGTCTGCGCCGCCCAGCGGGCGATCTCCAGGGCGGGTGCGCCCTCCAGGTCCCGAGCAGCCTGCTCGGCAAGCGTCCGCAGCTCGTCCGGGCTGCGTCCGGCCGGGTCGGTCGACGTCTGCGCGCCCGGGCCGACCAGGCGCAGGCTCGCGGCGGAGACGAGGCTCATCGGGTCACCGCCCGGGAGAGCAGCCCGGTGAACTTCACCGAGAAGACACGCGCGCAGGCGTGGCACTCCCAGGCGCCGTGCCCCGCCTCGTGCGGCCGCAGGTCCTCCTCGCCGCAGTACGGGCAGTACAGGGGTGCCGCTCGGTTCTCGCTGCTCACCGCAGTTCCTCCTCGTCGACTCTGATCACCCAGTTGGCGAACGTCTCGCCCGCGCTCCGCCCGGCCAGGTAGCGACGGGCCAGCCGTTCCACGTACTCCGGAAGCTCCTCGGCGGTGGTCTTCAGGCCGCGCAGCTTGCGGCCGAAACCGGCGGTCTGGCCCTGGGCCATGCCCAGGCCGCCGCCCAGGTGCACCTGGAAGCCCTCCACCTGCCGGCCGTCCGGGCCGACCACCAGCTGACCCTTGAGGCCGATGTCGGCGACCTGGGTGCGGGCGCAGGCGTTCGGGCAGCCGTTGATGTGGATGGAGATGTCCGCGTCGAAGTCGCGCAGCCGCTGCTCCAGCCGGGCCACCAGCTCCTCGCCGCGGGCCTTCGTCTCGACGATGGCGAGCTTGCAGTACTCGATGCCTGTGCACGCCATCGTGCCGCGCCGCCAGGCCGACGGCCGGGCCTCCAGGCCGATGCCGCGCAGCGCGTCGACAAGCGACTCCGTCCGCTCCGACGGCACGTCGAGCACCAGCAGCTTCTGGTACGGGGTGAGCCGCACCCGGTCGCTGCCGTGCGCCTCGACCACGTCGGCCAGTTGGGCGAGCTGCCCACCGGAGACCCGCCCGACCACCGGGGCGGCACCGACGTAGTGCCGCCCGTCGGCCTGCTCGTGCACGCCCACGTGGTCGACAGGCTTCGCCGGCAGGGTCGGCGCGGGGCCGTCGAGCAGCGTACGGCCCAGGTACTCCTTCTCCAGGACCTCCCGGAAGCGCTCCACGCCCCAGTCGGCCACCAGGAACTTCAGCCGGGCCCGGTTACGCAGCCGGCGGTAGCCGTAGTCGCGGAAGATCCCGACCACGCCGGCCCACACGTCGGGGATCTCGGCCAGCGGCACCCAGACGCCGAGCCGCTGAGCGAGCATCGGGTTGGTGGAGAGCCCGCCACCGACCCAGAGGTCGAAGCCGGGGCCGTGCTCGGGGTGGTCGACGCCGAGCAGAGCGATGTCGTTCGACTCGTACGGGGTGTCGACAAGCCAGGAGATGGACGTCTTGAACTTGCGGGGCAGGTTGGAGAACTGCTTGTCGCCGACGTACCGGGCGACGATCTCGTCGATCGCCGGGGTCGGGTCGAGCAGCTCGTCGCGGGCCACCCCGGCGACCGGGCTGCCCAGCACGATTCGCGGGCAGTCGCCGCACGCCTCGGTGGTCTGCAGGCCTACCGACTCCAGCCGACGCCAGATCTCCGGCATGTCCTCGACGCGGATCCAGTGGTACTGGATGTTCTGCCGGTCGGTGATGTCGGCGGTGTCCCGGGCGAACTCCCGGGAGATGTCCGCGATCACCCGTAGCTGGGCCAGGCTGAGCTGGCCGCCGTCGATGCGGACCCGGAGCATGAAGAACTCGTCCTCCAGCTCGTGCGGCTCCAGCACGGCGGTGCGCCCGCCGTCGATGCCCGCCTTGCGCTGGGTGTAGAGGCCCCACCAGCGGAAACGGCCACGCAGATCCTGCGGGTCGATGGAGGCGAAGCCGCGGTGCGCGTAGATGTTCTCGATGCGGGCCCGGACGTTGAGCGGGTCGTCGTCCTTCTTGATCCGCTCGTTGGGATTGAGGGGCTCGCGGTGGCCGAGCGCCCACTGACCCTCACCCCGGGGCCGGCGTGGCGCCCGGGCCGGGCGGGCCGTCGGGTCCTCGGAACGGGCCGGGATGCTGCTGACCGCCATCGCGGCGTCCTCCGTTGTCTGCTGTGCCTCGGGCTACGCGGGGCGCGGCGGCCGGCCCGCGAAGCGGGCGGGACAACGGTGTCTTCAGACAGCCGGCGCGGAGCGCGCCCGAGACGGATTGGTCGGGCGTCGTCAGTAGGCCGGACAGATCGCGCTGCGCACGCGGCCGTAATCGACGTGGCGACGAGCCACGAAGCGGCGGACGACTGCGGCGGTCATACGGGCCATGCTGCCACACCACATGGGGGCCGGCCAATGTACACGTGCTGGATCCCACATCACGGGCCGAGGGGCTGACACCCGCGAGGAACATCTCCGTGGCAGGCTCGGACCGTGGGCGGATTGTCCGAGTCGACCGGGGCGGTGTGGGAGCACCTGCGTCGCCTGCCGGTGTGGCTCGCCCCGGCGCTGCTGACGCTGGCGGTGACGCTGACCGGGCTCGGGTCGGCGCAGCTCTGGCGCGACGAGCTGGCGACCTGGAGCGCGGCCAGCCGGTCGCCCGGTGACCTGGCCCGCCTGGCCGGCACCATCGACGCCGCCACCGGGCCGTACTACCTGCTGATGCACATCTGGACCACGGTCTTCGGCGACTCGACGATCGCAATCCGCGCGCCGGCCGTGCTGGCGATGACGGTGGCCGCCGGACTGCTCGCCGTGCTCGGTGCGCGGCTCGTCGACAGGCGCACCGGCCTCCTGGCCGGGCTGCTGTTCGCGGTGCTGCCGAGCACGTCCCGCTATGGCCAGGAGGCTCGCCCGTACGCCCTGGCCACCGCGCTCGCGGTGCTCGCCACCCTGCTGCTGGTGACGGCGCTGCGGCGGCCGGGGTGGGTCCGTTGGGCCGGGTACGCCGCCGCCGTGGCCGCGCTCGGGCTCACGCACCTGATCGCGCTCACCCTGCTGGCCGCGCACGCGCTGCTCGTGCTGGTCACCTGGTGGCGTGGCCCAGCAGCGGCGGGCGTCGCAGCGGCGGGCACCGACACCACGCCGGGCGACGACACCACGCCGAACCACGGTTCCGCCGGCCGGGACCGGCGAACGTGGCGGTGGGTGGTCGCCGTGATTCCGGTCGCGCTGCTGACCGGTACGCTGCTGCTGAAGGCCCGGACCCAGCAGTCTCGGCAGCTCAACTGGGTCGGTCTCGCCCGGCTGGACGACCTGAGCGCGCTGCCCGGCGGCGTGGCCCAGAGCAGCGTGGTGGGCGGTCTGCTGGTCGGGGTCGCCGCGCTGGGCGCTGCCCGGCTCGGGCGGCGTGCCCTGCTGCCGGCGAGCGCGGTGCTGCTGCCCGTACTGCTGCTCTTCGCCGCCGGCACTGTCGTACCCCTGTGGGTTGCTCGGTACCTGGTCTTCGTCGTGCCGTTCGCGTGCCTGCTGGCGGGCGCGGCGCTGGCCGCGGTCGCGGCACCGGCTACGGTCGTCGTGGTGGTCCTGGCCGCGCTGCTCGGCCTGCCCGACCAGGCCGCGCTGCGGCGGACCCACGAGTGGCCGCGCAACGCGCCTGTGGACTACGCGGGCGCGGCTCACGTGATCGGCGCGGGCCAACGGCCTGGCGACGCGGTGGTCTACTCGCCCCGGCACAGTTGGCTCTTCCTCGACCTCGGCATCGAGTACCACCTCGGCGACCCACCACGGGACGTGCTGGTCACCGAGGACGAGGTCCGCCGGGGCGACCTGTGGGCAGCCGAGTGCCCGCAACCGGCACAGTGCCTGGCCGGTACGTCACGGGTGTGGTTGGTCGTCGCCGGCCGGCACGCCGAGCCGCTGGCCGACGTGCCGGGCGTCAAGGGCGATGCGCTGCGCGCGGACTTCACGCTCGCCCAGGTCTGGCAACGCCCCGGCCTGACCGTCGCCCTGCTGACCAGCCGTCCCGGACGCTGACCCCCACCCGCCCAGCCGCCTCGACAACGGCCCGTCAGCCTTGTGAGCGGCCGTCCGGGGCGTTGCGGGCCAGCGGGACGACGAGCAGGGCCTCGGTGCCGCCCTTGGCGCCCGCACGCAGCTCGATGGTGCCGCGCAGCTCGCCGGTGACCAGGGCCCGCACGATCTGCAGACCCAGCCGGCTGCCGCGTTCGGCGTCGAACTCGGGCGGCAGCCCGCGCCCGTTGTCGGTCACCGAGACGTGCAGCATCTTGCGGAACCGGTGCGCCGAGACCACCACCTCGGGTCGCGCCGACGGATCGACCTCGGCAACGGCGGCCGGTACCACGCCCGTGGTGGGGGGCGGGGGTGCGTCGTCCGGCTCGTCGGCCGGCGGGAAGCCGTGTTCGACGGCGTTGAGCAGCAGTTCGTTGAGGACCATGACCAGCGACGTGGCGATCTCGGCCGGCAGTACGCCGAAGCTGCCCCGACGGCGCATGCCGACGCTCACCTCGGTGGCCGCGACCTCGGTGGCCGCGCTGGCGACCCGGTCCACGATGCCGTCGAACTCGACCGCCTCGTCGCTGGACATCGACAGCGTCTCGTGGACGAGGGCGATCGAGGCGACCCGACGGACCGACTCCTCCAGGGCGACCCGGGCCTCCGGCATGGCGACCCGGCGGGCCTGCAACCGCAGCAGCGCGGCCACCGTCTGGAGGTTGTTCTTCACCCGGTGATGGATCTCCCGGATGGTGGCGTCCTTGGTGATCAGCGCCCGGTCCCGGCGACGCACCTCGGTGATGTCCCGCACCAGCACCAGCGCGCCGATGGGCACCCCGGCGGGCATCAGTGGCAGCGCCCGGGTGAGCATCGTGGCCCCCCGTGCGTCGATCTCCCGCCGAGGCGGCGCCTCGCCGCGCAACGCCGCCAGGATGCCGTTCGCCGCCTCGGTGCCGTCCAGCGGGTCGCCCGCCAGCCGGCGGTGCAGCGCGGCCAGATCCTCCCCCACCAGGTGGGAGGCGTAGCCCAACCGTCGGTACGCGGACTGCGCGTTCGGGCTCGCGTAGGTGACCTTGCCACCGGCGTCCAGCCGGACCAGGCCGTCACCGACGCGGGGGGCGGAGGTGGTCTCGCCCGGGTGCCGGGGCGGCGGGAAGGTGCCGTCCGCGATCATCTGGGCGAGGTCGTCGGCGGTGGTCAGGTAGTTGAGTTCCAGCTGGCTGGGCGTACGCGCGGTGGAGAGGTTGGTGTCCCTGCCGACCACGGCGATCACCTCGCCGGCCTCGCCGTCGGCGGTGCGCAGCCGGACCGGGATCGCCTCGTGCCGGGCCGGCACGTCGCCGTACCAGACCGGGTCGCCCTCCCGCCAGATCCGCCCCTGGGAGTAGGCGACCCCCAGGTGGGCCACCTCCGAGCCGCCGATGATCCGGCCCACCTGATCGTCCTGGTACGCGGTGGGCGCGGTCGTCGGACGGACCTGGGCGACACAGAGGAACGTGCCCTCGGCGTCGACCGGCACCCAGAGCAGCAGGTCGGCGAAGGACAGATCGGAGAGCAGTTGCCAGTCGCCGGCGATGCGGTGCAGGTGGTCGATGTCGGCCGGACGGAGATGGGTGTGCTCCTCGGCGAGGTCGCGCAGCGTGGACACGGTGACCAGGGTGCCACGCCGCGCCGCGCCTCACATCGTCGCGGTGACCTTCTTCAGCCCGCGCGGCGCGTCCGGGTCCTCGCCACGGGTCAGTGCCAACGCGAGCGCGAGGCGCTGCAACGGCAGGATGTCCAGCAGCGGCGCGTACCGCTCGTCCACCTCGGGGACGGCGAGGCGGGTGGCGCCCGGCACGTCGGCCGAGCCGACGACCACCACGTCGGCGCGCCGCTCGCCGAGACGGGGCAGCACCTCGCCCATCGACCGCCCACCCGGGCCGGAGCCGACCACGGCGAGCACCGGGACCTCCGGGTCGGTCATCGCGAGCGGGCCGTGCAGCAGGTCGGCGCCGGAGAAGGCGAGCGCCGGCAGGTACGAGGTCTCCATCAGCTTCAGCGCTGCCTCACGGGCGGTCGGGTAGGCGTACCCACGGCCGGTGGTGACCAGTTGGCGGGCGAAGCGGTAGCGGGGCGCGAGCTGGGCCGGGGTGTCGTCGGCGAGCGTCCTGGTGGCGAGGTCGGGCAGCGCGGCGAGCGCCTCCCGCTCGGCCGCCGGGAGCACGCCGTCGCCGGCGCGGATGCCCTCGACGAGCATGAGCAGGGCGAGCAGTTCGGCGGTGTACGTCTTCGTCGCCGCCACCGCCCGCTCGTGCCCGGCGGCGATGTCGATGCTCAACTCGGCAGTCTCGGCCAGCGGGGAGCCGGGGGCGTTTGTCACCGCGAGGGTGAGCGCGCCGGAGGCCCGCGCGGAGCGCAGCACCTCGGCCAGGTCGGGTGAGCCACCGCTCTGGCTCACCCCGACGACGAGCGCGTCGGACAGGTCGGGGCGGGCACCGAACAGGGTGACCACGCTCGGCGAGGCGAGCCCGGCGGGCAGGCCGAGCCGGATCTCGGTCAGGTACGCCCCGTAGAGGGCCGCGTGGTCGGAGGTGCCCCGGGCGGTGAAGACCACGTGTCGCGGTCGACGCTCGGCCACGACAGCCGCCACCCGGGCGATCGCCGCGGCGTTGGCGCTGTCGAGCAGGCGCGCGTAGCCGGCGGGCTGCTCGTCGATGTCGGCGGCCATTCCGGACCCTGGACGTGTCACGAACGCTCCCCTCATGCGCGATTGCCGCGCGTTTCCTGCTCAGTCTTGCACGGTAAAGTCGGCAGCAGCAATTGTTCGAGCAGGACTGCGCAGTTGATCACTTGATCATCTCAATATCAACTACGCTGGCCCGGCTGCCTGCTAGCTGCGACGAGAGGACACCGTGCCCGAGGGAAGGGACGACCCCGCGCTCTCCGCGACGGAGGAGCTGGCCCTCGCCCGGCTGGCACTCGACGAGGGTGACCTGCACCACGCTGCGGGCCACCTCGCCGGCGCGCTGGCGCGGGCGCCCACCCTGCCCGAGGTGCACGAGACGCTGGCCCGCCTCGCCGCGGTCGACGGCGGAGGGCTCGACCTCTTCCCGATCAGCCACCACACCTTCGTGGGCGCGGTCGTCGCCCGCGCGCACCTGCTGGCCGCCGCCGGTCGCCCCGCCGAAGGGCTGGAGCTGCTGGCCGCGGCGACCGGCCACGCCCCCGGCACCGAGTGGGCGGGCGTGCCGTGGGTGACCGCCTCCGAGCTTGTCGAACGGCTGGCGCCGGACCACATCGCCCGCGTCCTCATGCAGGTCTGCGCGGCGCTTACCGACCCGGTGCCACGGGCCGGCCGGGCGGCCCTCACGCCGTACCTCACGCTGGCCCGCAACGCCGCCACCGTGCACCCCGAGCACGGTCTCCTGCTGGGCGCGGCGTCCGCGCTGGCCCGGCGGCTCGGCGAGGTCACGCTGGCGATCCGCTGGGCCAGCCGAGGAGTACGGTGCCAGCCGTCGAAGATGGGCGAGGTCTGGCTCGGGTACGCGTACCGCAGCGCGGGTCGGACCCGCGACGCCCTCGCGGCGCTCGGCCGGGCCGTCGACCTGGACCCCGACGACCTGGCCGTCTACGCCGACATCGCCGGCACCCTCGCCGACATCGGCCGACTCAACGAGGCGCTGGAGTGGACCGAGCGGGCCCTGGCCCGGGATCCGTCGTTCGACTGCGCGGTGCACACCGCGCACCGCCTGCGGCACCTTCGCGACGGCGACCTGTCCCACCTGGTCGCGCTCGCCGACTTCATCCGTGACCACCCGGACGACAGCCACGAGCACGGCGATCTGGCCCAGTGCTGCCGGGGCCGGCCCTGGCTCGGGCAACTGACCCCGGCCGGCGGCCCCCTGGTCGACGCGCTCCGCCAGGCGGTCGCCGCCGACGACATCGGCATCGGCGGCGCCGTACGCCTCGCGGCGGCAGCCCCGCCGAGCGCCCTGCGGACGGCGACGGCGGTGGCCCCCGGCCTGCGGATCGAGGTCGCCGGCGCGGCGAAGCCTGACCCGCGCGAGCCCCGACGCCCGTCCGCGCAGCGGCTGTGGCACTTCGCGGAGGACGTGCCGACGCCCGCGCTGCCGGCGCCCTCGCCGGCAGCCGTCGAACGGATCGCACAGGTGGCCCACCCGGCGTGGCCGCACCCGCCGGCGGCCTACGACGCGGCGGTGGGCCTGGCCGGCCTCGACGTCGACGACCTGCTCGGGCTGCTGGTGCACCCGCCCGCGGCGCCGGCGAACGGGCTGGGTCGACTGCTGGCCGCCCAGGATCCGTCGATCTGGGTTCGTGGGGTGCAGGTGTGGGCCTGCCTGGGGCTGCTGCACCAGCGCACCGACGAGCCCTGGGCGGACTCGACCCGGCGCCGGGTGCTGGTGGACCTGGTCTGGGGTGTGGAGGACTGGGTCACCGAGGCGGCGCTGTTCGCCCTGATCACCGCCGCCTGGGTGGACCCGGCGGTGCGACCGGACGTGGCCCGCGTGGTGGCCGAGCGGTTGGCCGACGCGGCGGCGGTGGCCCAGGCCCGGCCGGTGCCGATAGCGGTCTCGCTGGCCCACCTCGCGCTGGCCGCTCCCGCCCTGGACCCGGACACGGCGGCACTGGCCACCCGGATGCTCGGCGAGCTGACCCCCCGGCTCCCCCGTCCCCGCAACCCGCTACGCCGCCTCTGGCACCGCCTGACCCACCGCCGGTGAAAACGCGCGCCGCGCCTCCCCCTCGGGGGGACGACGCGGCGCGCGCTGTCGGTAGGGGTCAGGCGACCGGCGCCTTGCCGAGGGCGATCTCGGCCTCCTCCTCCGGGGTGGCCGTCCCGGCCGGCGCCTCGTTGGCGGTGCGCAGCGGGATCTCCTTGATGAACCAGGCGAGCACCGGGATCACGATGGTGAAGAGCACGGCCCAGAGGAACACGTGCGAGATCGCGTCCGAGAGGCCGGTGAGGACCAGCTCACGCGCCTGGGCGGGCAGCTGCTTGAGCTTCTCCAGGTCCATCCCCCCGCCCTCGCCGCCGCCGGTGAACGCCCTGCCGGCGGCCGAGTCGGCGAGCCGGTTGGCGAAGATCGCGCCGAACAGCGAGATGCCGAACGAGCCGCCGATCGACCTGAAGAAGGTGGCCGCGCCGCTGGCCGCGCCGAGGTCCTTCTGCTCCACGCTGTTCTGCGCGATCAGCATGGAGGTCTGCATGAGGAAGCCCATGCCGGCGCCGAGCACGACCATGTAGAGCGAGGACTGCAGCTTGCTGGTGTCGGTGTCGAGCATGGACAGCAGTGCCATGCCCCCGGTCATCACCACGCCGCCGATGATCGGGTAGGCCCGGTACTTGCCGGTCTTGGTGATCGCCCGGCCGATGACCAGCGAGACGACAAGCATGCCGAACATCAGCGGCAACAGCAGCAGGCCGCTGTTGGTGGCCGAGGCCCCCTGCACGGTCTGCTGGTAGAGCGGCAGGAAGTTCATCGCGCCGAACATCGCGAAGCCGAGCAGGAAGCCGATCAGCGAGATCAGCGCGAAGTTGCGGTTGGCGAACAGCGCCAGCGGCAGGATCGGCTCCGGGACCCGGCGCTCCACCAGGCCGAACGCGACAAGCGCCACAAGCGCCACCACGGCCAGGCCGAGGATCTGCGGCGAGGTCCAGTCGTACTCGTTGCCGCCCCAGGTGGTGATCAGCACGATCGCGGTGATACCGACCGAGAGCAGCGCTGCGCCGAGCCAGTCGATCCGGTGCTCGGTGCGGTACTTCGGCAGGTGCATCGTGGTGATCAGCACGAGCAGCGCGATGCCGCCCAGCGGCAGGTTCACGTAGAACGCCCAGCGCCAGGAGAGGTTGTCGGTGATGAAGCCACCGACCAGCGGGCCGGCCACCATGGCGATGGCCATGATGCCGGCGATCATGCCCTGGTAACGCCCACGCTCGCGCGGCGGAACCAGGTCGCCGATGATCGCCATCACGCCGACCATCAGGCCGCCGGCACCCAGGCCCTGCACGGCGCGGAAGGCGATGAGCTGCACCATGCCGTCCTGTGGGCCGCCGAACATCCCCGAGCCGGCCATGCCGCACAGGGCGGAGCCGACGAGGAAGATGACCACCGAGGTCAGGAAGACCGACTTGCGGCCGTAGAGGTCACCGAGCTTGCCCCAGATCGGGGTGGAGACGGTGGTGCCCAGGACGTACGCGGTGACCACCCAGGTGAAGTGGTCGAGGCCGCCGAACTCGCCGACGATCCGCGGCAGCGCGGTGCTGACGATCATGTTGTCGAGCATCGCGAGCATCATCGCGATCATCAGCCCGAACAGCACGACCCGTACGTTGGGTCGTGCGCCGGCCTGTGTTGCCTGAGTCATGGGTAAGCTCCCCCCGAGAATTGCCGTACTTACTTGCCGCCCGGCTAGTCACCTTACTAGCCGCACGGTAAGTTGGGTACCAACTGGCGGTCAAATGAATTGGGGGGCGTGGGTGAGGGAGAGCACAGGCGGCACCCGAGAGCGGATCAAGGCCGTCGCGTTGGAGCTCTTCACCGAGCAGGGGTACGAGAAGACCTCGCTGCGGGAGATCGCCGAACGCCTCAATGTCACCAAGGCAGCGCTCTACTACCACTTCAAGAGCAAGGACGACATCGTCGCCAGCTTCGTGGAGGACCGGCTGGAGCAGATGGACGCGCTGACCGCCTGGGCCGACTCGCAGCCGGCGACCCTGGCCACCCGCCGTGCGCTCATCTCCCGCTACGCCGACACGATGTTCGGCGGCGACATGCCGTCGGTGATGCGCTTCTTCGAGCAGAACCAGACAGTGCTCAAGAGCCTCTCCTCCGGCCAGCAGATGCGTGGCCGGATGATGCGGCTCGCCAGCGCGCTCTGCCGCGGCGACGACTCTCCCCGCGCGCAACTGCGCGCCACCCTGTCACTGTTCGCCGTGCACACCAGCTGGTTCGCGGTGCGCGCACCGGACATCACCGACGCTGAGCGCCGCCGGCTCGCCCTGGAGGTGGCCGACGAGTTACTGGCCGCGATCGGCGCGGAGCCCGACGAGGACGCGGCCTCGGCCAACGCCGCCGGCGCGCGGGGCTGACGAGCCCAGCTCGCCAGCAGTCGCGACGAGCCAGCCGGGCACGAGCCAGCTCGGCCAGCAGACGGCTCGATGAGCCGCCCCGGTCAGGTGCGGGGCAGATCCAACCGCAGACCGAGCAGGGCCACGCCCTCCAGCGGCGACCAGTCCTTCTCCGGCATGCGGACGAACCCGAGGCGCTCGTAGAGCCGGTGGGCCGAAACGGCCATGCCCGCGCGGACGCAGATCACGACCGCCGTGCAGCCCAACTCGGCCGCCCGGCGGACGCAGGCCTGGGCCAGCGCCGCACCGACGCCCCGCCCCTGCGCGGCCGGATCGACAGCCAGCATGCGGAACTCCGCCTCACCCGGCCCGGACAACTCGGCGAACGGGGTACCCGGCAGCACGAAGGTGACCGAGCCGAGAACCGCGCCGGTCGCCTCGTCGACCGCGACCAGCACCTCGCCGCTGGCGGCCCGGGTCGACACGTCGGCCAGCACCGTCCCGTACCCGTGCTCGCCCTTGAGCTGCCCATCCGCCTCGTACGCGGCCACGGTCAGCCGGGCAACCGCCGGGAAGTCTGCCGCGTCGGCGAGCCGGACCAGCAGGCCGCTCAACCGATCACCGCGATCAGGTCGCCGTCCTGCACGACGTCGCCCTCGTGCACGGCGAGCTGCTGGACCACGCCGTCGGCCTCAGCAACGACCGGAATCTCCATCTTCATCGACTCGAGGATCACCAGGGTGTCGCCCTCGGACACGGTGTCGCCGGTCGACGCGACGACCTTCCAGACGTTCGCCACCATCTCGGCGCGGATCTCCTCGGCCATGTCCACGGCCCTCCCTTTTTCGCGATGTGCCTGCCGACGTATCCAATCACGCGAGGGTGGGACGTGGGTGCGGAGCGGTGCGGCCCACCGGTCAGGCAGCCCCGGGGGAAGGCGTCGGGTGTCGAGCGCACTACCATCAGCGGGTCGGACCCGACGCCGGGCGGCCGGTGGGTGCACCGGCGCGAGGCCGCGCGCAGCACGGATCCGACCCATCACGAGGAGGTCAGCATGGCGAAGAAGTCCCGCAAGAAGAAGGCCCGTAAGAAGAGCGCCGCGAACCACGGCAAGCGTCCCAACTCCTGAACGCGCCGACGGGCCGACGGCCCGTCACCGGTCAGTCCGACCCGGCGGAGGCCGGGTACGCCGGCGGCCCGGGTCGAGATCGACCCGGGCCACCGGTGTTTCACCGTCTCGGTACGCCGACGCTCAGTCGGCCAGCTCGCGGGAATCGCTGGTCTCGAAGACCACCAGCTCGGTGAGCTTGACCCGCAGCCGCTCACGCAGCTGATCGGGCGCCGTCTCGTTGCCGCAGCAACGGGCGACAAGTGCCCGCACCTCCTGCTCGAGCCCGTACTCGCGCAGGCACGGCCCGCACTCGTCGAGGTGGTGCCGGATCAGCGAGCGCCGCTCGTCGGCGCACTCGAGATCCAGGTAGAGGTAGACCTCCGCGAGAACCTCGCGGCAGTCCGTCTCGTGCGGCTCTCCACAGCTCACGTCACACCTCCCGGCCGGCAGCGGCAGCGGTCGAGCCCTTCGACGAGCGGGCCGCACTGAAGCCCCGCTCCCCGGCGTACTGCTCGAGCAGCTTGCGCAGATTACGACGGCCACGGTGCAGACGCGACATCACGGTGCCGATCGGCGTGCCCATGATGTCGGCGACCTCCTTGTAGGAGAAGCCCTCCACGTCGGTCAGGTAGACGGCCAGGCGGAACTCCTCCGGCAACTGCTGGAGGGCCTCCTTGACGTCGCTGTCCGGCAGCCGGTCCAGAGCCTCGGTCTCGGCCGACCGCAGACCACTGGAGGTGTGCGACTCGGCCTCGGCGAGCTGCCAGTCGGTGATCTCCTCCGTGGGCGCCTGGATCGGTTGGCGCTGCCGCTTGCGGTAGGAGTTGATGTAGGTGTTGGTCAGGATCCGGTAGAGCCAGGCCTTCAGGTTCGTGCCCTGCTCGAACTGGTGAAAGGCCGCGTACGCCTTCAGGTAGGTCTCCTGGACCAGGTCCTCGGCATCCGCCGGGTTGCGCGTCATGCGCAGCCCGGCAGCGTAGAGCTGATCGACGAATGGCATCGCGTCCCGCTCGAACCGGGCCCTGCGCTCGTCCGTCTTCTCGGTGGTCAACCGCACATCCCCTCGCGTCGGATGCTTTCCCGCCGAGGATACGCGCACGGACCTGCCCACAGATTCACTTCCGGCCGGTGTGCCCGTGCTCACCGCACCCACCCCGCCCGGTCCCGCTGTCACGGGCCAGTCCGGACCATCCAACAGCCGCTGCAGCTGCCGGGCGTCCCGCTCGTCCCGTTCCAGGCTTCGTGTCTCGGTCGGCACCGGTCACCCCCCTCGCAGATAAGTCGTCCGGGGTTAGTAACGCGGATTGACCCGTGAGGCATTCCGCCCGGCTCTCCCGTTCCTGGTCCCGACCCCGGTGGCGCCGGCGCTGGGACCAGGAAGGGCCTGGGAGGACTGGTGTCGCCCGTCCGGATCGAGCCGGCGGCACCATCGGATGCAACGACCCGCGCCGGGCAGCGGAAACGGTCAGTCGGTCGCCCAGCGGTGCAGGCGCAGCCAGTTCCGCACCACGTCTGCGGTGCCGGCCGGGTCCCGCCGTAGGTCGTGCGTCTCACCCGGCCGGGTCACGACCTGCACGGCCGGCCCCGACGCCGGCACCCCGAACGGGTCCCGGTCGCCGTTGACCACGAGCGTCGGCAGGCCGGTCGCCAACTCGGCGGCCCGGGAGCGTTCCGGTCGGCCGGGCGGGTGCAGCGGAAAGGCCAGCGCCACGACGCCTGCCGCGCCCACCGCGCGGGCCGTCCGGCAGGCCACCCGCGCGCCGCTGGAACGACCCCCGACAAGCACCGTCGGCGCCTCGTCGTGGCGAGCGCGCAGCGCGGTGAGCACCGCCGTCCACGCCTCGTCGAGGTGCCCGGCGGGTGCCGGCGCGCGCCGGCCGGCGACCCGGTAGGGCTGGGTCACCCGAATCACCGTCAGGCCGGCCGCGACAGCAGCGTCCCGCACCGCGAGCAGGTCGGGCGCGTCCACGCTGCCGCCCGCCCCGTGCCCGAGCACGAGCAGGGCGGACGGCGACCGGGCCGGCAGGTCGGTGTCGATCCGCGCCGGGCCGCGTGGGGTGTCGATCTCTTCGCTGGGCAGCACCGACCCATTCTGCGCCGACCCCGCCGGTCACCGAGATGGGTTCACCCCGGCGGTCAGCTCAGCGGCACCAGGGTGAGCAGGCGGTCGCGTACCGGAGGCCCGGCGTCGTCGGCCGCGTCCGGATCGGGCTCGACCTCGCCGCGCCAGGCGACGAGCATCGCCCGCCTCTCGCGGGGTGTGGTCGCGCCCCACACGCCGTGGCAGTCGCCCACCTCCAGCGCCCAGGCCAAGCAGGACCCCTGCACGTCACAACTGCGGCACAGCGCGACGGCGGAGTCCGCCGGTTCGTTAGGTGCCGGAAAGAACGTCTCCGGATCGACGCTCTGGCACGTTCCTCTGGTGCGCCACGCGTCGTCCTGTCGGCGTTCTCGCAAGGCTCGCAGCAGCCGCGGATCTCTCCGTGCCGCAGCCACCTCGTGCGGGCGGGGCATACGCGCCCGTGTCATTCCACCCACCTCCCCCGTGGGACCGGCAAGATCGGTGGATGTCGTCCGCCCCGTGCGAATCGACAGCCACTACCGGCGCTGTGTTGTATCGCACTTCCGGACACCGGGACAAGGGTCTACCGAGAACATGGCTGAACGGCCAGGCGACGAATCGATCGGAACCCCGTCAAATCGGAGCTCGACGATGCCTGTCATTTTCAGAACAGGGTCAGCTCCGGTGGCGCCGACAACGGCGGGACGGAGACCCGTGCGGTCAACTCCGGGCCGTCGTTGCGGACGTCGCCCACCGCCGGCCCGACCGGGCGGATCTCCAACCCGGCCAGCCGATCAGGCGACGCGGGCGCGAGCAGGCGTTCGGGCTCGTCGCACGGCCCCAGCCAGGACGACCACCGATCGGGCGGCAGCAGCACCGGCATCCGGTCGTGCACCTCGGCCAACTCGCCGAGCGCCGCGGTGGTCAGCACGCTGAAGGTGAGCCGGCTCTCGGCGTCGGACTCCCACACCGACCAGATGCCGGCCAGGGCGAGCACCGAGCCGTCGGCCGGGGTCATGAAGTACGCCTGCCGGGCGCCCTCGGGCTGGCGGACCCACTCGTACCAGCCATCGGCCGGCACGAGGCAGCGGCGGCGGGCGAACGCGCCGGCGTACGCCCGGCTGGTGGCCACCGTCTCGGCACGGGCGTTGATCATGCGGGCCGCGCCGGCGGCTGACCGGGACCAGTGCGGCAGGAACCCCCAACGGGCGACGCAGAGGCTGCGGTGCCCCTCCGGGCTGAGCCGGACCAGCGGCGCGCGATCGGTGGGCGCGAGGTTGTGATCCGGCCGGATCGCGCCGTCGGTGTCGTCGGACGACTCGAACAGCGCGCTCAACTCGCCGGAGCCACGGGTCGTGGCGTACCTGCCGCACATACCCTCACGCTAACCCGTCGGGGGTCCGGCCTGCTGTCCCGCCAACCGGGAGTACGACGGCCGGGGGGCGTCACCCATCGGCCGACACGGCAGAATGTAACCGTGGGGAATCTGACCGCGACCCGGCCACCGCAGCCGTGGAGCGCACCGACCGCGTCCGACCCGGTGGCGGCGACACTGCGCCTGCCCGGCTCCAAGTCGATGACAGCCCGCGCCCTGGTGCTCAGCGCCGTGGCCGCCGGGCCGTCGACGCTTGCCGAGCCGCTGCGGGCCCGCGACACCGAACTGATGGCCGCCGGTCTGCGGGCGATGGGCACGCACGTCTCGATCAGCGACGACGAGCGGTGGCTGGTCCGGCCGCACCCGCTGGTCGGCCCGGCGCACGTGGACGTGGGGCTGGCCGGCACCGTGATGCGGTTCCTGCCGCCGGTGGCGGGGCTGACCGACGGGCAGGTCACCTTCGACGGCGACCCGTACGCCCGCACCCGCCCGCTCGGTCCGCTGGTCGGCGCGCTGCGCTCGCTGGGCGTCCGGATCGACGTCACAGGCACTGGCAGCCTGCCGCTGACCGTGCTCGGCACCGGTGGGGTCGCCGGCGGTGAGGTGGTGATCGACGCGTCCGTGTCCAGCCAGTTCGTCTCCGCGTTGTTGCTGGCCGCCCCGCGCTTCGACAGGGGCGTCGTGGTCCGCCACGTCGGCCCGCCGGTGCCCTCCGCACCGCACCTGCGGATGACCGTGCGGATGCTGCGGGCCGCCGGCGCCGCCGTCGACGACACCACGCCCGACGTGTGGACCGTCGAGCCCGGCCCGCTCACCGGGCGCGGCTGGGAGATCGAGCCGGACCTCTCCGGCGCGGTGCCGTTCTTCGCCGCCGCCCTGGTCACCGGCGGCGAGGTCACCCTCGCGGGGTGGCCACACAGCAGCGCCCAGCCGCTCGAGCAGCTCCGCTCGCTGCTGCACCGGATGGGCGGCGAGGTCGCCCTCACCACCGCCGGGCTGACCGTCCGGGGCACCGGCGTGGTGCACGGCCTGACCGCCGACCTGTCCGACGTCAGCGAGCTGACCCCCGTGCTGACCGCGCTGGCCATGCTTGCCGACTCGCCGTCGGTCTTCACAGGCGTCGCGCACATCCGCGGCCACGAGACCGACCGACTGGCCGCGCTGGCGCGGGAGTTCGCCGCCCTCGGGGCCGACATCACCGAGAAGCCGGACGGGTTGGAGATCCGGCCCCGGCCGCTGCGCGGCGGGATGTTCGGCACCTACCACGATCACCGGATGGCGCACGCCGCAGCGGTGGTCGGGCTCGCCGTTCCGGGCATCGAGGTGGACGACGTCGGGTGTACCTCCAAGACCATGCCCGAGTTCCCGGCACTATGGTCAGCGATGGTGACCGGCAAGAGCTGACGCGAGAAGAGGACAGGTCCTGGCGACCAAACGGCGGGAGTACGACGAGGACGACGTACGGGTCCGGCCCGGGAAGTCCTCGCGTCCGCGTACGCGCACCCGGCCCCAGCACAGCGACGCGGTGGACGGCTTCGTCATAGCCGTCGACCGGGGGCGCTACCAGTGCGTGCTGGCCGGCGCCGAACGCGGCGTGGTGGGGGCCGAGCTGCCCACCGTGACCGCGATGCGGGCCCGTGAGCTGGGCCGCAAGTCGGTGGTCGTGGGTGACCGCGTCAGCCTCGTCGGGGACACCTCCGGCGTCCAGGGCGCACTTGCCCGCATCGTCCGGATCGCCGAGCGCCGCTCCGTGCTGCGCCGCACCGCCGACGACGACGAGACCACCGCCGAGGGTCGGCTGGAACGGGTGGTGGTGGCGAACGCCGACCAGTTGGTGATCGTCAGCGCGTTGGCCGACCCACCGCCGCGCACCGGGTTCATCGACCGCTGCCTGGTGGCCGCGTACGACGCCGATGTCGAGCCACTGCTCTGCCTCACGAAGGCCGACCTGGCCGGGCCGGAGGAGGTGCTTGGTTACTACACCGAGCTGGAGCTGCCGTACGTGCTCAACCGCCCCGACTCCGACCTGGGTGCCCTGCGCGCGCTGCTGAGCGGCAAGGTGTCGGTGATGGTCGGGCACTCCGGGGTGGGCAAGTCGACGCTCGTCAACCGCCTCGTTCCGGACGCGCTGCGCGCCGTCGGGGTGGTCAGCGCGATAGGTCGCGGCCGGCACACGTCGACAAGCGCGGTGGCGCTGCGACTGCCGCCGGTGCCCGGGGTCGACACCGATCCGGGCTGGATCATCGACACCCCCGGCATCCGCAGCTTCGGGTTGGCGCACGTCTCCGCCGACAGCCTGCTGCACGGCTTCCCCGACCTGGTGGAGGGCACCGTCGACTGCCCGCCCAACTGCCCACACACGACCGACGAGGCCGACTGTGGGCTGGACGCCTGGGTGGCCGCCGGCAAGGCCGACCCGCGCCGGCTGGCGTCGTACCGCCGGTTGCTCGCCTCGCGGGCCGGCGACGGCGACGCGCGCGGCGACAGCGACCAGCGCGGGCCGGGCGAGGGTGACCGGCGCGGGCCCGACGAGTGACCCGTCGGGCGTCGGCTAGGTTGCCGGCATGACCGGGTACGCCGACGACCTCGCCCTCGCCCACCTGCTCGCCGATCGGGCCGACGCCATCGCCATGGACCGGTTCCGGGCGCTCGACCTGCGGGTGGAGACGAAGCCGGACCTGACGCCGGTCTCCGACGCGGACACCGCCGTGGAGCGGGAGATCCGCGCGCTGCTCGCCGAGCACCGGCCCGCCGACGGGCTGCTCGGCGAGGAGTACGGCGCGCAGCCGTCCGTCGACAGGAACGGCAGGCGGTGGATCGTCGACCCGATCGACGGCACCAAGAACTTCGTCCGTGGCGTGCCGGTGTGGGCCAGCCTGATCGCGCTGTACGACGGCGACCGGCCCGCTGTGGGCGTCGTGTCGGCGCCGGCGCTGGGCCGACGCTGGTGGGCGAGCGCGGGCGCGGGCGCGTACGCCGGGCCGGGTCCCGCCGCGGGCGACCGGATCGGAGTCTCGACGGTGCGCCGGGTCGCCGACGCGAGCGTCTGCTACTCGTCGCTGACCGGCTGGGAGGACGCCGGGCGGCTCCACGCGCTGCTCGACCTGCTGCGTGCCGGTTGGCGCAGCCGGGCGTACGGCGACTTCTACGGCTACATGCTGCTGGCCGAGGGTGCCCTGGACGTGATGGCCGAGCCGGAGTTGTCGCTGTGGGACGTGGCGGCGCTGGTACCGATCGTCACGGAGGCGGGTGGGACGATCACGGATCTGGATGGCCGACCGTCCCCGACCGGCGAGCCGGGCACCGAGAGCAGCGTGGTGGCCACCAACGGTGTGCTGCACGCCGACATCCTCGCCCGGCTGAATCGGCCAGCCGAGCGCTGACCCCCGGCAACCTCTATCCTCGCCAGGTGGTCTCCTCCGGCTGGTGCTTCCTCGCGGCGATGATCGTCGCGTACGGCTTCGCCAACCTGCTCCAGTCGGTGGCCGCGGCCCGCACCACAGTGCACCACTCGTTCGATCCGGGTCTGCTGCTGCGACTGGCCGGGCACCGGTCGTACCTGGTGGGGTTGAGCTGCCAGATCGGCGGTTTCGTGCTCGCCTTCCTGGCCCGGCGGGACCTGCCCCTGTTCCTGGTGCAGGCGAGCGTGGCGGCCGGGCTCGGGGTGACAGCCATCATCGGGGTGCTGGTGCTGAAGTGGCGGTTGCCGATGGCGGAGGTGGCCCTGTTGGCGCTGCTCTTCGCCGGGATCACCGCGCTGGTGCTGGCCGCGCGGCCGGCACCGTCGAAGCAGCTCGGCACCGCCGGCTCGGTGGCCCTGCTGGTGGCGCTCGGGGTGATCGCGGTGCTCGGCGTCTTCGCCGTCCGACTGCACGGAGCGCCCGGGTCGGTGGCCCTGGGTTCGCTGGCCGGGCTGGCGTTCTCCTCGGCCGCGGTCGCGGCCCGGCCGCTGGCGTCCGCGCCGTCGGCCGAGGCGTTCCTCGCCAACCCGCTGTTCTACCTGCTGATCGCCCACTCGATCGTCGGCCAACTGCTGCTCGGCCTGGCCATGCAGCGCGGCTCGACGACCGCCGCGGTGGCCGCCATGGACGCCGCCGGCGCGGTGCCGGCGGCCATCGTCGGCCTGCTGCTGCTCAACGACAAGATCTGGCCGGGTCGGGAGTGGCTGGCCGCCGCCGGTTTCCTGGTCACCCTGGCCGCCGTGATCGGCCTGACCCGCTACGCCCAGCCGCAGCAGCACCGCTCGGTGACGCACCGACGCGACCGGGCCATGGTCGGCGCCGGCCGGCCCGTCTGAGCGGCATGGTCGGCCCCGGCCGGCCGATCCGACCGTAGAGCCCACGCCGCCCGGTAGAGGCGCGGCGTGGGCTTCCTCGACTCAGGCCTCGACGGGCTTGCGGCGACTCACCACCCGCTCGTAGAGGCGTTCCAGCGCCCCGGCGGTCCGTTCCCAGGTGTAGCTGCTGCGGACCCGGTCCACGGCGGCGTGACCGTAGGCGAACCGGCCGGCGTTGTCGGCGAGCAGCCGGCGCAGGGACACCCCGAGCGTCCGCACGTCCCCGGGGGGCACCAGGCGGCCGGTGACCTCGTCGACCACGGCGTCCGCCAGGCCACCCATCGCATAGCCGACCACGGGCACGCCGCAGGCCATCGCCTCCAGCGAGACCCGACCGGCCGACGAGTAGTGCGGGGTGCAGGCCACCACGTCGGCGGACCGGTACCAGGTGGCCATCTGGTCGTGCGGAACCGCCCCGACCAGGCGCACCTGGTCGGCTACCCCGGCCCGCTCGGCCAGCTCGCGGAGGCGACGCGCCTCCGCGTGGTTGGCCAGGTCACCGGCCGGTGGGCCGCCGGCGATCACCAGCTCGGCGTCACCGACCAGTCGCATCGCCCGGATCAGGTCGTCCTGGCCGTGCCCCGGGGACAGGCCGCCGACGGAGAGGATGCGGGCGCGCTGCTCGCGCGGCGCCGCCTCGCCGTCCGGGTGGAACTGCGCGATGTCCACCCCGGCCGGCACCATCGCCACCGAGGTGCGTTGCAGACCCATCCGGGTCAGCTCGTCCACCTCGTCGTTGCACTGGGCGACGGCGATGTCCACCGCCCTGGTCAGCGCCCGCTCCAGCGGGATCCGTTCACCCGGGCCGTCGTACTCGCCGCCCAGGTGGCGCAACTGCTCCACCCCGAGCGAGTGGAAGGTCTGCACGACCGGGATGTCCGTCTCCCGGACGGCGTGCGCGGCGGCCAGGCCGCCGATCCAGTAGTGCCCGTGCACCACCTCGGGACGCCAGGCGCCGCCCCACTCGTCGGTCAGCCACCGCCCGAACTCCGTGACGTGCGGGATCAGCCCGGCGGTGGGCAGGGCGGTCGCCGGGCCGACGGGCACCCGGTGCACCTGGTAGCCGTCGACCTCCGCTGTCGCCGGCAGCCCCGGATCGTCCCGGCGCTCGTAGATGCGGACGTCGTGGCCTCTGCCGGCCAGCTCGGCGGCAACCCGCGCGATGTGTTGTTGGGTGCCGACCGGCGGGCCGTCGGCGTGCCGGTACGAACTGGTGTGCGCGCAGACGAGGCCGACGCGCATGGGTCACCTCCCTGCGATCTTTTCCTCGGCGGTCCCGGTCAGAGCGTCCCATTAACCTGTGGACCCGGAGCCGAAACCTGGCAGATCGGGAACAGTCACCGCAGGTGCCACCGACACTTGCGCCACGGCAATAACAGTGGCCCCGTTCCCGCCGCGCGTCGGGCGCATCGTCGATGATCCACCGGCGGCCGGTGGTATGACCGGGCCCGGCCTGGGGTACCGCACAGGAATGCCGCTGACCCGCACCCTCGACGATTCGACAGTGGTGATCACCGGCGCGTCCAGCGGGATCGGCACGGCCACGGCGTACGCGCTGGCTCGCCGGGGCGCCGCCGTGGTGCTCGCCGCCCGCAGCGAGCCCGCGCTGCGACAGGTCGCGCAGCGCTGCCGGGAACTGGGCGGCCGGGCGTTGGCCGTCCCGACCGACGTGACCGACCTGGAGTCGGTGCAGCGGCTGGCCGACCGCGCGGTGGGCGAATTCGGCCGCATCGACGCCTGGGTCAACAACGCCGCGGTGAGCGCCGTGGGTCTGTTCGACGAGATCCCGGTCGCCGAGTTCCGGCGCGTGCTGGAGGTCAACCTGCTGGGCACCGTGCACGGCATCAAGGCCGCGCTGCCGTACCTCGGCGCGGCCGGCGGCGGCGTGCTCGTCAACAACGCGTCGGTGCTGGCCGAGGTGGCGATGCCGTACCAGTCGGCGTACAACGCCGCCAAGCACGGCATCCGCGGGCTGGCCGACACCGTCCGGCAGGAGCTGCGGGTCACCGGCCGGGGGCAGATCTCGGTCTGCACCGTGCTGCCGGCCACCATCGACACCCCCTTTTTCCGGCACGCGGCCAACCACAGCGGTCGGGAGTTGGTGCCACCCCCGCCGGTCTACCCGCCGGAGGTGGTCGCCGAGACGATCGTGCGGTTGCTGCGCCGGCCGCGCCGCGAGGCGTACGCCGGTGGCGCCGCCCGGTTGGTCGGCCTGCAGTGGCGGCTGGCGCCGGCTCTGGTGGAGCGCACCCTCGGCTGGTACGTCCACCGCACCCAGTTCGGCCCGGGTGCGCGGCTGGACAGCACCGGCAACGTCTTCCACGCCGACGGGCAGGCCGACCGCAGCGGAGGCTGGCACGGTCGGCGGCGTCAGCTGGTGCGGATGACCGCCGCGTTCGGTCTCGCCGCAGCCGGCACCGCCGTCGGCACGATGGCCATGAACCGCCGATCCCGATCGGACCGCTGATGACAGGCATCGACCGACCGGACGCGCCGTTCGTCCGCGTGCCACACCCGAAGGCGACCATCCCGGTGGACGAGCGCTGTCGGGTGGAGGTCGACGAGTCGTCCCCGGTCGTCCGATTGAGCGGCGTGCTCGACGCCGCCGAGGCGGGCCGGATCCACGACGTGTTGCTCGCACGGCTCAGCGACCGAACCGGCCCGGTGGTCGCCGACGTGACCGGGCTGCTGGTCAGCGATCCGGCCGGGCGGAGCGTCTTCGCCGAGGTCCGTCGGGAGGTCGCCGACTGGCCCGCCGCGGACCTGCTGCTCTGCGACCCGGCGGTCTCCGGGTTCGGTCGCCGCGACGCCGTCCTGGCGGGTGTGCCGGCCTGGCCCACCCTGGACGCCGCGCTGGCCGCGGTCGCCGCCGCCCCACTGGCGGCGGTGCTGACCGCCGAGCTGCCGCCGACCGCGGAGTCCGCTCGGCAGGCCCGCGAGCTGGTCGCCACCGGTTGCGCGCGCTGGGGCATGCCGGCCCTGACCGAACCAGCGCAGATCGTGGTCACCGAGATGGTCAACAACGTGGTCATACATGCCCGGACGCCGATGAACGTCCGGTTGGCACCGCAGGGCGACACCCTGCACCTGGCGGTTCGCGACCACTCGTCGCGCCGGCCCACGTTCGCCGGCCTGTCCCCGCCGAACCGTGTGGGTGGCCGGGGCCTGCTGCTGATCGACACCGTGGCCCGCCGGTGGGGCACCAGCATGGTGCCGGACGGCAAGGTCGTCTGGTGCGTGCTGCACCCCGACGACGAGGCGGCGCGCGGCTGACGGACCTCCCGCACCCGGTGTCCGGTTCGGCGCGGCATGACCGGCGGTGCTCCGGTTACGGCGGGAGGGCAGCGGGTAGTGATCAGACATGCGCGACAACGAGTATCCCACCCCCGTGTCCGACACCGAGGCGGAGGGGCTGCCCGACACCGCCGATGACGACTCGACCGCCAACGACGACGTGCTCACCGGGCGCGAAGCGGACGGCCCGGAGCCGGCCCAGCTGCCCGGCGACCGGACGCCGGTGGCGGTGGACCGCTTCGGGACGACCGCCGAGGAGCAACTCGACGGGGAGTCGTTGGACTACAAGCTCGACCGGGAGGTCTACGAGCGGCCGGTGGACGACCCGCTGGCCGGCCCGGTCGACCCGAAGATCGCCTTCGAGGCCGAGAACGAGGCCGCTGCGGCGGAGGCCCAGCTGGACGCCGACGTGATGGACCCGGGGCCGACCTCGGATCCCAACTCGCCGGTCTCCCTCTACGACCACGGCCAGCTCGGCACGGTCGCCGACCACACGGTGGGTCGGCTGGTGGAACCGGACGAGGGGGCGCACACCGACCAGGAGACCGACTCCGTGGCGTACGACGCCGGGTCGGCGGGCGGTGGGGCGACCGCTGAGGAGCTGGCCATCCACGAGACCGAGCCGCCGCGCTCGGTCTGAGCAGGTCAGTCGTCCAGGCCACGCTCGATCGCGTACCGGGTCAACTCGACACGGTTGTGCAGGTGCAGCTTGCCCAGCGTGTTCTGCACGTGGTTCTGCACGGTGCGGTGGGACAGGCCGAGCCGCTGCGCGATCTGCTTGTACGACATCCCCTTGGCCACCAGGCGCAGCACCTCCGTCTCCCGGTCGGTGAGGCGGGGCATTCCCGGCTCCGCGTCCCCGGTCGTGCCCTGCCCCGGCCCGGCGGCCAGCCGCCGGTACTCCCCCAGCACCAACCCCGCCAGGCCTGGCGTGAAGACCGGGTCACCGGCGGCGGTGCGGCGGACCGCGTCGAGGAACGCGGCGGGCGCCGTCGACTTCACCAGGTAGCCGGTGGCGCCCGCCTTGACCGCGTCGAGCACGCTCTGCTCCTCGCCGCTGGCGCTGAGCATCAGCACCCGGACGTCGGGCAGCGCGGCACGCAGGCCGACGACCACCTCGACGCCGGAGATGTCCGGTAGTTGCAGGTCGAGGATGACCACGTCGGGTCGGACGGCGGCGGCGACCCGGATCGCCTGCCGCCCCTCGCCGCTTGTCGCCACCACGAGGAAGCCGGCCTCGGCCAGGTCGCGGGCCACACCCTCGCGCCACATCGGATGGTCGTCGACGACCATCACCCGCACGGCCGTCACCGCGGCGTCCTCGGCACGGTCAGTTCGATCTCGGTGCCGGCGTCGGGGATCGACAGGATCCGGACCGTGCCCCCGAGGTCGGTCACCCGCCCGCGGATCGACCGGGCCACGCCGAGCCGCCCCTGCGCGGCGGCTTCGACCAGCCTGCCGTCCGGGATGCCCGGCCCCTCGTCACGGATCGACACGGTCACGGTCTCCCCCTCATCCTCGATCAACACCCAGGCCCGCCCGCCGGCGTGGCGGCCCACGTTGTCCAGGGCCGCCCCGGCGGCGGCCGCCAACTCGCCGGCCACCTGCCGGGGCAGGGTGACCGGGGTGGCGGGGGCCGAGAGCGACACCGCCGCCGACGCGTACCTGCCGAGCAGGCTGCGCAGGTCCACCGCGTCTGTACCGGCGGCAGCGGCCGGTGCGGTGCCCGCGATCAGGGCCCGCAGGGCGGCCTCCTGCTCACCGGCGAGCCGGGCCAGTTCGCCGGCCTCGCCGGGCAGGTGCGCGCCGCGCCGCTGCACCAGCGCCAGCACCTGGAGCACCGAGTCGTGGATGTCGCGTGCCAGTCGTTCCCGCTCCCGGGTGGCCGCCTCCAGCTCCACCGCGTGTTGCAGGCGTTCCTCGGCGGCCACGGCGAGCCGGGCCACGTGCCCGACCACCACCCCGGCGAGTAGCAGCAGGATCACCCCGGTGAACGAGGACTGGCCGATCGGCTCCCGGGTGGCCAGGTCCGCGCCGGCGACAAGCAGCGCGGCCACCGTGCCCCGCCGCCGGCCGCCGGAGACGGCCCAGGCCAGCACCGGGCCGGCCATCCAGGCGACCCCCAGGGTGGGTACGCCGTGCCCGAGCGCCTCCCGCCCGACCACCCAGGGGGTGGACAGCACGATGGCGATCACCACCCCGAGGTCGGCCAGCAGCAGCGGCCAGCGGCGCCGGGCGGGCCGGGCGTACCCGACGGCCGTCGCCCCGGTCCAGAGGATCATCGTCAGGATCAGGGCGGCGACGGCGAACGGGTGGTCGTACCGGTCGGCGTCGCGCACGGCGAGCGCGCAGACGTACACGAGGGAGGCCACCCGGAACACCGTGAGCGCCCGCCAGAGCGGCACCTCGAAACCACCCGGTGGCGACGGCATGGCGGTCAGGATGCCACAGCCGGGCCGGCCGCGCGGTGCCACGGAGTGCGCCTCGAGGAACCCTGACGTACGGTGGAAAAGCCGCGAAATACTCCGAGATCCGCCGTCGGGACGGGCCATGACGAATGCAGATCCGCACGCACCGCGTACGGTTGTGCCCATCGAAACCTCCCTCCTGATCGCCGAGGCCTTCGAGCAGGCCCAGGTGACCGAGATTCGACACTCGGTCACCTCCTGCGCGCACGCCTCCGGCCTCGACGGCCAACGGCTGGACGATTTCGTGCTGGCGGTCAACGAGCTGATCACCAACGCGGTGCGGCACGGCGGCGGGCGTGGGTGGCTGCGGCTCTGGCGGGAGCCGGGCGCGCTGTTCTGCGAGGTGGCGGACCACGGGCAGGGCATCACCCCGCAGCGGCTGGGCGATCGGACCCGTCCCGCCCCGGACACCGCCGGCGGCTGGGGTCTCTGGCTGGCCCGGGAGCTGACCGACGACATGGAGATCGCCACCAGCGCCGCCGGCACCACCGTCCGAATCGCCGCCACCCTCGCCGCCACCGACCGCACCCAGCGCTGAGACCGGGCCAGGCTCAGCCGAAGAGGGCCGAGACCGACTCCCCGTTGTGGATCCGGCGCATGGCCTCGGCCAGGGCTGGCGCCACCGACAGGACCTCGAGTTTCCCGACCCGCTTCTCGGCCGGGATCGGGACGGTGTTGGTGCAGACGATCTCCAACACGCCGTCCTGGTCGCTGAGCCGCCGCAGCGCGTCGCCGGAGAACAGGCCGTGCGTACAGGCCAGCCGGATCGAGCGCACCTTCAGGCCGCGCAGGTGCTCCATCAGCTCGACCACAGTGCTGCCCTTGGCGATCTCGTCGTCCAGCACTATGACGTCCCGGTCGGTGACCTCGCCGATCACCGCACTGATCTTGACCAGGTCGTCGCTGAACCGCTGCTTCGCACCTGCCGCCACCGGCGTGCCGAGCAGCCGGGCGAAGGCGGCAGCCTCCTTGGCGTTGCCCAGGTCCGGCGAGACCACCACCGTGTCGCTGAGGTCGTAGCGCCGGAAGTGGGTGGCCAACTCGCGCAGCGCGTGCAGATGATCCACGGGGACGCTGAAGAAGCCGTGCACCTGCGGCGAGTGCAGGGTCATCGCGAGCACCCGGTCCGCCCCCGCCGAGGTGAGCAGGTCGGCGACGAGCCGCGCGCCGATCGAGATACGCGGCGCGTCCTTCTTGTCCGAGCGCGCGTACGCGTAGTGCGGCAGCACCACGGTGATCCGACCTGCGGACGCGCCCCGGGCCGCGTCGATCATCAACAAAAGCTCGACGAGGTTCTCCTGCACCGGCGGCACCAGCGGCTGGATCAGGAAGACGTCCCGCTCCCGGCAGTTGGCCTGCAACTGCACTTCCAGACAGTCGTTGGCGAACCGGGAGACCCGCACCGGATGCAGCGGCACCCCCAGGTGGGCGCAGATCTCGGCAGCCAGGTCGGGATGGGCGGTTCCACTGAAAACGGCGATGTCGCGCACGTTCGCACATCGTAGGCGACGCGGAGGCCAACGTGACGTCGGTCGCTCCGCGCCGCCGGTTTGGGTACGGTGCTGCCGTGACCCCCGAGTACGTCGCCGCCATCGACCAGGGCACCACCTCCTCGCGGTGCATCGTCTTCGGCTCCGCCGGGGACATCGTCGCCGCGGCCCAGCGCGAACACCGGCAGATCTTTCCCCGGCCGGGTTGGGTGGAGCACGACGCCGAGGAGATCTGGGAGAACGTCCAGCAGGTGGTCGCCGAGGCGGTGCGGGCCGCCGGCACCGACGCGGCCGGACTGGCCGCCGTCGGCATCACCAACCAGCGGGAGACCACAGTCGTCTGGGACCGGGCCACCGGCCGCCCGGTGGCCAACGCCATCGTCTGGCAGGACACCCGCACCGGGCCGCTGCTGCGCGAGCTGGCCTCGGCGTACGGCGAGGAGCGCCTCCGTGCCCGCACCGGCCTGCCGCTGGCCACCTACTTCGCCGGCCCGAAGGCGCGCTGGCTGCTCGACGAGGTCGACGGTCTGCGCGAGCGCGCCGAACGGGGCGAGGTGCTCTTCGGCACGATGGACAGCTGGCTGATCTGGAAGCTGACCGGCGAGCACGTCACCGACGTGACGAACGCCAGCCGGACCATGCTGATGGACCTCACCACCCTCGACTGGGATCCGGAGCTGCTGGACGCGCTGGGCGTGCCGGCGGCGATGCTGCCGGAGATCCGCTGCTCCGCCGAGGTGTACGGCACGGCCTCCGGCGTGCTCGCGGGAGTGCCGGTGGCCAGCGCGCTCGGCGATCAGCAGGCCGCCCTGTTCGGGCAGACGTGCTTCCAGCCGGGCGAGGCGAAGTGCACCTACGGCACCGGCAGCTTCCTGCTGCTCAACACCGGCGCCAGCCCGGTGCCGTCGGCGCACGGCCTGCTCACCACAGTCGCGTACCAGATCAAGGGCCAACCACCGGCGTACGCCCTGGAGGGCGCCATCGCCGTCACCGGCTCACTGGTGCAGTGGCTGCGCGACAACCTCGGGCTGATCTCCACGGCCCCGGAGGTGGAGGAGCTGGCCCGCACCGTGGAGGACAACGGCGGCTGTTACGTCGTGCCGGCGTTCTCCGGGCTCTTCGCCCCGCACTGGCGCAGCGACGCGCGGGGCGTGATCGCCGGGCTGACCGGCTACATCACCAAGGGGCACCTGGCCCGGGCGGTGCTGGAGGCGTCGGCGTGGCAGACCCGCGAGGTGGTCGACGCGATGAACGCCGACTCCGACGTGGCGCTGCGCCGACTCCGGGTGGACGGCGGGATGACCGCCAACAGCCTGCTCATGCAGTTCCTCGCCGATGTGCTCGACGTGCCGGTGGTCCGCTCCCGGATCACCGAGACCACCTGCCTCGGCGCCGCGTACGCCGCCGGCCTGGCGGTGGGCTTCTGGCCGGACCTCGCCACCCTGCGCGCGCAGTGGCGCTCGGACGCGCAGTGGGAACCGGCCATGGCCTCCGAGCTGCGCGAGCGGGAGCTGCACAACTGGCGCAAGGCCGTACAGCGCACCCTGGACTGGGTGGAGTGAGCCCGCGTCGGTGATCGATCTCCGGCACGACCCGAGAGGATGACGAGATGCCGTACCTGGTTCTGACGATCATGGCGAGCCTCGGTGTGGCAGGCATGGCGTACGCCGTCGGCCGCTTCCTGCGGGACCTCGGCCTGCTGCGCCGGGGTGTCCGGGTGCCGGGCGAGGTGGTGGAGCTGCGACCGGTCACCCTGGGCCAGGGCCCGCGCACGTACTACCCGGTCGTGCGCTACCAGACCGTCGACGGTTCCGTCGTGACCGCGACGCCGGGACGTTTCCGGCAGACCCCCCTGTCGGCGGCGCCCGGGCCGGTCACCGTGGTGTACGAACCCGCCAACCCGACCCGGATCCTCGTCGAGGCAGCCGATACGGGCTCGACCTCCTCAGTGGTCGTTACCTTCGTCTCGCTGCTCGCCGCCAGCGTGGTCCTGCTGGTCGTCGGCATCGTGGTCTTCCTGAGCCTGAGCTGATCCGCCCTCCACAGAGGTTGGCCCCGGTGGGTACCGTCGGCCGCTCAGACGGACGACAGCGGGAGGGCACGATGAGCGGGCCGATCGGGACCACACCAACTCCGGACGCGATGGCGCAACTGGCGGCGCGGATGCGGGAGCAGTTGGGCCGCGGCGAGGAGCTGCGCGGTCGCCTGGCCGGCCTGACCGGCCAGGCGGAGAGCGAGAACGGGTTCGTCCGGGTCACCTGCACCGCCGAGGACCCCGCCCAGGAGCTGCACATCGATCCGCGCGCGCTGCGCATGCCCGCGGCCGACCTGTCGGAACTGGTCGCCGGTCTCCTCCGGGCGGCGCGGGCCGACCTTCAGCGAGCGACCGCCGAGGTGATGCGTGAGCTGGGCGGGCCGGCCGGTCCCTCCGCGCTGCTGCACGACCCGGCAGCGGCGCAGGCCAAGCTGGCGCAGCTCAACGACATGGTCAGCGGGCCGATCCGGGAGAGCACGGAGATGCTGGAACGGCTGCGGCGCCAACTGGGGGTCTGACAGGCGCCGGCTCGGAGCGGGAGGTCAGCGGCCGCGCCGCACCCGCTGCACGCCCGCCCGCAGGAAGACGACGGCGAGCGCCACCGTCACCGCCAGCAGGACTCCGCCCACCATCAGCGGGGCGATGAGCCAGGCCATCAGGCTGATGGTGGCCCGGTCGCCGTTGGCCCAGCCGTCGACCCGGTCCCCGGCGTGCGGGGCACCGCCGCCCACCGGGCCGGTGACCACCCGCCCGTCGGACATGCTCCAGGTGCCCCGGCACCGCTGGGTCGCCTTCGCACCACCGAGGTCGCAGGACTCGACCTGGATGCTGACCCGCTCGGCGCCGATCAGATTGCGCCCGAGGCCGATGGGCAGCACCAGGAGGACCAGGAGCATGAGGATCGGCACCAGAATCCGCTGCCAGCGCGGTCGGCGGGCCATCCGGGTCACGTAGTTGTCGGGGGGCGTCGACGATCCGGCTGGCATGGGTCGCAGGCTACCAGCGACGGGCACTCACACCCATCCATGATCCTGTTAGGCTGTCCGCGCTCCGGCACCATGAACATCGATCACGCACACGGGGAGAGTCGATGATCGAGGTTGACCCGCCGGCGATCCGCGCGCTGGGCGAGACGATCGAACGTCAGGTCGGGCCGCCCCTGGACGCCTGCGCCGAGCTGTTGACGTCCGCCCGCGCCATCGAACACAGCAACTTCACCTCGGTGGTGCCACAACTCGCGGTCGCCTACGTCGGCGCGATCGAGTTCGTCGAGGAACAACTGCGCACCAAACGCGAGCACCTCGCCGAGGTCCGGTCCCGGTTGGGCCGTACGGCGGACAACTGGGAAGCCGCCGAGACCGCCAGCACCATCGTTCCCCGCTGACGACGCCGGAGACCGACATGGCAGACCCTACCTACCCCGCGGCCGCCGCGAAGATCGCGATGGCGGAGATCAGCCTGGCCGCCTCGGTCATCCCCGCCGCCTGGCCGATCGCCCAGATCGTCTACTTCAACCAGTGCGACCCCGAGACGATCATGCGCAAGGGCGGCGACTGGCTGGCCATGTACGACCAGCTCGGCACCGCCCACGGCAACCTCGACGACGCGATCGCGACCCTGACCGCGGCCCAGTGGAGCGGCCAGGACCGCGACGCGTTCGGGGCGCACATCAACGCGTACGGCACCCAGGTCGTCGGCACCCAGGTGCTGACGGTGACCGTGGGCGTCACCATGCTCTGCGTCGGCGGGGTCCTGCTCTGTCTCGTCGTGGCGTACGCGGTGGTGTCCACCATCCTGGCGGTGTTCGCCGGCTTCATCGCGGCGGCCTCGGCGACCGTCGTCGGCGCACCGGCCGCGGCGTCCGCGCTGGCGACTGCGAACTCTTTCGCCGCGTCGGCGCTCACTTTCCTGAAGGGCATCGAGACGATGGCCGAGGCCGTCGCCACCGGCGGAGCGGCGGCCATCGCCGGCGCGGCGGCGTTCGACGTCGGCGCCCACCTGGGCAGCGGCGACGTCGGGGTGCTGAAGGACCTGGTCCAGGCCACCGTCGACGGGCTCGACAACGTGGCCGCCGGGTTCCTGTCCAAGTGGGAGCGCGACTTCGTGGGGTACGGCATCCACAGTGGCGCACGGCATGCGGTCGGCTCGCCGACCGGACCGGGCTACCTGGTCTACGGCGGTGGGACCCAGCTCGCCCCGGCCGGGACGGACGGCGACGGGGACACCGTCTGGGGCACGTCGGGCGTGGTCGACAACCTGTGGGCGCGGCTGTTCGGAGGCGACGCCTGGAACCACTGAGGGGCCTCGGGCGTCGCCTCGCTCACTCCCAGCGGTTGCCGGTGAGCTTCTCGTAGACCTCGACGTAGCGGGCACGGGTCGCCTCGACCACCTCGGCGGGCACGTCCGGTGCCGGAGGCAGCTTGTTCCAGCCGCTGCCGGTGGCCCAGTCCCGCACGTACTGCTTGTCGAAGGAGAACTGCACCCGGCCCGGCTGGTACGACTCGGCCGGCCAGAACCGCGACGAGTCGGAGGTGAGCAGCTCGTCGGCGAGGACCAGGGTGCCGTCCGGCGCCCAACCCAGCTCGATCTTGGTGTCCGCGACGAGGATGCCCCGGTCGGCGGCCAGCTCCGCGCCGCGCCGGTAGACGTCGAGGGTGATCTGCCGCAGCCGCTCGGCGGTCTCCCCGCCCACCTTGTCCACCACGTCGGCGTACGTGATCGGCTCGTCGTGCTCACCCATCGGCGCCTTGCTCGACGGCGTGAAGATTGGCTCGGGCAGGATCGACGCCTCACCGAGCCCTCGGGGCAGTGGCACGCCGGAGACGGCGCCGGTGCGCTCGTACTCCCGCAGGCCGCCGCCGGTGAGGTAACCCCGGGCGACGCACTCGACCGGGATGATGTCCAGCCGCTGACAGCGGATCGCCCGCCCGGCGAACTCGGCCGGCACGTCGGTGGCCGAGATGACGTGGTTCGGTACCAGGTCGGCGAGCTGCTCGAACCACCACAGGGAGAGCGCGGTGAGCAGGCGACCCTTGTCCGGGATCGGCGTCGGCAGCGCCACGTCGTAGATCGAGATGCGGTCCGAGGCGACCAGGATCAGGTCGTCGCCGTCGGCGTAGATGTCCCGAACCTTGCCCGAGTGCAGAAGTTCCACGCGCCCTAGTACATCACGCGATATCGGGAGGACCGATTCGACCACCGGGGTCGGGGCTGACCGGATGGACGTTGACACCCTCCTGCGCCGCCTGCGTGAATGGTCCGACCCGTCCGTACGTGCCAGGAGCCCCCGTGCCCGTTGCCCGTCCCCCGATCGCCCGCTTCGGCGCCGACCCGGGCCGACGCCGAGTGCTCACCGCGCTGCTCGGCGCTCCCCTGCTGGCCACCGGTGGGCTGACCGGATGCAGCGACGGCGCCGACACCTCGACGCAGGACGGGCCGGTCGAGCTGTCCGTCTTCTGGTGGGGCACGACGAAGCGGGCCGAGTTGACGGAGAAGGCCCTTCGGCTGTATTCGGAGCGCAACCCACGGGTCAGCTTCCGGGTCACCTGGCAGGGCGCCGACGGCTACTACGAGCGGTTGGCCACCCAGGCGGCCGGCGGCAACATTCCGGACCTGATCCAGCTCGACGACTCCATGCTTACCGAATACTCCCAACGCCAGATCATCCTCGACCTCACCGAACGGACCGCCGACCACCGATTGGACCTGCGCGGCCTGCCGGACGGGCTGATCCGCTACGGCACCGTGGAAGGGCGGACGATGGCGGTGGCGGCCGGGCAGACCCTCGCGGCCGTGGTCTTCAACCGGGACCTGCTGCGCGAGCTGCGGGTGCCCGAACCGCGCGGCGGGATGTCCTGGGCGGACTACATCGCCTGGGCGCAGCAGGTCACCGAGGCCAGCGACGGCCAGGTGGCCGGCACGGTGGACGCGTCCGGCGACTACCGCGCCCTCTGGCTCTGGCTCCGGTCCCAGGGCAGCGACTTCTACCGGGGGCGGCAGCTCGGCTTCGGCGCCGAGGAGCTGATCGCCTGGTTCGAGCTGTGGCAGCGCGCCCGCACCGGGCGGGCAACCCCGGGCGCGGCCCTCGTCGAGCAGGCCGACAGCGGGGAGCCGACCCGACAGTTGGTGGTCACCGGGCTGACCGCCGCGTCCTTCGCCTGGTCGCACCAACTGCCGGAGCTGCAACGACTCACCAAATCCGAGCTGGGTGTGGTGGGCCTTCCCGGCCCCCCGGGCGCCCAGTGGCCACGGGCCTCGATGTTCTGGGCCGGGTTCCGGGGGACTCGCCACCCGGACACGGTGGTCGACGTGATCAACTTTCTGACCACGAACGGCGAGGCGGGCACCATCCTCGGCCACGAGCGGGGCCTCAACGCCAGTCTCGCCGTGCGCCGGTACACCGAGGGCAGCATCACCGACCCGGCTCAGCAGCGCGCCGCCGCGTTCGGTACCAGCATCGCCGGCCAACTGGGGCCGGCTCCCGCGCCACCGCCGAAGGGCCATGCCAGGGTGCGGTCTCTGCTCGTCGCCGCCGCGGAGAGTCTCCGCGCCCGGCGGGTCGGCACGCGGGCGGCCACCGCACGGTTCCTCGCCCAGGCCAACGCCGCCCTGGCCGCCTGACCCGGGCCGGCGCCGCCGACCGGTGGTCGTCGGCGGCCGGCCGGTTGGGCGGCGGTCAGCGCGGAGGGCCGCCGCGCCGGTTGCGCGTCAGACGCAGCACCAGGAACACGATGATCGCCACCACCACGAGGCAGCAGAGCAGACCGAGGAAACCGAAGCCGCCGCCGCCACGGGAGCGCCGCCGGGCGGCCTCCACCACCACCTCGCCGGGCCCCGTGGACGCCCACGCCGCGACCGGCACGAAGACCGCCAGGACAACCGCACCGAGGACCGCGCTGAGCCGGCCCCACCACTTCCCGAATGAAGACATGCGCCCATCCTCGCCGAAGGACGCAACCTCGGCACGTCGGTCCACGCCGAATTCACGCCGACGCCGCGGGCGGCCGGGCGGCCGGAGCAGACCCGCCGCCGGAAATGCTCCCGCAACCTCCCCGCAAAGATGATGATCTTTACAGGAATCCATGGAGGTGATCGGATTCGGCAACCGGTCACACCTGGAGGCACTGTGCGGCTCTCTCTCACCCGAAGATCTGCGGCAACAGCGGTAGGCGTCACAGTCGTCGCCGCTCTGGTCACCCCCACGTCGCCGCGTCGCCGCCACCGCCCACACCACCAGCCCGCAGCGGTGACGCTCCCGGTACGCCGGTCAGGGTCACGCTGATCACCGGCGACACGGTGACGGTGACTCCGGGACGCGACGGAACGCCGCCCACCGTGGACGTCGCGCGCCCGTCGGGCGCCACCGGCGCCGTACGCGTCGCCACCGAGGGCGGCGACACCTACGTGTATCCCGACGAGGCGCTGCCGTACCTGGCGACCGGTCGCCTCGACAGGCAGCTCTTCGACGTGACCCAGCTCGTCGCCCAGGGCTTCGACGACGCGCGGACAAGCGCGCTCCCCCTGATCGTGACCCGCACGACGGGCTCGGCGACGCTTCGGACCAGCACCGCGCTGCCGGGGGCGGAGACCACCCTGGACCTTCCGTCGGTACGGGGCCAGGCGATCCGGGCCGGCATCGGTGAACGCGCCGAGCCAGGCCGAGTACGTGTCCATCCGTGTCACCGCCGCGCAGCGCAACGGCGGTGGCGTCACCCAGACCGTCATGCGGGCCTTCGGCGTCAGGTGACAGCCGTGGGGGTCGGTGCCCGCCTGGCGCCGACCCCCACGCGCACCGAGGGTCGACACGACCGGGAACCAGAAAACCCGGCCCCATGATCTGGGACCGGGCTTCGGTGTGCACTTTCCGTGGTAGCGGGGACAGGATTTGAACCTGCGACCTCTGGGTTATGAGCCCAGCGAGCTACCGAGCTGCTCCACCCCGCGTCGACTGGTTAACCGTAGCGCATCCGCCCCGACGATGATCAGCGGGGTCCCCGCTGGGGCGGGACACGAGTCACCGGACATGGCGAAAGCCCGCCTCCGGCGAACCGGAGACGGGCTTTCAGTCGTAGCGGGGACAGGATTTGAACCTGCGACCTCTGGGTTATGAGCCCAGCGAGCTACCGAGCTGCTCCACCCCGCGTCGGCTCGTTAACCGTAGCGCACCGACCCGGGGCACCGCAAAACGACTCCGATACCGCCGTCAGCCGAGCCAGTTCTCGATCGCCGCCACCGCCCGGCGGCTGTCGGCGTCGACCTGCGCCCGTTGGCTGGAGGTGTTCTCCCAGCCCTGCTCCCAGAGGATGGTCACCACGTCGCCGACCCGGATCGCTCGGATCAGCCGCACGTCCTCCACACCGGTCGGGTCGCCGTTGACGTCCTGATCCGGGCGCCGCATCTCGAACAGCACCGACTCGTCGCCATAGCGGGTGTCCGTGAGCAGCCGCTGCCTGCTCAGCATCGATCCGCTGTCACCCGGCCGCTCCTGCTGCGGGCAGTCGCGTACCGCCCGCCGCAGCTCGTCCAGCAGGTCGTCGGCGCGTCCGGCCCGGTAGATGGTGATGGAGTGCGTGTACGTGCCGTCCGGGACGTGTCCCGCACCGGGATTCTGCGGCAGCTTGTAGACCACGTTCCGGGTCCGGCGCTGCACGATCGCCCCCTCACTCGAGTAGCGGGCGCCGCACAGGTTCGGCAGCACCTCAAGGTCCCGGAATTCCGGCGCGATGCCGATCTGGTTGGCCGCCGCGAGCCGGAAGAACGCCCGATCCGGGATGCTGGTCGGCGCCTTGGGCTGCGCCGCACCGGTGACACCGGGAGACGTCGCCGTCGTACCCGGCGAGCGTCCCGGCGGGGTCGGCGAGGCGGGCGGTGAGGCCGAACCACCGGTCACGCTCGGCGACGGCGACGGCGACGGCGACGGCGACGGCGATGGCGGCGCCGGCGGCGTGGGCGTGCCGGCCGGCGAGGGTACGGTCGCCGACTGCGGAGCGACCACCTGGGTCCCGACAGCCACGCCCACCACCAACAGCGCCGCGACAAGGGTGCTCCCGGCGACACGCAGCCTGGCCCGACGGTCCGCCTGGTGCCGCAGCACGTCGGGAACGCCCAGATCGCAAGCGTCGGCGTCGGCGGCAAGGGACCGGTACATCTCAGACAGTTCACGCGACATCGGTGGCCTCCAGTTCCACGACGGCGAGATCGGGCAGCAACGCGGCGAGTCGAGCCCGGCCGCGGGAAAGCCACGACTTCACAGTGCCAACCGGCACGTCGACCTCTCGGGCGATCTCCTCGACGGGCATGTCGAACAGGTAGTGCAGCGCCAACACCCGCCGGTGGGTTGCCGGCACCTGACGCAGCGCCTGGACCAGCAGCACGCTGTCCTCGTTGGGCGGAGGGACCGGCGGTGGAGGCCCAGCAAGCCGCAGCGCGCCACGCAGGCCGCGCAGCCGCCGCCAGCGATCGGTCGCCAGGCGGGACACCACCAGCCTCAGCCACGCCTCCGGCGCCGGATGCGCCGACAAGGTCCCCCACTGCCGCCAGGCCCGGGCATACGCCTCCTGCACCAGGTCCTGCGCCTCGTTGTGGTCGCTGGTGACCGCATAGCCGTACCGCACCATCCGCCGGGTTGTGCTGCGGTAAAAGTCGTCAAAGCTCTGCGCGTCCCTCACGACTGCTCCCCCTCGTCCCACCCCGTTGCAATGAGGACGGCCGACCGGTGCCGCAGGTTGCGGTCCGACCAAACCTGTCGGTGAGGTGACAGACGGGCACACCACCGGACACGGCGGAGCCCCCGCCGTCCGGACCGGCGTGGTCCGACGACGAGGGCTCCAAGACGTGCTCCCGGCTGTGGTGGATCAGCCGCCGGGGCTCGGCGGCGCGCTACCGCTCGGGTTGGCGGCCTGCTGCGCCTGCTGGAACGCGGTGAGCGCCTCATCCAGCGCCTTGAGCGCGCGACCGTACCGCTCGAAGTCGCCGGAGGTCTGCGCGGCGCGGACCTCGGTGATGGCGGCCTGCACCCGGTCCGCGGCAGTGGCCAGCGGGCCGGTAGGAGGCGGGTTGGTGCTGCCCGGCGTCGGCGTCGCGCTCGGGGTCGCCGTCGGCGACGGGTTGGTCGGGTTGCCCCCCGTGGTCGGCGGCGGCGAGGTGCCCTGCCCGGCCTTCTTACCCTGCTCGACCAGCTGCTTGATGCCGTCGTTGATGTTGTCGGCGAGCGCCACGAACGAGCCGCCGTCACCGTAGGAGAGCAGCACCTTCTGCAACAGCGGGTACGCGTCCTGCTGGTTGCTCTTCACGTAGACCGGCTCGACGTAGAGCATGCCGTCGGCGAAGGGCAACGAGAGCAGGTTGCCGTACTGCACCTGCGCCTGGTTGCTGGAGAGCAGGTTGAGCTGCTGGCGGATGTTCGCGTTGTTGGTCATCTGCTGGTGCACCTGCACCGGCCCGGAGATCCGGGTCTGGTCCGGCAGCTCCAGCACCTCCAGCCGGGGCTTCCCGTCGATGTACGACCCGGAGATCAACGCGGCCAGGTTCTGCCGGCCGTTCGGGGTGACCGCCGAGGTGAGCTGGAACCGGGGACCCTCCTGGCCGGGGAACTGGGTGAACAGGTAGTACGGAGGCTGCTTCTGGCCGCTGTCCGGCGCGTCGGGCACGTTCGGCACCTGCCAGAAGTCCTGCGCGGAGTAGAAGTCGCCCGGATTGGTCACGTGGAACTTGGTGAGCAGGTTGCGCTGCACCTTGAACATGTCGGCCGGGTAGCGCAGGTGCTCCGTCAGCTCGATCGGGATGTCCGCCTTCGGCTTGATCAGGTCCCCGCCGAACGCCTTGTTCCACGCCTTCAGCACCGGGTCGGTGTCGTCGTACTCGTAGAGCGTCACGGTGCCGTCGTACGCGTCGACGGTTGCCTTCACCGAGTTGCGCATGTAGTTGACGTTCTCCCGGGCCAACTGGAAGGTGCCCCGGTTGGTCAGCTCGTCGGTCGTCTCGACCTGGAGGTTGACCCGCTCGGCGTACGGGTAGGTCGCCGCCGTCGTGTAGCCGTCGACGATCCACTGCACCCGGCCGCCGACCACCGCCGGGTACGGGTCGCCGTCCAGGGTGAGGAACGGCGCGACCTTCTCCACCCGGTCCCGCGGGTTACGCACGTACAGCAGCTTGGAGTCCTTGTTCACCGCCTCGGAGAGCAGGAAGTTCGACTCCTGCTCCTTGATGGCGTACAGCAGTCGCCGGGTGAAGGAGCCGATCTTGACGCCGCCCTCGCCGGTGTAGGTGTAGGACTCGCCGCCACCCTCACCGACCGGCCTGTCGAACTCGGCCTTCTTGTTCGGGTCGGCCTGCCCGACGATCGCGTAGTCGTCGGCCGCCATCCGCTCGCCGTAGTAGATCCGCGGCTGCTTGGCGGGGATCTGCTCGGTCTGCGAGGAGCACGCCTCCTGGGTCTTCTCGCCGAGGAAGCCGGAGACGAAGAACGGCTGCCCGCCGCACACCACCTGGTTCGCCGGGGCGGCCACCAGGCCGTACCCGTGGGTGTAGACGGTGTGCCTGTTGATCCAGGTGTTCTGCTGGTCGGTCAGCTCGCCGTAGTTGATCTCCCGGACGCCGACGACGTAGTCGGAGGTCTTGCCGTTCACCCCGTACCTGTCGATGTCCAGCTTGGGGCCGAAGTCGTAGAAGCCCCGCACCTGCTGAAGCTGCGTGTACGTCTCGCTCACCAACTGCGGGTCGAGCAGCCGCACGTTCGACACCACGGACGTGTCGGTGGCCAGGTTCGCCGGTGGGGTGAGGTTGCTCGCCGCGTACGGGGTGGTCTCGGTTGCGCCCAAGCCGAACGCCGCCCGCGTGGCGTCGATGCTGCGCTGGATGTACGGCGCCTCCTTGTCCTTGGCGCTCGGCTTCACCTCGAAGGTCTGCACCGCCCAGGGGTAGATGCCGCCGATCGCCACCGCGGAGACGCCGAGCAGGGCGAGCGAGATGCCCGGCCAGACCAGGTTCCGCATCCAGGCGTTGGAGAACACGATGATCGCGATCGCCACGACGATCGAGATGTACGCCAGGATCTCCTTCGCCGGCAGCAACGCGTTGACGTCGGCGTAGCCGGCGCCGTACAGCTTGGCGCCCTCGTTGTACTCGAGCAGCATCGCGCGACGGTCCAGCACGTACGCCAGGGCCTTGAGCAGCACGAACACCGCGACGAGGGTGCTCAGGTGAGCGCGGGCCGCGTTGCTCATCCGGTCCCCGATGCCCTGCAGGCGAACCCCGCCGAAGAGGTAGTGCACCGCCAGCGCGCCGATCAGGGCCAACACCACGGCGGTGAAGCCGACACCGAGCAGGTAGCGCCAGAACGGCAGCTGGAAGACGTAGAAGCCGATGTCCACCCCGAACTCCGGGTCCTTGACCCCGAAGTCACCACCGTTGCGGAAGAGCAGCCACTGGTTCCACCGGCTCTGCCCGGACAGGCCCGCGAAGATCCCGACCACGGCGGCGGTAAGCGCGATCCAGGTGCCGAGGCGCGGGCTGAGCGCCATCCGGTAACGCTCCAGGGTGGCCTGCTCCACCGAATGCGGTCGCAGCCGCGGACGCAGCCGGTAGGCCAGCCACAGGTTGCCGCCGACGATCACCGCCATGCCGAGACCGATGACGAGGAACAGCATCAGCCGGGTGACGAGCACACCTGTGAAGACCTCGGTGTAGCGGACCTCGTCGAACCAGAGCCAGTCCGTCCAGGCTTGGACACCCCAGCCGAGCAGGGTGAAGAGCACGAACACCCCGACCAGGACAGCGATGGTGACGCGGCCGCGCCGGCTCATCCTCGGCAGGGGGCTGCTGCTACGCATTACCACTGTTGGCTCCGCACGCTCGATGTGATCGGCTCCGATCAGGCACCCAGAGTACGGGGTGTTTCTGAACGTGTCGGGGCACGGTCAGGCGGGTCAGCAGCGGGTCGGCTGACCACCCGCGCGCAGCGTCTCCAGAGCGGTGAGCGCCTCGTCCAGCGAGCCCACCTTCAGCAACGGCAGGTCGGGCTGCGGATTGCGGACCGCCTCGGCGCAGTTGTCGGCCGGCACGAGGAAGACCTTGGCCCCGGCATGCTTCGCACCGACCAGCTTCTGGGCGATCCCGCCGATCGGGCCGACAGTGCCCTCGTCGTCGATGGTGCCGGTGCCCGCGATGACCTTCCCGCCGGTGAGGTCGGCCGGTGTCAGCTTGTCCACGATGCCCAGGGCGAACATCAGGCCGGCGCTCGGGCCACCGATGTCCCCCAGGTCGATGCCGAGCGTGAACGGGTGCGGCTGCTGCTGGTCGATCTCGACACCGATGCGCGGCCGGCCGTCCTGCTCGCGGCTCGTCACCGTCGCGGTGGCCGCCGCGCCGTCGCGCGTGTAGTCGATCCGCAGGGCCGTACCGGACGGCTTGGCCCGGATCAACTCGGTGACCTTGGCGGCCACCGGCACCGGCTGGCCGTCCACCGAGGTGACCACGTCGCCGACCTTGAGCACCCCGGCGGACGGGCCGTCGGCGGCGACCGTCTTGATCACCACCTGCACCGGGAAGCCCAGCTCACGTAGCGCGGCGGTCTCGGCGCTGGTCTGCGAGACCTTGAAGTCCTCGGCGTTGCGCTGCTCGACCTGCTCGGTCGACTCCCCCGGCGGGTAGACCAGCTCACGCGGCACCACCGCCTCGTCGTCGGAGAACCAGCCGGCGATCGCCGAGCGGAGCCGCACCGTTGGCTGCACCCCCACGGTCGTCAGCCGGAGCTGGCCCGCGGACGTGGACGTCTCCCGGCCGGTGACCTGGATGACCTCCTTGCCGTCGGCCGTGCCGAGGGTGTTGACCGTCGGGCCCGGGCCGAGCACCACGTACGGGATCGGCACCCGGAGCACCCCGATGCTCAGCAGGGCGGTGAACAGGGCACCGAGCAGGACCGTCAGGCCGCGACGTCTCATGCGCCAGAGCGTACCGATTGCTCGGGGCCCGCCCGACGGATGCGGCGTGCGACTTCGCCCTCAGCGCAACGCCAGCGGCGGCTACCTGGGGCGCGGCCCGCGTACCGTAGACGTCGTGCCTGATATTCCGTTCGGTTTCGCGCTCCCGGGTGGTCAACCACCAGACCCCAACGATCCCGCGCAGATGCAGCAGTTCATGTCGCAGTTGCAGCACCTGCTCTCGGCGCCGGGCAGCGGGCCGGTCAACTGGGACCTGGCCCGGCAGGTGGCGGCCAGCCAACTCGCCGCCGCAGGCGACCCGGCGGTCTCCCCGTACGAGCGCAACGCGGTCGAGGAGGCGTTGCGCCTGGCCGACCTGTGGTTGGAGCCGGCCTCGTCCTGGCCGTCGGGCATCCAGTCCCCGGTCGCCTGGAACCGCAACGAGTGGATCTTCAAGACGCTCGACGTGTGGCGCAAGCTCTGCGATCCGGTGGCCAGCCGGATGGTCGGCGCGATGGGTGACCTGGTCCCGCCGGAGGCGCGCGCCCAGCTCGGCCCGATGCAGTCGATGGTCGCCAGCCTCGGTGGCGCGCTCTTCGGCGGTCAGCTGGGCCAGGCCCTCGGCTCGCTCGCCGCGGAGGTGCTCTCCGCCGGCGACATCGGGCTGCCGCTCGGCCCGGCCGGCACGGCCGCGCTGATCCCGGCCAACATCCGCGCGTACGGCGAGGGCCTGGAGCTGCCCGAGGACGAGGTACGCCTCTACGTGGCGCTGCGCGAGGCCGCCCACCAGCGGCTGTTCCAGCACGTCCCGTGGCTGCGCGGGCACGTGCTCAGCGCCGTGGAGATGTACGCCTCGGGCATCCGGGTCAACCGCGAGGCGATCGAGGAGGCGATGGGCCGCGTCGACCCGACCGACCCCGAGTCGATGCAGGCGATCGCCCTGGAAGGCATCTTCACCCCCGAGGACAGCCCGGCGCAGAAGGCCTCGCTGGCCCGGCTGGAGACCGCGTTGGCCCTGGTCGAGGGTTGGGTGTGCCACGTGGTGGACAGCGCGGCCAAGGACCGCCTGCCCAACGTCGTCCGGCTGGGCGAGGCGTTCCGTCGCCGCCGGGCCGCCGGCGGCCCCGCCGAGCAGACCTTCGCCGCGCTCGTCGGCCTGGAGCTGCGTCCGCGCCGGCTGCGCGAGGCGGCGGCCCTGTGGGCGGCGCTCACCGAGCACCGCGGTATCGAAGGCCGGGACGCCGTCTGGGGCCACCCCGACCTGCTCCCGTCGGACGACGACTTCGCCGACCCGGTGGCCTTCGCGATGAACGACATGGACCTGAGCGAGCTCGACAGCTTCGACTTCACGGCGCCCGGTGGGGCCCCGGAGAAGGCCCCGGGCCAGCCCGACGAGGCCGAGGGCGACACCGACGCCGACGGCGACAGCAAGGCCTGACGCGCACGTCCGGGTGCCCGCGCCACGCGGTGGCGGGCATCCGGCGCGCGTCCGTCCCCGGGTCGCCGATCAGCGAAGCGGCTGATCGAGTGGGGCGCTCGGTTGCCGACCAGCCGGAACGCCGGCGCAGCGCGCCGCCGCCGACCAGCCCGAACCGCCGACCAGCGGGAGGAGCGCGTGTTGCCTGGTCAGCCCGGGCGGCCCGATCCGGACAGCAGCGCGCGGGTGGCCTCCCAGCCCTCGAAGGCCGGATCCAGAGCGGCGAGGTCGGCCGGGCCGCGCTGCCGCCGCCAGCCGGCCGTGACGGCGACGTCCCCGGGCGCGGGAGCACCGGCTCGGGCGTCGGCCGGCGTCGCCGTGTCCAGGTCGAGCGGGGGCAGCCACTCCGGCACGGGCAGTCGTACGGCCACTCCGAGCAGACCCGGGCCGCCACCCTCCACCGGAGCGACGGCTACCGACCGGGTGGTGAGCGGACGCAGCAGCTTGCCGACGGTCAGCGCGGGCAGGTCGGGCACGTCAGCGGAGAGCACGGCCGCCTGGTCGTAGCCGTCCAACGCGGCGAACACGGCGTTCGGCGTCGGCTCGGCCACCTCGTACACCGCCGTGCCGGGCCAGACCAACGCGTCGGCGAGGGCTCGGTCGGCGGGGGTGACCGCGACCGCGACCTCCACCTCGTTGAGCGTGGCGAACAGGTCGACGACGTCTTCCGCGAGAGCCGCTCGCCATTCGGCCCGGTCGACGCCCGGCGGTGACCAGGGAACCGGCCCGAGCAACGCCACTACCACCCGTCGTGCCACCCCCCGACCCTAGCGCCAACCCCGGCCACAGCCGCACCGTGATCGACTCGTCTTCCTTGAAATCGTGGTATCCGGAAGGGGCATCGATAGCGCGGTTTTCAGGAACACGAGTCGATCAACCCCGATCAGCCCTCGCCCCGACGAGATCAGGTGGGGACTGGGGTGCAGGAGGCGGCGGCGACGCCTTCGAGGTAGCCGCGGGCGCGTTCCGACTTGGGGTAGCGACCGACCAGCGCCCAGAAGCGGGCGTTGTGGCTGGGCACGATGAGGTGGGTCAGCTCGTGCAGCAGCACGTAGTCGATGACCCAGTCGGGCATGTCCTGGACGCGGTGCGAGATGCGGATGCTGCGGTCGGCGGGGGTGCAGGAGCCCCAGCGGCCGTTCTGGTTGGTGACCCAGCGGACGCTGGCGGGCACCGCCTTCGCGCCGTACCCACCGAGGTAGAGGTCGATCAGGCGGCTGGCACGGGCGACCAGTTCGTCGTCCGACCGGGCGAGCCGGCCCTCGCGCGCGGCGAGTCGCGCCAACATGCGGTCGACCCACTCGCTCTCCTCGGCTCGGGAGAACTGGTCCGGGATGAGGACGACCACCCGCTCACCGTCACGGTACGCAGACACCGTGCGTCGCCGACGCTGGCTGCGCCGCACCTCGACGACCGGCTTACGCGTCCCCGCCATCACTGGCCCGCGCAGCCTCGGCTACGTGTCACGAAGGAAAGCTAATGCGTACTGACCAGGGGTCCGCAAGAGTCAACCGCACGACACGCGCCCAAAAGATGGTGATTGGTCGCCCACCGTCCCGAAAATTTCTTGGGCCGGCGGTCACCGGGACGCCGCCGGGCCGTCTCGTCACCCACCGTGTACGGCGGCGGGGCGATGCCGGGCGGCACCCCTCCACCGTAGGTGATCACCGTGCTCGGCGCCCCGCGGGGGCACTCGCACGGGTGGCTGTGAGGGTTTGGTCGGCGTGTCCCCGCCAAACTGACTTATTCGGCCTAATTCGCCATGCACACTCTCGACGTCGACTTGCTCACAGTGTCGATGCACAGCTGACATGGAACCGCCCAGACCTGGGTAGGGTCCGCGGACCAGCGGTCACGAAGGTGGCCGTGGAGTGAGACCCAGCGCCGGCGCCCCGTGTGGCCCGCCGCAGGGCAACCCGCCGGGACCGTATTGACCGGCGGACGAGACGAGGAGGGCACCGTGGCCGACCAGGCCCAGACCTACAACGGTTACTGCGTGAAGTGCAAGGAGAAGCGGGACTTCGAGGGGCACGTGGAGGTCTCGAAGACCGGTATGAACATGGCCAAAGGCAAGTGTCCGGTTTGCGGCACAACAGTGAACCGCATTCTCGGCAAGGCGAAGGTCTGACCCGTACGAATCAACGGGGGGGGGGGGGGGGGGGGGGGGGGGGGGCCGCCCCCCCCGGGGGGGGGGGGGGGGGGGGGGGGGGGGGGGGGGGGGGGGGGGGGGGGGGGGGGGGGCGGGGGGCCCGGGACCGGTGGTTTT
>NZ_JBICSN010000015.1:0-154329 GCF_043197115.1 Micromonospora sp. NPDC049275
TGGGCGGCACCGGCGGGGGGGGGTTGCGGGCCGGCGGGGTGGGGGGCATCCCACGGGCCCGGGGGGGCCCGGGGGGGGGGCGGGGGGGTGGGGGGGGGGGGGGGGGGGGCGGCCCCGCCGCCCCCCGACCCCACCCGAGAATTAGCAGTACAGACGACGACATAGGGGACAGAGTGCTCGACGTCAACTTCTTCGACGAGCTGCGCATTGGTCTCGCCACCGCCGACGACATCCGTCAGTGGTCGCACGGCGAGGTCAAGAAGCCTGAGACGATCAACTACCGCACCCTGAAGCCGGAGAAGGACGGACTCTTCTGCGAGAAGATCTTCGGTCCGCAGCGGGACTGGGAGTGCTACTGCGGTAAGTACAAGCGCGTCCGGTTCAAGGGCATCATCTGTGAGCGCTGCGGCGTCGAGGTGACTCGCTCCAAGGTCCGTCGTGAGCGGATGGGGCACATCGAGCTCGCCGCTCCGGTGACCCACATCTGGTACTTCAAGGGCGTTCCGAGCCGGCTGGGTTACCTGCTGGACCTCGCCCCCAAGGACCTCGAAAAGATCATCTACTTCGCCTCGTACGTCGTGACGAGCGTGGACGCCGAGTCGCGTCACCGTGACCTCTCGACGATCGAGAACGAGATCCTGGCCGAGAAGCGGCAGTCCGAGAACAGCCGCGACTCGGAGATCGAGAAGCGGGCCGCCAAGCTCGAGGCCGACCTGGCCGAGCTGGAGGCCGAGGGTGCCAAGGCGGACGTCCGGCGCAAGGTCAAGGAGGGCGGAGAGCGCGAGATGCGCCAGATCCGCGACCGGGCCCAGCGCGAGATCGACCGCCTGGACGAGGTGCTGGACACCTTCCGCAAGCTGGAGCCGAAGCAGCTGGTCACCGACGAGCTGCTCTACCGCGAGCTGCGCGACCGGTTCGGTGAGTACTTCACCGGTTCCATGGGCGCGGAGGCGATCAAGGCGCTGGTCCAGAACATGGACCTCGACGCCGAGGCCGAGAGCCTGCGGGAGACCATCCGGTCCGGCAAGGGCCAGCGGAAGATCCGGGCGCTCAAGCGGCTCAAGGTCGTGGCGGCGTTCCTGAACACCCGCAACTCGCCGCTCGGCATGGTGCTGGACTGCGTCCCGGTCATCCCGCCGGACCTGCGCCCGATGGTGCAGCTCGACGGTGGCCGCTTCGCGACCTCGGACCTGAACGACCTGTACCGCCGCGTGATCAACCGGAACAACCGCCTCAAGCGGCTGATCGACCTCGGTGCTCCCGAGATCATCGTCAACAACGAGAAGCGGATGCTCCAGGAGGCCGTCGACGCGCTGTTCGACAACGGCCGTCGCGGCCGGCCGGTCACCGGTCCGGGTAACCGCCCGCTCAAGTCGCTTTCCGACATGCTCAAGGGCAAGCAGGGTCGGTTCCGCCAGAACCTGCTGGGCAAGCGCGTCGACTACTCCGGCCGTTCGGTCATCGTGGTCGGCCCGAAGCTCAAGCTGCACCAGTGTGGTCTGCCCAAGCAGATGGCGCTGGAGCTGTTCAAGCCGTTCGTGATGAAGCGGCTGGTGGACCTCAACCACGCGCAGAACATCAAGTCCGCCAAGCGGATGGTCGAGCGTCAGCGCCCGGTCGTGTGGGACGTGCTGGAGGAGGTCATCGGCGAGCACCCGGTGCTGCTCAACCGGGCGCCGACCCTGCACCGTCTGGGCATCCAGGCCTTCGAGCCGCAGCTGGTCGAGGGCAAGGCGATCCAGATCCACCCGCTGGTCTGCACCGCGTTCAACGCCGACTTCGACGGTGACCAGATGGCGGTGCACGTGCCGCTGTCCGCCGAGGCCCAGGCCGAGGCGCGGATCCTGATGCTGTCGTCGAACAACATCCTCAAGCCGGCCGACGGCAAGCCGGTCACCATGCCCACGCAGGACATGGTCATCGGTCTGTACTACCTCACCCACCTCACCCCCGGTGAGAAGGGCGAGGGCCGGGTGTTCAGCTCGGACGCCGAGGCGCAGATGGCGTTCGACAACGGCGAGCTGGGCCTGCAGGCGCCGGTGCGGATCCGCCTGCGCAACGTGGTCGGTGTCGACAACGGCGCCGGCGCCGAGGCGTGGACCGCTCCGGAAGGCTGGGTCGAGGGTGACCCGCTGACCGTGGAGACCACCCTGGGCCGGGTGCTGTTCAACGAGACGCTGCCGCAGGGCTACCGCTTCGTGAACTACGAGATCCGCAAGGGTCAGCTCTCCGCGATCGTCAACGACCTCGCCGAGCGCTTCCCCAAGGTGGCGCTGGCCGCCACCCTGGACGGGCTCAAGGAGGCCGGTTTCCACTGGGCCACCTGGTCCGGAGTGACGATCGGCATGGAGGACGTCATCGCTCCGCCGCGCAAGGCGGAGATCCTGGCGAAGTACGAGAAGGAAGCCGACCGGATCGACAAGCAGTACCAGCGTGGTCTGATGACCGCCGAGGAGCGTCGCGGCGAGCTCATCGAGATCTGGACCAAGGCGACCAACGAGGTCGCCAAGGAGATGGACACCGCGCTTCCGCAGGAGAACCCACTGTGGGTGATGATCAACTCGGGTGCCCGCGGTAACCTGCTCCAGCTCCGGCAGATCGCGGCGATCCGTGGTCTGGTGGCCAACCCGAAGGGCGAGATCATCCCGCGGCCGATCAAGGCCAGCTACCGGGAGGGTCTGTCCGTGCTGGAGTACTTCATCTCCACGCACGGTGCCCGTAAGGGTCTCGCCGACACCGCGCTGCGGACCGCCGACTCGGGTTACCTGACCCGTCGTCTGGTGGACGTCTCCCAGGACGTGATCATCCGCGAGGAGGACTGCGGCACCGACCGCGCGATCCCGATGCAGATCGGCGAGAAGCTGGACGGCAAGCTCGTCGTCCACACCCACGCCGAGACCAGCGTGCACGCCCGGACCCTGGCCGACGACATCAAGGGGCCGGACGGCACCGTGGTCGCCGAGCGTGGCCAGGACATCAACTCCATCGGTGTCGACAAGATCGTCGCCGCCGGGGTGGAGACGGTCCGGGTGCGCAGCGTGCTCACCTGCGAGTCGAAGCTGGGCGTCTGCGCTGCCTGCTACGGCCGCTCGCTGCCGACCGGCAAGTCGGTCGACATCGGTGAGGCCGTCGGCATCATCGCCGCCCAGTCCATCGGTGAGCCCGGTACGCAGCTGACGATGCGTACCTTCCACACCGGTGGTGTCGCGGGTGAGGACATCACCCAGGGTCTGCCGCGTGTCCAGGAAATCTTCGAGGCTCGGGTCCCGAAGGGTAAGGCGCCCATCGCCGACACCCCGGGTCGGATCCGGATCGAGGACGGCGAGCGCTCGCGGAAGATCATCGTGGTGCCGGACGACGGCAGCGAAGAGATCGTCTACGACAAGATCTCGAAGCGCGTCAAGCTCCGTACCCACGACGGCGGTCACGTCGCGGTCGGCGAGAAGCTGACCGAGGGCACCATCGACCCGCACGAGCTGCTGCGGATCATGGGTCCGCGGGCGGTCCAGGTCCACCTGACCAGTGAGGTCCAGGAGGTCTACCGCTCGCAGGGTGTGCTCATCCACGACAAGCACATCGAGATCATCATCCGCCAGATGCTCAAGCGGGTGACGGTCATCGACTCCGGCTCGACCGAGTTCCTGCCGGGTGTGCTCGTCGACCGGGCGCTGTTCGAGTCGGAGAACCGCCGACTCGTGTCGGAGGGTGGCGAGCCCGCCGCCGGCCGTCCGGTGCTGATGGGTATCACCAAGGCCTCGCTGGCCACCGACTCCTGGCTCTCCGCGGCCTCCTTCCAGGAGACCACCCGGGTGCTGACCGACGCTGCGATCAACTCGCGCAGCGACTCGCTGGTCGGCCTCAAGGAGAACGTGATCATCGGTAAGCTCATCCCGGCCGGTACGGGCATCAGCAAGTACCGCAACGTCCGGGTCGAGCCGACCGAGGAGGCCAAGGCCAAGGTCTACTCGATGACCGGCTACCCGGAGACCGACTACGGGTTCGGGCCGGCCAGCGGGCAGGCTGTTCCGCTGGACGACTTCGACTTCGGGTCGTACCGCTAAGCACCGACACCGACGAGGCCCCCGGCACCTGCCGGGGGCCTCGTCGTGTCCGGACCGACCCGGCGGTCGACCGGGTTGGGCATGATGGAGGCATGACGATCGCACCCGGACAGGTGTCCGTCGCGTCCCAGGGACTTCGCCACCCGCTGGACCCGGACCCGGCCCGTGCCACGAAGGCGCGGGCGGTCTTCGCGCTGGGGCTGCTCGGCATGCTGACCGGGCTGTTCATCGGCGGGGTGGTGCCGGCGACTGTCGCGTTGCACCTGGCGCGGCAGGCCCGCCGGGAGGCGTACGCCTCGGGGGGTTTTCTGACCGGCGGTGTCTGGTTGCGCAGGGGCGAACGGTTGGCCTGGACCGGCCTGGTGCTGGTCGCGGTCAGCGTGGTCGTCGCCGTGGTGATCGGCGTGGTCCGGCTGGCCGGCGTGCCGTTCGGCCACGACTACCCGGCGAACATGGACTGACCGTTCCGTCGGCCACGCCCGGCGCGGACGGCGCTGCTTTCGGCGGTAGCCTGGCCGGTGTCCGCCGCTCGGCGGCGGCGGCCCTGTCGACAGGAGGACCTCGTGACGGAACCGGCGCGGCCCCCGGCGGACGAACCGGCCGGGAATCCTGGCGCGCCGGCCCCGGGCCAGGCCCCCTCCGCCTCGAACGACTGGGCGCGACCCGATCCGGGCGGGCAGCCGACCGCACCCGCCGAGGCCCCCGATCCGGGTACGCCGCCTTCGGCGTGGGGTGCGCCGCCCCCCGGGTGGGGTCCGCCCACGGCCGAGTGGGGCGGGGTCGTTCCGCCCGGCCCCGGCCAGCCTCATCCCGCGTCCGGTGCGCCGCTGCCGCACGGCTGGGGCCAGCCACCGTCGGGCCCTGCCCCCGCCTGGGATCATCCGGCGTCGGGACCCGCGGCTGCCCCTGGCTGGAGCGAGCCACCATCGGGGCCCGGAAGTGCCCCCGGCTGGGGTCAGCCGCAGCAGGGGCCCGGGGTTCCGCACGGTTGGGGTCAGCCGCCGGCGGGGCCCGGGGTTCCACAGGGTTGGGGTCAGCCCCCGTCCGGGCCCGGTGCGCCGGCGGGCTGGGGGCAGCCTGTTTCGGGGCCCGCCGCGCCGGGCGCTTGGGGTCAGCCGGCGGGGCCCGGTGCGCCGCCGGGCTGGGGTCAGTCGGCGTCGCCCGGGTGGGGTGTGGCTCCCGCTCGGCCGGTGCCGCCGCCCACCGACGACAAGCGGCGGCCGCCGAAGCGGGTGGAGGCGGTCCCGGGCACGCCGTTCGGCGTGGTGCACCTGGATGTGGCGCCGGTCACCTCCGGCCTGGCGACCGGGGCGCTGGTGGCGGGCATCGCGTCGATCCTGGTCTCGCTCCTGGTGATCTGCTTCGGGGTGGCGTTCGGGGACGACGGCGGCGTCTGGGCCTCCGGCGCCTTCACCGTGCTGGGGGTGCTGGCGGGAGTGGCGGCGATCGTCACCGGTCTGCTCGGCAGGCGGCAGATCGGCCGGCCGGCCGCGCCGTCGGCGGTCCGGTTCACCGGGCGCGGACTGGCGGTGGCCGGCATCAGTTGCGGCGCGGCGGGTGCGCTGCTCAGCCTGTTGGGTCTGGGCCTGGCGTTGCTGATCATCCTGACGTGACACCGCGCACCGCTTCGGCGGTGCCGGGGCGCCGGATCCGCGGTGCCAGCATGGGGGCGACGGGTGGTCCGGCGGGGAAGCCGGTACACTTGTGTCTGTAGGTGCCCATCGCGGGCGACGAGGCGGGACGAGATCCGGCCGGCGGGTGTGAGACGATCGCCGACCCATTCCGTTTTGACCTGGACGGCTGTGGTAGGTACTCTTTCCCCTTGTGCCCGGGCGTGCCCGGGCAACTCGTGCGTGCGCTGGTTCCGGAGTCCGGACGGCGGCACGACAAGCCAGAGATCCGGGGCGGGGCGATCCGCGTGCCGGTGACAGAAAACCCCGGTACGCCTGCGAAAGCGTCCGCACCGGGACCGTGAGCTGGGCGACACGCCCGACCGCGGGTGCCGGGACCTCCGCAAGGTGGCCCTGGTCGGAATGTAGGAGAGCCGGTCATCAGGCCGGCTAACGAGCAGACGGCGCGGCCGCGTAGAGCGGCCGAAGGGAGCGGAGAAACCCGGTGCCCACCATTCAGCAGCTGGTCCGAAAGGGCCGTCAGGCCAAGACGACCAAGACCAAGACCCCGGCGCTCAAGGGGTCCCCCCAGCGGCGCGGCGTGTGCACCCGCGTGTACACCACCACCCCCAAGAAGCCGAACTCCGCGCTGCGCAAGGTCGCTCGTGTGAAGCTCAGCAGCCAGATCGAGGTGACCGCCTACATCCCGGGCGTCGGTCACAACCTGCAGGAGCACTCGATCGTGCTCGTTCGCGGCGGCCGGGTGAAGGACCTCCCCGGCGTGCGTTACAAGATCGTCCGCGGCTCGCTGGACACCCAGGGTGTCCGCAACCGCAAGCAGGCGCGCAGCCGTTACGGCGCGAAGAAGGAGAAGAGCTGACATGCCGCGTAAGGGACCCGCTCCGCGGCGGCCACTGGTCGCTGACCCGGTGTACAACTCGCCGCTGGTCACCCAGCTGGTGAACAAGATCCTGCTGCGCGGCAAGCGTCAGCTCGCCGAGTCGATCGTGTACGCGGCCCTCGAGGGCTGCCGCGAGAAGTCCGGCACCGACCCGGTCGTCACCCTCAAGCGGGCGATGGACAACGTCAAGCCGACCCTCGAGGTGCGCAGCCGTCGTGTCGGTGGCGCCACCTACCAGGTTCCGGTCGAGGTTCGCCCCACCCGGGCGACCACTCTGGGCCTGCGTTGGCTGGTCACCTACTCCCGCGCCCGGCGTGAGAAGACCATGGTCGAGCGGCTGATGAACGAGCTGCTGGACGCGAGCAACGGCCTCGGTGCCGCCGTCAAGCGGCGCGAGGACACGCACAAGATGGCCGAGTCCAACAAGGCCTTCGCGCACTACCGCTGGTAACACCCTGGTTCCGGCGCCCCACCGGGCGCCGGAACCGCCACCAGTTGAGTCGAGACGACGATAAGTAGGGATTGAAGTGGCCGCCGCAGACGCGCTCGCCAACGTACGCAACATCGGCATCATGGCGCACATCGATGCCGGTAAGACCACGACCACCGAGCGAATCCTGTTCTACACCGGCATCACGTACAAGATCGGTGAGGTCCACGAGGGCGCTGCCGTCATGGACTGGATGGAGCAGGAGCAGGAGCGTGGTATCACCATCACCTCCGCTGCTACCAAGTGTGAGTGGAAGGGCCACACGATCCAGATCATCGACACGCCCGGTCACGTCGACTTCACGGTCGAGGTCGAGCGGTCGCTGCGTGTGCTGGATGGTGCGGTCGCGGTCTACGACGGTGTCGCCGGCGTGGAGCCGCAGACCGAGAACGTCTGGCGGCAGGCCGACAAGTACAACGTCCCGCGGATGTGCTTCGTCAACAAGCTCGACCGGACCGGCGCCGACTTCTTCCGCTGCGTGCAGATGATGATCGACCGGCTGAACGCCACCCCGCTGGTGCTCCAGATCCCGATCGGTCTCGAGGGTGACCACATCGGTGTCGTCGACCTGATCGGCATGCGCGCTCTCACCTGGCGTGGGGAGACCCAGAAGGGTGACGACTACGCGATCGAGGAGATCCCGGCCGAGCTGGCCGACTCCGCGGCCGAGTGGCGCGAGAAGCTGATGGAGACCCTCGCCGACGTCGACGACTCGGTGATGGAGAAGTACCTGGAGGGCGAGGAGGTCTCCCCCGAGGAGATCAAGGCCGCCATCCGGCGTGCCACGATCGCCGGCAAGGCCAACCCGGTGCTGTGCGGCTCGGCGTTCAAGAACAAGGGCGTCCAGCCCATGCTCGACGCCGTGGTCGACTTCCTGCCGTCGCCGCTGGACGTTCCGGCGATCGAGGGTACGGCCCCCGACGGCGAGACTCCGCTGCTGCGGAAGCCGTCGAACTCGGAGCCCTTCTCCGGCCTGGCCTTCAAGATCCAGACGGACAAGCACCTCGGCAAGCTCACCTACGTGCGGGTCTACTCCGGCACGCTCGATTCCGGTTCCCAGGTGGTCAACTCCACCAAGGACCGCAAGGAGCGGATCGGCAAGATCTACCAGATGCACGCCAACAAGCGGGAAGAGCGTCCGTCGGCGCGGGCCGGCGACATCATCGCCGTCCAGGGTCTCAAGCAGACCACCACCGGCGACACGCTCTCCGACCCGGCGAACCCGGTCATCCTGGAGTCGATGACCTTCCCGGAGCCGGTCATCTCGGTGGCGATCGAGCCGAAGACCAAGTCCGACCAGGAGAAGCTGGGTACGGCCATCCAGCGCCTGGCCGAGGAGGACCCGACCTTCCGCGTCCAGTTGGACGAGGAGACCGGTCAGACGGTCATCTCCGGCATGGGTGAGCTGCACCTGGACATCCTGGTCGACCGGATGCGCCGCGAGTTCAACGTCGAGGCGAACGTCGGCAAGCCTCAGGTGGCGTACCGCGAGACCATCCGCCGCAAGGTGGACAAGGTCGAGTACACCCACAAGAAGCAGACCGGTGGTTCCGGCCAGTACGCCCGCGTCATCGTGAGCGTCGAGCCGCTGCCTCTGGACAACGACTCGCCGACCTACGAGTTCGCCAATGCCGTCAGCGGCGGCCGCATCCCCCGGGAGTTCATCCCCTCGGTGGATGCCGGTGCGCAGGACGCGCTGCAGTACGGCATCCTGGCGGGCTTCCCGCTGGTCGGCGTGAAGCTGACCCTGCTGGACGGCCAGTACCACGAGGTCGACTCGTCGGAAATGGCATTCAAGATCGCCGGCTCCATGGTGATGAAGGACGCGGCCCGCAAGGCCGATCCGGCGTTGCTCGAGCCGATGATGGCCGTTGAAGTCACCACTCCTGAGGAGAACATGGGTGACGTCATCGGTGACCTCAACTCCCGCCGCGGCATCATCCAGGCGATGGAGGAGCGCAGCGGCGCCCGCATCGTCAGGGCTCTGGTGCCGTTGTCGGAGATGTTCGGCTACGTCGGCGACCTGCGGTCGAAGACCCAGGGCCGGGCTAGCTACAGCATGCAGTTCGACTCCTACGCCGAGGTTCCGCAGAGCGTCGCGAAGGAGATCATCGCCAAGGCAACGGGCGAGTAACGCCCCGAGCAGGTGATTCGTGGTCGGTCGTGGGTGGTTTCACCCGCCCGCGGCCACCACGATCGGATCGCGTGAGACCGGGCCTGTAGGCTTCATCGCCGCAGAACCCACAAAGGCTCTCCGGCCGTTCGGCCGGAAAGGCTGTCGACAGAGTCCTAAGCGCCGACCGGCGCGCCGGGCGTACGAACCAAGAAGTCCACAGGAGGACACCAGTGGCGAAGGCTAAGTTCGAGCGGACTAAGCCGCACGTCAACATCGGCACCATTGGTCACATCGACCACGGTAAGACGACGCTGACGGCGGCCATCACCAAGGTCCTGCACGACCAGTACCCGGACCTGAACCCTTACACGCCGTTCGACGAGATCGACAAGGCGCCGGAGGAGAAGGCCCGCGGCATCACGATCTCGATCGCGCACGTCGAGTACCAGACCGAGTCGCGGCACTACGCGCACGTCGACTGCCCTGGGCACGCCGACTACATCAAGAACATGATCACCGGTGCCGCGCAGATGGACGGCGCGATCCTGGTGGTCGCGGCGACCGACGGCCCGATGCCGCAGACCCGTGAGCACGTGCTGCTCGCGCGTCAGGTTGGCGTGCCGTACATCGTCGTGGCGCTCAACAAGAGCGACATGGTCGACGACGAGGAGCTCCTGGAGCTCGTCGAGCTCGAGGTCCGTGAGCTGCTCTCCTCGCAGGAGTACCCGGGTGACGACCTGCCGGTCGTTCGGGTTTCGGCGCTGAAGGCCCTCGAGGGTGACCCCGAGTGGACCGGCAAGCTGCTGGACCTGATGAACGCGGTCGACACCTCGATCCCGCAGCCGGACCGCGAGGTTGACAAGCCGTTCCTGATGCCGGTTGAGGACGTCTTCACGATCACCGGTCGTGGCACCGTCGTCACCGGTCGTGTGGAGCGTGGCGTTCTCCTGCCGAACGAGGATGTTGAGCTCGTTGGTATCAAGGAGAAGAGCTTCAAGACCAAGGTCACCGCGATCGAGATGTTCCGGAAGACCCTGGACGACGCCCGCGCAGGCGAGAACGTCGGTCTGCTGCTGCGCGGCACCAAGCGCGACGAGGTCGAGCGCGGCATGGTCGTCGTGAAGCCGGGCTCGAACACCCCGCACACGGAGTTCGAGGCGACGGTCTACATCCTCTCCAAGGAGGAGGGCGGCCGGCACACCCCGTTCTTCCAGAACTACCGCCCGCAGTTCTACTTCCGGACCACGGACGTCACCGGTGTCGTCACCCTTCCCGAGGGCACCGAGATGGTCATGCCGGGCGACAACACCACCATGTCGGTGAAGCTGATCCAGCCCATCGCCATGGAGGAGAACCTCAAGTTCGCGATCCGCGAGGGTGGCCGCACCGTCGGCGCCGGGTTCGTCACCAAGATCATCAAGTGAGCTAGGTAACCCCGATTAGACCCGCCGCCGGTCGTGCGGCATACTAGTCAGGTTGCGTAACGACAGTTCGTCGCCTGTGTTCGGCTTTCGCTGAACCTCCGGGTGGCGAGACAGTCGAGCGTAGGGTGGTTGGCGGCCCAGTCGCCAACCACCCTCGCACGGCGTTCAGGTCGCGGTAACGCGATCGGCGCCTTGACCCACCGCGCGGTCAGCACCACTCCGGAACCACGGGGCGGAGCCCGGCCCGAGGGCGCGACACGCCCGACCGCGGGGGTCGGCGAAGTGGGCCTGTGCCAGCCGGTACAGGCGCCCGCAACACAGCGGCATCGAGAGAAGGAACAGAAGCCACCATGGCGGGACAGAAGATCCGCATCCGGCTCAAGGCCTATGACCACGAGGTCGTCGACTCCTCGGCTCGGAAGATCGTCGAGACGGTGACGCGCACCGGGGCGCAGGTCGCGGGCCCGGTGCCGCTGCCCACGGAGATCAACCGTTTCTGCGTTATCCGCTCGCCGCACAAGTACAAGGACTCGCGCGAGCACTTCGAGATGCGCACGCACAAGCGGCTGATCGACATCATCGACCCGACCCCGAAGACGGTCGACTCGCTCATGCGCCTCGACCTGCCGGCTGGCGTCGACATCGAGATCAAGCTGTAGGGACCGGACAAATGGACAGGCAAGTCAAGGGGATCCTGGGCGCCAAGCTCGGCATGACCCAGGTCTGGGACAACAACCGCGTTGTTCCCGTGACCGTGGTCGAGGCCGGCCCGTGCGTCATCAGCCAGGTTCGTAGCGCCGAGAAGGACGGTTACTCCGCGGTCCAGCTCGCGTACGGCACGATCGACCCGCGCAAGGTCAAGAAGCCGGTCAGCGGGCACTACGCGAAGGCGGACGTGGCGCCGCGCCGGCACATCGTCGAGCTGCGCACCACGGACGCTGGGGAATACTCGCTCGGCCAGGAGGTCACGGTCGAGGAGTTCCCGGCCGGCCTCACGATCGACGTCACCGGCAAGACCAAGGGCAAGGGCTACGCCGGCCCGATGAAGCGGCACGGCTTCCACGGTCTGCGCGCCAGCCACGGTGTCGAGCGCAAGCACCGCTCGCCCGGTTCCATCGGCGCCTGCGCCACCCCGGGTCGTGTCTTCAAGGGCACCCGGATGGCCGGCCGCATGGGTGGCGTGCGCTACACCGTGCAGAACCTCACCGTCCAGGCGGTCGACACCGAGAACAACCTGCTGCTCGTCCGGGGTGCCATTCCTGGCCCCAAGGGCGCGTTGGTTCTGGTCCGTACCGCGGCCAAGAGCAAGGTGAAGAAGGGCGGTGCGGCCAAGTGACCACCGTTGACGTACGCACCGTCGAAGGCACCACCAGCAGCTCGGTCGAGCTGCCGGCGGACATCTTCGACGTGCAGGCCAACGTCGCGCTGATGCACCAGGTCGTGGTGGCCCAGCTCGCGGCGGCCCGACAGGGCACGCACAAGGCCAAGACCCGCGGCGAGGTCGCCGGTGGCGGCAAGAAGCCGTACAAGCAGAAGGGCACCGGTCGCGCCCGGCAGGGCTCGATCCGCGCGCCGCAGTTCGCCGGCGGTGGCGTGGTGCACGGTCCCGTGCCGCGCGACTACAGCCAGCGGACCCCGAAGAAGATGAAGGCCGCCGCGCTCCGCGGTGCCCTCTCGGACCGGGCACGCGCCGGGCAGGTGCACGTCGTCGAGGCATTCGTCTCGGGCGAGAAGCCGTCGACCAAGGCCGCGCTGGCCACGCTGACCAAGCTCACCGAGGCCCGTCGGGTTCTCGTCGTGCTGAGCAGCACCGACGAGCTGAACTGGGTGTCGCTGCGCAACGAGCCGCGCGTGCACCTGATCGAGTCCGGCCAGCTGAACACGTACGACGTGCTGGTGGCCGACGACGTGGTCTTCACCAAGGACGCCCTGGACGAGTTCCTGGGCGTGCCCGCCGAGACCACCGAGGAGGGTGGCAAGTGAGCACGATCGCCGACCCGCGCGACATCATCGTGGCGCCGGTCGTCTCGGAGAAGAGCTACAGCGAGCTGAACCGGAACTGGTACACCTTCCTGGTGCACCCGGACGCGAACAAGACCGAGATCAAGATCGCTATCCAGCAGATCTTCGACGTCCGCGTCCTGACGGTCAACACGCTCAACCGCCAGGGTAAGCGCAAGCGCACCAAGACCGGCTTCGGTCAGCGCAAGGCGACCAAGCGGGCGATCGTGAAGCTGGCTGACGGTGACCGTATCGAGGCCTTCGGCGGCCCGGTCAGCTGAGGGGTGTAGACAATGGCTATCCGTAAGTACAAGCCGACGACGCCGGGCCGACGTGGCTCCAGCGTTGCCGACTTCGCCGAGATCACCCGGTCCACGCCGGAAAAGTCGCTGCTGGCTCCGTTGCCGAAGAAGGGCGGGCGTAACGCCCACGGCCGGATCACCACGCGGCACCACGGTGGCGGTCACAAGCGCCAGTACCGTCTGATCGACTTCAAGCGGGTCGACAAGGACGGCGTGCCGGCGAAGGTCGCTCACATCGAGTACGACCCGAACCGCACGGCGCGCATCGCGCTGCTGCACTACGCCGACGGCGAGAAGCGGTACATCATCGCGCCGAAGGACATGAAGCAGGGCGACCGCGTCGAGTCCGGTCCGGGCGCCGACATCAAGCCGGGTAACAACCTGCCGCTGCGCAACATCCCGGTCGGTACCACGATCCACAACGTGGAGCTGCGTCCGGGCGGCGGGGCCAAGCTGGCCCGTTCCGCAGGCGTCGGCATCCAGCTGCTCGGCCGCGAGGGCGCGTACGCGACCCTGCGTATGCCGTCCGGCGAAATCCGGCGGGTGGACGTGCGCTGCCGCGCGAGCGTCGGCGAGATCGGCAACGCCGACCAGTCGAACATCAACTGGGGTAAGGCCGGCCGTATGCGGTGGAAGGGCAAGCGCCCGACCGTCCGTGGTGTCGCCATGAACCCGGTCGACCACCCGCACGGTGGTGGTGAGGGTAAGACCTCCGGTGGTCGCCACCCGGTCAACCCGCAGGGTAAGCCCGAGGGCCGCACCCGCCGTAAGGGCCAGCCGAGCGACAAGCTGATCGTCCGCCGCCGCTACGCCACGCGTAAGCGCGGCTGAGGGAGATAAGACATGCCTCGCAGCCTCAAGAAGGGCCCGTTCGTAGACGACCACCTGCTCAAGAAGGTGGAAGTACAGAACGACAAGGGCTCGAAGAACGTGATCAAGACCTGGTCGCGGCGCTCGACGATCATCCCGGAGATGCTCGGGCACACGATCGCCGTGCATGACGGACGCAAGCACGTCCCGGTGTTCGTGACCGAGGCGATGGTCGGGCACAAGCTCGGCGAGTTCGCGCTGACCCGCACGTTCAAGGGTCACGAGAAGGACGACCGGAAGAGCCGTCGGCGCTGACGCCGCGGGCATACGGATAGAGGGAACAAGGGGTTACAGCGATGCCAGGAAAGGGCGACGCTCCGGTGCTTCCGGGCGCGCGGGCGGTTGCGCGGCACGTGCGCATCTCGCCGATGAAGGCGCGCCGGGTGGTCAACCTCGTCCGCGGCCTGCCCGCGAAGGAGGCTCTCACGGTGCTGCAGTTCGCGCCGCAGGCTGCGAGCGAGCAGGTGTACAAGGTGCTCGCTAGCGCGATCGCGAACGCGGAGAACAACGAGCGGCTGGACCCTGACGCGCTGCTCGTCAGCGAGGCGTTCGTGGACGAGGGCCCGACGATGAAGCGGTTCCAGCCGCGGGCGCAGGGCCGGGCGTACCGGATCCGCAAGCGCACCTGCCACATCACCGTGGCAGTCGAGGCGGTCGCGCCGGCAGCGCCGAGGAAGGCCGCGGCGAAGAAGGCCGCCCCGGCCACGGAGGCCGCACCGGCCGAAGCGCAGAGCAAGACGGAGGACGCCGAGTAATGGGTCAGAAGGTTCACCCCACTGGGTTCCGGCTCGGCATCTCGACCGACTGGAAGTCCCGCTGGTTCGCAGACAAGCTCTACAAGGACTACATCGGCGAGGATGTCAAGATCCGCCGCATGATGTCCAAGGGCCTCGAGCGTGCCGGGATCTCCAAGGTCGACATCGAGCGCACCCGCGACCGCGTCCGCGTCGACATCCACACCGCCCGGCCGGGCATCGTCATCGGCCGTAAGGGTGCGGAGGCCGACCGGATCCGCGGCGAGCTCGAGAAGCTCACCGGCAAGCAGGTCCAGCTGAACATCATCGAGGTGAAGAACCCCGAGTCGGACGCTCAGCTCGTCGCGCAGGGCGTGGCCGAGCAGCTGTCCAGCCGGGTCAGCTTCCGTCGGGCGATGCGCAAGGCCATGCAGTCGGCCATGAAGAACCCGGTCTGCAAGGGCATCCGGGTTCAGGTCTCGGGCCGCCTCGGCGGCGCCGAGATGAGCCGGACCGAGTTCTACCGCGAGGGCCGGGTTCCGCTGCACACGCTGCGGGCCAACATCGAGTACGGCTTCTTCGAGGCCCGTACGACCTTCGGCCGGATCGGCGTGAAGGTCTGGATCTACAAGGGTGACGCGGTTCCGGGCCGGGAGGCTCCGGCCGAGGCCGGTCCGTCGCGCCCGCGTCGTGGTGAGCGCGGCGACCGTCCCGAGCGTCCGCGCCGTGGCCGGTCCGGTTCGTCCGGCACGACCGCTGGTGGCACCGAGGCCGGTCGGGCTGCTGCGACCACCATCGCGCAGCAGGCCGAGACGCCGAGTGGCGAGCCGGTCGACAGCGCTGCTGTCGCGGCCGCGGCTGCTCCGGCAGAAACGCAGCAGGAGGGCTGACAGATGCTGATGCCGCGCAAGCCCCCGAAGGGCTTCCGCAAGCCGCACCACCCGGACCGCAGTGGCGCGTCCAAGGGTGGTAACCGGGTGGTGTTCGGCGAGTTCGGGATCCAGGCTCTCGAGCCGGCGTACGTGACGAACCGGCAGATCGAGTCGGCACGTATCGCGATGACTCGCCACATCAAGCGTGGTGGCAAGGTCTGGATCACGATCTTCCCGGACCAGGCCCTCACCAAGAAGCCTGCCGAGACCCGGATGGGTTCCGGTAAGGGTTCGCCCGAGTGGTGGGTCGCCAACGTCAAGCCGGGGCGGGTTCTCTTCGAGATGTCCTTCCCCAACGAGCAGACCGCGCGAGAGGCTATGCGTCGCGCGATTCACAAGCTCCCGATGAAGTGCCGCATTGTTACGCGCGAAGTGGGTGAATCCTGATGGCAGCGGGCGTTAAGGCGACCGAGCTGCGTGAGCTCTCCGAAGAGGAGCTGGTCACGAAGCTGCGGGAGGCCAAGGCGGAGCTGTTCAACCTCCGCGTGCAGGCCGCAACCGGGCAGCTGGACAACAACCGGCGGCTGCAGGTCATCCGTCGGGAGATCGCCCGGATCTACACGATCATGCGTGAGCGCGAGCTGGGGCTCTCGGCCGCGCCGACTGAGGTGACTGCATCATGACCGAAGAGACCGCCACCGCCGCCGCGCGGTCGCGCCGCAAGGTCCGCGAGGGCCTGGTGATCAGCGACAAGATGGACAAGACCGTCGTCGTCGAGGTCGAGGACCGGGTTCGGCACGCGCTGTACGGCAAGATCATGCGCCGTACGGCCAAGCTGAAGGTGCACGACGAGCAGAACGCCGCTGGCACCGGTGACCGGGTTCTCATCATGGAGACCCGGCCGCTGAGCGCCACCAAGCGTTGGCGGATCGTGGAGATCCTGGAAAAGGCCAAGTAGCGAAGGCTCGAGCTCGCCCGGCGATGCGTCGGGCGTAGGTTCCGCCAGGCTCCGGCCGGCCGCGACGGCGGCCGGAGAACCGGCAGACATAGGAGATAGACGTGATTCAGCAGGAGTCGCGACTGCGCGTCGCCGACAACACGGGTGCTCGGGAGATCCTGTGCATCCGGGTTCTCGGTGGCTCCGGTCGGCGCTACGCGAGCATCGGCGACGTCATCGTGGCCACGGTCAAGGACGCGATCCCGGGTGCCGGTGTGAAGAAGGGCGACGTCGTGAAGGCGGTCATCGTTCGCACGGCCAAGGAGAAGCGTCGGCCGGACGGCTCGTACATCCGCTTCGACGAGAACGCCGCCGTCATCATCAAGGACGGTGGGGACCCGCGTGGAACCCGCATCTTCGGCCCGGTGGGCCGGGAGCTGCGGGACAAGCGGTTCATGAAGATCATTTCCCTCGCGCCGGAGGTGTTGTGACCGTGAAGGTCAAGAAGGGCGACACGGTCGTCGTCATCGCCGGCAAGGACAAGGGTGCCAAGGGTAAGGTCATCGCGGCCTACCCGCGGCAGGACAAGGTCCTGGTCGAGGGCGTGAACCGGGTCAAGAAGCACACCCGCATCAGCACCACCCAGCGTGGCGCCAAGACCGGCGGCATCGTCACCCAGGAGGCCCCGATCCACGTCTCGAACGTGCAGGTCCTGGACTCCGACGGCAAGCCGACCCGCGTCGGTTACCGCTTCGACGACAACGGCCAGAAGGTCCGCATCGCGCGTAGCACCGGTAAGGACCTGTGATGACCACGGCTACCGAAAAGACCCTGCCGCGCCTCAAGGAGCGGTACCGCAACGAGATCGTGGCCCAGCTGCGTGAGCAGAACAGCTACGGCAACCCTATGCAGGTGCCGCGGCTGGTCAAGATCGTCGTCAACATGGGTGTCGGCGAGGCTGCTCGCGACGCCAAGCTGATCGACGGCGCGGTCCGCGACCTCGCCACGATCACCGGCCAGAAGCCGCAGGTGCGGCGGGCGACCAAGTCCATCGCGCAGTTCAAGCTCCGCGAGGGCATGCCGATCGGCGCGAAGGTGACCCTCCGCGGCGACCGTATGTGGGAGTTCCTGGACCGGCTGCTGTCCATCGCGCTGCCGCGTATCCGCGACTTCCGCGGTCTGGACGGGCGCAAGCTCGACGGGCACGGCAACTACACGTTCGGTCTGACCGAGCAGTCGGTGTTCCACGAGATCGACCAGGACCGGATCGATCGCCAGCGGGGCATGGACATCACGGTGGTCACCACCGCTACGACCGACGACGAGGGCCGGGCGCTGCTCAAGCTCCTGGGCTTCCCGTTCAAGGAGAACTGAGATGGCCAAGAAGGCGCTGATCATCAAGGCGGCCGCGAAGCCGAAGTTCTCGGTTCGCGCGTACACCCGCTGCCAGCGGTGCGGGCGTCCGAAGGCGGTCTACCGCAAGTTCGGGCTCTGCCGGGTCTGCATCCGGGAGATGGCCCACCGCGGTGAGCTGCCGGGTGTGTCCAAGGCTTCCTGGTAAGGGCGACCGCGTCCCGGCTGTCAGCCGGGAACTCCTGCACCGATTAGGTATTGCTCTTCGCCGTAGGCCCGGGGCTGATGCCCCGGGAACCCCGGCGAGAAAGGCTGACGAAATCCATGACGATGACCGACCCGATCGCAGACATGCTCACGCGTCTGCGTAACGCCAACCAGGCGTACCACGATCAGGTGAAGATGCCCTACTCCAAGATCAAGGCGAACATCGCCGAGGTCCTGAAGGCCGAGGGTTACATCGCCACCTGGTCGGTCGAGGAGCCCGAGGAGGGTGCCGTCGGCAAGCGACTGGTCGTCGAGCTGAAGTACGGCCAGAACCGCGAGCGGAGCCTGGCCGGCATCAAGCGCGTGTCCAAGCCCGGTCTCCGGGTGTACGCCAAGTCGGACGGGCTCCCGCGGGTGCTCGGTGGGCTGGGCGTGGCGATCATTTCGACGTCCCAGGGGCTGCTGACCGACCGGCAGGCCCGCAAGCGGAGTGTTGGCGGGGAAGTCCTCGCCTTCGTCTGGTAACGGGAGACTGGTAGAAATGTCGCGAATTGGACGTAAGTCGATCCCGGTACCAGCCGGCGTCGACATCACGATCGACGGGCAGACCGTCAAGGTCAAGGGCCCGAAGGGCGAGCTGCAGCACACGATCGCCGACCCGATCACGGTCGAGCGCGCGGAGGACGGGCAGCTGAACGTCAACCGCCCGAACGACGAGCGCAAGGCCAAGGAGCTGCACGGCCTGAGCCGTACCCTGGTCGCCAACATGATCGTCGGCGTGACCGAGGGCTACCGCAAGAGCCTGGAGATCGCCGGCACCGGTTACCGGGTCACCGCCAAGGGTTCGGACCTCGAGTTCGCGCTCGGGTTCTCGCACCCGGTGGTCGTTCCCGCGCCGGCGGGCATCACCTTCACGGTGGAGCGGCCGACCCTGTTCCACGTGGCCGGCATCGACAAGCAGCAGGTCGGTGAGGTCGCCGCCAACATCCGGAAGATCCGTCCGCCGGAGCCCTACAAGGGCAAGGGCGTGAAGTACCAGGGCGAGGTCATCCGCCGCAAGGCTGGAAAGGCAGGTAAGAAGTGAGCGCCACGCTGCTCAAGCGCCGCCGCGGCGTCGCCGCCAAGCGCGCCGTTGGGCGTGCGCGTCGGCACTTCCGCGTCCGCAAGAACGTCAGCGGTACGGCCGAGCGTCCGCGCCTGGTCGTCACCCGTTCGCTGCGGCACATGGTTGCCCAGATCGTCGACGACACCAAGGGTCACACCCTGGCGTCGGCGTCGACCCTGGACTCCTCGCTGCGCGGTACGGAGGGCGACAAGAGCGCCCTCGCCGGCAAGGTGGGCGCCCTGCTCGCCGAGCGGGCGAAGGCCGCCGGCGTCTCCAAGGTCGTCTTCGACCGCGGTGGCAACCGGTACGCGGGGCGAGTCGCCGCGCTTGCCGACGCCGCCCGCGAAGCCGGGCTCGAGTTCTAACAAACCCCGTCACGAGAGATAAGGAAGGCTGCTGATGCCAGGTCAACAGCGCCGTGGCGGCGGGTCCGGTGGCAACGAGGGTGGTCGCCGCGACAACCGCCGTGAGGGCGGCCGCGGAAACGCGCCCGTCGAGAAGACCCCGCACCTTGAGCGGGTCGTCGCGATCAACCGCGTCGCCAAGGTCGTGAAGGGTGGTCGTCGCTTCAGCTTCACCGCCCTGGTGATCGTGGGCGACGGCGACGGCACGGTCGGCGTGGGCTACGGAAAGGCCAAGGAGGTGCCCGCGGCCATCGCCAAGGGTGTCGAGGAGGCCAAGAAGCACTTCTTCAAGGTTCCGCGGATCGGTCAGTCGATCCCGCACCCGGTGACGGGTGAGGACGCCGCTGGCGTCGTGCTGCTCAAGCCGGCCTCGGCCGGTACGGGTGTCATCGCCGGTGGTCCGGTGCGCGCCGTGCTGGAGTGCGCCGGGATCCACGACGTGCTCTCCAAGAGCCTCGGCTCGTCGAACCCGATCAACATCGTGCACGCCACCGTGGCGGCCCTGAAGGGGCTTGAGTCCCCCGAGCAGGTCGCGGCGCGTCGTGGCCTGCCGGTGGAGGACGTCGCGCCGGCCGCCATGCTGGCGTCGCGTGCGGGGGTGGCGCGCTGATGGCACGCCTGAAGGTCACCCAGCTCCGGTCCGGTATCGGGACCAAGCACAACCAGCGTGAGTCGCTGCGTTCGCTCGGTCTCAAGCGGATCAACGACGTGGTGGTCAAGGAGGACCGGCCCGAGATCCGCGGCATGATCTTCACTGTGAGCCACCTCGTGAAGGTCGAGGAGGTCGAGTAATGACGATCAAGGTGCACCACCTGCGCCCGGCACCCGGTTCCAAGACCGCGAAGACCCGTGTGGGTCGTGGTGAGGGTTCCAAGGGCAAGACCGCTGGTCGCGGTACGAAGGGCTCCAAGGCCCGCAAGAACATCTCGGCGGCGTTCGAGGGTGGGCAGATGCCCATCCACATGCGCCTTCCGAAGATGAAGGGCTTCAAGAACAAGTTCAAGGTGGTCTTCCAGGTTGTCAACCTGGACCGGCTCGCCGAGCTGTTCCCGAACGGTGGCCAGGTTGGCCCGCTCGAGCTGGTCGAGGCCGGCGCGGTCCGCAAGGGCCAGCCGGTCAAGGTCCTCGGCACCGGGGACCTTGGCGGGGTGGCGCTCCAGGTGTCGGCGCACGCGTTCAGCGCGTCGGCCAAGGAGAAGATCGCTGCCGCCGGTGGCTCCGCCACCGAGCTGTAAGGCGTACGACCTCGGCGCCCGTCGGTTGTGAGCAACTGGCGGGCGCCTAGGTCTGCCTGGGCCGTGCGCGCCCGGTAATATCGGATTCGGTTTATGTAGCCGGGCACACCTGCCCGGAGCGGGACAGGGCTGTTAGAGTCCCATCCCAGCCATGGATTGCGGGCACTCGCCCGTGATCCACCCCCACCCGCCAGGGATCACCGGCGGCCCGCCTCGCGCAGGAGGAAGAAGTTGCTGTCCGCCTTTCTCAGTGCGTTCCGTACGCCTGACCTGCGCAAGAAGCTGCTGTTCACAGTAGGCATCATCGCGGTCTACCGGCTGGGTGCCACGCTCCCCAGCCCGGGCGTCTCGTACGGCAACGTGCAGAAGTGCCTCGACTCCATCTCGGGTGACACGACGGGCCCGCTGAATCTGCTCAACCTCTTCTCCGGCGGGGCGCTGCTACAGCTCTCGGTCTTCGCGCTGGGCATCATGCCCTACATCACCGCGTCGATCATCCTGCAGCTGCTGACCGTCGTGATTCCGCGCCTGGAGCAGCTCCGCAAGGAGGGCCAGGCCGGTCAGGCGAAGATCACGCAGTACACCCGCTACCTGACCCTCGGTCTCGGCGTGCTGCAGGCCTCGGCGTTCGTGGCGCTGGCCCGCTCGGGTCAGCTGTTCCAGAACCGCTGCGACCAGTTCCCGATCATCCCCGAGAACACCGGCATCCCGGACTGGCTGACCCTGGCCGTCCTGGTGATCACCATGACCGCCGGCACCGGCATGGTCATGTGGCTCGGTGAGCTGATCACCGACCGGGGCGTCGGCAACGGCATGTCCGTGCTGATCTTCACCTCGATCGCGGCCCGGCTGCCCGGCGAGGGCTGGCAGATCAAGACCCAACAGGGCTGGGGCAAGTTCGCTCTCGTCATCGCGCTGGTTCTGGTGGTCATCACCGCGGTCACGTTCATCGAGCAGGCGCAGCGCCGGATCCCGGTGCAGTACGCCAAGCGGATGATCGGCCGGCGGATGTACGGCGGCACCTCGACCTACATCCCGCTGAAGGTCAACCAGGCGGGTGTCATCCCGGTCATCTTCGGCTCGTCGCTGCTCTACCTCCCGCAGTTGGCCCTGCAGTTCTTCGACCAGAACGATCCGGGCAAGGTCCAGGCGTGGATCCAGAACAACCTGGTCGCACCGAACAGCCCGATCTACATCTCGGTCTACTTCCTGCTGATCATCTTCTTCACGTACTTCTACGTCTCGATCACGTTCAACCCGACCGAGGTCGCGGACAACATGAAGAAGTACGGCGGGTTCGTGCCGGGTATCCGGCCGGGCAAGCCGACCGCCGACTACCTGGACTTCATCCTCAGCCGGATCACCCTGCCGGGCGCGCTCTACCTCGGCATCATCTCGATCCTGCCGAACTTCTTCTTCATCTGGCTGGACAGCCAGCAGTACCAGAACTTCCCGTTCGGTGGCACCGCTGTGCTCATCATGGTCGGCGTCGGTCTGGAGACCGTGAAGCAGATCGAGAGCCAACTCATGCAGCGGAACTACGAAGGGTTCCTGCGGTAGATGAGACTCGTTCTGGTTGGCCCGCCGGGTGCGGGTAAGGGCACGCAGGCAGAGTTCGTCGCCGCGCACCTGTCGGTACCCAAGATTTCGACCGGAGACATCTTCCGCTCGAACGTCACCCAGGGCACGCCGCTCGGCGTCGAGGCCAAGCGCTACATGGACGCAGGCGAGCTGGTTCCGGACGAGGTCACCATCAACATGGTCCGGGACCGGCTGGCCGAGCCCGACGCCAGCGAGGGCTTCCTGCTCGACGGCTTCCCGCGGACCACTCCGCAGGCCGCCGCTCTGGACAAGCTCCTCGCCGATCTGGGCACCGCCCTGGATCTGGTGCTGGAGCTGGTGGTCGACGACGACGAGGTGATCCGGCGGCTCTCCGGCCGGCGTACCTGTCGGGGTTGCGGCAAGATCTGGCACGTCGAGTTCGACGCCACCACCCGGCCGGGCATCTGTGACAGGTGTGGCGCCGAGCTGTTCCAGCGCGACGACGACAAGCCGGAGACCATCGCCACCCGGCTGCGGGAATACAGCGAGAAGACCGCGCCGCTGGTCGACTACTACGGCGCCCAGGGCAAGCTGGTGGGGATCGACGCCACCGGCCCGGTGGAGGACGTCACCACCAGGGCCATCGACGCTCTGCGGTCGTACGGCGGCTGAGGTCCTCGCCGCACCGCGGCGGATAGAGTGCGAAGAGCGGGGTACGCGAGACGTGCCCCGCTCTTCGGCAACGAAAGGTAACCGCTCCATGCGTCGTCCCCAGCTGGATATCCAGCTGAAGACCCCTGACCAGATCGACAAGATGCGCGCGGCCGGGCTCGTGGTCGCCGAGGCCCTGCGCCGGATGCGCGAGGCTGTGGCCCCCGGCGTGAGCACTGCCGATCTGGACGCCATCGCCGAGTCGACGATCCGCGAGGCGGGCGCCGTCCCGTCCTTCAAGGGCTACCACGGCTTCCCGGCGTCGATCTGCTCCTCGGTCAATGAGCAGATCGTGCACGCCATCCCGTCGCCGCAGCAGGTGCTCTCCGAGGGCGACCTCATCTCGATCGACTGCGGTGCGGTGCTCAACGGGTGGCACGGCGACTCCGCGATCACCGTCGGGGTCGGCGACGTCGACCCGGCACTGCTCAAGATGGCCGAGGTCGCCGAGGACGCGATGTGGGCGGGCATCGCCGCGGCGGCACGCGGTGCGGCCAGCGGCAAGGGGCGGCTCACCGACATCTCGCACGCGGTGGAGACCGCGGTCCGCAAGGGCGGCCGGTACGGCATCGTCGACGGCTACGGTGGCCACGGCATCGGCACCGAGATGCACCAGGACCCGCACGTGCTCAACCACGGTAGGCCGGGCAAGGGGCCGCGTCTGGTCCCCGGCATGGCGCTGGCGATCGAGCCGATGATCACCATGGCGTCGCCGCGTACCGTCGAACTGGCCGACGGTTGGACGGTGGTCACCCGGGACGGGTCGGTCGCCGCGCACGTCGAGCACTCGATGGCGCTGTTGCCTGATGGCGTGTGGGTGCTCACGGCCTTCGACGGCGGCCGTGCCCGCCTGGGCGACCTGGTAACCGCACGCCAACCCGCCCCCACCCCCTAACCCCCCAAACCCGCCCCCACCCCAACCCCACCCCCCCACCCCCCGCTCGTCGATCATGAAGTTATTGCCCTGACACGCCGGTGAGGCTGGCAATAACTTCATGATCAACCGTGCCGAGGGGTGGGAGGGCGGGCGGGACCGGCGGGCGGGACCGGCGGGCGGGACGGGACTGGCGTGGCGGTGGCATGCTTGCCGGCATGGACGGGCGCGACGGGATGCGGGCCGCGGACGCGGACCGTGAGGTGGTTGCCGACCGGCTGCGTGTCGCACTCGGCGAGGGCCGGTTGGACCTGCACGAGTACGACGAGCGGGTGCAACGGGCCTACGCGGCGCGCACGTACGCCGAGCTGGACGCCCTGCTCAGCGATCTGCCACCGGTGGCGCCCCCGGAGCATTCGGCCCTGCGGCCGGCCAGCGCGTCGGTCGAGCCGCCCGTCGGTCGGCCCGTCCCGGTCGTGCACGGCCACGTCGGTCGTTGGCTGGCCGAGGTGTGGCTGCCGTACCTGAAGGTGGTAGCCATCGTGGTGACGATCTGGGGCGTGACCTCGCTGCTGAGTCAGCAACTGCTCTATTTCTGGCCGGGCTGGGTGGCCGGCCCGTGGGGCGCGGTGCTGGTGCTCCGGACGGTCGGCGGGCTGGCCGGGGGAGAGCCCCGCCGCCAGGCGATCGAGCGGGAGCGCCGGCGTGAGCGCAGGCGGGCCAAGCGCGAGCGCCGCCGCGAACTGCACGCCAACGACCCAGAAGACCCCAAACCCGAAACCTGACCCACCGACCCCATCCGACCCACCCACCCACCCAACCACCGGTGATCATGGGGTTGGCGAGGCCGACGGCCGTGTGTCGCCTCGTCAACCCCATGATCACCGGTCGATGTGGGGCGGCGTTTGCGGAGATCACCGGAGGGTTGGGCGGGGAGCTGAGGGCGGCGCGGCGACGCGGTGGGTGGCCGGTTTGGCGACGGCGCGCAGGTCGGCGTACACTTTCTGTTCGGCGCACAGCGTCCACTCCGGCATGCCCACCCTGCGCTTCGGTGGGACCTGGAGCCGCGGCTGGCGCGGGCTTCTGATCTTGGTCAGTTCCCCGTGTAAGACGTTGTGGGCCGCCCGGAGCAATCGACGTCAGGACAGCGGAGGACATGCCGAAAAAAGACGGAGCCATTGAGATCGAGGGTCGGGTCATCGAGCCCCTGCCGAACGCCATGTTCCGGGTGGAGCTCGCGAACGGCCACAAGGTGTTGGCTCACATCAGCGGCAAGATGCGGCAGCACTACATCCGCATCCTGCCGGAGGACCGGGTCGTCGTCGAACTCTCGCCGTACGACCTGACCCGCGGGCGCATCGTCTACCGCTACAAGTAGTCCTGACGGCGGCCGGGAAGTCCCGTGTCCGTCTTCGACGTCCGGTGTCGTGCAACGCGCGTCCCCGGGCCAGATGGGAAGTAAGGCAACCGTGAAGGTCAAGCCGAGCGTCAAGAGGATCTGCCAGAAGTGCCGGGTTATCCGCCGGCACGGCCGGGTCATGGTCATCTGCAGCGACCCGCGCCACAAGCAGCGCCAGGGCTGACTCAGCCCGTTCGGCCGTGACAACGGCCGGGTGGCGTTGGTCCAGGCAGATCTCCTGCGACACACACATCACACATGCTCGTCCCAGCCGCGAGCGGTACGCGAGACGTACTCCTGCGTGGCTGACCCCCGGTCGGAGGCCGGGGCCCGCTTGGGCAGCGACCGATCCCGGTCGCCGGCGCTGACAGCGTCGGAAAGACGGGGCGGCCGGTAGCGGGGTGGGACGGGTCCACACCTCCGCCACACATCACGAGGAGTACGCCCGCACATGGCACGTCTAGTCGGCGTGGATCTCCCCCGCGAGAAGCGGATGGAGATCGCGCTCACCTACATCTTCGGGGTCGGTCGCACCCGCGCCCTGGAGACACTCGCCGCCACCGGCATCTCGCCGGACAAGCGCGCTCGGGACCTCACGGACGAGGAGCTCGTGCAGCTCCGCGACCACATCGAGGGCAACTACAAGGTTGAAGGCGACCTGCGCCGCGAGGTCGCCGCTGACATCCGCCGCAAGGTCGAGATCGGCTGCTACGCCGGCATCCGGCACCGCCGGGGCCTGCCCGTGCGTGGCCAGCGGACCAAGACCAACGCACGGACCCGCAAGGGCCCGAAGCGGACCGTCGCCGGCAAGAAGAAGCCCGGCAAGAAGTAATAGGAGCGCAGAAGACTTATGCCACCGAAGGCTCGTGCCGGAGCCGCTGTCAAGAAGGTCCGGCGCAAGGAACGCAAGAACGTCGCCCACGGGCAGGCGCACATCAAGAGCACCTTCAACAACACCATCGTGTCCATCACGGACCCGACCGGTGCGGTCATCTCCTGGGCCTCCGCTGGCCAGGTGGGCTTCAAGGGCTCCCGCAAGTCGACTCCGTTCGCCGCGCAGCTGGCCGCCGAGGCTGCCGCGCGTCGCGCCATGGAGCACGGCATGCGCAAGGTCGACGTGTTCGTCAAGGGCCCCGGCTCCGGCCGGGAAACCGCCATCCGTTCGCTGCAGGCCGTGGGCCTCGAGGTCGGGCAGATCGCCGACGTCACCCCGCAGCCGCACAACGGGTGCCGTCCGCCGAAGCGTCGCCGGGTCTGAGAGGTAGAGAGAGATGGCTCGTTACACCGGTGCAGACTGCCGCCGTTGCCGGCGGGAGAAGATGAAGCTGTTCCTCAAGGGCAGCAAGTGCGATGGTCCGAAGTGCCCGTTCGAGTCCCGGCCGTTCCCGCCCGGGCAGCACGGCCGCGGCCGCACCAAGGAGACGGAGTACCTGCTCCAGCTCCGCGAGAAGCAGAAGGCCCGCCGCGTCTACGGCGTGCTGGAGAAGCAGTTCCGTGGCTACTACGAGGAAGCCGTTGGCAAGCAGGCCAAGACCGGTGAGGTCCTCCTGCAGATCCTCGAGTCGCGGCTGGACAACGTCGTTTACCGGGCCGGCTACGCCCACTCGCGGGACATGGCCCGCCAGCTGGTCAAGCACGGTCACTTCACGGTGAACGGCAAGAAGGTCGACATCCCGTCGTACCGCGTCAAGGAGCACGACATCATCGAGGTCCGGGGCAAGAGCAAGGAGCTCACCCCGTTCGTGGTGGCGCAGGCTCAGGCCGGTTCGAAGACGGTGCCGGCCTGGCTGGAGGCAATCCCCAGCCAGATGAAGGTGCTCGTGCACTCCCTCCCGGCCCGGCAGGTCATTGACACGCAGGTCCAGGAGCAGCTGATCGTCGAGCTCTACTCCAAGTAGTCGGGCTCGTTGCGGTGGCCCGCCCTCCGGGGCGGGCCACCGGAACAGTTTGTGTCGTGGACGTCAAATAGCGGGCGTCCCGGAAGAGAAGAGACAACATGCTCATCAGCCAGCGACCCTCCCTCTCCGAGGAGTCGATCAACGAGACCCGGTCGCGGTTCGCCATCGAGCCGCTCGAGCCGGGCTTCGGCTACACCCTGGGCAACTCGCTGCGGCGCACGCTGCTGTCGTCGATCCCGGGTGCGGCGGTCACCTCGATCAAGATCGACGGCGTGCTGCACGAGTTCACCACGATCCCCGGTGTCAAGGAGGACGTGGTCGAGCTCGTCATGAACATCAAGGAGCTGTGCGTCAGCTCCGAGCACGACGAGCCGGTCAGCATGTACCTGCGCAAGCAGGGCCCGGGCGACGTGACGGCGGGCGACATCCAGCCCCCGGCCGGCGTCTCGGTGCACAACCCGGACCTCAAGCTCGCGACCCTCAACGGCAAGGGCCGGCTCGACATGGAGCTGACCGTCGAGCGGGGCCGGGGCTACGTGACGGCCGCACAGAACAAGCAGTCCGGCGCCGAGATCGGCCGCATCCCGGTCGACTCGATCTACTCGCCGGTGCTGAAGGTGACGTACCGCGTCGAGGCGACCCGCGTCGAGCAGCGCACCGACTTCGACCGGCTCATCATCGACGTCGAGACCAAGCCGTCGATGGGCCCGCGTACCGCGCTGGCCTCCGCCGGTTCGACGCTTGTGGAGCTGTTCGGGCTGGCTCGTGAGCTGGACGAGACCGCCGAGGGCATCGACATCGGGCCGTCCCCGCAGGACGCCCAGCTGGCGGCGGACCTCGCTCTGCCGATCGAGGAGCTGGACCTCACCGTCCGCTCCTACAACTGCCTCAAGCGCGAGGGCATCAACTCCGTTGGTGAGCTCATCGGGCGTACCGAGGCCGACCTCCTCGACATCCGCAACTTCGGTCAGAAGTCGATCGACGAGGTCAAGATGAAGCTCGCCGGGATGGGTCTCGGGCTGAAGGACTCGGCTCCGAACTTCGACCCGGCGCACGTCGTGGACACCTTCGGCGAGGCCGACTACGACACCGACGACTACCGCGAGACCGAGCAGCTCTAGTCCGCGCTGCCGCCACAACTGAGGAGCACCAAAAATGCCCACGCCCACCAAGGGCCCCCGCCTCGGCGGCAGCCCCTCGCACGAGCGGCTGATGCTCGCCAACCTGGCGACCGCGCTGTTCCAGCACGGCAAGATCCAGACCACCGAGACGAAGGCCCGTCGGCTGCGTCCGCTGGCCGAGCAGCTCATCACCAAGGCCAAGCGCGGTGACCTCGCCTCGCGGCGGCGGGTGCTGGGTGTCGTCAAGGACAAGGACGTGGTGTACGCCCTGTTCGACCAGATCGCGCCCCGGTACTCGAACCGCCCCGGCGGTTACACCCGGATCGTGAAGACCGGTCCGCGCAAGGGCGACAACGCGCCGATGGCCATCATCGAGCTGGTGGAAGAGCTTCAGGTCGCCGAGCCCAAGGTGAACAAGAAGACCGCCGCCCGCAAGGCCGCGCAGCAGGACAAGGTCGAGGCGCTCGCCCCGGCCGACGAGACCCCGCAGTCGGCCCCGGCCGACCAGGACTCCGAGGCGCCGGTGTCGGCATCCGGTGACACCGCCGAGGCGCGCGAGGACAGCGACCTCGCCACCGAGGAGAACAAGGCCTGACCTCGGGCATCGTTTCCGGGCCCGGCACCCCTCACGGGGTGTCGGGCCCGACCCGTGACAGGAGGTACGAGGTGGACGAGCGGATCCGGCTGCGGCTGGACGTCTCGTACGACGGCGCCGGTTTCTCCGGCTGGGCGCCCCAGCCGACCCGGCGGACCGTCGCCGGGGTGCTCGTCGAGACCCTGGACCTGGTGCTCGGCGCGGGTACGGCGACCGGTCTGACCGTCGCGGGTCGCACCGACGCGGGGGTGCACGCCACCGGGCAGGTCTGCCACCTGGACCTTCCCGCCGAGGTGTGGCGCGAGCACGAGGGACGGTTGCTGCGCCGTCTCGCGCGGCTGCTCCCCACCGACGTGCGGGTACGGGCGATGTCCGAGGTGCCTGCCGACTTCGACGCCCGCTTCTCGGCCACGTTCCGGCGCTACGAGTACCGGGTGACCGACGCCCCGTACGGCGCCGAGCCGTTGCGCCGACACGAGGTGCTGGCCTGGCCGCGACCGCTGGACCTGGCCGCCCTGGACGCCGCCGCGGCGGGTCTGGTGGGGGAGCACGACTTCGCCGCGTACTGCCGGCGCAAGGAGAACGCGACGACGCTGCGCGAGGTGACCCGGCTGGACTGGCGACGCGACCCGGACGGCATCCTGGTCGCCACCGTGCAGGCGGACGCGTTCTGCCAGGCGATGGTCCGCAGCCTCGTAGGAGCGTTGCTGGCGGCCGGCGACGGTCGCCGGCCGGTCGAGTGGCCGGGCAGCCTGCTCGACCGGCAGGAACGCTCCAGTGAGGTGACTGTGGCCCCGGCGCACGGCCTCACCCTGGTCGCGGTCGGCTATCCGGACGACCCGGCCGACTACGCCCGCCGCGCGGACCTGACGCGCCGCCTGCGCGTGCCCGTCGAGGGCTGACGATGGCGGCCCCGTCGAGGGCTGACGATGGCGGCCCCGTCGTGGGCTGACGGCGGCGGCCTCGTCGTGGGCTGACGGCGGCGGTCGCGGACGACGACGGGTGTGCCACCCTTCGGCGGCACACCCGGCGGGCAGAGTCGCGGATCAGTCGCCCGGCAGGTCGCCGTCGTCGGTGCTGTCGTTCTGGGTGCCGCTGCCCTTGGTCGGCGCCGCCGTTGGTTGTCCAGCCGTGGCGGTGTCGGCCCGCCGTTGCAGCACGCCTCGACTGAGGTGTATCTCGATCATGTCGTACAGGACGTCCCGGATCTTCGCGTCGCCGGACTTGACCGCGGCGCCGTCCGCGCGGACCACAAGCGCGTACGCCAGGTAGTGGCCCCGGGCCTGCCAGCCGACCCGAGCCGGGGCGCTGGTCAGGACGTCAGCGTCGTCACCGGCGCTCAGACCCCGGAACCGGCCCTGCCGGTCGTCGAGGATGTGCCGGATCTGGTCCCGGACCCGTTCGGCGCTGACCTTGTCGGTGAGGTTGAACAGGCCGGCAGTGACCAGGTAGTCGCCGCCGGGTGCCCGAAGCGTCGCCCGGACGACCTGGTTGCAGCCGAGCCGGAGGAGCAGGTCGGCCACCTCGTCGGTGGCGGCGACGGCGCAACTGCCGCTGGAGTGCGTCTTGAGCACCTGGTAGGCGGGCTGGCCGTCGGCGAGCTTCAACTCCTTGCCGGGAAAGAGCTCCTTCGCGGTGAGCGGCGCCTGGTCGGTGTCCCGCGAGTCGAGGTCCTGCCGTTGCGCGGGAGCGGACGCGCCGACGTTGGGCTGGCTCGTGGCGGTGGCCTGTGGCGCCGGGTCGTCGTCCACGAGCAGCGCGGCCGCGCCCAGGCCGCAGAGCGCCAGTAGGACGAGGACGGCAGCGCCGCCGATCAGCACCTGCCAGAGCCGACCGCCGCCGCGCCGTGTGGGCGACGTTACGGCTTCAGCCGTCGTGTAGACCTGGCTGCGCGGGGCCGCGACCGGGGTGCTGACGCGGGTGACCGGTGGCACCTGGGTCGGTGGCGCCTGGTTCCGTGACTGCTGGTTCCGTGGCGCCTGGGTCGACGGCAGCAGCAGCTGGTTGGGCCGGGGTAGCGACGGGGCGGGGAAGCGTGACGGTGAGGGGCCGGCCGGCGGAGGCGGACCGGCGCCGAGCACGGCCAGGTCGGACCCGGGCTCCGGGTCCTCGAAATCGTCCTCATCGGACTCGTACCGATACACCATGTCGCCCAGAGTAGGAGCCGTTGTCCCTTTAGGGGGTAATATTGGGAAATGCGGCTACGGGCCGTGTCGTGGCCTGACCCGGCCGGTGCGAGAATTGCCGGCGTGACCGGCGACCACTACTTCACCGCTCAACCCGCCAGCGACGCACCGGCGCGCGAGGTCGAGTTCTCCGTCGCCGACCGCGACTACCAGCTCGTCTCGGCCGGCGGCGTCTTCTCCGCCAGCCGCCTCGACGCCGGCACGGCCGTACTCCTGCGCAAGGCCGAGCTGCCCGCCGCCGACACCGTCGGTGACCTCCTCGACCTCGGCTGCGGGTTCGGCCCGATCACCTGCGTGCTGGCCGACGTGGCGCCGACGAGCACGGTCTGGGCGGTCGACGTCAACGCCCGCGCCCGCGAGCTGACCGCCGCCAACGCCAGGCGGATCGGCGCCGCCGACCGGGTCCGGGTGAGCGCGCCGGACGACGTGCCGGCGGACCTCCGGTTCGCCCAGCTCTGGTCCAACCCACCGATCCGCATCGGCAAGGACGAGCTGCACGAGCTGTTGCTGCGGTGGCTGCCCCGACTCGCCCCGGACGGCGTCGGCTGGCTCGTCGTCGCCCGCCACCTCGGCGGCGACTCGCTGCAGCGCTGGATCATCGACAAGGGGTGGCAGGTCGAGCGGCACGCCAGCCAGAAGGGCTTCCGGGTGCTGCGGGTCACCCGGTAATTGGATGTCCCTCCCGGCCCTCGCTGGGGCAGGATCCCCGCGTGGGATACGTGGACGTGGCAGCGGTCGGGCACATTCTGCCCGACGGTCGGGAACTCTTCGCCGACGTGTCGTTCCGGGTCGGGGAGGGCAGCAAGGTCGCCCTGGTCGGGCCGAACGGCGCGGGAAAGACGACACTGCTGCGGATGGTCGCCGGTGACCTGCCGGTGCGTACCGGCACCGTCGCTCGGGCCGGCGGGCTGGGCGTGATGCGCCAGTTCATCGGCATGATCGGCGACGAGACGACACTGGCCGACCTGGCGCTGTCACTGGCCCCACCGCCGCTGCGCGCGGCCGGCAGCCGGCTCGCCGAGACCGAGACGGCCATGCGGGCCGCCGAGGTCCGCGGCAAGTTCAGCAGCGCCGCCGGCAAGGCCCAACTGGCGTACGCCGACGCGCTCGGCGCCTGGGGCGAGGCCGGCGGGTACGACGCCGAGGTGCTCTTCGACACCGTCGCCACGATCGTGCTCCACCAGCCCTGGGACGCCGTCCGGGACCGGCCGGTGCGGACCCTCTCCGGCGGCCAGCAGAAGCGCTTCGCGTTGGAGTTGCTGCTGCGCGGCCCGGACGAGGTGCTGCTGCTCGACGAGCCGGACAACTTCCTCGACGTGCCCGGCAAACGCTGGCTGGAGGCGCGACTGCGCGAGTCGACGAAGTCGGTGCTCTACGTCTCGCACGACCGGGAGTTGCTGGCCCAGAGCGCCGACCGGGTGGTGGCCGTCGAAGGTGGCAGCGCCTGGGTGCACCCGGGCGGCTTCGCGAGCTGGCACTCCGCGCGGGTGACCCGGCACGCCCGCCTGGACGAGCTGCGCCGACGCTGGGACGAGGAGCACCAGAAGCTGCGCGAGCTGATGCTGATGTACAAGCAGAAGGCCGCGTACAACGATGGGTTGGCGTCGCGTTACCAGGCCGCGCAGACCCGGTTGCGCAAGTTCGAGGAGGCCGGGCCGCCGCCCGTACCCCCGAAGGACCAGGACATCCGGATGCGGCTCAGTGGCGGGCGGACCGGCAAGCGCTCGGTCGTCTGCGAGCAGCTGGAGCTCGACGGCCTGACATTCCCCTTCGACCTGGAGATCTGGTACGGCGATCGGGTGGCGGTGCTCGGTGCCAACGGCACCGGCAAGTCGCACTTCCTGCGGCTGCTGGCCCGGGGTGGCACCGACCCCGACCCGGCCAACGGGCCTGTCGACGGAGCGGGCGCGCTAGCGCCGGTGACGCACGACGGCACGGCCCGGCTCGGCGCCCGGGTCCGACCCGGGCACTTCTCGCAGACCCACGACCGGCCGGAGCTGATGGCGAAGACGCTCGTCGAGATCCTGTGGCGGGGTGACGAACATCGCCAGGGGATGGACCGGCACGCGGCGATGGGGGTGCTCAGCCGCTACGAGCTGGCCGCGCAGGGCGACCAGCGCTTCGGCACCCTCTCCGGTGGGCAGCAGGCCCGTTTCCTGGTGCTGCTGCTGGAACTGTCCGGGGCGACGCTGCTGCTGCTCGACGAGCCCACCGACAACCTCGACCTGGCCAGCGCGGAGGCCCTCGAAGCGGGCCTGAACGCGTTCGAGGGGACGGTCATCGCCGTCACCCACGACCGTTGGTTCACCCGATCGTTCGACCGGTTCGTGCTCTTCCGCGGCGACAGCGAGGTGGTGGAGACCCCGGAGCCGGTCTGGGACGTGGGCTGAGCCGTCACCGGGCAGCGGTGCGCCCGGCCGGCATAGGGTGGATCTCGTGACTGAGATGACCTATCGCCGGCTGGGCGACTCCGGGCTCGTGGTGTCCGTCGTCGGAATCGGCTGCAACAACTTCGGCCGCAAGCTCGACCTCGACGGCACCCGCGCGGTGGTGGACGCCGCCCTGGACGCCGGGATCAACCTGTTCGACACCGCCGACATCTACGGCGAGCCGCAGGGCGGCTCCGAGGAGCTGCTCGGGCAGGCGCTCAAGGGCCGCCGGGACGACGTGGTGGTGGCCACCAAGTTCGGGATGGACATGAACGGCCTGAACGGGCCGGACTACGGCGCGCGGGGTGCGCGGCGCTACATCGCCCGCGCGGTGGAGGCGTCGCTGCGCCGGCTCGGTACCGACCACATCGACCTGTACCAGATGCACGAGCCCGACCCGGGCACCCCGATCGACGAGACCCTCGCCGCCCTGGACGACCTGGTCCGCGACGGCAAGGTTCGCTACCTGGGCAACTCCAACTTCGCCGGCTGGCAGATCGCCGACGCCGACTGGGTCGCCTCGTCCAACGGCCGGTCCCGTTTCATCAGCGCGCAGAACCACTACAGCCTGCTGGAGCGGTCCGTGGAGACCGAGATCATCCCGGCCTGCGAGCGGTTCGGTCTCGGCATGCTGCCGTTCTTCCCGCTCGCCAACGGCCTGCTCACCGGGAAGTACAAGCGTGACGGTCAGCCGCCGGCCGGCAGCCGGCTCTCCGGCGGTGGCCGGTACGCGGAGCGGCTCGCGGCGGCCGACTGGGACACCATCGAGGCGATCGAGGCGTACGCGGCCGAGCGGGGTGTGAGCATGCTCCAGGTGGCGATCGGTGGGCTGGCCGCCCAGCCGGCGGTGACCTCGGTGATCGCCGGTGCCACCACGCCCGAGCAGGTACGCGCCAACGCCGCAGCCGGCACCTGGGAGCCCAGCGACGAGGATCTGGCGGCGCTGCGCGCCGTCCTCTGAGCGCGCCGGCCGGTGGGCGCGGTGGCCGGTCGGCCGCGTGGTGATCCACTCGCGTTTCCTGAAAGCGGGGTGACCTGCGGTCGGGGATGCCCCGACTTCAAGGAACGCGAGTCGATCACCAGCCGGCCGGACGACAAACGGGCCGGGCCGCTCGTGGCGGCCCGGCCCGATCGTCGATGGCGCCGAAGCGCCGGTCGGTCGGTGGATGGCGCCGAAGCGCCGGTCGGTCAGTCGTTAGGCGTCGAGGGGCGGCGGCGGCCCCACAGCATGGCCACGCCCATCGCCGCGGCGACGACCACGAGGCCGGCCGCCGCGAACGGCCACCAGCCGCCCGCCCCGCCCTCGTCCGCGGGCCGGGTCACCGCGACCGGCCTGGGCGCCGGGGGAGACTGTGCGGCCTTCGCCTGCACCGTGGCGGTGGCCTTGCCCGCCAGGGGAGCGGGGGAGTTCACAGTCACCTTCCACGTGCCGGTGGAGAGCACCGGGCCGCTGCTGTAGAAGCCCTGCCCCTCGGGCTGCGGCTCCAACTGCACCGGCCCGACCCGCTGCCCGTCCGGGCCGGTGGCGGTGAGCACCAGCCGCACCACCTGGTCCAGCCGGCGACCATCGGCGTAGGTGGCCTGGATGGTGACCCCCTGCGCGCCGTCACCGGCCACCGTCAGTTTGATCTTGTCGGCCTGGGCGGCCGCCGGAGCAGCGGAGAGCAGGGTCAGGACCAGTCCGGCGAACACGGCGGCCACCACCTTGCGGATACCCGTCACGGACATCTCCTCACTACTGATGAGGGAGGCCCCTCCCCGACACCTGAGCGTCGGGGAGGGGCCTCGATCGGATCAGAGCTGGCGACCGGGTGCCAGCCGGGTGGCGTCGCCACCGAGCCGTCCGGTGCCCTTGACCGGTTCGCCGTCGTTCGCCTTGACCCCGGCCTTGCTGGCCGTGCCGCCGAGCCGAACGATCATGGCGTCGGCGTCCCGGATCAGGACGTCCCGAACCTCGGCCTCCGGCACCAGCGTGGCGTCGGCGGCGAGGTCACGGAATGCGGTCAACTGCTTGATCGCCTTGTTGTCGTTGCCGGCAGCCTCGGCCTGACGGGCCGCGTCGAGCTTCGCCGTCAACTGCTTGTGCGCCTTGGCCGAGAGCCGCCCCGTCGCCTTGAACCGGTCCAGCAGGTTCTGCATGTCCCGGAACGAGGTGGTGACGAAGAACCGGACCGCCGAGGTCGTCGTGTTGCCCGCCTTGTCGGTCGCGGTGACGGTCAGCTCGTGCAGGCCGAGCGGGAGCTCGTACATGGCCTGCAGGGTGCCGCTGGCGTACGCCTTGCCGTCCAGGTCGCCGACCACTGACGCGATGCCCGAGGTCGGGTCGACGGCCTGCCAGGACACCCGAACGTCCTGGCTGTCCCCGTAGAGCTGGCCGTCGGCGATCCCGGACACCAGCAGCGTCGGCTTGGTGCCGTCGATGCGCAGCACCGCCGACTTGAGCGTCTCGGCGTTGCCCGCCTTGTCGGTCGAACGGAACAGCAGCTCGTGCTGCCCGTCACCGGTCACGGAGACCGGCGCCGTGTACGGCGTCCACGCGCCGCCATCCAGCGACCACTCGACCGTCTTGACGCCGGAACCGGCGTCGGTCGAGGTCAGCACCACCGGGATGGTCCCGTTGTGCCAGCCCGCGTCGTTCGCCGGAGCGAACGTCGCCGTGGTGACCGGAGCGGTGGCGTCGATCTTGACCGAGACGGTCTTCGTCGACTCCACGTTGCCGGCCTTGTCGCTCGAGCGGTACCGCAGCTCGTGCTCGCCGTCGCCGCTCACCGCCACCGGGGCGGTGTACGCCGTCCAGGTGGTCGCCCCGTCGAGCTGGTACTCCGTACCGGCCAGACCGCTGCCGCCGGCCTCGTCGGCGGCGGTCAGGGTGACAGTCACCGGACCGGTGTACCAACCCTCGGTCGGGGTGCCGGACACCGCAGCCGTCGTGACCGGAGCGGTCTCGTCAGTGACCACCTCGGTGCTCAGCCGGAAGTAGTCGAACGAGGCGGTCTTCGACGCCGTCTGGTTGGCGCCGAGGGTGAACAGACCGACCTTCGGGGTGGCCCCGACCGCGCTGTTGGTGAGCGCCTCCAGCGTGGTCCAGGTCGTCCCGTCGGCCGAGTACGACGCCGTGAAGGTGTCGCCCGTACGGGCCAGCCGCAGGTGCCACACCGCCGAGGTGAGGCTCGTCGCCTCCGGCTGCGGGTTCTGGACGACGCCGCCGACCTCGCTGCGGAACTCGATCCGCCGCGTCACCGTCTGGCCGGCCTGGTTGTCCGCGATGAAGTCGAACTTCAGGTAGTTGTCGTCGTCCGCCTGCACGAGCAGACCCGCCTGCTGATACTGCTCGTTCAGCAGGCTGCCGTCGACCTTCGTCTCCAGGGTCCAGTCGCCCGAGGGCGCGGTCTGGAGGATGAAGTTCTTCGGCCCGGTGTTGTCGGTGCCGTAGATGTCACCGTTCGGCACGTCGATCCGCAACGCGCCACCGGTGACCCGGTAACCGTTCGGGTCCTCCCGGGTCACGGCGTCCCACCGGCACTTGTCCAGCGAGTCACCCGTGAACTCGTCCGACGGGTCGACCGGGCCGGCCGGTGCGTCCGGCGTGACCACGAACGAGTCGAACGCGGCGTCGACCACTGGCGCCTCGGTGCCTCCGTTGAGCGCGAAGACCCCGATCCGCGGGTTGGTGATGCCGGCGAGCGCGGCCGAACGGCCGACCGGGGTGAACGTCTGGCCGTCGCCCGAGGCGGACGCGGTCAGGTTCGTCCCGTCGCTGGTGATCCGCAGGTACACGGTGTCACCCGCCGGTGCGTTGGTGGCGTCGGCGGCGTCGTTGCGCGGCGTGGCGGCCGTCTCCCGGATGAACTCCACCCGGCGGCTGCCGTTGTAGAGCAGGTCCACCTTGGCGTAGTTGTCGTCGTCGCCGTACACCAGCAGGCCCGCCTGCTGGTAGTTGGCCGTCACCGGCAGAGTGACCTTGGTGGTCATCTCCCAGGCGCCGGTCGGCGCCGCCTGGAGCACCAGGTTGGTGGCGTCGTTGCGTGCGCCGTAGAGGTCGCCCACCCCGGTGGGCAGCCGCAGCGCGCCATCCGACACCGAGTAGAGCTGGTTCTCCCGGACCACGCTGGTCCACCGGCCCTTGTCGAGGCTGGTGCCGTTGAAGTCGTCCGAACGCGCCCCGAAGCAGGACGTGTCCGGTGCGTTCACCCGCACCGGCACCGTGGCGTACGACTTGGCGCCCTTGCCGTCGGTCACCGTGAGGGTGGCCGTGAAGGCACCCACGCTCGTGTACGTGTGGCTGGCGTCCAGGGTGGACGCCGTGCCGCCGTCACCAAAGTCCCAGGCGTACGTCAGCGGGGTGTCGCCCTCGGCGTCGGTGGCCGTGCCGTCGAACTCGACGGTGACCGGCGCGGTGCCGGTGGCCGGGGTCGCGGTGGCGGTGACCACCGGCGGCCCGTTCTCGGTGACGCCGCGGCCGACGAAGTCCATCCAGTTGACGTTGAACAGCGAACCCGTTCCGCCGTTCGGATCGCGGGCCACGAAGTACAGCGATCCGCTCGCGGCACCCGTCACAGGCGCGCTCACGTCGGTGTACGTCTGCCACGCGCCGGTCGTCGGAACGGTGGCCGTGGCCACTACCGGTCCGTCGACTGCGCCCGCGTGGACCTCGATCCGACCGCCGGCGGCAGCCGAGGCGGCCCGGAACCGGATCTCGGTGATGTTCGTCAGGTCCGCCGGGACGACCGACCACCAGTCGCCGTCCTCGATGAACGCGATGCTCTGGCCGCCACCGGCGGTGTCGGCCCCGGCCTCGCGCTGCACGCCTGCGTCTCCGCCGCCGGTGCCGCCCGGCACCCGCCCGGTGGCCGTGAAGTACTCGGCCTGCTTCTGCTTGGGCTGCAGGATCTCGATGTCCCGGCCGGTGAGCGCGCCCGCGCCGCCGGCACCACCGTCGTCGGTGTAGGTGGCCTCGAAGACCGCGAAGACGTTCGCCTCGGCGCCGTGCCCGGAGGCGAGCGACGTCTGGACCGTGCCGGTGCAGCCGGTGTGCTGCTCCAGCGGGTGGGCGTGCTCGTCGTGACCGAGCAGCACCTGGAGGTTCACCCGGTCGCAGTCGATCTGCCCGTCCTCGGGGTCGGTCACCTTGACCGTGTAGCGGACCTGGTCACCCCAGTTGAAGAAACCACCGTCCGGCGGGAACTCGATGCTCACCGTCGGTGCGGTGTTGCCCACGGTGACCGGCACGTTGGCCACCGCGGTACGGCCCTTCGGGTTGGTCACGGTGAGCTGGGCGGTGTAGTTCCCCGCCGTGGCGTACGTGTGCGTCGGGTTGGCCTCGGTGGAGGTCTGCCCGTCGCCGAAGGTCCAGGAGTAGGTGAGCGCGCCGCCGTCCGGGTCCCGGGAGCCGGCGCTGGAGAAGGTGACAGTCAGCGGCGCCGGCCCCGAGGTCGGGTTGGCGGCCGCCGCGGCGATCGGTGCGAGGTCACCGGCGGTGTAGTCGATCCGGTAGATGCCGGAGTCGTCGTTGTTGCCGCCGAACCCGGTGCCCCACTCGATCAGGTAGAGCGCGCCGTCCGGACCGAACTCGAAGTCCATCGGCCGGATCATCTTCATGCCGGTGAGCAGCTGGTTGATGTCCACCAACGACTTGCCGTCGGCGGTCATCTGCATCGTGTACATCTTGTTCTGGTTCCACTCGCCGAGCAGCGCCTTGCCGTCGTAGTAGGCCGGCCACTTGCGGGGGGAGTCGAGGTCGGCGTCGTAGCGGTAGGCCGGGCCGCCCATCGGGGCGCCACCGCCACCGATCTCCGGGTACCGCGCGTCACCGGCGTAGCCGTAGTCGACGGTGGCCGGGACGACAGGCGGGAGGTTGGTCAGGCCCGTGTTGTTGGGCGAGTTGTTCACCGGCGCGGCGCAGTCGAACTTCGGGCCGCTCGGGCCGGACGGGAACGTGTAGTCGTTGTACGCCTCGTTCGTCCCGGTGCAGTACGGCCAGCCGTAGTTGCCGGGGGTGACGACGTTCCACTCGACCAGGCCACGGGGGCCCCGGTCCGGGTTGTTCGCGTTGGCGTCCGGCCCGTAGTCCCCGACGTACAGCGTGTCGGTCTTCGGGTCGGTGCCGATGCGGAACGGGTTGCGGAAGCCCATCGCGTAGATCTCGGGACGGGTCTTCGCGGTGCCCGGCGCGAAGAGGTTGCCCGTCGGAACGGAGTACGTCCCGTCGTCCTCCGGGTGGATCCGGATCACCTTGCCGCGCAGGTCGTTCGTGTTCGCGGAGGTGCGCTGCGAGTCGTAGTCCTGACGGCCCGCCCGCTCGTCCAGCGGCGCGTACGCGTTCGACTCGAACGGGTTGGTGTTGTCGCCGGTGGCCAGGTAGAGGTTGCCGGCGCTGTCGAAGGTCATGCTGCCGCCCGCGTGGCAGCAGGTGTTGCGCTGGGTGTCGACCCGCAGCACCTGCTTCTCGCTCGCCGGGTCGATGGTGTCGCCGGTCACCGTGAACCGGGACAGCAGGTTGCGCGTGACGCCGTCGTTCGGGGCGTAGTAGAGATACACCCACTTGTTGGTGGCGAAGTCCGGGTCGAGCCGGATGCCGATGAGGCCGTCCTCGTTGCCGGTGAAGACGTCCAGGTCGACGGCGGTGACGGTGCTACCGGTGTCCGGCTTGATGATCTGCACCCGGCCGTCGCGCTCGATGTAGAAGACCCGGCCGTCGGGCGCGATGTCCAGCTCCATCGGATTACTGGTGTTGCTGTCCAGGGTGATCTTCTCGAAGCTGGAGGTCTTCGAGGCGCCGCAGTCGGCGTCGACCACGCCGGCCGCCGTCTGGATGCCGCCGAGCAGGTGCTTGAGGAACTCGGGCTCGGCGTACGACTCCCGGGTGTGCCCGCCGCCCGTGTACCAGGAGCGGCCACCGTCGAAGTCCTGGCACCACGCGGTCGGGTGGTCGGCGCCCATCGCGCCGGCGCCCGGGGTGTAGCTCTTCTCGTCCAGGCTGGCCAGCACGTGCACGTCCGGCCGGGGGTTGGTCTGGAAGTTGTACCACTCGTCGAACCGGGACCAGCGGTCCGGCAGTCCGGCGGTGGACGGGTGGGCGTGGTCCTCCACCTTGACGGTGGCCTGCTGGTTCTGGGGGTGGTTGGCGAAGTACGCGCCGACCAGGTCGCCGTACCAGGCCCAGCTGTACTCGGTGTCCGAGGCGGCGTGGACGCCTGCGTAACCGCCGCCGGCCTTCACGTACCGCTCGAAGGCCGCCTGCTGGTCGGCGTCGAGGACGTCACCGGTGGTGGAGAGCCAGATCACGGCCTTGTACTTGGCGAGGTTGGCGTCGTTGAACGCGGCGCCGTCCTCGGTGGTGTCCACAGTGAATCCGTTGGCCGCGCCGAGTTGCTGGATGGCGGCGATGCCGGTGGGGATGGCGTCGTGCCGGAAGCCGGCGGTCTTCGAGAAGACCAGGACGGAGTAGGGGTCGGCCGCTGCGGCCTTCGGCGCCTTCGGCGCCACTTGGGAGAGCGGAGCCGCGACAGGCACGTCTCGCGCGGGGATCTGCGCTCCGGCCGGAGCGGCCTGCGCCGGCGACCCGAGCAGGGTCGTCGAGGCGAGTGCTAGGGAGAGCAGGGTAGCGGTGAGGGGTAAACGGGCACGACGAGAACGGGACACGCCGCCTCCAATGTCGCGGTGGACAGGAATCGCGGGGGCCGGCTCGCCGAAGACCGTCCCGGATGGAGCCGGTGGGGACGCCGTGCCAGGGCGTCCACGCCGGCATTTTGTCGAATCGCTGAACAAATTAATTCTGGTGTATCGATGTCGGGCAAGATGCCGGCGGGTAACGGTTCTGCAACGGCGGGCGACATTCCGAACAGGACCGGAGAAAGTGCCCAACTGATTCCGCCGCGTCCCCCTCCCTTGGCAGACCCACGGAACTGTCGTACGGTGACACGCAAGTAACCCACGGGAGCCCGGTGTACCGGGCTGAGAGGGGGGCTGACAGCCCCCGACCGTCGAACCTGATCCGGGTAATGCCGGCGCAGGGAGGAGCGTTGCCGTGCCGTCCCTTGGACGACTGCATCTGATCACCGACACCCGACCCGGGCGCGATCCACTCACAGTGGTCCGGGCCGCCCTCGCGACGGCCCGCGCCGACCTCGTCGTGCAGGTCCGGGTGGAGGACTCCGCGACCGACCGCGAGGCGTACGACCTGGCCGGCCGGGTGCTGGCGCTCTGCGCCCCGTACGGAGCGACCTGCCTGGTCAACGACCGGCTGCACGTGGCGCTCGCGGTGGGCGCCGCCGGCGGGCACGTCGGAGCGGACGACCTGCCGGTCGCCGCCGCCCGGCACGTGCTCGGCCCGACCGGCGTGCTCGGCGCCACCGCACGCGCACCGCAGACGGCGGTCGCGGCTGTCGCCGCCGGGGCCACCTACCTGGGCGTCGGCCCGTGCCACGCCACCACCACCAAGGACGGTCTGCCGGATCCCATCGGGCCCACCGGTGTACGCGCCGTCGCCGACGCCGTCGACGTGCCGGTCATCGCGATCGGCGGGGTGACCGCCGACCGGGTGCCGGCGCTGCGGGCCGCCGGGGCGTACGGGGTGGCGGTGGTCGGTGCGCTCTCCGCCGCCGCCGACCCGGCCGGCGCCACCGCCGAACTGCTCCGGGCCCTGGCGTGACGGGATCGGCCGCCCCCGCCGTCGACGTGGCGGTGGTGGGCGCGGGGCCGATCGGGCTCGCGATCGCCTGGCGCTGCGCCACGCGCGGACTACGGGTGGCGGTGCACGACCCGGCCCCCGGGTCGGGGGCGTCGGCAGTCGCCGCCGGAATGCTCTCCCCGGTCGCCGAGGCGTACTTCGGTGAGCGGCGGCTGACCGAGCTGCTGGTGGCGTCCGCCGCCCGCTGGCCCGGGTTCGCCGCCGAACTGACCGAGGCGAGCGGCACCGAGATCGGCTACCGGACCGAGGGCACCCTGATGGTTGGGCTGACCGGCGACGACCTGGCCGAGGCGCGCCGGCTGTGGGCGTACCAACAGGGGTTGGGTCTGCCGGTGACCCCGCTGCGCCCCAGCGAGCTGCGCGACCGCGAACCGGCGCTCGCCCCTCGGGTGCGCGGCGGCGCGTTCGCGCCCACCGACCACCAGGTCGACCCCCGGCTGCTGGTGCCGGCACTGCGCACGGCCGCACAGCGGGCCGGCGCGGCGTTCGTGCCGCGGCCGGTCCGGAGGCTGTCCGATGTGGATGCGCGACGCACCGTGGTCGCCGCCGGTTGCGGGGCCGCCGCCCTCACCGGCCTGCCCGTGCGGCCGGTGAAGGGCCAGATCCTGCGGCTGCGCGCGCCCGACGGCGTCGCGCCGGGCTTCCGGCACGTGATCCGGGGGTACGCCGACGGCGAGCACGTGTACCTGGTGCCCCGCGCCGACGGCGAGGTGGTCCTCGGCGCGACCGTCGAGGAGCGCTCCGACACCACTGTCACCGCCGGCGCCGTGCAGCGGCTGCTGCGTGCCGGCGTCGACCTGCTGCCCGAGCTGAGCGAGTACGACCTGGTCGAGGCGGTCGCCGGTCTGCGGCCCGGCACTCCGGACAACGCGCCGATCCTCGGGCCGCTGCCCGGTCGGCTGGATGTGCTGGTCGCCACCGGTCACCACCGGCACGGCATCGTGCTCACCCCGATCACCGCCGAGACGATCGCCGACCTGGTGACCACAGGCGTGCCCGACCCGCTGCTCGCACCCTTTCGCGCCGACCGTTTCGGCGCTGCCGCGTTGGGCGGAACTGGACGGACGACCGAGGAGGACCTGTGGAGTTGACGGTGAACGGGACCGGGCGCAGCTTCCCCGGCGGCGCGTCGGTGGCCGACGTCGTCAGTGACGTCGCCCCGCACCAGCGTGGCGTCGCGGTCGCGGTCAACGGCGAGGTGGTGCCCCGGGCCGGCTGGCCGGTCACTGTGCTGCGCGACGGCGACCGCGTCGAGGTGCTCACCGCCGCGCAGGGCGGGTGAGCGGCGTGTCGTTCGACCTGGGTGGGGTGGCCTTCACGTCGCGGCTGATCCTCGGCACCGGCGGCGCCGCGAACCTGCACGTTCTGGAACAGGCGATCCGGGCGTCCGGCACGGAGCTGGTCACGCTCGCGCTGCGCCGGGTGGACACCGCTCCGGGCACCGCCGGAGGGCTGCTCGACCTGCTGGACCGGTGCGGGGTGCGGCTGCTGCCGAACACCGCCGGCTGCCACACCGCCACCGAGGCGGTGAAGGTGGCCCGGCTGGCGCGCGACGCGTTCGACACCGACTGGGTCAAGCTGGAGGTGATCGGCGACGAACGGACGCTGCTGCCCGATGGCGTGGAACTGCTCCGCGCCGCCGAGGAGCTGGTCGCCGACGGCTTCACCGTTTTGCCGTACACAAGTGACGACCCGGTGCTCGCCCGCCGCCTCGCCGATGTGGGCTGCGCCGCGGTGATGCCGGCCGGCGCGCCGATCGGCTCGGGGCTCGGCATCGGCAACCCGCACCACATCCGGCTGATCCGTCAGGGCGTGGACGTGCCCGTGATCCTGGACGCCGGCATCGGCACGGCTTCCGACGCGGCCCTGGCCATGGAGCTGGGCTGCGACGCGGTCCTGCTGGCCAGCGCGGTGACCCGGGCCGCTGACCCGGTGGCGATGGCGACGGCGATGCGGTACGCGGTCGAGGCCGGTCGGCTGGCCGCCGGTGCGGGTCGGATCGCCCGTCGCTTCCACGCCCTCGGATCCACCCCCGACGAGGGAAGACCAGACCTGTGACCGGGCGGACGGGCTCGGCGGCGCCGACGGGCTCAGTGACTCCAGATCTTGGTACGAAACGGCCCTCGGAGGGGCGCTTTCTCACCAAGATCTCGGCGATCCGGGGGATCGTCGTGCTGACCGGCCGCCGGCAGGCACGGCGACCACTTGTGGACGTCGTGGCGGCCGCCGTGGCCGGGGGAGTGCGCGCCGTTCTGCTGCGCGAGAAGGACCTGCCCCGAGCGGAGCGTGCCGCCCTCGCCGCCGACCTGCGCCCGATCCTCACGGAGGCGGGCGGGACGTTGATCGTGGCCGGGCCGGATCCGCTCGACGGCGACGCCGTGCACCTGCCGGCCGCCGGCCCCTACCCGCCACCGCGATGCGGCCTCGTCGGCCGCTCCTGCCACGACGAGGCGGAGTTGCTCCGACTCACCAGCGAGGACTACGCGACCCTGTCGCCCGTCTTCCCGAGCCGCAGCAAACCCGGCTATGGCCCACCCCTGCGACCCGACGGTCTCGCGAGCCTGATCCGGCGTAGCCCCGTGCCCGTCCTGGCGCTCGGCGGCATAGAAACCCCGCACCACGTAACCGCCTGTGTAGGGGCGGGAGCCACCGGAGTAGCAGTACTGGGCGCACTCATGCGAGCCACCGATCCCGCCGAAACAGCAGCCAAACTACGCAGCGCTTTCCAAGAGTCGGTCACCCCGAAGCCGCCCGAAAGCTGGCACGGGCGCATGAATGTCTCGCAGCCCTCAGCCGCAACCGAGGAAAGCCCGTGACCCCAAAGACCATCCTCACCATCGCCGGCTCCGACTCCGGCGGCGGCGCTGGCATCCAGGCCGACCTGAAGGTCTTCGCGGCGCTCGGGGCGTACGGCACCAGCGTCCTCACGGCGGTCACCGCGCAGAACACCCGGGGCGTCGACGCCGTCCTGCCGCTGCCGCCGCGCACGGTCACCGAGCAGTTGGACAGCGTCCTCGCCGACTTCACAGTGAGCGCGGTCAAGACGGGAATGCTCGGCACTCCCGCCGTCGCCGACGCGGTGGCCCAGGCCGCCCGGGACGGCCGGCTGCCCCACCTCGTCGTCGATCCGGTGCTGGTCGCCACGAGCGGCCACCGGCTCGGCGTGGTGGGCGCGGTGGAGCGGCTGCTTCCGTACGCCCGGGTGGCGACGCCGAACTGCGCGGAGGCCGCGGCCATCACCGGACGCGGAGTGGACGACGTGGCGGGGATGGTCGTCGCCGCGGAGGCGCTTGCCGCCGGCGGCCCGGAGTACGTGGTGGTCACCGGCGGTGACCTCGGTGGGGACGAAGCGGTCGACGTGCTGCACGGGGACGGCGTCACGACCGTGCTGCGCGGGCCACGGGTGGACACCCGGCACACCCACGGCACCGGGTGCTCGTTCTCGGCGGCGATCGCGGTGCGGCTCGCGCTGGGCGATCCGGTGCCGGCGGCGGTCGCGGCCGCCAAGGAGTACGTGCTCGGCGCGCTGTCCGGTGCGCGGGGTTGGGAGCTGGGCGCGGGGCGCGGGCCGCTGGATCACTTCGGCTGGTCCGCCTGATCACCAGGGAGGTTGTCATGCAGGCACGAGGCAAGGTGTACGTCGAGGGGTCACGGCCGGATGTGCGGGTGCCGTTCGCCGAGGTGGCGCTGACCGGCGACCATCCGCCGGTGCGGCTCTACGACACGTCCGGCCCGGGATCGGACCCGTCGGTGGGGTTACCCGCGCTGCGGGGCCCGTGGATCGCCGAGCGGGGTGACGTGGCGCCGGTGCGGGGCGCGGGTACGCCGCTCGCCGGTGTGGAGGGACGTCGTCCGACGCAGCTCGCGTACGCGCGGGCCGGCGTGGTGACGCCGGAGATGGAGTTCGTGGCGATCCGGGAGAACGTCGACCCGGAACTCGTGCGGACCGAGATCGCCGCCGGTCGGGCGGTGCTGCCGCTCAACGTCAACCACCCGGAGTGCGAGCCGGCGATCATCGGCAAGGCGTTCCTGGTCAAGGTGAACGCCAACATCGGCACGTCGGCGGTCAGCTCGTCGGTCGCCGAGGAGGTGGAGAAGCTCACCTGGGCCACCCGCTGGGGCGCCGACACCGTGATGGACCTGTCCACCGGCAAGCGGATCCACGAGACCCGCGAGTCGATCGTGCGGAACTCGCCGGTCCCGATCGGTACGGTGCCCATCTACCAGGCCCTGGAGAAGGTCGGCGGCGACCCGGTGAAGCTGAGCTGGGAGGTCTTCCGGGAGACCGTGATCGAGCAGGCCGAGCAGGGCGTCGACTACATGACTGTGCACGCGGGGGTGCTGCTGCCGTACGTGCCGCTGGCCGTGGACCGGGTCACCGGGATCGTCTCCCGGGGCGGCTCGATCATGGCGGCGTGGTGCCTGGCGCATCACGAGGAGAACTTCCTCTACACCAACTTCGCCGAGCTGTGTGCACTGCTGGCGAAGTACGACGTGACGTTCTCCCTGGGTGACGGGCTGCGCCCCGGCTCCATCGCGGACGCCAACGACGAGGCGCAGTTCGCCGAGCTGCGTACGCTCGGCGAACTGACGAAGATCGCCTGGGAGTACGACGTCCAGGTGATGATCGAGGGCCCCGGCCACGTGCCCATGCACAAGATCAAGGAGAACGTGGACCTCCAGCAGGAGTGGTGCCACGAGGCGCCGTTCTACACGCTCGGTCCGCTGACCACCGACATCGCGCCCGCGTACGACCACATCACGTCGGCGATCGGCGCCGCGATGATCGGCATGTTCGGCACCGCGATGCTCTGCTACGTCACGCCGAAGGAGCACCTCGGCCTGCCGGACCGGGACGACGTGAAGGCGGGCGTGATCGCGTACAAGATCGCGGCGCACGCGGCGGACCTGGCCAAGGGCCACCCCGGCGCGCAGGAGTGGGACGACGCGCTGTCGAAGGCGCGGTTCGAGTTCCGCTGGGAGGACCAGTTCAACCTCTCGCTGGACCCGGAGACGGCGCGGTCGTACCACGACGCGACGCTGCCCGCCGAGCCGGCGAAGACGGCGCACTTCTGCTCGATGTGCGGCCCGAAGTTCTGCTCCATGAAGATCACCCAAGAGCTCAAGGAGTACGCGGCCCGCGGCATGAAGGACAAGTCGGAGGAGTTCGTCTCCGGGGGCGGCAAGGTCTATCTGCCGCTCGCCTGACCTCGAGCAGCATGATCGACTCGGGTTCACGGAAGTCGGGGTGTCCGGGAGCGGTGGACAGCCCGGGTTCCAGGAACCCGAGTCGATCATCCGGGATCGGGTGGTCAGTCGCGGTGGTGACGGCCGGTGGAGCGCAGCGAGCGACGGCCGTTCTCCTGCTCCGGCTCGTTGTCCGCGATCGGCTTGCCGAGCCCGGCGACCCAGTCGACGAACTCCTCGTCCTGCGTGGGCAGCGGCTCCGTCTCATCCGCTGCGGGCCGCTTCTCCTCGTCGGCCCGAGCCCTGTTACGCCGGAACAGGCCACCGAGTCGTCCCCGCCGGGAGGACTGCTCCGCGTCGTCCATGGACGCCGGCGCGGCCCGTCGAGCAGCGCTGTCCGTCCCGTCACTGTCGGCGGCGCCGGACGCGCCCCTGTCGGTGGTGCCCGATGCGCCGCCCTGCTCAGGTATGCCCGGACCAGCCGACGCCGGCAGGACAGATCCCACCACGGCGGACGCGCCGGTAGCCTCGCCGACCCGACCGCGCCGGCCGACGCCCCGGTCGGTCGTGCCGACGCCTTGGTCGGTCGTGCCGACGCCCTGGTCGGTCGTGCCGACGCCCTGGTCGGTCGTGCCGACGCCCTGGTCGGTCGTGCCATTGTCCCGGTCGGTCGTGCTTGAGGCGCGGTCTCTCCACCGGCCCCGGCCGAGTTTGGCGGCGGTCGGGCTGCCCTGGTCCGGCATGCTGGCAACCTGGTCGGTCGGCCCGCCCCGGTCTGCCCCGCTGATGGGCTGACCTGTCGGCCCGCTCTGGTCCGGTGTGCTGGCGCTCTGTTCCGGCGTGCTGGTGGTCCGATCCGATTCGGCGCGCCGACTGGTGTTGAAGGCGTCCCAGGTGCTGGCGCGGCTCAGGTCCGGCAGCGGCGCCCGGTGCCGGAAGCGGGGCGTCCAGTCCGACTCCTCCGCGACGACGGGAGCGGCCGGTTCGGGTTCGGTAGTCCCCGTCGCCGGTGCGGTGGTCCACGCCGAGGTGACCGGCCAGGCCGGTGCCGCTGGAGTCCACCGGTCGGTCGCCGGGCCGTCGGCAGTCGCCTCGCCGAACAACGAAGCGTCGCCATCGCCCTCGGTCGCGGCCGGTTCGGCGCGGCCCGTCCCGAACGCGTCGACAGGTGCGGGATCAGCGGCCGGGACGACGGTTTCCTCCGGCTCTGCCGCCGGCTCCGCGCTGGCGGCCCCGCCGCGTCCGATGGCCTGATCCTGCGGATCTTTCCCGCCGGTCTGCTTCTGGCCGGGCTCGGTGCCCTGGCCGGGCAGTGCAGCATCCTGGTCGACGGGTCCTGCGAAGTCAACGCCGGTGACGTCGTTGGCCGTGCCGGAGCGGGCCGGCCGCCTGGTGCGCCCACCGGTCGGCCCGGCGGCTGCTGCTGTGCGGTCGGCGGTCGGTCCGGGTGTTGGCGCACCGTCAGCGGTGGCCTCAGCCGGGGCGTGGGCGCCGCCGTCGGCGAGGTTCGGTTCCGAGCCGACGGGGATCGGAAGGCCCGCGCCGGTCGCGGGCGCCTGCGGTCCCGGCGTGCTCGGCTCGACCGGCGTGGACTTCGATTTGCGCGTACGGCGTGGCTTGGGTGCGGGTGCGTCGGCCGTGCCGTCACCCGCGCTGCCCGTGCTCGACGTGCCCGCGCTGTCCGTGCTCGACGTGCTCGCGCTGTCCGTGCTCGACGTGCCCGCGCTGTCCGTGCTCGACGTGCCCGCGCTGCGTGCGCTGCTCGCGCTCGGCGTGCTCGCGCTCGGCGTGCTCGCGCTCGGCGTGCTCGCGCTCGGCGTGCTCGCGCTCGGCGTGCTCGCGCTCGGCGTGCTCGCGCTCGGCGTGTCCGCGCCGAACGCGACCGGCGTGCTCGCGCTCGGCGTGCCCGCGCTGCCAGTGCTCGGCGTGTCCGTGACCGTTTCGGGGGTGACCTGGGCCGTCGGGCCGCTTGTCGTGTCGTCGCTGCCCGGCTTGTCGCCACCGGCCGTGGTCGTCGTCGTGCTGCCGGTCGGGTCGTCGGCCTGCGCGACGGGTGGCGGGTTGGCGGCACCGATGGTGTCCCCGTCCCGGCTCGACGGGGCCGACTGTCGCCCGGCGGTGAACTCGCCCGTCGGGTCGGTCAGCCAGGAGGCGGGGGCCGGCGGGTTGGCCGCGCGGTCGTCCTGCCCGCTCGGGAGAAGCGCGTCCTGGGTCGGGGCAACCGTCGTCGGCAGGGCCCCGGTGGTGTCGGCGTGCTGGCGGCGGCCGGTCGGACGGGAAGCCTCGCGCGGGCGCGCCGCGTCGGCGGGGACCGGGCCGTGCTGGCCGCTCGCCGTGGTCGCCGGCCAGTCCCAGTGGGCGGGGACGGTGCGTACGGTGGCGGTGTCGTCGGCGGCGCGCGGACCCGGACCGGTCGTCGCCAGTTGCCCTCCGGTGCGGGTCGCGTCGGTGGTGGGCTCGGTGTCGCGGTGGTCGTCACCCGTCGACGCTGCCGCTTCGGTGCCCGGCAGCGGCGGGCCGGCCGGCAGCGGGCGCAGGATGTCGCTCGGCTCGATCGCCTGGGAATCGGCGCTGCGCGCGCTGACGGGCCAGCGCAGCAGGGCGGCGGCAGCGGCGCCGAGGGCGCCGGCGAGGATCGCGATCAGCGCGCCGTAGTAGGGGGTGGTCTGGTAGCGGTCCACCGCGTCGCCGGGGCCGGCGGTCAGGTAGGCGAATGCCAGCAGCACCGGACCGGCCACCCCGGTCGCTGCGCTGACCAGCGGGATCTGGCCGCGCCAGCGGGCAAGCCCGGCGGTAGCCGCGCCCGCGAGCAGCGCCACCATGGGCAGCAGGAGCAGCGCCAGGCGCTGGGCGGCGGCGTCGTCCAGCCAGTTCGGTTCGAGTACGCCGAGTCGGACGGTGGGCAGCGGGCCGGCCGTGCCGAGCGACGGCAGGACGGAGATCAGCGCCAGTAGCCAGACCGCCCCGGCCACGGCCGCCATGTTCCAGCCCAGTTCCGGTCGGAACAGCACGGCGATGGCCGCGCCCGCTCCGATGACCGCCCCGAGGATGGCGCAGATACCGACCGCCCAGACCGGGTCCACCGAGATCAACTCGGCGGCGCGGGCTGGCTGCATGCAGAGGGGGGCCACGGCGGTGGCGCCGAGCGCGGCCGCGCCGCCGATGGCCAGTTGCCGGCCGGTGCTGGCCGGCGGGGTGTCCCGGCGGGCCAGGCGCCCGGTCAGGACGGCGCCGGCGACGGCGGCGTTCGCGGCGAACCAGCCCACCCAGACGAGCTGGGCGGGCCACTGGTTGACTGTCGTGCCGGTGAAGGCGCCGGTGAGTCGGACGATGCCGAAGCCGTACGCGACACCGAGCTGGCCGGCTCCGGCCAGCACGCTCACCCCGAGCGCCGTGAGCAGTAGTCTGCCCCAGGTCCGAAAGGCCATGTCCGGCACGTTACGCACCTGGTACACCCGATCGCCACCGGCGCGCCGCGCGGCGCGGTGGCCGGCCCCCGGCGCGTCTACTTGAGTTCGACCAGCCGGGCCAGGTATGTCGTGTCCCCGACATTGGTGAGCATGTGTACTGCACCGGGGTCCCGGTAGACGACCCCACCGGTTGGCTCGTCGGCGTCGATCCGGGTGCCGTCGATGGTCTGTACGACGTTCTTCGCGCCCTGGATCGCCACCACCAGGTAGGGGTGGTCGTGCCGGTGCAGGGGCTGCCGCTCGCCCGGTTCGAGCCGGATGTGCCAGACCCGGACCCGGTCGTTCTCGTACACGATCTCCTGGCCCACCGGCCCGAGCTCGGTGCCGTCGATCACGTCGGTCATCGTCCAGCCTCCAGTTGGGGGAGCACCTCTGCGGCGATCAGTTCGAGGTGGTCGAGGTCGTCGAGGTCGGTCATGCGCAGGTGCACCCGGGTGGCGCCGATCTCGGCGAACTCGCCGATCCGCTGCACGAGCTGCGCGGGCGAACCGACCACCGGGTCCTCCGGTGGCAGCGCGCTCTTCTCGTGCAGGGGCGCGGCCCGGAGCTGCGCCTCGGCGTCGGTACGGCCGATGGCCACCACGATCCCGGCGGAGAGGACCAGCGGCGCCCGGCCGGCCTCGGTCCGACCCACGCGGTCGCACGCCTCCCGCACCCGGTCGTACGCCGCAGCGGTCTCGGCCACGGACTTGAACGGCATGTTGAACTCGTCGGCGTAGCGGGCGGCCAGTTCGGGGGTCCGCTTGGGACCGCGCCCGCCGACGATGATCGGCGGTCCGGGCACCTGCGCCGGCTTGGGCAGCGCGGGCGCGTCCACCAGTCGGTAGTGGTCACCGGTGAAGCTGTACGTCTCACCCACCGGGGTGGCCCACAGCCCGGTGATCACCTCAAGCTGCTCGGCCAGTCGGTCGAAGCGCTCGCCGACGGCCGGGAACGGGATGCCGTACGAGGTGTGCTCACGCTCGTACCAGCCGGCGCCGATGCCGAGGTCGACCCGACCGCCGCTCATCTGGTCGACCTGCGCGACGAGCACGGCGAGCGGGCCGGGCAGTCGGAAGGTCGCCGACGTGACCAGGGTGCCGAGCCGGATCCGTCGGGTCTCGCGGGCCAGCGCGGCGAGGGTCAGCCAGGCGTCCGTCGGGCCGGGCAGGCCCGGGTCGGCGCCCATCGACTGGTAGTGGTCGGCGCGGAGGAAGCCCTCGTAACCGCCATCCTCGACCAGTCGGGCGAACCGGAGTTGCGTGTCGTAGTCGGCGCCCCGGTGCGGCTCGGTGAAGACCGACACCCGCATGGTCATCGTCCCTCCATGCCGGCCACGGCCGGCTGGTCGCGTTCCATCAACAGCTCGTGCAGGTCGGCGCTGACCCGGGCGACGTCGGCGAGGTGCGCGTTGCGGCCCAGGGTGCGGGGTCGGGGGATGGCCACCTCGACGACCTTGCGGATCCGCCCGGGGCGAGGGCTCAGCACGACCACCCGGTCGGCGAGCAGCACCGCCTCGTCGATCGAGTGGGTGACGAAGACGATTGTCGGCTTGTTCTCCATGTGCACGCGCTGCAGTTCGCCGGAGAGTTCCTCGCGGGTGAGCGCGTCGAGCGCGGAGAACGGCTCGTCCATCAGCATCACCCGGGGTTCGCCGATGAGCGACCGGCACAGCGACACCCGCTGCTGCATGCCGCCGGAGAGTTCGTGCGGCAGCCGCTTCTCGAACCCGGCCAGCCCGGCCACGTCGAGGAGTTGCCGGGCCCGCTCGCGGTGCTTGGCGCGGCTCCAGCCGAAGATCTCCACCGGCAGCAACACGTTGTCCAGCACGCTGCGCCACGGCAGCAGCGCAGGCTTCTGGAACAGCATGGCGATGTCGCGGCGGGGCCGGGTGATCGGCGTACCGGCCACGGTGATCTCGCCGGACGTCAGCGGAAGCAGCCCGGCGATCAACCGCAGCAGGGTCGACTTGCCGCAACCGGAGCGCCCGAGCACGGCGACGAACTCGCCCTCGGTGACGTCGAGGTCGAGGCCGCGGAGGGCCTCGACCTGGCCGGATCGGCCCTCGAAGGTACGCGACACCCCGGACAGTCGGATCATCTGCGGCGTACCTCCGCTGAGTGGACGGTCAGGAATCCGACAAAGGCTAGCTGCACCGTTGACATCTCGCACCGTCCGGGGTGGTCGTCAGGTTGTTTCCGTTCCGCAACCCGATACGCCTGGCGTCGCAACTGTGGGTTTCTCGTACGCTGTGCCCGCGAAGAGTCCCCTCACGATGGCGGTGCCCGGCTTCGACCCCTCCCGCCGGTCCCGTCGCGACAACCCCCTCCGGTGGCCTGCGGCCCCGGTCGGAAAGGACATGGTGCTACTGATGAGAAGGCTGACCCGTACGGTCGCTACGGCCGCGCTGGCCACTGCCCTCGCCCTTGTTTCCGCCTGCAGCAGCGGGTCGGACTCGGCCGACGATGCCAAGGGCGGCGACGGCAAGAAGATGGAGAAGGTGACCTACCTCACCTCCTTCGGCAACTTCGGCCGTGACTCCTACGCCTGGGTGGCGAAGGACAAGGGCTTCTTCAAGGAGGCCGGCTTCGAGGTCGACATCAAGGCCGGTCAGGGCACCGGTGGTGTGATCCAGACCGTCGTCGGCGGCAAGGCGGACTTCGGGCCGATCGACCTCACCGGTGGTCTGCTCCAGCTCGGCAACGGCCAGGCCAAGGACTTCACGGCCGTGGCCGCGATCCAGCAGCGCACGATGGCCGGCATCGCCACGGTCGAGGGCAAGAACATCAACTCGCCCAAGGACCTGGAGGGCAAGAAGCTCGCCGACACCCCCGGCTCCGTGGTCCGCAACCTGTTCCCGACGTACGCCCGGCTCGCCGGTGTGGACGCCAGCAAGGTGACCTGGGTAAACGGTGAGGCGCAGGCGCTGATCGGCACCCTGGCCAGCGGGTCGGTGGACGGCATCGGCCAGTTCGTCGTCGGCCAGCCGACCATCGAGGCCGTGGCCCAGAAGAAGGCCGTCATGCTGCCGTACAGCAACGTGATGCAGGACCTCTACGGCAACGTGCTGATCACCTCCTCGAAGACCGCCAAGGAGAAGCCCGAGATGGTGAAGCGGTTCACCGCGGCGCTGCTCAAGGGCCTGGAGTACAGCCTGGCGAACTCCAAGGAGGCCGGCGAGATCCTGAAGAAGAACGTCGACGCCGCCAACCCGGTTGCTGCTGCCGCCGAGCTGGACCTGATGGCCGCGTACGTGCGTTCCGGCAACTCCGGCACCGCCATCGGCACTCTGGACAGCGGCCGGGTCGCGAAGAGCATCGCGATCCTGCAGGGCGCGGGCGCGCTCAAGCAGAACATCACCCCCGAGCAGATCATCGACTTCAGCCTCGCGCCGAAGGCCTGATCGTCCGGTCGTCACCAGGGGGTACGTCCCGCCGGATCCGGTGGGGCGTACCCCCGTCGCTCGTCGGCCCCCGCGGCCGGCGAATCACGAGGAGGACAAGATGACCGACGTCCGCTCAGCCGAGCCGGCGGTGACGGCGCCCCCACCCCCGGGCGCCGGCCGGGAGGCGCGTCGGGCGGGTCGGGGCGCCGGCCTGCGCGCGGGGACCGGGGCGGCGCTGCTGCCCGCGGCCGGCCTCGTGGTGGCCCTGGCCGCCTGGTGGCTGATCGCCCGGCTGGAGCTGGTCCACCCGGCCGCCCTGCCGCCGCCGGGTGACGTGCTCACCGCGTTCGTCGACAAGCCCGCCCAGATGCTGGAGCACACCTGGGCCACCCTGCTGGAGATCCTGGTCGGCTTCGTCCTGTCAGTCGCCGCCGGTGTCCTGATCGGACTGTCTCTGGCGAGCTCCCACACGGTCGAGCGGATGTTCACCCCGCTGCTGGTCGCGGTGAACGCCGTGCCGAAGATCACCCTGGGCCCGCTGCTGGTGGTGGCGCTGGGCTGGGGCCAGAAGCCGATCCTGACGATGGTGTTCCTGCTCTGCTTCTTCCCCATCGTGCTGTCCACTGCGACGGGGTTGACCACCACGCCTGCCGACCTGGCCGAGCTGGTCCGATCGTGGAACGCCTCCCGTTGGCAGGCGTTCCGCAAGGTGCGCTTCCCGGCGGCGTTGCCGCAGATCTTCGTGGGGCTCAAGGTGGCCATGCCGCTGGCGGCCATCGGCGCGGTGATCGGTGAGTTCCAGGCCGGGGAGAGCGGCCTGGGCTACGTGATCACCCAGTACGCGGGCGTCGGCGACACCGCCACGGCCTGGGCGGCGATCATGCTGGTGGCGCTTGTGAGCATCCTGCTCTACTCCACGCTCGTGCTCATCGAGCGGATCGCACTGCCCTGGGTGCGCGAAACCACAAGCAGCCGCTAACCCGATCGGCAGAGCAGAGCGAACAAAGGCAACGCAAAGGGCCGGCCCCCACAAGGAGGCCGGCCCTTTCCACTGACAGTGACGCCGAGGGGTTGTGGCCTACCGTGCCCGGCGGAGGGATCAAGCCTGACCGCCCGGAGCCGGGCACGGTAGGCCACAACCCCCAACCGGGAGCACGACGGAAGGAGCCGTCAGCCCGCCAGACGCCAACGACCGTTGCGGGCGACGAGCGTGGTGAGCGCCTGCGGCATGAGGCCGGAGTGGTTGTCGGGCGTCATGCGGATCGGGCCGGAGAGGCCGTCGATCTGGGACGTCTCCAGCACGTCGCGGATGCCGTCCCGGTCGACCTTCCCGGCCGGCCCGCCGGCACGCAGTTCGGCGTCGGCGATCAGTTGGATGGCGTCGGCGGCGAAGGACGAGGATCCGTTGTAGCCGCCGAAGCGCGCCGTGTAGTCCTGGAACCACTGCCGTCGGGCCGCCTTCGCCGGCGTGGTGGCGATCACGTCATCGATCACCATGGTCTGGGTGAAGATCATCGTGGCCTTTTCGGTGGCCCGGGCGGCGGCGCCGAGGAAGAGATCGCCGGCCGCTCCCGCGTCGAAGAAGAGCGATCCCCGGAACGCGGCCTGCTGGGCGCTGGTCGCGGCCAGCGCGGCCTGCTCCGGCGGGGTCCAGACGACAAGCGCGTCGAGCTTGAGCTTGGTGAGCTTGCCGACCTGTTGGGCGACCTCGGTGTCGGTGGTCTTCACCGACTCCTCTCCGGCGACCTTGATGTTGGCCTTGGTCAACTCGCGGCGCAACGCGAGCACACCCTCGCGGCCGTAGTCGTCGTTGCTGGCGAGCAGGCCCACCTTGCGGACGTTCTTACGACGCAGTTCGGTGGTGAGCGCGGCGGCGCTGTCCGCCGCGTTCGGGCCCAGCTTGAACACGTAGCGCCGATCGGCGACCGGGCTCGCGATCGCGCCGGAAGCCGCGAGCGCAATGGTCGGAATCCGCTTGTCGTTGATGACACCGACGGCGCCGACCGCGCATTCGTTACAGCCGCCCATGACGATGGCGCTTACTTGGGAATCGCTGCTGAAGTCGGCGATGTTGCGCAGCGACTCGGCGGCGTCGGAACGGTTGTCCTTGACCCTCAGATCGATCTTCCGGCCGTTCAGTGCTCCGGAGGCGTTCAACTGATCGACCTTGAGTTTCAGGGCCCGTTGGTATGTCTGACCGACCTGGGCCGCGGCGCCGGAGAGTTCGAGATCGGCGGCGATCACGATCGGACTCGTGTCCTGCTCCGCTCCGCCGAACTGGCAGCCGGTGAGCGTGGTGGCCACTACGGCCGATGCGAGCGCCGCGATGGTCGCGGAGCGGATGGGGCTCAACTCAGTCCTCCAGGTGCGGGCGCGGGCGCTGCCCGGTCACCGCCGCTAATCCGTCCTCAGTGGAGGGCGGGATCTCGTCTGCCGTACGGTGTGTGCGCGAAGCCTGCAAAACCTTGCCAATGGCCGGCGCTGTGGTCAAGCGCGGACCCCGGTTGCATTTTCGGGACGGCCATCCCACATGCTGGGGTAACGCAATGTTTGCAAAACCTCACTTTGCACACACGCGTGACCACTCTGGAGTTACATGCCCTGTTCAGGGGCTTGCGGAAATGAAGGTATCAGTTGACCGGATCACGGGTTCCGCGCCGTCCGACCGTTTCCTACCTCACTGCGGCTTCCCAAACTCGATCTTCTCTGATGAAATCGCGGCCGTGCCGCGCGTGGTCCCCTCCGCTTACGGCACGGTTCGGCGGGCCAGGCGGGGAAGAAACGACGGAGGCGATGTCGTGAGCACCGGACCGACGACCCTGCCCGCGCTCGGCGAGAATGCTCGGCCCGCGCGCCGGCGTCTGCCGAGACTGCGGGACGCCCGGATCCGGTCCAAACTGGCGCTGATTCTGGTCGTTCCGGTGGCCGCCGTGATCGCGCTGGCCACCGTCCGACTCATCTCGGTGGGCGAGGGCGCCTACGACGCCACCCGGGCCCGGTCGCTCACCGAGCTGTCCATCGACGTCAGCGCGCTGACCCAGGATCTCCAGGCCGAGCGGATGGCCGCGGCGGCCTACCTGGCCGCTCCCCAGCAGCCCGCCGACGCGTACAACCTGCGGGTGCGCCAGACGCAGCAGCGCGTGGACGAGTACCGCGCCGAGCGGGGCCGGATCGGCGAGGTCCCGGCGGCCCTGCGGGACCGGCTGGAAGCGATCGACGAGCACCTGGCCACGCTCGACGGCACCCGCCAGGAGGTACTGGGCCGTCGGCAGATGGCGGTCGCCGAGTCGGTGCTGCGCTACGGCGTCATCCTCACCGACCTGGTCTCCTACGGCGACGGGCTGGCCCAGTTGCCCGGCGACGAGAGCCTGTCGGACAGCCGCCGGGCAGTCGCCGCGTTCGCCCGCGCCAAGGCGTCCGTCGCCGAGGAGGAGGCGGTCGCCTTCACTGCGCTGAGCGCCGGACAGCTCGACCCGGAGCAGTTCTCCTCCTTCGTGGCCACGCTTACCAGCCAGCAGGAGGCCCTGGTCGCCTTCTCGCTCGCCGCCGACCCCGTGCAGCGGGCCCTCGTCGACAGCACCGTCTCCGGTGACGCCGTCGGCCTCTCCGACCGGGTCGCCAGCGACATCACCCGCTCCGTCGGGCAGCGCCCACTGGTCACCGCGCAGGACGCCACAGCCGCCATCGGCGCGGTCAACGACCTGATGCGTTGGGCCGAGACCCAACTTCAGGACCGGCTGCTCGAACAGGCCGACCAGGCGCGCTCGGACGTCATCCGGCAGGCCGTGGTCGAGTCGATCCTGGTGCTGCTCACCCTGATCATCGCCGTGTCGCTGGCCGTGGTGCTGGCCCGGTCGCTGAACCACTCGCTGCGCCGACTGCGCGAGGGTGCGCTCTCGGTGGCCAACCACGACCTGCCCGACGCCGTGCAGCGACTGCAGAACATGGGCAGCGTGGGTGACGGTGGCGTTGACGAGATCGTCCGTCAGGTCCGGGACCCGATCCAACTGAACAGCCGTGACGAGGTCGGACAGGTGGCGTTGGCCTTCAACGTCGTCCACCGGGAGGCGGTGCGGGTCGCCGCCGAGCAGGCCGCACTGCGCACGAGCGTCTCGGCGATGTTCCTCAACCTCGCCCGCCGCAGTCAGACCCTGGTCGACCGGATGATCGGCGAGCTGGACGCGATCGAGCGCGGCGAGGAGGACCCGAAGCGGTTGGCCCAGCTCTTCGAGCTGGACCACCTGGCCACCCGAATGCGCCGCAACGACGAGAACCTGCTGGTCCTGGCCGGCGCAGACTCCGGTGCACCGCGTCGCGACGACGCGCTGGTCGTGGACGTGCTGCGTGCCGCGCAGTCCGAGGTGGAGCTCTACAACCGGATCGAGTTCGGCACCGTCGACACCGACATCTCGGTGGCCGCGCACGCGGTCAACGACGTGGTACGTCTCGTCGCCGAGCTGCTGGACAACGCCACCCGGTTCTCGCCGCCGAACACGACAGTGGTCGCCGACGGTCGCCGCATCCGCGACTACGTCCTGATCCAGATCGAGGACCGCGGGCTCGGCCTCACCGACGAGCAGCTCGACTCGCTCAACCGCCGGCTGGCCGCCCCGCCGAGCGTGGACGTCGCCGCCTTCCGACTGATGGGTCTGGCCGTGGTCAGCCGGCTCGCCTCCCGCTACGGCATCCGGGTGGAGCTGCGCCGCAACGTGGAGGGCGGCACCGTCGCCCAGGTGACGCTGCCCGCGGCCACCGTGATCCTGCCCAGCAACCGCGGCCGCGAGCAGGTGCTCACCCGTCCGCGCCAGCCGATGGCTGTCGAGCAGACGCCGCTCACCCCGATCGGCCACGCCGAGTCGTACGCCGGCGCCACCACCGCCGCGGCGACGCTGCCCGACCAGTGGCGGACCAACGCCCCGGCACCCGCGCAGTGGCAGTCTCCGGTCGACGCGCGGGACACCGCCCCGGCCGTGCAGGCCGGCGGCTACACGGGGGCCCGCCCGTCGGCGCCGCCCGCCGCCGCGCCGGCCACTCCGGTCCCGCCCGCCCGCCCGGCGTACAGCAACGGCGCGGGCACCTCGGTGGGCAGCCCGACCGTGGCGTACCCGACTATCGACGCGCTGCCCCGGCGCGGTTCGACGGCCGACACCACTGACGGTCGGAGCGCGCCGGTGCTGCCCGTCGGGCCGGTCGCCGGCCCCGGCGCGGTCGCCCCGCCGGCCCCGCCCGTGACGCCGGTCCCGCCGGTGCAGCCCGCGGCGCCCGTGCGGCCCGCCCCGCCGGCCACGCCGCCGACGCCCGCCGCGCCGGTCAGCACCCGGCCGGAGTTCCCCGCCGAGGCGCCGATCTTCCGGGAGATGGAAGCGGTCTGGTTCCGATCGCACGGCGACGACGCCACCGCGATCTTCACCCGGCCGCAGTTCGACACACCGCCCGCACCCGCCGATGCCGGCCCGCGCGCGGCCAACGGTGGTCAACCGGCCACCGCGTCCGCGCCGGCCACCGCGCCGGCCCGACCGCCACTGCCCACCCGTACCCCGGGCAGTTCCGAGGGCACCGGAGCACAGAGCGTGGGAAGCATGGACGGATTCGGCGGTGCGAACACCGGCGGTCGTGGCGCTTCGACGCCGAAGCCCCCGCCGTCGTACACCCCGCCGCCGGCCGCCCGGCCGGCGCCTGTCGCGGCCCCCGCCCCCGCCCCGACCACGCCCCCGCGGGCCACGGACCCGGACGCCTGGCGGACGGCGGCCGACGAGGGCTGGTCGCTGGCCAGCCGGGCCGCGGAGCCGGCCGCCGCCGGCACCACCCGCTCGGGTCTGCCCAAGCGGGTGCCGCAGGCGCAGCTCGTGCCGGGCGGCATCGAACCGAAGGGTGGCCGGGACCGCAGCCGGCGCACCCCCGATGAAGTACGCGGCCTGTTGTCGGCCTACCACCGCGGCGTGCAGCGCGGCCGGACGGCCGGGACGGACCAGAACAGCACCTCGACCAAGGAGAGCCGATGAACAGGCCAGCTGCCATGCAGGACATGGGTTGGCTGCTCACCAACTTCGCCGACAGCGTGGCGGGTATCGCCCACGTGGTGGCGGTGTCCGCCGACGGGCTGCTGCTCGCGTCCTCCCGGGACCTGCCGGGGGACCGGGCGGACCAGCTCGCCGCGATCACCTCCGGCGTGGTGAGCCTGACCGAGGGCGCGGCCCGGATGTTCAGCGCGGGCGGGGTGTTGCAGACCGTCATCGAGATGGACAGCGGTTACCTCTTCCTCATGTCGATCAGCGACGGCTCGTCGATGGCCGTACTGGCCGCGCGGAGCTGCGACGTGGGCCAGGTGGGCTACGAGATGGCACTCCTGGTGGAGCGGGTCGGTGCCGCGCTGGTGCCGCTGCCGAGGGACGCGGTGCGCTCGTAGCGCCGGAATCCGACGCGCGGACCGTGCGCCGGAACAGGGATGGGAGGCGGTGTGAGCCGGCTCCGCTGGGGACGAGGAGGTGATCGGGGATGGACCAACGACGCGCTGACCCGCGCGGGGCTCTGGTGCGCCCGTACGCGGTCACCCGTGGTCGTACCGAGCCCCGGCAGGACATCGCCCTCGAGGCGGTCCTCACGGCCTCACCCACCCAGGTTGCCGAGTCCCGCTTCGCGGGGCACGACAAGCACCGCATCGCCACGGTCTGCGAGGGCCGTGCACAGTCGCTGGCGGAGATCGCCGCGTACACCCGGATGCCGCTGGGCGTCGCCCGGGTACTGGTCGCCGACATGGTGGCCGAGAGCCTGCTGACGTTACACACTGCTGCTCCCGCCGAGGGGTTCGAGGAGCGGATGGAACTGCTTGGAAGGGTGCTAAGTGGACTTCGCAGGCTATGACCCCGCTGGGGGGCGGCCGAGCCGGGGAATCGTCTCCGCGAAGATCGTCGTCGCGGGCGGCTTCGGCGTCGGTAAGACGACCCTCGTCGGCTCGATCTCCGAGATCACGCCGCTGACGACCGAGGCGGTGATGACCGCCGCCGGTGTCGGCATCGACGATCCGTCCAAGGTGCCGGGCAAGGAGACCACCACGGTCGCCATGGACTTCGGCCGGATCACCATGGCCCAGGACCTGATCCTGTACCTGTTCGGTACGCCGGGTCAGACCCGCTTCTGGTTCATGTGGGACGAGATCATCCGAGGTGCGGTGGGCGCTGCCGTTCTGGTGGACACCCGCCGGATCACCGACGCGTTCGCCCCGCTGGACTACTTCGAGAACCGCAACCTGCCGTACGTGGTGGCGCTGAACCGGTTCGACGGCGCTCCCCAGTACGAGCTGGACGAGGTCCGGGAGGCGCTGGCCATCTCGCCGCAGGTGCCGCTGGTGATGACCGACGCCCGGCACCGGGACTCGGTCAAGCAGGTGCTGGTGACGGTGGTCGAGCACGCCATGCTCCGGCTGCAGGCCGAGCACGGTCGGGGCTTCCCCACGCCGGTCGGCTGAACCGCCGCGTCGCGGTCGGCACACAAGGGCCGGCCGCGACGCGTTCAGGGCGTGTGTCGAAGCCCCTGGCCGGCCTGCGACACGCGCCCTAGTCGACCCGGAGCCGGTAGCCGCGCTTGACCACGGTCTGCACCACGCGCGGCGCGCGCAGGCCGGCCCGCAGGCGTGCCACAGCCATCTCCACCGCGTGCTCGTCGGCGCCCCGGGGAAGGGTCCGCAGCAGCGCCGTGCGCGACAGCACCCGCCCGGGGGCCTGGGCGAGCGCCCGCAGCACCGCCATCGGGGCGGGAGCGAGCGGGCGTAGCTCGCCGTCGATCACCGCCGCGTGCCCGCGCAGGGTGAGCAGGTGCCCGGCGGCCTTGAACGTCACGGTCCGGCGGGGCAGCTCGTCGACGATGGTCCGCACCAACGCGCCCAGCCGAGCCCGACCGGGCGCGCTCACCGGTACCCCGTGGCGCAGCAACGGCTCGGCGGTCACCGCGCCCACGCAGCTCGCCAGCACATCGGTGCGCAGCGCGGACACCACCGCGTCGGTACGGTCCCCGGCGGCCCGCAGCAGCGCCTCCGCCGCAGGTGCCGAGGTGAACGTCACCGCGTCCACCAGACGGCCGGCGATCAGGTCGATCAGCCGGTGCAGCGGCGCCGGGTCGGTAGGCGGCGCCCAGCGGTAGACCGGCACCTCGATCACGGTGGCACCGGCCGCCTCCAGCGCGAGCGTGCACTCGGGTTGCCGCTCACCGTGCAGCTGCATGGCGATCACCTGCCCGGCCACGCCGCGCCGACGCAGGTGATCGACCACCTCGTCGCAGCTCTCCGACGCCGGTGACCACTGGTCGTGCAGGCCGGCCGCACGGATCGCGCCACGGGCCTTGGGGCCCCGGGCGACGACGTACGAGCTGGCGAGCACCGAACGCAGCGGTTCGGCCAGCCCCCAGCCCTCGGCCGCCTCCAGCCACCCGCGCATCCCGATGCCGGTGTTGGCCATCAGGATGTCGGGTGGCTGGTCGAGGCAGGCGCGGGTCGCCTCGCGCAGTTCCGTGTCGTCGGACAGCGGCACGATCCGCAGCGCCGGGGCGAGCACCACGCGGGCGCCCCGGCGTTCGAGCAGCGCGGCCAACTCGTCGCGCCGCCGGTCGGCGGTCACCCCGATGGTGAAGCCGGCCAGTTCTTCCCGCATCAGCCCTCCCGTCGCAACCGCACTTCGACGATCCCGTCATGGCAGCGCGTGTCGTGCCGGGCCACTGTCACCCCGGGCAGGTCGAGGCAGTCGCCGGTGCGTAGGTCGTACACCTGCTTGTGCAGCGGCGAGGCGACGGTCGGCACGCCGCGGCGGCTGCCCACGATGCCCCGCGACAGCACGTACGCCCCGGAGACCGGGTCGCGGTTGTCGATCGCGAACAGCCCGTCCACGGTGTGGAAGAGGGCGACCTGCACGCCGTCGACCAGGGCGGCGACACCCCGGTTCGGCTCCAGTCGGTCGAGGGTGCAGACAGCGGTCCAGTCGAGCGTGGTCGTGTGGCTCATCGCCGTACCTCCGGAAGGCCGAGTGTGACGGGCTGCCGGCGGGCGTCGGCCGGCTCGGATCGGGTGGTCGCCAGGGCGCGTGCCGGCACCGGCTGGCCGCGTTCCACGGCGAAGGTGATCGACGGGTCGGGCACGTCGGGGGCGTTGACGAAGGAGGTGTAGCGGCGCAGCCGCTCCGGGTCGTCCAGCACGTCACGCCACTCGTCGGAGTACGACGTCACGTGTCGGGCCATCGCCGCGTCCAGGTCCGCGCAGAGCCCCAGCGAGTCGTCGACGATCACCGCGCGCAGGTGGTCCAGGCCGCCCTCCATGGCCTCGATCCACCCGGCCGTGCGTTGCAGCCGGTCGGCGGTGCGAATGTAATAAATTAAGAATCTATCGATTATTCGAATCAGCGCTTCTGTTGACAGATCAGTGGCGAACAGGTCGGCGTGGCGGGGCCGGAAGCCGCCGTTACCGCCGACGTACAGGTTCCAGCCGGTCTCGGTGGCGATGATGCCGAAGTCCTTGCTGCGGGCCTCGGCGCACTCCCGGGCGCAACCGGAGACCGCCGACTTGAGCTTGTGCGGCGCGCGCAGCCCGCGATAGCGCAGCTCCAGCGCCACGGCCAGCCCCACCGAATCCTGCACCCCGTACCGGCACCAGGTCTCGCCGACGCAGGACTTCACCGTGCGCAGCGCCTTGCCGTACGCGTGGCCGGACTCGAAACCGGCGTCCACCAGACGTCGCCAGATCTGCGGTAGCTGCTCCACCCGGGCACCGAACAGGTCGATCCGCTGCCCGCCGGTGATCTTCGTGTAGAGCTGGAAGTCCCGAGCGACCTCGCCGATGACGATCAGCTTCTCCGGGGTGATCTCGCCGCCGGGGATCCGGGGCACCACCGAGTAGCTGCCGTCGCGTTGCAGGTTGGCCAGGAAGTGGTCGTTGGTGTCCTGCAACGACGCCTGCTCGCCGTCGAGCACGTGCCCGCTGCCCAGCGACGCGAGGATCGACGCCACCACAGGCTTGCAGATGTCGCAGCCGCGCCCCCGACCGTGCTCGCCGATGAGCTGGGAGAAGGTACGGATGCCCCGGACGCGGACGATCTCGAACAGTTCCCGCCGGCTCACGTCGAAGTGCTCGCACAGCGCGGTGGACTGCGCCACGCCGGCCGCGTCGAGGAGCTGCTTCAGCATCGGCACGCAGGAGCCGCAGCTCGTGCCGGCACGGGTGCACGCCTTCAACGCCGGCACGTCCGCGCAGCCGCCCGCGATGGCGTCGTCCACGTCGCCGCGGGTGACCGCGTTGCACGAGCAGACCTGGGCGGTGGCGGGCAGCGCCCCGGCGTCCGCGCCGCCGCCCTCGGGCGCGAGCAGCGCCAGCGGGGCGGCCGGCAGCGGGCCGCCGACACTGGCCCGCAACGTCGGGTACGCGCTGGCGTCGCCCACCAGCACCCCGCCCAGCAGGGTGTGCGCGTCGTCGGAGAGCACCAGTTTCGCGTAGACCCGGGTGGCCGGGTCGGTGAACGTGACGTCCAGACAGCCCTCGGTCGTGCCGTGCGCGTCGCCGAACGACGCCACGTCCACCCCGAGCAGCTTCAGCTTCGTGGCGGTGTCCGCGCCCGGGAAGGTCGCCGCGCCGCCGACCAGCCGGTCGGCCACCACCTCGGCGGTCGCGTACCCGGGGGCGACCAGGCCGTGGCAGGTGCCGTCGACAGCCGCGCACTCGCCGACGGCCCAGACGTGTTCGTCGGCGGTGCGGCAGGTCTCGTCGACAAGCACCCCACCGCGCGGACCCAGCGGCAGGCCGGCGGCCCGCGCCAGCTCGTCGCGGGGCCGGATGCCGGCGGCCACCACGACCAGCTCGGCGTCGACCACGCGGCCGTCGGACAGCTCCAGGGCGTCGACCGCGCCGTCGGCCCCGGCGCGGATCGCGGTGGTGGCCACCCCGAGGTGGGTACGCACACCCAGCTCCTCGACGTAGCGGCGCAGCATCGCGCCGCCGGCCTGGTCCACCTGCACCGGCATGAGCCGGGGCGCGAACTCGACCACGTCGGTGCTCAGGCCGAGCAGGCGCAGGGCGTTCGCCGCCTCCAGCCCGAGCAACCCGCCGCCGATAACCGCGCCGACCCGCCGACCCTGCGCGTACGTCCGGATCGCCGCCAGGTCGTCGAGCGTGCGGTAGACGAAGACCCCGGGCAGGTCGGCGCCGGGCACCGGCGGCACGAACGGGTACGACCCGGTGGCCAGCACCAGCGCGTCGTACGCGTACTCGCGCACGGCGGTGGTCACCACCCGACGGGCGCGGTCGATGGCGGTGGCCGGCTCACCGAGGCGCAGCCGCACACCGTCGTGCGTGGTGTGCACGTTGAGCTCGTCCTCGCTCACCCCGTCGAAGTACGCCGAGAGCCGCACCCGGTCGTACGCCGGACGCCCCTCCTCGGCCAGCACTGTCACCCGCCAGCGCCCCTGCGGGTCGCGGGCGCGCAGCGCGTCGACGAAGCGTTGCCCCACCATGCCGTTGCCGATGACGACCAGGTCCTGACCGCTCATCGCGTCACCTCCACAGATTCCGCTTCGGAGAGCCAGTCGACGATGCCGCCGACCGCATCCCGGCATCCGCCGCACCCGGTGCCGGCCCGGGTCGCCGCCACCACGGCGTCGACCGTCCGCGCGCCGGAGCGCCAGCAGCGCACCAACGCTCCCTTGGTCACGGTGTTGCACTGGCAGACGACTGCCGCGTCCGGCATCAGCGCCGGTGACGCGCTCGGTGCCGCACCAGCCCCGCCGAGCGCCCGGCCCAGCAGCAGGGCCCGCCGGTCGGCCGGCACCGGGTGACCCCGGTCGAAGAGCTGGATCACCGTGCCGACCGCCGGGTTGTCGCCGAGCAGGATCGCGCCGATCAGTCGCTCGTCGCGGATCCGCAGGCGGGCGTACGTACCCCGGGCCGGGTCGGTGAACGTCAGCTCCTCGCCCGGCCCGCCGCCCGCCGCGTCGCCCATCGCCGCCAGGTCGATCCCGGCCGCCTTGAGTCGGGTCACCACCGGCCGGGGCCGGTAGCGGGCCAGCGGGTCGGTGCCGGTGAGCACGTCGGCGAGCACCCGGGCCTGGGCCCAGGCGGGGGCGACCAGTCCGGTGAGCGTCCCGTCGTGCTCGGCGCAGTCGCCGATCGCCGAGATGCTCCGATCGCTGGTACGGAGCCGGTCGTCCACCACCACGCCGCGTCGCACTGTCAGACCGGCGGCCTGCGCGAGGGCGGTGTCGGGGCGTACCCCGCAGGAGAGCACCAGCAGGTCGGCGTGCAGCGACCGGCCGTCGGCCAGGTCGAGGCGGACGCCGTCGTCGTCGGCGACCACTCCGGTCGCCGGCACCGCGAGCTGGATGGTGACGCCCAGCCCGGTGAGCGTGCCGGCGAGCACCGCGCTGGCCGCCGGATCGAGCTGCCGCTCCATCAGGTGCCCGGTGTGGTGCACCACAGTGGTGGCGAGCCCCCGGGTCGCCAGGCCCCGGGCGGCCTCCAGGCCGAGCAGCCCGCCGCCGAGCACGAGGGCGCTGCGCGCGCCGTCCGCGACGGCGAGGATCCGGCGGCAGTCGTCCAGGGTCCGGAAGGGAACGACCCGCCGTGGCAGGTCTGCCGGGTCGAGGCCGGGCAGCGGCGGCACCACCGCCCGCGCGCCGGTGGCCAGCACCAGGTGGTCGTAGGAGATCCGTTCGCCGTCGCCGGTGCGGACCTCGCGGGCGGACCGGTCCACAGCTGTCACCGGCACGCCGGGGCGCATGTCGATGCCGTGCCCGGCGGCCTCGGTCAGCTCCACGTCCGGTTCGGCGATCCGGCCGGCAAGCAGCGTGGAGAGCATGATCCGGTTGTACGCGCGGTGCGACTCCGCCCCGAGCACTGTGACCTTCCGGTCGCCCTCGCGGGCGTGCAGCTCGGCCGCGAGTCGCGCACCGGCCATCCCGTTGCCGACGATCACCACCCGGGCCGTCATGCCTTCTCCACCCGGACCGCGCAGATCTTGAACTCGGGCATCCCGGAGATCGGGTCCACCGCGTCGTTTGTCACCGAGTTGGCCCGGCCGGCGCCGGGCCAGTGGAACGGCGCGAAGACCGTGTCCGGTCGGATCCCCGGGCTGAGCCGGGCCGGCGCGCGCAGCTCACCCCTGCGGGACGTGACCCGCACCGGGTCGCCGTCGTCGATGCCCAGCCGGGCCGCCAGGTCGGGGTGCAGCTCGACGAACGCCTCGGGTGCGGCGCGACGCAGCGCCGGCACCCGGCGGGTCTGCGTGCCCGACTGGTACTGGGTGAGCACGCGCCCGGTGGTGAAGTGCAGGGGATACGTGGCGCAAACCTCCTCGGCCGCGGGTCGGTGGTCCACGGGGTGGAACCGGGCCCGGCCGTCCGGGGTGCCGAACCGGTCGGCGAAGAGCCGTGGCGTGTCCGGCCCGTCGGCGCTCGGGCAGGGCCAGAAGACGCCGTCGGCGTCGTCGATGCGGGCCCAGTCGATGCCTGCGTAGTCGGCGACCCCACCGGCGGAGGCGCGGCGCAGCTCGGCGAACACGGTGGCCGGATCGACCGGGAACCGCCCCGCCGCGATCTCGGCTGCCGTGGTGGCGGCGGCTGGTTCGGCACCCGCCGGCGCGGTGTCGGTTGCGTCGGCGACGGCCAGTCGCGCCGCCAGGTCGGCGAGGATGGCCAGGTCGGTCCGGACGCCCGGCGGTGGTGGGCGCAGCGCCCGTCGACGCAGCACACGGCCCTCCAGGTTTGTCATCGTGCCGTCCTCCTCGGCCCACTGCGCGGTGGGCAGCACCACGTCGGCAAGCGCCGCCGTCTCGGACAGCAGCAGGTCGGCGACGACCAGCAGGTCCAGGTCGCGCAGCCGGCCCTCGATCCGCGCCGCCCGGGGAGCGGAGACGACCGGGTTCGAGCCGAACACCAGCAACGCCCGGGGACCGCCCGCGGTGCCGAGCGAGTCGAGTAGTTGGTAGGCAGGCACGCCGGGGCCGGGCAGGTCGTCGGCCGGCACGCCCCAGACAGCGGCGACGTGCTCCCGAGCCGCCGGGTCGTCGATCTTGCGGTAGCCGGGGAGCTGGTCGGCCTTCTGCCCGTGCTCGCGTCCGCCCTGACCGTTGCCCTGGCCGGTGAGGCAGCCGTACCCCGAGCCCTCGCGACCGGGCAGACCGAGAGCGAGAGCGAGATTGACGTACGCGGTGACGGTGTCGACGCCCTTGGCATGCTGCTCGGCGCCACGCGCGGTCAGGATGATCACCCGGCCGCCGGTGCCCAGCGCTCGGGCGGTCGCCTCCAGGTCGGCCACCGGCACGCCGGAGAGCTGTTCCGCGCGGGCCGGCCACCAGGCGGCGACGCTGCGCCGGACCGCGTCGAAGCCGGTGGTGCGCTCGGCCACGTACGCCTGGTCGACCCAGCCTTCGGTGAGCGCGATGTGCAGCAGCGCGTTGGCCACCGCGAGATCGGTGCCGGGCAGCGGTTGCAGGTGCAGGTCGGCCTGGCGGGCGGTGGCCGTGACGCGGGGGTCGACGACGATGAGCTGGCCGCCGCCCCGGCGCTGCTCGGTGAGCCACCGCACCAGCGGCGGCATGGTCTCCGCCGGGTTGGCGCCGACCAGCAGCAGGGTGTCGGCCCGCCCGAGGTCGGCCAGCGGGAACGGCAGCCCCCGGTCGACGCCGAAGGCGCGCATCCCGGCGGCCGCCGCCGAGGACATGCAGAACCGTCCGTTGTAGTCGATGTTGCGGGTACGCAGCGCCACCCGGGCGAACTTCCCCAGCGCGTACGCCTTCTCGTTGGTCAGCCCGCCGCCGCCGAAGACGGCGACCGCGTCCCGACCGGAGCTGCCCTGGATGGCGCGCAGGCCGCTGACGATCCGGTCCAGCGCGGCGTCCCAGGTCGCCGGGCGCAGGTCGCCGGTGACCGGGTCGCGCAGTAGCGGCGTGGTCAGCCGGTCCGGGTGGTCGAGCAGCTCGGCGGACGTCCAGCCCTTCTGGCAGAGCCCGCCCCGGTTGGTGGGGAACTGGCGGGGGAGCACGCTCACCCCGGTGTCGTCCTCGCGCAGCGTCATCCCGCACTGAAGGGCGCAGTACGGGCAGTGCGTCGCCACCTCCCGGGGGGTTCGCCCCGGTCGAGTTGCCGGCCGTGCACCGTCTGTCATGTCCAGAAAGCGTGCCGCCGGGCGGTTTCCGGTCCGGGTCCCTTCTGTTTCGGTCCTGTCAAGTGGGGCTCACACCGCACCGGGGCAACGCGAAGAACGGGTGGTCGCCAACCGTCGTCCAACCGGCCGCTCCACCGGGCCGGTTCCGTGGAGATCTTGGACAGTTTCCGTTCTCAGGTAACGGAAACTGTCCAAGATCTGGCAGGTCGAGGGCGTACCTCGATACGTGCTGCTTATAATGTGGGATAACTGTCTCAAGGCTTGGGAGCGCCTGATGAGCGTGACGGACGTCTTCGACGCGGTGGCCGGCACCTACGACGAGTCGCGCCGACGACTGATCCCCTGCTTCGACGCCTTCTACGGCACAGCGGTGGAGGTGGCGGCGCCGCCACTGCGGGCCGCGCTGGCCGCCGGTCGTACGCCGGAGGTGTTGGACCTGGGCGCGGGCACCGGGCTGCTCTCACTGCTGCTGTCCGCCGCCGTGCCCGGGGTCCGGCTGACCCTGGTGGACGGTGCGCCGGCCATGCTCGCCCGCGCCACCGAACAGTTGCGCGACCGGGGCGTGCCGCACCGGACCGTCCGGGCCGACCTGGCCGACGAACTGCCGGCCGGCCGGTACGACGCGGTGGTCAGCGCGCTGGCGATCCACCACCTGGACGACGACGGCAAGCGGGCGCTCTACCGGCGGGCCGGGGCCGCGCTGGCACCGGGTGGCGTGTTCGTCAACGCCGAGCAGGTGGCCGGCCCGACGCCGGCTCTGGACCGGCGCTACGACGAGGTGTGGCTGGCGCGGATCACCGAGCTGGGCGCGTCCACCGACGAGATCGCGGCTTCCCGGGAGCGGATGCGGCACGACCGGCCGGCGAGCGTCGCCGACCAGTGCCGGTGGCTCGCCGAGGCCGGCCTGGTCGACGTCGACTGCTACTTCAAGGAGTGGCGCTTCGCCGTGTTCGGCGGCCGGGCCCGGTGACGATATGTGCGTTTCGACCTCCGGAGACGAGCCGGTCGGCGCGTGGATGACTGACGGTCATACCGATGGGTAGTCTCAGCGGCATGACTGCCAAGGTGACGCTGTCGTTCACGGACGAGACCATCGAGGAGGCCCGACGCTTCGCCAAGCGCGAGGGGCTGTCCCTCTCGGCGTGGATGGACCAGGCCGCCCGGGAGAAGGCGCTGCGCGAGGTCTTCACCGCGCACGCCGCCGCCGTGGGCCGCGCCGGCCTGGACCTGGAGTCCGCAGCCCTCGCCGACGCCCGCGAGGTGGGCATGGTCAACGATCTCTTCTCCGGCGGACGGCCGCGTGCTGCGTAGGGGTGAGGTCTGGCGCATCGAGGGCGCCCGGGAACGCCTCGGGCTCGTGATCAGCTCGGACGTCTACAACTCCACCGACGTGCCCATCGTGATCGTGGTCGAGGTGGTCGAGGAGTCGCTGCTGCGCGACTCGCCCCTCGCCGTGTCGATGGGCCGGTACGTGGTGATGCCCGACCGGATCTCCGCGCCGATGAAGAAGTGGTTCACCGAGTGTGTGGACGTCGCCGACACCGAGATCATGCTCCGGGTCGGCCGCGCCCTGCGCATCCTCCAGCAGCTCTGATTCCCCGGACCTCACCATCGCCGCCGGCCCGTGGTGCGGTAGCCGTTTCCGGGCCGACCCGTGACGGGCACTGTCAGGTAACTCCGCCTTCCTAGCGTTCCTCCTCGTCGCATCGACGAGGAGGAGCCGCCGTGAGCACGCTCACCAGCACCGCAGTCACCACCGCGCCACCCGCCGTCGCCGGGCGTCGACGCCCGCTCGACGACTGGCGGCCCGAGGACCCCGACTTCTGGCGTACCACCGGCGCCCCCATCGCCCGCCGCAACCTCTGGGTGTCGATCTTCGCCGAGCACGTCGGCTTCTCCGTGTGGAGCCTCTGGTCCGTGACAGTGCTCTTCCTCGGCCCCGCGTACGGCATCGACCCGGCCGGGAAGTTCCTGCTCACCGCCGTGCCGGCCGCGCTGGGGGCGGTGCTGCGGTTGCCGTACACCCTGGCGGTGGCCCGCTTCGGCGGGCGGCGCTGGACGACCATCAGCGCGCTGCTGCTGCTGGTCCCGACGGTGCCGATGACTGTGCTGCTCGAACCCGGGGTGTCCTACTCCACGCTGATGGTGCTGGCCTGCCTCACCGGCGTGGGCGGCGGCAACTTCGCCTCCTCGATGGCGAACATCAACCTGTTCTACCCGTCCCGGCTCAAGGGACGGGCCCTCGGGCTCAACGCCGGTGGCGGCAACCTCGGCGTACCCGCGGTGCAGCTGGTCGGGCTGGCGGTGCTCGCCACCGCCGGCGCCGCGTACCCCCGGTTGGTGCCCGCGGTGTACCTGCCGCTGATCGTGCTGGCCGCGCTGGCGGCGACCCGCTGGCTGGACACCGTGCCCGGCGCGCGCAACGAGCCCGGGGCGCTGCGCGAGGCCGCCCGGGACCCGCACACCTGGATCATGTCGCTGCTCTACATCGGCACCTTCGGCTCGTTCATCGGGTTCGGCTTCGCGTTCGGGCAGGTGCTCCAGCTCCAGTTCGCCGAGCGGTTCCCCACCCCCGTGGACGCCGCCTGGCTGACCTTCCTCGGGCCGCTGGTGGGCTCGCTGATCCGGCCGCTGGGTGGCCACCTCGCCGACCGGCTCGGCGGAGCCCGGGTGACCTTCTGGAACTTCGTGGCGATGGCCATCGGCGCCGGCACGGTGCTGTACGCGGCCCGCGAGCGCTCGTTCGGGCTCTACCTGGCCGGGTTCCTCGCCCTGTTCGTCTTCTCCGGCGTCGGCAACGGCTCCACGTACAAGATGATCCCGGCGATCTTCCGGGCGCGAGCGGCGGACGCCGTGGCCGCCGGCACCCGCGACCCGGAGGCCGCCGCGCGGTGGGCGCGGAGGATGACCGGCGCGTTGATCGGCATCGCCGGCGCGATCGGCGCCTCCGGCGGCGTGCTCGTCAACATCGCCTTCCGCCAGTCGTTCCTCGGCTCCGGCAACGCCGATGCCGCCTACCTGGCGTTCATCGGCTGGTACGCGCTGTGCTTCGCGGTGACCTGGGTCGTCTACCGGCGGCCGGGGTCGCACCGGCTCGCCGGGGTATGATCCGGGTCACGGCCGGCGCGTCGCCGCGCGGCATCCCCACCCCCGTTTTGACCTGCCGATGGGGCGCCGGGTATCGTTGCCTGCTGTTGTACGACATCCAGAGGCGTGCCCTATCAGGTACGCTTGGTCGTTCGTGCGCGCTGGTCCGGCCTGCTAGATCTGGTCACCTCGGCGCGCGACCCCAGACCGACGACGAGACAAGGTAGACCTGTGCGTACGTACAGCCCGAAGCCGGGTGAGATCGAGCGTCAGTGGCACGTCATCGACGCCTCTGATGTCGTGCTGGGCCGCCTGGCCACCCACGCCGCCACGTTGCTGCGTGGTAAGCACAAGCCGACTTTCGCGCCGCACGTCGACACGGGCGACTTCGTCGTCATCGTGAACGCGGGCAAGGTTGCGCTGACCGGCAACAAGCGCCAGACCAAGGTCGCTTACCGCCACTCCGGTTACCCGGGTGGTCTGAAGCAGGTCGGCTACGACGAGCTGCTGACCAAGCGCCCCGAGCGGGCCATCGAGCTGGCTGTGAAGGGGATGCTCCCGCACAACAAGCTCGGCCGTCAGCTGATCAAGAAGCTGAAGGTCTACGCCGGCGCCGAGCACCCGCACCTCGCGCAGCAGCCGGTGCCGTTCGAGATCAAGCAGATCGCGCAGTGAGCGCGGGCGAAGGAAGCAGCATGACCGACATCATCGAGACCGAGGTCGCCCCGGAAGCCACGGAGGCCCCCGAGGCCACCGAGGCGCCGGCGCCCGTTGCCCGCGCGCCTCGTGGTGACCGGCCGATCCAGACCGTGGGCCGCCGCAAGGAGGCCATCGTCCGGGTTCGCCTCGTCCCGGGCACCGGCAAGATCACCTGCAACGGCCAGGACCTCGAGGCGTACTTCCCGAGCAAGGTGCACCAGCAGCTCATCAAGGACCCGCTGGTCACCGCCGAGAAGCCCGAGCAGTTCGACGTCATCGCCAACCTGCGTGGCGGCGGCACCACCGGCCAGGCCGGTGCCCTCCGTCTCGGCATCGCCCGCGCGCTGATCATCAACGAGCCGGACGACCGCCCGGCCCTCAAGAAGGCCGGTTTCCTCACCCGGGACGCCCGGGTCAAGGAGAGCAAGAAGTACGGCCTCAAGAAGGCCCGTAAGGCTCCCCAGTACTCGAAGCGCTGATCTTTCCCAGCGCGTTGTACTTCTGACGGACGGCCGGCCCACCTCCCCTCGACAGGGGAGGTGGGCCGGTCGTTTCGCTTTCTCCTTCTCGGTAGTGCTCATCGGAGGTTGGCGGGTATGGGTCGGTTGTTCGGCACGGATGGCGTACGCGGGCGGGCGAACGCGGATCTCACGCCCGAGTTGGCGCTCGCACTCGCCGTGGCCGCCGCGCACACGCTCGCCGAGACGGACCGCAGTCACCCGCCGCTCGCCGTGGTCGGCCGGGACACCCGGGCCAGCGGCGAGATGCTGGAGGCCGCCGTGGTCGCCGGGCTGACCAGCGCCGGCGCCAACGTGGTACGCGTCGGCGTGCTGCCCACCCCCGCCGTGGCGTTCCTCACCGCCGAGGCGAAGGCCGACCTCGGCGTGGTGCTCTCCGCGTCGCACAACCCCATGCCGGACAACGGCATCAAGCTCTTCGCCGCCGGCGGTCACAAGCTGCCCGACGAGATCGAGATGCGGATCGAGGCGGCCGTCGAGACGAACGCCACCACCGCCTGGGACCGCCCGATCGGTGCCGGCGTCGGCCGCGTGCACGACCTGCTCGACGGTGCCGACCACTACGTCCAGCACCTGATCAGTACCCTGCCGCACCGGCTTGAGGGCCTCAAGGTCGTGGTCGACTGCGCCAACGGCGCCGCCGCCGAGGTTGCCCCCGTCGCCTACCGGGAGGCCGGCGCGGAGGTCGTCGCGATCCACGCGGAGCCGAACGGCCTGAACATCAACGACGAGTGCGGCTCCAACCACATCGAGGCGCTGCGCGAGGCCGTGGTCGAGCACGGCGCCCACCTGGGCATCGCCCACGACGGCGACGCCGACCGGATCGTGGCGGTCAGCGCCGACGGCGACGAGGTCGACGGCGACCAGGTGATGGCGATCCTCGCGCTGGCCATGCGGGAGGCCGGCACGCTCACCCAGGACACCCTGGTGGCCACCGTGATGAGCAACCTCGGCCTGCGGCTGGCGATGTCCGCGCAGGGCATCCGGCTGATCGAGACCAAGGTCGGCGACCGGTACGTGCTGGAGGAGCTACGCGGATCCGGGCTGGCGCTCGGCGGCGAGCAGAGCGGCCACATCGTCATGCCCGCCCACGCCACCACCGGCGACGGCGTCCTCACCGGCCTGCACCTGATGGCCCGGATGGCCGCCACCGGCAAGTCCCTCGCCGAGCTGGCGTCCGTGGTCACCAAGCTGCCGCAGGTGCTGATCAACGTGCCGGTCGGCGACCGTACCGTCGGTGCCGCGGCGCCGGCCGTCCGCGCCGAGGTCGAGCGGGCCGAGGCGGAGCTGGGCGAGACCGGCCGGGTGCTGCTGCGCCCGTCGGGCACCGAGCCGCTCGTCCGGGTGATGGTCGAGGCTGCCACCGAGGCGACTGCCCGCGAGGTCGCCGAGCGGATCGCCGCCCTCGTCCGCACGGCCAGCCCCGCCGCGTCGTAGCCGAGCCGGCCGGGGCGTTCGCCCGGCGCGTCAGCGGGTCAGGGCGCGCAACCGGGTGACCGCCTCGGTCAGCACCTCCGGGCGCTTGCAGAACGCGAACCGGACCAGTCGCCGGCCGGCCTCGGCGTCGTCGTAAAAGACCTGGGTCGGCACGGCCACCACGCCGCAGCGCTCCGGCAGGGAACGGCAGAACTCCACCCCGTCGGAGCCGCCGAGGGCGGTGATGTCGGCGGTGACGAAGTACGTCCCCTCCGAGTCGAACACCTCGAACCCGGCGTCGGTCAGACCGCCGACGAGCTGGTCACGCCGCTGCTGGAGACTGTCCCGGAAGCCTGTGTAGTAGTCGTCGGGCAGGGCCAGCGCCACGGCGACCGCAGGTTGCAGCGGCGCGGCGTTGACATAGGTGAGGAACTGCTTCACCCGCAGCACCGCCGACACCAGCGCCGCCGGGCCGCTCACCCAGCCGATCTTCCACCCGGTGCAGGAGAACGTCTTGCCGGCCGACGAGATGCGCAGCGTCCGCTCCCGCATTCCGGGCAGCGTGGCCAGCGGCACGTGTGGGCTGGACGCGTCAGTGAACACCAGGTGCTCGTAGACCTCGTCGGTGACCGCGTACGCGCCGTACTCCTGGCACAGCTCGGCGACCAGCGCCAGCTCGGCCGGCGTGAACACCTTGCCGGTCGGATTGTGCGGCGAGTTGAGCAGCACCAGCCGGGTACGCGGCCCGAACGCCGCCCGCAGCGCCGCCGGGTCGAAGGCGTACCGGCCGTCCGCGCCGGGACGCAGCGTGACCGGCCGCCGGACCGCGCCGGCCAGGGCGATCGAGGCGGCGTACGAGTCGTAGTACGGCTCGAAGCAGACCACCTCGTCGCCCGGCTCGCAGAGCGCGAGGACGCTGGCCGCCACCGCCTCGGTCGCGCCCGCCGTGATCACGATCTCGCTGTCCGGGTCGTACGCCAGGTCGTGGAACCGCCGCTGGTGGGCCGCGACGGCCGCACGAAGAGCGGGTATCCCCGGGCCGGGCGGGTACTGGTTGTGGCCGCCGCGCAGCGCCTCGGCGGCGGCGGCCAGCATCTCCGGTGGGCCGTCCGTGTCCGGAAAGCCCTGGCCGAGGTTGACCGCCCCGGTCCGTACGGCGAGGGCGGACATCTCGGCGAAGATCGTCGTGCCGAACGGCCGCATCCGGGCCACCAGCGGGTCGACATCGGTGCTCGTCGTCACAGGCGCCAGCCTACGACCACACGTCGGCGTAACCCCAGCCTCACTCGGGCTCACAACTGGTCGCCCAGGTCCCCCGAGTCCTGTTGACGACCGGTTTGCCGACGCCCGTGACGGTGACGGCGCACTCGATCGGCCGCTCCTGATGGTCGGACCACCTGGCCTCCACCATCACCCGGCTCTGGCCGCTGGTCCGGATGGTGGTGCGCCAGGGCAGCCTCGCGCCGTCCACGTGGATGAGGTCGCTCTCCGCGTCGTAGTACGCGATGTCCGCCTGTCCCGCGCCGGTCACCTCGTAGACCACTGTCACCGGCGCGGGCCCCGACGTCGGGCGCGTGATCGGCCGCTTCGTGGGTGTGGGTGTGGTGGGCCGCACCTCGCTCGGCTCCGGAGCGGCGGTCGGCGGCCAGCCGCCGTCGTCGTCGTACGGGCCGTCGTCGTACGGGCCGCTGTCGTACGGGTCCTCGGCGACCGGCTCCGGGAGCAGGTTATCGATCAGGGGCCCGGCCACGCAGAAGCAGCCGCAGACGGCGAGGACGAGCGCCACGACGACCCCGACGACGATTCCGACCACTCGACCGGTGCTGCCGGGAGGACGGCCACCGACCTGCGGATAGCCCGGGTAGAGGTACGGCGGTGGGTAACCCGGTGGGGGATAGCCCGCGGGCGGGTAACCCGGGGCCGGCCAGGGGGTCGGCCCGGGGGGAGTCCACGGGGTTCCGCTGGGGCCGGGCGTCCACGACGAGGTGGGCGGCGTCTCGGGCGGGGGCGTCGCCTCGGGCTGCGACGCCGAGTGCCCCGGCGGCGGGTCGGGCGTCCAGTGGGTGGACGACGGGCCGGGCGCCCAGGGCGGTGGGGGCGCCCAGGGCTGGCCCGGAGCCAGGGGGTCGGGCGTGGGATAGGAACCCGACGCGGCCCAGTCGGACGGCGGGGGCGCCGGCTGTCCGGCCGTCGGGTCCGGCGGCGTCGGGGTCGGCTCGGGCGGCGGCGCGTCGGACATGGCTGCTCCGGGCGGGAGTGGGTATGGGGCCAACGGGCCAGGGGAGCGCGCGGGCCGGGGAGCGCGCGGGCCAGGGGAGCGCGCGCCGAACCCGCCGGAAGACTGTCGTACCCGCTGGCCGTGCGCAACCCCGTCGGTCGGCGGGACCGCGACCGGGCCGGTGTCACTCGTCCGTTTACGGCCCGTACACCACCGATCGCTCAAAGTCGGTGCTTGTTTAGCCGACTTTCGAGCACCCATGTTGAGCGAAACTGGGTTAGGCTGCGGGCCATGTGTGGAATCGTGGGATACGCGGGCGCGCGCCCCGCACTGGGCATCGTGCTCGACGGGCTACGGCGACTGGAATACCGGGGTTACGACTCGGCGGGCGTGGCGATCGTCTGCGACGACCAGCTGCTGACCGAGAAGAAGGCCGGCAAGCTCGCCAACCTGGAGAAGGTGCTCTCCGAGCGCGCGGCCGACGACCCGGCCTCCTGCGCGGCCAGCCCGATCGGCATCGGTGACGGCACCACAGGCATCGGCCACACCCGGTGGGCCACCCACGGCGGGCCGACCGACCGCAACGCCCACCCGCACCTGGCCCCCGACGGCCGCGTCGCGGTGATCCACAACGGCATCATCGAGAACTTCGCCAAGCTCCGCGCCGAGCTGGAGGCCGACGGCGTCCAGTTCACCAGCGACACCGACACCGAGTGCGCCGCGCACCTGCTCTCCGCCGCGCTGTCCGACCTGCGCGCCGCCGGCCAGCCGGACGGTCCGCAGCTGCTCGCCGCCGGCATGCGCGTCGTGTGCCAGCGGCTCGAGGGTGCCTTCACCCTGCTCGCGGTCGACGCCTCGGTGCCCGGCGCGGTCGTCGGCGCCCGGCGCAACTCGCCGCTTGTCGTCGGCCGGGGCGAGGGGGAGAACTACCTGGCCAGCGACGTGGCCGCGTTCATCGAGCACACCCGGGAGGCGGTGGAGCTGGGTCAGGACCAGATCGTCCTGATCACCGGCGACAGCATCGAGATCACCGATTTCGACGGTCAGCCCGCCAGCGGCAAGGACTTCCACATCGACTGGGACTCGTCGGCCGCCGAGAAGGGTGGCTACGACTGGTTCATGCTCAAGGAGATCGAGGAGCAGCCGCAGGCCATCGCCGACACGCTGCTCGGCCGCCTCACCGAGACCGGTGAGATCGCCCTCGACGAGGTCCGCCTCAGCGACCAGGATCTGCGCGACGTCGACAAGATCTTCATCGTGGCCTGCGGCACCGCGTACCACGCCGGCATGGTCGCCAAGTACGCCATCGAGCACTGGACCCGGATCCCCTGCGAGGTGGAGCTGGCCAGCGAGTTCCGCTACCGCGACCCGGTGCTCGACAGGTCCACCCTGATCGTGGTGATCTCGCAGTCCGGCGAGACGATGGACACCCTGATGGCGCTGCGCCACGCCAAGGAGCAGAAGGCCCGGGTGCTGGCGATCTGCAACACCAACGGCTCGACCATCCCGCGCGAGTCCGACGCCGTTCTCTACACCCACGGCGGGCCCGAGATCGCCGTCGCCTCCACCAAGGCGTTCCTCACCCAGGTCGTCGCCTGCTACCTGATCGGCCTGCACCTGGCCCAGGTGCGCGGCATCAAGTTCGCCGACGAGGTGGGCGCGGTGGTCGCGCAGTTGCAGGAGATCCCCGGCAAGCTGCGCGAGTTGCTCGACCGCATCGAGCCCGTCCGTGAGCTGGCCCGGGAGCTGAAGTCCGAGCCCACCGTGCTGTTCATCGGCCGGCACGTCGGCTACCCGGTGGCCCTGGAGGGCGCGCTGAAGCTCAAGGAACTGGCGTACATGCACGCCGAGGGCTTCGCCGCCGGTGAACTGAAGCACGGCCCGATCGCCCTGATCGACAAGGGCACCCCGGTGATCTGCGTGGTGCCGTCCCCGGTGGGCCGGGGGATGCTGCACGACAAGGTCGTCTCCAACATCCAGGAGGTCCGGGCGCGCGGCGCGCGGACCATCGTGATCGCGGAGGAGGGCGACGAGGCGGTCGTCCGGTACGCCGACCACCTGATCTACGTGCCGCGTACGCCGACGCTTTTGGCCCCGCTGGTCACCACGGTGCCGCTGCAGGTGCTCGCCGCCGAGATCGCCGCCGCCCGGGGGCACGACGTGGACCAGCCCCGCAACCTGGCCAAGTCGGTCACCGTCGAGTAGTCGCCGCTGACGTCCGGGGCCCCGGGCACCGCACCCGCGGTGCTCGGGGCCCTGCCGTGCGAGCGACGCCAGTCCGGCGCGCCCAGCGTCAGCGGCCCGTGGTCAGCGGCCTGCCCTCAGCGGCCCAGCACCACGCGGGCCATCCCGTCCAACGCCGGGTTGCCCGGCTCCCAGTAGCCGCTGTGCCCGCCGCGACCGCTGGGGAACACCCGGCCACCGAACCCGGAGTCGGCCGGATCGTGACCGAACCACAGCTCGTGACCGGTCCGCTCCGGCCAGCCCAGCACGGCGGCGAGCGGAGCGGCGCCCAACAGGGCCCGGCGGCCCAGCTCGTCCACCGGCCGGGCCAGGCGGATCACGTCGTCCGGAGCCCTGCCGGCCCACACCTCTCCGGCCGGTACGCCGAGCTCGGCGGCGTGCGCCGCGCCGACCCCCGGCGAGCCGACGAACATCAGCGCGTCGGCCGCCAGCCCGTGCTCCCGGGCGGCGATGCCCACCACCAGCGACCCGTAGCTGTGCCCGAGCACTGTCTGCCGTGCCGGCGGCCCCTCGTGGGTGGCGCGCAGACCCTCCTGGAAGCGGTGCAGCGCCGGGCCGGCGTCCCGGGCCTGGCCGGCCGACGCCGCCTCGTTCAGGAAGTCCGGTGCGTCGTAGTCCAGCCACAGCACCGCCGCACTGCGCTCACCCGGCGCGAGCGTGGCGCAGCGCTCCAGCACCCGGGCCGCCCGGCCCAGCTCGCCCGGGGCGTCGTCGAGCCCGGCGGTCATTCCCGGCACGTACGTCAGCACCCGGTCGGCGTGGTCCGGATCGCCGAGCGCCACCACCACCCGACCCTCACCGGCCGGGTCCAGCCCCAGCAGGTACGCCCGCGGTTCCCCGCCCGTCAGGCGCTCGGTGAGCGCGTCCAGGCCCGCCAGCCGCGCCGCCACCGCCCGCAGCCGCAGCGACGCGAGCGGCCCCGGCGGCACCCGGGTCAGCAACCGCCGACGCTCGGCCAGCAACTCCGCACGCCGTGCGCCGACCCGCAGGCGGTTGGCCTGGTCGCGGGCGGCCACCGGCACCCCGTCCAGGCCACCGACGAGGGCCGGCTCGTGCCCGACCAGCCACCGTCGCTGCGCCGGGGTCAACCCGGACCACCAGGCGCGCACCTGCGCCGGTGTCGCCCCGGCGGACGGTCGGCCGGGCGGCGGTGGGGACGCCCACCCGGTCCCGGCGGCCCGGGCCAGCTCGTCCAGCCGGTCGGCGGCCAACCGGTCGGCCGCGCCGGCCAACTCCAGCGCGCCCCGCAACGCCGCCACGACCCCGGCCCTGGCGGTCGGTCGCAGGCGAGTCGGATCGGCGTGCACAGCACCGGACCGGTCCACCAGCAGCCCGACCGCGTCGGCCCGAGCTACCGCCTCGGCGAGCCTCGCCTTCGCCACCACGAGGCGCCCGGACAGCTCGGACAGCACCTGATCGGCCTCGATCAGTGCGGGCGCCACCGAGGACACCTCGCCCCGCAGGCCGGCCAGCCGAGCATCCGCCGCCACCGCGGCAGCGCCCGACCAGCCGCCCCGCAACCGACCGGCGGAACCGGCCAACTCGCCAGCGTGCCCCTCGACCGCCCCGGTCAATCCGGCCCAGGCCGCCCCGGCCGCACGCCAACCTCCCGGATCGGCGGCCCAGAGCTGCCGGTAGCCGACACCGCTCACCGGGGTAGGGCGGTGAACCGGCCGGCTGCCCGGTCGTCCACCGTCTCGTACGCCTCGGCCGCGGCCCGGACCCCACCGGCGGTCGCGGCCACGGCCGCCCCCAGCCGGCAGAACCAGCCGTGCGCGGCCGACTCCAGCCCCGCCAGCGCCGTTGCGGCCCGCCAATCCGGCGCCGGCACCAGCAGCCCGGAGGCCCCGGCCAGGCCCCACGCCAACCGGTACGCCTCGTCGTCGAGCGCACCGGCGACCACGCGCAGCTCCTGCGGCCGGACGGTAAACGGCTCCTCGGTCATACCCACCCCCGTGCACGATCGGCATCCACGCGCTGACGCTAGGCAGGTCAGGATCGTGCCGGAGTGCCCTGTGGACAGCCGGCCGCGGCCGTACCCCGGTGTGTCCACAGGCGTTGCCCACGACGGGCCCGACGGCTAATCTCCCGCCTCCACCGCCGGTAGGGTGGTCTGGTGATCGTCGCTGTCGGCATCGACGTCGTCCTGGTCGACCGGTTCGCCCGGTCCCTGGCGCGGACGCCGCTGCTCGCCGATCGGCTCTTCACCACGGCCGAGCGGGCCACCCGCTCCGGCACCCCACGCTCACCGGAGTCGCTCGCCGCCCGATTCGCCGCGAAGGAGGCCGTCGCGAAGGCGCTCGGCGCCCCGGCCGGGCTGAGCTGGCACGACTGCGAGATCGTGCCCGACTCGGACGGCCGACCCTGGCTGACCGTCTCGGGCACCGTCGCCGCGGCGGCCGTCGCGCGCGGGGTCAACCACTGGCATCTCTCGCTGTCACACGACGGTGGAATCGCGTCGGCGCTGGTGGTCGCGGAACGGTGATGTCGGCCGGGTGGCCGTGGCGGCCCACCCGCGAGCGGAATGGGGCACGGTGACATGAGAGCGGTGTGGCGGGCGGCCGACGTACGGGCGGCTGAGGCCGGGCTGATGGGCACGCTGCCGGAGGGCACGCTGATGCAGCGGGCCGCCGCCGGGCTGGCCCGCCGGGCCGCCCTGCTGCTCGGCGAGCGGGGCGGGGTGTACGGCGGCCGGGTGCTGCTGCTCGTCGGCTCCGGCGACAACGGCGGTGACGCCCTATACGCCGGGGAACGGCTGGCCCGCCGGGGCGTCGAGGTGTCCGCCCTGCTGCTCACCCCGGGGCGGGCGCACGCCGCGGGGCTGGCCGCGCTGCGCGCCGCCGGTGGCCGACTGGTCGACCGCCCGGCCGGCCCCGTCGACCTGGTCCTCGACGGCATCGTCGGTATCGGGGGCGCGGGCGGGCTGCGGGCGAGCGCCGACGAGCTGGTCCAGCGCCTCGACGATCTGCGCGGGCGCGACGGCGGTCGGGCCACTGTGCTGGCCGTGGACGTGCCGAGCGGAGTGGCGGTGGACACCGGACACGTGCCGCTGTCCACGTCCGGCCGGCCCACAGCGGTCCGCGCCGACGTGACGGTGGCCTTCGGCGCGTTGAAGCCCGCCCTCGTGGTGGGGCCGGCCGCCGCGCTGGCCGGCGAGGTGGAGCTTGTCGACATCGGGCTGCGGCCCTGGCTGCGGGGCACTCCGGCGCTGCGGGTCACCGAGTGGTCCGACCTCGAGCAGTGGTGGCCGGAGCTGGGCGCGGCGTCGGAGAAGTACACCCGGGGCGTGGTCGGGGTGGCGACCGGCTCGGAGACGTACCCGGGCGCGGCGGTGCTCTCCGTCGGCGGGGCGCTCGCCGGGCCGACGGGTCTGGTCCGCTACGCCGGTGGCGCGCGGGTCGAGGTGCTGCACCAGCACCCCTCGGTGATCGCCGCCGCGCGCGTCGGCGACGCCGGGCGGGTGCAGGCCTGGGTGTGCGGCTCGGGGCTGGGCACCGGCGACGACGCGGCGGCCGAGCTGCGGGCCGTCCTGGCCGCCCCGGTGCCTGTGGTGCTCGACGCGGACGCGCTGACCCTGCTGGTGGACGGCTCGCTCGCCGACCGGCTGCGCGGCCGGGACGCGCCGATCGTGGTCACCCCGCACGATCGGGAGTTCACCCGGCTGTGCGGGGAGGAGCCCGGCGCCGACCGGGTCGGGGCCGCGCTGCGGCTGGCCGCCTGGATGAACGCGGTGGTGCTGCTCAAGGGGGACCGCACGGTGATCGGCACGCCGGACGGCCGGGCGTACGTCAACCCGACCGGCACCCCGGCGTTGGCCACCGGCGGCACCGGCGACGTGCTGGCCGGGCTGCTCGGCTCGCTCCTGGCGGCCGGGGTGCCGGCGGACCGGGCGGCGGCCTCGGCCGCGTACCTGCACGGGCTCGCCGGTCGGGAGGCGGCCCGCGGCGGCCCGGTGACCGCGCCCGACGTGGTTGCCGCGCTGCGCCCGGTCATCGCCAGGCTGGGCTGATCGTTCCCGTTCCGGGGCGCCTGGCCGGTTCGCCGGAGCGGGCCGTGCGTCGCCGCCCACGGTGATCAGGGTGGAAAGTAGGCTGGGCGCATGTGGCAGGCCGAGGTACGCGTCGATCTTGACGCGATCCGCGAGAACGTGAGCCGGCTCCGCTCCGGCACCAGCGCCGAGCTGATGGCGGTGGTCAAGGGCGACGGGTACGGCCATGGCATGCTCCCGGCCGCCCGCGCGGCACTGGACGCCGGGGCTGACTGGCTCGGCGTCTGCACCCTCGACGAGGCGCTCACGCTGCGCCGGGCCGGGATCACCGCGCCCGTGCTGGCGTGGCTGCTCGCGCCGGGGCTGCCGCTGCACGAAGGGGTGAGCGCCGGGGTGGACCTCGCCGCCGCGAGCCTTGCGCAACTGGACGAGATGGTCGAGGCGAGCCGGCGTGCCGAGCGCCCTGCCCGGCTGCACCTGAAGATCGACACCGGGCTGTCCCGGGGAGGCGCCACAGTCACCGACTGGCCGGCGCTGCTCGACGCCGCCGCGAAGGCGCAGGCCGACGGCCTGGTCGAGGTGGTCGGTGTGTGGAGCCACTTCGTGTACGCGGACATGCCCGGCCACCCGACCACCGACCGGCAGCTCGCCGTCTTCCACGAGGGCCTGGCCATGGTCGAGCGGGCCGGGCTGCGCCCCCGCTGGCGGCACCTGGCCAACTCGGCGGCCACCCTGACCCGCCCGGACACCCACTTCGACCTGGTCCGACCCGGGCTGGCCATCTACGGTCTGTCCCCGGTGGCCGGCGAGACGTACGGGCTGCGACCGGCGATGACGGCGCGCGCCCGGGTGATGCTCACCAAGCGGGTGCCCGCCGGCACCGGCGTCTCCTACGGGCACACCTACACGACCGAGGCCGACGCGAACCTCGCCGTGGTGCCCCTCGGATACGCCGACGGCGTGCCCCGCCACGCCTCCAACACCGGGCCGGTGCAGCTCGCCGGCGCGCGGAGGACGATCTCCGGGCGCGTCTGCATGGACCAGTTCGTGATCGACTGTGGCGACGACCCGGTGGCCGACGGCGACGTGGCGACCCTGTTCGGCAGTGGTGCCGACGGCGAGCCGACGGCCGACGACTGGGCGGAGGCGGCCGGCACGATCAACTACGAGATCGTCACCCGGTTCGGCAGCACGCGGGTGCCGCGTGTCTACGACGGTGAGCGCCCCTCATGACGTACCGCATCCCACGTCCGCGGACCGCGGCCGGCCGGGTCGCCGGTCTGGTCGGCGCCGCGGTCGGGGTGGCGGCGGCCGGCCTGGCCGCCGGCGTCGCGACCGAACGCACCCTGGTCCGCCGGCTCAAGGCCGACCCGGCCGACCGCTACGCGCACGAGAGGTTCGGCGAGCAACGGTACGACGAGGCGTTCCGGCTGGAACTGCCGGACGGCACGGACATCCACGTCGAGGTGGTCGAGCCGACCCGCCCGGTGCCGGGGCACCCGACGGTGGTGCTGGTGCACGGCTTCTGCCTGGACATGGGCACCTTCCACTTCCAGCGCCGGATGCTCGCCGCGCGCGGTGACTACCGTGTCGTCGCGTACGACCAGCCGGGTCACGGCCGGTCCGGCCGGTTGGAGACCGGGGAGTACGACCTGGCGGTGCTGGGCCGGACGCTGCGTGAGGTCATCGACCGGACCGCCCCGGAGGGGCCGCTGGTGCTTGTCGGCCACTCGATGGGCGGCATGACCATCATGGCGTTCGCCGAGCTGTTTCCGGAGCTGTTCGGTGACCGGGTGGTGGGCACCGTGCTGATGGCCACGTCGGGCGGGTTGATCGCGGAGACCAAGCTTGTCGCGCCGGCGCTGCTCGGCCGGGTCGGCGGGCCGGTGCTCTACATGTTCAGCAACGCCACCCGGTACGGCGGTCCGGTGATCGACAAGGCCCGCAAGTCCACGTCGAACGTGGCCTGGCTGCTCACCCGCAAGTACGGCTTCGGCACCCGCAAGCCCAGCCCGGCGCTGGTGTCGTACGTGGAGACGATGAACTCCCGGACCTCCGCCGACACGGTGACCCGCTATCTGCGGACACTGGCCACACACTCGCGTTTCCCGGCGCTGGCCGCGTTGGCGAACGCGCCGGTGCTGGTGGTCGTCGGCGACAAGGACATGATCACTCCGGTGACACACTCCGAGGAGATCGTCCGGCGGTTGCCGCACGCGGAGTTCATCAAGATCAAAGACAGCGGCCACGTGGTGATGCTGGAGCACGCAGACGAGGTGAACGCCGCGCTGGCGCGGTTCCTCGAGTCACTGGAGAGCATGGAGGACCGGTGAGTTTCGTCGTCAAACTGCCGACCGTCGAGGACACCCGGGAGTTCGGCCGCCGGCTGGCCGGGCTGCTGCGGGCCGGTGACCTGGTGCTGTTGACAGGCCCGCTGGGGGCCGGCAAGACCGCGCTCACCCAGGGCGTCGGCGCGGGGCTCCACGTTCTCGGGGACGTCACCTCGCCGACGTTCGTGATCGCCCGCGTGCACCGGCCGGATCCGGCCCGAGGCGGTCGGGTGGCCCTGGTACACGCCGACGCGTACCGGCTGGGCGCCGCCAGCGACCCGCGTGCCGAGATCGACGACCTGGACCTGGACGCCTCGGTGGACGAGTCGGTGACCGTGGTGGAGTGGGGCGAGGGCCTGGTGGAGCAGTTGGTCGACGCCCACCTGCGCGTCCGCATCGACCGCCGCGACGACGACACCCGGATCGTCGAACTCGACCCGGTCGGCGGCGACTGGGCCCGCCGGCTCGCCGAACTGAGTTAGGGGCCTGTGTCGGCGCGGCGCTGTCGGACCCGGTGCCTAGAGTGCGGGGGACCGACCCGCGCTGGAAGAGGTTCCTGATGTCCGACGACGCCCCCGCCCTGGATCTGCTGGCCCTGCTGCCGGAGCAGTGGCGTGCCGTGCTCACCCCGCACCTCGATCCGGCCCGCACCGCCGCGCTGGCCGAGTTCGTCGCCCGGGAGTACGCGACGCAGACCGTCTTCCCGCCGCTGGAGGATCTCTTCTCGGCGTACCGGCTCTGCCCGCCGCAGAGCACCCGGGTGCTGATCCTCGGGCAGGATCCCTATCACCGCGCCGGGCAGGCCCACGGGTTGAGCTTCAGCGTCCGCGAGGGGGTGTCGGTGCCGCCGTCGCTGCGCAACGTCTTCAAGGAGCTGGGCGAGGACGTGGGCGTGGCCAAGCCGCCCAGCGGCAACCTCGACGGCTGGGCCGCGCAGGGCGTGTTGCTGCTCAACGCGGTGCTGACGGTGCGCCAGGCCACGCCGGGTTCGCACGCCAACTCGGGCTGGGAGGAGTTCACCGACGCCACGATCCGGGCGCTCAACGCCGCACCGGAGCGGGTGGTCTTCCTGCTCTGGGGTGGCTACGCGCGCAAGAAGGCGGCCCTGGTCACCAACCCGCAGCATGTGGTGCTGGAGGCCGGCCACCCCAGCCCGATGAACCCGCGCGGCTTCCTCGGCAGCCGCCCGTTCAGCGCGGCCAACAAGGCGCTCGCTGACGCCGGCCGCCCCACCATCGACTGGGAGCGCACCGCAGACTGACCCCTGTGGCGCGGGTCAGCACTCGGCGGCGAGCTGCCGGGCCCGGTAGCGACGCAGCAGGTCCACGGCCCGCGGCTCGGTCAGCTCCAGCTCGACCAGCGGCACCACCCGGTAGTCGCGCCCGTCGTGGCGCACCCCGATCGTCTCGGGGCCGGGCGGCCACGCGGGCGGCCACGCGGCCAGGCGGGCGGTCAGGTGGCGGGGCGTGGCCGGGAGGCGATGGCGGGGCCGCTAGGCTGGCTAACCGTGCTCGTACTCGTGGTGGACAGCTCGACCCCCGCGGTGACCGCAGCGTTGGTGGAGATCTCGGCGGACGGCGTGACGTCCCGGGCGCACCGGTGCACGGTCGACGCCCGCGCGCACGGTGAACTGCTCGCGCCCCAGGTCGACGCGGTTCTCGCCGATGCCGGAGCGCGCCCGCGTGATCTGGGCGCCATCGTCGCCGGGCTCGGCCCGGGGCCGTTCACCGGGCTGCGGGTCGGCCTGGTCACCGCCGCCACGATGGGGCAGGTTCTCGGCGTGCCGACGTACGGCGTGTGTTCCCTGGATGGGATGGGCTACCCGGCGGCGGCCGGCGAGCCGGTGTTGGCGGCCAGCGACGCCCGGCGCAAGGAGCTGTACTGGGCTGTCTACGACGGCGCCGGTCAGCGGATCGTCGGACCCGAGGTGTCCACGCCGGCGGTGGCCGCTGCGCGCGCCCGGGAACTGGGGGCGACGGTCGCGGTCGGCGACGGGGCACACCGGTACGCCGAAGCCCTGAACCTGCCGGTCCGGGTCGAGCCGCGCTACCCGGAGGCCACCGTGCTGGCGCAGCTCGCCGCCGAGCGGATCCGGGCCGGCGCGCCCGGCGAGCGACTCACCCCGCTCTACCTGCGCCGTCCGGACGCCGTGGCGGCGACCGCCCGCAAACCGGTTCTCCCGTGAGTGCGGCGGTGCGGCTGGAGCCGTTCCGCTGGTGGCACATCGACGAGGTGCTGCCGATCGAGGCGGACCTGTTCGGCGCCGAGCAGTGGTCACCCGCGATGTTCTGGAACGAGCTGGCCAACGGCCACCACTACCGGGTCGCGACCGACGCCGACGGCGCCGTGCTCGGCTACGCCGGGCTGGCCGGAGCCCCGCCCGACGAGGTGTGGGTGCAGAACATCGCCGTCCGCCGGGACACCCAGCGGCGGGGCGTCGGCCGCGTCCTGCTGGAGGAGCTGCTCGCCGAGGCGGCCCGGCGTGACGCCCGCAGCACCCTGCTGGAGGTCGCCGTGGACAACGTCGCCGCCCAGCGGCTCTACGCGATGTACGGGTTCGAGCCGATCGGGGTGCGTCGCGGCTACTACCAACCGAGCAACACCGATGCGCTGGTGATGCAGCGCGTCGCCGAGCCGACCGGGGACGGACCACACGACCATGGCTGACGAACCGCTGATCCTGGGCATCGAGACCTCGTGCGACGAGACCGGCGTCGGCATCGTACGCGGGCACACCCTGCTTGCCGACGCGCTCGCGTCGAGCGTCGAGGAGCACGCCCGCTTCGGGGGCGTGGTGCCCGAGGTGGCCAGCCGGGCCCACCTGGAAGCCATCGTGCCGACGATGCAGCGGGCGCTGACCGAGGCCGGCGTCACCCTCGCCGACATCGACGCCATCGCGGTCACCTCGGGGCCCGGCCTGGCCGGCGCGCTGCTGGTCGGCGTCGCCGCCGCCAAGGGGTACGCGCTCGCCGCCGAGAAGCCTGTGTACGGCGTCAACCACCTCGCCGCGCACGTCGCGGTGGACACCCTGGAGCACGGCCCGCTCCCGGAACCCGCCATCGCGCTGCTGGTCTCCGGCGGGCACTCGTCGCTGCTGCTCGTCGACGACCTGGCCCGCGGCGTCACCCCGCTGGGCGCCACCATCGACGACGCGGCCGGTGAGGCGTTCGACAAGGTCGCCCGCCTGCTGGGGTTGCCGTTCCCGGGCGGCCCGCCCATCGACCGGGAGGCCCGAGCCGGTGACGCCGCGTCGATCGCCTTCCCGCGCGGCCTGACCGCCGCCAAGGATCTCGCCGCCCACCGGTACGACTTCTCGTTCTCCGGGCTGAAGACGGCTGTGGCCCGCTGGGTCGAGGCGCGTCAGCGCGCCGGCGAGCCGGTGCCCGTGGCCGACGTGGCCGCGTCCTTCCAGGAGGCGGTCTGTGACGTCCTGACCAACAAGGCGCTCGCCGCCTGCCGGGCGCAGGGGATCGAGACGCTTGTGATCGGCGGTGGCGTGGCCGCGAACTCCCGTCTGCGGGCACTTGCCGAACAGCGGGCCGAGAAGTACGGCATCCGGGTCCGGGTGCCCCGGCCCAAGCTGTGCACCGACAACGGGGCGATGGTGGCCGCGCTCGGGTCGCACCTGGTCGCCGCCGGGGTCGCGCCGAGCCGGCTGGACCTGCCGGCCGACTCGGCGTTGCCGTTGACAACGGTAAGCGTGTGACGGGGGCACCGGAGATGATCGTGCGGATGTGGGAGGCGCGCGCCGAGGCGTACGGCGTCGCCGACCTGATCACCTGGGTGTGCGACACCGCCCTGCCCGAGTTGGAGCACGACCCTCTGCACGTCTCCAGTGAGGTCTTCTCCTCCACCGACCACCGTGTCGTGGTCATCTCCAAGTGGCGCAGCAGCCCCCGGTCGCTGCCCGACCCGCCCGCCCTGCTGGTGGCCCGCGCCCCGCACTCCTGGGACTTCACCCAGGTCGACCGCTGACGGGGGCCACCAACGGGGTGGTCAGCTGCGGCGCAGCATCCGGTAGGTGGCGATGCCGCCGGTGCCGAGCGCGGCGAGGAAGACCAGCCAGACGACTGTGCTGCTGACCCCTACCTGGGGGCCGGTGTTCGCCGAGGCGGCTGCCAGCAGCCCGTCCTGGCCGGGTGCGGGCAGCGCGGCCGGCGGCAGCTCCGGCCAGCGGACCAGCCCGGTGCTCTCCAGCATCTGCATGTGGTGCATCACGAAGCCGTTCGCCTCTTCGCAGAGCTTGCGGACGGTGGCGTCGCGGGTGCTGGCCCGCACCGCGCCGATCACCGGGAAGATCTTGCCGTGGGCCACCCGGAGCCGGGTGACGAAGATCTGGTCGAACCGGGCGCCGGAGGCCTTCTGCATCTCCGACAGCCAGCCCTTCTGCTCGGCGGTCGGCTCGCTGGGGATGCTCGCGCCCAACTTGTTGGCCGCGTCCACGGTGAGCTGGTCGAGTCGCTGGTGCTCGCCGGCGATGCCCGCACCGATCTCCCGGACCTTCGCCGACTGCCCCTTCTCGGCGGCCATCTGCCCGGCCGGCATCTCCCACAGGCCGGCCAACCGCACGCCGTTGAGCAGTGTCATGTCGGCGGCGTTGAGCTGCTGTCCGCCAGCGGGGGCGGCGATGGCCACTCCGGGCAGGACACCGACCCCCGCGACGATCGCGATGAGCAGCATCGCCGCGCGGTGGGTCCGGTTGCCCAACTGGCGACGGGCGGATCTGAGCGGTGCCATGTCTGTGGTGCCTCCTCGGTCCGGACCGAAACGCGTCTGGACCGGGCAGCCGCACCCTGCCGGCCGCCCGTCCGCCCACTGGTACGGACTGACCGCCCGATCAGTTCATCCACGGGTGGCGGGAAATGGGCGGAGTGGAGGCGGATCAGCGGGTGAGGGCGAGGAAACCGCCGAGCAGCAGCAGGGTGAGCGCGGCGACGGCGAAGAGCACCAGCAGCTCCCGACGGCCGTGCCCGATCGGGTCGACACCGCCTGCCGACGCGGCAACGGGATCGGGCAGCACCGGCAGGTCCCGGGTCAGCGCGGCCAGGTCACCGAGGGTGCGGGCGGCCCAGACCGCGCCGGCCCGCTCGGAGAACTCGTCGAGTGTGAGCCGGCCCGCGGTGGTGTGCCGGTGCAGCTCGGCGACCACCCGGTGGCGGTCGTCGTCGGACGCGCGCAGCTCGACATCCACGCCGGACAGGGTACGCGGATCAGCCAACGTCGAGGGGGTCGGCGAGGAGCCGTTCGAAGGCCAGTTCGGCGGCGCCGATCAGGGGCGCGTCCTCACCCAGTTTCGGGGTGCGTAACCGCACGTGTTCCAGGCAGGCGCCGAGGGCGTTGGAGTTGAGCCGGCTGCGGATCTGGGCCGCGGCCGCGAGGTAGAGGTCGCGCATGGTGCCGCCGAAGATGACCATCTCGGGGTTGAAGACGTTCACCAGGTTGGCCACCCCGAAGCCCAGCCAGTCACCGGCCTGGCGTACCGCGGTCTGGGCGCGGGCGTCCCCCCGGTCGGCGGCGTCGAAGACGGCCAGCAGCGCCTCGCGGCCCCGGGCGTCGGATCGTCCGGCAGCGCGGAGCAGGCCGTGCTCGCCGATCTCGGTCTCCCAGCAACCCCGGGCGCCGCACTCGCAGGGCATCCCGTCGCGGACCACCTTCATGTGCCCGACCTCGCCGCCGTACCCGCCGTGTCCGGTGAGTCGACGCCCGCCGGCGATGATGCCGGCACCGACGCCGACGTCGCCGTACAGGTAGATGACGTTGTCGCAGCCGGCCGCGACGCCCCGGGCGTGTTCGGCGAACGCCGCCACGTCTGCCACGTTGCCGACGGTGACCGGCACGTCGAGGCCCAGTTCGGCGCCGAGCGCCGCGCCGATCGGCTCGTCCACCCAACCGGTGGTGGGGCCGAGCCGGACCAGGCCGTCCTCGCGACGGACCATCCCGCAGACCGCGACGCCGGTGCCGACGCAGATCGCGTCGGCGGGCACCGCCTGCTGCATCTCCTTGACCGCGCCGGCGAGCAGCGGGGCGGCCTCGGCGGCCAGCAGCCCGCGCGGCCGGTCCAGCTCCCGGCGGTCCAGCACCGCGCCGCCCAGGCCGACCCGGGCGGCGCGCAGCCGGTCCACCTCGACGGAGTACGCGTACGCGTACACCCGGGTCGATTCGGGCCGGACGACGAGTGACGGCCGTCCGGCCCGGCCGGTCTCCTTCGGTGTGCCCTCGCTTACCAGTCCGACGCCGGCCAGGTCGGCGGTGAGCGCGCCGATGGTGCTCCGGTTCAACCCCAGGGTGGTGGTGAGTTCGGCGCGGGTGGTCGCGCCGTGGACGTGCACGTGCCGCAGCAGGGCCCCGAGGTTCTGCCTCCGGACCTCCTCCTGGCTGGGTGCCGGGCGCATGCTCGTGCTACCTCCCGCGCGGTCAGCGGGTGCCGGTGGCTGCCGCGCGGCGGCGGGAGAGGGCGTCGACGCTGGCGGCGAGCAGCAGCACGACGCCGGTCACCACGTACTTGACTCCCGCGCTGTACCCCATCAGGCCCATTCCGTTTTCGATGACCGCGACCACCGCGCCTCCCAGCACGGCGTCGAAGACCCGGCCCTTGCCGCCGAAGAGGCTGGTGCCGCCGATCACCGCCGCGCCGACCGCGTAGAGCAGTACGTTACTGCCCCCCGTGTTCGGGTCGACCGAGTTGGCCCGGCTGGCGGCCACGATGCCACCGACGGCGGCCATGGACGAGCAGATCACGAAGACGGAGATCCGGATCCGGTCGACTCCGATGCCGGCCCGGCGGGCCGCTTCGCGGTTGCCGCCCACGGCGTAGATGTGCCGGCCGTAGCTGGTGCGCTGGAGCACGAAGGTCCAGATGACAAGCAGCACCGCGATGATCGGCACCACGATCGGCACACCCTTGAGCGAGACGATGAGGACGTTGCGGCTGCGCTCCAGGTTGAGCACGTACACAGCGGTGCCGAGGATGACGGCGAGCCCGGCGATCCGCAGCGCCACCACCGCGATCGGGTCGGTGATCAGTCCACGTGCCGCCCGGTTGCGGTGGCGTAGCAGTTGCACCGCCGCGTAGCCGACGACGGCGACGGCGGTCAGCGCCCAGCCCAGCGCGGGGGCGAGGTTGCGGTTGGCGATGGCGACCAGCACCTCGTCGCGGACGGAGATGTTGGTGCCCTCTTGCACGAGCAGCAACACGACGCCCTGGAAGGCGAGGAAGCCGGCGAGAGTGACCACGAAGGACGGAATGCCGATCTTCGCGACCAGCATCCCGAGCGTGGTGCCGATGATGACACCGGTGGCGACCGCGGCGAGGACGGCGACCCACCAGGGGTAGCCGAGCACTGTGACCACGTTGGCCAGTACCGCCGCGCAGACGCCGCTGGCGAAGCCGGCGGAGAGGTCGATCTCGCCGAGCAGCAGCACGAAGACCAGGCCCATCGCGATGAGCGTGACCGCCGCGCCCTGGGTGAAGAGGTTCGCGAAGTTGCCTGCCGACAGGAACGACGACGGCCGCATGATCGCGAAGACGGTGCAGAGCACGATCAGGCCGAGCACGGCCGGTAGCGCGCCGACGTCGCCACCGCGTACCCGGCTCACGTAGTTGCGGACGTGGCTCCCGACGGTCGGCGGCGGTGTGACGGCCGCGGGGCCTTCCTTCCGCACGGCGGTGGTGGTCATCGGACGCCTCCTGAGATCGAGTCGGCCGGCTGCGGGCCGTCGCCGTTGCTGCCCGGGTCGGTGGCGAGACCGAGCCCGCCCGAGCGCCCGGCGGTGATCAGCTCAACCACCTGGGCGTGGGTGATGTCGGTGGTCTTCACCTGGGCGACCATCTGGCCGAGGTACAGCGCGGCGATCCGGTCGGAGACGGCGAAGACGTCGTTCATGTTGTGCGAGATGAGCACCACTGCCAGGCCGTTGTCGGCGAGGCGGCGGACGAGTTCGAGGACCTGGGCGGTCTGTGCCACGCCCAGGGCGGCGGTCGGCTCGTCCAGGATGACGAGCTTGCTGTTCCACAGCACCGCCTTGGCGATGGCCACGGTCTGGCGCTGACCGCCGGAGAGGCTGGAGACGTGCTGGCGAAGCGAGGTGACGGTGCGGATGGAGAGCCCCGCCAGGGTCTCGGCGGCGAGCTGTTCCATTGTCGGCTCGTCCAGGACGATGCCGCTGTGCTTCTCCCGGCCGAGGAACATGTTCTGCACGATGTCCAGGTTGTCGCAGAGCGCGAGGTCCTGGTAGACGACCTCGATGCCGAGCGTGGCGGCGTCGCGGGGACTGCCGATGTGCACCTGTTCGCCGTTGAACAGGACCTCACCGGCGTCGGTGGGGTAGATGCCGCTGATGCACTTCACCAGGGTCGACTTGCCGGCGCCGTTGTCGCCGACAAGTGCGGTCACTTCACCCGGGTGGACGCTCAGGGCGACGTCGCGGAGCACCTGGACGGGACCGAAGCTCTTGTCGATCCCGCGGAGTTCCAGCAGGGGAGTCGCGGACACGGGGTCTCCTTCTTAAGGGAGGGTCGGGGCCCGTCCGGCGGGCGCCGCCCGGCACGGGAGGGTGCTCCCGTGCCGGGCGGCGATTGTCGTCCCGGCGGGTACTGCGGCGTCGGTCAGCTGATGCCGGCGCCGGCGCAGAACTTGGCGTACGCCGCGGTGCAGACCTGCTCCTTGGTCGCGTAACCGTCGGCGATGACGTCCTTGACGTTGTCCTTGTAGATGGCCTTCGGGGTGAGCAGCACCGAGGGGACGTCCCGGCCACCCTCCGGGTCCTTCACCGTCTGGCCGGTGTCCTTCTTCTCGCCCTTGGCCAGTGTGATGGCCAGGTCGGACGCGGCCTTGGCCTCTTCCCGGACGGCCTTGTAGACGGTCATGCACTGGTCACCGGCGAGGATGTTCTGCAGGCCCTCCACGCTGGCGTCCTGGCCGGTCACCGGTACCTTGCCGTTGATCTTGTTCTTCTTCAGGATCGAGATGGCGGCGTTGCCGAGAGTGTCGTTGGCGGCCAGCACGCCGTCGATCTTGCCCTTGGTCGCGGTGAGCTGCTGCTCGAAGATGGTCGCGGCGGTGGGGCCGTCCCAGCCCGGCACGGCGTCGTCCGGGCCCTTGGTGTACTCCTTGGAGTCGAACTTCGGCTTGAGCACCGAGTCGTAGCCGGCCTTGAACAGGGTGGCGTTGTTGTCGGTGGGGGAGCCGTTCAGGTACGCCACGACGGGGTTCTTGGCACCCTTGTCGGTCAGGCACTTCGCCAGACCCTCGCCCTGGAGCTTTCCGACGGTCTCGTTGTCGAAGCTGACGTAGTACTGGGCGGAGCCGCCGAGGGTGAGCCGGTCGTAGTCGATGGTGGCGACGCCCTGCGACTTGGCCTTGTCGAGCACGGCCTTGCCGGTGCCGGAGTCCAGGTTGACGATCATGAGGGCGGTGACGCCGCTGGTGATCATCTGCTCGGCGATGGTCTGGAAGGTGGCCTTGTCGTTCTGGGCGTTCTGGATGTCGTACTGGACGCCGGCGGCCTTGAACGCCTCCTCCAGGAAGCGACGGTCCGCCGTCTCCCAGCGGGGGGAGGACTTGCTGTCCGGAAGGATCACGCCGATCTTGGGAGTCTTCTTGGAGTCGGCCGAGCCGGTGCCGGAGTCGTCGCTGCAGGCGGTCATGCCGCCCGTCGCGAGCAGGCCCACGGCGGCGATGGTGAGGATCCCCTTACGCATGTGCAGGGTCCTTTCGGAGGTGGGGGAGGTGTTGTTTTGTTGTGTCCGGCAACGTATTTCGCGTCACACTGGTCCCACAAGACCGCGCAGGTGCCAAGTTTGTTGGAAGCGATAACAATTCAGCAACGCGACTGTTACTCCCCGGGTATCCCACGGGGGAGTCGACGTAACGAAGGCGTCAGCGGGCCTGCAACGGCGCCGTGCGGGCCTCGGTGAGCGCCACCAGATCCGCCGCCGCCAACTCCAGTTGCAGGCCGCGCCGACCGGCGGAGACATAGATCGTCGGCAGGTCCAGTGCGGACTCGTCCAGCACGGTGGGCAGTCGCTTGCGCTGCCCGAGCGGGCTGATCCCGCCGCGCACGTAGCCGGTGGCCCGCTCGGCTACCGCCCGGTCGGCCATCGCCGCCCGCTTGCCGCCGACCGCCGCAGCGAGCGCCTTGAGGTCCAGCTCGCCGGTGACCGGGACGACCGCCACTGTCAGCGCGCCGTCGACCTCGGTCACCAGTGACTTGAAGACCCGCTCGGGTGCCACGCCGAGCGCCTCGGCGACAAGCGCCCCGTAGTTCGGCGCGTCCGGGGAGACCCGGTACGGATGGGTGCGATGCGCGATCCCCCGCTTGATCAACAGTGCCGTTGCCGGAGTGCCAGATCCCGCCACGGCGACGACGTTAGTCGACAGGTCGGCCGACAAGCACCGTCGGTGCCCCGGCGATCCGGGTGAGCACCAGGCTCGCCGCCTGGTCGCCGGCCAGCCGCAGATCCCGCCGCAACTGCTCCGGTGTGAGCGCGGAACCCCGCTTGAGGATCTCCACGCGGCCCACCCGACGGTCCCGCAGCAGCGCACGGAGGCGCTTGAGCGAGAACGGCAACACGTCGGTGATCTCCAGGCAGCGCGCGTACGGGGTGCGTGTCGGTCGGTCGGCGTAGAGGTAGGCGATGCTCGGATCGCCGAGGGTGGCGTCCAGTTCGGTGGCCAGTTCGGCGACGAGATGTGCGCGTACCACCGCCGGGTCCGGGTCGTACAGGTAGCGGCGAGGCGGCCCGACCGACGCCTCGGCGGCACCCGAGCCGGTGAGCTGGAAACGGCGCGTCTCGGCGCCCACCTGTCGGTAGAGGGTGGCGCGGCGCGGTACCTGGGCCAGGTCGCCGCACCAGAGCGCGGCCTCGACCAGGTCGCCGTCCACACCTACCCACTCGGCCTCCGCGCCGGCCGGGATGAGCGCGTGGTCCAGGCCCGGCGCGACCTTCACCACCGTGTGCGGCACCCGTTCGGCCAGCCCGGTCACGAAGTCCCACGGCGGCGAGTAGGCACGCGGGTCGAAGATCCGCCGACCGGTGCCGCTCGCACGGCGGGCCGGGTCGCAGAAGACCCCGTCGACCCGGGAGACGTCGAACGCGGTGGCGTCGCCGCACTCGACAGTGAACAGCTCGGCAAGCCCCGCGGCGGCGGCGTTGGCGGCGGCCATCGCGGCGGTCACCGGGTCGGCCTCCACCCCGTACACCCGGATGCCGGCGCGGGCGGCGGCGAGCGCGTCGGCGCCGAGGCCGCAACCGAGGTCGGCAAGCGTGCGGACGCCGGCCGCGCGCAGGCGCTCCGCACGGCGCTCGGCGACGACCCGACGAGTGGCCTGCTCCAGCCCGGCGCGGGTGAGGAACATCCCGGCGGCGGCCGGGCCGAACTTGCCTACCGCCCGGTGACGCAGCTCGGCCTGGGTGAGCGCCGCCGCGGCCAGCGTGGGCGGCACCCCGGCCGCGCGTAACGCCGACGCCGCCGCCAGTGGATCACCGCCGGCCAGCGCGGCCGCCGCCGAGAGCGCGGCCGACCCCTCGGGGGTACGCAGCGCCGCCAGCTGATCGAGGTCCACCCGGTCATTGTCCCGGCCGACGTGGAAATACCGGGTGGCGGGGCGCGACGCGCTGGCACTCTCCTTGACGGAGTGCTAGCCACGGAATAACCTGCGATTAGCACTCTCACCCTGAGGGTGCCAGCTTCCGGGTCTCGCGACCCGGGTGCGCACGCCAGGCGGACCGGCACCCGCGACGACGGCTCCGCCCGGTGGCATGAGGCAGATTGACGCTGGTCAGCCCCGCTGACCGGCAACGAAACCAGTACCCCAGGAGGGTATGCCCGTGACTACCGCGACCAAGGTTGCGATCAAGCCGCTCGAGGACCGCATCGTGGTCCAGGCGAACGAGGCTGAGACCACCACGGCGTCGGGCATCGTGATCCCCGACACCGCCAAGGAGAAGCCGCAGGAGGGCACCGTCCTCGCTGTGGGCCCGGGGCGCGTCGACGACAACGGCAACCGGGTTCCGGTTGACGTGCAGGTCGGCGACACCGTCCTCTACTCGAAGTACGGCGGCACCGAGGTCAAGTACGCCGGCGAGGAGTACCTGGTGCTCTCCGCCCGCGACGTCCTCGCGGTCATCGAGAAGTAAGCAACCGATCAGTGTCGCTGCCCCGGTCCGGCTCGCCGGGCCGGGGCAGCGGCGCTTCGAAGGGACATTCATGGCGAAGATCCTGAGCTTCTCGGACGACGCCCGGCACCTGCTTGAGCACGGTGTCAACGCCCTCGCAGACGCGGTCAAGGTCACCCTCGGCCCGCGCGGGCGCAACGTCGTCCTGGACAAGAAATTCGGTGCGCCGACGATCACCAACGATGGTGTGACCATCGCCAAGGAGATCGAGCTCACCAACCCCTACGAGAACCTCGGCGCGCAGCTGGTCAAGGAGGTGGCGACCAAGACCAACGACGTCGCCGGCGACGGGACCACCACCGCGACCGTGCTGGCGCAGGCGATGGTCCGTGAGGGCCTGCGCAACGTGACCGCCGGGACCAACCCGGCCGGCCTCAAGCGGGGCATCGACGCGGCGGCCGCCAAGGTCTCCGAGGCGCTGCTCGAGCGGGCCGTCGAGGTCGCGGACAAGAAGTCGATCGCGAACGTGGCGACGATCTCCGCGCAGGACGCCACCATCGGCGAGCTGATCGCCGAGGCGATGGAGCGGGTCGGCCGCGACGGTGTCATCACCGTCGAGGAGGGCTCGATGCTCACCACCGAGCTGGACGTGACCGAGGGTCTCCAGTTCGACAAGGGCTTCATCTCGCCGAACTTCGTCACCGACCTGGAGGGTCAGGAGTCCGTCCTGGAGGACGCGTACATCCTGGTCACCACCCAGAAGATCTCGGCGATCGAGGAGCTGCTGCCGCTGCTGGAGAAGGTCCTGCAGAACAGCAAGCCCCTGCTGATCATCGCCGAGGACGTGGACGGTCAGGCGCTCTCCACCCTGGTGGTCAACTCGCTGCGCAAGACCCTCAAGGTCTGCGCGGTCAAGGCCCCGGGCTTCGGCGACCGGCGCAAGGCCATGCTCCAGGACATCGCGATCTCCACCGGCGCCGAGCTGGTCGCCCCGGAGCTGGGCTACAAGCTCGACCAGGTCGGCCTCGAGGTGCTCGGCACTGCCCGGCGCGTCGTGGTCGACAAGGAGAACACCACGATCGTCGACGGCGGCGGCCAGAAGGCCGATGTCGACGACCGGGTCTCCCAGATCCGCAAGGAGATCGAGGCCTCCGACTCCGACTGGGACCGGGAGAAGCTGGCCGAGCGGCTGGCGAAGCTCTCCGGCGGCATCGCCGTGATCAAGGTGGGCGCGGCGACCGAGGTCGAGATGAAGGAGCGCAAGCACCGCATCGAGGACGCCATCGCGGCGACCAAGGCCGCGGTCGAGGAGGGCACCGTGCCCGGCGGCGGCGCCGCCCTGGTGCAGATCCTCCCCGTGCTCGACGACGACCTGGGCTTCACCGGTGAGGAGAAGGTCGGTGTCTCGATCGTGCGCAAGGCGCTCGTCGAGCCGCTGCGCTGGATCGCCCAGAACGCCGGTCACGACGGCTACGTCGTGACGCAGAAGGTCGCCGACCTGAAGTGGGGCAACGGCCTCGACGCCGCCAAGGGCGAGTACGTCGACCTGGTCAAGGCCGGCATCATCGACCCGGTGAAGGTGACCCGCAACGCGGTCACCAACGCCGCCTCGATCGCCGGTCTGCTGCTCACCACGGAGAGCCTCGTGGTGGAGAAGCCGGAGCAGGCCGAGCCGGCCGCCGCCGGTGGACACGGCGGCCACGGCCACGGCCACCAGCACGGCCCGGGCTTCTGACCGGCAGCGACATCCGTTTCGGGGCACACCGTCGTACGGCGGTGTGCCCCGGTTCGTCTCCGCGATCATTACCAAGCGCTGACATGGTTGGCGACCCGGCGAGACGATCGCGCACACTGGGCCGATGAGCACCACGTCGCGGCGGTACGCCGCGCTGGCCGGAGTCACCGCCGCCGCCGTCGCGATCGGAACCGCGGAGCCTGTCGCGGTGCTGACCGGCCCTCGGTCGGCGCCGCTGGTAGCGGTCGGCGGGGTGGTCGTCGACGCCGTCCCCGAACCGCTCAAGCAGTTCGCCATCGACGTCTTCGGCACCGCCGACAAGATCGCCCTGCTGACCGGAACGGCCCTGCTGCTGGGCGGGTTCGCCGCGCTGCTCGGAGTGCTGGCGATCCGCCGGTTGGCTCTGGGCCTGGCCGGCATCGCGGCGCTCGGCGCCGTCGGTGTGGCCGCCGCGCTGACCCGCTCCGGCGCGGACGTCTTCGACGCGCTGCCGTCGCTTGTCGGCGGCGGGCTCGGCGCCCTGGTGCTCTGGTTGTTCATCGACGGCCCGTTCGAGCTGGACCCGTGGCTCTGGGCCCCGCAGGTGCCGGTGACCCCCGCCGCGCCTGTCGCGACCGTCGATCCGGAGTCGCGCCGGAGGTTCCTGACCGGCACCGGGGTGCTGCTCGGCACGGCCGCCGTGGCCGGTCTCGGTGGGCGCTGGCTGGCCGGGAGGCGCGGTGTGTCCGCCGCCCGGGACGCGATCCGGCTGCCCGCGCCGGTCGCCCCCGCACCGGCCGTGCCGGCGGGCGCGGACCTGTCGCTGGCCCAGCTCGCGCCGTACGTGAGCCCGAACCTCGGGTTCTACCGGATCGACACCGCCCTGGTGGTGCCGCAGGTGAACCCGGACAGCTGGCGGCTGCGCATCCATGGCCGGGTGGGCACGGAGCGCACCTACACCTACGCCGATCTGCTGGCCCGACCGCTGGTCGAGCGGTACGTCACGCTGGCCTGCGTCTCGAACGAGGTCGGTGGGGACCTGATCGGCAACGCCCGCTGGTTGGGCGTGCCCCTGCGGGAGCTGTTGGACGAGGTCCAGCCGGAGGAGGACGCCGACCAGGTCGTCGGCCGGTCGGTCGACGGGTGGACCTGTGGCACCCCCACCGCCGCGTTGCGCGACGGACGGGACGCGCTGCTGGCGATCGGCATGAACGGCGAGCCGCTGCCGGTCGAGCACGGGTTCCCGGTCCGGATGGTGGTGCCCGGCCTCTACGGCTACGTGTCGGCCTGCAAGTGGGTGACCGAGCTGGAGCTGACCCGGTTCGCCGACTTCGACGCGTACTGGGTGCCGCGTGGTTGGTCCGCCCAGGGCCCGATCAAGACCCAGTCGCGCATCGACACGCCGCGACGGCGCAACCGGTTGACCGCCGGTCCGGTGACCGTGGCAGGTGTGGCCTGGGCGCAGCATCGGGGCATCAGCCGGGTCGAGGTACGCGTCGACGGCGGCCCCTGGCAGGAGGCGGAGCTGGCCCCGACGGTGTCGGTGGACACCTGGGTGCAGTGGTCGTGGCGCTGGGACGCCACGCCGGGTGAGCACCAGCTCCAGGTCCGGGCGACCGACGCGACAGGCGAGACCCAGACCGAGCGCACGCAGAGCGTCGCCCCGGACGGTGCCACCGGCTGGCACACGGTCCCGGTCAACGTCCGCTGACCCACCCCACCCGTCCCCCACCCCCACCCCCACCCGTCCTCTGGGTGATCATGGAGTTATTGCCTCCGCCGACGGCGTGTCGGGGCAATAACTTCATGATCGACGGGGCTCCGGGTGGGTGGGGTGGGGTCCGTGGGGACGCGGGAACCGCGCCCCCCGGGAAGGGGGCGCGGTTCGTCCGGGTTCGGTGTGGGGTCAGGCGACGTTGCGCTGGGCCGGGACTGTCGACTTGTGCGGGCGGCCCAGTCGCGCCTCCAGCCGGGCCACGTCGACCCGGATCTGCCGGCGGTCGGCCAGGTCCTCCCAGCCGACGGCGAGCAGGCGCAGCCGCTCGGACTCGCTGAAGCCACCCCACACGCCGTACGGCTCTCGGACCGCCAGGGCGTGCGCGGCGCACTCGGCGCGGACCGGGCAGGCGCGGCAGACCGACTTGGCGGCGGACTCCCGCCGCAGCCGGGAGGAGCCCCGCTCCCCGTCCGGGTGGAAGAACTGGGCGCTGTCCCGGCCTCGACAGGCACCGAGCCGCTGCCAGTCCCAGAGATCGACGATGGGTCCGGGCAGTCTACGTACGTTCGACATCAGCACCCCTCCTCCCGCGCGGCACCGCGAGAATCCTTGTGGCCGGCTTCCGGGCGGCGGGCCGCGCAGGCGCACCGTTCCCGGCCTGGACCTCCCGGTACCCGGGCTGTCGCCCGCTCACACGTCTGTGATCCAAAACGCCCGACAAGATGCGGCTTTTGTCCTATCTGTCGGAAAAGTTCAGATGATTGCCGGGAACCCCCTCCCCAGCCGACGCCGTCATGGTCTGCTCGTGTGCGGAGAGGAGACCACCACAGTGCGTACCGTTCTTGTGTGCGTTCGGACACCGCTCGCGGCTCAGCACCTCACTTCTGCTGCCGCCCGGCTGGGGTTGTCCGCGATCGTCCGTACCGCCGTCTCCGATCCCGAGGTGATGCTGCGACTCGCTGAACGGCCGGCCGACGTGATCCTGGCCGACACGGCTCTCACCCGGCCGGACAGCGCGGGTTTCGTCCGCCGGGTGCTGGCCCGCGCGCCGCAGGCCGCGGTCCTGCTGCTCGGCGCCGAGGAGTCCGAGGCCGCCGCCGCCACCATCAGCGCCGGCGCGCGGGGTCTGATCCAGAATGCCGACCACGACCTGACCAGCGCGGTGGCCAAGGCCCTGCTGCTGCTCACCGCACCCGGGCGGGCATCCCGGCAGCGGGTCACCGACCCCGCCCGGGACACGGCGGCGGTCGGTGGTTCGGGCCGCTCCGCGCCATCGGTACGCAACTCGGCCGAACCCGGCTGGACGGCCGCGAACGGCGACGGGTCGTCGGGCGTGGCATCGGTGCCGGTGCAGCGCGGTGACGACGAGGTCGAGTCCGGGGCCGAAGGGTCGGGCACCAGTCAGACCGACCCGACCCGACCCAACCCGAACGCCCGCCCCAACCGGGCCTCGATCGGGCTCACCGAACGGGAACTCCAGGTGCTGCTGGGCATGGCCGAGGGCAAGAGCAACGCGGAGATCGGCCGGGAACTGTTCGTGTCGGAGGACACCGTCAAGACACACGCGCGACGGCTGTTCCGCAAGCTCGGCGCCCGGGACCGCGCCCACGCGGTCGCCGCCGGCTTCCGCGCCGGCCTGGTCTCCTGACCCACCCCCGCGACCCAGCCCCGGGCGGCGTCAGCCAGCGATCAGTCGGCGCTGGGGGCGGCGCCCGGGTCGTCCTCGGTGCCCTCGGTCAGGGTGTCGTGCACCCCGTCGGCGTACCCGCGGGCATAGTCCCAGGTGACGTAGTGATCCGGATCCGGGTCGTACGCCGGCTCGTGCACCCGGGGCCGCCCCGAGTTGAGCAGGTGCCGCAGGTTGCCGCGCAGCAGGTCCCAGTCGAAGTAGTGCGGTTCCCGGCAGTCCTCGCATTCGATGACCAGGCCGCGCACCCCGATGGGCGCCAGCAGGGCCTGGTAGATCTCCAGGTCGGCGAGGTCCTCCAGCACATCCTGCCGCTCGACGTCGGTAAGCGGATCCGGCGTCGCGTCGTCGCCCGGGTCGTCCAGGCCCGCGGTCGGGTCGGCCGGGTCGCCGTTGAACGGGTCGATGGGCTCGTCGTGCACCCCCTCACCGTAGACCCAACCCCTGCGCGCCGCGTCCCCGCGCCGCTCCTGGTGGCCTCGCGGACCCGCGCCGGCACCGACCGGGGCGGCGCAGCTCAGTGGGTACGATGAACGCACATGCCGTCAGCCCGGCGTGCGCCGGTGCCCGCGCGCTACCTCGCTGAAGCCCGTCCGAGCAGCTCATGGGAGCAATCGTGGAGAATTCGCCCAGCGCCGACCAGCTGACCGGGGCCGACCCCGGCGAGATCGGCGGCCACCTGCCGGAGCTGCCGGCCGGCTCGGCGCGGGTCATCCCGCTCGGGCTCACCTTCGACGACGTGTTGCTCCAGCCCGCCGAGTCGGACATCGCGCCGCACGACATCGACACCGGCACCCGACTGACCCGCGAGATCGACATCGCACTCCCGCTCGTCTCCAGCGCGATGGACACCGTGACCGAGGCCCGGATGGCGATCGCCATGGCCCGGCAGGGTGGCATCGGCGTGCTGCACCGCAACCTCTCGATCGAGGACCAGGCCCAGCAGGTCGACCTGGTCAAGCGCTCCGAGTCCGGCATGATCACCAACCCGGTGACGTGCTCACCGGAGGACACCGTGCGGGACGTCGACGTGATCTGCGGCCGGTTCCGCATCTCCGGGCTGCCAGTGACCGACGCCGCCGGGAAGCTGGTCGGCATCATCACCAACCGCGACATGCGCTTCGTCACCGACCTGGACACCCCGGTACACGAGGTCATGACCCGGACTCCGCTGATCACCGCGCCAGTCGGGGTGAGCAAGCCCGACGCGCTGGAGCTGCTGCGCCGGCACAAGGTCGAGAAGCTCCCGCTCGTGGACGCCGACGGTCGGCTCCGGGGCCTGATCACCGTCAAGGACTTCACCAAGAGCGAGCAGTTCCCGCTCGCCAGCAAGGACGACTCGGGTCGGCTGCGGGTCGCCGCCGCCATCGGCTTCGGCGACGAGGCGTACAAGCGGGGCCGGACCCTGATCGACGCCGGCGTCGACGTGATCGTCTGCGACGTCGCCCATGGCCACAGCCGGGCCATCATGGAGATGATCTCCCGACTCAAGCGGGAGACCCAGGTCCAGGTCATCGGCGGCAACTCGGCCACGTACGCCGGCGCGAGGGCGCTCGCCGAGGCCGGCGCGGACGCGGTCAAGGTGGGGGTCGGCCCCGGGTCGATCTGCACCACCCGGGTCGTGGCCGGGGTCGGTGTACCGCAGATCACCGCGATCATGGAGGCGGCCCGGGCCTGCCGGCCGCTCGGTGTGCCGGTGATCGGCGACGGCGGCATGCAGTACTCCGGGGACATCGCCAAGGCCATGGTGGCCGGCGCCGACTCGGTGATGCTCGGCAGCCTGCTGGCCGGTTGCGAGGAGAGCCCCGGGGATCTGATCTTCATCAACGGCAAGCAGTACAAGTCGTACCGGGGCATGGGCTCGCTCGGCGCGATGCAGACCCGCGGCGCGCAGAAGTCGTACTCCAAGGACCGTTACTTCCAGGGCGACGTCAGCTCGGATGACAAGCTGATCCCGGAGGGCATCGAAGGTCAGGTTCCCTACCGCGGCTCGCTCGCGCAGGTGGTCCACCAGCTCGCCGGCGGTCTCCGTCAGGGCATGTTCTACAGCGGCGCGGCCACCATCGCCCAGCTGCACGAGCGCGGTCAGCTCATCCGGATCACGGCAGCCGGGCTCAAGGAGAGCCACCCGCACGACGTCCAGATGACCGTCGAGGCGCCCAACTACCACTCCCGCTGACCATCCCCCAACAACCTGGAGTCCCCCATGCGTGACGTGGTCGAGATCGGGCTGGGCAAGACCGCGCAGCGCGGTTACCACCTGGACGACATCGCCATCGTGCCGAGCCGCCGGACCCGGGACGTCGATGACGTCTCGACCGGGTGGCAGCTCGACGCGTACCCGTTCGGCATCCCCTGTGTCGGGCACCCCTCGGACGCCACGATGAGCCCGTCCTCGGCGGTCCGGCTCGGTCAGCTCGGCGGTCTCGGCGTGCTCAACGTCGAGGGGCTCTGGACCCGCTACGAGAACCCGACGAAGGTGCTGGAGGAGCTGGCCGGCCTCGACGAGGAGGCCCGCGCCACCAAGCGGCTCCAGGAGGTGTACGCGGAGCCGATCCGTCCGGACCTGATCGCCGAGCGGGTGCGGGAGCTGCGCGCCGGTGGCGGCACGGTGGCGGTGCGGGTCTCCCCGCAGCACACCCTGGCGCTGGCACCGGTCATCCTGGACGCCGGGGTGGACATCCTGGTCATCCAGGGCACCATCGTGTCGGCCGAGCACGTGTCGACGACCGACGAGCCCCTGAATCTCAAGGAGTTCATCGCCGACCTCGACCTGCCGGTGATCGTCGGCGGCTGCACCGACTACAAGACGGCGCTGCACCTGATGCGTACCGGCGCGGCCGGCGTGATCGTCGGGATCGGCGGCGACGAGTGGTCGACGACCGAGTCGGTGCTGGGCATCCGGGTGCCGATGGCCACCGCGATCGCCGACGCCGCGGCGGCCCGCCGGGACTACCTCGACGAGACCGGCGGCCGGTACGTCCACCTGATCGCCGACGGCGACATCCAGACCTCCGGCGACATCGCCAAGGCCCTCGGCTGCGGCGCGGACGCGGTGATGCTCGGCGAGCCGTTGTCGCTCTGCGACGAGGCGCCCGCCGGCGGTGCCTGGTGGCACTCGGCGGCCAGCCACCCGTCGCTGCCCCGGGGCGCGTTCGAGGTCGCCGGTGAGCCGCTCGGGTCGATGGAGCAACTGCTCTTCGGCCCGGCGGACGAGGCCGACGGTCAGCTCAACCTGTTCGGCGGGCTGCGCCGGGCGATGGCCAAGTGCGGTTACCGCGACCTCAAGGAGTTCCAGAAGGTCGGCCTGGTCCTCGACCGCTGAGAAGTCCTCGTCGACGCTGGAAGGCCGGCTCCGCGATCCCGCGGGGCCGGCCTTTCGTCGTCCGCCGCGCGGGGCTCGCCCTCGATACGGGCATCGGACGGCGTCTCGCTGGCTACGCTCGTCCTGACCCGGGGATGGCGCAGAAGGAGTCGTGCATGGTCCTGAGCGGACGCGCACCGTCCCGCCGCCGGTTGGCCGCCGCCCTGGTGCTGAGCTGCGCCGTCACCCTGACCGCGGCCGGCTGCACGGGCGACGACGACGGCGGGTTCCGACCCGGCGCCGCGGACGCCGGTGACCCGTACGTGCCCGGCCACGGCAACGGCGGCTACGACGTCACGCACTACGGGTTGGACGTCCGCTACGACCCGGGAACCGACCGGCTCACCGGACGGGCGACCATCACGGCGACGGCCACCCAGGATCTGTCCCGGTTCAACCTGGACCTGGTCGGCCTGGACGTCGGCGCGGTCACCGTCGCGGGCGAGCGCGCCACGCATCGCCGCGACGAGGGCGAGCTGGTGGTGACCCCGCGCGACGGGCTTCCGCGCGGCAGGTCCTTCACCGTGGCGATCGAGTACGCCGGCGTGCCCACCGCCGTCACCGACGGTGAGCTGGGCAGCGGCGGCTTTCTGCACACCGCCGACGGGGCGATCGCTCTCGGTCAGCCCGACTCGGCGGCCACCTGGTTCCCGGTCAACGACCACCCGTCGGACAAGGCCAGCTACGACGTCGCGGTGACCGTCCCGGACGGACTGTCCGCGCTGAGCAACGGGGTGCCCGGCCCGAAGAGCAGCGCCGACGGGTGGACCACCTGGCGCTGGTCGGAGCGCACCCCGATGGCCAGCTACCTGAGCACCCTCGTGATCGGCAACTATCGGGTGGCCACCGGCGAGCACGCCGGACGACCCCTGGTCAGCGCGGTCGCGGCGAGCCTGCCGACGAACGGTGGGGCGGCCGGCTCACTGGCCCGCACCGGCGAGATCGTCGACTTCCTGGCCAGCCGTTTCGGCCCGTACCCGTTCGACTCGTACGGCGGCATCGCGGTCGCCGACGACCGGATCGGGTACGCGTTGGAAACCCAGTCCCGGCCGGTCTACGGACCCGCCTTCTTCACCGACGACCATCCCAACCCCGGCGTGGTGGCGCACGAGATGGCCCACCAGTGGTTCGGCGACAGCGTGTCGCTGCACCGGTGGAGTGACATCTGGCTCAACGAGGGCTTCGCCAGCTACGCCGAGTGGCTGTGGGAGGAGCACGACGGCGGCCGGACCGCGCAGCGCAACTTCGAGCTGCAGTACGCGTCGACCGACTGGTCACAGCCGTCGGTCGAGCCGGGACGGGAGCGGATGTTCGGCACCGCCGTCTACAAGCGTGGCGCGCTCGCCGTGCACGCCCTGCGTCGGGCGGTCGGCGACGACACCTTCTTCCGCATCCTGCGCACCTGGACCACCGAGCGGGCCAACGGCACCGCCACCACATCGGACTTCGTGGCGCTGGCCGAGCGGGTGGCGAATCGACAGTTGCGGCCCCTCTTCGACGCCTGGCTGGTGGGCGGCGCGGCGCCCACCCCGCCGTGACGACGCCGTGATCATCTGTCGATAGGCTGCCGCCTGCGATCGGCCAGGAGCGCCGGTCGCGGGGCGGCCGAGGCCACCCGCACCGGGCGTACGGGGAGGGTTCATGATGCGGGAAACACGGCACGGGCTGCGGGTGAGCGCGGCTCTGCTGGTGACCGGGACGCTCGTGCTGACCGGATGTGACTCGTCCACACCGGAGGCGGCGGCGCCGTCGCCGAGCGTTTCCCCGACGCCCTCGCGGACCTTCACGCCCGGGGCGGCCGGGGTCGGCGACGCGTACTTTCCGACGTACGGCAACGGCGGGTACGACGTCGGGAAGTACACGGTCAAGGTGCGCTACGACCCGGCGAAGGACACCCTCAAAGGTACGGCCACCGTGCAGGCCACGGCGACGGCGGACCTGTCGACGTTCAACCTCGACCTGGCCGGTCTGACAGTCAAGTCGGTAACCGTCGACGGCACGCCGGCCACTCACAGCCGGGACAGGAACGAGCTGGTGATCAAGCCGGCGGCCGGTCTGATCACGGGCAACGGGTTCGTCGCGGAGATCGTGTACGAGGGGGTGCCGAAGCCGCTGAAGAACGAGGTGCTCGGCGAGGGTGGGTTCCTGCACACCTCCGACGGCGCGATCGCGCTGGGCCAGCCGGAGTCGGCGAGCACCTGGTTCCCGGTCAACGACCACCCGTCCGACAAGGCCGCGTACGACTTCGAGATCACCGTCCCGCAGGGCCTGACCGCCGTCAGCAACGGCGTGCCGGGCGGCAACACCACCACTGACGGCTGGACCACCTGGAAGTGGTCGGAGAAGTCGCCAATGGCCAGCTACCTGAGCACCGTGGTGATCGGCAAGTTCCGGATCACCACCGGCCAGCACAAGGGGAAGCCGGTCTACAGCGCGGTCACCACCAAGGTGGCCAAGGGCGCGTCGGACGCGTCGATCGCGCAGACCGTCAAGGTGACCGACTACCTGGAGAGCGTCTTCGGGCCGTACCCGTTCGACGCGTACGGCGGTGTGGTCGTCTCGGACAGCCGGATCGCGTACGCGCTGGAGACGCAGAGCCGCCCGGTCTACTCGGCCGGCTTCTTCCGCGGTGGCGAGAACACCGAGGTGGTCGCCCACGAGCTGGCCCACCAGTGGTTCGGCGACAGCGTGGCGCTGGCCAAGTGGGAGGACATCTGGCTCAACGAGGGCTTCGCGACGTACGCGGAGTGGCTGTGGGCCGAGCACACCAAGCGGTACACCGCCAAGCAGGCGTTCGACATCCGCTACGAGCGGGTGCCGGTCGCGGTGTGGAAGACCCCGCCGGGCAAGCCGGGGATGAAGGACCTGTTCAGCGAGTCGGTCTACCAGCGCGGCGGGATGACCCTGCACGCGCTGCGGGTGGCGGTCGGCGACAAGGCGTTCTTCCAGATCGTCAAGACCTGGGCGGCGGAGAAGCGCAACGGGACCGCCACCACCGCCGAGTTCGTGGCCCTCGCCGAACGGATCTCTGGCAAGCAGCTCGATGCTCTCTTCGACGCGTGGCTCAACGGCACCAAGAAGCCCGCCCAGCCCAAGAAGCTCTAGGAGTCGCCGGCCAGGACCTCGGCTCGACCGAGGTCCTGGCCCGGGTTCAGGTCTTGACGACCAGCTTGGGGTGCGCCGCGAGGTACGCGTCGGCGCGGCCGGCCCGGAGTTCGCCGAGGAACTTCCGGCCCTCGCTGGTGAGCTGTTCACCCTGGTAGGCGCTGCCCTTGCCGACACCCGAGCCGGGCAGGCCGACGAGCACGAACTTGTTCTCCGGCACTCCGCCGAGCGCGTACGCCAGGTCGACGATCCGGTTGCCGCCCACGTACACCAGGGTGTCGCCGAGCGCGGCGACCACCTGGTCGACGCGCTCCGGCTGCCGGGCCAGGCCCTCATCGAGGATCTTGCGGGCCAGGGCCCGTACCAACTGCTGCTGGTGGCGTTGCCGGGCGTAGTCGCCACCGGCGATGTAGCGCTGCCGCGCGTAGTCCAGCGCCTGCCACCCGTTGAGGTGCTGGTTGCCCTTCTCGTAGACCTGCTGCGGCCCGGTGTATCCGCCGGGGGCGCTGTCCCGGTACTTGCCGTCCGGCTTGCGGTGCAGGGAGACGACCCGCTGGTCGACGTAGATGTCCACCCCACCGAGGGCGTTCACCAGCTTGTCGAAGCCGGTGAAGGTGAGCACCGCGCCGGCGTCGATGCGCAGCCCGGTGTAGCCGCTCACCGTGCTCCGCAGCAGCTCGTACCCCTGTGCGGTGCTCGGCTGTTTGGGTTTGCCGGGCACCCGGCTGCCGAAGCTCATCGAGTGGGTGAGCTTGGTCCGGCCGCCCTTGTAGCCGGACTTGGGAAACGCCGGGATGTCCACGAGCAGGTCGCGGGGGAGCGAGAAGAGGTACGCCCGGCCCAGCCCCTTCGGCACGTGCAGCACCAGCACGGCGTCGGAGTGCGGCTCCCAGCCGGGCACGCTGACCCGGGTGTCCACACCGACCAGCAGCAGCGTCAGCGGGCCGGTGATGGTCGCGCCCCGCGGCGGGCCGCTCGGGCTGGGAGTGGGCGTGCCGATCGGCGACGGGCTCGGCGGGCCGGCCACCGGAGTGCCGGCGGGCGAGTCGCCCCCGGTCAGCCGGGTGATCACCACCGCGCCGCCCGCGATCAGCGCGACGACGGCGAGGGCCGCCAGCCCGAGAACCAGCCACCGCCGTCGCGGTTCCATCGACCCCAGGATCATCGTGGTTTCCTTCCACCCGTATCCGGAACAACGCTCCGACGGGTGCCCCAGGTTGCGGCCGGGAGGCGCCGGGTCGGACGGCCGGTGCATGATCGCGCGAAAACTGCCGCTGGCGCGAGCGCTACTCGCGGGTAATGATGCGTCCATGCGGTACGACGTGGTCGTCATCGGGTCCGGCTTCGGTGGCAGCGTCACCGCGCTCCGCCTGGCCGAGAAGGGCTACTCGGTAGGCGTCCTGGAGGCCGGCCGCCGCTTCGCCGACGACGAGTTCCCGCAGACGTCCTGGCGGGCCCGCCGGTTCCTGTGGGCGCCGAAGCTGGGCTGCTACGGCATCCAGCGGCTCACCCTGCTCCGTCCGGCCACCCGGCGATCCGGCGGCGGCGTGCTCGTGCTCTCCGGCGCCGGGGTGGGCGGCGGGTCGCTGGTCTACGCGAACACCCTCTACGAGCCGCTGCCGGCGTTCTACGCCGACCCGCAGTGGCGTGACATCACCGACTGGCACGACGAGCTGGCCCGCCACTTCGACCAGGCGAAGCGGATGCTCGGCGTCACCACGTACCCGATGGACACCGGGGCGGACCGCGCCATGCGGGCGGTGGCCGACCGGATGGGGGTCGGCCACACCTTCCACGCCACCCCCGTCGGCGTGCACATCGGCCGCCCCGGTCAGCGCGTCGCCGACCCGTACTTCGGCGGCGTCGGCCCGGAACGCACCGGCTGCCTGCACTGCGGCTCGTGCATGACCGGCTGCCGGCACGGGGCCAAGAACACGCTCGTCAAGAACTACCTGTGGCTCGCCGAGCGGCTGGGCGTCACAGTGCACCCGCTGACCACTGTGACGGCCGTCCGCCCGGCCGCCGACGGCGGGTACGAGGTGCACACCGAGCGCACCGGCGCCTGGTCGCGCCGACGGCGGCAGGTGATCCACGCCGACCAGGTGGTCTTCGCCGCCGGGGCGCTCGGCACCCAACGCCTCCTGCACGCCATGAGGACCGACGGCGCGCTGCCGCGGCTCTCGCCCCGCCTCGGCGAGCTGACCCGGACCAACTCGGAGGCGATCCTGGGCGCCTCGGTGGACCACCGACGGGCCCGCTCCGAGCGGCTGGACTTCACCGAGGGGGTGGCGATCACCAGCTCGTTCCACCCCGACCCGCAGACCCACATCGAGCCGGTCCGCTACGGGCGCGGCTCCAACGCCATGGGGCTGCTCCAGTCGCTGCTCGTCGACGGCGGCCCGCACCGCGTCCGGCGCTGGCTGGGCAGCATCGTGCGTCAACCGGGGCTGGCCGCCCGGATGCTGTCGGTGCGCGGCTGGTCGGAGCGGACGGTGATCGCCCTGGTGATGCAGTCGGTGGACAACTCGCTCACCACCCGCTGGCGGCGCGGCATCTTCGGTCGTCGGCTGGTCACCGGGCCGGGCCACGGCATCCCGAGCCCGACCTGGATCCCGGCCGGCAACACCGCCACGCGGCTGCTCGCCGAGGAGATCGGGGGCACCCCCGGTGGCTCGCTCACCGAACCGTTCGACATCCCGATCACCGCGCACATCCTGGGCGGGGCGGTGATCGGCGCCACCGACGCCGACGGGGTGATCGACCCCTGGCACCGGGTGTACGGCCACCCGGGGTTGCACGTCGTCGACGGCGCGGCCGTGTCGGCGAACCTCGGCGTGAACCCGTCGCTGACGATCACCGCGCAGGCGGAACGGGCGATGTCCTTCTGGCCCAACCGGGGTGAGGAGGATCCCCGGCCGGCGCTCGGGGATCCGTACCGGCGACTCGACGCGGTGCCGCCCCGACGGCCGGCGGTGCCGCCGGACGCACCGGCCGCGCTACGCCCCTGACAGCGGGCGGCGGAGGATGTGGTTGATGCCGAACATGGTGTCGCTGACCCGTACGTCGGTGTAACCGATCCGCTTGTAGAAGCCGTGCCCGGTGAGGCTCGCGCCGGTCTCCATGAACTCGTGCCCCTCGGCCCGGGCCAGCTCCTCGACGTGTCGCATCAACCGGCGGCCGACGCCGCGGCCGTGCGCGTCCGGGTCGACGAACATGGTGTAGACCTTGTTGCCGTCGCGGGACACCGTGCCGACCGGCCGCCCGTCCTGCTCGGCAACGTAGATCCGGCGCTCGACGCCGAGCTCGCGGAACCGGTCGGCGGTGAAGTGGGCGCACATCCGGTCGATCAGCTCGGCCGGGTAGTCGCGGCTGTTCACCTCGCGCAGACAGCGGATGACCAGGGCCGACAGCACCTCGCCGTCCTCGGGACGGAAGGCTCGGATGGTCACCTCGGTCATCGGCGTGCCCCTGTTCGGTCCGGGTGAGGTTTTCGCTGGGCACCGTATCGGCGCGCGGAGCGCCGTCGCGGCCCCACCGGACATCGCGGACGTACCGGTGGACGTCGGCGACGAGGCGCGAACTGCGTGGGGCGCGGCTCGGGCCGGCGGTGACTGTCGGTAGGCTTTGCGCACATGAGCCTGCCTCGCCCCGTCCTCGTGGTGGACTTCGGAGCCCAGTACGCCCAGCTCATCGCGCGCCGGGTCCGCGAGGCGAAGGTCTACTCCGAGATCGTGCCGCACTCGATGCCGGTCGCCGAGATGCTGGCGAAGAACCCGGCCGCGATCATCCTCTCCGGCGGTCCGGCCAGCGTGTACGCGCCGGACGCCCCGCAGATCGACGCCGGCGTGTTCACCGCCGACGTGCCGGTCTTCGGCATCTGTTACGGCTTCCAGGCGATGGCCCAGGCGCTCGGTGGCACCGTCGCGCAGACGGGCAACCGCGAGTACGGCGGCACGCCGCTGCGCCCCCGCCTCCTCGACCCCGGAGTGCTGCTGCGCGACCTGCCGGCGGACCTGCCGGTCTGGATGAGCCACGGCGACTGCGTCACCGAGGCGCCCGAGGGCTTCACGGTGACCGCCGAGTCGGCGGGCGCTCCGGTGGCGGCCTTCGAGGACGTGGCAGGGCGGCGGGCCGGCGTGCAGTTCCACCCGGAGGTCGGGCACACCGCGCACGGTCAGGAGATGCTTACCCGCTTCCTGTACGACATCGCCGGCATCGAACCGACCTGGACGCCCGAGAACATCATCGACGAGCAGATCGCCCGGATCCGCGCCCAGGTCGGCGACAAGGAGGTCATCTGCGGCCTCTCCGGCGGGGTGGACTCGGCGGTCGCCGCCGCGCTCGTGCACCGGGCGGTCGGTGACCAGCTCACCTGCGTGTTCGTCGACCACGGTCTGCTGCGCGCGGGCGAGGCCGAGCAGGTCGAGAAGGACTACGTGGCGGCCACCGGCATCAAGCTGAAGGTGGTCGACGCCGCCGACCGGTTCCTCGGCGCGCTGGCCGGGGTGACCGACCCGGAGCAGAAGCGCAAGATCATTGGCCGGGAGTTCATTCGGGTCTTCGAGGCCGCGGCCCGCGAGATCGCCTCGCACGGCGACGTGGAGTTCCTCGTTCAGGGCACCCTCTACCCGGATGTGGTCGAGTCCGGCGGCGGCACCGGCACCGCCAACATCAAGAGCCACCACAACGTCGGCGGCCTGCCGGAGGACCTGAAGTTCGCGCTTGTCGAGCCGCTGCGCACCCTGTTCAAGGACGAGGTCCGGGCGCTCGGCCTCCAGCTCGGCCTGCCCGAGGCGATGGTCTGGCGGCACCCGTTCCCGGGTCCCGGCCTGGCCATCCGGATCATCGGCGCCGTCGACCGCGAGCGGCTCGACCTGCTGCGCCGCGCCGACCTGATCGCCCGCGAGGAGCTGACCGCCGCCGGGCTCGATCGGGGTGTGTGGCAGTTCCCGGTGGTGCTGCTCGCCGACGTGCGCAGCGTCGGCGTGCAGGGTGACGGGCGCAGCTACGGGCATCCCGTGGTGCTGCGCCCGGTCTCCAGCGAGGACGCGATGACCGCCGACTGGTCCCGGCTGCCCTACGAGGTGGTGGCCCGGATCTCCACCCGGATCACCAACGAGGTCGCCGAGGTCAACCGGGTGGTGCTGGACGTGACCAGCAAGCCGCCGGGCACCATCGAGTGGGAGTGACCGCGGCTCACGCGGCCGGCGGCAGGTGGGGCGGGGTCGTCGGCGGGTAGGGCTGCGTCGGGGCGTACCCCGGCTGGGGGCCACCGGGCGCGGACCCGGCGGTGGGCTGCGGCGCGACGCCCGCCGGGTGCGGCCAGGCGGGTGCGCCGGCGGGCTCCTCGGGCATCAGGAACCACATGATGGGGTACGCGAACAGCGCGAGCCCGCCGGTGAGCAGGGCGGTGACCGCGAAGGCCACGCGGACCAGTGTGGGGTCGACGTCGAAGTAGCGGCCGAGACCGCTGGCGACCCCCGCCACCATGCGGTCGGTGGTGGGTCGCCGGAGCTGCTTGTACGGGGCGTGGGGAGCGGCGGTGGATGTCATGTCTCCACGGTCCGCGCCGGCGCTGGGCCCGCCCTCGGTGACCGCCCGGATCCTTACCCTGACCGATCCCTGAGCGGGTAGCAAAGAGTCAGGAATCCGACTCTTTTCCGTCCCGGTAACCCGACCCGGGGAGAATTTGGTCCCGTGACCACCTTGCTGGAGCCGCTTCGCAGGATCGCGGCATACGCAGTTTGTGCTGATTCAGACGGCCGAGTGTTGCTGGTCCGCGCATCGGAGCGCTCCGGCACCCCCGGCACCTGGTCGCTGCCCGGCGGGGCGGTCGACCACGGCGAGGACCCGCACCACACGGTCGTCCGCGAGACCGCCGCCGAGACGGGCCTCTCGGTCGCCGTCTCGGGCCTGGCCGACGTGCTCGCCGACATGCGGGCGCTGCCCGAGCGGGGCATCACCATCCACACCGACCGGCTGATCTACCGGGTCGGGGTGCGCGGCGGCACCCTCGCCGACCGGGTCGGCGAACGCTCCACCGACCTCGCCCGGTGGTACACGCTCGACGAGGCACGCGAGTTGCCGCTGCGCTCGTTCACGGCGCGTGCCCTCGGCCTGCCCGCCTCCTCGGCCGACGTGGTGCCTGACGAGGTGCCCGAGTTCCCGTCCTTCTACGCGGTGCCCGGCCCGGACGGGCTGCACCGGGCGCAACGCTTCGCCGCGTACGCGGTGTGCACCGATCCGGCCGGTCGGGTGCTGCTCACGCGCATCTCCGACGGCTACCCGGGCGCCGGCTGCTGGCACCTGCCCGGCGGCGGCACCGACTACGGCGAGCAGCCTGGCGCGGCGCTCATCCGGGAGCTTGTCGAGGAGACCGGCCAGGCCGGCCGCCTGGTCGAGCTGCTGGGTGTGGCGAGTCACCGCGACGCCGCCTCGCTCGGCCCGGAGGGCTACCCGATCGACTGGCACGGCGTACGCGCCTTCTACCGGGTCGTCGTCGACGAGCCCAACGCGCCGACGATCACCGACGTGGGCGGCTCCACCTGCGAGGCGCGCTGGTTCGCCCGCGAGGAGCTGGGCGCCCTCCCCGCCAACCGCCTGACCGAGGTGACGGCAGAAGCAGTCCAAGCAGCCCACCTAACCTAACCCCGCCCAACCCCACCCCCACCCGTCGCGGTGATCATGAAGTTATTGTCAGGACACGCCGAGATGGACGGCGATAACTTCATGATCGACGGGCGGGGCCGGGTGCCGGCGCAGGAATGGCGCAGGGCCGGCGCGGTCTGCGGGGAGTGGGCGGGGGATGGTACTGGTGCGGCGGGTTGGGGTTTACGGCGTTTTGCGGGATTCCGGGCGGTTTTTGATTGTTCTGGAGCGCGGTGCGGGTTCCGAATTCTGGAGTTTGCCGGGGGGATCGGTCGCCCACGCCGAGCACCCTGAGCGTGCGGTGGTTCGTGTTGTTGCCGAGCAGACCGGGTTGACCGTGACGGTCGGTCGGCTGCGGGCGGTGGCGGCCGACGTGACCAACCTCGCGGAGGGCGACGTCTCGCTGCACACCGACCGGTTGCTGTTCGAGGTGAGCGTGCATGGCGGCACGCTGCGCGACGGGGTCGAGGCCCGCTGGGTCACCCCCGAGGAGGCGGCCGGCCTGCCGCTGACGCCGTTCAGCGCCGAACTGCTCGGACTGCCGGTCACCCCGCTCCCGGCCGGCGCGCAGCCGTCCGCCGAGCCACTTCCGCCGTCGCATCCGGATCGCCGGTTGCGCTTCGGGGCGTACGGGCTGGTCACCGACCCGGCTGGGCGCGTTCTGCTCACCCAGATCGCGGACGGCTATCCCGGGGCCGGCAAGTGGCACCTGCCCGGCGGCGGCACCGATCACGGCGAACAGCCGACCACCGGACTGCTCCGCGAGTTGGTGGAGGAGGGCGGCCAGGTGGGCCGGGTAGTGGAACTGCTCGGCGTGGACAACCTGCACAACCCGGCCGCGCTCGGTCCCGAGGGCCGTCCGCTCGACTGGCACGGCGTCCGGGTGATCTATCGGGTGCTTGTGGACGTACCCACCGACGCGGTGGTGACCGAGTCCGCCGGTGGCTCGACCGCCCGCGCGGGCTGGTTCACCGTCGCCGAGACGGCTGACCTGGCACTGAGCGGCATCGCTGCTTCGGCAATCGGACAGCTGGGTCGATAGCACCCGGCTCGACGAGCCGAGATGGTGACCCTCCGGTACAGTCGGAGACGGGAATGGTGGAGGAAACGGGCGATCGAGCCCGGGATGGGAATAACAAGGCGGTTCGCGCGGTTTGCACCAGATAAGTACCGCCGGCAGCTATCGCCAAGCCACGTTCCCCTATGCGATGGTGTACTCCGCAAAACGGCTGCCGGGCCACGCAAGGTCCGGCACGAGACAGCCGGACACCCGCCCCACAACGGCGGAAAGCCGATCCGGTGATGGAGGAAACGTGCCGAGAGCCCCATGGCGCCGGCGTCGTACGACTGACAGTCCGCGCCCCGCAGGGCGTCGCTGGGCGGGCCCGTTGCGCCGCAGCAGCACGTTCGCCCGCCAGGTGCTGCTGGTCCGGGTGGGTCGCCGTGACGGTGACCTGCGGACCACCGACCTGACACTGCCTGAGCACCGGTACGCCGACCGCCAGCGCCGTCGTTACGGCCTGGACCGACTCAGCCGGCCGCCGATCGACGCCACCCGGGCGGAGATCGACGCGGTCATGCCCGTCAGCCCGGCGCTGCCGCCGATGGCGTACGCCGACGAGGCCACCGCCGGGTCGATCCCCCTGCTCCCCGGCGAGCGCACGATGGCCCGTCGGATGAAGTTCGGCGTGGTCAACGCCTGCACCCTCGCCAGCCTCATGCTCGGCATGCTTGCCATCTTCCTCGCCATGCAGGGCGAGGTGCGGATCGCCGCCCTCTGCCTGATCGCCTGCGTCGCCTTCGACGGCCTCGACGGTGCGCTGGCTCGCCGGCTCGGCGTGGCGAGCCCGTTCGGCGCCCAGATGGACTCGCTTGCCGACATGTGCTCGTTCGGCCTCGCCGCACCCGTGGTGGTCTACGCCTCGCTCGCCGGCTCCGTGTCGACGGCTGCGGCGGCGGTGGCCTGCTTCCTGGTCGCGGCGTGTGCGGCGATCCGCCTGGCCCGCTTCAACGTCTCGCCGAAGGACGGCCGCTTCTTCTGCGGTGTCCCCACCACCATGGCCGCGGCCGTGCTCGCGGTGACAGTGGCGATCGGCCTGCCGGTGCCCGGCCTGGTGCTTGTCGCCGGGGTGGCGCTGCTCGCCTTCGCGATGGTGTCGAGCTTCCCGTACGCCAAGCTCGCCCGCCTGGTGAAGCTGCCGCCGTGGCTCTGGCTGGCCCCGGTGCTCGGCGCGCTCGTCGACATCCGGCTCACCTTCGCCCTGATCGTGGTGGGCTACCTGGTCAGTGGGCCGGTGCTCTGGCTGCGCCAGCGTCGTACCGCCTGATCCGACACACGAAACGGGGCGCCGCGGACAGCGGCGCCCCGTTTTCGCGTCCCGGTGTCAGCGCCAGCGGGCGATGACCGTGGAGCCGCCGACCACCTTGTCGCCCGGCCCCACCAGCGGGTCCGCGGCCTCGGCCGGAAGGTAGACGTCGGTCCGCGAGCCGAACCGGATGAGACCGAAGCGTTCGCCCTTGGCCAGCAGCGCGCCGATCGGCGCACGCTGCACGATACGGCGGGCGATCAGGCCGGTCCGCTGTGCGACCACCACCGTGCCACGGCTGGTGTCCAGGACGGTGTACGCGGCGACGTTGTGCTCGGCGTCCGGCTTCATCGCGTTGACGAAGCCGCCGTCGGCGACGAAGTAGTCCACCACCTTGCCGGCGACCGGAGCCCTGTTGACGTGCACGTCCAGCACGGAGAGGAAGACCGCGACGCGCAGCCACTCGCCGTCGCCGAAACGCTCGTCCTGCAGGCGCTGCACCGACAGGACCTTGCCGTCCGCGCTGGCCACCACGGCGTTCGGATCCTCCGGCACGTCCCGCTGGGGATCACGGAAGAACGCGGCGACCGGCCCGGCGGCCAGCGCCGGCAGCAGCCACAGCTTCGACGACGGACGCGCCACCCGGGCCAGCGCCGCCAGGCCCAGCGTGATGCCCGCCGCGGCCACCCCGTTGGAGTCGATGTGCATGCCCCGGGTCAGCGGCACGCTCGACGGCCGGTACGCCGGGGCCAGCCGGTCGGCCGCCGCCGGGCTGGCCGGGGTGAACCGCAGCCGGTAGACCCGCACCGGCGGCGTGTTGCGAAGCACCAGATCCCCGCCGACGCCGTACAGGGCGTCCTGCCGGGCCAGCTCGGTGGCCGCGCCTGTCGTCCGGCCCGGCGTCGCGGTGGTCGCCACGCTCAGCACCGCGCCGTCGGTCAGGTGCTTGGACAGCCCGTTGATGGCACTCCGGGTCTCCTCGGCGGTGCCGGTGAACGCCTCGCCGGCGATGACCACGGCGGCGGCCTCGGCGTCGGCGAGCGAGTCGACCACGCGTACCCGATCGGCGACCCACCGGCCCTGGGCGGTGATGTGCTCGCGGAGCACGGTAGCGCCGGACGACTCGGCGGGCACCACGGTGAGCTGGTCACCGGGGAGCAGCGCCTCGATCGCCGCGGCCAGCACCGGGGACTCCGGGCTCGCGCCGACCAGCAGGGTGGCCTTCGGGTCGTTCATCCGGGCCAGCTCGGTGACGAGGGTACGGGCGGCTCGCTCGCCGATGCGGACCGGACCGGACCGGCCGGTGGTACGCACGGCGGGGGACTGCGTCATGTCGGGCGGGCTCCTGACGGGGTAGAGACGGGAATCGCGGCGGGGCCGCCACGGCGGGACGGGCCGGCCGGCGGAGGCGAGATCTCCACCGGCCAGCATATGCGCCTGCCCGCGCCGCCCGCATCGCTGTGGCACCGGCGCGGACCGACAACCAGGGTCAGGACTCCCGCCGTCGGCCCTCCCGCTCGTCCGCCTGCTCGTCCGCCTCCTTGTCCGCCGACGCGGTGCTCGGGTCGGGTCGGGTCGGCGCGTCGGCCCCGTCGGAGCTCGGCGCGGCCTCCGACTCCGACGCCGAGTGGGCCAGCCAGGCCGGGTGGATCGCGTCCGTCGAAGCCTCCGGTGCCCGCATCTCGGCGGTGGACGCCTCCGGTGCCCGCATCTCGGCGGTGGACGCCTCCGGTGCCCGCATCGCCACGGTCGGTGCCTCTGACGGCGGTCCCGGCACGGGAGCGTCCCAGGTGGAGTGGTCTGCGGTCCATGTCGGAAGGCCCGCGCCGGAGGTCGGGGTGGGCACCCCGGACGTCGGCACACCCGGTTCGGCGGCGGCCGCCACCGGCCCGGCCGCCGAGGTCGGCGCGCCGGGCTGCTGGGCCGCGATCGTGGCGGGATCGGCGACGTCGTTCGGCTCCGAGCGGCCGGAGCGGCCGGAGCGCAACGCGCCGACCAGACCGAAGACGCCGATCAGGATCAGCGCGCCGGCCAGGAACCAGCCGACCGGTGGCAGCGCGAGCCCGAGAATCTGGGCGAGCAGCCACCAGGCCGACAGCGCCAGGAACACCAGCCCGAAGGCGAAAGAGAGCAGGTCTGTGCGGTGGGCCTTCACCGGGTCACCTCCAGGTTGCCGGCATTGACGTGGACGTACAGGCGTAGCTTTCCGCCGCCGGGACCGTCCGCGCCCAGGTCGGTGGACTCCCGCAGCCGGCCGTCGATCCCGCCGGAACGGTTGCCGAACACGGTGGCGTCGCCGGCGTTGACGTCGGCCACTGTGGTGACGTCCACGTTCGGCGGTACGACAACTGTCGCCTGACCGAAGTTGATCGCGACGGTCACCTGGCTGTCCCGCTTCGTGAAGTCGATGCCCCGCAGGTCGAGCACGGCGTCACCGAAGCTGTTCTCGTACCTGTCGGCGAGGTCGCGGTAGTCGGTGGGCGCCCAGGTGACCGCCCCGTCCACGCCGCGGATGCGGTCGTAGGACTCGGCGACGGTGGCGGTGCCCAGCGCCGCGGCGGTCACCAGGCCGAGCGCGATCAGCCAGCGGGCCCGGCCGAACCAGGTGCCGACCAGCAGCCCCAGCCCGATCGTGGCCAACGCGGCCGCGAAGTACGCCGACGCGGTGACGGCGAAGACGTCCAACAGGTCGAGCAGGGCGACCAGGCCGAGGGCCAGGAAGATCAGCGAGAAGGTCACCGCGCCGAGCGGCGAACGCTCCCGGGGCCGCTTCGGTGGCTTCGGTGGCTTCGGCGGTTTCGGCGGCGGGTACGCGGCCGGCGCCGGCGCGGCGTACGGGCCGTGTGGCGCGAACGGAGGGCGGTATCCGCCCGGCGTCGCCGCGACCGGGTAACCGGACGGACTGGCGGGCACTGCGGTCACCGGCGCCGACGGCCAGTTGGCGGTGGGCGTGCCGTCGGTGGCGGTGGCCGTCCAGCCCTGCTCGGGTGCCGGCCAGGCGGCCTCCTGCTGCCCCGTCGTGGCGACGGCCGGCTGCCCGGACACCGGCCCGTACGACATGGCTGCCCCGGACACCGGCTGTGCGCCGACGAGTGGCTGCGGGGCGGTGGCCGGCTGGGTGCCGTGGACGGGCGTGGGTGCGCTCGTCGTTTCACCAGGCGCCGTCGCGGCGTACACCGGAGAGCCGCCCGCCAACGGCGCGGTCGCCAGCGGACCGGTGGACGGCACCGCGCCGTGCGCCGGAGCGGGCCAGGCGACCGGCGGGACCGGCCCGGGTGGTGTACCGGTCGGGGTGGGCGGCACCGGCCCGCCCTGGGCGCCGGGCTGTGGCCCACGGCTGTCCCGGTTGAGCAGCAACGCGCCGCCGATCAGGATGGCCGCGCCGAGCAGCACCGCGCGGAAGGCGTCGGTGACGATGTAGCCGAAGCTGGCCGCCACCAGGATGCCCAGCACGATCACGGTCACCGGGGACATGCTGGAACGGCCGCGCCCCAGCATCGACTCCACCGGGGATGCCGTGTCGCCCTCGTTCGGGATGATGAGCCAGGCGGCGACGTACACGAGGATGCCGATGCCGCCGAAGAAGCCGAGCACCGCGAGCAGCACGCGCCAGAGCACCGGATCGGTGTTGGTGGCGCGCCCGATCGCCGCGCAGACCCCCGCCAGGTAACGGCCGTCGCGCGGCCGGACCAGCCCGTACCGCGACGTGAAACCGGTGCCGCCCAGCGGCCCCGCGGACGGCCCCGGCCCGCCGGGCCCGGGAGGCGTACCCCCGCCCCCGCCGGGTCCGTAGCCCGCGCCGGGTCCGTAGCCCCCGCCGGGCCCGTAGCCCCCGCCGGGTCCGTAGCCCGCGCCGGGTGCGAAGCCGGCGCCGGGGCCGTGGTCCGCGGCGGTCGTACCCCCTCCGGGCCCGCGGTCCGTGCCGGCCGCCGAGCCGGCGTCGGGCGCGTAGCTGGGGCTCGGGGGCTCGTAGGCGCCCGGCGTCGGTCCGGCGGCCGGGCCGGTGTGGGCGGGCGGGCCGAACGTGGTGGGCTCGGTCCAGCCGGTGGGCGTTCCGGCTGGTGCGGGCGGCGCTGAACCGCCCGGCTGTGCCGACCCGGGGCGGGGCGGCGGGGCAGCTTCCTCGGTCATGCCTCGATCCTGCTGCCCGCTTCGCCCGAACGACCTCAGGACCCGACCCTGACCCCACCCTGAGATCCGAGCGGCCGGAATGTCGGGGGCGTCACCCGTGGTCGGCGGACGCCGCAACGTGTGACGATCGAACTCACCGACCGCACCCCGCCCACCACCGTGACCAGGGAGCTTCCGATCACCACCGTGACCCCGCCTCCGCGCCTCTATCGCGCCCCCGAGCATCGGATGGCCGCCGGTGTCGCCGCCGGCATCGCCGACCATCTCGGCATCTCGGTGCTGCGCGTGCGGGTCGCGTTCATGGTGCTGCTCGGGCTGAGTGGGCTCGGGCTGCTGCTATACGCGGCCTTCTGGGCGGTGGTGCCGCTGCGCCCCGGTGACACCGCCGTGCCACCCCGGCGCGACGTGGCCCAGCTCCTCCCGTTCGTCGGGATCGGGCTCGGTGTCCTGCTCATCCAGGTGATGGTCTTCGACTCGGTCGGCGCGGCGGGCACCGCCGGCTGGCTGGTGGCGATCATCGCCGTCGGCGCCGGGGTCATCTGGCACCAGTCCGCGCCCGAGCGACGGCGGCGCTGGGGCGACACGATGCCGGTGCCGTGGCTCGGGGCGGTAGTGGAGGAGAGCGACAGGCGGGCCTTCGTGCTCCGGTTCATCGGAGGCGGGGTGCTCGTCGCGGTCGGCATCATCGGTGTCGCAGCGGTCTACTCGCCGGCACAGAACTTCGACGCGGTGATCAACGGGGTGATCTTCGCGCTGGTCGGCCTGGCCGGGGTCGGCGTGGTCGCCGCGCCGGTGCTCTGGCGGACGTACAGCCAGCTCCGCTCGGAGCGCGAGGGGCGCATCCGCGAGCAGGAGCGGGCCGAGCTGGCCGCGATGGTGCACGACCAGGTGCTGCACACCCTCGCTCTGATCCAGCGCAACGCCAGCGACGTCAAGACGGTGCAGCGGTTGGCCCGGGGGCAGGAGCGTTCGCTGCGCAACTGGCTGTACAAGCCCACCGCGTCACCGAGTGAGCGCTTCGCCGCCGCTCTGGAGCAGGCCGCCGCCGAGGTCGAGGACACCTTCGCGATCACGGTGGAGACCGTTGTGGTGGGTGACCGGGAGACGGACGAGAAGGTCGGGGCGCTCGTCGCCGCCGCGCGGGAGGCGCTGGTGAACGCGGCCCGGCACGCCGGGGTGCAGACCGTGTCGCTCTACGCCGAGGTGGAGCCCGATCAGGTAAGCGTCTTCGTCCGGGACCGGGGCAAGGGCTTCGATCCGGATACGGTGGAGGACCACCGGCACGGCGTACGTGGTTCGATCATCGGACGGATGAAGCGGCACGGCGGACGGGCCGAGATCCGGTCCGGCCCGGGGGAGGGGACCGAGGTCCGGCTGATCCTGCCGATCTCCCGGGACTCGTCCGCAGCGGAGAGGAACAAATGACCATGGCCGAGCAGCCGATGGAGCACCTCGACCCGGCGACCAGCCGCCCCGAACGCCTGCGGGTGTTCCTCGTCGACGACCACGCCATGTTCCGGGCGGGGGTGCGTGCCGAGTTGGGCGCCCACGTCGAGGTGGTGGGTGAGGCGAGCACGGTGGCCGAGGCGGTCACCCGGATCGCCGCCACCGGTCCGGACGTGGTGCTGCTCGACGTCCACATGCCCGATGGCGGTGGTCGCGCCGTGCTGGAGGCGATGCGCCGCACCCACCCGCAGGTCAAGTTCCTGGCGCTGAGCGTCTCCGACGCGGCGGAGGACGTGATCGGGTTGATCCGAGCCGGCGCGCGGGGTTATGTCACCAAGACCATCTCACCGGACGAGCTGGCCGCGGCGGTCCGTCGGGTCGCCGACGGTGACGCGGTGTTCAGCCCCCGGCTCGCCGGGTTCGTGCTGGACGCCTTCGCGGCCCGACCGGACGCCCCGGTCGCCGACCCGGAGCTGGACCAGCTCACCAACCGGGAGCGGGAGGTGCTGCGTCTGCTGGCCCGGGGATACGCGTACAAGGAGATCGCCAAGGAGCTGTTCATCTCCATCAAGACGGTGGAGACACACGTATCGAACGTGCTGCGCAAGCTCCAGATGTCCAACCGCTACGAGTTGTCCCGCTGGGCGGCGGACCGCCGGCTCGTGTGATCTATTCCTCCGCCCCGGCATTTCGGGCACATGCCACGGATGCCGCCTGGCGGGGCTGACAAACGATCATCCGTCGCCCCATACTGCCCCGGTCCCGTTTCCGCGCGTGGGTGTTGGCATCCCGCGGAAGCGGCGGCTCACGCGTGCCCGCGGTCGCGGGTCACCCCTGGGGGAGAGGTACACACTCTTGATGTTGGGACAACGAGGACGACACTGGGCGCGGGTCGCGCTGGCGGCCGTCGCCGGCGGCGCGTTGGCGCTCGGCGTGGCGGGTGCGGCCGCCGCGGCTCCGGCCACCGGTGTGGCCAAGGCGGTCGAGGGCAGCCAGGTCACCCTGAAGCTCGACGGCAAGACGCGCACCACGTCCGCGCTCGCGTTGAAGATCGACGGCAAGCTGGTGCCGGCGTTCTGCATCGACTACCACACGAACGTGAAGCTCGACGGCAAGTACGACGAGGGCACCTGGGACAAGTCCGAGGTGCAGAACCTCGGCAAGGTGCAGTGGGTGCTCACCCACGGCTACCCGAATGCCGACTCCGCCGCGCTTCTCGCCGCCGCGCATGTCACGCCGCCAGCAAAGATCGGTAAGAAGCAGCTGGACACGCTGCTCTACTTCGGCACCCAGACCGCCGTCTGGCACTTCAGCGACGGCATCGAGCTGGGTGCCTGGGAAAAGGGCCTGCAGCCCCGCGATCAGTACGCAGTGATCCAGGGCGTTCGTGACTACCTGGTCGCGAACGCCACCGACCAGCCCGAGCCGCGTGCCGAGCTGGCCGTCGACCCGGCCAGCGCCACCGCGACGGTCGGCGGCAAGGCCGGTCCGTTCACTGTGAAGGGCCCGGCGGGCGCCATCACCGTCGCGGTCACCGGCGGCACCGCCGTCGACGCCGAGGGCAAGCCTGTCACCACGACCACCAACGGCGGGCAGTTCTGGCTGGCCGCCGAGGCCGCCGGCACGGTCAACGTGACCCTGACGGCGCAGGACTCGGTGTCCTTCGGCCGGGTGTTCCTGTTCACCGGCGCCAAGAAGGCGCAGAAGCTGATCCTCGGCGGCAGCACCGGTGCCACCGTCACCGCCCGGGCGGCGGCCACCTTCACGGCCACTCCCGCGACGCCGCCGGCCACCTCGTCGCCGACCCCGAGCGCGTCGCCGACCACCCCGTCGGCCACGCCGTCGGCCTCGGCGCAGCCGGCCAGCCCGGCGCCCTCCACCTCGCCGGTCAGCAACGGTGGCGCCCTGCCGCTTACCGGTTCGCCGATCGCGATGGCGGCGACCGCCGGTCTGCTGCTGCTCGTCGCGGGCGCGGTGACCGTCCTTCTGGTGCGTCGCCGCAAGGTCCGCTTCACCGCCTGATCCATCCCCGCCACACCGCCGGCCCCGGCCCCGCCTCGCGCGGCGCCGGGGCCGGCGTCGTCGCGCCGGCCGGAGTCGACAGGCGCCGACTCGACCCTTTGCTGGTCAGAGAACCGTCTGCGGCACCCTCGTCCACCCAGCCGGCGATGACGCCCGTGCAGACGACGCCCACCTCGTCCGGACGGGCAAAGAAAATCGAGCCCGGGTTGGACCTCGTTGCATGCGCTCGTCAAGCGGAATAGCTCACAGAAGCCGAGCCTGAGCGCTGCGGGGAGCGTGCCAGCAGGCAGTGTCCTTCCAGGTCGGGGACGTTGATCACGACCGTTTTATGATCATTTTTCAAGTATCGGCAACGTGGCGGGCAACTAACGGCTTGATAACGGCACCTTCACGAAAGAGGCCAGTGGGTGTCACAGTGGCAGCACCTCACCCTTGGTGTGTGGCACTCCGCACGGCCCGACGACCACGACCTTCGCTGTTTCCCGGCGGGTTCGTGGCTGCGCCGCCTGCGTAGGGTCGTGCATCGTCGGGTGAGGGAGCCCGGCGGATCGGAACATCAGGGGTGTCCCCAAACTTCCCTGTGGTCCCGGCGACCCCCGCCCCGGGGTGGTCGGGCGGTGTCACCCCCCAAACGTGCGTGAAACCCACGACGGAACCAGGTTTAGAAAGAGGAGGCCCCTCGGAATGAGAGTCTCGAAGCGGGCGACGAGCGCTATCGCGCTCAGCGCGGCTGCCGCGCTTGTCGCGAGCGGTTGCTCGAGCGGTGACGGCGACGGCGACGCCGCCGCCAGCAAGGATGGCGCGATCGTCATCCACGGCGTCCAGCCGGAGAACCCGCTGGTTCCGTCGAACACCACGGAGACCGGCGGTGGCAAGGTCATCGACTGGCTGTTCACCGGCCTGGTCGAGTACCCCAACGACGGTGGGGCCCCGCGCAACGCGCTGGCCGAGTCCATCGACACCAAGGACTCGAAGGTCTTCACGATCAAGATCAAGAAGGGTACCAAGTTCCACGACGGTACCGAGGTGAAGGCGAAGAACTTCGTCGACGCCTGGAACTGGGCCGCGTACTCGCCGAACGGCGCGCAGAACGGCTCCTTCTTCTCGGACATCGCGGGCTTCGACAAGACCTACACCGAGGACCCGGACGGCGCCGACGGCCCGCAGAAGGCCCCGAAGCCGACGGCCGAGAAGCTCTCCGGCCTGAAGGTCATCGACGAGCAGACCTTCGAGGTCACCCTCGCCGCCCCGACCGCGGTCTTCCCGACCAAGCTCGGCTACAGCGCGTTCATGCCGCTGCCGGACGCGTTCTTCACCATGAAGCCCGAGGAGTTCGGCAAGAAGCCGATCGGTAACGGCCCGGTGAAGTTCGTCTCGTGGCAGGACAACGTCCTCATCAAGCTGACTCGTTTCGACGACTACAGCCTGCGCGACAAGATGAAGATCAAGGACGTCGACGTCAAGCTGTACCAGGACGAGACGGCGGCCTACGCCGACCTGCTCGCCAACAACCTGGACTTCATGGAGGTCGTCCCCACCTCGGCGCTCGCCGGCGACAAGTGGAAGACCGACCTCGGTGAGCGTGGCCTGAACACCGTCACGCCGTCGACCGCGCTTATCGCTTTCCCGATCTACGACAAGCGCTTCCAGAACCCGAAGCTGCGTCGTGCGGTCTCGCTGGCGATCAACCGGCAGGAGATCTCGGACAAGATCTTCTTCGGTACCCGCAAGCCGGCCGACAGCTGGGCGAACCCGCTGACCCCGGGCGCCAAGCCGGGTAACTGCACCGCCTGCAAGTTCGACCCGGCCACGGCCAGGCAGCTGCTGACCGAGGCCGGCGGCTTCACCGGCGAGATGGTCTTCTACTACAACTCGGACTCCAGCCACAAGGACTGGATGGACGCGGTTGCGCAGCAGGTCAAGACCAACCTCGGCATCGACGCTCGCGCCGAGGGCATCCCGACCTTCGCGGTGTTCCGTCAGAACATCAACGCCCACAAGATGACCGGCCCGTACCGTGCCGCGTGGCAGCAGGACTACCCGGACGTGGAGAACTGGGTCAACCCGCTCTACGTCAAGAACGGCTCGTCCAACGACGGCCTGTACAGCAACCCCGAGGTCGACACCCTGGCCAAGCAGGCCAGCTCCGCGCCGAGCCTCGAGGCTTCGCACGAGGCCTTCGCCAAGGCCATCGAGAAGGTCGACCAGGACGTCCCGAGCATCCCGATCTACTTCTACGGCCAGCAGTCCGGCCACTCGGAGAAGATCAAGAAGCTCGAGCTGAACAACGTCGGCGAACTCGACATCACCTCGGTCGAGCTCTGATCCGAACGGTCTGACCCCGGGTCGGGCTCGCCACATCCGGTGAGCCCGACCCGGGGCCGTTCCGCGAGTGGGTGCTACAACACTCCACTCGCCACGTTGTCACCACCGTGTCGGCCGTCCGACGCGCCCCCTGTCTGGAGGACCACCCCATGGGCCGTTATCTGTTGAGACGGCTGCTCCAACTCGTGCCGGTCTTCATCGGCTCGACCTTCCTGATCTACTGGCTCGTCTGGTCCGTCCCCGGCGATCCGTTCGCCGGCAAGTGTGGCGAGCGCCGCTGCCCCGATCAGTACGTCGCGTACATGACCGAGAAGTACCACCTGGACCAGAACGTCTTCGTGCAGTACGGCAACTACATGAAGAACCTGCTCCAGGGCGACTTCGGCCAGACGTTCTCGCAGCGCGACATCGGCGACATCATCGCCACGGCGTACCCGAACACCCTGAAGCTGGCTCTGGTCGCGCTCGCCATCGAGGCCGTGATCGGCCTCGGCGCCGGCATCCTGACCGGTCTGCGCCGCAACGGCTTCCTGGACAACCTCGTCCTCGTCTCGACCCTCTTCCTGCTCGCGCTGCCGGTGTTCGTCGTCGGCTTCGTGCTGCAGTGGCTGCTGGGCGTGCAGTGGGGCATCGTCAAGCCGACCGTCTCATCCGAGATGCGGTTCTCCGAGCTGATCGTGCCGGGCTTCGTGCTCGGTAGCGCGTCGGTGGCGTACATCGCCCGGGTGGCCCGAACGAGCATCGCGGAGAACCGCCGTGCCGACTACGTGCGCACCGCCATCGCCAAGGGCCTGCCGATGCGCCGGGTCGTGGGTGTGCACCTGCTGCGCAACTCGCTCATTCCGGTCGTCACCCTGCTCGGCACCGACCTCGGTGCCCTGATGGGCGGCGCGATCGTCACCGAGGGCATCTTCGGCATCAACGGGATCGGCCGCGAGGTCTACCGCGCGATCGTCACCAAGGAGAGCGCTACCGTGGTTGGCATCGTGGTGGTGTTGGTGGTCGTCTATCTGTTGATGAACCTGCTGGTCGACCTGCTCTACGCCGCCCTGGACCCGAGGATCCGTTATGAGTGACCCGAGTACCGCATCGATCGTCAGCACCCCTGCCGCGCAGCCGACCGACACCCCCGCCACCCCCGGGCCGCAGGGCAACGAGAAGCCTCGTGGTCTGCTCGGTGACGCCTGGCGGGACCTGCGCCGCAAGCCGCTGTTCTGGATCTCGGCGACGATCATCGTCATCTTCCTGTTGATGGCGGCCTTCCCGTCGCTGTTCGCCCCGGGCGACCCGGTCAACGGAGCGCTCTCGCGCAGCCTCAACAAGGCGTCCGGCGACGCGTGGTTCGGGTACGACCTGCAGGGCCGGGACGTCTACGCCCGAGTCATCTACGGCGCCCGTGCCTCCATCGTGGTCGCCGTGCTCTCCGTGGTCGGCACCCTGCTGGTCGGCGGCGCCATGGGCATCATCTCCGGCTACCTCGGTGGCTGGGTCGACACGATTCTCAGCCGGGTCGCGGATGTGTTCTTCGGAGTGCCGTTCGTGCTCGGCGCGATCGTCATCCTGACCACGTTCAACGGTTCGGGCAGCAGCAACAGCAAGGCCGAGATCATGGGCCTGGTGATCATCTCGCTGATCGTGCTGAGCTGGCCGGTCGTGATGCGGTTGATGCGCTCCTCGGTGCTCTCCACCAAGGAGGCCGACTACATCGTTGCGGCGCGTGCGCTGGGTGCCGGCAGCGGCCGGATCATCCTCAAGCACCTGCTGCCGAACTGCCTGGCCCCACTGCTGGTCTACGGCACGATCATGGTCGGCTCGTTCATCGGCGCCGAGGCAACCCTGTCGTTCCTGGGTGTCGGCCTGAAGTCGCCGGTGGTGTCCTGGGGCATCATGATCAGCGAGGGCAAGGATTTCATCCGGGTCGCGCCGGGGCTCGTGTTCTTCCCGGCCGCATTCCTCGTCGCCGCGGTGCTGAGCTTCGTGATGCTCGGTGAAGCGGTCCGCGAGGCCCTCGATCCGAAACTCCGCTAGGGGAGATCCAGTGTCCGACATTCTCGTGTCTGAGCAGTCCGCGCCGGGATCCGGCGGGTCCGGGCGCCCCTCCGGCCGGCTGCTCGAGGTCGACGACCTGCGGGTGGAGTTCCGTACCCGGGACGGCGTCGCAAAGGTCATCAACGGGGTCACGTACCACGTCGACGCGGGGGAGACCCTCGCCGTGCTCGGCGAGTCCGGCTCCGGTAAGAGCGTCACGGCGCAGACGATCATGGGCATCCTCGACACGCCCCCCGGCTTCGTCACCGGTGGGCAGGTCCGCTTCCACGGAAAGGACATGCTCCGCATGTCCGCCGAGGAGCGCCGCCGCATCCGCGGTGAGGGCATCGCGATGATCTTCCAGGACGCGCTGTCCGCCCTGAACCCGGTCTTCACCGTCGGGTTCCAGATCGCCGAGCAGTTCCGGGTTCGGCGCGGTCTGGGTCGCGCGGAGGCCAAGAAGCGCGCGATCGAGATGCTCGACCAGGTCAAGATCCCGAACGCCAAGGGCCGGTACAACAACTATCCGCACCAGTTCTCCGGTGGTATGCGGCAGCGCGCGATGATCGCGATGTCGCTGGCGCTCGACCCCGAGGTGCTGATCGCGGACGAGCCGACCACCGCGCTCGACGTGACCGTGCAGGCCCAGATCATGGACCTGCTCGCGGAGCTTCAGCGTGAGCGGCAGATGGGCATGATCCTGATCACCCACGACCTCGGTGTGGTCGCCGACGTCGCGGACCGGATCGCCGTCATGTACGCGGGCCGGATCGTCGAGGAAGCCGACGTGTACGACCTGTACGCCAAGCCGGCGCACCCGTACACGCTGGGTCTGATCGACTCGATCCCGCGTCTTGACGAGAAGGGGCAGCAGCTCCGGACGATCAAGGGCCTCCCGCCGAACCTGATGAACATTCCGCCGGGCTGCCCGTTCAACCCGCGCTGCCCCATGGCTCAGCCGGTGTGCCGGGAGAAGGTGCCCCCGCTGCTTCAGGTGGGCCCCGCCCGGGCCAGCGCCTGCCACTTCGCCGAGGAGCTGGTGAACCGTGTCTGAGAACATCCTCGAGGTCACTGACCTGGTCAAGCACTACCCCGTCACCCAGGGTGTGGTGTTCAAGAAGACCGTCGGTCAGGTCAAGGCCGTCGACGGGGTCTCGTTCGGTCTGCGGTCCGGCGAGACGCTGGGCGTCGTCGGCGAGTCCGGCTGCGGCAAGTCGACCCTCGCCCGGGTTCTGATGAACCTGGAGAAGCCGACCGCCGGCAGGGTGGTCTACAAGGGCCAGGACATCTCCAAGCTCTCCGGTGGAGCGCTGCGTCGGCTGCGTCGGCAGATCCAGCTGGTCATGCAGGACCCCTACACCTCGCTCAACCCGCGGATGACTGTCGGTGACCTCATCGGGGAGCCGTTCGAGATCCACCCGGAGGTGGCGCCCCGGGGCAGTCGTCGGGCCAAGGTCCGCGAGCTGCTCGACCTGGTCGGGCTCAACCCGGAGCACATCAACAGGTACCCGCACCAGTTCTCCGGCGGTCAGCGTCAGCGCATCGGCATCGCCCGCGCGCTCGCGCTGCGGCCCGAGGTGATCGTCTGCGACGAGCCCGTCTCGGCCCTGGACGTCTCCATCCAGGCGCAGGTGATGAACCTGCTGGAGAAGCTGCAGACCGAGCTGGGGCTCTCGTACATCTTCATCGCCCACGACCTGTCGGTGGTCCGCCACCTGTCGGACCGGGTGGCGGTGATGTACCTCGGCAAGATCGTCGAGATCGGCACCGAGGACGAGATCTACGAGCGGCCGACCCACCCGTACACCCAGGCGCTGCTCTCGGCGGTGCCGGTGCCGGACCCGACCCAGCGGAACAACAAGACGATCATCCGGCTCACGGGTGACGTGCCGTCGCCGATCAGCCCGCCCTCGGGCTGCCGGTTCCGGACCCGCTGCTGGAAGGCGCAGGAAGTCTGCGCCGAGCAGGTCCCACTGTTGGAGATCCGGCGGGACTCGGACCACCCGAGCGCCTGCCACTTCGCGGAGCGGCGCGAGATCGTCGCCACCCACGAGGCGTGAGTCACCGGAACCGCCTGCCGACGTCGCCACGACGACGGCAGGCGGTTTCGTCTGTCCGGGGTGCCTGAGCGGGCCGCCACGCTCCCGCGCCGCGTCGGCCCGGCCCGAGACACCGGCGGCCCACCGGCGGGGCCTCAGAGCGGTCCGCGGCCCGCGCGCAGCAGCAGCAGCGCCAGTTGGGTGCCGTCGGCGCCCAGGGCAACCCGGAAGCGCTCCAGGATGTCGCGTTCCCGGGAGAGCACCAGGCGGGTTCCGCCGGATGCCATTCGCGTCGCCCCGACCTCCTGCGACAACGCGGCCCGCTCCTGCCAGAGCGCGATCAACGCGTGGTCGATCTCGTCGATCCGTTCCCTGATCTGCAGGATCCGCGCGGCGGCGGTCGGCTCCACGGTGCCGGTCCGTGCCTCGGCCGGGTCGTCGCTTTGCGCCGAAGGGACCTCCGGTGCGCCACCGCTCACCGAGGGCTGGCCCGCCTTCGGGCCGGCCGGACCGCCGTTCTGCTCCACCACGTCTGTCATCATCGGGTACCTCTCGCGCTGTGGTGCCCGGTGCCCGGAACCCGGGACGAAAAAGCCCCGGGCTCCAGGAGCCCGGGGCTTTTCGTAGGTCTGTCGATCAGGCGCGACCCACGGCTGCCGGACTCCCGGTGCCGTAGTAAAAGTAGTAGCGCGCAGCGATCACGCCGTCGAGTATGCCCACGCCGGTGGCCGGCGCGCAAGGATTCACGCCCAAAAGGGCGGCCCGGCCCCGTACCCGGAGGTGCCGGCGAGACGGCCCGCCCTGGCGGACGGCGCGGTCGGGAAGTGTCCGGCTGGCGGCATAGACTTGTCGCGCGATGCATCCTCTCTTCGACATTCCCGCGTCCCCGCCCGCGCCGGAGTCCGCGCCGGCCCGTCCGCACCGGCCCGGGTCGGCCTCCGCCCGCCTCGATCCGCAGCAGCTCCTGGCCGGCCTGAACGGGCCGCAGCGCGACGCCGTCAGCCACGCCGGTTCCCCGTTGCTGATCGTTGCCGGTGCGGGATCCGGTAAGACGCGGGTGCTCACCCACCGGATCGCCTACCTGCTGGCCGCACGGGACGTGCACCCCGGTGAGATCATCGCCATCACCTTCACCAACAAGGCGGCCGGCGAGATGAAGGAGCGGGTCGCCGCGCTGGTCGGGCCACGGGCCCGACTGATGTGGGTGTCGACGTTCCACTCGGCGTGCGTCCGCATCCTGCGCGCCGAGCACGAGCACGCCGGCCTCAAGTCGACGTTCTCGATCTACGACGCGGACGACTCCCGGCGACTGATGCAGCTGGTCACCCGCGAGCTGGATCTCGACCCGAAGCGCTACCCGGCGCGTGGTCTGGCCGCCCAGGTCTCCAACCTCAAGAACGAGCTGGTCGACCCGGAGCAGTTCGCCGCGCGGGCCAGCGGGCCCAATGAGCGGGCGCTCTCCGAGGCGTACACGCTCTACCAGCGCCGGCTGCGCGAGGCCCACGCACTGGACTTCGACGACCTGATCATGACGACGGTGCACCTGCTCCAGTCCCACCCGCACGTCGCGGAGAGCTACCGGCGGCGGTTCCGGCACGTGCTGGTGGACGAATATCAGGACACCAACCACGCCCAGTACGTCCTGATCAAGGAGCTGGTCTCCGGCACCGACGGGCTGGAGCCGGCCGAGCTGTGCGTGGTCGGTGACGCCGACCAGTCGATCTATGCGTTCCGGGGCGCGACGATCCGCAACATCCTGGAGTTCGAGCGGGACTTCACCGACGCGCGGACGATCCTGCTGGAGCAGAACTACCGCTCCACCCAGACCATCCTCAACGCCGCCAACGCGGTGATCGACCGGAACACCTCCCGCAAGCCGAAGCGGCTGTGGAGCGAGGCCGGCGACGGCGAGCGGATCGTCGGCTACGTGGCCGACACCGAGCACGCCGAGGCGGACTGGGTGGGCCGGGAGATCGACCGGCTGGTCGACGCCGACGAGACCCGCCCCGGCGACGTGGCGGTCTTCTACCGCACCAACGCCCAGTCCCGTGTCTTCGAGGAGGTGTTCATCCGCGCCGGCCTGCCGTACAAGGTGGTCGGCGGGGTGCGCTTCTACGAGCGCAAGGAGGTCCGCGACGCTCTGGCGTACCTGCGCTCGGTGGTCAACGACGACGACACGGTGAGCCTGCGGCGGGTGCTGAACACTCCCCGCCGGGGCATCGGCGACCGCGCGGAGGCGTGCGTCGAGGCGCTGTCCAGCCGCGATCGGATCTCCTTCGGCGCGGCGCTGCGCCGGGCCCGGGAGGCGCCCGGCATCTCCACGCGGGCGGCCAACGGCATCGGCGACTTCGTGGCGCTGCTCGACGGCGCGCGGGAGTTGGCCGAGACCGGCACCCCGGAGGAGGTGCTGGAGGCATTGCTGACCCGCTCGGGCTACCTCACCGAGCTGGAGGAGAGCCTGGATCCGCAGGACGCGGGCCGGGTGGACAACCTCCAGGAGCTGGTCAGTGTCGCCCGGGAGTACACCGAGCGGATCGAGGCGACCGGCGCCGACGGCGAGCGGGCCACCGTGGCGGGTTTCCTGGAGCAGGTCGCGCTGGTCGCCGACGCCGACCAGATTCCCTCCGACGACCCCGACCACCAGGGCGTCGTCACGCTCATGACGTTGCACACCGCCAAGGGCCTGGAGTTCCCGGTGGTCTTCCTGACCGGGCTGGAGGACGGCGTCTTCCCGCACCTGCGCTCGCTGGGCGACACTCGTGAGCTGGAGGAGGAGCGCCGACTGGCGTACGTCGGCATCACCCGCGCCCGGCAGCGGCTCTACCTCTCCCGGGCGGTCACCCGCTCGGCATGGGGACAGCCCTCCTACAACCCGCCCTCGCGGTTCCTGGAGGAGCTACCACCGGAGCTGGTGCGCTGGGAGCGCACCGAGGGGTCGTACACCTCGTGGGCCGGTGGGGGCGGCGGCGTCGGCGGGCGCGCGGACCGCGTGCCCGGCGGGCGCGGCACCTTCACCGGGGGTACGCCGAAGGCGGCGCAACTGGCCCAGCGGCTCGGCGTGGACGCCAGCCGGTTGACCACGGCCAGCGAGTTGCCGCAGGGGCCGAAGGTGGCCGCCGGCGACCGGGTCAACCATCAGCGCTACGGGCTGGGGCGCGTGCTCGCCGTGGAGGGGCACGGGCCGGGTGCCCGCGCGCAGATCGACTTCGGCGACCAGACCATGTGGCTGGTGCTGCGCCACGCCCCGGTCGACAAGCTCTGACACCCCGAAGCGATCCAATCCACATCGCCGATGTGGGGGCATCCGAACTTCCGGACACCCCCACATCGGCGACTTGACGCCAGGCTCAGCACCCCAGGTCGACACCGTGCGCGCGCATGAACGGCGCCGGGTCGATCTGGTTCCACATGCCCTGGTGCACCTCGAAGTGCAGGTGCGGGCCGGTGGCATCGCCCGTGGCGCCCTCGTAGCCGATCACCTGGCCGGCCTTGACCTTCTGCCCGACGCTTACCGCGATGCGGCCCTGGTGGGCGTAGTGGGTCAGGTAGCCGTTGCCGTGGTCGATGAAGACGGAGTTGCCGTACCCGTCGGCGGCGTCACCGGCCTGGGTGACGGTGCCTGCGGCCGCGGCGCGGATGGGGGTGCCCGAGGGCAGCGCCAGGTCGATCCCGGCGTGCAGGGTGCCCCAGCGCTCTCCGAAGCAGGAGGTGACCGAGGCGCCCGGCATCGGGTCGACCCAGGCGGCAGTTGGCCTGGTGGTCTTCTTCGGCTTGGGCTTCGGCTTCGCGGTGGCCGTCTTCGTCGGTGTCGGGCTCGCGCTTGCCGTCGACGGGCTCACGGTCGGGCTGGCGGACGGGGAGGCCGGCGCACTCGACTCGCGGGCCGAGCGGTCGGCCCGACTGGCGGCATCGGCCCGGGACTGGGCGTCGAGCGAGACGGCGGTGGGCGCCGGCCGGTCGGGCCCGGAGGTGGCGACGGTGACCCCGCCCAGGCCGAGGGCGACCAGCGCGGCCGCGCCGAGCACGATGAGGCGGTTCCGTCGGCGGCCACGTCGCGGCTGCTCGACGGTGGTGTCGGGGGTGTTCTCGTTCTGGACGGGGCTGTCTTCCTGCACGGCGGACCTTCACAGTCGAGGGGCACTTGACCTCGAAATACTGGTGTCGGGCCGAGCCGGACGACCGCCCGGGACCGGGCGTCGGGATCGGGGGCCGCAGGCTCGCTGACCGGGTATGCGCCGGTCTGAAGCGGTCCGTCCGGAAAAGTGATCATGTGTTGCCGTGCCGTCGGTCACAGTCCGTCCTGTGATCCAGCAGACATGTGTCGGACGGGGACAACGAAAAACCGCCCGGATCGGCAGATCCGGGCGGTCAACGATCAGTACGCAGCGTCAGGATCCCGATACGTCGTTGTAGATTGCCTCGATTTGCGTCTTGATGTCCACTCCGCGGTCAAACAGGTACGGAACGGGGTCGATAGGCGCGCCCTTGACATGCAGCTCAAGGTGCAGGTGGGTGCCGTAGGCGTGGCCGGTCTGGCCCACCAGACCCAGCTGGTCGCCCGCCTTGACCTGCTGGCCCTCCTTGACGCTGAGCGCGGAGGAGTGGCCGTAGATGGCCTCGCTGCCGTCGCTGTGCTGGACGATCACCGCGTAGCCGTAGCCGCCGAACCAGCCGGCCTTGGTGACCAGCCCGTCGTGGACCGCCACGTACGGCGTGCCCTCGGGAACGACCAGGTCGACGCCTGTGTGCAGCTTGCCCCACCGCACCCCGTAGGGGGAGTTGAAGTCGTAGCCCTGCAGCGGCAGCATCCAGACCTCGGGCTCGGCCGCTACCTTGGTGCGGCTGTCCCGAGAGGGGCGCTCGGCGTTGTCCGCGCGGGCCGCCACGTCCTGACTGGTGATCGACGCCTGCTTGAGCTCGTCGAGCACCGTCGGGCTGACGTCCTTGGCGTCCGGCAGGGCCGACGCGCCCAGCGCGACGATGCCCGCGCCGACGAAGGCGGTGGTGACGACGGCCGCGTAACGACTACGCGGTGGGGTGGGTACGCGGCGGCGACCGCGATATCGATCGGGCTCAGACGACAGGCGCTGGCGCACGCACACCCTCCGTTGTCGGGGTTCCGAGGCGGCCAGTGGACGTCCGTGAAGCTCAGGTGAACGTCTGCCGACCGCGTCGTCACCCGTCCATGGACCTGATGACAACCGTGGACACGTTAGCCAACCACCAGGCGAGCCACAAGCCAGAGCGCCGAATTGGCGTGTCGATCTGTCCGTTTGCGTCCAAGATTGTCATGCATCGCGCCGTCGAACGGTGCCCCCGTAACCACCCGTTCGTCGCCGAGCGTGACCGATCCGGCGGAGTCGTCCGGCTTGACGCCGCGACCCGGGTGGGGAGGTGCCGCAGGCGATGCCCCGACGTCGGGGGAATGTCGGACGTGTTTCCGGCCCGGATTTCCCGGTGTCGGTCGGGCGGGTTACCGTTCGTTCAGGTGAAGGCCGTGGAGCCGGTGAAAGGTGTGCGCTGATGAGCTCTCGTATTCGGGTCGTCGTCGCGAAGCCCGGTCTGGACGGCCACGACCGTGGCGCGAAGGTCGTCGCACGTGCACTGCGCGACGCGGGGATGGAGGTCGTCTACACCGGCCTGCACCAGACGCCCGAGCAGATCGTGGAGACGGCCATCCAGGAGGACGCCGACGCCGTCGGTCTCTCCGTACTGTCCGGCGCGCACATGACGCTCTTCCGTCGCGTGCTCGAGCTGCTGGGTGAGCGGGACGCCCGCGACATCGTCGTGTTCGGTGGCGGCATCATCCCCAACGGCGACATCCCCGAGTTGGAGAAGCTGGGCGTCGCGAAGATCTTCACGCCGGGCGCCACCACGCAGGCGATCGTCGAGTGGGTCCGGCAGAACGTGGCGCAGCCGGTCGCCTGAGGCGCCGGTCTGCCGCGCTTACCTGATTTTGGGCACGGGGGAGGGGCCGGACGCACCCCTCACACGTCCGGCCCCTCTATGCACGATGCCCCGCCGCCACCCCTCGACCGACAGGGCATCGGCCGTATCCCGTCTTTGCGCTGCTCAGCGCGCCGACACCTGACTCAACGACGCCCCGACGGGCGGGTTACGGACCCCCGGCAACATCGCCCGGACGATTGATGCCGGCCGCGACGCGGCCGAAATCAGCCGCAGTCGGCACCCGGTTGTGCATTACCGCACACCGTGCACCCGCTCGGTTGCCGGCCGTGCCCACCTCGCTAGGCTGCCGCCAATGGCCTGTTTCAACTGATGACAGGCGTCAAACTGTTTTCTGAACGCTGGTGGCGGCGCGACGGCGCGCCGCGGAGACGGGACGGGACGCGCAATCGTGGACCTGTACGAGTACCAGGGGCGGGACCTGTTCGAGCGGCACGGCTTGCCCGTGCTGGCCGGCGGCGTCGCCACTACCCCGGAAGAGGCCCGTGCGATCGCCGAACGCCTCGGCGGTCGCGTGGTCGTCAAGGCGCAGGTGAAGGTCGGCGGCCGAGGTAAGGCCGGCGGCGTCAAGCTGGCCGAGGGCGCCGAGGAGACGGTGGCCCGCGCCACCGACATCCTCGGCATGGACATCAAGGGTCACACCGTCCACAAGGTCATGATCACCGTGACCGCCGACGTGGCCGAGGAGTACTACTTCTCGTACCTGCTCGACCGAGCGAACCGCACCTTCCTCTGCATCGCCAGCGTGGCCGGCGGTATGGACATCGAGCAGGTCGCCGCCGACACCCCGGACCGGGTCGTGAAGGCGCCGATCGACGCCAACACCGGCGTCGACGAGGCCAAGGCGCGGGAGATCGTCACCGCCGCCGGCTTCCCGGCCGAGGTCGCCGACCAGGTCGTCGAGGTGGCCGTCGGCCTGTGGCAGGCGTTCGTCGCCGAGGACGCCACCCTGGTCGAGGTCAACCCCCTCGCGAAGAACGGGGACGGGCGGCTGCTGCTGCTCGACGCCAAGATCACCCTGGACGAGAACGCCGCGTTCCGGCACCCGGACCACGAGGCCCTGGTCGACCAGGCCGCCGTGGACCCGCTGGAGCAGGCCGCCAAGGCCAAGGACCTCAACTACGTCAAGCTCGACGGCGAGGTCGGCATCATCGGCAACGGCGCGGGTCTGGTCATGTCGACCCTCGACGTCGTCGCGTACGCCGGTGAGCGGCACGGCAACGTCAAGCCGGCCAACTTCCTCGACATCGGCGGCGGCGCGAGCGCCGCGGTGATGGCGAACGGGCTGGAGATCGTGCTCTCCGACCCGGCAGTGAAGAGCGTCTTCGTCAACGTCTTCGGCGGCATCACCGCCTGCGACGAGGTCGCCAACGGCATCATCCAGGCGCTCGCCCTGCTGGAGCAGCGCGGCGAGAAGGTCACCAAGCCTCTCGTCGTCCGGCTCGACGGCAACAACGCCGAAGCCGGCCGGGCGATCCTGGACGGCGCGAACAACCCGCTCGTACAGCGGGTGGACACCATGGACGGCGCGGCCGAGCGGGCCGCCGAGCTGGCAGCTGCGGGGGTCTGATCATGGCTATCTGGCTGACCAAGGACTCGAAGGTCATCGTTCAGGGGATGACCGGCTCCGAGGGCTCCAAGCACACCCGGCGGATGCTCGCCGCCGGCACCAACGTCGTCGGCGGCGTCAACCCGCGCAAGGCGGGCCAGAAGGTCGACTTCGACGGCACCGAGCTGCCGGTCTTCGCGTCCGTGGCGGAAGCCATGGCCGAGACCGGGGCCGACGTCACTGTCATCTTCGTACCGCCGCAGTTCACCAAGGCCGCCGTGGTCGAGGCGATCGACGCCGCGATTCCGCTGGCCGTGGTGATCACCGAGGGCGTGCCGGTGCACGACACCGCCGCGTTCTGGGCGTACAACCTCGCGCAGGGCGAGCGGACCCGGATCATCGGGCCGAACTGCCCCGGCATCGCCTCGCCGGGCGCCTCCAACGCCGGCATCATCCCGGCCGACATCACCGGCGCCGGCCGGATCGGCCTGGTCAGCAAGAGCGGCACGCTGACCTACCAGATGATGTACGAGCTGCGCGACATCGGCTTCTCCACCTGCGTCGGCATCGGCGGCGACCCGATCATCGGGACCACGCACATCGACGCCCTCAAGGCGTTCGAGGCCGACCCGGAGACCGACGCCATCGTGATGATCGGTGAGATCGGTGGCGACGCCGAGGAGCGGGCCGCCGAGTTCATCAAGGGCAACGTCACCAAGCCGGTGGTCGGCTACATCGCCGGCTTCACCGCGCCTCCCGGCAAGACCATGGGGCACGCCGGGGCGATCATCTCCGGCTCGGCCGGCACCGCCGAGGCGAAGCAGGCGGCGCTCGAAGCCGTCGGCGTCAAGGTCGGCAAGACGCCGACCGAGACCGCGAAGCTGATGCGGGAGATCATGTCCGGCAGCTGAGCCGGCACGACAACAGCGAAGGGGTCGACCAGAACTGGTCGGCCCCTTCGTCGTACCGCCGGGTCAGTCGTTGTTCCAGAACGGGTAGTTGCCGGTGAGACGCAGGATCGAGCCGCCGATGATGTTGATCACGCCGAACACGATGGCGAGGTACCCGAGGACCGGCGACTGGCCGTTGCGCCGCGCGTCGCGCAGCGACAGGTAGCCGAAGATGATGCCCAGGATGCCGCAACAGATCAGGCCCAGGACGATGCCCAGCACGCCCCAGAGCGTGGTGCGGTCGCGTCCCCTGGCCGGCGGGGGTGGCGGGTATGCGGACGTCACGGCTACCTCCGGGCGGTCGTGGGCGGGCGGGCCGACCCGGGCCGCGATCGGCGAATGAGCACCGGTTGCCGGCGACGGCCACCCTCTCTGGCCCGACGCTAGACCCGACGGGGCCACCCCGACCCCGGTTCGCCCAACTCGCCGCCGTCGGGGGCGGGTTAACGGACTGCCACCGCCCGCGCGACGTGCCAGAGTAGAGCGGATGTCCCCCGTCACCCCTGACCCACCCCGCCGTGCCGGCGGCGTACGCGCCGACGACCGGCCGGTCGACCGCGCCGCGCCGCGCCGGCGGGTGCCCGCACCGCGCGCCGGTGAGTCGCCGCGTGGGCGCGCGCCACTGCCCGTCGCCGCCGGGGTGGCAGCCGTCGGGGCGGCCCTCACGTCGTACCTGCCGGTAGCCATCGTGCTCGGCCTGGTTCAGCTCGGCGCGGATTCCACCACGCTGGGCGGCACTCTGCGCACCGCGCTGGCCGGTTGGCTGGTGGGGCACGGCGTGCCGCTGCACACCGAGGCGGGCCCGTTCGGGCTCGCCCCGCTGGCGCTTACCGTCCTCGCGATCTGGCGACTGACCCGGGCCGGCGTGCACGTGAGCCGCGCGATAGGCGCCCGCGACACCCGCTCACCGCGCCGCGCGCTGCTCGCCGCCGGAGCGGTAGGCCTGCTGTACGCGCTGCTCGGCGCGCTCGCCGCGGTGCTGATCGGTGCGGGCGGGCCGCAGGTGTCCCCGGTGCGGGCGGCGGCCACGTTCGCGGTGGTCGGCACGCTCGGCGCACTGGTCGGCGCGATCCGGGTCACCGCCGTGACCCGGCTGCTCGTCACCCGGATACCCGGCCCGCTGCGCGACGGCGTACGCACCGGGCTGGTGGCCGCGCTCCTCCTGCTCGGGGCGGGCGCCGGGGCGGCCGGCCTGGCCGTGGCCACCGGTGGCGGTGACGCGGCGGACATGATCGGCGCGTACCGGACCGGGGTGGCCGGGCAGGCCGGGATCACCCTGGTCAGCACGGCGTACGCGCCGAACGCCGCAGTGTGGTCGACAAGCTATCTGCTCGGGCCGGGCTTCGCGGTCGGCGTCGACACGGCCGTGCGTACCAGTGAGGTGTCGGTCGGCGCGCTGCCGGCCGTACCGTTGCTCGCCGGCCTGCCGCGCGGCCCGGTCGACGGCCCCGGCGCGCTGCTGCTCGCGGTGCCGGTGCTGGCCGGAATGGTCGCCGGCTGGTTGCTCGCTCGCCGGCTGGCCCGGTCCGACGGGCCGGAGCGCCCGCCGCGGCGCTGGGCGGAGCTGCTGGCGCCGGCGGCGCTGGCCGGGCCGGTGGCCGGCGTGCTGCTCGGCGTCGCCGCCGCGGCCTCCGGTGGGCCGCTCGGCGGAGGGCGGCTGGCGCAGCTCGGCCCGGTGGCCTGGCAGGTCGGCGCCGTGGCGGCCGGTGTCGTCGCGGCCGGCGCGTTGCTCGGCGCCGCCGCCACCCGGGTGCTCGCCCGAAGCCCGCGCCCCGCCCCGACACCGCCGGTCCGCCCCGGCGCCTGACCACCCGCCGTCACGACGGCCAACGGCGAACAGCGGCCCGGCGAACAGCGGCCCGGCCGTCGGCGGGCCTTGTCGACAGTGGTGCGGAGACGGCGCGGGGCGCCCCGGACGGATCCGGAGCGCCCCGTCGAAAGCAGGGTCTGTCAGGGCTCGGTCGGCAGGCTGAAGGTCCCGACGATGTTCAGGACGAGCAGCAGGATGCCCAGGCCGACACCGACCGCGCCGCAGATCAGGCCGGCCTTGGCCTGGCCGGCGTTGCTGGCCTGGCCCTGGGCGACCTTCTGCTTGGCGAGGTAACCGGTCACCACGCCCGCGATGCCGACTGGAATGCCCAGGAAGACGCAGCAGACCAGCGGGATCGACGCGATGCCGAGGATCATCGACACCAGGCCCAGGGTGTTGTTCTGGCCCTGCTGCTGCGGGTAGCCGGCGTTCGGGTACGTCGGGGCGCCGTAGGGTTGCTGCTGGCCGTACGGGGCCTGCGGGGCGCCGTACGGGTCCTGCGGCTGCTGGCCGTACGGGGCGCCGGGCTGCTGGCCGTACGGCGCGGCCGGCGGCTGACCGTAGGGCTGACCCGAGGTGGGCTGGCCGTAGGGCTGACCCGAGGTGGGCTGCTGGCCGTACGGGGCGGCCGGCGGCGGGGCGTACGGGTCGTGCGGCGGCTGGGGTGCGGTCGGGTCCTGGTTGGGCTGCTGGCCGTACGGGTCCTGACCGGGGTTGCCGGGCTGCATTCGAAAAGCTCCTTGGACTGGTTCCGTCAGTTGCTGCTGTTGTTCCCATCCATGATCGCGGTCAGACCTCCCCAGGCACAGCACAGCAGCGCGGCGACATACCGCGCAATACTGCTGATGGCCGCTCATTTCGTCCGCCGGTAACTGTCACAGATCGGCGAACCGCCCAACCGAGGGACGTCCTGACCTGCCCGATAGGGTGGCCCGGTGACCGAGCCCGCGTCTGTCGCCCGCATCGTCGTTCTCATCTCCGGCTCCGGGAGCAACCTGCAGGCCCTGCTGGACGCCGCAGTCGACCCCGCGTACGGCGCGCAGGTCGTCGCGGTGGGCGCGGACCGCGACGGCATCGCGGGCCTGGACCGGGCCGACGCGGCGGGGGTGCCGACGTTCGTCGAGCGGGTCCGCGACCACGACACGCGGGAGGACTGGGACGTCGCGCTCACCGCGCACGTGGCCAAGCACCAACCCGACCTGGTCATCTCCGCAGGCTTCCTCAAACTGGTCGGCCCGCACTTCCTCGCCGCCTTCGGCGACCGCTACCTGAACACCCACAACACCCTGCTGCCGGCGTTCCCCGGCATCCACGGCCCGCGTGACGCCCTCGCCTACGGCGTGAAGCTCACCGGGGCAACGCTCTTCTTCGTCGACGCCGGCATGGACACCGGGCCGATCGTGGCGCAGGTCGCGGTGCCGGTGCTCGACGACGACGACGTCGACGCGCTCACCGAGCGCATCAAGGAAGCCGAGCGCCGCCAGCTCGTCGAGCAGGTCGGCCGCCTGGTCCGCCAAGGCTGGACCATCACCGGAAGGAAGGTCACGGTTCCGTGAGTCCCACTCAGGACGGGCGCCGCCCGATTCGGCGGGCGCTGGTCAGCGTCTACGACAAGACCGGGCTGGTCGAGCTGGCCCAGGCCCTGCACGCGGCCGGTGTGGAGATCGTGTCCACCGGCAGCACGGCGGGCACGATCGCCGCCGCCGGGGTTCCGGTGACGCCTGTGGAGACGGTGACCGGCTTCCCCGAGGTGCTCGACGGCCGGGTGAAGACCCTGCACCCGAAGGTGCACGCAGGTCTCCTCGCGGACCTGCGCAAGGACACCCACGTGGCACAGCTCGACGAGCTGGGCGTGGCCGCGTTCGACCTGCTGGTCTCCAACCTCTACCCGTTCCAGGCGACAGTCGCCTCCGGCGCCGGCGTCGAGGAGTGCGTGGAGCAGATCGACATCGGTGGCCCGGCCATGGTGCGGGCCGCCGCCAAGAACCACGCCTCGGTCGCGGTCCTCACCGACCCGGCCGCGTACCCGGCGCTGCTCGGCGCGCTCGACGAGGGTGGCTTCACGCTGGCCCAGCGTCGCGCGCTGGCCGCCCGCGCGTTCGCCGACATCGCCGAGTACGACGTCGCGGTGGCCCAGTGGTGTGCCCGGGAGCTGGCGCCTGCCGACGACTCCTGGCCGACGTTCGTCGGGTCCGCCCTGCGCAAGTCGACTGTGCTGCGCTACGGGGAGAACCCGCACCAGCCGGCCGCGCTCTACACCGACCCGGACGCCCCGGCGGGGCTGGCCCAGGCCGAGCAGTTGCACGGCAAGGAGATGTCGTACAACAACTACGTCGACGCCGACGCCGCCTGGCGGGCCGCGAACGACTTCGCCGATCAGCCGGCCGTGGCGATCATCAAGCACGCGAACCCGTGCGGGATCGCGGTGGGCTCGGACGTCGCCGAGGCGCACCGCAAGGCGCACGCCTGCGACCCGGTGTCTGCGTACGGGGGTGTCATCGCGGTCAACCGGCCGGTCTCGGTCGAGCTGGCCCGGCAGGTCGCCGACATCTTCACCGAGGTGGTGGTCGCCCCCGGCTTCGACGAGGGCGCGGTCGAGGTGTTGCAGGGCAAGAAGAACGTCCGGCTGCTGCGGGCGCCGGCCTGGACGCCGGCGCTTGTGGAGCTGCGGTCGGTGACCGGTGGGGTGCTGGCCCAGGTCGCCGACCGGGTGGACGCCCCCGGCGACGACCCGGCGAACTGGCAGTTGGCGACAGGTGAGGCCGCCGACGAGGAGCTGCTGCGCGACCTCGCGTTCGCCTGGCGGGCCGTCCGCGCGGTGAAGAGCAACGCGATCCTGCTCGCCAAGGACGGCGCCACCGTCGGGGTCGGCATGGGTCAGGTCAACCGGGTCGACTCGGCGCAGCTAGCGGTCACCCGCGCCGGCGCCGACCGTGCGCGGGGCTCGGTCGCGGCCTCCGACGCGTTCTTCCCGTTCGCCGACGGGCCGCAGATCCTCATCGACGCGGGCGTCCGTGCCATCGTCCAGCCCGGCGGCTCGATCCGCGACGAAGAGGTGATCGAAGCGGCCCGAAAGGCAAACGTAACGATGTACCTGACGAAAACCCGCCACTTCTTCCACTGACCACAGACCCCGTCGATCATGAAGTTATTGCCCCGACACGCCGATGTGCGGGGCAATAACTTCATGATCGACGGCCTGGGGCCGGCCGGGCCGGGCCGGGGTCAGGCCGTTGGGGTGGGGCGGAGTTCGGCGAAGTGGCAGGCGGAGGGGTGGGGGTCTGCCGCTCTCGGGACCGTCTGGGGATCTTGGGTGGCGCAGATGTCCTGGGCCTTCCAGCAGCGGGTCCGGAAGTGGCAGCCGCTCGGGGGGTCGGCCGGGCTGGGCACGTCGCCGACCAGCCGGATCATGTTGCGCTGGTCGCGTACCTCCGGGTCCGGCACCGGCACGGCCGACAGCAGCGCCTGGGTATACGGGTGGGTGGCACGCTCGTAGATCTCGTCCTCGGTGCCGATCTCGACGATCCGACCGAGGTACATGACCGCCACCCGGTCGGCGATGTGCCGGACCACGGACAGGTCGTGCGCGATGAAGATGTACGACAGCCCGAACTCGTCCTGAAGCTGCTCCAGCAGGTTGATCACCTGGGCCTGGATGGAGACGTCCAGGGCCGAGACGGGCTCGTCGCAGACGATCACCTCGGGTCGCAGCGCGAGCGCGCGGGCGATGCCGATGCGCTGACGCTGACCGCCGGAGAACTGGTGCGGGTACCTGTTGATGTGCTCCGGGTTGAGCCCGACCACGTCCAGCAACTCCTGGACCCGCCTGGCCTTGCTGCCCTTCGGCGCGGCGTCCGGGTGGATCTCGAACGGCTCGCCGATGATGTCGCCGACAGTCATCCGGGGGTTCAGCGAGGTGTACGGGTCCTGCATGACCATCTGCATGTTGCGGCGCAGCCGGCGTAGCTCCGACCCGGAGGCCTTGAACAGGTCCTTGCCCTCCAGGGTGGCCCGCCCGGAGGTAGGCGTCTCCAACCGCATCAGCAGGCGGGCGAGTGTCGACTTGCCGCAGCCGGACTCGCCGACCACGCCCAGCGTCTCGCCCCGGCGCAGCTCGAAGCTCACGCCGTCGACGGCCTTGACCGCGCCGATCTGCCGCCGGAACAGCACGCCCTGACTGATCGGGAAGTGCTTCACCAGGTTGTCGACGGAGAGGATGGTCTCGCCCCGGACCTTGGTGGAGCTAGCGGGCGCTGTCATCACGAACCTCCTGCGCGAAGTGGCAAGCGCTGGTCCGGCCGTCGCCGAGGACCAGGTCGTGCGGCACCACGTCCACGCAGACCTGCTGGACGTACGGGCACCGGGGGTGGAACGGGCAGCCGGAGGGGATGCGCATCAGGTTCGGCGGCAAACCCTTGATCGTCGACAGTTCCTGGCCGCGGACGTCCATCCGCGGGATCGACTCCAACAACCCCTTGGTGTACGGGTGGGCAGGCGCCCGGTAGAGCGAGCGGACGTCGGCGTGCTCGACGATCCGGCCCGCGTACATGACGGCGATCCGGTCCGCGACGCCGGCGACGACACCCAGGTCGTGGGTGATGAGGATCATCGCCATGTTGAGGTCCCGGCGCAGGTCGGCCAGCAGGTCCATGATCTGGGCCTGCACGGTGACGTCGAGCGCGGTGGTGGGCTCGTCGGCGATCAGCACCTTCGGGTCCAGCGCCAGCGCCATGGCGATCATGACGCGCTGCCGCATGCCGCCGGAGAACTGGTGCGGATAGTCGCCGATCCGCTTGGCGGCCCCCGGAATCTTGACCAGGTCCATCAGCTCGACGGCCCGCCGACGGGCGTCACCCCGGGACATGCCGGAGCGCTGGCGCAGCGTCTCGCCGATCTGCCAACCGACCGGGAAGACCGGGTTCAGCGCGGAGAGCGCGTCCTGGAAGATCATCGCGATCTCCTTGCCGCGGACCTGCCGGCGCTGCTCCTCGGACGCCGTGAGCAGGTCCTGACCCCGGTAGAGGATCTGGCCGGAGCGGACGAACGCGGGCGGCGTGTCCAGGATGCCCATGATCGCCTGCGCGGTGACCGACTTGCCGGAGCCGGACTCGCCGAGCACCGCGAGGGTCTCACCGGCGTCCAGGTGGTACGACACGCCGTTGATGACCCGGGCCACGCCCTCGTTGGTCCGGAACTCGACGTGCAGGTCCCGCAGTTCCAGCAGGTGGCCGCCCTCGGGCGTGGCGGAGGCGGGCGTCGGATCAACGGTCATGGCTGTGCCTGCCTTTCGCTCGCGACTGCGGGACTCGCTTCACTCACTCCTCGCGCTCTCACGGGGGATCACCGCAGCTTCGGGTCGAAGGCGTCACGGATCGCGTCGCCGAGCATGATGAACGCCAGCACGGTCAGCGCGAGGAAGGCCGACGGGACGATCAGCGGCGTGGCCGCCTCCCGCATGTGGATGCGGCCGGTGTCGATGTCCTGACCCCACGAGATGGTCGGCGCCTTGAGGCCGATGCCCAGGAAGGAGAGCGTCGCCTCGGCGGCGATGAACGAGCCGAGCGCGATGGTCAGCACGACGATGGCCGGGGCGAGCGAGTTCGGCAGGATGTGCCGCCACATGATCCGGCCGTTGCCGGCGCCGAGCATCCGGGCCGCCGCCACGTAGTCCTGCTCCTTGGCGGTGATCACCGAGGAGCGCACCACCCGGGCGGCGGTGGTCCAGCCCAGGATGGCCAGCACGAAGATCACCGCGGCGATGCGCGCGTTGTCGCTGTCGCTGGACACGCGCTTGAGCAGCACGATCGCGGCCAGCAGCAGCGGGATGCCGAGCACCACGTCGATCACCCGGGAGAGCACCGCGTCGACCCAGTGGCCGAAGTACCCGGCCAGCATGCCGACGACAAGCGCGATGATGCCGGTGCCGAGCGCGGCGAGCGCGCCGACCAGCAGCGAGGCCCGCGTGCCGTAGACCGCCCGGGAGTACGTGTCGCAGCCCTGGAAGTCGTACCCGAAGATGGCCCCGCCGGACGGCCCGGCGTGCTGCCGGGACAGCAGGCAGTCGTTCGGGCTGTTGGCGGTGAACACACCGGGGGCCAGCGCCATCGCGGTGAAGATGACGACAAGTGCCAGCGAGATCCAGAAGATCGGGTTGCGGCGCAGGTCACGCCAGGCGTCGCCGGCCAGGCTGCGCGGCTTGTTCGCGGCGCCTACCTGGTTGGGCGTGCCCGGCTCACCCGAGGGGCCACGCCGGGCGGCCTGGTTCTCGCTGGCCGCCACCGTTTCGAAGTCACTCATGCCGGCACCTCGCTGCGCTCGGCGCCGGCATGAGAGCCCAGGCACGCTGCGCTGATGATTCGTTCGCTGCGCTCACTCATAGCGGATCCTCGGGTCGAGTACGGCGTACAGGACGTCCACCACCAGGTTCGAGACCAGGTAGACCACGACGAGCACGCTGACGATGCCCACCACCAGGGGGCCGTCCTCGGTGCGGATGCCGCGGAAGAGGTTGAAGCCCACGCCGGGGATGTTGAAGACGCCCTCGGTGATGATCGCGCCGCTCATCAGGTTGCCCAGCTCCACACCGAGGAAGGTGACCACCGGGATGAGCGAGTTGCGCAGCACGTGGACGGTGACGATGCGGCGCTTGACCAGGCCCTTGGACCGCGCGGTCCGGACGTAGTCGGCGCGCAGGTTCTCGGCCACCGAGGTACGGGTCAGCCGCAGCGCGGTCGCCAGCGACAGCGAGCCGAGCACGATGCCCGGCAGCAGCAGCGCGTAGAACGTCGGCTGGGATCCGGCGGTGGGCGGGAAGAGCTGCCACTTGACGCCCAGGAAGTACTGGGCGAGCGGCGCCAGCACGATGGTCGGGATGCCCAGCACCAGCAGGGTCAGCACCAGCGTCGAGTTGTCGAAGATGCTGGCCCGGCGGATGCCGGCGACCACGCCGGCGCTGACTCCGAAGATGATCGCCACGGCGAGCGCGATGAGCGCGAGCTTGAGGGTGACCGGCCAGGCCGCCTGCAGGATGTCACCGATCTGACGGCCGGTCAGGGACTGGCCGAGGTCGCCCTGGAGCAGGCTCTTGACGTAGTCGAAGTAGCGGTAGAAGAAGCCGCCGACGCCTGTCGCGTCGAGGTGGTACTTCTCCGTCAGGTAGGCCCGCTGGGCCGCGGTCACCGGTCGTTCGCCCGCGAGGGCCTGAATGGGGTCGCCCTGGCCGGCGAACATCAGCGCGTAGACGATCAGGGTGGTCCCGAAGAACGCCAGGACCATCTGCAGTAGGCGCCGCAAGATGTAGCGGAACATGCTTAGCAGTCTCTCCGGAAATATGCGAAAGGGTCGCAGGACGGCATCTCTGGTCGTACCCGAAATATCCGAGACGTGCCGTCCGGCCCGGGGGAGGCCGGCGCTACCGGCGGCCCGGCCCAGGTGCGGGCCCGCGCCGGATAGCGCGGTCCGGGCCACCCGGGCGTCGTAGCCCGGGTGACCCGCAACCGTTGGTCAGCTCAGCTGGCCGCTTCGATCTTGACGAGGTTGACCCGCTGGAACAGGTCCATCTGCACGTTCTTGACCTTGGACGAGTGGCCGAACACGTTCTCGCCGAAGCGGAGCGGGATCACCGGCATCTCCTTGGCCAGGATGTCCTCCGCCTGCTGGTACTTGGCGATCGCCTCGTCCTGCGTCTTGGCGGCGGAACCCTCCTTGACGAGCTTGTCGAACTCCGGGTTGCTGTAGCCGTAGTAGTTCGACGAGCCGTTGGTGCTGTACAGCGGGCCGAGGTAGTCCTCCATGGTCGGGTAGTCCATGACCCAACCCATCCGGAACGCACCCACAGGCGTCTTCTTCTCGACCTTGGTCAGCAGGTCGGCGAACTTCGGCTCGGCGACACCGACGGCGTCGACACCCAGGTTGGCCTTGAGCTGGTTGACCGTGGCGTCGACCCAGTCCTTGTGACCGCCGTCGCCGTTGTAGGAGATGACGATCTTCTTCGGGCCGCCGGCGGCCTGGTAGAGCTTCTTGGCCTCGGTCGGGTTGAACTCGCCCGCCTTGCCCGCGGTGTTCTCCCGGTAGCCCGGCAGGACCGGCGAGACGAAGGAGCGCGCCGACTGCTGCGAGCCCTTGAAGACCGACTTGGTGATCTCGTCACGGTCGATCGCCATCGAGATGGCCTTGCGCACGTCCGGGTTGGCGTAGTCCTTGTCGAACGTCGGGAACGCCAGGAACTGGAACGACGACATCGGGCTGGTCTGGTACCGGTCGCCCAGGTCGGTCGGCGCGGTGCTCAGGCTCTCGCTCGGGATCGTCGGCAGCACGTCCAGGTTGTCGGCCAGGACGTCCGCGTAGGCCGCGGTGAGCTGCTGGTAGATCCGGAACTCGATGTTCTGCACCTTGGGCTTCTCGCCCGGGTACGCGTCATAGCGCTCGACATCGATCTTGCTGTCGTGCTGCCAGGTGCCCTTCATCTTGAAGGGGCCCTGCCCGATCGGCGCCTGCTCGTAGGAGTCCTTGAGCACGCCCGGGGCCGAGAACGCGGCCTCCGGCATCGGGTAGAAGGCGGTGTAGCCGAGCATCGTCCGGAAGTCGATGTACGGCTCGGCCAGCGTCACGGTGAAGGTGAGGTCGTCGACCTTCTTCAGGCCGGTCATCTCCTTGGCCTTCGGCTCCTTGCCCTGCAGGTCCGGGTAGCCAGCGATCTTCTCGAAGAAGTAGTTGCTGTCCTGACCGTTGGGGGCGTAAGCGCCGTAGTTCCAGGCGTTGATGTAGTCCTCGGAGGTCACCTTCTGGCCGTTGTGGAAGGTGAAGCCGTCCTTGAGCTTGATCGTCCAGACCTTGTTGTCGGACGAGGTGACCGACTGCGCGGCGACCTCGTACGGCTTGTTCTGGGCGTCGTAGTCGACGAGCGGGCTGAACAGGCCGGTGAGCACCTGCGCGCCGGCCGTCTCGGTGGTGTTGGTGGGAACCAGGTGCTTCGGCTCGCCGATCTGGATGCTGACCGCCGAATTGCCGCTGCCGCCGGATCCGCCATCTCCGCCGCTGCCGCAGGCCGCGAGGCCCAGCGTCACCGCGAGCGGGAGGGCGGTCCAGGCGGCGAGTCTACGAACTCGCATTGAGCCTCCTCATCTCCTCACGCTGCGCAGTCAGGCCCGACGCTGGGTTTACGCTGCGCAACAAGCGGTAACGGTAGGTCGCGATACCGGCCGTCGACAACGACCCGGTTGCGGGTGCGTAACGGTCCGAGGACGCCTTCCTTGTCGGGTGCCGCCGCGCGTGCTACCCCAAACGGGACGGTCGGCACTGAGCTGCACATTCGTCGACGGCGAGGGGGCGGCGTGTGGCTGACTGGGATGGATTCGGCCGCCTCGGACCAGTGGTCCGGTTCCGGCAGACCTTGGGGCGTCCAACCGTTTTTCCGGTGACGAGTTGCACAGATTGTCACGCACAGTGATGAGAGACACGTAACTCATCGTTAGCGTCGACGGCGTGGCGGGGGTCTCGGTGGCCCGCCGCAGCGAGGTCGCCGGATCGGCAGGTGCCGGACATGAGACGATCTGATGGTGACGGCGACGGTTCTGGACGGCAAGGCGACCGCGGCGGAGATCAAGGACGAGCTGCGGATCCGGGTGAAGGCTCTCGCGGAGCGCGGCATCACCCCCGGGCTCGGCACGGTCCTGGTCGGGGCCGATCCGGGCAGCCAGGCGTACGTCAACGGCAAGCACCGTGACTGCGCCGAGGTGGGCATCGCCTCGATCCGCCGGGAACTGCCGGCCGACGCCACGCAGCAGCAGGTGGACGACGTCCTGGCCGAGCTGAACGCCGACCCGGCCTGCCACGGCTACATCGTCCAGCTGCCGTTGCCCGCCCACCTGGACACCCAGCGGGTGCTGGAGCTGATCGACCCGGCCAAGGACGCCGATGGCCTGCACCCGGTCAACCTGGGTCGTCTCGTCCTCGGCTACGACGGTCCGCTGCCCTGCACCCCCCGCGGCATCGTCGAGCTGCTCCGTCGCCACGACGTGGCGCTGCGCGGTGCCACCGTGGCGGTCGTCGGCCGGGGCAACACGGTCGGCCGCCCACTCGGCCTGCTGCTCACCCGCCGCAGCGAGAACGCGACAGTCACCCTGTGCCACACCGGCACGCTCGACCTCGCCTCGCACACGCGGGCCGCCGACATCGTGATCGTCGCGGCCGGCGTACCGGGGCTGCTGACCGCCGACATGATCAACCCGGGCGCGGTGGTCGTGGACGTCGGCATCACCCGGGTCGTCGGCCCGGACGGCAAGGGCCGCTACACCGGCGACGTCGACCCCGAGGTGGCCGAGACGGCAGGCGCGCTGGTGCCGATGCCCGGCGGCGTCGGCCCGATGACCCGCGCCATGCTTCTCACCAACGTCGTGGAGCGCGCCGAGCGGGGCTGACGCGTCGATGCCGTCCCACGAGTGCCGTTCGCGTCCGTCCGGTCATAACTGTCCGCCCCTGGCCGGATCGGTGCCAGGATGGCTGATACGGTCCGGAAAACCGACTGGTATCAGGGAGTGGGACGACCATGGGTAAGAAGGTCACTGTCGTCGGGGCTGGCTTCTACGGCTCCACCACCGCACAGCGCCTGGCCGAGTACGACGTCTTCGACACCGTTGTGATCACCGACATCGTGGAGGGCAAGCCCGCGGGCCTCGCACTCGACCTCAACCAGTCGCGGGCCATCGAGGGCTTCGAGACCACTGTCGTCGGCGTGACCACCGGCCCGAACGGCGAGGGCTACGAGGCCATCGAGGGCTCCGATGTCGTCGTGATCACCGCTGGCCTGGCGCGTAAGCCGGGCATGAGCCGGATGGACCTGCTGGAGACCAACGCCAAGATCGTGCGGCAGGTCTCCGAGAACGTCGCCAAGTACGCCCCGAGCGCCGTCGTCATCGTCGTCTCCAACCCGCTCGACGAGATGACCGCCCTGGCGCAGATCGCCACCCAGTTCCCCAAGAACCGGGTGCTCGGCCAGGCCGGCATGCTCGACACCGCCCGGTTCAGCAACTTCGTCGCCGAGGCGCTCAACGTGCCGGTGGCGTCGGTCCGCACGCTGACCCTGGGCTCGCACGGCGACACGATGGTCCCGGTGCCGTCCAAGAGCACCGTCAACGGCAAGCCGCTGCGCGACGCGATGCCGGCCGAGCAGATCGAGGAACTGGTCGTCAAGACCCGCAACGGTGGCGCCGAGGTGGTCGCGCTGCTCAAGACCGGTTCGGCGTACTACGCCCCGTCCGCCGCGGCCGCCCGGATGGCGAAGGCTGTCGCCGAGGACTCCGGCGACGTCATGCCGGTCTGTGCCTGGGTCGACGGCGAGTACGGCATCTCCGGCGTCTACCTGGGTGTCGAGGCCGAGATCGGCGCCGAGGGTGTTCGTCGGGTCATCGAGACCGACCTGGACGCCGACGAGCGGGCCAGCCTCCTGGCCGCCGCCGAGGCCGTCCGCGCCAAGCAGGGCGACGTAGCCAGCATGTAGTCCCCGAACCACCGCCGTGGGGGGGGGGGGGGGGGGGGGGGGGGGGGCGGCGCCCCCCCCCCCCCCCCCCCCCCCCCCCCCCCCCCCCCCCCCCCCACGACGGGGGATGCGGAAGGTCAGTTCTTGAGGAACATGTTCACGTAGAACGGCTCACCCGCGGAGGCGTCGCCCTCGGCGCCACCGATGTTC
>NZ_JBICSN010000016.1:0-129078 GCF_043197115.1 Micromonospora sp. NPDC049275
AATTGGCACTGGCTTTACAAGCACCCTGTTGAGTTCTCAAAGAACAACCACACACCGATCAGAAGCCCCACATCAGTGGAACCCCGTTTCGGGGCTTTTCGTTCCGCGTGCTCGGCGCTTTCCAGCGCCAGGCACTTTTACTACGTTACCCGCTGGTTTCTGCCGTGTCAAACCGGTGTTTCGCGGTTCGTCGTGCTTTCTTCCGTGTTGCGGGCACCATGTCTCGACCGGCTCGCGCCGCTCTCGTCACGGTTGTGGCAGGCCGGCCGCAGCGGTTTCCCGCTTGCTCGCCCGTTTCCCTGCCGACTGACTACCTTACCCGGTCGGTTTCGCCGCACCAAATCCGCCTCGCGGCGTTTCCGTGGGCACCACCCGGTCGCGGGATCCGGCCGGCGAACCCGCCCGACCCCGAGGTCGTCGCCGCGCTCCGGCCGCTTCAGGCTTTCGCCTGTTTCGTCCGTTCCGCGCTGGCAGAGAGAAAGTTACGCGTCCGGCCCGATGATCGTCAAATTCGCCGGACGCGTCCCCCGTCACATCGTCGACAACCGCCTATTCGACCAGCTCAACGCCCGCGAACGAGCGCTTTCCCCGGCGCAGCACCAGGTACCGACCGTGCAGCAGGTCGTCCTTCGACACCGTGGCGTCGACCTCGGTCACCCGGTCGTTGTTCACGTACGCGCCACCCTCGGCGATCACGCGCCGCGCCTCCTTGAGGCCCGTCACCAGCCCGGAGTCCCGCAGCAGGCCCGCCACGTCCGGCAGCTCGCCCGGGATAGTGACCATCCCTGCCTCGGTGAGCGCCGCGCGCAGGGTCTCCGGTGCCAGCTCGTCGAGCGAACCACGCCCGAACAGCGCCTGACTGGCGGCGACCGCCTGCCGGGTCTCCTCGGCGCCGTGCACCAGCGTGGTCAACTCCTCGGCCAGCGCCCTCTGGGCCAGCCGGGCCGCAGGTCGCTCGGCCGTCGCCTTCGCCAGCTCCTCCAGCTCGTCCCGGGAGCGGAAGCTGAAGTACCGCAGGTAGCGGTCGACCTCTCGATCGTCGACGTTGAGCCAGAACTGGTAGAAGGCGTACGGGCTGGTCATCGTGGGGTCGAGCCAGACGGCACCCCCCTCGCTCTTGCCGAACTTCGTGCCGTCGGCCTTCGTGACCAGCGGGGTGGTGAACGCCTGCACCGGCCCCGCACCGCGCCGCCGGACGTAGTCCACGCCGGCGGTGATGTTGCCCCACTGGTCGGACCCGCCGAACTGGAGCTGGCAGCCGTGCCGGCGGTGCAGCTCGAAGAAGTCGTTGCCCTGCAACAGCTGGTAACTGAACTCGGTGAAGCTGATGCCCGTCTCCAGCCGGGCGCGCACCACCTCCCGGGCCAGCATCTTGTTGACCGGGAAGTGCTTGCCCACGTCGCGCAGGAACTCGACGATCGACATCTCGCCGGTCCAGTCGAGGTTGTTGACCAGCTGCGCCGCGTTCTCACCGGAGTACGACACGAAGGGCGCGAGCTGCTCGCGGATACGCTCGACCCAGCCGGCGATCACCTCGGGCGGGTTGAGCGTCCGCTCGGCGCTCTCCTTCGGGTCGCCGATCTGCCCGGTCGCCCCGCCTACCAGCAGCAACGGGCGGTGGCCGGCGAGTTGCAGACGGCGGGCCATGAGGACCTGCATGAGGTTGCCGACGTGCAGGCTCGGGGCGGTGGGGTCGAAGCCCACGTAATAGGTGGTGGCCTTCCCGCTGTCGAGCAGCTCGCGCAGCTCGTCGAGGCCTGTCGAGTCCTGGATCAGGCCACGCCAGAGCAGGTCGTCGGTCAGGGAGTCCCGCGCGGGCGGCGGGAGGCTGCTGTCGGTCACGGTCACCGATTCTCCCCCATCGCCGGCACCGACCCGTACCGGGTTTGACGCAACCCGCCCCGGTTAGGCTGGCGACCCGCTGATCGAGGAGGGTTTCTGCCGTGGAGATGCCGGATGTGACTGGTGGTTTCGTCGCCCTGCTCGGCCTGGAGTTCGAAGAGACGTCCGCCGACCGGGTGGTCATCCGCTGGCAGGTCCGACCGGAGCTGCACCAGCCGTTCGGCATCCAGCACGGCGGGGTCTACTGCTCGGTGGTGGAGACCGCGGCCAGCGTCGGAGGGTCGCTCTGGCTGGCCGACCGGGGCACTGTCGTCGGGGTGTCGAACCAGACCGACTTCCTCCGGGCCGTTCGGGACGGTGAGCTGACCGCGGTCGGCACGCCCGTGCACCGGGGTCGCAGCCAGCAGCTCTGGCAGGTGGAGATCACCGATGCCGATCAGCGGCTGGTCGCCCGCGGTCAGGTCCGGCTGCAGAACCTCTCCCGGGACTGAGCCGGGAGAGGTCAGCTGCGCGCCTCGTCCAACACCGGCTGGACGGACTCGTCGGCGCCGTCACCGCTGTCGTCGGCGTCGTCGTCCGTGGGGAGCTGACTCAGGCGTACCTCGGTGATGGCCCGGTGGTCGATGTTGGCCACCGTCAGCACCCAGCCGTCCAGGGTGACGTCCTCCCCGGCGACGGTGGGGATGTGCCCGAGGCGGGCCAGGACCAGCCCCGCGACCGTGGTGTAGTCGCCGGCCGGGCGCGAGGGCAGCTCGACGCCGATGTCCGGAAGGTCGTGCACCGGGAACGTGCCGGGCAGCACCATCGCGCCGTCCGGTTCGCGGCGCACCGTGTAGCCGTCCCGGTCGGTCTCGTCGTAGATCTCCCCGACGATCTCCTCCAGGATGTCCTCGAGCGTCACGATGCCGTCGACCGCGCCGCGCTCGTCGACGACGAGCGCGATGTGCTGGCGCTCGGCCTTGAACTGGCGCAGCGCGTCCACCACCGGCAGCGAGTCGGGCAGCAGCATCGGCGGGCGGGCGATCTCGTCGACCGGCCGGTCGTCGGGCACGCCGACCAGGTCACGCAGGTGGATCACACCGGCGGTGTCGTCCAGGCCGCCGTGGCGCACCACGGGCGCCCGGGAGTGCCCGGTGGCGGCCAGCACGAGCCGTGCGGCCTCCGCGGTGGTCCCGCTGTCGAGAGTGAAGACCTGCAACCGGGGTACGAGCACAGCCCGCAACCGCCGGTCGGCGATCTCCACGGCGCCCGCGATGATCGTGCGCTGTTCCTTGGTGAAGCCGTGGTTGCCGGCGACGATGTCGCGCAGCTCGTCCGGGCCGATCTCCTCCGGTTGGTGCTTCGGGTTGAGCCCGACCAGGCGTACGACCAGGTCGCTGGTGGCGCCGAGGGCCCAGACGGCGGGGCGGGTGAGACTGGCGAGGAGGTCGAGCGGGCGGGCCACCAGCAGCGCCCACCGCTCGGCGGACTGCATGGCGATCCGCTTGGGGGCCAGCTCGCCGAACACCAGGGTGACGAAGGTCAGCGCGAGGGTGACCACCACGATGGCCACCGTCTCGGCGGCGTTGCCGAACATCCCGAGCAGCGGCACGAGGGGCTTGGCCAGGGAGACCGCCGCGGCGGCGGAGGCCAGGAAGCCGGCGAGGGTGATGCCGATCTGGATGGTGGCGAGGAAGCGGTTCGGGTCCTTGGCGAGGCGGGCCAGCACCCGTCCGGCCCGGCTGGTGCGCTCCAACCGCTGGATCTGGCTGTCCCGCAGTGACACCAGCGCCATCTCACTGCCGGCGAAGAGCGCGTTGATGACGACCAGGATCCCGACCAGGGCCAGTTGGCTCCCGTAGCTCTGCACGCCCGGTTCGCTCCCTCGTGGTGGTGGCACCGGCCCGTACGCACGGCGCCCGCCGGTCGGCAAGCCCGCCCGGCGTACGCGCTTCTGTGCCCCGTGCGGCCTCGGCCGAATCCTGCTGGGGCGACGCTACGCCGGATCGTTTGCCGGTGACGCGGGCAGGTCGAGGACGTACGAGTCGCCCTGGGGGCGGAAGCCGAGCCGATGGTAGTAGGGGGCGACCATGCCGGGTGGGCTCACGACGCGGTGGAAGCCGCGTTCGGTGAAGAGGCGGCTGCGCCGGTAGACGAACTCGCCGGGGGTGAAGTCCCGGAATTTCGGGGTGACGTAGTCCAGGTCGATCTGGGCGATCCCGCGGGCCTCGGCGTGCGACAGCACCACGCCGACCACCTCGTCGGCCGTGACCACGAGGAAGGCGGAGCGCTCGGCGGTGTCCGACGCCCAGCGGAAGTCGGGGTTGAACCGGGCGATGTCCGGCGCGTGCACCCGCAGGGTGTGCGCCAGGAACTGGTCGTCGACGCCGACCTCGACCACCTGGTAGGTCTGCTCGTCGTGCCGGGTGGCGAGCATGCCGCGCAGGTACCAGATGTTGATCACCGCGAGCACGATGTTGAGCCCGACCATGGGCCAGACCTCGAGCGCGGCGTTGTAGCCGATCAGGACGAGGCAGCCGACGAGGTTGATCGCGCGCAGCCGCAGGACGCGCGACTGCAGCAGCGACCAGACCAGCACCGCGGAGCCGGCCCAGCCGACCAGATCCAACCAGTTCACCCCGCGAGACTAGTGCCCGCCCAGCTCAGGGACATCGGCGGGCAGCTCCAGCAGCCACTCCTCGACCTCGGCGCCGCGCCCGTTGGCGTACCCCGAGTCCTCACCGACCACGACGAACCCGCACTTGCGCAGCACCGCGAGGGAGGCGGCGTTGTCCTTGGCGGCGCGGGCGTGCACCGGCCTGGGCAGCTCGCGCAGCAGGGCGGCGAGAGCCGCGGTGGCGTGCCCCCGGCCCCAGCGGGCCGGGTCGATCCAGTAGCTGACCTCGGTCTGGTCGTCGACCGGGAAGGCGCTGACGTAGCCGACCACCTCGCCGTCGGCCTCGACGGTGCGGACCCGGTTGGCCGGGTTGGTGAGCACCCGCGCCCAGTGCCTGGCGAACTCGCGGTGATCGGACGGGTCCTTGGCGACGAACGCGGCCATCCGGTTGGCCTCGGCATCCTGCTGGTGCAGGAAGAACTCGACGAGGTCGTCCTCGCGGACCGGGCGCAGTCGCACTTCGGAGGTCATCCGGCGAGGGTACGTCTCGCCGGTGACAGGTCGGGGCCTCCGGCCCCCGCACCGACCGGCGCGTTCGCCGCCGCCGCGGCCGCTCGCCGCCGACAATGAGTCGACCGACCCTGGGAGGGCCGATGAACCGACCTGTCGTGGCGGGCGTCGACGGATCGCCGTCCAGCCTCGTCGCCGCGGAACACGCGGCCCGCGCCGCCCTGCTCCGGTCCCGGCCGCTGCTCCTGGTGCACGGTTACCTGCACGCGCTCGGCTACGGCGTGCCCCTCAACCCGTACGACCTCGGGGTTCCGGGGCCGTCGGAGGAGGCGCGGAAGGTGCTGGAGCGGACGGCGGCCGACCTGGCCGCCCGGTGGCCCGGCCTCGCCGTGGAGGCCCGTCAGGTCGCCGGCGGGCCCGGCGCGACGATGGTCGAGGAGTCCCGACGGGCGGATCTCGTCGTGGTGGGCAGCCGCGGGTTGGGCGGCTTCGCCGGTCTGCTGCTCGGATCGGTCGGCGCGCAGGTGGCCGCGCACGCGCACTGCCCGGTGCTCGTGGTTCGACCGGACGAGCAGCCAATCGAGCTGGACACACCGGTGCTGGTCGGCGTGGACGGGTCCGAGTCGTCGCGGGTGGCGGTGGCCTACGGCGCCGCCGAGGCGGCGCTGCGGGACGTCGCGCTGGTGCTCGTGCACGTCGGCCCGCTGGACGGGGACCGGCCGCTGCCGGACGAGATCGAGGAGGCGCAGGCCGCGTACCAGGCCGAGGCGGTGCGGCTGTTGGCCGAGGCGTCCGCTGTCGTCCGGGCCGAGCATCCCGATCTGGTGGTGCGGGAGCACCCGATCCGGGCGACCGGCGCGGCCCGGGGGCTCATCGAGGCGAGCGGCACGGCGTCGCTGCTTGTCGTGGGCACCCGGGGCCGGCACGGATTCACCGGTCTGCTGCTCGGCTCGGTCAGCCAGGCTGCGATTCAGCACGCGCACTGCCCGGTGCTTGTCGCGCACCCGTACGACCCGCCGAGGTGACCGGCGTGTCGTCGCCCCCGCCGAGCATCTGCAGGAAGTCGGTGGTGAGGGCGAACGGGTCGGCGGGGCCGCTGGCGGGTAGCCGACGCTCGACCTGGTCGGCCAACTCGCCGGCGGCGCGACGGATGCGGCCGCGCAGGGCGCCGTCGACGGTGCCGCCGGACCAGTCCTCCGGGGCGGCGAAGACCGAGGTGGGGACCACCACCGCCCGCAGGTAGCTGAACATCGGGCGGAGGGCGTGCTCCAGGGCGAGGGAGTGCCGGGCCGTGCCGCCGGTGGCCCCGATCAGCACCGGCCGATCGACCAGCGACTCGGCCTCCAGCACGTCGAAGAAGGACTTGAACAGCCCGTTGTACGACGCGTTGAAGATCGGCGTCACGGCGATGATGCCGTCCGCCCCGGTCACCGCGTCGATGGCCTCGCGCAGCGCGGCCGGCGGGAACCCGGTGAGCATGTTGTTGACCACGTCGTGGGCGTACTCGCGCAGGTCGACGACCCGCAACTCCACCTCGGCGCCGCGCCGGACCAGCTCGTCGCGGGTCGCCCCGGCGAGCTGGTCGGCGAGCAGCCGGGTGGACGAGGGCTGGCTCAGCCCCGCCGAGACCACGGCGAGCGTACGGCGGGTCATCGGGTCGCCCCCTCCGGCGCCTTGCCCGTCACGTCGTCGACGGCGTGCACGGTGCTGTCCTTGCCGCCACCCGCGGCGGCGACCAGGAAGGCGTGCGTGGGCGCGTCCGGCACGTGCGCGGGACGCAGCGAGTCGAACTCCTTGCGCAGCACCGGCACGACCTCCTCGCCGAGCAGGTCGAGCTGCTCCAGCACGGTCTTGAGCGGGAGCCCGGCGTGGTCCATCAGGAACAGCTGCCGCTGGTAGTCGCCGACGTACTCACGGAAGCCGAGCGTGCGGTCGATGACCTGCTGCGGGCTGCCCACGGTCAGCGGGGTCTCCCGGGTGAACTCCTCCAGCGACGGCCCGTGCCCGTAGACCGGGGCGTTGTCGAAGTACGGCCGGAACTCCCGGACCGCGTCCTGCGAGTTGCGCCGCATGAACACCTGGCCGCCGAGGCCGACGATGGCCTGGTCGGCGGAGCCGTGGCCGTAGTGCGCGTACCGCCGGCGGTAGAGCCCGACCATCCGCTGGGTGTGCTCCTTGGGCCAGAAGATGTGGTTGGCGAAGAAGCCGTCGCCGTAGTACGCGGCCTGCTCGGCGATCTCGGGGCTGCGGATCGAGCCGTGCCAGACGAACGGCGGCACACCGTCGAGCGGGCGCGGCGTCGAGGTGAACGACTGCAACGGGGTGCGGTACTTGCCCTTCCAGTCGACCACGTCCTCGCGCCACAGCCGGTGCAGCAGGTCGTAGTTCTCGATCGCGAGGGGAATGCCGGCGCGGATGTCCTTGCCGAACCACGGGTACACCGGGCCGGTGTTGCCGCGACCCATCATCAGGTCCACCCGGCCGTCGGACAGGTGCTGGAGCATCGCGTAGTCCTCGGCGATCTTCACCGGGTCGTTTGTGGTGATCAGCGTGGTCGCGGTGGACAGCAGCAGCCGTTCGGTGCGGGCCGCGATGTGACCGAGCATGGTGGTCGGGGACGACGGGACGAACGGCGGGTTGTGGTGCTCACCGGCGGCGAAGACGTCGAGCCCGACCTCTTCGGCCTTCAGTGCGATGGCGACCATCGCCTTGATCCGCTCATGCTCGGTCGGCTCCCGACCGGTGGTCGGATCGACCGTGACGTCACCGACGGTGAAGACTCCGAACTGCATGACCAGCTCCTCGCGTGTCAACCGGGTGCCGTCGTGGTACCCGGACGCAGCTCACAACTTATTTGACGAGTCAACTATTCCGTCGGCGACCTATCTGGCGGTGACGCCGGTCACCCCGGGAATCAGCCCCCGGCGACCGAGGGCAGCACCTGCACCTGGGCGCCCTCGCCGACAGGTGTGGCCAGCCCACCGGAGTGCCGGCAGTCCTCCCCGTCGACGTAGACGTTGACGTAGCGGCGCAGTTCGCCACGCTCGTCGCGGATCCGCCGAGCCAGCCGGGGGTGATCGGCGGCCAGCTCGTCGAGGACCGCCCCGAGCGTGCCGGCCGCGGCGACACTGAGCCGACTCGCGCCACCGGCCTCGCCGCGCAGCGGGCCGGGCAGCAGCACGGTGACCACTCAGACCACCGCCGCCCGCACGCACAGCACGTCGGGTAGGTGCGCGGCCACCTGCGACCAGGAGTCGCCCTCGTCCCGGCTGGCGTAGACCTCGCCGGAGCGGGTGCCGAAGTAGACGCCGCCCGGGGTGGCGTCGTCGGCGCACATCGCGTCGCGCAGCACCGCCGGATAGAACGGACCCTCGGGCAGGCCCACCGACAGCGGCTCCCACTTGCCACCGGCGTCGGCGGAGCGGAACACCCGGCAGCGGTGGTCGGTGGGGAACCGCTCGACGTCGGCCACCAGCGGGAACGTCCACACCATTCCGGGTCGAGCGGGGTGCGACACCATCGGGAAGCCGAAGTCGCTGGGCAACCCGTCGGCGATCGAGGACCAGGTGCGGCCGTCGTCGTCGGAGCGGTAGACGCCGAAGTGGTTCTGCGCGTACAGCCGCTCGGGGTTGCCCGCGTCCCGCGCGACCTTGTGCACGCACTGGCCGAACTCCGGCCACTCGTCGGCCAGGCCGGCGGCGCGGATGCCCACGTTGCCAGGTGCCCAACTCGCCCCGGCGTCCTGCGAGCGATAGACCCCGCCCGTGGACATGGCGACAAGCACCCGGGCCGGGTCGCGCGGGTGGGGCAGCACGGTGTGCACGGCCTGGCCGCCGAACCCGGCCTGCCAGTGCGGGCGGTGCGGATGGTCCCAGAGGGCGCGCACAAGCTCGAAGCTGCGGCCACCGTCGCTGGAGCGGAACAGCGCCGACGGCTCGGTGCCGGCCCAGACCACGTCCGGCTCGTCGGCGCCGGCAGGCATGAGTTGCCAGACCCGCCCCAGGCTCGCGCCGGTGTCGGCCGGGAACGCCACCGGCGCGTGGTCCGGCTCGTCCCAGGAGGCGCCCAGGTCGTCACTCGTCGCGACGCTGGGGCCGAAGTGTGAGCTGGTCACCCCGGCGAGCAGCCGCGGGGTGGCACGGCGGGTGTCGAGCGCGACCGCGTACACGCTGGTCTGCGGGTGGTGCGGGCCGCTGACCTCCCAGGTACGCCGGTCGTCGGCGCTGGTGGCGAGGAACAACCCCTTCGCGGTGCCGATCGCGAGCAGCGTTGCCATGGACGTCCTCCGAACCGTCGGTGGGCAGGTGGGGTGATTATGGCCACAACCCCCGACAGGACCGCCGGTCACACGCCACCAACCACAGTAGATCTTGGAAGGAACATGCCCCTCCGGGGGCCGCAATCTTCCAAGATCTCATCGAGGAGGGCGGCGACGCGGCACGTGTCGGCGGTATGCGCTGACGGTGGGATCGCCGGTTATCCAGAAGCGCCACGGGACGTCGTGTGCGGCGGCCACCCCGACGCGCGGTCCCGCGGAGATGGCCGATCTCGCGACCGGACGCGTCGGCGGCGTCAACAGCAGCGGGCCGTTCCCGTCGATCAGGGACGTGCCGTTGGCCGTCGCGCCGATACCGAGCGCGACGACCAGTCGGGCGGGGCCGCGAGCGAGGTCACGGTCGGGCACGTCTCCCCTGCGCTTGCGGGCGATGTCCACGCCCTCGACGACCTCACCCGCGCGCAGCAGGACGGCCGCCGCCTCCCCCTCGTCGCCGCACACGATGTTGAGACACCAGTGCACGCCGAACACGAAGTACGTGTAGGCGTGCCCGGCCGGCCCGTACATGACTGCGGTACGCGGGGTGGGGCCCCGGTGCGCGTGCGACGCCGGATCCTCCCCGGTGCCCGCGTACGCCTCGACCTCGGTCAGCCTGACCCGGACGCCGCCGGCCGTGATCTCCCAGCCAAGGAGCGTCTGCGCCGTCTCGGGCACCTGGGCGGCGGGGGCGTGCAACCACGAATAGTCCACTGCTTCAGGAAACGTCGCATACGAGCGATCGGCAACTCCGCTTGAACGTTCTGTTGACAACCTTGCGTTGATGGGGTGTGCTCGGGGTATGACGACCGAGGAGCTGTTCACCGCCCCCGACCCGGCCCGCGCTCGCGCCCACCGCACCCACGAGGCGCTGCAACGGATCAGCGAGCGGCACGCCGGCTCCGACGCCCGGCGGGGCCGCTGGGCCCACCCGTACGTGCTGGACCCGTGGGAGGCGGTGGCCCTGGTCACCGCCCTCGCCGCGGGCGGGGCCGAGCGGGAGCCCGCCGAGGAGCCGGTGGACGCCGCCGACCTCACCGCCGCGCTGACCCTGTTGCCGCACGTCCGCGCCGAGCTCGACGCCCTGGAGGCGGGGCTGCTGACGCTGGCCCGCGACCGGGGGCTGACCTGGCAGTCCATCGCGTACGGGCTGGGGCTGGGCAGCGCACAGGCCGCGCGGCAGCGCTACGAGCGGGTCGCCGCTCGCTCGGCAGAGCCAGCGCCCGACCCGCACGATCGTGCGGGAACAGGGAAGTAGGGGCAGCACCGCGCGGCCAAGGCCACGGGATCCAGGATCGCGCACGACCGTGCGAGCCGGGCTGGGCGGCCGCGACCCGGCAGGCGACCCCGGCGGAGCGGATCGGCCGGGCACCGGCGGGGCGGATCGGCCGGGCACCGGCGGGGCGGATCGGCCGGGCACCGGCGGAGCGGATCGGCCGGGCACCGGCGGATCGGCGGCCGGGCGGGCAGACTGTGCCCACGACGAGGAGGCACCCATGGAGCGCGCGGAGATGCTGGCGTACTGCCTGGCCAAGCCGGGAGCCTGGCTGGACCGGCCGTGGGAGGGCGACGAGGTGGTGAAGGTGGGCAGCCGGATCTTCGCGTTCCTCGGCAACGGGGACGGGAAGCCCACGGTCGGCATCAAGTGCGGCCAGACCCGGGAGATCGCCGACGAGTGGCTGCGCCGCCACCCCGACGACGCGCGGGTGATGGCCTACATCGGCCGGTCCGGCTGGAACACGCTGCGCCTCGACGGCGGGATCGACGGCGACGAGCTGACCGAGGCGGTCGACGCGTCGTACGACATGGTCGTGGCGAAGCTCCCCAAGCGGGAGCGCCCGACGGTCTGAACCACCGTGGCGCCGGCGGCTCGCGCCGACGCCACGGTGACCTCAGCGGGGTACGACCCGCTCGGTGGCCCAGTCCCGCCAACCGGCCAGCTGGTCCGCCGCGGCGGCGAGCTGGTCGGCGACCGGGCCGGGGCCCGTCGAGCCGGGGGTGGTTCGGGCCGCGAGGGCCGAGCGCACCGACAGCACGTCGCGCACCGAGGGGTCGAGGTGCTCGCTGACCGCGGCCAGGTCGGCGTCGGAGACGTCCTCCAGCTCACACTCCCGGGCCGCGCAGAGCGCCACCAGCCGACCGGTGATCTCGTGCGCGTCGCGGAACGGCACGTTGCGCCGAACCAGCCAGTCGGCGACCTCGGTGGCCAGGGAGAACCCGACCGGGGCGGCGGCGACGAGGCGGTCCACCCGGACCGTCATCGTGGAGATCATCCCCGCCAGGGCGGGCAGCAGCAGCTCCAGGGTGTCGACCGCGTCGAACGCGGGCTCCTTGTCCTCCTGCATGTCCCGGTCGTACGTCATCGGCAGGCCCTTGAGCATGGTCAGCACCGTCATCAGGCCGCCGACCAGGCGGCCGGACTTGCCCCGGGCCAGCTCGGCGATGTCCGCGTTCTTCTTCTGCGGCATGATCGACGACCCCGTCGCGAACGAGTCGTCCAACTCCACCCAACCGAACTCGTGCGAGGTCCAGAGCACCACCTCCTCGCCGAGACGGGACAGGTGCACCCCGATCAGCGCGGTGGTGAAGAGGAACTCGGCCACGAAGTCCCGGTCGGCGACCGCGTCCATCGAATTGGCGAACGACGTCCGGAAGCCCAGCTCCTTGGCCACCGCCACCGGGTCCAGCGGAAGCCCGGAACCGGCGAGCGCGCCCGCGCCGAGCGGACTGATCGCCGTCCGGTGGTCCCAGTCGCGCAGCCGCTCCAGGTCGCGCAGCAGCGGCTGCACGTGGGCGAGCAGCCAGTGCCCGAAGGTGACCGGCTGGGCGTGCTGGAGGTGGGTCATGCCGGGCGCGGCGGTGTCGATGTGCCGCTCGGCCTGCTCGACCAACGCCTCGGCCAGCTCGACGAGTCGGCTGGCCACACCCCGCGCGTGGTCACGCAGGTAGAGCCGCAGGTCGGTGGCGACCTGGTCGTTGCGGGACCGACCGGCGCGCAGCTTGCCGCCGAGACTGCCCAGGCGCTCCAGCAGACCGCGCTCCAGCGCGGTGTGCACGTCCTCGTCCTCGATGGTCGGGCGGAACGCCCCGGAGGCGCAGGCGGCCTCCAGGTCGTCCAACGCGGCCAGCATGCGGCCCAGCTCCTCCGGGTCGAGCAGGCCGGCGCCGGCGAGGACCCGGGCGTGCGCCCGGGAACCAGCGATGTCGTACGGGGCCAGGCGCCAGTCGAACTGCACGCTCACCGACAGTCGGGCGAGCGCCTCCGCGGGGCCGCCGGCGAACCGGCCACCCCACAGGCTCGTCCGGTTGGTGCCAGCGCTGTTCTCGGTGAGGCTCTTGTCGTCCACCCCGCCCATTGTGGTCCCCATGGTCGTCAGCCTCCCAGCCGGGCGTCCCGCGCGGCGGCGAGCCCGCTCGGCAGACCCCACAGCCGCACGAAGCCCTTCGCGAGGGACTGGTCGAAGGTGTCCCCGGTGTCGTAGGTCGCCAGCCCGAAGTCGTAGAGGCTCTCCTCGGAGCGCCGGCCGGTGACTGTCGCCCGGCCGCCGTGCAGGGTCAGCCGCACCTCGCCGCTCACGTGCCGCTGCGCGTCGTCGACGAACGCGTCCAGCGAGTCCTTCAGCGGCGAGAACCACAGGCCGTCGTAGACCAGCTCGCCCCAGCGCTGGTCCACGCTCTTCTTGAACCGGGCCAGGTCCCGCTCGACTGTCACCGCCTCCAGCTCCTGGTGGGCGGTGATCAGCGCGATCGCGCCGGGCGCCTCGTACACCTCACGGCTCTTGATGCCGACCAGGCGGTCCTCGACCATGTCGAGCCGGCCGACGCCCTGGGCGCCGGCACGCCTGTTGAGCTCCAGGATCGCCTGGTACGGGGTGACGGTCTCGCCGTCGATCGCGACAGGTACGCCGCCGTCGAAGGTGATCACCACCTCGTCGGCGTCGCGGGGCTCCGCCGGGTCGTCGGTGTACGAGTAGAGGTCCTCGATCGGCGCGTTCCAGATGTCCTCCAGGAAGCCCGTCTCCACGGCGCGACCCCACAGGTTCTGGTCGATCGAGTACGGGGACTTCGCCGACACGTCGATCGGCAGCCCCTTCTCCTCGGCGAACGCGATCGCCTTGTCCCGGGTCCAGGCGAAGTCGCGGGCCGGGGCGATGATCTTCAGGTCGGGGGCGAGCGCGTTCAGGCCCACCTCGAACCGGACCTGGTCGTTGCCCTTGCCGGTGCAGCCGTGCGACACGATCGTCCCGCCGTGCGTACGCGCGGCCGCCACCAGATGCTTGACGATCAGCGGCCGGGACAGCGCCGACACCAGCGGGTAGCGGTCCATGTAGAGGGCGTTCGCCCGGATGGCCGGCACGCAGTAGTCGGCGGCGAACTCGTCGCGCGCGTCGACGACCTCGGCCTCCGCCGCGCCGCAGTCCAGCGCGCGCTGCCGGATGGCGTCGAGGTCCTCCCCGCCCTGCCCGACGTCGACCGCCACCGCGATCACCTCGGCGCCGGTCTGCTCGGCCAGGTAGGGGATCGCCACGGAGGTGTCCAACCCCCCGGAGTACGCGAGGACGACCCGCTCGGTCATGACGTGGTGTTCCCTTCGACGGTGTCGTCCCGGCGGGCCCAGCCGGCGAGCTTGTCACCGAGTGCGGCCCCGCCGACGGCCTCGCGGGCCACGACGAGGATGGTGTCGTCGCCGGCGATGGTGCCGACGATCTCCGGCAGGCCCGCCCGGTCCAACGCGCTGGCCAGGTACTGGGCCGCGCCCGGCGGGGTACGCAGCACGGCGATGTTGCCGCTGGAGTCGACCCCGTTGAGCAGTTCACGCAGCAGCCGCACCAGCCGGGCCGGCGCGGCCTCGGCGTCGCGCAGCGGCCGCTGGCCGTCCTCCGGGATCAGGTAGACGGCCGGCCCGTCGCCGCCGCGCACCTTGACCGCGCCCAGCTCCTCCAGGTCCCGCGAGAGGGTGGCCTGGGTGACGACGACGCCGTCGGCGGCGAGCAGGTCGGCCAGCTCGGTCTGCGACCGTACGGGTCGGTCCCGGATCAGCTCCACGATCCGGGCGTGCCGGGCGGCTCGGGTCAGCGGCCCGGTCATCGTCGGTCTCCGGTCGCGGCGTCGCCCGTCGCGTCCAGCAGGAACGCCAGCAACGCCTTCTGCGCGTGCAGTCGATTCTCCGCCTGGTCGAAGACCGCGCTCTGCGGGCCGTCGAGCACCTCGTCGGTGATCTCCTCGCCCCGGTGGGCGGGCAGGCAGTGCAGCACGATCGCGTCCGGCGCGGCCTGACCGAGCAGCTCCTTGTTGACCTGGTAGGGCAGGAACGGGGTGACCCGGTCCAGGCCGTCGGCCTCCTGCCCCATCGACGTCCAGGTGTCGGTGGCCAGCACGTCGGCGTCGCGTACCGCCTCGGTCGGGTCGGTCAGCACCCGCACCGACCCGCCGGTGTCGGCGGCGATCCGGGTCGCCCGGTCCACGACGGCCGGATCGGGCGCGAACCCCGCCGGCCCGGCGATCCGCACGTGCATGCCGGCCAGCGCCCCGGCCAGCAGATACGACTGCGCCATGTTGTTCGCGCCGTCGCCCACGTACGTCAGGGTGCGGCCGGCCGTGCCGCCGCACCGCTCCCGCACGGTCAGCAGGTCGGCCAGCAGCTGGCACGGGTGGAAGCCGTCGGTGAGCGCGTTGACCACCGGCACGGTGGCGCCCGCCGCCACCTCGGCGATCCGCTCGTCCCCGTGGGTACGCAGCACGATCGCCGCGACGTAGCGGGACAGCACACGTCCCGCGTCCGCCAGGGACTCCCCCCGGCCGAAGTGGGTGACCTGCGTGTCCACGACCAGCGGGTGCCCGCCCAACTCGGCGATCCCCACGTCGAACGAGATCCTGGTGCGCAGACTCTGCTTGTCGAACAGCACCGCCACCGAACGGGGGCCGGCCAGCGGCCGGTGACCGAAGCGGTCCGCCTTCAGGTGCGCGGCCAGGTCGAGGACCGTGGACTGCTCGGCCGGCGAAAGGTCGTCGTCGCGCAGGAAGTGCCGAGTCATGCGGTCGTCCCCGTGGTCGTGGTGGTCGGCGTGGTCGTGGTGGGCGTCGAGATCTTGGAGGATTCCGGCCCCTGGAGGGGCGCCTTCGCACCAAGATCTGCGTCGGTCCCGGCGGCCGCCGGGACCGTCGCGTCCAGGGCGGCGGGGAGGGCGGCGAGGAAGGCGTCCGCCTGCGCGGCGGTGAGGATCAGGGGTGGGACCAGCCGGACCACACCCGGCTGCACCGCGTTGACCAGGAAGCCGGCATCCCGCAGCGCCCCGGCGAGGACCGGCGCCACAGGCGCGGTGAGCGTCACGCCGAGCAGCAGCCCCGCCCCGCGTACGCCGTCGATCAGCGGATGGCCCAGCGCCTCGACGCCCCGGCGCAGCCGTTCGCCGACGCGCTTGACGTGGTCGAGCAGCCCCTCGTTGGCGATGGTGGCCACCACGGCGAGCGCTGCGGCGCAGCTCACCGGATTGCCGCCGAAGGTGGTGCCGTGCGAGCCGGGGGTGAGCAGGTCGGCGGCCCGGCCGAAGGCCAGCGTCGCGCCGAGCGGCAGCCCGCCACCCAACCCCTTGGCCAGCGTCACCACATCGGGCTCCACGCCCTCGGCCTGGTGGGCGAACCAGTGCCCGGTGCGGCCGATACCGGTCTGCACCTCGTCGAGCACCAGCAGCGCCCCGTGCCGGGCGGTGATCCGCCGCGCCGCCGCGAGGTAGCCCGCCGGCGGGACCACGACGCCGTTCTCGCCCTGGATGGGCTCCAGGATCACCATGGCGGTGGCGTCGGTGACCGCCGCCTCGAGGGCGGCGACGTCGCCGAAGTCGACGTGTGTCACCTCACCGGGCAGCGGCCGGAACGGGTCGGCCTTGGCCGGCTGGCCGGTGAGGGCGAGAGCGCCCATGGTGCGGCCGTGGAACGCGCCGTTGGTGGCCACCACGTGCGTGCGCCCGGTGCGCCGGGACAGCTTGAACGCCGCCTCGTTCGCCTCCGCACCGGAGTTGGCGAAGAAGACCCGGCCGGGCCGGCCGGCGAGGGCCAGCAGCAGCTCCGCGAGGGCGACCGGCGGCTCGGCGGCGTACAGGTTGGAGACGTGCCCGAGCGTGGCCACCTGCTTGGACACCGCCGCCACCACCGCCGGGTGGGCGTGGCCGAGGGCGTTCACGGCGATCCCGCCGACCAGGTCCAGATATTCGCGGCCCGCGTCGTCGACCACCACGGCGCCCGCGCCGGAGACCAGCCCCAGCGGCGGGGTGCCGTAATTGTCCATCATGGACTGCTTCCACCGCTGCACCAGGCTGCTCATGCCCCGACCATCCCGTCCTGAAGCACTACCATCGTTCCGAACCCTTCGGAGGTGAAGACCTCCAGCAACGTCGAGTGCGCCACCCGACCGTCGACGACGTGCGCCGCGGGCACTCCCCCACGCACCGCGCGCAGGCATGCCTCCATCTTGGGCACCATCCCCGACTCCAGACTGGGCAGCAGCTTGGCCAGGTCGTCCGCGGTGATCTCGGAGATCAGGCTGGTGGTGTCCGGCCAGTCCGCGTACAGGCCGGCGACGTCGGTGAGCACGACCAGCTTGCGGGCCCGCAACGCGACCGCGAGCGCGGCGGCGGCGGTGTCCGCGTTGAGGTTGTGCAACACCCCGTCGACGTCCGGCGCGACCGTCGAGATCACCGGGATCCGGCCGGCGTCGATGAGGTCGGTCACCGCCGAGGTGTCCACCGACTCGACGTCGCCGACCTGGCCGACGTCGACAGGCAGCCCGTCCACGTACGCCGGGCGACGCACCGCGGTGAACAGCCGGGCGTCCTCGCCGGAGAGCCCCACGGCGAACGGGCCGTGCGAGTTGATCAGCCCGACCAGCTCCCGGCCCACCTGCCCGACCAGCACCATCCGGACCACGTCCATCGCCTCGGCGGTCGTCACCCGCAGGCCGCCCCGGAACTCGCTGGCGATGCCGAGCCGGCCCAGCATGGCGGAGATCTGCGGGCCGCCGCCGTGCACCACGACGGGCTTCAGACCGGCGTAGCGCAGGAACACCATGTCGGCCGCGAACGCCCGTTGCAGCGCCGGCTCGGTCATGGCGTTGCCGCCGTACTTGACCACCACTGTCGAGCCGGAGAAACGCGCCAACCAGGGCAGCGCCTCGATCAACGTCTCCGCCTTGGCCTGCGCGCGGGTGAGATCGCCACTGAGACTCACCGTGCCGACCTTTCGTTCGCGACTGCGGGACTCCGCTGCGCTGCGTTCCTCGCGCTCACGTCGAGTACGCCGAGTTCTCGTGCACGTACGCGTGCGACAGGTCGTTGGTCCAGATCGTCGCCATCTCGTCGCCGGCGTGCAGGTCGATCCGGATCGTCACGTCCCGGCCGGTGAGGTCGACCTTCGAGCGGTCCTCGGCGGCCGCGCCACCCCGGCACACCCACACCCCGTTGACGGCGACGTCCACCTCGTCCGGGTCGAAGGCGGCGGTGGTCGTGCCGACGGCGGCGAGGATCCGGCCCCAGTTCGGATCGTTGCCGAACAGGGCGGTCTTGACCAGGTTGTTGCGGGCCACCGAACGGCCCACCTCGACCGCGTCGTCCTCGTCGGCGGCGCCGACCACGTCGATGGCGACCTGCTTGGTGGCACCCTCGGCGTCGGCAACCAACTGCTGGGCCAGGTCGTGGCAGGCCGTGGTCACCGCCGCGGCCAGCTCGGCCGGGGACGGCTCGATGCCGCTCGCGCCACTGGACAGCAGCAGCACCGTGTCGTTCGTGGACATGCATCCGTCGGAGTCGACCCGGTCGAAGGTGACCCGGGTGGCCGCTCGCAGCGCCTCGTCCAGCGCCGCCGGCCCGGCCACCGCGTCGGTGGTGAGCACGCAGAGCATGGTGGCCATGCCCGGAGCGAGCATCCCGGCGCCCTTGGCCATCCCACCGACAGTCCAGCCGCTGCCCCGCGCCACAGTCGTCTTCGCCCGGGTGTCGGTGGTCATGATCGCCTCGGCGGCGGCCGGGCCACCGTCGCGCGACAGCCCTCGGATCGCCGCGCGGACCCCGGGCAGCAGTTTCGGCATCGGCAACCGCTCACCGATCAGGCCGGTGGAGCAGACCGCCACCTCCCCGGCGCCGAGGAGCAGCCGTGGACTGACCGCGCTCAACGCGGCGGCCGTGTGCTCGGCCGTGGCGTGCGTGTCCTGGAAGCCGGCCGGCCCGGTGCAGGCGTTCGCGCCACCGGAGTTGAGCACCACGGCGCGGACCACACCGCCCTGCACGACCTGCTGGGTCCAGCGAACCGGCGCGGCCTTGACGCGGTTGGTGGTGAAGACACCTGCGACACCGGCGTCCGGACCGTCGTTGACCACAAGCGCGACGTCCGCGCCACCGCTAGCCTTCAGACCGGCGGCGACCCCGGCCGCCCGGAAACCCTGAGGGGTGGTGACGCTCATGGTGCGACTCCCCAGATCGACAGGCCCGTCGTCTCCGGCAGGCCGAGCATGAGGTTGGCGTTCTGCACGGCCTGACCGGCGGCGCCCTTGCCCAGGTTGTCCAGGGCGCTGAGCACGATCAACCGACCCGAGTCGACATCGACGGTGGCCTGCAGGTGGCACGAGTTGGAACCCAGCGTCGCCGCGGTGTGCGGCCAGCGCCCCTCCGCCAGCACGTGCACGAACGGCGCGTCCGCGTACGCCCGCGCCAGCACCTCCTGGGGGTCGACGCCGCGCGCCGGCACCGCCGTGACCGTGGCCAGGATGCCGCGCGGCATCGGTGCCAGGACGGGCGTGAACGACAGGCCGGTGGCGCCGGTGGCCTGCTTGATCTCGGGTACGTGCTGGTGGGTGCCGACCCGGTACGGCGACAGGTCCCCCATCACCTCGCTGGCGAGCAGGTGGGGCTTCGCCGCCCGGCCCGCGCCGGACGTGCCGGAGGCGGCGACCACCACCACGTCGGCGGGGCTGGCCGCGCCGTCGGCGATCAGCGGTGCGAGCGCCAGGGTGATGGCGGCGGCGTAGCAGCCGGTGTTGGCGACACGGGTCGACCCGGCGATCAACTCCCGCTGGCCGGGCAGCTCGGGCAGCCCGTAGGTCCACTGGCCGGCGTGCGTGCCGCCGTAGTACTGCGCCCAGGCGTACGGGTCGGCGAGCCGGTGGTCGGCGCCCAGGTCGACGATGCGTACCTCGGGCGGGAGCTGGGCCGCGAGGGCAGCCGATTCGCCGTGCGGCAGCGCCAGGAAGACCAGGTCGGCGTCGGCGAGGGTGGACGGATCAGTCTCGCCGAGCACCAGGTCGAGCCCGGTGAGCTGCGGGTGCACCACGTCGACGCGGTGCCCGGCCTGGCGGTGCGCGGTGGCGGCGACCAGATCGAACTCCGGGTGCCCGGCGACCAGGCGCAGCAGCTCACCTCCGGCGTACCCGCTCGCTCCGGCGACCGCGACTCGGATCCCCATACTCACCTCCGCATGACTATGCAGAGAAGATTAACAAGGACGACTCACGAGTGCAAGTTCATGCAGAGCAGTGCATGCTAATGAGCGGACGGCCGTACGGTGTTGTATCCCAACCCGGAGAGCGGGAAGCCTTTCATGCTTCTGGCTCCGCGGGCCGTGGGGAATCGATCGCCGCCATCCGGTCGGAGCGGGTGTGTCGGGCGGGCCAGCCAAGGAACCGATCGAACATGTCACTGGCGCGCCCGGTGGTGGTCGGGTTGAGCTTGTGCAGGTCGTCGATGGCGTCATGCAGCAGACGGGCCAGATAGAGGAACAGGCTGACCCGGTTGCCGTCGTACTCGGTGACGAGAGCGAGCTTCGCCCGGCCACAGGGCCAGGGTTGGCCGCAGGCACGGCAGAGCCAGATCGGGCGCAACGGGGTGTGCTCGTTGTGCCCGGAGTCGAGGCGTTGTGCCCGCGTGAGACCCGTCGACTCTTCGTTCATCGGTGCCTACTCTCTCTCCGGCCTGCCGCTCGAACATCTGCCGCATTCGCACCCGTTGTTGCAATGCGTCTAGACAAGTCCCGGCGGTCGCTGGTGCCCAGCGCGGCAACGACGCAGAACTGACGCATCCCCATTGCGTCGCAGGATGTGAGCTGGGTGAATGGACCGTGACGGATGGCGGCGAAGGGAGGCGGCACGTGGCGGATAGGCGTCGGCACCGGCTGGCCCAGCGCCGTAAGACGGTCGGTCTGAGCCAGGAACGCCTCGCCGAAGCCCTCCGCGTCGACCGCTCCACAGTCGTGCGGTGGGAACGGGCGGAGACTGACCCGCAGCCCTGGCACCGGCCGCGTCTCGCCGCGGCCCTCAAGCTGTCGATCGAGGATTTGGCCGACCTCCTGGCCGACGTCGGCCAGACACCGGCACCACCCGCCGAGCGTCTCGGCTACGTGCTGCGCAACCCCGGCCGCGTCGACCTGATAGCTGTGGCGCACCTGAGGGAGCACGTGCGGCGCCTCGACGAGCGCTACGACCAGACGCCCTCGACGCTCCTCCTCGCCGAGGCCGGGCAACTACACGGTCAGGCAATCTTCCTTCGCCAGCACGCCAGCAACGGGCCGGTTCAGCGCGAGCTGGCGGCAGCAGTCGCCGAGTCAGCGACGCTGATGGGCCAACTCGTCTGGGACGCCTCGCAGCGGCGCGAGCATGTCACCAGTGCCGCCTACTTCGACCAGGCGATCAGCGCGGCCCAGGAAACGCGAGCCCCGGTCACCGAGGCCAACGCGTTGCTCCGTAAGAGCTACGTCGCCCTCTACGGCACCAACCAACCCAACGCCGGTCTTGTCCTGACGATCCGCGCCGCCGCCGTCAGTCAGAACGACAGTCACGTCATCGCCGGCCTCGCCCAACTGCACCGGGCTGAGGCACACGCGATGCTCGGTCAGGCCGGGGAATGCTCCGACGCTCTCGGTGCCGCTGAAGCTCACTTCGCCGCCGTGGACGCCCGAGACCCAGCCACCGACATCTTCTGCCCCAGCCACTACACGAGGCTCGCGGGCTCCTGCTGGCTCTCCCTCAACAAGCCCGACCAAGCAGTACCAGCGCTGGAGAACGCCCGACAACTGATCGCCGCACGCCGCAAATCCACAGCCGTCATCCTCGGCAACCTCGCCCTCGCCAGCATCCTCCAACGCGACGTCGACGCCGCAACGTCCTACCTGCAGCAGGCCATCGACGTCATCGAGCGGACTCGTGCCGGCGGCGGACTCAACCTCGCCTTCGCCGCCGCGAGACAGCTACGACCCTGGCGCAACGAGCCCTCGGTCCAGGACGTGAACGACCGGCTCCTCACCCTCATGAGCCCATAGGAGCACCAACGTGACCGACATCGACCGCGCCAAACACGCCGTTCGGCACCACGTATGGGACCTCCTCGAACGTCAGGGCGCCGCCCCACCCGGCGTGCACGGTCACATCCCTGACTTTGTCGGCAAGGAGGAGGCCGCAACCCACCTCGCGGAGCTGGACATCTGGAAGAACGCCCGAGTCATCAAGTGCAACCCGGACCGGGCCCAACTTCCCGTCCGGGTACGAGCCCTGCGGGAAGGCAAACTGCTCTACATGGCGGTCCCGAAACTCGCCACCCCAAAGCCCTTCTATTTGCTCGACCCCGCCATCCTCACCGCACCAATCGAGACCGCAGTTACCAGTAGCGGCGCACCGCAGGTCGCTCCCACCGTGGGACCCGACGAGATGCGTCCGGTAGACCTCATCGTCTGCGGCAGCGTTGCTGTCAGTCGTTACAGCGGCGTGCGGATCGGCAAGGGCGCCGGCTACTCCGACCTGGAGATCGCCCTCCTCACCGAGGCCGGACTCGTCACCACCGAGACCGCCATCGCCACCACGATCCACCAGACCCAGCTACTGGAAGACGAGCTGCCCGACACGGACCATGACTTCCGCGTCGGCTTCGCGGTCACGCCGAACGAGGTCGTGGCTTGTAGACCCGACCGGGGGCGGCCGTCCGGCATCATCAGATCGAACCTTCGTCAAGATCAGCTCGACAGCATTCCCATACTGCGCGCCTAGCGAGTTACGCCACAGGACGCCAGAAGGCTGTCGCCACCATGGTGTCGCTGGCGTGGTCGGGTCACCACCGCCGCCGGAGCGGAAGGGTCCCGGTGAGAAGAATTCCGGCACCGTCCCTGAATGAGCGATGCAAACGACGTGCTCGCGCCCCTGTTACATCGGGTCGAGGCAGGCGTCCTCCCACCCAGGGTGTGCCGGAATCCGACAGCTGGAGCACCTTTACGTCAGAGTGACGCTAACTCTAGTGTCGATTCATGTCCGACGATCGCTGGGTCGCTCCGAGGGTTCTTCTCGCGGTGGACCTCGTCATCCTCACGCTGCGCGGAGCCGTCCTCCAGGTCCTGCTCATCGAGCGCGGCGTCGAACCTCACCGCGGGGCGCTCGCGCTGCCCGGCGGCTTCCTCGGCCACGATGAGGAAGATCTGCTCGCCGCCGCCCACCGCGAACTCGCCGAGGAAACCGGCTTCGGTGCCGACCGGCCGCACCTCGAACAACTTGGCGTCTACGGGACACCTGGACGCGACCCGAGGGGCCGGGTGATCTCGGTCGCCTACCTGGCGATCGCGCCGGCGCTGCCGGAGCCCGTCGCCGGCAGCGACGCCTCTTCCGCCTATTGGAGGCCAGTGGACGAATCCCTCGCTGGCAACGTCCGGCTCGCCTTCGACCACCGGCGGATCCTCGCTGACGGGGTCGAACGGGCCCGGGAGAAGCTCGAACGCACCGCACTCGCCACCGCGTTCTGCGGACCGACGTTCACGATCGCCGACCTCCGCACCGTCTACGAGGCGGTATGGGGCGCACCCCTCGACCCCCGCAACTTCTACCGCAAGGTTCGCAGCGTGGACGGCTTCATCGTCCCGGTGGAGGCGACCCGACGGACGGACGGCGGCCGGCCGGCCCAACTGTTCCGCCCGGGCCCTCACACCACACTGCATCCCCCCATGGTCAGGCCTTCTGGACCGGACCCGGAAGACAAGGAGACGGCATGAGCACCAAAGATCGGCTCATCGTGATCCTCACGGCGCTCAATCTGGAGTACGAGGCGGTTTGCGAGCGGTTGTCCGACCTCACGGTGCACCGGCACGCTGCCGGGACCCGTTTCGAGGTCGGCCGGCTCGGCCGCGGAGGCTGCCGCGTCGCGCTGGCCTTGGTGGGCAAGGGCAACCACCCGTCCGCCGTCCTCGCGGAGCGCGCGATGGCCGAGTTCTCCCCGGCCGCCGTGCTCTTCGTAGGCGTCGCTGGAGGCCTGTGGCCGAACATCCGGCTCGGCGACGTGGTGGTGGCGAGCAAGGTCTACGCCTACCACGGCGGCACCAGCGAAAACGACGGGCTCAAGGCCCGGCCCAAGGCCTGGGAAATCCCGCACGAGGCCGACCAGATCGCCCACCACGTAGCACGCTCCGGGCGGTGGCGCGACGGGCTCACCGCCGAGCCACATCCCGCCACCGTCCACTTCGGTGCCATCGCGGCCGGTGAGGTAGTGCAGGACTCAGCGGTCTCGGAGCAGGCGCGGTGGATCCGCCAGCACTACAACGACGCGTTGGCGATCGAGATGGAGGCGGCGGGCGTCGCCCAGGCCGGGCACCTCAACCGCGCCCTGCCGGTTGTGGTGGTACGGGGCATCAGTGACCACGCCGACGGCACCAAGACGAGCAAAGACGAACAGAACTGGCAGCCCCGGGCGGCACGGCACGCCGCCGCGTTCGCCGCTGCACTGGCCCAGGAACTGGTGAAGAACCCCCCAACCCCCGCAACCAGTGACACCGACAGCGACAGGAGTGCGCCTGTGCGAATGACGAACCGGAACGTGGCCACCGGCAATGCCAGGGTGGGCATCCAGGCCGGGCAGATTCAGGGCGGCGTCGTCATCGGCGCCGGCGCCGATCGGCCGGCCGACCTGGCGGCGAGCCTCGGCGAGCTTCGGCGTGACCTGAAGCAGGCACACCGGGACGGCGGCCTCGACAACGACACCTACGAGGCTGCCGAAGCGGAGCTGGACACCGCCGCCGACTGCGTCCGGCAAGGGGCGGCCGGCAGCAGGAGCAGGCTGCTGCTCGCACTGCGGCGGCTGCGGGGCCTCGTCGGCGAGGTGGCCGAGTTGGCCGCACACCTCGCAGGCATCATCGCCGCGGTGAAGACGCTCCAGTGACGGCCGAAGCGGCGACGAACGTCGCGGACGGAGACGCGTACGTTGGCGTGCAGGCCGGGACTGTGCACGGCGGCATCAACTACTACACCCTGCCCCCCAATCCGACCCCGGAGCAGCAGTTCGAGGCTGGAGTGAAGTACCTCGACGCCCGGGTACGCGACGAGGCAGTGCGGCTGCTCGAACGCGCCGCCGCCGGTGGCCTCCAGACCACCGAAGTGCAGTTCTACAGGTTGATCGCCCTACTAAGCGGACGCACCCTGCGCCAACTCGGGGACGGTGACCTGGACCGTCTCACCGCCATCTGTGGCAGCCTGCTGCCGCTCGATGCCAACGAACCGTGGGCAGCCGGCGTGCAGGCTGTCCTTCGGCTGCTGACCCCGGTCAGCCCGGCCGAAGCAGAATTCGTCATCAAGGAGATCGACGCGCTGGGTGATCGACAGCGGGAGAGCGTCTACGGCCACCTCGAGGCACTGCTCGACGGCACGATCCAGAACGAGATGTGGCAACGGTCCGTTGCTCTGGCGGTATCACGGCGCACCAGCGACGACCGGGTCGACCGGGTATGGAAGTTCTTCCAACCCGTGCCCGCACAGCCCCGTACCCGGGAGGTGGCTCCCGCCGCCGTAACTGTGCGCAATTGGCTCCAGTTCGGTATCGCTGCGGCCTTCGCCGCGCTCTCCGTCGCCTCCCTGGTCGCGCTGGCCATGGCGACGGGACGACTCGGTCCCATCGCCGGCGCGCTCGTCGGCGTCGGCGGGCTCGCCGCCTACGGTGTCGGGGGCGCCGACCGCCACTACCGCTCGGCGCGCATGCACGCCAAGGAGGCACAGCTTCGCCCGCCCACCCAGCGCCGTCCCGAAGCGCCGACGGGCGGATTCGCGAGCAGGGTAGACCGCATGTTCAACCACTACTTCGCCCGATATGTACCGCGCGGCACCGATCGCGGGTACTGGCTCGACCAGACCGCGGGGATACGGCGGCAGCTGCGTGACGAGCTGGTGGAGATCTACCGGGAACAACGCGTCGGGGCCGACCGCATCGCCTGGTTGGTCCGGCACCTCGTCGGGAACGTCCGGAACCGGTGGGAGCGCGACACTCTCACGGCCCACCGGCAGGGGCTGCGCCTCCCCGTCCGCACACGCACCCTCCATCTCGGCGGCCTGGTACTGCTCACCGGTGGCGCCGTCATGGCCATGGCGGGCAGCATCACGCTTGATCCCCTGCACGCCACCGCGTGGCTCCTGCTGGCGGTGGCGTCGGCGGTGCCGGCCAAACGTGCCGGGTTTCGCATCATCGCCGAACGGCGCCGCGTATCCGACGATGAAGTGGAACGGCTGCTCCGGGACCAAGCCCAATGGGCGGCGTACCGCAAGTGGCAGGCGAAGCTGGCCGACAGCCCCTCTGACGCCGAGATGGCGGCCTGGCTGGAACACGACCGCAAGGTCCTCGTCGACCAGGCCATGAGGCAATTCCAACTGCATCCCAGCCAGGTCATCGCGCACGCATTCATCGAGGCACCCGGCCGCGCCTGCAAGCGGGCCCGCTACCCCCGTGGCCCCTGGCGATACTCCCGGTATCAACTCCTGCTCTTCTTGCTCACCCAGGATGGCGTTCGGCAGGTCGACATCGAACTGGACTTCGAGCTGGCCACGAGCCGGATCACTCAGCGCCTCAACTACCGCTTCGACGCCGTCGCCGCCGTACGGATCGAAGGGGTCGCCGGACAACAGCAGACCTTCAAGCTGACGCTCTTCAACGGCGATCCGGTTTCGGTGCAGGTGAGCGTGCCAGATGGCGAGACCGACCCACATGAGGATGACCCGACAAAGATCACCGAGCTGTCACAGGACGCGTCCGGACTCAGCCACACCCTGCACGTCCTGGAGGGAATCGCGGCTGAAGGCAAGCAGTGGGTGAGGCACCGCCGCCGCCGCGCCGATGAGAAAATTGCTAGCCTCGCAAATGCTATTCGGCACGTGAGCGACTGACGACGATTCGTCTCCGGGAATTGTGGCGGCCGCCGGTGCCCGATCGCCACGTTGTTCCTAACCAAGCTCGGCAAAGGTGACGTTGTCTGGACCGGCGCAAGCCTAGGTCTCGCCGCCACCAACACCAGCCACGATCACGTCGTGATGGGCTCACTCAGCTACCCTGGCGCGCACTCGCTGGCATCCATCGGCGAATATTGGTCGAACCCGTCCTCGCTGGTGCCGGAACTCGACGCCAGCACCCGGGGGAACACGAAAAGGCCCTGACCCGGTATCAAACCACCAGGTCAGGGCCTTGATCGTTGGTGCGCCGCCAGGGACTCGAACCCGACCCCGCGGATCAAGAGATCGCGGGGCCGGGGCGGGCCGATCTGGTTACGCGCCGCGCAGGGTGGCGCCGAGGCGCTCCGCCGCGACGGCGACCGCCGCGTCCCGCGCCGCCAGCGCCTCCTCGACGGTGAGCGTCCGGTCCGGCGCACGGAACGTCAGCTTGTACGCCAGCGACCGGCGACCGGCACCGAGCTGCGCGCCCGCGTACACGTCGAACAGCCGCACATCCTCCAGCAGCTCGCCGGCGCCCGCCTCCAGCGCCCGGCGCACCTGCTCGGCCGGCACCGAGTCGTCCAGCACCAACGCCACGTCGATAAGCGCCGGCGGGAAACCGGACACCGCCGGCGCGGGCGTCACCGGAGTCGACGGCAGCGCGTCGAGGTCCAGTTCCAGCGCGCAGGTGCGGCGGGGCAGCTCCAACGCCGCCACCACCGTCGGGTGCAGCTCGCCGGCGTGCCCGACGACCGCACCGTCGACGCGCAGCTCGGCGCACCGGCCGGGGTGCCAGGGCGCGTACTCGGCGGCACGCACCTCGACCCGCTCGTCGGGGATCCCGGCGGCGGCCAGCACGTCACGGGCCGACTCGATGGCGTCCGCCCAGCCGGCCGGTCGACCCGCGCCCCACCAGCCGGCCGGATCCAGGTCGCCGGCGAGCACCGCCGCGACGTGCACCGGCTGCGCCGGCACCACGGCGTCGGCGGCGGCGAACTCCGCGTCGGTCGGGCGGCGGTCCACGCCCATGGCGGGCGGGCTGCCGGCGCCGAGACGCGGGTGGAAGACCGCCCCGATCTCGTAGAGGGCGAGGTCGCGGTGACCACGGCCCAGGTTGCGCTTGAGGATGCCGAGCAGGGGGCCGAGCAGCGTGGTGCGCAGCAGCGGCTCCTCCTCGGACAGCGGATTGGCCAGCCGCACCGCGGGGCGGCGCGGATCGTCGGCCGGCAGGCCGAGCTGGTCGGCCAGCTCCGGCGACACGAAGGGGTGCGCGAGCACCTCCACGTACCCCCGCTCGGCAAGCGATCCGGCGACGGCCCGGCGGCGACGCTGGCGCGGGGTCAGACCGCGACCGGGCGGTGCGGTCGGCAGCACCGACGGCACCCTGTCGTACCCGTCGAGGCGGACGACCTCCTCGACCAGGTCGGCCGGGTCGGTCAGGTCGGGCCGCCAGGTCGGCGGGGTGACGCTCAGCACCGTCCCGACGCCGCTGGCCACGCCGACCGCGCCCGGGTCCTCGGACAGCCGGTCCGCGCCCTGCGCGACGGTGCAGCCGACCCGCTCCAGCAGTGCGACGACCCGCGCCGGCGGGTACTCGACGCCGACCCGCCGGGTCGGCAGGTCCGCCGGAAGACTGATCGGGGTACGCGGCCGGACGTGGTCGGTGTCCAGGATCTCCGTGCTCGGGGTGCCGCCTCCGTGCTCGGTGAGCAGCCGCACGGCACGCTCCAGCGCGACAAGCGCCACGGCCGGGTCCACGCCCCGCTCCCAGCGCTTCGCGGCCTCGCTGAACAGCTTGTGCCGGCGCGCGGTGCGCCCGACCATCGCCGGGTCCCAGTGCGCGGCCTCGAAGAGCACGTTGGTGGTCTTTCCGGTGTCGACCTCGCTGGTCTCGCCGCCCATCACCGCCGCGAGCGAGATCGGGCCAGTGTCATCGCAGATGACCATGTCGTCGGCGGTGAGCACCCGGTTGACGCCGTCCAGGGTGGTCAGCTTCTCCCCCGCCTCGGCGCGGCGGACCACCAGCGGCCCGGCGATCCGGTCGGCGTCGAAGGCGTGCATCGGCTGGCCCAGCTCCAGCATCACGTAGTTGGTGATGTCGACGGGCAGCGAGATGCTGCGGATGCCGGCGGTCACCAGCCGCTGGGCCATCCACGACGGCGTGGGCGCGGTCGGGTCGACGCCGCGGACCAGGCGCGCGGTGAACCTGTCGCAGCCGACCGTGTCGCGGACCTCCACCGGGTACGGCGGAGTCGCCGTGCCGGCCGGGGCGGGCGCCATCCCCGGGTCGCGCAGCGGCACGTCGAACGCGTGCGACAGCTCCCGGGCCAGGCCGCGCAGGCTCAGCGCGTACCCCCGGTCCGGGGTGATCTCCAAATCGAACACGACGTCGTCGAGGCCGACCACCGGGCGCGCGTCGTCGCCGGGCTTCGCCGTCACGTCCGACCCCAGCACGATGATGCCGGAGTGATCGTCGCTCAGGCCCAGCTCCTTCGCCGAGCAGATCATGCCCGCCGAGTTGTGCCCGTACGTCTTGCGGGCGCCGATCGCGAAGCCACCGGGCAGCACACCGCCGGGCAGGACCACCACCACCCGGTCGCCGACGGCGAAGTTGCGCGCCCCGCAGACGATCTCCTGCGGCTCGCCGGTGCCGTTGGCGGCACCCACGTCGACCCGGCAGAACCGGATCGGCTTCTTGAAGCCGGTGAGCTCCTCGATCTCGCGGACCTCACCGACGACGAGCTGACCGGTGACACTCGCGCGCAGGTCCACAATGGATTCGACCTCGATGCCGAGGTCGACCAGGGCCTGCTCCAGGTCACCGGTGGGCAGGTCGGCGGGGAGGTCGACGTACTCCCGCAGCCAACTGACAGAAACTCGCATGACGTCAGACCACCGTTCCCGTGTCTCGTACCCGCATCGCCTACGCCCCGGTGGAGAGCGCGCGGCTGAACCGCACGTCGCCCTCGAAGAGATGGCGGATGTCGCTGACCCCGTGTCGGACCATCAGGGTCCGGTCGATGCCCATGCCGAAGGCGAATCCGGAGTAGACCTCCGGGTCGACGCCGCAGGCGCGCAGCACCCGGGGGTTGACCATGCCGCAGCCACCCCACTCGACCCACTGTGGGCCGTCGCGGTGCTCCGGGAACCACACGTCGAACTCGGCCGACGGCTCGGTGAACGGGAAGTAGTGCGGCCGCCACCGGGTCTTCGCCTCCGGGCCGAACATCGCCCGGGCGAAGTGGTCCAGCGTGCCCCGCAGGTGCGCCATCGTGATGCCCTTGTCGACCACCAGGCCCTCGGCCTGGTGGAACACCGGGCTGTGGGTGGCGTCGATCTCGTCGGTGCGGTAGACGCGGCCCGGCACGATCACGTAGATCGGCGGCTTGCGGCTGAGCATCGTGCGGGTCTGCACCGTCGAGGTGTGCGTTCGTAGAACAAGACCCGAGCCCTCCGGTGCGATGTGGAAGGTGTCCATCAACCCGCGCGCCGGGTGGTCGGCGGGGATGTTCAACGCGTCGAAGTTGACCCACTCCAGGTCGACCTCGGGTCCCTCGGCCACCTCGTAGCCCATCCCGACGAAGAGGTCGCTTATCGACTCCATCAGGGTGCTCAGCGGGTGCCGGGCGCCACGTGGACGCCTGTCGTAGGGCAGGGTGACGTCCACCCGCTCCTCGACCAGCACCCGCTCGGCCTGCTCGCGCTCCAGCACCTCGGCGCGGTCGGCGTACGCGGTCTCGATCGCCCGTCGGGCCTCGTTGACCCGCTTGCCGGCGTCGGACTTGGCGGCCGGCGGCAACGCGCCGATCTCCCGGCGCGCGAGGGAGACCGGGGAGCGGTCACCGAGGTGCGCGGGGCGTAGCGCGGTCAACGCGTCCGGGTCGGCGGCGGCCGTGAACGCCTTCGTGGCGTCCGCGACGGCCTCGTCCAGGGCGGCGGGGTCGAGCAGGGCGACCTGCTTCGGGTCGTACGGATCGTTTCGGTAGCTCATGGCGTACGGGCACTCCCTCACGGCGGCGCCAGCCCTCACCGGGGCGGCTAGGCGAGTCTACGGACGCGCGGCTGTGCCGCAGCCCGCCGGTAGGAGTTGCGCAGGGAGCAGGTCAGGCCCGCCGCCCGCCGACACCGGCGGGCTGGCTAAACGAACGCCTTGTCGCGTTCATGGGCGGATGCTCTCCCCTGCTGTCGGTCGCGCCGGGCACGATCACCCTCAGCGCTGTGCTCTCGCTGAAGCGTACAGGCAGACCGCGGCGGCGGCAGCCAGGTTGAGGCTCTCCGCGCGCCCGTACAGGGGCACCCGCACCCGGGCGTCGGCGGCGGCTGTCAACTCCTCGGGCAGGCCGTGCGCCTCGGAGCCGAACAGCCACGCGGTGGGCGCGACGAGCCGGCCGTAGTCGGTCATGTCGTCCAGGTCGTCGTCGCCGTACCCCGTCGTGGCGAAGATCGACAGCCCGGCGGCCCGCAGCGCGTCGACCACCGCGACCGGGTCGGCGGCGCGCACCACGTCGACGTGGAAGAGACTGCCGGCCGAGGCCCGGACACACTTGCCGTTGTACGGGTCGACGGCGTCCCCGGCGAAGATCACCGCGCCCGCCCCGGCCGCGTCGGCGGTGCGCAGCACCGTGCCGGCGTTGCCCGGGTCGCGGATCTCGGTGAGCACCGCCACCAGCCGGGGCCCGCCCGCGAGGGCCTGCTCCAGCGACACGTCCAGGTGCCGGCAGACGGCGACCAGCCCCTGTGGGGCGACGGTCTCGGCCAACGCGGCGACGGCATCGTCGGTCACCTCGGAGACCGGCACGTCGGCGCGGGCCGCCGTGGCGGCCAGCTCCGGATACCGGTCGAGGGCGGCGGGCGTACCGAACAGTTCGGTGACCACCCCCGGCCGCGCGAGGGCCTCGCGGACCGCCTGCGGCCCCTCGGCCAGGAACCGGCCGGTCGCGTCGCGGTCCCGGCGGCGCTGCAACCGGCGGGCGGCGACAATCCTGGGGGTACGCGGGGTGAAGGCCATGGTGGGTGTTCCTCCGGCACGATCGAGGCGCCCCCCGGACGGCGGTGCCGACACGGGAGACGCCTCGCTCTGGTGCGGGGGGATCAGGCGGCCTGGGCCGCCGCGCCGCCGGTGCCCTCGGCCGCGACCGCGGCCCGGGCCAGCTCGACGATCGCCGCGAAAGAGGCGGCGTCGTTGACAGCCATGTCGGCGAGGATCTTGCGGTCCACCTCGATGCCGGCCAGACGCAGGCCCTGGATCAGACGGTTGTAGGTCATCCCGTTGGCCCGGGCGCCCGCGTTGATCCGCTGGATCCACAGCTGCCGGAAGTCGCCCTTGCGGTCACGACGGTCCCGGTAGGCGTACTGCATCGAGTGCAGCACCTGCTCCTTGGCCTTGCGGTACAGGCGGGAGCGCTGACCACGGTAACCACTCGCGGTCTCCAGCAGGGTACGACGCTTCTTCTGGGCGTTTACAGCCCGCTTGACGCGTGCCATCTCAACTCCTTCTTACGTAAAGGTGGCGCGCGTCAGCGGCCGAGCAGCTTCTTGATGCGCTTGACGTCGGCCTTGGCCAGCACGACCGTGCCGGTCAGCCGGCGGGTCTGGGTGGAGGGCTTCTTCTCCAGGTTGTGGCGGAGGCCGGCCTGCTGGGCAACGATCTTGCCCTTGCCGGTCACCTTGACCCGCTTACCCATACCCGTGTGGCTCTTCATCTTCGGCATGTGGAACGTCTCTCCCCTGTTACTCGCCGCTGGTGTCGGCGGCGGTGCCACCGTCAACGGCTGCTGCGGTCTCGCCGGCCGCCGCGGTCTCATCGGTGACCGGCGCGGACTCGTCCGCCCCCCGGTCCCGAGGTGCACCGCGGGACGCCGTAGCGGCGACCGCGGAGGCCTTGACGGCCCGATGCGGAGCGAGAACCATGATCATGTTTCGACCGTCCTGCTTCGGAGCGGCCTCGACGTATCCCAGGTCCGTGATCTCGGATTCGAGCCGGCGCAGGAGCCGGTAACCCAGCTCCGGGCGGCTCTGCTCGCGACCGCGGAACATGATCGTCACCTTGACCTTGTCGCCCGCCTTGAGGAACCGCACCACGTGACCCTTCTTGGTCTCGTAGTCGTGCGGGTCGATCTTCGGACGGAGCTTCATTTCCTTGATGACGGTCTGCTGCTGATTACGCCGCGCTTCGCGCGCCTTGAGTGCGCTCTCGTACTTGAACTTGCCGAAGTCCATGAGCTTGCACACCGGCGGGCGCGCCATCGGCGCAACCTCGACCAGGTCCAGATCGACGTCCGCGGCCAGCTGAAGGGCGCGCTCCAGCGGGACGATGCCCACCTGCTCACCCTCGGGGCCGACCAGTCGGACCTCACGTGCCCGGATCTGCTCGTTCACGCGTGGTTCGACGCTGATGGGGCCTCCTCGAGTCGTTTCTGCTCAGTCGCCGACCCCTGCGGCTCCCGGGTGGGAACCGACCCGAAAAGCAGAAGGCCCCGGCGCATGCCAGGGCCCGCTCGACCGGTCGGCGTGATCACAGGATCACACGTCCGGGACCGGGGCGTGCCCGGAACCGGTGACCGGACCCGGCCACCGTGGCGGCGACTCGGGTGGGAGCAGGCGCTCCGCTTTCGAGGCTGTCTGCTCGCATGCGGAGACAGCCTGGTCGACTCCATAACGATACCCCATGGCCCGACCGCCCCCCAAACCGGACACGGCGGCGCCGGTGGCGCGGCGGGTCAGCGGTCGACGGCGCGTTCGGCGAGGCGGGCCAGGTGGGCTTCGTGCAGCCGGCGCAGGGCGCGGACCCCGTCGACGGCCAACTCCTTGTCGGCGGCCTGCAGGGCGACCATCGGCAGCAGGTCGTCGTCGTGCAGCTCCAGGCTGGCCCACGGCGCGCCCCGGTCGAAGCGGACACCCCGGACGACCTCCCAGGGCAGCTCGTACGAGCTGATGACGTTGCGGACGCGGACGCCGCGCGCGTCCGCCTCCACGCGCGGGCGGGTGAACAGCAGGAAACCCAGCGCCCCGAAGATGCCCAGGCCGATCATGGCGATCTGGTCGCCGCGCTGGAAGCTGCCGTAACCGTCGCCGGTCGACCCGCTCAGCGAGGTGGCGACCAGGGCGAACACCACCACCAGCACGACCGCCGCCGACCAGCACACCACCCGGATCCGGCGGGGCTTGAGGCGGACCAGCTCGGTTTCACTCACCCCACCAGTCTGCCATCCGCACCCGGCCGGCAGCCGCACCACCCGCCGAGCCACCACCCGCCGTCGATGCCGGCACCGCGCGGATGATCCACCCGAGCTCGGCGAAACGGGGGTGCCCCTGGCGCGCGGACACCCCCGTTTCAGCGAACCCGAGTTGATTCAGGGGTCAGAGGCGGCAGGCGTGGATGTTGGTGACCAGGATGGCGCGGGCGCCCAGGTCGTACAGCTCGTCCATGATCCGGTGCACGTCGTCGCGGAGCACCATGGCCTGCACGGCCACCCAGCCCTCGCGGTGCAGCGGCGACACGGTGGGCGACTCGATGCCGGGGGTCAGCCCGCTGGCCCGGTCCAGCAGACCGGCCGGCACGTCGTAGGCGAGCATCACGTAGCGGCGGGCCACCAGCACGCCGTGCAGGCGGCGCAGCAACTGCTCGGCCTGCGCGTGCGGCGGCGCGCCGGCGCGGCGGACCAGCACCGCCGACGAGCGCAGCAGCGGCTCGCCGAACACCACCAGGCCCGCCTGACGCAGGGTCGCGCCCGTCTCCACCACGTCCGCGATCACGTCGGCGACACCGAGGCGTACGGCGTTCTCCACGGCACCGTCGAGGCGGATCACCTCGGCCTTGACGCCCGCCTCGTCGAGGTGCCGTTCGACCAGCCCGGGATACGCCGTGGCGATCCGGTGCCCGCCCAACTCCTGCACGGAGGCGATGTCGTCGGGGCGGGCGGCGAAGCGGAAGGTGGCCCGACCGAAGGCGAGGTCGACGACCTCCTCGGCGGGTGCGGCCGAGTCGATCAGCAGGTCCCGACCGGTGATGCCGAGGTCGAGGTCACCGGACCCGACGTAGGTGGCGATGTCCTTGGGACGCAGGTAGAAGAATTCGACGTCGTTGGCCTCGTCGCGGCAGACGAGATCCTTGGGGTCGGTGCGCTGGCGGTAGCCCGCCTCGCGCAGCATCTGGGCGGCCGGCTCGGCCAGGGTGCCCTTGTTGGGGATGGCGACACGCAACATGACTGAGTGCTCCTTCGATCGGGTCTGATCAACGACGGGGCGCACTCACAGATGTCGGTAGACGTCCTTCAGTTCGAGACCACTGGCGAGCATCAGCACCTGGACCTGGTAGAGCAGCTGGGAGATCTCCTCGGCGGTGCGCTGCGGCCCCTCGTGCTCGGCGGCCATCCACGACTCGGCCGCCTCCTCGACGACCTTCTTGCCGATGAAGTGCACGCCCTTCTCCAGCGCGGCGACGGTGCCCGAGCCCGGGGTGCCGGCAGCGGCCTTGGCCTGCAGCTCGGCGAACAACTCCTCGAACGTCTTCACGGGGAACGATTCTTCCAGCCGCCGGGCCGGCGCCCCGAGTCCGGGTCCACCCCGACCCAGCAGGCGGACAATTCCCTACCGACATGGTGGGAAAATCTTCGATCGACGCCCATGGAGCTTTACGCTGTCCGCCATGGCCAGCCGCTCACGTCTTTTCGCGCTCACCCTCGCCGGTGTCGTCGTCGCCGCCACCGGATGCGCGCCCCAGAAGGAGTCACCGACCCCCACCGTCACCGCCCCGCCGCCCTGCGCCAAGGACAGCCTGCCCACCCGTACGCCGGGCAAGCTCACCATCGCCACCGACCAGCCGGCCTACGAGCCGTGGTTCCGCAAGGACAAGCCGGACAGCGGCGAGGGCTTCGAGGCCGCCGTCGCGTACGCGGTGGCCGAGAAGCTGGGCTACGCCCGGAGCGACGTCACCTGGACCCGGGTCAAGTTCGACACCGCGATCGCGCCCGGTCCGAAGAACTTCGACTTCGACATCAACCAGTTCTCCGTCACCGAGGAGCGCAAGCAGGCGGTGGACTTCTCCGCCCCGTACTACCTGGTGCGCCAGACCGTCATCGCGCTGAAGTCCTCGAAGATCGCCGGCAAGACGTCTCTGGCGGACCTGCGCGGCGCAAAGCTCGGCGCCCAGGTCGGCACGACCAGCTACCAGGCGATCACGGACGTCCTCAAGCCCACCGCGAAGCCGCAGGTCTACAACAGCAACGACGACGCCAAGAAGGCCCTGCAGAACGGGCAGATCGACGGGCTCGTGGTGGACCTGCCGACCGCCTTCTACATCACCGGCGCGGAGATCACCGATGCGGTGATCGTCGGTCAGGTCCCGCAGGTGGGCGTGCCCGAGGCGTTCGGGCTGCTGCTGGACAAGAACTCACCGCTGACCCGCTGCGTGAGCGGCGCGGTCGGTCAGCTCAGCGAGGCCGGCACGCTGACCGAGCTGGAGCGGAAGTGGCTCACGCAGGTGGCGGGGGCGGCCGAGCTGCGGTGACGCCGCAGGAGCACACCCCCTCCGCGGCGCAGCTCCGTCGGTCGGCGTACCGGCGTCGGCAGAGCGTCCACAGCGTGCTGATCGCGGCCTTCTCCACGGCGGCGCTCGGCACGCTGCTGGTCGTCGCCGTGACCGGCGCGCCGGGCTGGGACCGGGTCCGGCAGTCGTTCCTGGACCCGCGGATCGGCGCCGACGCGCTGCCGGCGGTGCTGGACGGGCTCTGGCTCAACGTCCGGCTGCTGGTCTGCTGCGCGGCCGGGGCGCTGCTGCTCGGGCTGGCGATCGCCGTGCTGCGGACACTGCGCGGCCCGGTCTTCTTCCCGGTGCGGGCGCTGGCCGCCGGCTACACGTACACCTTCCGGGGCCTGCCACTGATCATCGTGCTCTACCTGCTCACCCTCGGCGTGCCGGGGCTGCGCCTGCAGGGCATGCCGTCGGTGCTGGTGCTCGGCGGGCTCGCGCTGGTGCTCACCTACGGTGGCTATCTGGCCGAGGTGTTCCGGGCCGGCATCGAGTCGGTGCACCCCAGCCAGCTCGCCGCGGCCCGCTCGCTGGGCCTGACCTACCGGCAGACGATGCGGCACGTGGTGTTGCCGCAGGCCGTCCGCCGGGTGGCGCCGCCGCTGCTCAACGACGTGGTGGCCCTGCAGAAGGACGTCGGGCTGGTCTCGCTCGCCGGGCCGATCGACGCGGTCCGCGCCGCCCAGATCGCCACCGCCCAGTCGTTCAACTACACCCCGTACGTCGTGGCCGGGGCGCTGTTCGTGCTGCTCGCGATTCCGCTGATCGCGGTCACCGACTGGGTGACGCTGCGCTCGGCCCGGCGCCAGTCGGGAGGCTGACCATGGCTCTGCTGCGCTGCCGGGATCTGCGCAAGGAGTTCGCCGGCCAGGTCGTGCTGGACCGGCTCGACCTGACTGTCGACGAGCACCGGGTGGTGGCCCTGATCGGGGCGTCCGGGTCGGGCAAGTCCACGCTGCTGCGCTGCGTGAACCTGCTGGAGGAGGTGGACGACGGCACCATCGAGCTGGACGGGGAGGACATCTCCGACCCCCGGGTCGACGCCGACCGGGTGCGCCGGCGGATCGGCATGGTCTTCCAGGCGTACAACCTGTTTCCGCACCTGAGCGTGTTGGACAACATCACCCTCGCGCCCCGGCGGGTGCACCGGCGGGCCCGCGCCGAGGCCGAGGCGCAGGCCCGCGAACTGCTCGACCGGGTGGGGCTGGGGGCGAAGGCGCACGCCTTCCCGGACGGGCTCTCCGGCGGGCAGCAGCAGCGGGTGGCGATCGTCCGGGCAATGGCGAACTCGCCCCGACTGATGCTGCTCGACGAGGTCACCTCGGCCCTGGACCCGGAGCTCGTCGGCGAGGTGCTGACGATGATCCGGGACCTGAAGGCCGACGGGATGACCATGGTGCTGGCCACCCACGAAATGGGTTTCGCCCGGGAGGTCGCCGACGAGGTGTGCTTCCTCGACGCGGGGCGCGTCGTCGAGAGCGGCCCACCGGAGCAGGTGCTCGGCGAGCCGACGCAGGCGAGAACCCGTCAGTTCCTGCGCCGGATCATCGAGGCCGGCAGACTCTGAGGCCGGCGGACCCCCGGCCGGCTGGCACCCAAGGCGGCCGACACCTCAGCGGAGCGGCCGGCGGCGGCGTCAGCCGCCGAAGCCGACCCGCTGCGCGTTGCCGGCGGCCACGGTCCGGACGGCAAGCGCCGCGTCGAGCGCCGCCACGGTCGCCGCCCAGCCCTTGTCCTCCGCCGAGCCGGGCAGCCCGGCCCGGTCCCGGGCCTGCTCGATGGTCTCCACGGTGAGCACCCCGTGCGCCACCGGCTTGCCCTCGTCCAGCGCCACCCGGGTCAGCCCGTCGGTGACCGACCGGCACACGTAGTCGAAGTGGGCGGTGGCGCCCCGCACGACCACGCCGAGCGCGACCACCACGTCGCAGCGGCGCGCGAGGGCCTGGGCGACGACCGGCAGCTCGACGGAGCCGGCGACGCGCGCCACCACGGACCGGGCACCGCACGCCTCGGCGGCGGCGACCGCGCGCTCCAGCATGTGGTCTGTCAGGTCGCCGTGCCAGCGCGCGGCCACCACCCCGACGGTCAGCCCCGCGGCGTCGACCGCCTCGACTCCCGGCTCGCCGAAACCCGCCATTGTCATGCTCCGATCTCGTCGTCGGCGACCGGACGCCCCAGCGGCGCCTCGGACACCTCGTCCAACTCGTCCAGCAGGTGACCCATCCGGTCCCGCTTGGTGCGCAGGTAGCGCAGATTCTCCGGGTGCGCGCCGGCCGGCAGGCTCTCACGGCCGGTGATGGTGAGCCCGTAGCCCTCCAACCCGGCCCGCTTGGCCGGGTTGTTGGTCAGCAGCCGCATCGAGCGCACCCCGAGGTCGTAGAGGATCTGCGCGCCGGTGCCGTAGTCGCGGGCGTCGGCCGGCAGACCCAGGTCGAGGTTGGCGTCCACAGTGTCGCGACCCTGGTCCTGCAACTGGTACGCCTGCAGCTTGTGCAGCAGGCCGATGCCGCGTCCCTCGTGCCCGCGGACGTAGAGCACCACGCCCCGGCCCTCGCGGGCGACCCGGGCCAGCGCGGCGTCCAGCTGTGGCCCGCAGTCGCAGCGCAGCGAGCCGAACACGTCGCCGGTCAGGCACTCGGAGTGGACCCGGACCAGGACGTCCTGACCGTCACCGAGGTCACCGAGCACCATGGCGACGTGCTCGGCCGGGTCGTGCTCGGCGCGGTAGCCGAGCGCCCGGAACACCCCGTGCCGCGTCGGCATCCGGGCGTCGGCGACCAACTCGACCTGCTTCTCGGTACGCCGCCGGTGGGCGATCAGGTCGGCGATGGTGATCAGCGTGAGGCCGTGCTCGGCGGCGAACTTCTCCAGTTCCGGCAGCCGCATCATGGTGCCGTCGTCGTTGATCAGCTCGCAGAGCACGCCCGCTGGGCGCAGCCCGGCGAGCCGGGTCAGGTCGATCGCCGCCTCGGTGTGCCCGGGTCGGCGCAGGACTCCGCCCTCGCGGGCGCGCAGCGGCACCACATGCCCGGGCCGGGCCAGGTCGGTCGGGTCGGTGGCGGCTGCCGCGAGCAGACGGATGGTGTGCGCGCGGTCGGCCGCGGAGATGCCGGTGCTGATCCCCTCCCGGGCGTCCACGGTCACCGTGTACGCGGTGCCCCGCCGGTCCTGGTTGGTGTGGTGCATCGGCGGCAGGTCGAGCCGGTCGGCCTCGCTCTCGGTCAGCGGCACGCAGACGTACCCGGACGTGTAGCGCACCATGAACGCGAGCAGCTCCGGCGTGGCCAGCTCGGCCGCGAAGATCAGGTCGCCCTCGTTCTCCCGGTCGGCGTCGTCGACCACGACGACCGGCCGCCCGGCCGCGATCTCGGCGATCGCCTCGTCGATATCCCCGAAACTGGTCACGCGACAGCCTCCGTGTAGGTGGGCGGGAGTGCGGCGGCCGGGCGGGTGGCACGCGAGGTGCGCCACCAGGCGGCGAAGCCCCAGGCGCAGAAGGCGCCGTAGACCAGGTACATGGCCGCCGACGGGTAGAACCCGCCGCGCAGCAGCAGCGGCACGCCGACCGCGTCCACCGCGATCCACACCAGCCAGAACTCGACCCAGCCGCGGGCCATGCCGTAGGTGGCCAGCAGACTGCCGGTGAGGATCCAGGCGTCCGGCAGCGGACCCCAGGAGCCCAGCGCCTTGAGCACCGGGTACGCGGCGGCGGTGCCGACCACTGCGGCCAGCAGCAGCGTCAGCCGCTCCCGGCCGGTGGCCCAGCGCGGCAGCACCGCGGCGTGGCCCGCGTCGGCGCGGCTGTTGCGTCGCCACCGCCACCAGCCGTAGACGCTTACCGCGAAGAAGAACACCTGCCGGCCGGCCTGTCCGTACAGGTCGTGAGCCTGCGGGGTGGCGAACACCCCGCCGAGGAAGACGGTGAACAGCAGCGCGTTGCCGATCATGCCGACGGGCCACGCCCAGACCAGCCGGCGCAGCCCGAGCAGCGCCGAGACCAGCCCGAACACGTTGCCGACGATCTCCCGGGCCAGCACCGGCGAGCCGAACACCTGCACCTGTGCGTCGAGCAGCCAGCCGAGGGGGCCCATCAGGCCACCTCGCCCGTGCTCGGGGACGCCGGGGACGCCCCGGACGCCTCGTCGGCGAGCCGGGCGCCGAGCAGCCGCTCGACGTACTTGGCCAGCACGTCGACCTCCAGGTTGACCGGGTCGCCGACGCCCTTCGCGCCGAGCGTGGTCAGCTTCAGGGTGGTCGGGATCAGCCCGACGGCGAACTCGTCCGCGCCCACCTCCGCCACGGTCAGCGACACGCCGTCGATGGTGATCGAGCCCTTCTCCACCACGTACCGGGCCAGGGTGGCGGGCAGCCGGAACCGCACCGTCTCCCACTGCTCGGCCGGTTCCCGGGAGATCAGTTCGCCGACGCCGTCGACGTGGCCCTGCACGAGGTGACCGCCGAGGCGGCTGCCCAGCGCGGCGGCCCGCTCCAGGTTGACCGGGTCGCCGGGGCGCAGCGCGCCCAGCGCGGAGCGGCGCAGGGTCTCGCCCATGACGTCGGCGGTGAAGACTCCGTCGGCCGCGTCCACCACGGTCAGGCAGACGCCGTTGACGGCGATGGAGTCGCCGTGGCGGGCGTCCGAGGTGACCAACGGGCCGCGTACGGCGACAAGCGCCGAATCGCCCGCCGTGGCCGTGACCCGGACGATCTCCCCCAACTCCTCGACAATGCCGGTGAACATGTCAGCCCTCCCTTTTGCGGGGCAAAGCGGTGATCCGGAGATCCGGACCGACCTGCGTAACGTCGACGAACTCCAGATCGATGGCCTCGGCGATGGTCGTCACTCCCGCGTCGACCAGGGCCGTGGGGCCGGCGCCGAGCAGCCGGGGCGCGACGTACCCGACGATCTTGTCGACCAGGCCGGCGGCCAGGAACGCGCCGGCCAGCCGGGGGCCGCCCTCCAGCAGCACCGCGCGGACCCCGCGCTGGTGCAGCGCCGCGAGCAGCGCCGGCAGGTCCACCCGGCCGTCCGGGTCCGCGCCCACCTCCGCGGCGGTCGCGATCCAGGTCCGCGCGGCGCCGTCGCGGACCCGGGCGTCGGTCGGGGTACGCCCCGAGCTGTCCACCACCACCCGCAGCGGCTGCCGGATGGCCAGGCTGCCGTCGCGCAGGTTACGGGCGGTCAACCGGGGATCGTCGGCGAGTACGGTGCCCACCCCGGCGACGACCGCGTCGACGGTGCCGCGCAGCGCGTGCACGTCGATCCGGGCCGCCTCCGAGGTGATCCACATGCTGGTGCCGTCCGCGGCGGCAGACCGGCCGTCGACAGTGGCGGCGTACTTCCAGATGACGTACGGCCAGCCCCGGCGCATCGAGGTCAACCACGCGACGTTGCCGGCCTCGGCCTCGTCGCCGCGTACCCCCAGATCCACCTGGACCCCCGCGGAGCGCAACGTGGCGGCGCCGCCGGAGGCCACCGGGTTCGGGTCGGGGACGGCGATGACGACGCGGGACACCCCGGCCTGGACGAGCGCGGTGCTGCAGGGGCCGGTGCGACCGGTGTGGTCGCAGGGTTCGAGAGTGACGACTGCGGTGCCGCCCTCGGCGCGCGGCCCGGCCTGGGCCAGCGCCACGATCTCGGCGTGCGGCCCGCCGGCGTACGCGTGGAAACCCTCCCCCACGACCTCGCCGTCGGCGTCGAGCAGCACGCACCCGACCACCGGGTTGGGGCTGGTGGTGCCCAGTCCGCGCGCCGCCAGCTCGATCGCACGCCGCATCGCCTCATCGACGGAGACGCTGGCCATCGCCCTGTCCTGCCCTCTCACTCGCCGGTCCGCGCGCGGGCGGTCAGGGAGGCGGCATGGGCCGCGGGCAGGCGGCGGCGGATTCCGGGTACGGCGCAGCCGACCCGGATGGGCGGCACGGCACGCTGACGCCAGCGGCCGGCTCGAACCCGTCCGTCCCGCGCGCTGTCTCCCATCCGGACTGTCTGGGGGCGGACGAACCGCCTCCAACCGTCGGCCCCGGATTTTCACCAGGTCCACCGGCCGGCCGAAGCCGTCCGGGTCGCGGGCTGACCACGGTTGGACCGTGGATCACCGCCGGTTCGGAATTTCACCGAGTCCCGCCAGCGCGTGGTGGGTACCTCGCAGTCTTACACGCTTCCGAGGCTCCGACACCTCCGAGGCGAGCTACTTCACAGCGGGATCACGCGTCAGGTGACGCCGCGCCGCCGGTCCACCGCCACGTACGAGCCCGGTTGACTCTTGGCGACCGTCTTCATCTCCGAGGCCACCGCGATCGCCTCGAGAGGGTCGGTGAACCGCTTGCCGGCGTCGGAGAGGGAGACACCGATGGACAGCGTGACCAGGGCGGCCCGGCGGATGGTGCCGCGCCGGTCCTTCAACTCGACGAACCCGCGCTCGCGGTCGGTCGGGTCGTAGAGCGTGTCGGCGGCCTTCTCGAAGTCGACCACCGCCCGGGAGGTCAGCGGGCGGACCTGGTCCGGCGCGCAGACGATGACGAAGTCGTCGCCGCCGACGTGACCGAGGAAGGCCGGCGGCAGACCCACCGCCACCACCGCCCGGTGCAGGCTGCGGGCCAGCGCGGAGATGAAGTCGTCGCCCCGCACGAAGCCGTACCGGTCGTTGACGCTCTTGAACCGGTCGATGTCGATGTAGCCGACCGCGTAGTCCACCCCCTGCCGGACCCGGTCGCTGATCTCCCGACGGATCCGACTGTTGCCGGGCAGCCCGGTCAGCGGGGAGACCTCCCGGAACTCCTTGTTACGCCGCAGCGTCGAGGAGACCCGGGCCACCAGCTCGGCGGTGTCGAACGGCTTGACCAGGTAGTCGTCGGCGCCGGCGCTGAGGCCGTGGACCTTGTCCACGGTCATCCCCTTCGCCGTCAACATGATCACCGGCAGGGCGGAGGTCATCGGGTCGGCGCGCAGCCGTCGGGTCAGCTCCAGACCGTCGACGCGGGGCATCATGAGGTCGACCACGGCCAGGTCCGGCCGCTGCCGCTCGATGACCTCCAGGGCCTCCTGGCCGTCACTGGCGTGAATCACCTCGAAGCCGTGCAGCCGCAGGTTGAACTCGACGAAGCGGGCGATGTCCTCGTCGTCGTCGACGACGAGGATGATGTCCTTGCGGTCGCCCTCGGGCTCCACCTCAGGCCCCGGGCGCCGCGCGCTCCGCCAGCGCCCGTAGGCGCCGGACCGCCTCCGCCGGGTCGGCGGCGCCGTAGACGGCGGTCCCGGCCACGAACGCGTCGGCCCCGGCGGCGGCCGCCTGCTCGATGGTGTCGGCGGCGATCCCGCCGTCCACCTCGATGCGCAGCTCCAGGTGGCCGGCGTCGACGTGTCGGCGGGCGGCGCGGACCTTGTCCAGCATCTGCGGAATGAACCGCTGCCCGCCGAAGCCCGCCTTGATCGTCATGATCAGCAGGGTGTCGAAGCTGGGCAGCAGCTCCAGGTACGGCTCGATCGGCGTGTCCCGGTCGATCGCCAGCCCGGCCTTCGCGCCGGCCGAGCGCAGGTCCTTCGCGAGCGCCACCGGGTCGTCGGCCGCCTCGGCGTGGAACGTGACGTTGTACGCCCCGGCGTCGGCGTACCCGGGGGCCCACCGACGCGGGTCCGTGATCATCAGGTGCACGTCGAACGGCATCGCGGTGGCGGCGCGCAGGCTCTGCACCACGGGCAGACCGATGGTCAGGTTGGGCACGAAATGGTTGTCCATCACGTCCACGTGCAACCAGTCCGCGGCGTCCTCGACGGCACGGACCTCTTCGGCGAGGCGGGCGAAATCGGCGGCCAGGATGCTCGGCGCGACGATCGGCGGCGGTACGGTCACGGGGCCAGTGTACGAACGTGCTCACCCGCCGACCGCAGCACAGCACCAACTCCGACACGCTGTAACCCAGCAGTGACCAGTAGTGCAGAATAAGCCGGTCCGGGCCCCCGATTCCGGACGAACAGACATCAGTGGCTGGCCGATCGACCCAAACGCGACGACACTCCAAGCGGGACAGTGCCGTAGGCTGCACGCCCGCCGGGGTCGCGCCGCGGGGCGCGGTGACCGGTCGCCAGCTCCCGGGAGGGCGGACGATGCGACGGTGGCTTCCAGCGCTGGCGCTGGTCGGCATCACGACGATGCTGCTGGCCGGCTGTGCGCCGGCGCGAGGCGCGGACGGTGATCTCACCGACGACTGGCCGCAGCTGCGGGTTCCGAAACCGTTCACACCCGCCACCGACACCTGCCTGCCCCGGATCACCTCGATCGTGCAGGCCAGCACCTACGAGACGGTGGACTGCGCCCGCAGTCACCTCGCCGAGGCGATCCACGTCGGCACGTTCACCGGCGCGGCAGCGCGGGCCGGCGCCCGCCCCGGGCCCGGCTCGACCGCGCTGCGCGCGGCCCGCTCCGAGTGCGACCAGCGGGCCCGGGAGGTGCTCGGCGGCGACTGGCACACGGCCCGGCTCACTCTGACGCTGTCGCTGCCCTCCGGCTCGGCCTGGACCGGCGGCGCCCGCTGGTTCCGCTGCGACCTCAGCGAGACCGGCAGCATCGACAACACCCGGCCGGTGAACCGCGTCGGCAGCCTGCGCGGCGCGTTGATCGGCGACACCCCGCTGACCCACGGCTGTTTCGACCCCAAGCTGATCGGCGACAACCTCAACTACATGGCCCCGGTGCTGTGCACCGAGCCGCACCGCGCCGAGTTCGTCGGGGTCTACGAGGAGCGGGACATGAGCTGGGGCGAGTTCACCCGCGCGGGCGACCAGGCGCACCGGCGCTGCATGACGTTGATCGCCGCGTACGCGGCCGTGCCGAACAACAGCGACATGCCGTACCGGGCCGGGTCCATCTACTACCCACCGTCGCAGCGGGAGTGGGAGGAGGGTGACCGTGGGGTGCGCTGTTTCCTGTGGAGCGACGACCGCAAACTCACCCGTTCGATGCGCGGCGCCGGCCCCGAGGGACTGCCCGCGATCTGAGTCACGGTGCCGTATGCTGCTGCGCCGTGACGGTACCGGCCGGCTGGGGGTCGATCGGAGGTCACCGGTGGCGGGAGGTCGGAGATGCGACGGTGGTTGACGGCGATTGCCGGGGGCGCGGCGGTGGCCCTGGCGCTCACCGGCTGTGGCGCGCCCGCCGGAGTCGACAGTGACCTGGTCGACGACTGGCCGGCGCCCGTGGCGGCGCAGCAGTTCGTCCCCACCGCAGGCGTCTGCCACCACGCCTACCAGCAGGTCGGCTTCCTGAGCGGCTACAACCCCATGGAGTGCGGCGAGTCGCACCGGGTGGAGACCCTCCACGTCGGCACGCTCACCGGCCCCGGCGCGGAGCGCGGCACACCCCCGCCGCCCGGCTCGGAGGGCATGCGGGCCGCGCAGGCCGGCTGCCAGACGGAGGTCAACAAGGCGGTCGGCGCCGACTGGCGCTCCGGGCGCCTCGGGCTGGCCGTCGTGCTGCCCTCGCCTGCCGCCTGGGCCGGCGGGGCCCGCTGGTTCCGCTGCGACGTCACCGAGATCACCAGCATCGACGACACCGCCGTCGACCTGCGCACCGGCAGCCTGCGGGGCGCGCTGACCGGTGCGGCGCCGCTGGCGTACCGCTGCTTCAACCCGAAGCTGAACAAGGACAAGATCGAGGAGATGGTGGCGGTGTCCTGCACCGCCAAGCACCACGCCGAGTTCGTCGGGATCTGGCAGGCACCGGACATCAGCTACGCGGAATTCAACCGCACCACCAAGCGCACCCACCGGGCGTGCCAGTCGGTGACCGCCAGGTACGCCAAGGTGCCGGACAACTCCCAGCTCGACTTCCGCGCCGGGACGATCTACTACCAGCCGTACGAGCAGGAGTGGCGCAACGGCAACCGTGGCGTGCAGTGCTTCCTGTGGATCAGCGACCGGAACCTGACCCGTTCGATGCGCAACGCCGGCACCAAGGGCCTCCCCGTCACCTGATCCCGGCCGACACGACCGCACCCGGCCGCCTCGGCCGGGTGCGGTGTCGCGTCAACCCCCTGCGCAGGACTGCTGTCAGCCCTTGCGCAGGACGGCGAGGAACATCGCGTCGGTGCCGTGGCGGTGCGGCCAGAGCTGCACGGTGGGGCCGTCGCCCAGGCCGGGCATGCCGGCCGGCAGCAGCGGCCGGGCGTCGACGAAGTCCACCGACACACCGCTGCGGCGGGCCGCCTCGGTGACCGTCACGTGCGTCTCCACCGTGTGCGGCGAGCAGGTGACGTAGGCGACCAGCCCGCCCGGCCGGACCGCCCGCAGCGCCGCGCCCAGCAGCTCCCGCTGTAGCCGGGTCAGCGGCGGCAGGTCGGAGGGCTGGCGACGCCAGCGCGACTCGGGCCGGCGACGCAGCGAGCCCAGACCGGTGCACGGGGCGTCCACCAGCACCCGGTCGAAGTGGCCCTCCGGCAGCTTCGGGTCCGCGCCGACCTCACGACCATCCATGGCCAGCACGGCCACCGGCAGGCCCCGGGTCGCCTGGGACACCAGCCGGGCCCGGTGCTCGGCCACCTCCACAGCGGTCAGTCGGGCCCCGCGCTGCGCGGCCAGCGCGCCGAGCAGACCGGCCTTGCCGCCCGGGCCTGCGCACAGGTCCAGCCAGCGCCCGTCCGGACCGTCGAGCGGCGCGTCGGCGAGCGCGGCGGCCACGAGTTGGGAGCCCTCGTCCTGGACGTGGGCACGACCGTCGACCACCGCCGGCACGTCACCAGGCGCGCCGCCGGGCAGATAGACGGCGTACGGCGAGAAGGCGCCGGGCGCGCCGCCGACCTGGTCGGCCAGCTCGATCGGATCGATGAGGCCGGGACGGGCGCACAGGTGCACCGGGGGCCGCTCGTTGTCCTCGATCAGGAGCCGGGCGGTCTCGCCCAGGTCGCCGCCGAGCGCCTCGGAGAAGGCCCGCACGATCCACTGCGGGTGGCTGTACGCCAGCGCCAGGTGCCCGACCGGATCGGTCTCGATCGGCGGGGCGAGCTTGGCCACCCAACCGTCGATGTCGCGGGTGGACACCTCGCGCAGCACCGCGTTGGCGAACCCGGCGGCGCCCGGCGCGACCGAGCGGACCAGGTCCACGGTCGACGACACGGCCGCGTGCGGGGGCACCCGGGTGTGCAGCAGCTGGTAGGCCCCGATTCGCAGCGCGTCGCGCGCCGGTGGGTCGATGCGGGCCACGTCCCGCCCGGCCGCGTCGCTGAGGATCGCATCCAGCGTGCCGAGGTGGCGCAGGGTGCCGTAGGTCAGCTCGGTGGCGAAGGCGGCGTCGCGGCCGTACAGCCCCTCCTCGCGCAGGATGATGGGCAGCACCAGGTTGGCGAAGGCGTCGTCGCGGTGCACGGCGGCCACCGCCTCGTACGCCGCGCGTCGTGGCCGGTCCAGTGGCGGCCGGGCCGGCCGACGGTCACCGCCACGGCTGGCGGACGAACCGCCGCGGAACGGACGCGTGCCCTCCGGGGCCGTCACGCGAGGGCCTCGCCGGCGCTGACACGGACGCCGCGCGCCCAGTCGGTGGCCGCCATGGCGCGCTTGCCGGCGGCGCGGACCTCGCCGAGACGCACCGGCACGGTGGCCGTGCCGGCCAGTACCCGCGTCTTCTCCACCAGCAGCTCCCCCGGTTTCAGGTCCGGGCCGTCGGGCACCGGTGCGACCGCGCCGAGCTTCACCCGCTCGTCCCGGAAGGTCGTCCACGCGCCGGGGGCCGGGGTGCAGGCGCGGATCCGCCGGTCCACGGCGAAGGCCGGGTCACCCCAGCGCACCCGGGCATCCTCCACTGTCAGCTTCGGCGCCAGCGACACCCCGTCGGCGGGCTGCGGCTCGGCTCGCGCGGTGCCGTCGGCGATCGCGTCGAGCACCGCCACCAGCAGACCGGCGCCGGAGTCGGCGAGCCGCTCCAGCAGGTCGCCGGAGGTGTCGCCGGGGCGGATCTCGTCGGTCAGGGTGCCGAACACCGGCCCGGTGTCCAGGCCCTGCTCCAGGTGGAAGACGCTGGCCCCGGTCAGCTCGTCGCCGTGCAGCACCGCGTGCTGCACGGGCGCGGCGCCCCGCCAGGCGGGCAGCAGCGAGAAGTGCAGGTTGATCCAGCCGTACCGGGGGATCTCCAGCGCCGCCGGCGGCACCAGCGCGCCGTAGGCGACCACCGGCACGCAGTCCGGGGACAGCTCGCGCAGCCGGTCGAGGAACTCCGGGTCACGGGGGCGGGCCGGCGTGAGCACCTCCACGCCGTGCTCGTCGGCCCACGCGCCGACCGGGGAACGGGACAGGCCACGCCCCCGCCCGGCGGGCGCGTCGGGTCGGGTGACCACGGCGACCAGCTCGTGCCGGGAGGCCGCGACGGCGGCCAGGGCGGGCACGGCAACCGCCGGCGTACCGGCGAAGATCACACGCATCCGGGTCACCGACCCAGGCCGAAGGGGCTGCCACCGGCGTGCGGGTTGACCTTGACCACCGGCGGCGCGGCCGCGTCGTACCACTCGGCCTGGCGGATGGCCTTCATGGCCTCCTTGCGACCGGCGGCGTCGAGCCGGTCCAGGAAGAGCACGCCGTCGAGGTGGTCGGTCTCGTGCTGCACGCAGCGGGCCATCAGCCCGGTGCCGACGATCTGCAGCGGGTCGCCGTAGCCGTTGAAGCCCTTGGCGATGACGTTCTGCCGGCGCTTGGTGTCGAAGTAGAGCCCGGGGATGGAGAGGCAGCCCTCGGGGCCGTCCTGCTCCTCCTCGTCGGGGAACTCCAGCACCGGGTTGACCAGGTGCCCGAGCACGTCGTCGACGTCGAAGGCGAACACCCGCAGGCTCACACCGAGCTGCGGCGCGGCCAGGCCGGCGCCGTTCTGCCCCCGCATCGTGTCCGTGAGGTCGGCGATGAGCCTACGCAGCTCAACGTCGAAGTCGACCACCGGATCGGCCGGCGTGCGCAGCACCGGATCCCCAAACAGACGGATGGGCTGGACGGTCACGCGGGACGGCTCCTTCATCGGGCGGGCGAGCGGTGCCGTACCAGTCTACGGAGTGCCTCGAGGCGCACCGGCCGGCGTACCTCGATCGGCCACCGCCGGTGTGCCGGGCGTCACTCGGCTCGGCCCCGGGTGGCCGCCGCCGCGGCCAGCAGGGCGCGGACCCGCTCGCCGTCGGGGTGACCGAGGTCATCGAGGATGCCCAGGGCTCGCCGCCAGGTCCGTGCCGCGCCGGCCGGGTCCCCCGCCGCGTGCCGGCTCTCGCCGAGGCGGGAGAGGGTGTCCGCCTCGTCGTAGCGGTCGCTGATCCGCCGGTACAGGCGCAGCGCCCGCCCGTAGCAGCGGATCGCCTCCCGGTGGTCGCCCAGCCGGGCGTGGATGAAGCCGAGGCTGTCCCAGGTGTTGGCCTCACCGTGCCGGTCACCGGTCCGGCGCAGCAGCGTCAACGCCTGCTCGCAGTGCGCGAGCGCCGGACGGTACTGGCCGAGCTGCGCGTGCGCCCAACCCACGGCGTTACGGGCGCTGGCCTCCCCGGCCAGATGGCCGGCGTCCCGGTACAGGGCGAGAGCCCGCCGCACATGGTCCAGCGCCTCGGCGTACCGGCCGAGACCGTCGAGCATCGCGCCGAACGCCCGGTGGGTACGCGCCTGCCCGGTGCGGTCACACAGCGCCCCGAAGAGCGTCAGGGCCTGCCGGTAGTTGCTCGCCGCCTCGTCCACCCGCCCCAGTCGGGACAGCACCCGGGCGAGGTCACGGTGGGCGTTCGCCTGCCCGAGCCGGTCCCCCGTCCGCCGCGCCCCGGCCAGGGCGGTCCGCTGGGCGACGGCCAGGTCCGGCCACCGTCCCCGGCGTTGCAGGAAGTCCACGAGCGTCCACGCGAGCTGCCAGGCATGGCTGTCGAACCCGGCACGTTTAGCGTGCGCGACGGCGGCCAGCAGCACCGGGTACTCGACGGTGAACCAGGCGAGCGCCTGCGCGTGGTCGGTGATCCGCTCGGGCGTCACACCCGGCGGGGCCGCCGCCAGGGTGACCGGATCCCGGCCCGGCTGCAGCAGCAGCGCGGCCGCGTGCGCGGTGTGCAGGTAGTGGTCCAGCCCACGACGGATCGCGGCCCGCCGTACCTCGGCCGGATCGAGTCGTTCGGCCTGCTCGGCGGCGTACGCCCGGAGCAGGTCGTGTGCGCCGAACCGGCCGGGGACGTGCTCGGTGACGAGGTGCGCGTGGGCCAGCTCCGCCAACAGTCGGGGCACCTGCTCCCGGGGCAGCCCGGCCAGGCTGGCCGCCGCGGCGACCCCGATGTCCGGACCGGGATGGCAGCCGAACAGCCGGAACAGCCGTGCCGACGCGGGGGTGAGGCTCCGGTACGACCAGGAGAAGACTGCCTGCACGTCGGTGCCGGCGTCGCCGGCGTCGAACGAGTCCAGTGGGCGCGGCGCCCCGCGCAGCTCGGCCGCGAGGGTGGCCAGGGGGAACGCCGGATTCGCCGCACTCCGCGCGGCGAGAACCGCCAGGGCCAGCGGCAGCCGCGCGCACCGCTCGATCATCTCGTCCACGGCCCGCGGCTCGACCGCCAGTCGGTCCGCGCCGAGTCTCCGGGCCAACAACTGCCATGCCTCGGCGGCGCTGAGCAGGTCCACGCCGACCGGCCGGGCGCCCTCGGCGGCGACCAGACCGGCCAGCCGGTTACGGCTGGTGACCAGGACCAGGCAGGTCGGACTGCCGGCCAGCAGCGGCCGGACCTGGTCGGCATCCCGCGCGTTGTCCAGCAGCACCAGCATCCGGCGATCGGCGAGCAGGCTTCGATAGAGACCCACCTGCGCGGGCAGGTGGGTGGGGATCCGTTCGGGCGGCACCTCCAGGGCTTCCAGGAAGCCGCGGACCGCCTCGACGGCCGTCACCACCGTTCCGGTGGAGTCGAATCCGCGCAGGTCGACGTAGAGCTGGCCGTCCGGGAACCGGTCGGCGACGCGGTGCGCCCAGTGCACCGCGAGCGTCGTCTTGCCCACCCCGGCCGTGCCGGACAGCGTCACCACGGTGGCCGGCGCCCGGCCGCCTGCGCCTGAGGTGTCCGGGCCGGCGGAGGCGGCATCGAGCTGGGCGAGCTGGGCGGCACGTCCGACGAATCCGGGCAACGCCGGGGGTAGTTGGCGGGGCACGGGGAAGCGGGTCGGCCCCGTGGCGGCCCGGGCGCCGCCACTCCTGGCCCGCACGGCCCCGGCGACCGCCCGACCGGTGGCCGCGTGGTCGCGGGTCGGGCGTCGACGTCGCTCCTCGATCCGGTCCCGCGCGGTGGCCAGCAGTCCCTGCTCGGTGGGGGTCGCCCCGAGCAGCCGGATGAGCGCGTCGAACCGCTCCGGCGGGGGCAGGATGTTGCCGGCGAAGTACTCCCCGATGATGCCGCGTGACCAGCCGGTCTTCGCCGCCAGCTGCCGGTACGTCAGCCGGGTCTCGCCCTGCTGCCGTGCCTCGCGGCGGCGCAGCTGGCGCAGCAGGCCGGCCAGCTCCGGCAGGGTCTGCGCCTCGACGCCACCGCGGGCCACGTCGCACTCCGCTGGTGGCCCCTGCGGTGCGCGACGAACGCCGGACGGTACCCGTTGGTCGGACATGCGGCCCCCACCCCCTACCGGTCACCCGGCCGCCCCGGGTGCCGACACGGGCAGGCTAGTTGCGGTCACACACGGCGAGATAGGAGGCCGCCGATGTCTGACAGTTCCACATCGGACCTTTCCCGCGTCCAGCGGTGTCCGACGGTGTCCAGTCCCGTCCAGGATCGCCGTGCCGAACCGACGTCTCGTGCCACCGTCTCGGTGCGGGTTCGGCCCGCGCCACGAAACCCTGGGGAAGGGGTACCAGATGATCCGTCCACACCCGACCGCCCGACGGTCCGCGACGATGCTGCGTCGCATCGCCGTCACCGCGTGTGGCCTCACGCTGCTCGTCGCGGGCGTGAGTGCCGCACCGGCCACCGCCGCGCCGGGGGGCAAGGCCACCACCACCGGATCGTTCGTCGACAGCGCGCCGGTGCCCGGCGGCTTCGCCTCCTGGTCCGAGCTGCTCCGGTTGCAGCAGCGGATGAACACCGCCGCCGCGCAGATCACGAACGCGGCGCAGAGCAGCGCGAACTCCGGCTTCGCCGGTGTCGTCGCCGATCCCACCACCCGCCACCTCCAGGTCTACTGGAAGGGCGAGCCGCCGGCACGCCTGGTGGCCAACGCCCGGGCCACCGTCGCGACGACGGTGCTGCCCGCCGCGTACTCGCAGCGGGAGCTGATGGTCGCGGCGGACCGGTTGCGGGCCACGGCCGGCGACAAGATCACCACGGTGGGGCCGCGCGCCGACGGCGCCGGCCTGCTCGTCGGTACGCAGAGCGGGTTGCTCGGCGCCACGGCTCTCGCCGGCGTACCGGTGACGGTGCAGACAGGTGTCGCCGCCGCGCCCGCGACCCGGTGGGACGACTCGCCCCCGTGGTGGGGTGGCGCCGCGTGGCGTAACACCGCCAACGGCGGTGGCTGCTCGACAGGCTTCGGGGTCTTCCAGGGCGGGGTGACGCGGGTGCTCTCCGCCGCGCACTGCGCCAACCTCAACGTCCTCGCCACCGACCCGACCGGGCAGACGATCGGCACGGTCAGCACCCGCAACACCGGCACCGACACCCTGCTGCTCGCGGGCAGCGGGGGCGGCCGGGTCTTCAACAACAGCACCGACGCGGCCGGCGCGGTGGTCAGCGAGTTCAGCAACCAGGTGATCGGCGCACAGGCCAGCCAGGTCGGCAACTGGGTGTGCACCTCCGGCGCGTACTCCGGCACCCGGTGCTCGATCCAGGTGAAGGCCCGCAACCTGTGCATCAACGTGCGCGACTTCGGCACGGTCTGCGGTCAGGTCCAAGCCGAGAACACCACCCACACCAACGCCATCGGCCAGGGTGACAGCGGCGGCCCGGTGGAGATCGTGAACGCGGCGAACACCCTCCAGGTCTGGGCGACCGGCACCAACACCGCCATCGACGACACCAACACCGCGACGACGTGTACCGGCTACGTCCCCACCGGCCGGGTGTGCGCCTGGCGGATCTACTACGAGGACATCTTCTCCGGCATGGCCGGCGTCGGCGCCTCCGGCGTGGTCCTGGGCTGACGCCTACCGGCGATCAACCGTACGGCCCGGGGGCCGGGCCGGCGCGCATCCCGCGTGCCGGTCCGGCTCCGCGCTGGGCTCAGGCGCCGACGCCCCGGTCGGCGGCGAGCACGGCGTCGCCGCCAAGCAGCGCCGACTGCTCGGGCAGCGGAAGCTGGATCTTGTGGGCGGCCTCCCAGTCGTAGACCAGGCCGGGGCGCACCTGAGCGGCGAAGTAGTCCACGGCGCTCATCCCGCCCACCACCGGCTCGTCGACCTCCGCGACCAACTCGGCGGGGACCAGGGAAAAACCGTTCTGCACGGCGGCGCTGAGCCGACGGTGACCGTCGACGACGAAGAAGTACTCGCCGGTGAAGCCGATCTTGAGCGGTTCCAGGGACTCGTCGCCGGCCTCGGCCACGTCGCCGACGAACTCGCTGTCCCACAGCCCGCGCAGGGTCGCGATGTCCTCGGTCGGGTAGACGCGCGCCGGGTCGAGCAGCAGCAACGGCCGGCCGTCGCGCAGCACGTCCGCGCCGAGGGTGCCCTCGTACGCGGCGATGATGTGCTCGACCACCTCGGCGGCGGAGGCCCGGGTGGTGTCGCAGATCAGGTCATAGTTGCGCAACCGCGCCTTGTCCACCCCGTAGCGGACGATGAACCGGCTGCGCTCGCTCTCGCTGCGCTCGCGGAGCTTGGCCTTGGCCTCCTGGAGGGACGCGTAGCTCTCCGCCGGGCCGGACGGTCGGGCCAGCACCCGGCGCGCCGCCTCACCCGGCTCGGTGATCATGTGCACCTTGAGCGCGTCGGTGAAGAAGTGCCAGGCCAGTCGCGAATCCATGATCAGGTGCTCGCCGGAGGCGGCGATGTCCCGCTGGAGCTGGTCGACGTAACCGTCGACGGCCTGGTCCAGCTCGGCGTGCAGATTGAGCTGCAGGGCCGTCATCTGCCGCTGCTGCGCCATCTCCCGGTAGAGGTCACCCACGCTGACCCGGCGCATCCCGAGCCGCTTGGCGATCTCCACCGACACGGTGCTCTTGCCGCTGCCGAGGTCGCCGTTGAAGACGATCGATTGTCGAACGGTCACGACTGGTCCACCCCTGATAACCGGCTTCCTGACATCATCGACATCGCGTCCGACCGACGCGTTCCCGGCCCGCCCTTCCGCGGCGGTGCCGTGACCTGGGGCCGTCGTACGCCCGAGCATGACGGGCGATGCTACCACCTCGGCGCCACCGCTTTGCCGGACGCGGTGTGCGGGCAGGGGCGCGAGGCCGGGTTCCGCAACCGGAGAAACGGTCAGAACAGGCTCAGCGGATCGACCTGGAGACGAACCGGGTCGGCGGCCTTGCGGGCGGCGCGCACCCCGGCGGCCGAGTGCAGGGCCTCGGCGAGCGCGGCGGCCCGTGCCCGGGGCACTCGGACCAGCATCCGCTCCCGCCCCTCGTCGGCCGGCACCGGTCCGAGCACCTCGGCGTCGCCGGGCAGCCGGGCTGCGGCGAGCAGGTCGGCCACCGCCTCGGCCGGGCCGGTGACGCTTGCCATCCGTACCGCAGGCGGGAAGCCCAGCTCGCGGCGCTCGGCCAGCTCCCGGCCCGCGAACCAGGCGGCATCCCACCGCAGCAGCGCCTGCACCGGCGCGAGCGCGCCGTCGGCGACCACCACCACCCGGCCGGCTGGCGCCGGGCGGGCCAGCGCCGCGGCGGCCAGCCACCGACGCAGCGCCTCCTCGCCGGCCCGCAGGTCGGCCCGGGTCAGCAGGGCCCAGGAGTCGAGCAGCAGCACCGCGCCGTAGCCGCCCTCGGCGGCCGGCTCGGCGCCGGGGGTGGCGACGACCAGAGCGGCCCCGCCGGGCACGTCGGTCAGCACCTCCTCCCGTCCCGAGGTCCGCACCGGCACGTCGGGAAAGGCCCGGCCCAGCTCCTCGGCGGTACGACGGGCACCGGTGACCGCGGCCCGCAGCCGCCGTCCACCGCATTCGGGGCAGGCGTACGCGGCGGCGACCCGGGCGCACCACCGGCAGGCGGGGGTGCCACCGGCCGACGGCAGCGCGAGCGGGCCGGCGCAGTGCGCGCAGCGGGCCGGGGTACGGCAGTCGGCGCAGGAGACCGAGGGCAGGTAGCCGCGTCGGGGCACCTGCACGAGCACCGGCAGGTCCGCCCGCAGGGCGTCGCGGGCGGCCGTCCAGGCCAGGCTGGGCAGCCGGGCGGTGGCCGCACCGGGATCACGGGCGAGCTGCGGGTCGTCACCGGTCGGCGCGATGGCCGGTATCCGGGCCCGTACCGTCGCCCGGTCGGCGACCACCTCCCGGGCCCAGCCGGTCTCCAGCAGCAGCTGCGCCTCGGCCGTCCGGGCGTACCCGCCGATCAGCGCACCGGCCTCGGCGAGCTGCGCCCGGGTGAGCAGCACGTCACGGGCGTGCGGATAGGGCGCCCGGGGTTCGGAGTGCAGGTCGTCTCCGTCATCCCAGACGGCGACGAGGCCGAGCCGGTCCACCGGGGCGAACATCGCGGCGCGGGTACCGACGACAACCGGCACCTGCCCGCGCCGGGCGGCGAGGAACGCCCGGTAGCGCCGGGCCGGGCCCAGGGCGGCGGAGAGGGTGACGTGCCGCCCCGGCCCCAGCACGCCGGTCAGCGCGGCGTCGAGACGGTCGAGGTCGCGGGCGTCGGCCACCACGACCACGGCGCCCCGCCCACCGGCGACGGTGGCGGCCACCGCGTCGGCGTAGCGGGCGGCCCAGTCCTCGCCCGGCAGGGCGGACCACACCGCGCGGGGTGCCCGACCGTCGGTGAGCGCCCGCAGCAGCGCCGGCCCGGTCGGGTAGTCCCGCCAGCCGCGCGGGTCGACCGCCTCGCCGGCCGACGGGTCGGCGGTGGACCCGTCGAGGTCGGCGGCGTCCGGTGGGACGGACTCACCGGTGGCGTGGGGTTCCTTCTCGACCCGGGCGTGCCGGGGTGGCACGGCGAGCCGGAGCACGTCGGCGAGGCTGCCCGCGTACCGGTCCGCGACCGCCCGGGCCAGCCGGGCGATCTCGGGCGCCAGCACCGGCTCGGGCGAGACGACCTTCTCCAGGTAGGCGAGCCGGCCGGTGTGCCCGGAGTCGTCGGCCCGCGACAGCAACCACCCGTCGACGAGCTGCCCCGCGAAGCGCACCTTCACCCGGGTGCCGGGCACCGCCACGTCGTCCAGCTCGGCCGGCACCAGGTAGTCGAACGGGCGGTCCAGGTGCGCCAGTCCGACATCCACGCAGACGCGCGCGACCGGCGACCCGTCCGCGGGTCGCCGGTCGCTACGCCTGGTGGCGGTCAGGCTCCCGCGGCCGACTTGAGGTCGGCGGCCCGGTCGGTGCTCTCCCAGGTCAGGTCCGGCAGCTCCCGGCCGAAGTGGCCGTACGCGGCTGTCTGCTGGTAGATCGGTCGGAGCAGGTTGAGGTCCCGGATGATCGCGGCCGGGCGCAGGTCGAACACCTCGCCGACGGCCTTCTCGATCGAGGCCACCGGCACGGTCTCGGTGCCGAACGTCTCGATGAACAGGCTCACCGGGTGCGCCTTGCCGATGGCGTAGGCGACCTGCGCCTCGCACCGCTCGGCCAGGCCGGCGGCGACCACGTTCTTGGCCACCCAGCGCATCGCGTACGCGGCCGAGCGGTCCACCTTGGACGGATCCTTGCCGGAGAACGCGCCGCCGCCGTGGCGGGCGTACCCGCCGTAGGTGTCGACGATGATCTTGCGACCGGTCAGGCCGGCGTCACCCATCGGACCGCCGATCTCGAACCGGCCGGTCGGGTTGACCAGCAGCCGGTAGCCGTCGGTGTCCAGACCGAGGCTCTCCAGCTCGGGGGCGATGACGGAGTCACGCACGTCCGGGGTGAGCAGCGACTCCAGCGAGATGTCCGCGGCGTGCTGGCTGGACACCACCACCGTGTTCAGGCGGACCGGGCGCAGCCCCTCGTACTCGATGGTGACCTGGGTCTTGCCGTCCGGACGCAGGTACGGGATGGTCCCGTCCTTGCGCACCGCGGCGAGGCGGCGGGCCAGCCGGTGGGCGAGCGCGATCGGCAGCGGCATCAGCTCCGGAGTCTCCGAGCAGGCGAAGCCGAACATCATGCCCTGGTCACCGGCGCCCTGCGCGTCCAGCGCGCTCTCCGACGCGCCGGTGCGCAGCTCGAAGGCGTTGTCCACGCCCTGCGCGATGTCCTCGGACTGCGCACCGATCGAGACGCTGACCCCGCAGGACGCGCCGTCGAAGCCCTTCTTCGACGAGTCGTAGCCGATGTCGAGGATGGTGCGCCGGACGATGGTCGGGATGTCGGCGTACGCCTTCGTGGTGACCTCACCGGCGATGTGTACCTGGCCGGTGGTGATCATGGTCTCGACCGCGACCCGGCTGTGCGGGTCCTCGGTGAGCAGGGCGTCGAGGATGCCGTCGCTGATCTGGTCGGCGATCTTGTCCGGGTGGCCTTCCGTGACCGATTCGGACGTGAAGAGGCGGCGTGTCACGGCACTCCTAAGCGTGTGAGGTCGTTCCGCGGCAGTCTAGTCACCGCTGCGGCCGGTGTCGGGGTCGGTCGCGTGCTGTTCCACCCGTCAGGAGCGGTTGGCCAGCCGCGCCACGACGAGATCCCACACGGTGTCGGCCACGGCCTCCTTGGACTGCTCCGGCAGGCGGCTCACCGAGCCGTCCGCGCCGATGACCGTCACCGTGTTGGTGTCGGCGCCGAAGACCAGGTCCGCACCGACCTCGTTGACCACGATCAGGTCGGCCCGCTTCCGGGCGAGTTTCGCCCGGCCGTTGGCCTCCGCGTCGCCGGTCTCGGCGGCGAACACCACGAGCACCTGCTCCGGTCGCTTGCGCTGGCCGAGCTCCGCCGCGATGTCCGGGTTGGTGACGAGCTCGATGGTGGGCGCCACACCGTCGTCCGACTTCTTGATTTTGCCAGGCGCGTACGTCGCCGGTCGGAAATCGGCCGGAGCCGCCGCCATCACGACCGCGTCGGCCTCGACGGCGGCCTTGACTGTCGCCTCACGCAGCTCGGCGGTCGTGCCGACGCGGACCAGGTCGACCCCGGCGGGGTCGGCGAGGGCCACGTTGGCCGAGATCAGCGTGACCCGCGCTCCCCGGGCGACAGCCGACCGGGCGAAGGCGTAGCCCTGCTTGCCGGAGGAGCGGTTGCCGAGGAAGCGGACCGGGTCCAGCGGCTCGCGGGTGCCGCCGGCGGTGACCACCAGCCGGCGGCCGGTCAGGTCGGCCGGTGCGGACACGCCCCGAGCGAGGACCTGGCGGGCGACCGCGAAGATCTCCGCCGGGTCGGGCAGTCGACCCTTGCCGGTGTCGGCGCCGGTGAGCCGCCCGACGGCCGGCTCGATGACCCGGACGCCCCGGGCCCGCAGCGTGGCGACGTTGGCGACGGTGGCCGGGTGCTCCCACATCTCGGTGTGCATGGCCGGAGCCAGCACCACCGGGCAGCGGGCGGTCAGCAGCGTGTTGGTCAGCAGGTCGTCGGCGAGCCCGTGGGCGGCCTTGGCGAGCAGGTCGGTGGTGGTCGGCGCGACCACCACGAGGTCGGCCTGCTTGCCGAGGCGGACGTGCGGCACCTCGTGCACGTCGGACCACACGTCGTCGGCGACCGGCTGACCGGAGAGCGCCGCCCAGGTCGGCGCCCCGACGAACCGCAGCGCCGACGCGGTCGGCACGACACGGACCCGGTGACCCGACTCGGTGAAGAGTCGCAGCAGCTCACACGCCTTGTAGGCGGCGATGCCGCCGCCGACCCCGAGGACGATCGAGGCGGACATCGACGGGTGCGGGCTTACGGCTGGTCGGTCGGCTCGGCGGTGAGCAGGCCCGCGTTGATCTCGCGCATGGCGATGGAGAGGGGCTTCTCCTGGGGGGTGGTCTCGACGAGCGGGCCGACGTACTCCAGGAGGCCCTCACCGAGCTGGCTGTAATAGGCGTTGACCTGGCGCGCGCGCTTGGCGGCGAAGATGACCAGCGCGTACTTCGACGTCGTCTTCTCGAGGAGCTCGTCGATCGGCGGGTTGGTGATGCCTTCGGGGTTGGCGATGGATCCCACGAATTAACCTCTGCGTCTTTCGAACCGCGCGCACGCGGTGCTGAGTCTCAACGGCGGCCGGCCGTCAGCCACGCACGCGTGACCAGGCCGGATCCGGATAAGAAGAACCGAGTAAGCCTACCAGCTCGTCGGCGACCCGATCGGTGTGGTCGTGGGTCAGCGTGTGCGTGAAGGCCGCCGCCACGGCGGCGTCGGGCCGGCGCCCGGGCGGGATCAGCAGCACCAGCCGCGTGTCGGGCAGTCGCGCCCGCACCAGCCGGGCCCCGGCCACGTCGAGCGGCAGCAGGACCGGCTGCCCGGCGTCGAGCCGGACGCGCAGCGGCGGGTAGAGGGTGCCCCGGTAGTACGCGCCGATCCGCGACCACTCCACCAGGTCGCCGGTGGCCACCCGGCGCTCGAACTCGGCCGGGGCGAGAAAGACCCGCTGCTCTCCGTCGGCCTCCGGCTCCCGGCGCGGCCTTGTCGTTGCCGGCACCGGGATCCACACGGACGGGAAACGCGCCCGAACGAGCTCGACGACACTCTCCCTGCCGGAACCCGAAGGTCCAGCCAGGACAGTGAGCCGAGCCGCCGGGCGCGCCTCGTCATCCGTGCTCACTGCTTGTTTCTACACGCTGCCAGGTTCAGTTGGCGGCGAACTCTCCAAGCAGTGCCTTGCGCTGCTGCTCGCCGAGGCCACGCAGGCGACGGCTGTCCGCGATCTTGAGCTTCTCCATGATCTGGGTGGCCCGGATCTTGCCGATGCCCGGCATCGCCTGCAGGACGGCCGAAACCTTGAGCTTGCCGACGACGTCGTCGCTCTCGGCCCGCTCGAGGACGGCACCGAGAGTGGTCTTGCCCTGCTTGAGCTGCTCCTTCAGCTCGGCACGGGCCTTGCGGATCTCCGCGGCCTTCTCGAGCGCGGCAGCGCGCTGTTCGGGGGTCAGTGACGGGAGCGGCACCAGTTCTCCTCAGGTCCCTATCGCGGCGGGCGGGGCGCACCGCCGCATCTGTGAAACGTGGTGTCGCTGTGAACCAAGGGGTCCGTGGTTCCCAGCGCGGGGAAAACTAGCGGTCAACGGAGCTTTCGGCAACGTGGGCGCGCGATGATCACCGCAAAGTGACCGAGCCGTCAGTCAGTCAACGGGCAGCCAGGACGGCCCGACAGTCGGCCAGAACACGGTCCGCGGCGGCCCGCAGAGCGTCGGCGTCCGGTCCCGCCGACAGGACCTCCCGGGAGTACGACGGGAGCACGGCGGCGAGGCTGGAACCGAAGACGGTACGCAGATCGGCGGCACCCGCACCCTGCGCGCCGAGCCCCGGAGCGAGCAGCGGACCCCCCACGCCGGAGAGGTCATGACCGGTGTCACCGATGGTCGCGCCGACCACCAGACCGAAGCTGCCGAGGGGGTCCGCACCCCGGTTGAGCTGGGAAATCTCGTCGATCACGGTCTGCGCGACGGTGCGCCCGTCGGCCGTGCGGGCCCGCTGCACGGCCGCCCCCTCGGGGTTCGAGGTGAGGGCCAGCACGAAGACTCCGCCGCCGTGCTCGGCGGCCAACTCGAACATCGGGGCCAGCGAACCTACTCCCAGGTAGGGACTGGCCGTAACCGCGTCGACATACAGCGGGCTGGATGGATCGAGGTACGCGGAGGCGTACGCGCTGACCGTTGAGCCGATGTCGCCACGCTTGACGTCGAGAAGAACGAGCGAACCGGCTTCTCGTAACTGTCGGATAGTTGACTCAAGGATCGCCACACCGCGGGATCCGAACCGCTCGAAAAAGGCCGACTGAGGCTTGACCACCGCAACCCGGTCACCGAGGGCGTCCACCACGGTCCCCGCGAACCGTTCCAGTCCGTCGACGTCGTCCGTGAGACCCCAGCGGGCCAGCAGACCGGGATGCGGGTCGATGCCCACACAGAGCGGCCCACGCTCGGCGATGGCCCGGTGCAGTCGGTTGCCGAAGCTCTCCATCGGCGTACTTCCCCTCTTCTCGTCCGGGCGGCGAACCGCCTCGGCGTACTCCTTGACCGGAACCGTTCAGCCGGCCGCCACCGCCGCCGCCACCCCGGCCGTGATGCGGGCCAGGTCGGCGTCGTCGGTGACGTACGGCGGCATCGTGTAGATCAGATCGCGGAACGGCCGCAGCCAGACGCCGCTCTCGACGGCCGCCGCGGTGGCCGCGCCGAGGTCGACCTCGTGGTCGAGCTGGACCACCCCGATCGCACCGAGCACCCGCACGTCGACCACGCCCGGGGCGGCGCGCAACGGCTCCAGGCCGGTGCGCAGGCCGGCGCCGACCCTGGACACCTGCGTCGCCCAGTCCCCGGCCCGCAGCAGCCCGATGGAGGCGTTGGCGACCGCGCAGGCCAGCGGGTTGCCCATGAACGTGGGCCCGTGCGCCAGCACGCCGTCGGCGGAGATGCCCCGGGCGATCTCCGCCGTGCACAACGTCGCGGCCAGGGTCAGGTAGCCACCGGTGAGGGCCTTGCCCACGCACAGCACGTCCGGGGCCACCCCGGCGTGCTCGGCGGCGAACATCGCGCCGGTACGGCCGAACCCGGTCGCGATCTCGTCGAAGATCAGCAGCACCCCGTGCGCGCGGGTCACCTCGCGCAGCACCCGCAGGTAACCCGGATGGTGGAACCGCATCCCACCGGCACCCTGGACGACGGGCTCGACGATCACGGCGGCCAGCTCGTCCGCGTGCCGCTCCACCGTCTCCGCCAGCGCCGCCACGTACGCCTCGTCGGGCGGGTCGCCGAAGCCCCCGGGCGGCACCGGGGCGAAGACCTGCCGGGGCAGCACGTCACCCCAGAGGTGATGCATCCCGCCCTCCGGGTCGCAGACGCTCATCGGGTGGAACGTGTCGCCGTGGTAGCCGCCCCGCCACGTCGCCAACCGGCGTCGCTGGGGTCGGCCGACGGCCCGCTGGTACTGCAGGCACATCTTCACCGCCACCTCGACACCGACCGAGCCGGAGTCGGCCAGGAACACGTGCTCCAGACCCTCCGGGGCCAGCTCCACAAGGGTTTGGGCGAGCTGTACGGCCGGCTCGTGGGTGAGGCCGCCGAACATCACGTGGCTCATCCGGCCGAGCTGGTCGGTCACGGCCGCGTCCAGCACCGGGTGCCGGTAGCCGTGGATCGCCGCCCACCAGGACGACATCCCGTCCACAAGCTCCCTCCCGTCGGCAAGGGTCAGCCGCACGCCCTGGGCGCTCTGCACCACGTACGGCGGGTTCGCCGGTGGCAGCGCGGCGTACGGATGCCAGACGTGCGCCCGGTCGGCGGCCAGGATCTCCTCGGGTGTCACACGTACTCCTCTTTCCGGCACGGACGTACCGGGCCGTGGTGGTCGTCAGGGGGCCGGGCACGGGGCCGGCCCGGTCCAGCCCAGAGCCAGCCCGGCGCGGAGCCGGCCCGGTCCAGCCCAGAGCCAGCCCAGCGCGGAGCCGGCCCGGTGTTGGGGGCGGGCCAGCACCGGACCGGGGTGGGTCACCGTCCGGCGACCGGGTCCGGCGCCACCGCTGTGGCCGCCGCTCGGGCGGCAGCCCGGGCAGAGGCGCGGACCAGGGCCGGGCCCCGGTAGATGAAGCCGGTGTAGAGCTGCACCAGGGCCGCCCCGGCGTCGACCATCCGCGCCGCGTCGTCCGGGTCCAACACCCCGCCGACGCCGATGATCGGCAGGCGGCCACCGGTCTCGGAGTGCACGAAGGCGACCACGTCCCGGGCACGGCCGGTCAGGGGCCGGCCGGACAGGCCACCGGCCTCGGCGCCACGTGCGGAATCGGCCGAGGCCAGCCCGTCCCGGGAGAGCGTGGTGTTGGTGGCGATCACGCCGGCGGCGCCCCGGGCCAGGCACACCTCCAGCAGCTCGGCGATCGCCGCCTCGGTGAGATCCGGTGCGATCTTGACCAGGACCGGCTTCTCCCCCACCAGCGCGGCCAACAGGGCGTCCAGGTGTGCCCGATCCTGCAACGACCGCAGGCCAGGCGTGTTCGGCGAGGACACGTTGACCGCGAAGTAGTCGCCGTGCCCCCGCAGCGCGCGATACGAGGCGAGATAGTCCTCGACCGCCTCGTCGAGCGGGGTCACCTTGGACTTGCCAAGCGAGATGCCCAGCGGCACCCCGATCGGGCGCGGCAGCGCGTCCAGCCGGGCGGCGAGCGCGGCGGCCCCGGCGTTGTTGAAGCCCATCCGGTTGATCACCGCCTCGCTGCCCGGCAGCCGGAACAGCCGAGGCCGGGGATTGCCCGGCTGGGCGTGCGCGGTGACAGTGCCGACCTCGACGAAGCCGAAGCCGAGCGCCGGCCAGGCAGCCAGCGCGGCGCCGTCCTTGTCCATGCCGGCGGCCAGCCCGACCGGGTTCGGGAACCGCACGCCGAACACCGTGCGCGGCGCGTCGACCGCGTACCGGGCCCGCAGGGCGGCGAGGGCCACCGGACGCCGGGACAGCGCGGCCAACCGTCGCAGTGTCCATTCGTGCGCCGCCTCGGCGTCCCCGCCACCGAGGCGGAACAACCCCGGCCGTACGACCCGCTCGAACACTGTCACTGGGCCGCCCGCAGCGTCGCGTGCAGGTCCTGCAGAGGACGGACCTGCATGTCGCCCCGGATGCGCGCCTCGATGCCCATGACCGCCGCGGCCGCGCCGGGGACCGTGGTGATGCAGGGGATGTCGGCGGTGACGGCGGCGCTGCGGATCTCGTAGCCGTCCGAGCGGGCGCTGGCGCCCGAACCCTGCGGCGTGTTGATCACCAGTGCCACCTGGCCGCCCGCGATCAGCGACACCGCGTCGTCGCCCTCGCCGGCCTGGTAGTGCTTGCGGACCTGCTCGCAGGCGATACCGTGCCGACGCAGCACCTCGGCGGTGCCGGTGGTCGCCACGATCTCGAAGCCGAGATCGGCCAACCGCTTGATCGGGAAGATCATGCCGCGCTTGTCGCGGTTCGCCACCGAGACGAAGATCTTCCCTTCGGTCGGCAGCGACCCGTACGCGGCGGACTGACTCTTGGCGAACGCGTGCCCGAAGTTGGTGTCGATTCCCATCACCTCGCCCGTCGACTTCATCTCCGGGCCGAGCAGCGAGTCGATCCCCTTGCCGGCGCGGGTCCGGAAACGCTTGAACGGCAGCACCGCCTCCTTGACCGCGACCGGCGCGTCGGCGGGCATCGTGCCCCCGTCTCCCGTCGCCGGGAGCAGGCCCTCGGCGCGCAGCTCGGCGATGGTCGCGCCGAGCGCGATCCGGGCCGCCGCCTTGGCCAGCGGAACGGCCGTCGCCTTCGAGACGAACGGAACGGTCCGCGACGCGCGCGGGTTGGCCTCCAGGACGTAGAGCACGTCGTCCTTGAGCGCGTACTGCACGTTGAGCAGACCGCGGACGCCGACACCGCGGGCGATCGCCTCGGTGTAGCGGCGGACCTCCGCCAGGTGCGACCCCGCGAGGGTGATCGGGGGCAGCGCGCAGGACGAGTCGCCGGAGTGGATGCCGGCCTCCTCGATGTGCTCCATCACGCCGCCGATGTAGACCGCGCCGTCGGCGTCGCACAGGGCGTCCACGTCGATCTCGATGGCGTCGTCCAGGAACCGGTCCACCAGCACCGGATGGTCGCCGGAGATGTCGGTGGCCCGGCCGATGTAGTCGCGCAGGGTCGGGTCGTCGTAGACGATCTCCATGCCCCGCCCGCCCAGCACGTACGACGGCCGGACCAGCACCGGGTAACCGATCTCGTCGGCGATCGCCTTGGCCTCGTCGTAGGACGTGGCCATGCCGTGCGCCGGCGCGCGGAGCCCGGCGCGGGCCAGCACCGCGCCGAACGCGCCCCGCTCCTCGGCCAGGTGGATCGACTCCGGAGAGGTGCCGACGACCGGCACGCCGGCGTTCTTGAGCCGCTGCGCCAACCCGAGCGGGGTCTGCCCGCCGAGCTGTACGACCACACCGATCACGCCCGGTCCGCCGGCGGCACGACCGGAGGAGTCCTCCGCGTGCCAGACCTCGAGGACGTCCTCGAACGTCAGCGGCTCGAAGTAGAGCCGGTCGGCGGTGTCGTAGTCGGTGGAGACCGTCTCCGGGTTGCAGTTGACCATGACGGTCTCGTAACCGGCCGACCGCAACGCCTGCACCGCGTGCACGCACGAGTAGTCGAACTCGATGCCCTGCCCGATCCGGTTCGGGCCGGAGCCCAGGATCAGCACCTTCGGCCGGTCCGACGGCGCGACCTCGGTCTCCAGGTCGTACGTGGAGTAGTGGTACGGCGTGGTGGCCTCGAACTCGGCGGCGCAGGTGTCCACGGTCTTGTAGACCGGGCGCACATCGAGGCGGTGCCGCAGGGTCCGTACGCCGTCCTCGGCCGCCAGCTCCGGACGCAGCGCGGCGAGCTGCCGGTCGGACAGGCCGGCCCGCTTGGCGCGACGCAGCAGCTCGGCGTCGAGCACCGGCGCGTCGACGATCTCGGCGCGCAGCTCGATCAACGCGGCGATCTGGTCCAGGAACCACGGATCGATCCCGCCGGACGCCTCGTTGACCTCGGTGATCGACGCGCCCAGGCGCAGCGCCCGCTCCACAGTGTAGAGCCGGCCGTCGTGCGGGATCCGCAGCGCGGCGAGGGTGTCGGCCAGGGTGACGCCCTGCGGATCTGGAGTGGTCCAGAAACCGGCGGCCTTGGTTTCCATCGAGCGCATCGCCTTGTTCAGCGCCTCGGTGAAGTTGCGCCCGAGGCTCATGGCCTCGCCCACCGACTTCATCGTGGTGGTCAGCTCCGGGTCCGCGCCGGGGAACTTCTCGAACGCGAACCGGGGGATCTTCACCACGACGTAGTCGAGGGACGGCTCGAACGCCGCAGGGGTCTTCAGCGTGATGTCGTTGGGGATCTCGTCGAGCGTGTAGCCGATGGCCAGCTTGGCGGCGATCTTCGCGATCGGGAAGCCTGTCGCCTTGGAGGCCAGCGCCGAGGACCGCGACACCCGGGGGTTCATCTCGATCACGACGATCCGGCCGTCGACCGGGTTGACCGCGAACTGGATGTTGCACCCGCCGGTGTCCACGCCGACCTCGCGCAGCACCGCGATGCCCAGGTCGCGCAGGCGCTGGTACTCCCGGTCGGTGAGCGTCATGGCCGGCGCCACGGTGACGCTGTCGCCGGTGTGCACACCCATCGGGTCGACGTTCTCGATCGAGCAGACGACGACCACGTTGTCGCGCCGGTCGCGCATCAGCTCAAGCTCGTACTCCTTCCAGCCGAGCACGCTCTCCTCGATGAGGACCTCGTGCACCGGGCTGGCGGTCAGGCCGTCGCCGGCGATGCGGGCCAGGTCCTCCGGGGTGTGCGCCATGCCGGAGCCCAGGCCACCCATGGTGAACGACGGCCGGATCACCACCGGCAGGCCCAGCTCGGCGACTGTCGCCTCGACCTCGTCCATGGAGTGGCACACCCGGGACCGGGGCACCAGCGCGGCCGGGTCGTCGACGCCCAGGCGTACGCCTGCCTTCGCCACGATCTCCTTGAACAGCTGGCGGTCCTCGCCCCGGTTGATGGCGTCGATGTTCGCGCCGATCAACTCCACGCCGTACTTCTCCAGGACGCCTGCGGAGTGCAGGGCGACAGCGGTGTTCAGCGCGGTCTGCCCGCCCAGGGTCGCCAGGATGGCGTCCGGGCGCTCCTTGGCGATGACCAGCTCCACGAACTCCGGGGTGATCGGCTCGACGTACGTGGCGTCGGCGAACTCCGGGTCCGTCATGATCGTGGCGGGGTTGGAGTTGACCAGGCTGACCCGGATGCCCTCGCTGCGCAGCACCCGGCACGCCTGGGTGCCGGAGTAGTCGAACTCGCAGGCCTGCCCGATGACGATCGGCCCGGAGCCGATCACGAGGATGTGCTTGAGATCGGTCCGCTTAGGCATTGCTGCGCCCCCTGCTGTGGTTCCGACCCTCGATCAGGTCGGCGAACCGGTCGAAGAGATAGTCGGCGTCGTGCGGGCCGGCCGCCGCCTCCGGGTGGTACTGCACGGTGAACGCGGGCACGTCAACGGCCCGCAGCCCCTCGACGACGTTGTCGTTGAGGCAGACGTGCGACACCCGGACGCCGCCGAAGTCGGTGTCGATCACCTGGTCGGGAACCACCGCGCCGGCGCCCGCGCCCGGCACCTTCACCGCGAAGCCGTGATTGTGGCTGGTCACCTCGACCTTGCCGGTGGCCCGGTCGAGCACCGGCTGGTTGATGCCCCGGTGGCCGTAGCCCAGCTTGTAGGTGCCGAAGCCGAGCGCCCGGCCGAGGATCTGGCTGCCGAAGCAGATGCCGAACAGCGGCACCTCCCGCCGCAACGCCTCCCTCGCCAGCGCCACCGGACCGTCGGCCGTGGCCGGGTCGCCGGGGCCGGGCGACAGGAAGACCGCGTCGGCGCCGGTGGCCAGCAGGGCCTCGATGCTCGACGAGGCCGGCAGCACGTGGGTGGTCACCCCGCGCGCGGCCAGCCGGCGCGGCACGTTGCGCTTGATGCCCAGGTCCAGCGCGGCCACTGTGAACCGGTGCTCGCCGAGCGCCTCGACGACGTACGGCTCGGTGGTGGTCACCTCGGCGGACAGGTCCGCGCCGACCATCTGCGGTGACTGCCGGACCCGGGCCAGCAGGCTCTGCGGGTCCTTCTCGACGCTGGAGATGCCCACCCGCATGGCCCCCCGCTCGCGCAGGTGCCGGGTCAACGCCCGGGTGTCCACGCCGCTGATGCCCACCACACCCTCGGTGGCGAGGCGGTCCTCCAGACTGCCGGTGGCCCGCCAGTTCGAGCCGATCCGGGCCGGGTCGCGGACGACGTAACCGGCCACCCAGATCCGGCCGGACTCGTCGTCCTCGCCGTTGACGCCCGTGTTGCCGATGTGCGGGGCGGTCTGCACGACCACCTGCCGGTGGTAGGACGGGTCGGTGAGCGTCTCCTGGTAACCGGTCATACCGGTGTTGAAGACCGCCTCGCCGAAGGTCTCGCCGACACTGCCGTACGCCTCGCCGGGGAACGTGCGCCCATCCTCTAGCACCAGGATCGCGGGTCTGCGCTTGCTCACTGTGCCGGCCTTTCGTTCGCGACTGCGGGACTCCGCTTCGCTGCATTCCTCGCGCTCACCGAACTGCCTTTCCGTCCAGGACCGTCGGCTCGCCGCGCAGGAAGGTCGCCACGATGCGACCCGGCAGCGTCATGCGGGCGTACGGGGTGTTGCGACTGCGGCTGGCCAGCTCCGTCGGCTCGATGGTGCGGCGGGCGGCCGGGTCGACCACTGTCAGGTTGGCCGGCACGCCGGGCGCCGGGTCGACGCCGTGACCGGTGAGCCCGGCGATCCGGGCGGGGGCACGCGACATCCGCTCGGCGATCAGGTCCCACTCCGGGCCGAGCACGTCCAGCGCGATGGACAGGGCCGTCTCCAGACCGAGCATCCCCGGCCGGGCGTACGCCCACTCGCACTCCTTGTCCTCCACGGCGTGCGGGGCGTGGTCGGTGGCGATGATGTCGATGACGCCGTCGGCGAGCGCGGACCGCAGGGCGGCGATGTCGGCGGCCGTGCGCAGCGGCGGGTTGACCTTGAAGACCGGGTCGTAGCTCTCCGCACGCTCGTCGGTGAGCAGCAGGTGGTGCGGGGTGACCTCGGCGGTGACGCGTACGCCACGGGCCTTGGCCTGGCGCAGCACCTCGACGCTGCCGGCGGTGGAGACGTGGCAGACGTGCAGGCGGCTGCCCACGTGCTCGGCCAGCAGCACGTCCCGGGCGATGATCGCCTCCTCGGCGACCGCCGGCCAGCCGATCAGACCGAGCCGGGTGGAGACCTCACCCTCGTGCATCTGGGCGCCCTCGGTGAGGCGGGGCTCCTCGGCGTGCTGGGCGATGATCCCGTCGAACGCCTTGACGTACTCCAGGGCCCGGCGCATCAGCAACGGGTCGGCGACGCAGTGCCCGTCGTCGGAGAAGATCCGCACCCGGGCCGCGGAGTCGGCCATCGCGCCCAGCTCGGCCAGGCGCTCGCCGGCCAGCCCGACGGTGACCGCGCCGACCGGCTGCACGTCGACGAGCCCGGCCTCCCGGCCGAGCCGCCAGACCTGCTCCACGACGCCTGCGGTGTCCGCGACCGGCGAGGTGTTCGCCATCGCGCAGACCGCGGTGTAGCCGCCAAGCGCCGCCGCCCGGGACCCGGACTCCACGGTCTCGGCGTCCTCCCGGCCGGGCTCGCGCAGGTGGGTGTGCAGGTCGACCAGGCCGGGCAGGGCGACCAGCCCGGCGCCGTCGACCACCACGGCGTCCGGCGCGGACAGCCCCGGCCCGACCTCGGCGACGACGCCGTCGCGGATCAGCAGGTCGGTCGGCGCGGCGCCGACGATGCTCACGCTGGTGATGAGGTACGCGGTCACCGGTTGTTCCCTCCGAGCAGCAGGTAAAGAACAGCCATCCGCACGGAGACCCCGTTGGTGACCTGTTCGACGATTGTGGAGCGGGGTGAGTCGGCCACCTCGGGGGTGATCTCCATCCCCCGGTTCATCGGGCCCGGGTGCATGACGATCGCGTGCTCGGGCAGGCGGCGCATCCGCGGGCCGTCCAGCCCGTAGCGGCGGGAGTACTCGCGCGCGGAGGGGAAGTAGGAGTCCTTCATCCGCTCCCGCTGCACCCGCAGCATCATCACCACGTCGACGTCGGGCAGCACCGCGTCGAGGTCGTAGGACACGTCGGTGCCCGGGGCGAGGGCGCCGGCGATGTCGACGGGGATGAGCGTGGGCGGGCCGACCAGGGTGACCTTCGCGCCGAGGGTGGACAGCAGCAGGACGTTGGAGCGGGCCACCCGGGAGTGCAGCACGTCCCCGACCACAGCGACCGACAGGCCGGCCAGCCGGCCCAGCCGGGCCCGCATGGTGTACGCGTCGAGCAGCGCCTGGGTGGGGTGCTCGTGCGTGCCGTCGCCGGCGTTGACCACCGACCCGTCCACCCAGTTCGCGAGCCGGTGCGGGGCGCCCGAGGCGGGGTGCCGCACGACGACCGCGTCGGCGCCCATGGCCTGCAGGGTCAGCGCCGTGTCCTTCAGGCTCTCGCCCTTGGCGACGCTGGACCCCTTCGCCGAAAAGTTGATCACGTCGGCGCTGAGCCGTTTCGCCGCCGCCTCGAACGAGATCCGGGTGCGGGTGGAGTCCTCGTAGAAGAGGTTCACCACCGTCCGGCCGCGCAGGGCGGGCAGCTTCTTGATCTCGCGGCCGGCGACCGTGGCCATCTCGGCGGCGGTGTCCAGGATCTCGGTGGCGGTGTCGGCGTCCAGGTCCGCGCCGGAGAGCAGGTGCCTGATCATGAGGTGGGTCCCCCGTACAACTTGACCTCGTCGGCGCCGTCGATCTCGGCGAGCGTCACCTTGACGCTCTCGGCGAGCGCCGTCGGGATGTTCTTGCCGACGTAGTCGGCGCGGATCGGCAGCTCGCGGTGGCCGCGGTCGACCAGGACGGCGAGCTGCACCGACGCCGGGCGGCCCACGTCGTTGAGCGCGTCGAGCGCGGCGCGCACGGTGCGCCCGGAGAAGAGCACGTCGTCGACGAGGATCACCCGCTTGCCGTCGATGCCGCCGGTGGGCACCTGGGTCGGGCCGATCGCGCGGGTGGCGTGCCGGCGCAGGTCGTCGCGGTACAGCGTGATGTCGAGCACACCGACCGGGACGACGACGTCTTCGAAGGTGCTGATCCGGGAGGCGAGCCGCCGCGCGAGGGGCGCTCCCCGGGTGGGAATCCCGAGCAGCACGGTGTCGGCGGCGCCCTGGGTCTTCTCCAGGATCTGGTGGGCGATGCGGTCGACCACTCGCTGCACGTCGGCGCTGGCGAGGATCACCTTCACCGAGGGTTGTCGCGGTGGTGACGAGCGGGCAGCCGGTGGGTATGCCACGGCGGACCTCCTTCCCCGCCTCACGGGACGGGTCGTTAAAGGATGTCGGGCACCTCCGGCCGGCTCGCGCGAGCAGACCTGACCGGGGCTTCACGCCACGTTACCAGTGGTCACCGGGCCGACGGACAGCGGCCGCTGACCATCGGATCAGGCACACGAAATGGGGATAACTCCCTCGGTGCTCCCCAACGGTAAGGTCACGACCACTTGACCACGTGTCGCATTCCCCGTACCGTCACGCTCCGTAGCGATCGACGGGAGAACCCCGAGCAGCACTGGGAGTGTCCGAATGCCCTCTGAATACGCCAAATCTCTGGGCGCACGCCTGCGCTCCATCCGCCAGCAGCAGGGCCTCTCCCTGCAGGGTGTGGAGGAGAAGTCGAACGGGCGATGGAAGGCCGTGGTGGTCGGCTCGTACGAGCGTGGCGACCGGGCCGTGACGGTGTCCCGTCTGGCCGAGCTGGCCGAGTTCTACCGTGTCCCCGTCTCGGAACTGCTGCCCGACGGCAGCGGCGTCCGGCACGAGCCCACCAGCAAGATCGTCCTGGACCTGGAGCGGCTCTACGACGAGGCCTCCGAGGACCTGGCCTATGTCGCCCGCTACGCCCGCGCCATCCAGCAGCAGCGCGGTGACTACAACGGCCGGGTGCTCTCCATCCGCGCCGACGACCTGCGGGCGCTCGCGATCGTCTACGACGCCTCACCGTCGGGTCTGATCGAGCGGCTCACCGAGCACGGCGTGCTGGTGGCCGACCCCCGGGCGTTCTTCGCCTCCTGAGCTGTCGCTTCACCCGAAGAAGGGCCCGTGCCGGTTGGCACGGGCCCTTCTTTCTCGTGCGGGTACGCGGTAGCTCAGCGGGTGGCGTACTCGGCGATGCGGCCGAGCACGCCGTTGAGGAACCGCGGTGAATCGTCGGTGGACATCTGCCGGGCCAGCTCGACGGCCTCGCTGATCGCCACCGCGTCGTCGATCTCGTCGACGTAGAGCAACTCGTAGACGGCGATCCGGGCCAGGTTGCGGTCGACCACCGGCATCCGCTCCAACGTCCAACCCTCGGCGTAGCTGGCGATCAGCTCGTCGATGCGGTTGAGGTGCTCGGCGACCCCCTCGATCAGGCCCACCGCGTAACCCAGGTGCTCCGGGCGGGGCTGTTCGATGCGCTGGAGGTAGCCGGCCAGGACCTCGACGGGCGGCCGATCCCGCAGGTCGGCCTCGTAGAGGACGTCCAGCGCCCGCTTGCGCGCCTTGCGGCGTGCCGGCATCTGCTGCTTGGGACCCTCAGCCATCAGGCGCGGCCGAGGTAACGGCCGTCGCGGGTGTCGACCTTGATCTTCTCACCGGTGGTGATGAACAGCGGAACCGGCACGGTGGCGCCGGTCTCCACGGTCGCCGGCTTGGTGCCGCCGGTCGAACGGTCGCCCTGCAGGCCGGGCTCGGTGTAGGTGACCTCCAGCACGACGCTGGTGGGCAGCTCGATGTAGAGCGGCACACCCTCGTGCTGGGCGACGGTCGCCTCCGCCTCGGGCAGCAGGTAGTTGGCTGCCTCACCGACGGTGCCACCGGGCACGGTGATCTGGTCGAAGGTCTCCAGATCCATGAAGACGAAGTCCTCGCCGTCGGCGTACAAATACTGCATCGTGCGCTTGTCCACGGTCGCGGTCTCGACCTTGGTGCCCGCGTTGAAGGTCTTGTCGACCACCTTCCCGGACAGCACGTTCTTCAGCGTGGTGCGTACGAACGCGCCACCCTTACCGGGCTTGACGTGCTGGAACTCGACGACGGCCCAGAGCTCGCCGTCCAGGTTGAGTACCAGGCCGTTTTTGAGGTCGTTGGTGGAGGCCATTTCCTGCCTTGATCATCAATTGGCGGACAGACCCTAGGAGTCTACTAGCTGCGTCGAATCGCCCGGTCCCCGCTGGGGTCGACCCCTGCGCGGGCGGCCAGGTGGTGCAGGGCGAGGCGGTAGCCGTCGATGCCCAGGCCGCAGATCACCCCGGTCGCCACCGCGGAGACCACCGAGTGGTGCCGGAACTCCTCGCGGGCGTGGATGTTGGAGAGGTGCACCTCCACCAGCGGCCCGCGCAGCATGGCGCAGGCGTCGCGCACCGCGTACGAGTAGTGCGACCAGGCGGCCGGGTTGAGCACCACTGCGGCGCCCTCGTCGGCGGCGGTGTGCAGCCAGCCGAGCAGCTCGTGCTCGGCGTCGGTCTGCCGGACCGTCACGTCCAGCCCCAGCTCCCGGCCGGTGGCCTCGCAGAGCGTCACCAGGTCGGCGTAGCTCGTCGAGCCGTACACGGCGGGCTCCCGGGTGCCCAGCCGGCCCAGGTTCGGCCCGTTCAACACGTACACCTTCACGGGGTGGCCACCTCGCGGTACGCGGCCTCCAGGAGCGCGTCGTCCGGGCCCTCCAGCATCGCCGGGCGGGCCAGCGCGTCCAGCACCACGAACCGCAACCGGCTGCCCCGGGCCTTCTTGTCCACCCGCATGACGGCCAGCAGCCGCGGCCAGGCGTCGGCGGGGTAGCTCACCGGCAGGCCGAGCGCGGCCAGGGTGCGCCGGTGCCGGTCGGCGGTCGCCGTGTCCAGCCGGCCGGCGAGCCGGGCCAGCGTGGCGGCGTACACCAGACCAACGGCCACCGCGTGGCCGTGCCGCCAGCGGTAACCCTCGACCTGCTCGATGGCGTGGGCCAGGGTGTGACCGTAGTTGAGCACCTCCCGCAGGCCCGACTCGCGCAGGTCGCCGGCGACCACGTCGGCCTTGACCCGGATGGCCCGCTCGATCAGCTCCCGGGTCACCGGCCCGCGCGGGTCGGTGGCCGCCGCCGGGTCACGCTCGACGAGATCCAGGATCACCGGGTCGGCGATGAAGCCGCACTTGACCACCTCGGCCAGCCCGGCCGCCAGGTCGACGGCGGGCAGGCTGTCCAGGGTGGCCAGGTCGGCCAGCACTCCGACCGGTGGGTGGAACGCGCCGACCAGGTTCTTGCCGGCGGCGGTGTTGATCCCGGTCTTGCCGCCCACGGCGGCGTCCACCATGCCCAGCAGCGAGGTGGCCACCGGCACCCAGCGCACGCCGCGCAGCCAGCAGGCCGCGACGAAGCCGGCCAGGTCGGTCACCGCGCCGCCGCCGACCCCGACCACCGCGTCGGTACGGGTGAAGCCGGCCGCCCCCAGCCGGTCCCAGCAGGCGGCCGCCACGTCGATCTGCTTGCCCGACTCCGCGTCGGGCACCTCGATCGCCAGTGGCTCGACGCCGGCCGCGCGCAGCCGTTCGCCGATCGCGTCCGTCAGGGCCTTGAGCGGGGGCGTGTGCAACACCGCCACCCGGGTCGCCCCGGGCAGCAGCCCGGGGAGCGCGTCCAGCAGGTCGCGTCCCACCAGCACGTCGTACGGCCGTTCGCCGCCGACCGGAATCCGGGTCACCTCGTTCATCGCCGGCAGCCTAGTCCAGCGGACGGCGTGGCGACGGCGTCTGTCCACCTGCTGGCCGGGCGGCCCACTCGGCCAGCAGGCGCGCGTGCTCGGCCACGGCGGCGCGCAACGCCTCCGGGTGGCGCACGGTGAACGCGCAGCCCAGCCCGGCGAGCAGCGCCGCCATGCCCGGAAGGCTCTCCGCCCGGGCCCGCAGCAGCACCCCGTCGCCACTGGCGGTCAGCTCGGCCGCGCTGGGCGGGATGCGTCGCCGGGCGGTGACCAGGTCGGTCTCCAGCAGCACCTCCACCTCGTGCCGGTAGGGCACGCCCGCCAACGACCGGGTCAGCCACGCCACCGCGTCGAAGCCGTCCGGCACCGTGAACGTCGCTTCGCCGGGCGTCACGGCGTCGACGCGGTCCAGTCGGAACGTGCGTACCTCCCCGCGCCGGTGGTCGTGGCCGGTGACGTACCAGCGGCCGGCGTGGAAGACCAGCCCGTACGGGTCCAGCTCACGATGCGACCGCTCACCGCGCCAGGATCGGTAGTCCAGGCTCACCCGCTGCCGGTGCCGGGCGGCCGCGGCCAGGGCCAGCAGGGTGCCCGACGCCGGGCGCGCCTGGGGCTCGGGCCGCCGCAGGGTGAAGCCGAGGTGCTCCTGCACGGCGGTCAGCCGGTCGGCGAGCGCCGCCGGCAGCACCCGGTGGATCTTCACCAGCGCGGTAGCCGTGGCGGGCAACTCGGTGGCCAGCCCGACCCGTTCGGCGACGACCAGGCCGAGCAGCACGGCCACCGCCTCGTCGTCGGTCAGCATCAGCGGCGGCAGCTTGAACCCCTGGTGCAGGCGGTAGCCGCCGTGGCGGCCCCGGTCGGCGAGCACCGGGATGCCCAGCTCGACAAGGGTGGCCGCGTACCGGCGCACGGTCCGTTCGTCCACGCCGAGCCGACCGGCCAGCTCGCCGGCCGTCGCCCGGTGCCGGGCCTGGAGCAGTTCGAGCAGGGCCAGCACCCGACCGGCGGGATGCGACACGGGCCACTCCTTCAAACCGGGCGGATCCTGTCCGGATTCGATCGTACGGTCGGTCGGTAGCCGAGAGAAGGAGCGACAGATGGCGACGTTCGTCCTGGTACCGGGATTCTGGTTGGGCGCGTGGGCGTGGCAGGAGGTGACAGGTCTGCTGCGCGCGCGAGGGCACGACGTCCACCCGATGACGCTGACCGGGGTGGCCGAGCGCCACCACCTCGCCGGGCCGGAGGTGACCCTGGAGACGCACACCACCGACATCGTCCGGCTGATCGAGGTGGAGGATCTGCGCGACGTGCTGCTCGTCGGGCACTCCGGCGGCGGCATGCCGGTGGCGCAGGTGGCCGACCGCATCCCGAACCGCATCGCCCGGGTGGTCTACGTGGAGAGTGGGCCGCTGCCGGACGGCACCGCACAGTTCGACACGGTGCCGCCGGAGGAACAGCAGCGGCTGCGCGCGGCGATCGGCGACGGGCACCTGCTGCCACCGCCGGCCTGGGACCCGGCGGCCGACCCGACAAACCTGGCCGGCCTGGACGAGCCGACGCTGGCCCTCCTGCGCGAGCGCGCCACGCCGCAGCCCCTGCGCACGGCGACGGATCCGGTACGCCGCACGGGTGGCCGCACGGTGCCGACCGCGCTCGTCGCGAGCACCTTCCCGCTCGCGGTGGTGCGCGAGATGATCGAGCAGGGGCACCCGTACTTCACCGGGCTGGCCGGTGGCCGGCTGTTCGAGCTGCCCACCGGGCACTGGCCGATGCTCAGCGAGCCGAAGGGCCTCGCCGACGTGCTCGACGCCGCCGCCCACGAATAAGCGCGGGCCCGGCGCGGGGCCGGCCGGGTCAGCGGGGAAGCAGCGCGGCGATCTCGGCGACTACCGCCGCCGGGGCGCGGCCGTCGGTGATCACCGTCTCGGTGGCCACCTCGGCGTAGAGCGGCCTGCGCTGATCCATGAGGTGCTTGAGGGTGGCGCGCGGATTGATCGCCAGCAGTGGCCGGCCCGCGCCGAGCCCGACCCGCTTCACCGCGTCGGGCAGCTCCACCGAGAGGTGCACGACCCGGTGCCCCACCAGGGCCGCCCGGGTCTCCTCGGCCAGCACGGCGCCGCCGCCGAGCGCGAGCACACCGGTGCCGGCGGCGAGTGCCGCCGCCACGGCGGCCCGCTCCAGGGCTCGGAAGTGCTCCTCACCCTCGTCGATGAAGATCTCCGGGATGGTCTTGCCGGCCAGCTGCTCGATGTCGGCGTCGGTGTCCCGGAACTCCACGCCGAGGGTGGCCGCGAGCGCCTGCCCCACCGTGGTCTTGCCGCAGCCGGGCACCCCGACCAGGACCACGACCGGCGCCATCAGCGGATGACCAGCGCGTCGAGGTAGCCGGCCAGGTTGCGGCGGATCTCGGCGACCGAGTCACCGCCGAACTTCTCGGTGGCCGCCTCCGCCAGCACGAGCGCCACCATCGCCTCGGCGACGACCGCGGCCGCGGGCACCGCGCAGACGTCGGAGCGCTGGTTGATGGCGGTCGCCGGCTCGCCCGTGACGACGTCCACGGTGGCCAGCGCCCGGTTCAGCGAGGAGATCGGCTTCATGGCGGCGCGCACCCGCAGCGGCTCGCCTGTGGTGATGCCGCCCTCCAGCCCGCCGGCCCGGTCGGTGACGCGGCGGACGCCGGTGGCCGACGGGATGATCTCGTCGTGCGCCTCGGAGCCGCGGGAGCGGGCCTGCTGCCACCCGTCGCCGATCTCCACTCCCTTGATCGCCTGGATCGACATCAGCGCCGTGGCCAGCCGGGCGTCGAGCTTGCGGTCCCACTGGACGTGACTGCCCAGGCCCGGCGGCACCCCGTACGCCAGCACCTCCACCACGCCGCCGAGGGTGTCGGCGGCCTTCTTCGCGGCATCGACCTCGGCGACCATCAGGGCGCTGGCCTCCGGGTCGAGGCAGCGCAGCGGGTCGGCGTCGATGCGGTCGGCGTCCTGCGGGGTCGGGCGCAGCCCGGGTTTCGCGGCCACCGGCCCCAGCTCGACGACGTGCGAGACGATCTCGATGCCCAGCGCCTGCCGGATCAACGCCTTGGCGACGGCGCCGACTGCCACCCGGGCGGCGGTCTCCCGTGCGCTGGCGCGCTCCAGGATCGGCCGCGCGTCGTGGTGGCCGTACTTCTGCATCCCGGCAAGGTCGGCGTGGCCGGGCCGGGGGCGGGTCAGCGGGGCGTTGCGGGCCTGCCGGGCCAGCTCGTCGGGGTCGACCGGGTCGGCGGCCATCACCGTGCGCCACTTCGGCCACTCGGAGTTGCCCACCCGGATCGCCACCGGACTGCCCAGGGTCACGCCGTGCCGCAGCCCGCCGATCACCTCGATCTCGTCCTGCTCGAACGACATCCGGGCCCCACGGCCGTAGCCCAGCCGACGGCGGGCCAACTCGCCCGCGATCTCGGTGGTGCCCACCTCGACGCCGGCCGGCACCCCCTCCATCAACGCGACGAGGGCGGGACCGTGCGATTCACCTGCAGTCAGCCAGCGCAACACACCTGTCAGTCTGTCACGGCGCGCGACGGGCGCGTCGCGCTGCCCGCCGCGTCCCGCCCTGCGGACGGCCGGAACCGTCCGCAGGGCGGTTGCGCAGGGCGGATCAGATGCCCCGGCCGCGTTTGTGCAGGGTACGCAGCACCGCGTCGGCCCGGACCACCCGACCGGCGACCGCGATCGCCAGGTAGGCGCGCGGCTCGCGAGGGTTGCTGCGCAGGGTGCGTCGCGCCCACCGCAGCGCGCCCCGGCGATCACCGGAGGCGGCGTGGGCGAACGCGATCTGCCCGCTGACCCGGGCCGCGCCCGCCGGTTGGGTGGCGAACTCCGGGTAGCGCCGCAGCAGCCACTGCAACGCCTCGGAGATGGTGTCCCAGCGCTGCGCGAAGTACGAGCGCTTGTGCCAGCGCACCAGCACCGACGGCGTCGGCAGGTTGATCAGCGGCGCGCTGCGGGCGGCCCGCAACAGGAACTCGTAGTCCTCGGCGTAACTGCCCGGGATCTCCTCGTCGACCAGGCCGAAGCCGTCGCGCAGCGCCGTCGCGCGGATCAGGAAGGTGGACGGGTGCAGCTCGGTCAACCGGTCCCGCAGGAGGTCGTCGAGGGTGATCCGCTCCTTGTCGAGCACCCGGTCGACGGTGTGCCCGTCGTAGCTCACCCGGATGCCGCAGCAGACGAACTCGGCCGTCGGGTCGGCGGCCAGGGCGTCGACCTGGGCGGCCAGCTTGCCCGGCAGCCACTCGTCGTCGTCGTCGCAGAACGCGATCAGCTCACCCCCGGCGGCGAGGGTGCCGCTGTTGCGCGCCCCGGCCAGCCCCGGCGCCCGCCCGTTGCCGATGACCCGCACCGCCCGGTCCGGCCCGGCCAGGCCGGTCAGCGACTCGTCGGGCGTGGACTGGTCGAACACGACGACGGCCTCGATGCTGCCCGGGTACTCCTGGGCGAGGATCGCCGCGAGAGCGGCGCGCAGCAGTTCGGGGCGGTCCCGGGTGGGCACCACGACGCTGACGCTCGGCGCTGGGGTCATCGGGTCTCCTCCGTACCCTGGCCGGGTCGCGGCCAGGTCCGCCAGCGGGGTCGGCGCCGGATCGACCGGGCCACCAGGTCATCCACGATCTGCCCGACGCGGGCGACGGCCGCGCGGCGGGCCTCGTGCGCGGCCGGGTCGGCGGCCACCGCGTACCGGGAGGGGTCGGCCTGCCCGGCGGCGAGCGCGTCGTGCAGCGCCTCTCGGGTCTCGCAGAGCGCCACCAGCCCGGCCGCGCCGAGCCGGCGGGCGAAGAGCTGCTGGTGGTCGTCGACGTGTTCGCCGTGCGACGGGTCACGCGGCACCACGATGGGCAGGTGGCCGTGCCGGCGGGCCTCCAGGATCGTCGCCGGGCCGCCGTGGCACACCACCAGGTCGGCGTCGGCCATCGCCTCCTGCAGGGCGTCGTGGCCGAGGAAGGGCACCGCACCGGGCAGTGGCGGCGCCGCGGTGTGCCCGTGCTGCACTGTCAACCCGACCGGGCCGGCCTGCGCGTGCCACTGCGCCAGCCAGTCGACGAGCCGGTCGAAGGGGTGTTTGTCGGTGCCGACGGCGACGAGCAGCCGGGTCTGCCCGACGTCCGTGGTGTCGCGCTGGCGCGGCAGTCGGGACTCCTCGGCGGCGGTGTCACGGCGGGCCGTGCCCGCCTCCCCGCTCACAGGAGCGTCCCGACGACTGTGGCCTCCGGATACTGCCGGCGCTGCTCGTCCCACTGCACGAGCATCGCGGACAGGAACGGGCGGCAGAGCCGGGCGGTGAGTGTCGGGGTGTCGATCCGGTCGTACACCTCGATGTAGACGGTCGGGATGCGACGCAGGCGGGCCAGCACCACGAACGGCACGGCCACGCCGGCGCCGGTGGTGACCACGGCCGCGACCCGCCGGCCGCGCAGCACGCGCCAGGCCAGTCGCGCGTTGCGCAGCAGATTCGGCACGTTGCGCGTGGTCGGATGGTGCGCCGGAACCAGGTCCTCGCCGGCCAGCAGCGACACCGCCTCCGGTGTGTCGAAAGTGACCCAGCAGCGCCGCCACCGTTCGTACCAGGGCCGCAGGGCGAGTAGTTGGGCCAGGTGTCCGCCGCTGGAACCCACCAGCAGCAGCACCGACGAATTGTCCTCGTCGTTCGTGTCCACGCGACTCCCCACAAGTCCGCTTGGAATTCCGATTCACGCCAGGCAGAAGCAGATCACAGGTTTCCCGGTCGTTGAATAGCGCGACCGGACGAGGCGACGATCTCCACTCGGCGTGGTCAGGCCCACTGTCGACCCCACGGCCTATTGATCGTCATCACGACCTGCCATTTTGTCGTCACTCTACGACGCGCACCCGGCGTCGCGCTGTCTCCGGTTCAGTCGCTATGTCGTTTCTCGATGACGTCCAACAGTGCGGGATGCAGCGCGCCGTTCCACCCGGCGCCGGCGTCCGCCAGCCGCCACGTCCGCAGCCACATCTCCAGCAGGTACGCGTCGGCCACCAGCCGGCACTGCGCCGGGCCGAGGCCCAGCCGCCCGCCGTGCCGATCCACCTGGTCGTCCACCGCCGCGGCGGCCACCGCCGCCGGTTCGGCGCGCAGCACCAGCGACCGCTGGAAGGCGTCGTGCGCCAGGTCGAAGCCGACAGGCACGTCCGGGCCACTGTGCTCCCAGTCCCAGGCCACCAGCCGGCCGTCGTGCGTGCCCAGGTTCCACGGCACCCAGTCGCCGTGCCAGTGGCCGAACTCGACGGCCGTGTCGCCGTGCCGGCGGGCCAGCGCGGCGACCGCCGCCACCGCCCGCGCCCCGGTCGGCTCGGCCGTGGCGGCCCGCTCGGCCTGGGCGGCCAGCCGGGTCAGGAACGTCGAGGAGGCAAGCGGTCGGGGCGTCCCGGCCGGGGCGCCCCGGCGGGCGACCGCGAGCAGCGCCGCGATCCGGGGCGGGTCGTCGGCCGGCACACCGCGTACGTCGGGCGGCAGCGGTTCGATCACCGCGACCGCCTGGCCGGCCCACGCCGTCTCGGTGAGCAGCCCCGGCGGCACCGGATGGTCGGCGACGCCGCTCACCGCCCGCAACTCCCGCAGGGCGCTCGCCTCGGCGGTGACAAGCGCCCGGGTGGCGTCGTTCCAGCCGATCTTCGCGTAGCCACGCGGGCGACCGTCGACTGTGAACAGTTGCAGGGTGGGTTTGACGTTCGGATCCGGCGGGCGGACCCCGCACGCGGCCAACAGCGGCGTACCGCCCAGCGCGGCGGCGAGCCGCTCGGTCAGCAGCAACTCGGCCACGGGCGCCCCCACCGGCACCGAGACGGTGAGCGTCGGAAACGGCGCCAGACCCGCCCCGCCGAACCGGGCCAGCCCGCCGAGCGCCGCCCGCAGCGCCCGCACCTTCGGCGGCCGCAACGCGTTGTACGCCAGCAACGACGCCGCGCCGGCCCGGGGTGCGCCCAGCGGCACGAGGAACCGGGCCCGGGCCACCGACGGCACCACCGCGTACCGGGCCACCGCCCGATGCCCGGCCGGCAGCGTGCCACCCACCGTCAGACCGACCCGGTCGTCCGGGAACACCGCGCGGCTCACCCAGCCCAGCCCGTCCACCCGGGATCGGGGATCGGTCGCCGGGGTGACCCCGGTCGTCACGCCGCCCGGTCCGCCCAGTCGAGGTCCAACCCGAGCCGCTCGCGCAGCGCGTCGTTGTACGGGCGGTAGTAGTCGGTCAACTCGGCGCGCAGCGCCGGCTCCAGCGGAGCGGAGCGCCTGTCGTTGTAGACCTTGAAGTTCGGCAGGTCGTACGGGGGCAGCTCGAGGAAGTCGAGGGTGCGCTGATAGGTGGCGCGGGAGTCGCGGTACAGGTCCTCGCTGGGCAGGAAGAGGATCTGCCCGGAGTCGAAGCGCTCCAACCACGGCTCCAGGTGCTCCAGGTAACGCCCCCGGGCCCGGTACGTGTACCAGTCGTACGCCTCGCTGAACGCCTCCGGCTCGGCGATGAGCCGTTCCCGCTCCCCCGCTGTGCGCTCCGGCTCGGCGGCCAGCGCTTCGGCGAAGTCCAGCGGCTCGATGCCGTGGGTGCGGCGCTCCTTCCAGTGCGAGTACGCCCGCTCGACCGGGTCGCGCAGCAGCACGATCAGCTTCACCGTCGGCATCAGCGCGGCGACCCGCTGCGCGGCGAGCGGGTGGAACATGTAGAGCGGGGCGGCCTCGCCGACCCGGACCGGCCCGCCGTGCCGCTTCGTGAGGGCGTCGCGCTGCCGCTCGGTCGGGAAGTGCGAGCGGTACCACGCCTCGCCGCGACCCCAGTGCTCCTCGAAGTAGTGCGCCGACTTGGTGTTCCACGCGGGAAACAGCCGGGGCACCAGGGGGTGCTGGATGAGGTAGTTCCACAGGGAGGTGGTGCCGCCCCGCTTGGTGCCGATGATCAGGAAATCCGGCAGTGGCCGGCGATCACTGGTGCGTACCCCGTAGTCGACCAGGGACTCTCGCACCCGGGTGGTCACCTGGGTTGGCACCAACTGCTTGACCCGGTCACGGATGGACGCCACGATGGCCCTCACCTGTCTCTCGTCGATTCCGGGGCCGACCGGGCGGCCGTGACCGCGTCGTCGGACCCACGGATCTGCCTCATGGTCACCCGGATGCCGGCGCGCACCCGGGGCAACGTCAACATGCCGACGCAACCGGCCAGCAACACGCCCAGCGCCACAGCCAGGCCGGACAGGCCACGGCCCCCGGCCAGCACGCCGATCCCCGCCGCGAGGCCCACTCCGCCGAGGGTGGCCGCCGCCGCGCGCAGCGTCGCGGCGTCGACAAGCGGCTCGGCGACCACCGCACGGGCGAACGCGGCGGCGGTGAGGTTCTCGGTGGCGATACCGGCGGCCCAGGCGAACGCCGCGCCCGTCGCGCCGTGCCCGGGGATCAGCCAGAGCCCGAGCGAGACGGTCACGGTGAGCCCGGCCAGTGTGGACACCAGATGCAGGCCGCTGCGCCCGCCCATCAGCAGGAGGCTCTGCACGTTGCCCACGCCGGTGTTCACAAGCATCGCCAGCGCGAGCACGGTCATGGCCGGCACGCCGGCGGTGAACTCCGGGCCGAACAGTTGCAGGAACGCGAGCGCGAACACCGCGAGCAGCAGGTACACCGGCCAGGACAGCACCAGCCCCCAGGTCGTCAACTGCCGGTGCACGGCGGCCGCGGCGGCCCGCTCACCACGCCCCAGCAGCCGGGACAGCTGCGGTGACACCGCCACCCGCAGCCCCTGCATGGCGAGCTGACCGGCAAGCACGTACCGGCCGACCGCGCCGAAGACACCCGCGTCGGCCGGGCCGGCAAGCACCGACGTCAGCAGCACCCCCACCCACATGCTGCCCGCGTCGATGGCCGCCGAGGCGGCCCGGGGCAGCGCGAAACGCCAGAACGTCGACCAGTCGGCCCGGCCCGGTCGCAGAGCCGCGCCCCGGCCCAGGCCGAGCGGGCCGGCCACCAGGGTGAGGCAGGCCAGCAGCGCCAGCGCCGCCGGCACCAGCCAGCCGGTCATGCCGGCGAGCAGGCCGCCGCCGACCAGCGCTGCGGCGCCGACAAGCGCCGGGCGGGCCACCGGCAGCAGGAGGAACTGCACGCCGACGTACGCGCGGATGGGTCGCACGCAGCGCAGCGCGGCCAGCAGCAGGGTCATCGCCACCACCACCGGCACGGCGGCGAAGGTGAGCGTCAGCAACGCGTCGCCGTGCTCGCCCGAGCCCCGCAGCAGTCGGGGGGCGAGTGCGCCGGCGCTCAGCGCTCCGACGCCGGCGACCACCAGCCCGGCCAGCAGCGGAGGGATCAGCGCCACCGGAAGCATCCGGGCCGCGTCGCCCCGGACGCCGAGACGACGACGGGGCAGCGCCCACATCAGACCGGTCTCCGCGCCCAGCGTGCAGACCGCGGTGGCCACGGTGACCACGCCGATCGCGGCGAAGAACGCGCCCGCGCCTGTCGTCCCGTACCCCCGGGTGATCACCACGGCCAGCACGAAGCCGAACAGTCCGCTGGTGGCGGCGCCGAGCAGCCCGGCCACGCCGCTGCGGGCGCTGCTGCGCGTCTCGGCCGCGCCGACGTCGTCCGTGCCGGCGGCGGCGTCCGCCGCGCGGTGCGGGCCGGTCGGCGGCCGGATGGCGGCGGTCATGCCGGCACCGCCGTGGCGGGCGTGCGCGGGCGGTGCCCCCGCCGCGCGCTCGTGAGCCGTTCCCGTTCGGCGAGCGCCATGGCGAACGCGACCGCGAAGAACGCGACGGACAGGTTCTGGTTGGCCATGCCGTAGAACGGGACCTGCACGAGGCAGACCACCGGCACCACCGCCAGCCACTGCCCGGCCGCCGAGGTCGCCCGGGCGCAGATCACCGCGGCGGCGACGAACCAGGCCAGAAAACACACAAGCGCCGGTACGCCGTGACTGAACAACACCATCCACAGCTGCCCCTGGGTGCCGATCGGCGCGGCGGCGGAGACCGTGTCCACGTTCACCGGCGCGCCGTAGCCCAGCCAGGGCGAGTCCTGCACACGGCGGATCACCTCGGTGTAGAGCGACAGGCGGTCCGTGTTGGTGTCGCTGGAATCGACCCGCTTGTTGATCAGGTCGGTGATCGGGATGAACAGGGTGGCCAGCGCGCCGATGACGACCACGCCGACGATGGACGCGGCGACCCGGACGTTGCCGCGCAGGCTGGCCCGCACCCCGAGCACCGCGAGCCCGGCGCCCAGACTGAGGAACATCGCCCGGTTCAGTGTGAGGAACGCGGGCGCGAGCGACAGCGGCAGCGACGCCAGCAGCGCCCAGCGCAGCAACCCCCGACGGCGCAGCATGGTGTACGCCACCACGCAGGGCAGCGTCATGGCGTACGCGCTGCCGTAGTTGTTGGTGTACGAGAACGGCGCGGCCGGCCGGTAGATCGGGTTGAGCGAGCGCTCGCTGTACTCCGCGGTTCTCAGGTGCACCATGTCCCGGATGAACGGGGTGCGGGCCACCCCGCCGGGCAGCAGCACCTCCATCGGGGTGGCCATCCCCAGCCGGGGCACCAGCACCCCGAGCCAGCCCAGCACCACCAGGGCGAACCAGAACGCGCAGAGCGGGGTGAGCACCGCCACCAGGTCGGCGCGTTCCCGGGCGGCGGCGTAGACGTAGACGGCGACCACCAGCGCGGTCAGGTAGAAGGCCAACCGCAGGGCGAACGTCAGCAGCGAGGCCGGCGACGGCAACTGGGTGGCGCTGACGACCACGATGGCCAGGAACAGCAGCCAGATGCCGGACGTCGGTGGCAGCGGCACCCGACCCCGGGCGAGCAACAACGCGAGCAGCAGCGCACCCAGCAGCGGCCAGCCCAGGTAGAACGCCCCGAGCGCCCACCAGAGCGGCACCAGCCCGAACATCAGCGCCAGCGGCCAGATCGGCAGCCGGGCCGGGGGTGGGGCCGGTGGCGCCGGCCCGAGGGGGGCGGCGGCGTCGCCGGGTGGCGGCTCGATCGCCGGGGCACGGGTGACCGACACGTGTCAGGCCCGGCCGTTACGGGTGAGCACGAAGCCCAGCGGGGTGACCCCGGCGGCGCGCAAGCGCTCCACGAGCCGCCGCAGGTCGCTCTGCCGGGTGCGGTCCCGCTCGACGACAACCACGGCGCTGCCCTGCCGGGCCACCGCCACGCCACGCTCGTCGGACTCGGCCGCTGGGGCGTTGAACAGCACCAGCCCGTGGTCCGCGCCCTGGCGCCAGGTGCCGAAGCGGACGCTGCCGACACCCACCGTCACCTCGTCGGCCGCCGCCGGTCGGCCGTTCTCGGACGGGGTGGACGCCACCCGGGGCAGGGTCAGCGTGGCGTCCGGGTCGGTGGAGGGGCGGGCGCCGGGCGGGTGCGGGGAGGGCCGCCGCGGCGGCGAGCTCTCCGCCGTGGCGGCGGGAGCCGCGGCACCGGCCGGGCGCGGCTTGGGCACCGACGGCCGGGACGGGTCGATGGGCAGCCGCCCACGGTCGGCCAGGACGGCGGCGCGCAGGCGCTCGGTGCGCCCGCTGTCGTCGGCGACGAAGACCTCCCGGCCGTCGGCGGCGAGCGCCACGGCCAGCCCGGCGGTGAGTGCCGTGGCGTCTTCCCGGGTGGTGACCAACGCGACCCGGGCGGGTTGGCGGACCCGCTCGGCGACCGCCATCGCCACGTAGCGGATGTCCGCGTCGACGGCCCGGGGGCTGCCCCGAAACGCCTGCCGACGCACCGTCCCGAGCAGCGGCAGACCGGTGGCCTCCCGGCCGTCGCTTACCGAGCGGACCCGCCGGTCGGTCGACTCCCACACGTACGCCAGCACAACGCCTATCAGCGCGCCGCCGAGCAGGCCGGCGACCAGGTAGAGCGGCCGGTGGCCGGCGGAGGTGGCCAGTGCCCGTTCGGCGGTCTGTGTGATCCAGCCGGGATTCACGTCGACCGCGGCGATCTCGGTACGGGAGGTGTTGAGCTGGGTGAGCTGATTGTTGATTCCGGACAGTTCGGCCAGCGCGGCATCCCCGGCGGCGGTGCCCTTGGCGCTCGTCACCCGTTTCTGCACGGCTGCCTGTTGGGCGGCGACCTTGGTGATGCTCGCGTCGTAGGAGCGCAGCATCTCGGCGCGCTGCTGCTCGTACATGGTGCGCCGCACGTCCAGGTACGCCTGCGCGGCGAGGTTGGCGCCCTGCACCGCCCGCTGCGCGTCGTGCGCCTGGTAGGTGAAGCGCAGGATCTGCCCGCCGGTGGGGACCTCGACCTCGAGGGCGTTGCGGATGTCACGCGGTTCGCCGCCGGCGGCGTCGGCGAGACGCTGGACCACCTGCGTGCCGGTGGCGAGGCCGCTCTCCACGTTCATGTTCACGGCGCGGTCGGCGCCCGCGCCACTGGGGGTGAAGGCGTCGGTGACCACCGGGCGGACCGCCACCACCGCGCTCGCGCTCACCGCCGCCGGGACGAGCAGCACGTAGCCCAGGGCGGCGAGCAGGCCGACCAGGGCGACGGCGACCACCAGCCGCAGCCGGTGCATCGGCACCCGCAGCAGGTCGGTGAGCGTGACGGCACGGGCGGTGCCGGCGGACGGGCCGTCGGTCGGCCAGGAGGCGGGCGTTGCGTCAGTCATGGAACTTCTTCACCGTCTGTTGAGGATTGCCGACGACGACGACACCCGGTGGCACGTCCGCGCGCACCACTGTCGCCGCGCCCACGACGCTGTCCCGGCCGACGTGGACCCCCTTGAGCACCAGGGCGTGCGCGCCGATCCACACGTTCTCCTCGATGACGATCGGGGCGCGCGTCGCCGGGCCGGGCGGCGCGTGCCGCTGCTCGGGTGGCAGGTTGTGGAAGTCGTTGTCCAGGAGTTCGCAATCGGACAGCAGGCACCGGTCTCCCACGGTCACCGATGTCCAGACGCCGATCCACGTGGCGTTGAGCAGGCAGTCCGCGCCGACGCGTACCTCGCCGGGGCCGGCGAAGCGCACCAGTTTGTTGAGGCGCGTCCGATCGCCGATGCTCACCCGTACGCCCCGGCGCAGCCGGATCCGCCCTCGGATCTCCACGTCCCGGCCGAGTGTGAGCCGCCGGTAGCGCAGCTGGTACCAGGCGCGTTTGAGCGCGAAGACCAGGTGCACGGCGCGTTTCGCGCGGATGCCAGCAGCGCCGACCAACGACCCCTCCCCACATCGTGGGGTCGGCGGCGGTGGTCCCGCCGCCGACCCAACGTGAACAATCTACCGACGCTCCGTTACGAACGGTGGACCGTTACTGCACGGAGAAGAACAGCGAGGGGGTGGACCAGGACAACTCGGGCGTCGCCGTGGCGATGACCGTAGCCGCGGCGCCGTTGACCACCGCGGTCGGCGCGGCCGTCGGGTCGAACGGCACGCTGCGCAGCGTGCCGTCGGTGGCACCGTAGACGATCTGACCGCCGACCCAGGCCATGCCGCGCACACCCGACCAGGTGACAGCGGTTGTCGGCAACGTGAACTCGGTGGCGCCCAGATAGCTGCCGTCGATCTCGAAGTAGCGGTAGTAGAGGCTGTTCGCGCCGGTCCGGGTGTAGTACAGCCGGCCGTCGAGGTAGAAGGCGCCGGTCAGCAGCGCCGGATTGAACCAGTCGTTGTAGCCGGACGCCTCCCACGGCGACCCGATCGCGCCGCCGTTGAACAGCGAGATGTCGATCCGGCTGCCGGTGGGCGTTCCCGCGACGGTGTGCGCCCAGTAGATCCGGTCGTCGACCCGCCAGGTCGCGCCGGCCGCGGTGTAGGCGGGCTGGCTGGTCGCGGTCGCGGTGCCCAGCGCGGTGCCGTCGAACGGCACCTTGGTCACGGCGCCCGCTGCGGTGGCCACATAGAGGTTGCCGGTGGTCGCCGACGGCGGGTTCTTCGCGGTGAAGGTACGGCCACCGGCGAGCGGGAACATGCCGAGCCGGCCGTGGTACTCCTCGCCCATCCCGTCGGAGTTGTGCCCGAAGTAGAGCCCGTCCGAGCCGCGCCAGAGCACCGGCACCGCCGAACCCCAGGCGGTGGTGCCGGCGGGCATCGAGGCGCTGCCGCTGCGGCGCGGGTTCCAGTTCACCGGCAGGCCGGTGGCCGGGGTGACCGCCGCGATGCCGAGCCGGTCGATCGCGCCCGCGCCGGCGGTGTCGCTGGCGTTCGGGTTGTTCAGCCAGCGGAAGTGCCCGCCGAGGTAGATGACGTTGTCGGCCACCTCGACCGAGGTGATGGTGTCGTTGCCGGTGAAGTCGATCCAGGTGGCGAGCTGGCCGGCGCCCCGGGCGGGGGTCTCGAAACGGGCCAGTGCGTCGCAGTACGCGGTCGGCCAACCGCCGCCGCCGTTCGAGCCGACGACGAACCAGCTGCCGTCCTCAGCGAACCGCACGTCCTGCACGTAGTGCACGAACGTCGCCGGGGACGCGCACGGCGCCACGTACTTCTCGGTGCTCCAGTCCAGCACCGTCGGCGTGCCGGTGAGGTCGACAAGCGCGATCTGGTTGCGCGGCAGGTCGTTGACGAGCGTGAAGTTGCCGCCCAGCACCAGGGTGTGGCCGTCCGGCGTGACGTCGATCGTCCACACGTACGACGTGGTGCTGTGCCGCCCGACGGTGGCGTCGATGCTGAACGTCGGGTCGATCGCGCCTGTGGTCGCGTTGAGCCGGCCGAGACCTGCGTGCGCGGTGCCGTTGAGCCAGTTGAACGCGCCGGCCACGTAGAGCGAGTTGCCGGACAGGACCAGGTCGCGGACGGTGCCGCCGTCGGAGCGTCCGACCCAGCTGTCGATGGTCGCGCCGGTCGCGGGGTTCAGCGCGACCAGGTTCTTGCGGGAGACCCCGTTGACGGTCTTGAAGGCGCCGCCGACGATAAGCGTGCCGCCGGGACCGGCGAGCAGCGTGTTGACCGCGCCGTCGAGCACCGGCAGGAAGGTCGTGGACATGGTGCCGGTGGTGCGGTCGTACGCGAAGAGGTAGCGCTGCGTGATCCACGCGGAGCTGGCGGTCTGCCGGAGCTGGGTGAAGCTGCCGCCGACGAAGACGGTGTTGCCGACCTGCGCGAAGGCGCGGGTCTCACCGTCGCGGGCGTGCGGGGTCGTGTCGCTGGGATTGCCGGACACCAGGGTCGCGGTCTCGGGGACCGGCACCACCGCCGCCGAGGACACCGAGGGCACGCTGAGCACCGCGGCGACGGTCGCGAGAGCGACCACCCCCGCCCGAGTACGACGTCGTCCTGACAACCGCCACAAGTGCGAGAGTTTGGGCACGCTGCGCCTCCAAGATGGATGAGAACCCGAGGTAGCGTCCCTCGCCCAGCCTGGTAGGCGCATCCGCCGATTGGGCGGTGCATGAATCTGCTAGCCGACAGAACGCCGGAGGATCAGCCGGCGAACTCCCGATGAACGGTGTCGGCGTTCACGATGTCGTCATCGTCGGTCAGCGGCTCCCTCCGGTGGGCTGTCGCAGGTAGGCGTCCTTGCCGGCCTGCGTGAAGCCGGCCACCGCGGACGCGTCGTGGTTCATCGTCATGTCACAGGTCGCCGTGCGGGTGGTCATGCCCGGCGAATTGAAGTAGATCGCGGCCTTGATCTTCGGGTGGGCCTTCAGCGCGGCCGGGAACTCCTGGAACCAACGCTGCTTGGCACCAGGGTCGGCGGAGTTGAAGTTCGTGCCGAACTCGGCGAGCATCCGCGGCTTGCCGGCCCCGATCCCGTTCTCGTCGAGCCAGCGGTAGAAGCCGTCGACCGTCGTGCTCGGGCTCTTCCACACGGTGCTGCCGTTGCAGACGTGGAAGTTGTACGGGTCGTAGGCCACCCAGTCGACGTACCGGTCGCCGGGGTAGAGGCCGGCGTACCGGGAGTAGTGCCCGGACCAGCCCATCATCGTCCACACCCAGACGGCGTTGTCCGCGCCGGCCTTGGCGAACCGCTCGTACACGTACTTCCAGGCGCGGACGAAGTCGGCGTCGCTGCCCTTGTTCGGCTCGTCCTCCGGCTCGTGGTCGAAGCCCAGGAACACAGGCACCTTGGCGGCCCGGATGCGACCGGCGACCGCGTCGATGGTGGCGTCGTGGCGACCACTGTAGACGTCGGACCACTTCAGCGTCGTGCCGGCGGAGAAGTCGCGGGACTCCCAGGCGAAGAACATCAGCCGGCCCTCGCGCATCTGCTGCGCCTCGTACGCGTCGGGGAACGCACCGTTGCTGCCGGCATTGGAGAAGTCGTGGTAGCGGTGCACGATGTCGAATTTGCGCCCCACCTGCGCCTCGACGGTCGTGATCGCCTTGGCGTGATCCCAGCCGCTGCCCGCGTTGGCGGGTGAGTACATGCCCCACCAGGCGCCGCAGGAGGGGACGAGCGTGTCCGACACCTGGCCGCACTTGCCGGACGGGAGTTCCGGACTGCCCGTGGGCGTGGGCGTCCGGGACGGCGCGAGCGTCGGCTTGGGCGCGGCCGTGGTCGGCGGCGCGCTCGGCGAGGGCGGCGGCGCCGGTCGGGGGGGGGGGGGGGGCGGCGGCGGGGGGGGGGGGGGGGGGGTGAGGGGGAGCCGGGCGGGGGGGGGGGGGGGGGGGGGCTCGACCGACCCCCCCAACACCCAGGGCGCCAGGCCCGGCGGGGGCGTGGGGTGGGGCGCGGCGGTGGGCGGCGGCGCGCTCGGCGCGGGCGGCGGCGCCGGTGGGGTCGGCGGCGCCGCCGACGGCGGGGTGCCGAGGTCGTAGCTGATCACCAGGCTGGGTCGCAGGTCCGGGTCGCGGTTCTCGACCGACGCCCAGTAGACGCGGGTCTCCAGGCCGGTCTGGGCGAGCGACACCGTCCAGGTGCCGTTGCCGGTGACCAGTTTGGAGACGTCCCACTCGTTGACGCCCTTGGCCACGCCGGTAACGGTGTCCAGCGCGGCGCCCGCCGTCGCCGGGACGGGGCGCGTCTCGCGGGCGCTCAACGCCGCGGCGTGCGCGGTCACCGTGGCGGCGAACTGCTGCCAGGCGTGCATGCGCAGCGTCGCCCGGACGTTGACGGCGGCGGCCGGAACGGTGGTCACCGCGAACTCGACGACCGCCTCCCGACCACCGCGCGGGTTGCCGTCGCAGCGCGCCGGGCAGGTCGCCAGGGTCGTCTTGGTGGCGTTGTCGCCGTCCTGGGTCACCACCGTCGCGGTGGTGTCCGCGACCGCGCGGATCGACAGGTCGTCGCTGGCCAGCAGCGGCATCATGGTGGCCACGATGCCGGCCACCACGGCACCCCCGACCACGCCGATCGCGATCGCCTTACGCCGGGGACCGTTGCGGAGCCGGGTGATGCGGTGCAGTCCATGCCTGGTCAAGGAGAACTCCCTGTGTCTGCTGCGATAACCGTGAGCAGCGTATCCACGACCAGGGCATGTCGTACGGAGGACAGTTTCCCGTAAGCGCGTCTTAACCGTCAGCTAAGACAACGCCCGATTCACATACGTGCGGGGCCTGATCGTCAACCACGGCGCTGCAGGAGGCCGGCGGCCAGGAAGGTCACGCACGGGATGAGGAGCAGCGCCAGTGCGTAGGGCGGCACCGAAAGGTCGAAGGCGAGGTACAGGACCACACCCACCAGCCACAGGGCCGTGACCGAGCCGCCAAGCAGCAGATATTGCCTGCCACCGTCGTCCGGCCGCACCACCCCGGACCGACCCTTCCGCCACATCTGGACGACCACGACAGCAGCCACCACGGCCATGACCGCCACGAAGGGCCAACCGAGTGAGCCGTACCCGAGCGCGGCGACCAGCACCAGCACGCTGAGGGCACCGATGGCGAGAAGCACCAGGACAGACATCAAGGCCTCCGGCGGAAGGGATCATCGGATGTAGCTTCCCGGAGCGTCAGGCGGCGCGTGCGGCCGCCAGCGCGGCGGACATCGCCGCCCTCGGCGCGGCAACGCCGGTGAACTGCTCGAACTGGCCGACCGCCTGCGCCAGCAACAGGTCCAGTCCGGACACCACCCGTAGGCCGGCCCCGAGCGCGGACGCGGCCAACGGCGTCGGCCACGGGTCGTAGAGCGCGTCGAAGAACACCCCGCCCGGTCGCCACGTCACCACGGCCGCGAGCGGGTCGGCGACGCCCTTCGGCACCGTGGAGACGACCACGTCGGCGGCGGCGAGCCGGGCCGGGTCGGGCCACACGGCGCCCGTCAGCGCCAGATCGAGGGCGTCGGCCACCGGACGCAGCTCGTCGACCGCCTCCGGCCGGCGGGCCACCACCGTGACCGACGAGCAGGCCAACCGGGCGGCGGCGGCGAGCGCGGCGCGGGCCGTGCCACCCGCGCCCAACACGGTAACGGCGGCGCCGGGCACCACCCCGGCACCGGTGAGCACCTCGACCATGCCGCCGACGTCGGTGTTGTCCGCGTACCAGGAGTCGTCCGGACGGCGTACCAACGTGTTGGCCGCGCCGACGGCGACGGCGACCGGCGACGCGGCGTCGGCCACGGCGAGCGCCGCCTCCTTGCCCGGCATGGTCACCGACAGCCCGGCCCACTCCGGGCCCAGGCCGGCGACCAGGGCCGGCAGCTCCGCGGCCGCGCACTCGATCCGGGTGTACGACCAGCCGGTCAGCCCGGCGGCGGCGTAACCGGCGGTGTGGATCACCGGGGACAGCGAGTGGGCGATGGGCTTGCCCAGCACCGCGGCCCGACGGGCCACCACTGTCCGCGTCATGTCCGCCCCCCGTACACGTCGCCTCGACCCTACCGACCGCACCGGCCGCCGCACCACCCGTCCCCGACCGCGCCGACGGTTGTTCGCTTGACGTTTCATCGACGTCGGTGAAAGCATTCGGCGCAGGACGATCGATCGAAAACTGGGGGGAAACCATGAACAAGCGGATTCTGCGCGTCCTCATCGCGATTGCCGCAGCCTTCAGCATTTCGCTGATGGCGGCCGCGCCCGCGCGTGCGGACAGCGCGGCGGGCAGTTGGTCGGACAATCACGAGTTGTGCGCGTCCAGCTCGTGCGTGCGTGCCGGCAACATCGTGCGCCTCTGGCAGGCCATCATCTGGGCCGACGACCTGAGCGGCACCGTCGGCACCAGCTTCATCGACGGCGAGTACGGCTCCAACACCGCCGCCAAGACCAGGACCTGGCAGGACGTGATGAACATCGGCATCGACGGAAAGGTCGGGCCGCAGACCTGGGGTAAGGCGTACGGTGCGGTCAACCGCAACACCGGCTACGACACGAGCACCCAGACCGGGTACTTCTACTACGGATACAACCGCACCTTCCCGCTGCGCAAGCAGAACAGCAACGGGGTGTGGACGTTCCTGAACCCGCGCACCGGCTCGTGGACCGGCACAAGCCACTGACAACGACACCGCAAATGGTGTTTCCGGGCTGACGAAAAAGGCTCCCTTTCCACTGCGGAAAGGGAGCCTTTTTCGGTGGTCGGGAATTCGTCAGATGATGCCGGCCTCCCGGGCCTTGGCCTTGTTCCGCTCATGCTGCTCGGGTGTCTCGGCGAACTCCGAGTGACCCTGCTTGTCGATGGCCACGAAGAAGAGCCACTTACCCACCGGCGGAGCCATCGCGCCTTTCAGCGCCTGCTCACCAGGGTTGTTGATGGGGGTGGGGACCAGGCCCGGCAGCTTGCGGTTGTACGGGTTCTTCGGGTTGTCCATGTCGGCCGCCGTCATCTCCTTGGACGACTTGGTCCTCTGCCCGGTCGACTCCAGGTAGTAGTTGACCGTGACGTCCATCTCCAGGCAGTTGCAGGGGAACTCGCCGTACACCCGGTTGTAGGCCACCCGGGCGACCTTGCCGAGGTCGTCCTTGTTGCCGGCCTCGGCCTGCGCGAGCGACGCCACGATCAGCGCCTCGTACGGGCTGACCTTGCGCTCCTTCTGCACCCGGTCGGCGAACTTCATCTCGCCGGTCACCGAGAGGAAGTTGTCCACCATCAGCTTGAGGATGCTCTCGGCGGTGGCCTTCGGCGGGATCTCGTACGTGTCCGGGTAGAGGAAGCCCTCGATGGACTTGACGACCTTCTTGCCGTCGTCGCGCTTGAACCACCAGTCCGGGACGCCGAGCGCCTCCGGGTCCTTGGCGGCGGCCTGGAAGTCCTTGACCGGGATCTTGGTCTTCTCCGAGAGCAGCTTGTAGATGTTCATGCTGGTGCGGCCCTCGGGGATGGTCAACCCGTTGACGATCTTGTTCTTCAGGTCGAGCATGGCCGTCACGGCGCTCGCGCCGCTCATCTGCTTGCGCAGCTTGTACGTGCCCGGCTGGATGTTCTTGCTGCGCGAATTGGCCTCGGCGGCCTCGATGAACGCCTTCTGGCTCTTCACCACATCGGCGGCGACCAGGGTGTCGGCCATGTCGGCGAGCAGCGCGCCGCTCTTGATCTCGACGGTGATCTCGCCGGAGCCGCCGCCGTCATAGTCGGGGGTGACGAAGTAGTTCTGGATCCGGTCGAACCCGTAGAACGCCCCGCCACCGATGCCGCCCAGCAGGAGCAGGGCCATCAGCAGCGCCAGGAAGGTCTTGCCGCGCCCCCCGGAGCCGGAGCCGCCGTTTCGCTTACGGACGAAGCTGCGCCGATGCCGGCCCTTCTCACCCCGCTCCGGCTCGTCAAACCCAAGATCCAGATCGTCGATCATTACGTCCGCCTCCGCTGCGCGTCCAGCCAGCTCTGCAGGATCTCCACCGCGGCCGCCTGGTCGACAACCGCACGTTGACGTTTACCTCGGACGCCACGTTCGGCAAGCCTACGAGAAGCGACCACCGTCGACATCCTCTCGTCGGTAAGCGTTACCGGTACGGGCGCTATCACATCGACCAGTCGGTCAGCGTACGCCTTCACTCCGACCGCCGCTGGGCCGTGTTTGCCGGCCAGATTGACCGGAAGGCCGACGACAACCTCGACCGCCTCGTGTTCGGCCACCAACGCCACGAGCTGGGCAATGTCGCTCGGCACCACGTCCGGCGCGGCGGTGAGATCGCGGGCGAGGGTGACGAGCGGCGTGGCCAGCACCCCGTCCGGATCCGAGCGGGACACGCCGACCCGCACCTGGCCGACATCCACGCCGATGCGAACTCCCCGTGTGAAACCGCTCACCGTCGGTCACCCCTCGGCTGTCGACGAGCCAGGGCGGACCGATCGGCCCGCCCTGGTCGACAATGACCGCCCATCACGCCTCGGTGATCGCCTTCTCGACGGTGAGCAGCAGGTTCGGCGCCTCGGCCGCGGGCAGGCCGCCACCCTGGGCCAGGTCGGGGCTGCCCCCGCCGCGCCCGGAGAACGCCGCCTTCACCAGGTCCGATGCGGCCAGGCCCCGAGCGCGGGCCGCCGCGTTGACCGCCACCACAAGCGACGCCTTGCCGTTGGCGCGGGCCGCCACCGCGACCACCGCCGGCCGCGCCGGGTCGATCTTGCCGCGGATCTCCTGCGCCAGGGTCCGTACGTCGTTGCCGGCCGCGCCCTCCGGCGCCTCGGTGCCCACGTACGCCACCCCGCGCACATCCTTGGCCTGCGCGGCGAGCGCCCCCGCCCCGCCCAGCACCAACTGGGCGCGCAGCTTCTCCAGCTCCTTCTCCGCGTCGCGGAGCTGGGTGACTGTCTGCTCGACCCGGTCGGCGACCTGGTCGTTGGGCACCCGGTACAGCTCGGCCAGCCGGGACACCAGCAGGTGCTCCCTGGCCAGGAAGCCGAAGGCGTCCATGCCGACGAGCGCCTCGACCCGGCGGACACCGGAGCCGATCGACGACTCGGAGAGGATCTTCACGAGGCCGAGCTGCGCCGAGCGGGCCACGTGCGTGCCGCCGCACAGCTCGCGGGCGTAGTCGCCGACCTCGACGACACGCACCTCCTCGCCGTACTTCTCGCCGAACAGCGCCATCGCGCCGATCCGCCGCGCCTCGTCCAGCGAGGTGATGAAGGCGTGCACCTCCAGGTCGGCCAGGAGCACCTCGTTGACCTGCTGCTCCACGTCCCGCAGAACTGTCGGCGACACACCCGTCGGAGTGTTGAAGTCGAACCGCAGCCGGCCCGGCGCGTTCAGCGAACCCGCCTGGGTGGCCGACTCGCCGAGGAAGTTGCGCATGGTCTGGTGCACCAGGTGGGTGGCCGTGTGCGACCGGGAGATCGCCCGCCGCCGCGTGGTGTCGATCTCGGCGTAACCGGTGTCGCCGCTGTGCACCTCGCCCCGGATGACCCGGGCCCGGTGCACGATCAGGCCGGGCACCGGCTGCTGCACGTCGAGCACCTCGACCTGACCGTCGCCGACGGTGATGATGCCGTGGTCGGGCTGCTGGCCACCGCCCTCGGCGTAGAACGGGGTCGTGTCGAGCACCAACTCGACGGTCTCGCCCTCGGTCGCCGCCTGGCGCGGGCCGTCCGCGCCCAGCAGCGCCCGCACCCGCGACTCGCGGGTCACCTCGCTGTAGCCGGTGAACGTCACCGGGCCGCCCGCGTCGAGCACCGACCGGTACGCCGACACGTCGGTGTGCCCCGTCTTGCGGGCCTGCGCGTCCGCCTTAGCCCGGGTCCGCTGGTCGGCCATCAGCCGGCGGAAGCCCTCGTCGTCGACCTTCAGGCCCTGCTCCGCCGCGATCTCCAGGGTCAGGTCGATCGGAAAGCCGTACGTGTCGTGCAGCTGGAACGCCTTCGCCCCGGACAGCGCCGTGCCGCCCGCCGTGCGGGTCTCGGCGATCGCCGTGTCCAGGATCGTCGTCCCGGCGCGCAGCGTCGACAGGAAGGCTTCCTCCTCGGCGTACGCGTACTGCGCGATCCGGTCGAAGTCGGTCGCCAGCTCCGGGTACGACGGCGCCATGCAGTCCCGCGCGACCGGCAGCAGCTCGGGCAGCGCCCGGTCCTGCCAGCCGAGCAGCCGGATCGACCGGATCGCCCGGCGCATGATCCGGCGCAACACGTAGCCACGGCCCTCGTTGCTCGGGGTCACGCCGTCGCCGATCAGCATCAGCGCGGTACGCACGTGGTCCGCGACCACGCGCAGCCGGATGTCGTCCGGGTGCGACTCGCTGGCCACGTGCCCGGAGTGCGCGCCGTAACGCTTGCCGGTCAGCTCCGCCGCGCGGGCCAGAATCGGTCGAACCTCGTCGATCTCGTAGAGGTTGTCGACACCCTGCAGGATGGAGGCCATCCGCTCCAGGCCCATGCCGGTGTCGATGTTCTGCGCGGGAAGGTCACCCAGGATCGGGTAGTCCTCCTTGGTCGTGCCCGGGCCGCGCTCGAACTGCATGAAGACGAGGTTCCAGTACTCCATGTACCGGTCCTCGTCGACCGCCGGGCCGCCCTCGGCCCCGTACTCCGGGCCCCGGTCGTAGAACAGCTCGGACGACGGACCACACGGGCCGGGAATGCCCATCGACCAGAAGTTGTCCGCCTTGCCCCGGCGGACGATCCGCTCGGTCGGCACACCCACCGACCGCCAGATCTCGTACGCCTCGTCGTCGTCGAGGTAGATCGTCGGCCAGATCCGCTCCGGATCCAGCCCGTACCCACCCTCGGCGACCGGCTTCGTGGACAACTCCCAGGCCAGCGGAATCGCGCCGGCCTTGAAGTAGTCACCGAAGGAGAAGTTGCCGTTCATCTGGAAGAACGTGCCGTGCCGGCTGGTCTTGCCGACCTCGTCGATGTCCGGGGTGCGAATGCACTTCTGCACGCTCACCGCCCGCCGGTACGGCGGGGTCTGCTGGCCCAGGAAGTAGGGCACGAACTGCACCATGCCGGCGTTGACGAACAGCAGGTTCGGGTCGCTGATGGCGGGCAGCGGAGCGGACGGCACCACGGCGTGGCCGTTCGCCTCGAAGTGCGCGAGGTACCGCCGCTTGATCTCCGCCGTCTTCATCGCTGGTGTTCCTCCGGAAAGATGTCTCGATCGCCGATGCGCGGGTCCTCCCGCAGGTCGGCGAACTTGTCGTCGAACGCCTCGCCCTGGGCGAACGCGTGGTGGATCTCCTGCTCGCGCTCGGCCATCCCGACCCGGACGTCCTCCACGAAGCTACGCAGCGACTCCATCAGGCCGCCAGCGGATTCCGACAACGAGCTGGCGATGCCGGCGGGGGTGTACGCCTGCGCGGTGCGGGTCGCCTTGCGGACCACGATCACACCGACGGCCACGCCGATGCCGAGCCAGAACAAGCGCCTCATGTCTCGCTACCTCCTGGTGCGCCGGGCCGGTCAGCTGTTGCCGCGCCGCGCGGCCCGTCGCTGCTGCTTGATGGTGTCGCGCACCTCGCGCTCGGTCTCGGCGTGCCGGCGGCCGGCAGCGGCCTTGCGCACGCCGTAGCCGAACGCGGCCACCTTGACCAGCGGGTTGGCGGCCGCGGCGGAGACGACGGTGGCCAGGTTGGCGACGTTGGCGGTGACGTTCTGGGCGTGGCTGGTCATCGTGTCGACCTTCGCCAGCTGGAGGTTCACGCCGTCGAGCGAGGTCTGGACCTGCTCCAGCGCGACGTTGACGTTCTTCACAGTGGTGTTCACGTCACCGAGCAGCGGTCCGGTCCGATCGTTGAGATCGTTGATCATCCGGGTGGTGGCGTCCACCGTGTGTCGCAGCCGCAGGATGGGCAGCGTCAGGATGAGCACCAGCACCGCGAACGCGCTCGCCGCGATCAGCGCCGCGATCGCCAAAATGTCGCCCACGCCTGTCCTCCTCAAGCAGAGTTCCGCAGGACCCGACGTCCCCGGAACGCACAACAGTGGTGCCCACCGAACAAGCCGGGCCGTCGCCGGTCACCGGACACGGGCGGGCCCGCCAGCCCCAGACCCTACCGTCCGTGATGGAGAGCGGCTCAGGACGGTGAGGGTGTCACGTCGCCCAGCGGATCCCCGCTGACCGTCGGGTACGGGTCCTCTCCGGTCAGTGACGGATCGGTGCTGGGCTGCGGCCTGGTCCGCTCGTCGTCGATCGCGTTGCGCACCTTCACCGACACCAACGAGCCGGTGCACTCCCCCGCAGCGGCCGACGGCTCCGGGGACGGCACGATCGCCGGCTCCCCGTCGACAGGTGGCGGTACGCAGGCCGGCGCCCGTACCCACAGGTCGAGGGTCAGCTCGTCCTGACGCCAGCAGCTGTAGCTGCCCTTCGTCTTCTGCTCCGGGCAGCGACTCACCTTCCACGGTCGCCAGCCGTCCTGGCGCAGCGCCTCCTCGTAGACCTTCGTCGTCTCCTCCGGCGACTTCTCCGAGGTGACGGTGCGCTCGCGCAGTCGACAGTCCAGCAGGCACCAACGGCTGCCGCTGACATCGTCGACAGTCTTCGTCGCGGCCCACGCGGGCACACCGAGCTGGTCCAGGTTGTCGAAGACCGGGTCCCGGCTGAGCGTGCGAACCCCGAAGAAGAGCGGTACCGCGCCGAGCAGCACGACGCTTACCAGCGCCAGAATGGCCACCCGCAGTCGGCGTCGTTCGCGTGACTGCCGGCGTACCTCGGAACGGGCGCCCGGGGCATCGTCGTCGGACGCCTCCTGGCCGGCCGCGCGCAGTGCGGGCCCGTCGGCCGGCTCGGCGATCGGCCGGTCCACCGGCGGCGTCGCGGCGGGCACCACGACGGCGGCGCGGGCCACACCGGCGGGCTCGCCGGGCCGGCCGGGCGGCGGCACGGGCGCGACACCGCTGGGCTCGGGCCGGCCGGCCTCGCGGGGCGGCGGCAGGGCACGGCCCGCGGCGCGGTCCGCCGGTCGCGGGGCGGCAGCACGCGCGGTCGCGGGTGCACCGGGGCCGGCGTGCTCGGCACCCGCTCGGTCGTCGCCGACCGGTGGCTGCCCGACGCCCGGCGGACGGACTGCCGCACGGGCCGGACCGTCCGGGCCGACGCCCGGCGGGACGGCGGCGCGGGCCGGGCCGTCCGGGCGGGGCCGCGCCGAGCCGGGGCGCGGCGGGGCGTCCGGGCCGACGCCCGGGCGTACCGCCGCGCGGGCCGGACGATCCGGGTCCACGCCCGGCGGGACGGCGGCACGCGCCGGAGCATCCGGGCCGGCACCCGGCGGGACTGCGGCACGCGCCGACCCGTCCGGGCGGGCGGCACCGCGCTCGGGCATGCCGCTGGGACGGGGTGGACCGTCGGGGCCACGGCGGCCGGTGCCGGAGGCCGGCGCGTCGCCGGGCCCGGGCCGGGCCCGAGCGCCGGGTGGCGCGGAGCGGGCACCCCGGACGGGCGCGGGCCGTCCGCTGCCGCCAGGGCCGGCGTACGGGTCGTCGCCGCGGTCGTCCACGTGGCCGGTGCGTCCGTCGGTGGCGGGCTCGGCGGGCGGGCGGCCGCGTCGGTTGATCGGATCCGGAGCCGTTCCCGGAGTGCCCCGACGCCCGACGGGTCGCTCACCTGTCGGATGAGGCGCGGGACCGCTCGGCTGCTCGGCGGTGGACTCCGGCGCACCGGATCCGGCCGCCCGACGGCCGGTGGGAGCGTCCGCGCCCGGGTCGGCCGGCGGCCCGACGGGACGGCGACCGGCAGCGCGGTCCGCGGCCGGATCGGGGACGGCGAGGGGGCCACCGGAGCGATCGGTCAGATCACCGGCGAACGGCGGGGCGCCACGGCGGCCGACGGGCCGGTTCGCGGTCGGCGGCTGCGCATCGCCACCTCGGCGGTTGACCACCGGCAGGCCGGGGTCGGTGTGCGGCAGCCGGCCCGCCTGACGCAGCCAGTCGGCCGGCCGTTCCGGACGGTCCGCCCGCGGCTCACCGCCTGTCGGCGCGCGTCGACCCTGGTCGTCGGGGACCGCCCGACGGCGGCCGGTGCCGTCGGTGGACGTGACGCTGGCAGGTCCAGCGCTGGTGGCGCCGTTGGGACCGGCGCTGGTGGCTGCGGCGCTGGGCGGCGCGGTGGGTGCCTCGGGCATGGGTGGGGCATTGCCCGAGCGGGGCACCACCGGCTCGTCCGGCTCGGCGGCACGGCGGCGACCACCTCCGGCGGCCCGGGCCTGACCCTCGGGCTCCGGCGCTCCCGGGTCGACGGGGCCGGGACGACGCCGGGCCGTACGCGGGTCGCTGTCGATCGCGGGGTCGGCGCGCAACCCGTCGCCGACAGGCGGTGCGACGCCGGGCTGCGGCGCACCGAGCCGGGCCGGACCGGCCGCGGTGGGCGGCCCGGCGGTTCGCGCCGGATCGGGGACGGGTCCCGTCGCCCGTCGCCCGACGGGCGGGCCATCACCTGTCGGCGGCCGGCCGCCACCTGTCGGGTCGGGCGCGGGTCCGCGGCCCGAAGGCCCGGCGTCCGGCCGGCGCAGTGGCGGCATCGCGTCCGCCCGACCGGTCGGGGCAGCGGCATCCGGCGAGTGGCCGGTCGAGGCGCCCGCGGTCGGCGGCCCCGGGCGCGGGCCGGACGGTCCCACGGTCGGACGCGGTCGGGCCGGGCCGGCCGGAGCGCCGGTGGGCGGGCGGGGACCGGGAGGGCTCGCCTGGTCATCGCCGCCCGGACGGGCGGCCGGTGGCGCGAGGGGCGGCGCGGCGGCGCGAGGGCCGGTGCCGGGAACCGGCTGGGCGCCACGCGGCGTCGGCGGGCCCGCGACAGCGCCGGCAGGACCGGATGCCCGGAGGCGGTCGGCGGGTGGGCGGTCGGGGAGTTCGCGGTCGGCGGGCGGGCGGGCGTCCGGGCGGCGACCCGGCGGGGGCGCCTCCCCCGGCCACGGCCCGTCGACCGGGCGGCGCGTTCCGGCGCTCTCGGCGTCGGGGCGGCGTGGGCCGGGCGGCGCGTCCGGCGGCGTCGCCGCGCCCGCGCGAGGTGGCACGGGCTCGGCCGGGGCCCCGTCCGGGCCCAGCTCGCCGCGTTGCTGCTTGGCCGAGCGCAGGTCGTCGATCCAGCCGAACTCCTCGCCGGCCACCGGCTCTTCCGGCTCGGCCTCGGCTCGGCCTCGACCCCAGCGGCGGCCCTTGGCGCGGGGATCACGCCGCTCGTCCGGGCCCTCGTCGGGGCGGTCCGCACCACGCGATCTCACTGTTGACCCTCTCCTGCGGCGTCCGTGCCGCTGTCCTGCTTCGTGCCGGGACCGTCCGCATCCGTGGCCGGCCGGCCGTTCCGACCGGCAAGCGCCGGGTCGGGCTGTGGCGTTACCGGTGGACCGACGGTCGGGGCCGCCACCGACGGGACCGCTGTCGCGGGCGCGGTGACACTGGCGGCGGGCGACCCGGCGGTCGGGGTTTCGGGGCGGGCTGGCGGGGCCGGCAGCCCGCGCACGATCCGGCGCAGCAACGGCAGCCGCGTCGACACGGACCGTTCCGCCCCGTGCGGGCTGGGCTGGTAGTAGTCGACGCCCACCAGGTCGTCCGGGACGTACTGCTGGGTGAGCACGCCACGCTTGTCGTCGTGCGGGTAGCGGTATCCGGTGCCGTGGCCCAGTCCGCGGGCGCCGGCGTAGTGCGCGTCCCGCAGCCCACGGGGCACCGGCCCACCCCGGCCGGCCCGTACGTCCGCCATGGCCGCGCCGATCGCGGTGGTGGCCGAGTTCGACTTCGGCGCGGTGGCCAGGTGGATCACCGCCTGCGCCAGGTTGAGCTGCGCCTCGGGCAGGCCCACGTACTCCACGGCGTGCGCGGCGGCGGTGGCCACGCTCAGCGCGGTGGGATCGGCCATGCCCACGTCCTCGCTGGCGAAGATGACCAGCCGCCGGGCGATGAACCGGGCGTCCTCCCCCGCGACGAGCATCCGGGCCAGCCAGTGCACCGCGGCGTCCACGTCCGAGCCGCGCATGCTCTTGATGAACGCGCTGACCACGTCGTAGTGGGCGTCGCCGTCGCGGTCGTAGCGCACCGCCGCCACGTCCACCGCCTGCTCGGCGGTCGCCAGGTCGATGCGCCCGACGCCCAGCGCCGCGGCCGAGGCCGCCGCCGCCTCCAGCGCGGTAAGCGCCTTGCGGACGTCACCGGCGGCGAGCCGGACCAGGTGGTCCTCGGCGTCGGCGGCCAGGGTGAGTACGCCGCCCAGGCCGCGCTCGTCGGCGACCGCACGGCGCAGCAGGCCGCGGACCGCGTCGTCGTCGAGCGGTTGCAGGGTGAGCAGCACGCACCGCGACAGCAGCGGTGAGATGACCGAGAAGTACGGGTTTTCGGTGGTCGCCGCGAGCAGCGTGACAGTACGGTCCTCGACGGCGGCGAGCAGCGAGTCCTGCTGGGTCTTGCTGAACCGGTGCACCTCGTCGATGAACAGCACCGTCTGCGGGCCACCCGAGCGGCGCTGGCGACGGGCCGCCTCGATCACCGCCCGGACATCCTTGACGCCGGCCGAGAGGGCCGACATGGCGACGAATCGGCGGTCGGTGGCACCGGCCACCAGGTGCGCGATGGTGGTCTTGCCGCTGCCGGGCGGCCCCCAGAGGATGACCGACAGGGGGGCGCCGCCGGAGACCAGTTGCCGCAGCGGCGCGCCGGGGGCGAGCAGGTGGTCCTGCCCGATCAGCTCGTCCAGGCTCGTGGGCCGCATGCGGACGGGCAGGGGCGAATCGTCCGCTACCGGAGTGAAGCCGTCGACACCGGTCGGCCCCTCGGGCGCGCTGCGCGGCCCGGTGGGCGCACCGAGGGAGAAGAGAGCGTCGGACTCCATCACGAAGACAGTACCGGGCCCGACCCGCGACGCCGGAAGCGCGCTGCGGGCCGGGCCATCGCTGATCGGTCTCGGTCAGCCACGGCCGGGACGACGGCCCCGGTACCAGCGGCCGCCGCCACCGCCGCGCGGGCCGCTGCCGACGCCGGCCAGGTAGAGCGAGAGCAGGAGCAGGCCGATGAGCACGAGGGTGTTCCAGTTGAACAGGTCCGGCGCGCCGAAGTCGGTGTTGAGCAGGTCGAGCAGCAGGGCGAAGCCAAAGACGATGGCGGCGAGAATGGCGAGCATGTCGGTCCTCCGGTGGGGGTTCCCAGTAGGTCGGCGCGTGATGTACCCAATCGGTCGGCTCGCCAATCTCGACAGTGGATCGGCCCGCCGGCTGCCGGACCGGGCGCGCTCGCCCGTACGGCGGCTTCTAGGCTGACCGTCATGATCACCGACGACCAGGCGATCCACGAGCGGGCCGTCATCCTGGCCGCGGCCGGTGACCACCCGTTCGTCAGGCACTCGCTCTCGCCGGGCGTGCCGGCGCACGGCTACCGGCGCGACGGCGCCGTGCTGTGGTTGCTGCCGCCCGAGCGCGGGCTGGGCGCCGACGCCGTCGGCCCCACCGAGCCGGTGCTGGCGATCTGCGCCGCGCTGGTCGCCGACGGGGTGCTGCGGCCTGAGCACCGGCTGCACCTGCCCCGGCTCGACCCCGCCCTGCTGGCCGCCCGACTGCCGGTGGCCGAACACGTCGACTGGGACTTCCACTGGACCACAGTGGCGCCGCCGCAGCAGCCGGACGAGCAGTCTGTCGTACGGCTCACCGACGCCGACCGCCCGGCGCTCCAGTCTCTGGTCGACGAGGCGTTCCCGAGCACCACCACCCGGCCGGGCGACCCGCGGGTGGTCGACTGGTACGGCATCCGGGCCGGCGGCCGGCTGGTGGCGTGCGGCGCGGACCGCAGCCGGGGCGACGTCGGGTTCCTGGCGGGCCTGACCGTCGCCCCCGACCAGCGCGGCCGGGGCCTCGGCGCGGCGCTGACCGCAGGCATGACCCGGGCGCTGCTGGCCCGACACGACACCGTCGGGCTCGGCGTCTACCCGGACAACGTGGGGGCGGTACGGCTCTACCGCCGCCTCGGCTTCACCAGCACCCACCACGTCACCTCGATCCGCCTCGCCTGAGGTCCTACCGGCCGGCGCGCTGCTCGGCAGATCCGGGCGCGGGCACGGCTCCGGGCGCGGGTGCCTGCGCGGGGACCGCTGGCGGGTCGGCGGGATCGGCGGCGGCGCGACGGCCTGCCCGCCAGGCGGGCAGGTAGAGCGGGGCGGCGACGGCCAGCACGACCGCGCCGACCACCATCGCGGTGCTGACGCCGGCGGCGGCGGCGACAGCGGTCAGCACCACCCCGCCGAGCGCGGCGGCCGGTTGCGCCATCATCGAGTTCAGCGAGAGCACGCTGGTCCGGTACGGGCCGTCGACCTGGCGGTGCAACAGGCCACTGTGCAGCGGGTTCGACGCGCCGTGCACGGCGTAGCAGGCCAGATAGGCCACCAGCACCCCGACCGGGCCGGCGAGCAGCCCCATCCCGACGACGGTGACGCCCTGCAGGATGCGCAGCAGGGCCGCGCCGGGCGCCGCGCCGAGCCAGCGCAGCAGCAGCGGGGTCAGCGCCGCGCCTGCCGCATTGGCGAGCCAGGCCGCCGAGTTGGCCGGCCCGAGCAGCGCGGCGGCGCGTTCCGGATCGCCGATCACCTCGGCGAGCCGCACCGGCAGCAGCGACTCGAAGGTCACCATGCCGAAGCCCCAGAACAGCTCCACCGCCACCAGGGCCAGCAGCACCCGGGACCGGCGCAGCAGGCCGACGGCCTGGCCGATCATCCGGGGCGCCTGCGCCACCGAGGACCGCAGCGCCGCGAATCCGGTGGCCGGCCGCTCCTCGACCAGCAGGACGAGCAGCGCGACGAGCGCCCCCGCCTGCGCGATGATCGCGGCCAACACCGGCACGGTGAGCGCGCTGACCGGCCCGAGCGGACCGAGCGCGATCAGGCCGCCGCTGAGCAGCGCGCCGCCCCCGATGGCCACTCCGATGACGGTGCCGCCGTGCCCTAGCCCCCGCTCGTACTCGGCCTGCGGGTCGGCGGCCAGGGTGGCGTCGACGTACCAGGACTCCAGTGGGCCGCTGTCCAGCGCCCGGTAGATCCCCTGCAACGCCCAGACCAGGAAGAACAGCCAGAACGAGTCGGCCACCGCGAACAGCGCCAGCGAGGCGAGGTTGATCGCCCCGGCGGTGAGCAGGACGGGTCGGCGGCCGAGAGCGTCGGCCAGACCACCGGTGGGCAGCTCCAACGCGAGCACCAGCAGCCCCTGCGCCGTGCTGACCAGGCCGATCTGCGGCAGTGACAGGCCCCGCTCCTGCATCAGCAGGATCATCACCGGGATCATCAACCCCGTGGGCAGCCAGCGCAGGCCGTACAGCGTGAGGTAACGACCCCGGACCTGGCGTACGGTCAGCGCGCTCACGACATGACCTCCACTCGCGACTGCGGGGCTCGCAACACCGGCTCACTCCTCGCGCTCACGACGCCACCTCCACTCGCGACTGCGGGGCTCGCAAACCCGGCTCACTCCTCGCGCTCACGACGCCACCTCCACTCGCGACTGCGGGGCTCGCAAACCCGGCTCACTCCTCGCGCTCATTGAGGGCCGCCCAGCAGTGGGTAGGCGGCCAGGAAGACCTGCACCGGACGGGCCTGCGGGTCGGCGGGCTCGGCCGTGTCGACCGGCTCGGCCTCCCGGTGATAGCGCTCCAGCACCGCCCACACCTCCGCCTTGAGCGCCTCCAGCCGCTCCGGCGGGACGGTCAGGAAGACGTCGCCCATGCCGAGGGCGTCCCGCCAGGCGGGGGACCACTCGTGTTGGGTGGCGAACCAGCGTTCGGCGTGCTCGACGAGGAGGCGCACCTGGTCGCCCTGGATCCACTCGATCGCGGCGCGGGCGTCGGGGTCGTCGTCGAAGTCGCTCGGGTCCCAACTGGTGACGTCGTGCGTCGCCTGCCACCAGCGCTGCCGACCGCTGCCCCGGTCGGGATCCTCGGTGACCAGCCCGGCCTCGGCGAGTTGGCGCAGGTGATAGCTGGTCGCGCCGGTGTTGGTGCCGAGCAGCTCGGCGAGGGTGGTGGCGGTGGCCGGCCCGTTCACGCGCAGGGCGCCGACCAGCCGCATCCGCAGCGGGTGCGCGAGGACCCGGACCTGCCGCTTGTCGATCCGTACCTCCCGCGGCGCGGGCCGCGGGGTCGCTTCGTCGTTCGCCATGACTGCACACTATCTCTGCACACTTCCTATGCACAATAGTTGTGCATAGGAAGTGTGCAGAGCCGTCAGGCCAGGAGTTCGCGTACCCCGCGAAGTCGCGTCCGCAGCAGGCCGGCCGCACGGGCGGAGTCGAGGCGTACGTCACTGGGGCGGACCACGCCGGCGGCGGCCGCCGTGGTGGTCTTCAGCCCGGCCGGGTCCAGACCGAACCGCTCGGCGACCAGCAGACCCAGCTCGGCCCGACTCACGGCGTCCGGGCCGGCGACGTTGAGCAGTCCGGCGTACGACGAGCGGGCCAGCTCCAGCACGGCGTCGGCCAGGTCGCCCACGTCGATCGGGCAGCGGAACTCGTCGGTGAACAGGACGGCGCGGCCGGCGAGCGCCTCCCGGCAGAGTTCGATCTGCTTGCTGCCCTCCCCGAGGATCAGCGAGGTACGCACCAGCGCCGCGCCGGGGTCGATCGCCCGCACGGCGGTCTCGGCCGCCGCCTTCGCGGCCCCGTACGCGTTGACCGGGCTGGGCGGGTCGTCGTCTGCGTACGGGGTGGGTCGGCCGCCGTGCAGCGCATCGCTGGACAGGTGCACCAGCCTCGCTCCCACCTCGGCGGCGGCGAGGGCCACGTGGGCGGCGCCGTCGGCGGTGACCGTCCAGTCGTCGTACCGATAGGGGGTCGCGACCACGATGTCCGGCCGCACCTGCGTGACGAGCGCGCGCACGGCGGCGCGGTCGGTCACGTCCAGCCGCCGCCCGGCGACCCCCGGCACCCCGACGGACCCGGAGTGGAACGTCCCCACCACCGAGAACCCGGCGGCCATCCCCCGCCGACAAACCTCGGAACCCAGAAACCCACTACCCCCGACAACAAGCACCCGCATGCCGACCCACTCCCCCACCATCGCCCTCGTCGATCATGAGGTTAACGAGCGACACGCCGCAGCGCGGGCCCGTCAACCTCATGATCAACGGCGTGGCAGGGGGGTCGGACCGGGTCAGACCGGGTCTGCTACCGGGGCTGCCGGGCCGGCCGTGCCCGTGTGGGCCGTCGCGGAGGGCTTCGGCTTGGCGTCGATGCCGGCCTCGGTGCGCTGCTGGGCGGTGATCGGCGTCGGGGCACCGGTCAGCGGGTCGAACCCGCCCCGGGTCTTCGGGAACGCGATGACCTCACGGATGGAGTCCGCGCCGGCCAGGAGCATGCAGACCCGGTCCCAGCCGAACGCGATACCGCCGTGCGGCGGAGCGCCGTACTTGAACGCCTCCAGCAGGAAGCCGAACTTGTCCTGCGCCTCCTCGGGAGTGATGCCGAGCAGGTCGAACACCCGCTTCTGCACGTCACCCCGGTGGATACGGATCGACCCGCCGCCGATCTCGTTGCCGTTGCAGACGATGTCGTACGCGTACGCGAGGGCCCGGTCGGGCGCCTCCTCGAACCGGTCCACCCACTCGGCGTTCGGCGAGGTGAACGGGTGGTGCACGGCCGTCCAGCCGCCCTCGTCGGTCTTCTCGAACATGGGGGCGTCGACCACCCAGCAGAACGCCCAGGCGCTCTCGTCGACCAGACCGGCCCGCTTGGCGATCTCGACGCGGGCCGCGCCCAGGAGCTCCTGCGCCTCCCGGGTCGTGGCGCTCGCGGCGAAGAAGACCGCGTCGCCCGGCTTGGCGCCGACCGCGTCGGCGAGCCCACCCAGGTGCTCGGCGGACAGGTTCTTGGCCACCGGCCCGCGCGCCTCGCCGGTCTCGGCGTCCAGCACCACGTACGCGAGACCCCGAGCGCCGCGCGCCTTCGCCCAGTCCTGCCAGCCGTCCAGCTCCTTGCGGCTCTGCGACGCGCCACCCGGCATGACCACCGCGCCGACGTAGCCGCCCGCGTCGATCGCCCCGGCGAAGACCCGGAACTCGGTGCCGCGCAGGTACTCGGTCAGGTCCGTCAGCTCCACGCCGTAGCGCAGGTCCGGCTTGTCCGAGCCGTACCGGGCCATCGCGTCGTGCCAGGTGATCCGCGGGATCGGTCGGGTGATCTCGTGCCCGGCCAGGTCCTTCCACAGCGCCGAGACGATCGCCTCGCCGAGGTCGATCACGTCGTCCTCGGTGACGAAGGACATCTCGATGTCGAGCTGGGTGAACTCCGGCTGCCGGTCGGCGCGGAAGTCCTCGTCGCGGTAGCAGCGGGCGATCTGGTAATACCGCTCCATGCCGCCGACCATCAGCAGCTGCTTGAACAGCTGGGGCGACTGCGGCAACGCGTACCAGCTGCCGGGCTGGAGTCGCACCGGCACCAGGAAGTCGCGGGCGCCCTCGGGCGTCGAGCGGGTCAGCGTCGGCGTCTCGATCTCCAGGAAGTCCCGCTCGTGCAGCACGCCCCGGGCCAGCTGGCTGGCGCGCGAGCGCAGCCGCAGCGCGTTCGCCGGGCCACTGCGGCGCAGATCCAGGTAGCGGTAGCGCAGTCGGAGGTCGTCGCCGGCCTCGACCTGGTCGTCCACCGGAAGCGGCAGCGGCGCGGCCTCGGAGAGCACCTCCAGGTCGACGGCTGTCACCTCGACGTCGCCGGTCGGCAGCTCCGGGTTCTCGTTGCCGGCCGGCCGGCGGGTCACCTCACCGGTGACCTTCACGCAGAACTCGTTGCGCAGCGCGTGCGCGTCCTCCTCGCGGAACACCACCTGGACCACGCCGGAGCCGTCGCGCAGGTCGACGAAGATGACGCCGCCGTGGTCACGCCGGCGGGCAACCCACCCGGCGAGCGTCACCGTCGAGCCGGCGTCCGCGGCGCGCAGGCTTCCGGCATTGTGGGTACGGATCACGGCTGGCAACTCCTCATCGTGGAACAGTCCTCACCCGCATTCTGTCAGGGGCGGCCGGCCCGGCTCGGGGGCACCCGGCAGGCCGGCACGATTCGCTGGTGGGCCGGCGGCAGTCCGGTGCGCGTCGCCGGTGGCAGCCTGGCGAACCCGGCTCGGCGGGCCGTCACGCCGGTTAACGTGGCCGAATGCGCGCCGTACCGAACTGGGGCGTCGCCACGGCGGTGGCCGCGCCGGTGCTGCTGGTGGGCGGTTGGACGGTCGCGGGCGCCCGACAGCCGGCCGGGTACGACCCGGTCCGGGACACCATCAGCGAACTGGCGGGACACGACGCCACCGACGCCTGGATCATGATCACTGCTCTGCTGCTGCTCGGCTGCTGCTACCTGGCGATCGCGGCGGTGCTGCACGCGGCCGGGCTGCCCAGCCGCTTCCTGCTCGCCGTCGGCGGCGTGGCCACCATCGCGCTCGTCGCCTTTCCCCGGCCGGCGGTCGGCGGCTCCCTCAGCCACGGCGTCGCGGCTACCGTCGCGGTCCTCGCGCTGGCGCTCTGGCCGGCCGGGTCGGCGCTGCGGCTGCCGCGTGGCCCGGACACCGCCCATCCGCGGGTGCCCTGGGCGTTTCGCCGGGGGGTGGCGTTGAGCGCCACGCTCGTGCTGCTCGCCCTCTTCGGCTGGTTCGCGTTCGAGGTGACCAACGGATCACGAACCGGCCTGGCCGAACGGGTGACGGCGGTGGGCGTGTCGCTCTGGCCGCTGCTGGCGGTCCTCTCCGCTCGACGGGCACACCTCGCACGGGCCACCGAGGGCACCACGACACTCGGGCCGGCCCTGCCGACGACAGGTGTCGTACCCCCGGATCCCCTGTTCCCCACCGACGGCCCGGATCGCCTCGCCTGAGGCCGCGCACGGACGCCGGGCCCGCACGCGTAGGTCGCGGTGCGGGCGGCCCGGCCTCGGCGGCGCCCCCGGACGCGCGACGCGGGCCGCCGGAGGAATCCGGCGACCCGCGGGCGGTGCATCGATCAGAAGACGCTGACGCCGTAGCGGCTCAGGGCCTCGGTGACGGGCTGGAAGTAGGTGGTGCCGCCGCTGCTGCAGTTGCCGCTGCCACCGGAGGTGAGGCCGAGCGCGGTGCCACCGGAGAAGAGCGAACCACCGCTGTCGCCACCCTCGGCGCAGACGTTGGTGCGGATGAGGCCGGAGACCGAGCCCTCGGCGTAGTTCACCGTGGCGTTGGTCGCGCTCACCGTGCCGCTGCGCAGGCCGGTGGTGCTGCCGGAGCGCTGCACCGACTGGCCGACCGACGCGTTGCCGCTGCCGGTGATGTCCCGGTAGCTGCCGTTGTAGAGGTAGACGTTACCGGCGGCGTTGGCGGAGTTGTTGTGCCGCACGATGCCGTAGTCGTTGCCCGGGAAGCTGGTGCCGGTACGGGTGCCCAGCAGGGTGGTCTGGCTGGAGTTCGAGTACCAGTTCGTGCCGAGGTTGGTGCAGTGCCCGGCGGTCAGGAAGTAGTAGGTGCTGCCGCTGCGCACGTTGAAGCCGAGCGAGCAGCGGTAGCCGCCGGTGTAGATGGCCTGGCCACCCGAGATGCGGGTGCTCAGCACACCGGCCTCGGCCTCGACCCGCACCGCGCCGTTGGCGCGCGCCGCGGCGGCCTTGACCCGCTCCAGCCTGGCGCCGGTGACGGTGCTGTCGACGGAGACGACCACCTGGTTGGTGAACGGGTCGCTCCACCAGGCGGTGCCCGGGATCTTCGCCGAGCGCTCCAGCTCGGCGGTGGCCCGGTTGAGCTCGGCGGCGCCGCGGGCGACGTACCGGACGCTCGCTCCGGCGTTGCTGACCGTACGCGCCGCGGCGGCGTCGGTCACCGTGACGACGGTCTTGCCGCTGGCGTCGATGTACGAGCCGGCGGAGCGGTCACCGAGCTGAGCGGAGAGGGCCGCGGCGGCGTCGGGCGAGGCGGCGGGGGCGGCCTGGGCGGGTGCGCCGATGAGCGAACCGACGACCAGGGTTCCGCTCACGGCAACGGTCGCCGCAACGCGGAATGAGGACCTCGTGGGTCGCATGTAACAAACCTCCTGGGCGGGGGAGACGGGTCTGGCCGGGGGTGGCTGACCCGAGGGCGACCCGGCCGATCTGCGAAAACCGGCCGAGTGCACTGAAGTATTCACATACTTAAGATCATTGACAAGACTGGGTTTCGCCCGAATTCGCCGACCCCCGCCGGTCACACCTCCGCAACACCGCTGACACGCTCGCGGACACCTGCCGTCACACCTCGACGACCACCGGATCCGTTTCGGACACCGCTCGCCAACCGCCGCCGTTGACGCCACAACCCCGCCGCCGCACCTCCACGGATCGAGCGGCACGGCGGACCGGCCGGCGGCAGGGCGGACGTGCGACGGCGCAGCGGACAGGCGGCGCAGCGGACAGGCGGCGCGGCGGACAGGCGGCGCGGCGGACAGGCGGCGCGGCGGACAGGCGGCGCGGCGGCGTCAGGGGGTACGGCGGCGTGCGCCGGGGCCCGGGCGGGGCACCACGTCGCGGGGGTCATCCACCGGGTGCCCGTCGGCGCAGCGCAGCTCGACGCGTACCGGGGCGCCGCAGTCGCGGTGCTCGACGCTCAGGGCCGAGCCCTCGGCGTCGGCCAGGTAGCGGTCACCCCACCCGAGCACGGCGACCAGCACCGGCCAGAGGGCCAGACCCTTCTCCGTCAGCCGGTACTCGTGGCGCACCCGGCTGCCAGGCTCCCGGTACGGCTCACGACGCAGCACGCCCCGCTCGACGAGCACGGCCAGCCGGTTGGTGAGGACCTGACGTGGAATCCCGGTGCGAACGCGCATGTCGTCGAAGCGTCGTACGCCGCTGAAGACCTCCCGCAGCACCACCATCGTCCACCGCTCGCCGAGGATCTCCATCGCTCGGGCGATGGTGCAGTTCTCCACCGACCAGTCCAGTGCCGCGGGTGTCATCCGACCAGGCTAGGTCTCATTGACAGACTCAGCAACGTGCTGCCACGCTGCGTCCATGACACAGACCCAGGAGCCGGCGCGCAGCCGTACCTTCACCTGGTCCGACCCGGCGGCCAACGCGGCGCAGGTCGGTCGGCGCAGCGGCCTCGACCTGCTCCGCGCGATGATCGCCGGCGAGCTGGCCGCACCCCCGGTGATGCACCTGATCGACATGGCGCGGATGGAGGCCGACGAGGGGCGGGTCGCCGTCGAGATGGTCCCGCAGGAGTTCCACTACAACCCGCTGGGCACCGTCCACGGTGGCGTCATCTCGACCCTGCTGGACACCGCCGCCGCCTGCGCCGTACACACCACGTTGCCCGCCGGGGTCGGCTACACCTCGCTGGACCTGAACGTGAAGTTCCTCCGCCCGGTCACCGTCGACAGCGGCACGCTGCGCTGCGAGGGCACGGTGCTGCAACGCGGCCGCCGCACGGCCCTGGCCGAAGCCCGCCTGACGGACGCGGGAAACCGCCTGATAGCCCACGCGACAAGCACCTGCCTCCTCTTCCCCCTCCCCCTCCCCTAACCCCACCGCGTTGATCATGAAGTTATTGCCCGCCTCGTCGGCGTGTCGCGGCAACAACTTCATGATCAACAACAGAAGGGAGGCGGGGTGGGGTGGGGTGGGGTTTAGCGGAGGGCTAGGCGGGCTGCTCGGGCGTCGCGCTTTTCTTCGAAGCGGGCTGCCGCGTTTTCCAGGGCGTCGAGCTGGGTGGCCAGTTGTTCGCGGGCGGCTTCGCCGTCGGCGTTCAGGCCCGTCACGTTGAAGACGTCCCACTGGCGCAGCACCGGCTGGAGCACATCGTCGCGGTGCTGGCGCAGGTCGTAGATGCCGGCGAGGGCGATCGCCACCGACTTGCGGGCGAACCCGTCGATGCCGTTGCCCGGCATCTGGAAGTCGGCCACCACGTCGGCGACGGCCCGCATGGCCTGACTCGGGGCCAGCTCGAACGCGGCGGCGAGCAGGTTGCGGTAGAAGACCATGTGCAGGTTCTCGTCGGCGGCCACCCGGGCCAGCAGCGCCTCGCAGGCGGGGTCGCCGGTGGCCTTGCCGGTGTTGCGGTGCGAGATGCGGGTGGCCAGCTCCTGGAACGAGACGTACGCCAGCGAGTGCAGCACCTCGTCGCCGTGGGCGTTGGTGTACCCCTCCGACATGTGCGTCATCCGGGCCCGCTCCAATGCCACCGGGTCCACCGCGCGGGTGACGGTCAGGTAGTCGCGGATCGCGACCCCGTGCCGACCCTCCTCCGCGGTCCACCTGTGCACCCAGGTGCCCCACGCGCCGTCGCGGCCGAACAGGGTGGCGATCTCGTGGTGGTACGAGGGCAGGTTGTCCTCGGTCAGCAGGTTCACGATCAGCGCCGTGCGGGCCACGTCGGGAATCGTGGAGTCGGTCGGTGACCACGCCTCGCCGCCGAGCGGTCCGTCGAAGGTCCGCCCCTCGCTCCACGGCACGTACTCGTGCGGGAACCACTCCTTGGCCAGCGAGAGGTGGCGGTCGAGGTTGCGGGCGACAACCGGCTCCAGCTCGACGAGGAGCGCGGTCTGGCTCAGTGTGGTGCTCACGGTCACGAGTAACTCCCTACGGTGGCGTAACTTACGCTACCGTAGGTCCCCGCGGCCGTCCGCGCCAGTCGTGACACTCAACCGACCGTCGGCTTCAGGTCCTCCCGGGGCGGCGCCCACTCCCCGGCGTCGGCCGTGACCTGCTCACCCGAGCGGATGTCCTTCACCTCGTCCGGCGCGCCGTCGGCCCCCGGGAACCAGACGTACGGGATTCCGCGCCGCTCGGCGTAGCGGATCTGCTTGCCGAACTTCGCCGCGCTCGGCGACACCTCGGTGGCGATGCCCCGCCGGCGCAGCGCCGACGCGATCCGGCCGCTGGCGGGGCGGTGCTCCTCGTCGGCCAGTGCCACCAGGACACAGGTGGGCACCGAACGGGAGACCGACAGCTCCCCCGCGCCGAAGAGCAGCCCGAGCAGCCGGGTAACACCGATCGAGATGCCCACCCCGGGGTACGAGACGTTGCCGGCCGTGGCCAGGTTGTCGTAGCGGCCGCCCGAGCAGATCGACCCGAACCGCTCGTACCCGCGCAGCTGGGTCTCGTAGACGGTGCCCGTGTAGTAGTCCAGGCCACGGGCGATGCGCAGGTCGGCCACGCAGAGGCCCGGCGCGTGCTCGGTGGCGGTCTCCACCACACCGACCAGCTCCTCGATGCCCTCGTCGAGCAGCGGGTCGTTGACGCCGAGCGCGCGTACGGCGTCGGCGAAGGAGGCGTCCGGCGCGGAGATCTCGGCCAGCGACAGGCACGCCTTGGCCTGCGCCTCGCTCGCCCCGGCGGTCTCGGCCAGCAGTTCGGCCACCTTCACCGGGCCGATCTTGTCGAGCTTGTCGACGGTGCGCAGCGCCGCCTCCGGGTCGGTCACCCCGATGCCCCGGAAGAAGCCCTCCCAGATCTTGCGGTTGTTGACCTGGATGGTCACCGGTGGGATCGGCAGGGCACGCAGCGCGTCCCCGATCACGAGGGGCATCTCCGCCTCGTGGTGCGGGGCCAGGGTGTCCCGGTCGACGATGTCGATGTCGGCCTGGACGAACTCCCGGTAGCGCCCCTCCTGCGGTCGCTCGCCCCGCCACACCTTCTGGATCTGGTAGCGGCGGAACGGGAAGGTCAGCTTGCCGGCGTTCTCCAGCACGTAGCGGGCGAAGGGCACGGTCAGGTCGAAGTGCAGGCCGAGCTGGTCGTCACCGCCGGTGCCCTCGGCGTCCGCGTGCAGCCGCCGGATCACGTAGACCTCCTTCGAGGTCTCGCCCTTGCGCAGCAGCTGGTCCAGCGGCTCCACGGCGCGGGTCTCCAGCGGCGCGAACCCGTACAGCTCGAAGGTGTCCCGGATCTTGTCGAGCACGTACTGCTCGATCATCCGCTGACCGGGGGTCCACTCCGGGAAACCGGAGATGGGCGTGGGCTTGCTCATCGGCGTACTCCTTGCGATTCCGCGCCCGCGGCGCGGTGGTGTCGTGGGTCCGCGCGCGGCGCGGACGAAAGAACTAGAGGCCCCGGGTGGGCGCGGCCGGCGTCGCGCCGGCCACCTCGAGGAGGTACGGGTTGCTGGCGCGCTCGCGGCCGATGGTGGTGCCGGGGCCGTGGCCGGGCAGCACGACTGTGTCGTCGGCCAGCGGGAGGATCTTGTCGCGCAGGCTGGTGAGCATCGCCGGCATACTGCCGCCGGGCAGGTCGGTGCGGCCGATCGAGCCGGCGAAGAGGACGTCGCCGGAGAGGCAGATCTCGTCCGCCTCCCAGCCCGACCCGGCGCCGGGCAGCCGGAACAGCACCGACCCGCCGGTATGGCCCGGGGCGTGGTCGACAGCGATCTCCAGGCCGGCGAGCGTGAGGGTGGCGCCGTCGGTCAGGTCGGCCACGTCCTCCGGCTCGGTGTAGGTCAGCCGGCCACCGAAGAGCGAGGTCAGGTCGGCCGACAGGCCCTTGGCCGGGTCGGCGAGCATCTCCCGGTCGCCGGGGTGCACGTACGCGGTGATCCCGCGCGCACCGCAGACCGGCGCCACCGAGAACGTGTGGTCCAGGTGGCCGTGGGTGAGCAGCACGGCGGCCGGATGCAGGCGGTGCTCGGCGAGCAGCGCGTCGAGCTGGTCGAGCACCCCGATGCCGGGATCGACCACCACGCACTGCTCCCCCGGCGCGGTGGCCACCACATAGCAGTTGGTGCCGAAGGCGTCCGCGGGAAAGCCGGCCACGAGCACGGGCGCTGTCCTCTCCGTCGAGCTGTCGTCCTGAGCAGCCTAACCGGCGGCGCGAGCGCGTTTGGCGCGTCCGCCCCCGCGGCCCCATCCGACACAGTGACATCGCACGATATGGGCTGCTGGCGGCGGGGTGGACCTCGTACACCACATTCCCAGTCACTAGCCGTACACTCTGGCGGGCGTGTGGCGTGGCACACGCGACGCCCGGACGGGCCGGGGTACCCGGCCGCCGGTGACGACCAGGCAGAGGAAAGGGGAGCACCTGTGGCTTCCAGCAGGGACCGGCAGCGCAAACTCGCGCGGGCCAAGCTCGACCGGCAGTTGGCTCGCCGGGCCGCCGCCACGCGGCGCCGCCGGCAGATCCAGGCCGGTGTGGGCGCCTTCCTGGTCCTCGCGGTGATCGTGGCCGGCTCGGCCTGGGCGCTCGGGGCGTTCGACTCCGACCCGAAGCAGAACACGGCCGCGTCCGACACCTGCCTCTGGACGCCGCAGGACGCGAGCGCCAACACCAACCTCAAGGACGTCGGCACGCCGGCGACCAAGGACCTGCCGACCGACGGCACCCGGGCGATGACAGTCACCACCAACCAGGGTGCGCCGGTCACCGCCGAGCTGAACCTGACCAACTCCCCGTGCGCGGCGGCGAGCATCGCCCACCTGGCGAGCCGGTCGTTCTACGACAACACCAAGTGCCACGAGATCACCGCCGACGGCGCGCTGCGCTGCGGTGACCCCAGCGGCACCGGCCTCGGCGGGCCGACCTACTCGTTCTACGACGAGGACGTACCGACCGTGCCGTCGGCCTCGCCGTCGGCCAGCCCGGCGCCCGGCCAGCCGCCGACGTACCCCAAGGGCACTGTGGCGATGATCTCGAACCCGCCGGGTGTCAACGGCAGCCAGTTCCTGATCTTCTTCAAGGACTTCACCACCACGGACCCGAAGTACCCGGTGATCGGCAAGGTGACCGGTGGGCTCGACGTGGTGGAGAAGATCGGCGCCCAGCCGACCGTGGACAATGGGACCGGGGCCAAGGTCAAGCCCAAGACCGACGTGGTGATCCAGAGCCTCACGGTCGGCGAGCCGACCACCGGCGCGGCACCGGCGTCGTCCGGCGCACCGGCCAGCAGCCCGAGCGCCGGGTGACCGGTCGCCCCACCCCACCCGAGCGGCACCCCGCAGCAAACAGCCAGGAGGATCCAGGCGTGACGTCCACCAGAGAGCGGCAGCGCGCGGCGGCACGCGCCCGACTCGAGAAGGAGATGGCCGAGCGCTCGGCCAAGGCCCGCAAGCGCCGCCAGACGCAGGCGATCGTCGGGGCCGCCGCCGTGCTGGTGCTCGTGGTCGCCGGCACCGTCTGGCTGGTCACGAGCCTCGGCGGCGACGACGACAAGAGCGGCACCGCCGCCTCGGCGCCCGGCGCCAGGGAGTGCGTCTACAACGCGATGCCCACCGACCAGCGGCCCCCGCAGATCAAGGACGTCGGGACGCCCAGCAACGAGCAGTCGGGCACCGGCGTGCAGACCATGACGATCACCACCAACCTGGGCCCGATCACGGCCAAGGTCGACAGGTCGCAGGTGCCGTGCACGGCGGGTGCGTTCAGCTACCTGGCGGAGAAGAACTTCTTCGACAACAGCAAGTGCCACCGCCTGGTGACCGAGGGCATCAAGGTGCTGCAGTGCGGTGACCCGAGCGCCACCGGCAAGGGCTGGCGGGACACCGACGGCACGGGTGGCCCGAGCTTCCGCCTGCCGGAGGAGAACCTGCCCACCGACAAGCGCCCGCCGTACCCGGAGGGCGTCATCGCGATGGCCAACTCCGGCCAGCCGGGCAGCACCGGAAGCCAGTTCTTCATCGTCTACGGCGACTCGCCGCTGGACCCGGCGTACACGGTGCTGGGCACCGTCACGGGCGGCATGGACATCGTCAAGGACGTGGCCAAGGCCGGCGACGACGGGGCGTTCGCCAAGCAGGCCGGTGGCGGCCACCCGAAGAAGGAGGTCGTGATCACCGACCTCACGATGAGCGCGCCGCAGGGCTGAGACCCGAGCAACGAAGCGCCCGCCGGCTGAGCCGGCGGGCGCTTCCGTGTGCGGGGTACGGGGTTCAGGCGCCCGAGGTGACCCGGTACGCGTCGAAGACCCCGTCGACCTTGCGGACGGTGGCCAGCAGGTGGCCCAGGTGCTTCGGGTCGGCCATCTCGAAGCTGAACCGGCTCACCGCCACCCGGTCGCGGGTGGTGGTGACCGTCGCGGACAGGATGTTGACCCGCTCGTCGGAGAGCACCCGGGTCACGTCGGCGAGCAGCTTGTGCCGGTCCAGTGCCTCGACCTGGATCGCCACCAGGAACGTGGAGGCGGACGTGAGCTTCCAACTCACCTCGACCACCCGCTCGGCCTGCGCCCGCAGGTCCTCGGCGTTGGCGCAGTCGTCGCGGTGCACACTCACCCCGCCGGAGCGGGTGACGAAGCCGAACACCGAGTCCGGTGGGACCGGGGTGCAGCAGCGGGCCAGCTTGATCCAGACGTCACTGACGCCGCGGACCACCACGCCGGGGTCGCTGCTGCTCTGCCGGCTGCGCGGCGGCCGGGTGGCGACGGCGGTCTCGGCGATGTCCTCCGCCGCGCCCTCCTCGCCGCCGTACGCGGCCATCAGCTTCTGTACCACCGACTGCGCCGAAACCTGGCTGTCGCCGACCGCCGCGTACAGCGACGCCACGTCGGCGAGGTGCAGGTCCCGGGCGATCGACATCAGCGCGTCGGAGGTGAGCATCCGCTGCAACGGCATGCCCTGCTTGCGCATCGCCTTGACGATCGCGTCCTTGCCGGCCTCGATCGCCTCCTCGCGCCGCTCCTTGTTGAAGTACTGGCGGATCTTGGTGCGGGCGCGAGGGCTCTTGACGAAGCCCAGCCAGTCCTGTGTGGGGCCGGCGGTCTCGGACTTGGACGTGAAGATCTCGATCACGTCGCCGTTGGACAGCGTCGATTCGAGGGGCACCAGCTTGCCGTTGACCCGCGCGCCGATGCACTTGTGCCCGACCTCGGTGTGCACCGCGTAGGCGAAGTCCACGGGCGTCGACCCGGTCGGCAGCGGGATGACGTCACCCTTCGGGGTGAAGACGTACACCTCCTGGCTGGACAGGTCGAAGCGCAGCGCGTCCAGGAACTCGCTCGGGTCGGCCGCCTCCCGCTGCCAGTCCAGCAGCTGCCGCAGCCAGGTCATCTCGTCGATGTGCGCCGGCGGGCCGACGATCTGGGTGCCCTTGTGCTCCTTGTACTTCCAGTGCGCGGCGATGCCGAACTCGGCGGTGCGGTGCATCGCGTACGTGCGGATCTGCATCTCCACCGGCTTGCCGGTGGGGCCGATGACAGTCGTGTGCAACGACTGGTACATGTTGAACTTGGGCATCGCGATGTAGTCCTTGAACCGCCCCGGCACCGGCTGCCAGTTGGCGTGGATCACGCCGAGCGCCGCGTAGCAGTCCCGCACGGTGTCGACCAGGATCCGGACGCCGACCAGGTCGTAGATGTCGTTGAAGTCGCGACCCCGCACGATCATCTTCTGGTAGATCGAGTAGAGGTGCTTCGGCCGTCCGGTCGTCTCCGCCTTGATCTTGGCGGCCTTCAGGTCGGTGCCGACCTTCTGCGTCACCTGTCGCAGCAGCGACTCCCGCTGCGGCTGGTGCTCGCCGATCAGCCGGTTGATCTCCTCGAAGCGCTTGGGGAACAGCGTGCCGAACGCCAGGTCCTCCAGCTCCCACTTGATCGTGTTCATACCGAGCCGGTGGGCCAGCGGCGCGAGGATCTCCAGCGTCTCCTTGGCCTTCTGCTCCTGCTTGGGGCGGGGCAGGAAGGTCAACGTCCGCATGTTGTGCATCCGGTCGGCCAGCTTGATCACCAGCACCCGCGGATCCTTGGCCATCGCCACGACCATCTTGCGGATCGTCTCGGCCTTGGCGGCGTCGCCCAGCTTGACCTTGTCGAGCTTCGTGACGCCGTCGACAAGCAGGGCGACCTCGCCACCGAAGTCGGCGCGCATCGCGTCGAGGGTGTACTCGGTGTCCTCGATGGTGTCGTGCAGCAGCGCGGCGACCAGGGTGGTGGTGTCCATCCCCAGGTTGCCGAGGATGGTGGCGACGGCGAGCGGGTGGGTGATGTACGGATCGCCGGACTTGCGGTACTGCCCGGAGTGCCACCGCGCGGCCGTGTCGAAGGCACGCTGCAGCAGCCGGGCATCGGCCTTCGGGTGGTTTTCCCGGTGGCTCGCGATGAGCGGCTCCAGCACCTCGCTGACCTGCGAGGTCTGCCAGGGCGCGTTGAACCGGGCCAGCCGGGCGCGTACCCGACGACCGGTGGGCGCGTTGGACAACGCGAAGCCACCGCTCGGCGACGGGTCGACGTCGGCGTCGGTCGGGAACGGGACCACGACCCCGTCGGCGCCCGGGGGCGCCTCGGTGGTGGGACCCGCCGCGATGCCGGTCGGAGCCGTCGCGCCATCGGCAGGAGAGCTGCCGGAACCGTTGTCGGTGCCCGTCACCCGGGCCGGCGCGTCGCCGTTCCGGTCGGTCACCGAGCCGTCAGCGTCGCCTGTGGGGTGCACCGTGCCCTCCGCCGGAGGGACGACATCGTGGGACACCGGCCTCCTCACCGCTCGCCGGAAACACACCGGCCGAACCTCGGCCGGCCTGGTCGCGCTCGCCGGACGGTGTACCGCCGGCGTCAGCAAAGGGCAATGCTACCCGCACGGACGGTCGGGTGCCGCTCCGCCGGACGGTCGGCCTGACCTCCGCCCGGCGGGCCGGGATCAAACGGTCAACAGGGCATGCACCGGACGTGGGGCAAGCCGCTCGCGCGCTCCCAGGAAGCCCAGCTCCAGCAGCACTGTGAAGCCCGTGACCGTTCCGCCGGCCCGCTCGACCAGGTCCAGCGTCGCCTCGGCGGTGCCGCCGGTGGCCAGCACGTCGTCGACGACAAGCACCCGGTGGCCGGCCGTGAAGGCGTCCTCGTGCACCTCCAGGGTCGCCTCGCCGTACTCCAGGGCGTACGACACCGAGTGCGCCGGGCGGGGCAGCTTGCCGGCCTTGCGCACCGGCACCACGCCCACCCCGGCCGCGTACGCGACAGCCGCCGCGACGACGAAGCCGCGCGCCTCGATGCCCACCACCACGTCGAAGCCGTCCCGCCCGTGGTACGCGACGATCCCGTCGACCACCTCGCGGAACGCCTTGCCGTCGGCGAACAGCGGCATCAGGTCCTTGAACAGGACACCGGGCTTGGGGAAGTCCGGCACGTCCAGCACCCGGCTGGCCACCAACCGGGCGGCCTCCGGGCCGCTGTCCCCGCGCGCCGCGGTGCTGTGGGTCTCCGTCACGGCTGTTCCGCTTCCCTTCCGACGACGACGGCGTCCGGCATGCTGCTCGCACAGCATGCCGGACGCCGTTCAGGCGTTTCCTCCCGGGTCGACCCCGGGGCCGATCAGCGCCGCTTGGCGCCACCCGGCCGGTTGCCGCCGCCGCCGGGGCGGCCACCCCGGACACCGGTCGGCCGCTTGCCCGCCGGCCGCGCGCCCACCTTCGGGGCGGCGCCGGCCAGCGCGGCGGACTCCGGGTCGAGCGGCGCGTCGGCCACCTCGCCGTCGACCGGGGCCGGGGCACCCTTGCCGCTGACCTCGCCACGGCTCGGCGCACCCCGGCGGGCCTGCACCCGCTTGTTGTGCGCCTGGATGCGCGGGTCGTAGTTCTTCAGCAGCGCCAGCAGCGGCGTCGCCACCAGGATGGAGGTCAGGAACGCCACCGCCATACCGACGAACAGCACCAGGCCGAGGTCCTTCAGCGTGCCGGCGCCGAGCAGACCGGCGCCGATGAAGAGCAGACCACCGACGGGCAGCAGGGCCACCACCGAGGTGTTCAGCGACCGCATGAGGCTCTGGTTGACGGCCAGGTTGGCCGCCTCGCCGTACGTCAGGTTGTTGTTGGCGGTGATGCCCCGGGTGTTCTCCTGCACCTTGTCGAAGACCACCACCACGTCGTAGAGCGCGAAGCCCAGGATCGTGAGGAAGCCGATGATCGTCGACGGCGTGACCTCGAAGCCGACGAGCGAGTAGATGCCGGCGGTGAGGATCAGGTTCGTGAACAGCGACGCCACCGCGGCGACCGCCATTCGCCACTCGAAGCGCAGGATCAGGTAGACCATCACCAGCGCGATGAAGATGACCAGGCCGAGCAGGGCCCGCGAGGTGACCTGGCTGCCCCACGCCTCGCTGACCTGGTTGCCGCTGATCTGGCCCGCGTCGATGCCGAACCGCTTGGCGATGTCGGCCTTGACCGCGGTGGTCTGCTCCGCGCTGAGCTGACCGGTACGGAACTCGTACGAGTCGCCGCCCGTGCCGCCGACCTTCTGCGCCGTCGCCACCTCGGCGCCGCCGCCCTCGGCCGCGAGCGCGGCGTTTACCTGCTCCTCGGCCCTGTCCATGGTGCCGACGCTTGCCGGCACCTGGAAGGAGTTGCCGCCGGCGAACTCGATGCCGAGGCTGAACCCGCGGATCGAGACGCTCAGGATCGCGATCAGGATCAGGATCCCGGCGACACCGAACCAGAGCTTGCGCCTACCGACGACGTTGAGACCGGCCTCGCCGTTGTAGAGGCGGCTCGCCAGACCGTTCTGAGCCATCTCAGGCCTCCTTGGCGCGCGGGTTGCGGGGCTGAGTCTGCTGGCTGCGGGCCGGAAGCGCCCGGCCCAGGCCGCTGACCCGCGGGGACAGGAACGCCCGGGTCCGGGCGAACATCGTCATGATCGGGTGCCGGAAGAGGAAGACCACGACCAGGTCCAGCACCGTGGCGAGGCCGAGGGCGAACGCGAAGCCCTTGACCGTGCCGACCGAGACCACGTAGAGCACCACCGCGGAGAGCAGGGTGATCGCGTTGGCCGAGATGATCGTCCGGCGGGCGCGGACCCAGGCGCGGGGCACCGCGCTGCGCGGGCTGCGCCCCTCCCGGATCTCGTCCTTGAGTCGTTCGAAGTAGATGACGAACGAGTCCGCCGCCACACCGAGCGAGACGATCATGCCGGCGATGCCGGCGAGCGTGAGCGTGAAGCCGATCTGCCGGCCGAGCACCACAAGCGCGCCGAAGACGAGCAGCGCGGACAGGATCAGGCTCAGGAAGATCACCGAGCCGAGCAGCCGGTAGTAGAAGAACGCGTAGATGATGACCAGCAGCATGCCGATGCCGGCGGCGAGCAGACCTGCCCGCAGGTGGCTGGCGCCCAGGGTCGCGGTGACGTTCTGCGACTCCTGCGGCTTGAAGGTCACCGGCAGCGCGCCGTAGCGGAGCTGGCCGGCGAGAGCGCTGGCGTCCTTCTGGGTGAAGCTGCCGGTGATCTGGGAGTTGCCGGTCAGCACAGCCTGGATCTCCGGGGAGGAGACGATCTCGTTGTCCAGCACGACGGCCACGCGGCACTTGCCGTCCTGGCCGAGAGCGGACGCGTCGCAGGCCTGGCCCTCGTTGGTGAACGACTCGCGGGTCAACGCGGTCCACTTGGCCTGGCCGTCACCGGTGAAGTCGAGGCTGACCACCCAGGCGTTGGTCTGGTCGAGCACCGCGTCGGCGTCGTCCACGTCGGTGCCCAGCACCTTGGCCTGGTCCAGCAGGTACTTCGAGGCGCCGCCCTCGCAGGCGACGACCTGCTGCTTCTCGGCCGAGATCGACGCCGGGGGGCGCTTGTCGAGCTGGGCGCAACTGATCGTCGGCACGTTGAACTGCATCTGCGCCGGCAGCACTGCGACCTCCTGCGGCGACAGCGCGCTGAACGGCTTCAGCTTGTCGCCCAGCGACGGGTCGGCGCTCAGGTCGGCGGGGGCCTGCAAACCGCTGGCGGCCTGCCAGGCGGCGGCGCCGACCTTCTGCTCGACGGCCTTGCGCTGCTCCTCGACACTCGCCGGCACCGGCTCGGCGCTGGCGGACGGCGCGGCGGCACCCGCCGGAGCCGAGGCAGAGGCCGAAGCCGAGGGGGTCGGCGTGGCGCTGGCGGACGGCGCGGGCGCCATACCGCCCTGCCCACCGCTGGCCGACGTGCTCACCTTCGGCGCGACGCTTGCCGACGTGCTCACCTTGGGCGCGCCGCTGCCCGACGGGGTCGCCGAGGGAGCGCCGGACGGGGTGACGCTGCCCGGCGGGGCCCCCGTGGGAGCGGGCGCGGCGGCCGTACCGCTGCCGTCAGCGGCCTTGAGCACCTTGCGGAAGCGCAGCTCGGCGGCGCTGCCCACCTCGTCGAGGTTCCGGTTCTCACCGGGCAGGGAGATGACGATGTTCCGGTTGCCCTCGGTGACCACCTCGGCCTCGGCCACGCCGAGCCCGTTGACCCGGTTCTCGATGATCTGCCGGGCCTCCTCGAGGTTCTCGGCCGTCGGGGGCTTGCCGTCGACGTTGTTGGTCGCCTCCAGCGTCATCCGGGTGCCGCCGATGAGGTCCAGGCCGAGCTTGGGCTCCAGCCGGTCCTTGAAGCTGCCGCTGGCGCCGCCCGAGAAGAACACCAAAAGATAGAGGACGACGAAGATGAACCCGAGCACGGCGAGCTGCCGGCCGGGTCGCATCTGTCCCTGAGGTGGTGCCACGGTTGTCCTGTCTCCCTGTACGGTCGCGCCGCTGCGCGCGGCGGCGGCGAGTGTCGGGCCGGGGGTCCCGGCCAACGGGTCTGACCTGGCCGACGGGGATGTCGGCACGCTGACCGGACGCGCCGGCGTGGGACGCCGACGGTCACGGGAACGTGCCGACGCCCGGCGTCGACCCAACTATCCAGTTTTCACATCGCGTCCGCTGCCCCGTCGGGCGCGGTGGCTCCGAGCGCCGGTCGCCTGGCCGTACGCCAGGGCCGCCGCCCGGATCAGTCCTTGACGGTGTCCGCGTCCTCGGTGACCGGCTCGCTCGGCAGCTCCGCGCGGGTGACCACCCGGGCGATGGCCGGCCGCGCGTAGCGGGTCTGCACGCCCGGAGCGATCTCGAGCAGAACGGCGTCGTCCTCGACGCCGGTGACCGTGCCGTAGAGCCCACCGATCGTCACGACCTCGTCGCCCGGGCCCAGCCCGGACTGCATGGCCTCCGCGTCGCGGCGACGCTTCTGCTGCGGACGGATCATCATGAAGTACATGACGCCGAAGAGCAGGACGATCATCAGGATCGGCGTGAAGCCGCCGGCCCCACCACCCGCTGCAAGGTATTGCACGGTTACTGCCTTCCCATTGGCCACCGTCCCGGCACGAGGGTGCCGGAGCGGAGGCGGATTCTCACATCCTGTACAGACCGCGGCGAAGTCTAATCCCTGCACCTGAGAACACCGAATGCGGCACAGATCACGTTCACATCACGGCTGATCGGTGTCCTGGGAGAACAGATCGGGCGCAGACGGGACATCCATCCCAAATGTACCATTCGGCGGTGTACGCCCCAGGTGCCGCCAGGCGGCCTCCGTGGCGACCCGGCCCCGCGGGGTACGAGCCAACAGGCCGGCCCGCACCAGGAACGGCTCGCAGACCTCCTCGACGGTGTCCGGCTGCTCCCCCACCGCGACGGCGAGGGTGGACAACCCGACCGGACCGCCCCGGAACGAATCCACCAGCGCGGTCAGCACCGCCCGGTCCAGCCGGTCCAGGCCCAGCGCGTCGACGTCGTACACCGTCAACGCCTTACGGGCGGTGCCCAGGGTGACCACACCGTCGCCCCGGACCTCGGCGTAGTCGCGGACGCGGCGCAGCAGCCGGTTGGCGATCCGGGGGGTGCCCCGGGACCGGCCCGCGATCTCTGCCGCGCCGTCAGCGGTGATCGGCACGCCGAGGATGCGCGCCGACCGGTGCAGCAGCGTCTCCAGGTCCGCCGGGGCGTAGAAGTCGAGGTGCGCCACGAAGCCGAACCGGTCCCGCATGGGCCCGGTCAACAGACCCGAGCGGGTGGTCGCGCCGACCAGGGTGAACGGCTCGACGTCCAGCGGGATCGCCGTCGCCCCCGGACCCTTGCCCACGATCACGTCGACCCGGAAGTCCTCCATCGCGCTGTAGAGCAGCTCCTCCGCCGGCCGGGCGATCCGGTGGATCTCGTCGATGAAGAGCACGTCGCCCTCGGCGAGGCTGGTCAGGATCGCCGCCAGATCGCCGGAACGCTCGATCGCCGGGCCGCTGGTCACCCGGATGCCCGCTCCCAGCTCCGCGGCGACGATGTTGGCCAGGCTCGTCTTGCCCAGCCCGGGTGGCCCGGAGAGCAGGATGTGATCCGGGGGCGAACCCCGCCGCATCGCGCCCTGCAACAGCAGGTCGAGCTGATCGCGCACCCGGTCCTGGGCGATGAACTCGGCCAACCGCCGGGGCCGCACCGTGGCCTCCGCGTCCCGGTCGGCATCACTGACGTACGCCGAGACGAGCCCGTCGGTATCGCTCACCGTGCCGCCTCCCGTCGCGGCCGGGCGGTCATCGGGTCCGACCCAGCAGGCGGATGGCCTGCTTGAGCAGGACCGGCACGGGCGGGGTGGCCCCGTCGATGGTCTCCGCCACGGCGGCCACGGCCTGGTCGGCCTGACCGGCCGTCCAGCCCAGACCGACAAGCGCCTGGCGCACCTGATCGGGCCAGGCGCCGCCGGTCACGCCCCCCACCCCGTCGGCGCCGATCGACACCGGGCCGATCCGGTCCCGCAATTCCAGCACCAGACGCTCGGCGCCCTTCTTGCCGATCCCCGGAACCCGGGTCAGCGCGGCGGTGTCGGCGTTGGCGATGGCCTTGCGGACCGCGTCCGGCGTGTGCACGGCCAGCACGGCCTGAGCCAGCCGCGGGCCGACCCCGCTGGCGGTCTGCAACAGCTCGAACAGCGCCTTGGCGTCGTCGTCGGCGAACCCGTAGAGGGTCAGCGAATCCTCCCGGACCACCAGGCTGGTGGCCAGCCGGGCCGGCTGCCCCACCCGCAGCTCCGCGAGCGTCCCGGGGGCGCAGTGCACGGCCAGGCCGACACCGCCGACCTCGATCACGGCCAGATCCGGACCCGTCGCGGTCACCGTGCCGCGCACGCTGGCGATCATCGTGCTCCTCCTCGTCGTGCCCGGTCGGCCGCGGCGGCCAGCTTGGAGCGGGTGCCACCGCGCCACACGTGGCAGATGGCCAGGGCGAGCGCGTCAGCGGCGTCGGCCGGCTTCGGTGGCTCGTCCAGCCGCAGCAGCCGGGTCACCATGGCGGTCATCTGCGCCTTGTCAGCCTGACCGGAACCGGTCACCGCCGCCTTCACCTCGCTGGGGGTGTACGTCTGCACCGGCAGCCCCGCCCGCGCCCCGGCCAGCACGGCGATGCCGCTGGCCTGCGCGGTGCCCATCACCGTACGGACGTTGTGCTGGCTGAACACCCGCTCGACGGCGACGCTCTCCGGCTGATGCTCGGCGACCAGCTTGGTCAGCGACCGGTCCAGGTGCAGCAGGCGCAGCGCCAGGTCGTCGGCCGGGTCGGTGTAGACCACGTAGTAGGCGATGAGCCTGCAGGGGCGACCGGGCACGCCCTCGACGACGCCCACCCCACAGCGCGTCAACCCCGGGTCGACCCCCAGCACCCGCACGCCGCCCCCTCCCCCAGCCGTCAGCAGTACGTGTGTTCGACACCCTAACCGCAGCCCTTCCCACCGGCCCCACGGGACACGCCCTCGCATTCGTGCCAGCATCCGCCCGCGCAGTGGCCGCCACCTTCCCGGCACGCCGACGCACGCCAAGGCCCTGCGGCGTGCGCCGGAGCGCTCGCGGCCCGCGCCGGAGCCGTGCAGCGCGCGTCGGGACCTCGCTGCATGCGTTGGGACCTCGCAACATGCGCCGAGGTGCCTCACGGCGCAGGCCGCCCCTCACGGCGTGCCCGGGCTTCGCGGCGTGCCCGGGCTTCGCGGCGTGCCCGGGCTTCGCGGCCTTGCCCCGGCGCCTCGCGGGTTGCGCCTGGGTTTCGCGGTCGACGCGCGGGCCCAGCGCCGTCCGCCGGTGGCCGATAACGCCGCCCCTCGACCGCCCGGGACGGTCTCCGGCTGCCTGCGCGCGGAGATCTTGGACAGTTTCCGTTAGCCGGGCGGGCTCAACTGGTGGTTGCAACACCCTTCCGTTTTCTTCGTTGGGGTGGTTATGGCGTCGAGGTTGAGTCCGCTGGAGCGGGAACAGATCGGGTTGGGTCGGGCTGCGGGTGAGTCGTTGCGGTCGATCGCGGGCAGGTTGGAGCGGTCGGTGTCGACGATCTC
>NZ_JBICSN010000017.1:0-122635 GCF_043197115.1 Micromonospora sp. NPDC049275
CCACCAGATACGACAAACTCGCCGTGCGCTACGAAGCCACCCTCACCATCGCCGCCATCAACCAATGGCTTCGTGCCCTACGAAACACGGCCTAGCGGTCAGCCAGGACGGTCAGGCCGACAGCGGATTCGTCCTCGGCTACCGGGCCGGCGTGGGTTGGGTCTTCGGCAGGAAACGCACCGACAGCGCGGCCGACACGGTCCCGTCCGACGTCGCCGCGTACCGCGCGCCCCCGCAGCTCGGCGTGTGGCTCCACCTCGCCGGAGTGTACGACCACGACCGGCGCCAATTGTCCCTCTACCTCAACGGCCGACTGGCCGCCACGGCCGGCCACGAGGCCACCTGGGACGCCCGTGGATCCTTCGTCCTGGGCCGGGGTCGACTCGGCGGCCGGGACGTGTACTGGCCCGGCGCCCTCGACGAGGTGCACGCCGTCGGCGTCGCCGCCGGCGCCGACCAGATCCGGGAGTGGATGGCCAGCGACGTCCCGTACGGGTCGCGGGCCACCTGGGATCTGGACGACAACGCGGTTGGCGCCACCCGCAGGGACGCCACCGGCAACGGGCACACCCTCTTCGTCGCATCCGGCGTGAGCAGCAAGGCCGGCAAACGGGGAAGCGCCCTGGCGTTCCCCGGTACCGCCGGCGCGGCCGCCTGGACCGCCGGGCCGGTCGCCCGGACCAACAAGGGCTTCACCATCGCGGCCTGGGTCAAGCTCGACCGGCTGGATCGCCCGGCCACCGCCGTCAGCCAGGACGGCGAGACCGCCAGCGGGTTCAGCCTGGGCTATGACGCCACGTCGCAACGGTGGGAATTCGCCATGAGCAAGGAGGACGGCCCGACCCGGCCCGGCGGCAGCACAGTCGTCCGGTCGGCCCAGTCGCCGGTGGCGGGAACCTGGACCCACCTGGCCGCCACCTACGACGACCTCAAACGCGAGGTCAAGCTGTACGTCAACGGCGAACTCGCCGACACCGTCGCACACACCAGCACCTGGACCGCCACCGGACCGGCCGTCCTCGGCCGCGCCATGGTTGCGGGCGGACCTGTCAACTGGTTGCCGGGCGCGGTCGACGAGGTGCACATCGTCGACCGGACCTCGGCGCCCGAGGAGATTCGGGGCCTGTTGGACGCGACCATCCTGGGGCCCGGCGCCTGGTGGTCGCTGAATGCCGGCACCGGCGTCAACGCCTCAGACGACTCCGGCAACGGTTTCCCACTCGCTCTCGTTGGCGGTGCGAGCTGGACGACCGGGCGCTGCGCCAACGCGCTCCAGTTGGACGGGCACACGGGTGGGGCCACCGCGCCCGGTCCGGTCCTGCGCACCGACCAGAGCTTCACCGTCGCGGCCTGGGTCCGCCTCGACCGCCTCGGTGGGGACTTCGCCGCCATGAGTCAGGACGGCTTGCTCGCCAGCAGCTTCTATCTCGGTTACAACGTGAAGCTCAACAAGTGGTGGTTCATCCTGCCCACCGCCGACTCGGCGAACCCCGACGACGTCGTCGCGTTCTCGACCGGCCCGGCCCGGTCGGGAGTCTGGACCCACCTGGCCGGCGTCTACGACGCGACCGCACACGAGATGCGGCTCTACGTCGACGGCGTGCCGTCGACGGCGACGGCGGTCAGCGCCACCTGGGACGCCGTCGGCATGACCAGGATCGGCGCGGCCCAGTGGAACGGGGACCTGGTGGACCGCTGGCCGGGGCTGATCGACGACGCACGGGCTCTCGGGCGCGCTTCCAGCCAGGCAGACGTCCAGGCCATGATGGCGGGCTGCCCGGGCGGCTGATCCGCGCGGTGGCGGATCCGCGGCGTCCCTGGTCACCGACCGCCGGATCTCCTGCTGGAGTACGGCTGATTCATCGCAGTAATCCTTAACTGGGTCGATACTCTCCTTGAAAGGATTGATCACTCTCCCAATCATCTCTAGCATCGGTGTCCATGACGCTTGGTGACCCGGCTGGACGCCCCCGAGATCTCGCCGAACAGAGGGCGCTCTGGCGCAAGCAGGCCAGCGCGATCCCGGGACTGCTCGGTGGTAAGGCGGTTTGGCTCCCGCTGGTGCTCGAGCTCGTCAAGCAGGTTGGCGAGGGTCACGCGATCGGCCTCGACACAAAACCTGAGTTGTCGTTCGACATCGAGAGCGTGGAACGACGCCAAGGTGGCGCAGCTCCGAGACTGGAGGCCGCTACGTGGCGTGACTACTACGGTTTCCTTCGCGGGCTGCAGCTCGTCGAGAACACCGTTGACGAGCTTCGCCTGACCGCGACCGGGTTGCAGCTCCAGTCCGATCGGACGCCTGCGCGTCTGGCCGCGATCATGGCTGATCGCATCAGGCTGTTCGCGGAGGTCCTGTCGCTGATCGCCGTGGAACCGCTCACCATCGACGAGGTCGATGAGCGTATCCGGGCGCGTTACAGGCAGTCCTGGAAGAGCAAGGGAAACACCCGCATCCGGATGGACTGGCAGGAGGTACTCGGCCTGATCGAGGCAGTTGGCAACCGGCGGTGGGGCATTACGTCGGCTGGGCGTGCCGTTCTCGTGGGTCGTGTGCTGGTGGGGCCGGAGATTTTCGATGAAGCGCCTGTGAGCCTGGCAGATATCCCTGAGGCTCCGGCCGAGATTGCTGCAATTCTGGAGGAGTTCTCGACGTCGGCCCGCACGCACGATTCGCGCAACACCTACAACATCTGGGTTCCGAGCCCGCCGTCGAATCCGAACAAGGTCGAGAATCTCAGAACCATCGTGAACGCGGCTCTGGGGAGGATCGAGCGGAGAGAGCTTTTCTCGTTCATCAGCGAGACGTTCGACCTGAGGAGCAGCAGCGTGGAGTCCATGCTGCCGTTCCTGCGGGCGTCGGGGCTTCTCGTCGAGGTCGGCCGGGGGGTTTTCGAGGCCACGTCGGCGGCCAGAGCCTGGGTCGAGTCGGGCGAAGACTTAAACTTCATACGGATCCTGCACGCGAACATGAGGTTCGTCGGTGAAATGATCCGTGCGGTCGAAAACGACGTCACCCGAAACGACATGTACTCCGAAGCTGCGAACTTCGGCTTGAATGTCGACAAGTGCCGGTGGATCGCCAGCTTCCTGCTCAACACAGGCCTGATAGAAGAGCCACGCTACGGGAGTCTCCGGGCCACGCGGCGGGGGAGCGCGCTGGCCGCCGAGTTGCCTTTGTCCGACATGCCGAGCGCTCCACAGGAGCGTTCAACTCAGACCCAGGACGCTCGCCGAGCACCGGAAGAGACCCAGCCGCTTCAGGTGGAGCAGGAACTGGTCCGCCTCTCCAGGGACCCCTTGGCCGGAGGCGAAGGGGGCGGCCGGGCCTTCGAAAAAGCCATCTGTGACGCCTTCCTCGTTATGGGCTTCGAGGCCCGGACGATCGGCGGATCCGGCGACACGGACATCCTTGTCCGGTGGCGCAACGCCGACGGCTCACAGTCGACGGCGATCATCGAAGCGAAGGCGCGCTCGTCCGGCCATGTCACCCACACCGACGTCAGCGATGTGGCGATCGAGACCCACAGAGGGCGCCATCATGCCAGTTTCATCGCGATCGTCGGCCCCGGTTTCAGCGGTGACACCATAAAGAACATGGCTGCGCAGAAGAAGTGGGTGCTGCTGGACGCCGATCGGTTGGGAACGCTCGCGGAGGCCTCGATCGCCTTGGGGCTCCGGCCGTACGAGATAGGGCAGTTGTTCCTCGTTCCGAATGGCCTCTCGGATCTCGACGACCTGATCGCGGACCGCCGGCGGGAGCTGGACGTCGTGTCGTTCCTGCTCACCAAGCTCCTCGAGGAGGAGAGCGAGGCGGGCGAGGCGATCTCCGCCCGAGACATTTCCCGAGACGGGCGCAGAACGGAACTCCGCCCGAGCGTCGAAGAGATCGTCAATGCGGTCGACATCATGTCAGGCTTGCACGTCGGCGCCCTGCGGCTGGTCGACGCGGCCGACGATCCGAAGTTCGCCACCTACGTTCTCGGTGATGCTCCAGCGGGAGCCAGGCGTCTCCGTGCACTGGCCGACGCCATCGACCGCCGACCCAGCGAAGCCCGGTAGGGCCTGCTGCGCCCACAAGTTCGACCAGCAACGCCCCGAGTACACATCATTGGAACGCTTCCATCGTGATCGTGCTGTCAGGTGGGCGTCTGGGCCCGGAGAGCGATGGAAGCGAGGGTCCGGCCCGTAGCAGCGGGTGAAGGGGATAAATGGCTTGCACAGGCGCCGGGCTGAGAGTTTGACTGCTCGCCATGCCTTTCCCCTCACCGATCTTCGTCGCGGGTACGGGTCGTTCGGGAACGTCACGGATCGCCGACATCATCGGCGAACATCCGCTGATCCATCGGATTCCCATGGAGACCAAGTTCCTCATCGACCCGGGCGGCCTGCGGGACCTGGCCGACGCGCTCACCGATCGATACGACCCCACCGTCGGTGAGGACGCCCTGCACCGGCTGAGCGACTTCCTCACGGTACGAGTGCCCGGCCGGCGCGACGATCGCGGCAAGACCGTTCCCGAGCTGGTCGGCGAGCGGCGCTACCGGGACGCGGTGCAACGGCTCTGGCCGCAGTTGATCGCGTACACATACGACGAACCCGCGCCCGCGGAAGGCTTCGGGAACGCCGACCGGCCTGCCGGGCCGTTCGAGCCGCTGAGCCGCAGGCGGGTAGTCCCCAGGTATTTCAGCGACCGGGGCGAACTGCTCGGAATCTTGCGGGGCCTGATCGACACCATGTTCGGCGGAGCAGCCGCCGACGCGGGCAAGCCGACCTGGTGCGAGAAGACACCGTTCAACCTGCTGTACATGGAGTTCCTCTGGGAACTGGTTCCCGAAGCGTCCATCGTGCACATCAAGCGTCACCCGGTCTCAGTGCTCGCATCCCACCTGGCCCAGCCATGGGCACCGCCCACCGTCGACGGCGCGCTCGCCTACCTCAAGCCGGTCTACCACCGATGGCTGACCTGGAAGAACACGGTCGACCTGACAGGCAGGCGATACATCGAGGTGAAAGCAGAAGATCTCGCAGCCGACTGGCCCGGGCAGCGCCGCGCCCTGTTCGAACGGCTCGACGTCGACGACTTCGCCACCCCCTTCGGCGTTCCAGTCGCACAAGCTGGCGAACCGCAACAGCCAATTCGACGACGAAACCCGCGAGTTCATCGAAGAAGCACTCGGCAAGGTCATCCCGGCCATGGGCTATGAGTGACGGCTCTGGCCCTCCACCTTGACGACGCCGCGTCGCGCCCCTCGAACGCCCGGTAGAGCTGCTTCAGCCGAACCGCATCGCAGACCACGCGTTCCGAACTTTCCGGCCGTCCTTTGAGCCCGCGCCTATGGACGGGTGCACGTAAGTCGGCAGGCCCCGAAGGATAAGGCCGATTCCCGACGGCCCCGCGTTCACTCTCCTGCCGCGAGGCGTCCGGCGAGCAGCGTCGCCCGTACAACCGGCCTGCCGGCCGTTGATCTGCAGACGCCCAGCGGAAGACCCAGTGGAATGATGAGGTCCGGCCGGGGTCGAGCCATCGTCACCGTCTCCGCAGGAAGGCGTAGACGATCTTGTTGGAGGCGAATTCCGAGATGTTGACGAGGTCCCAGCCGAACTGGCCCAGGACCTCGGCGGCAGCAACCGCCTCGCTGACCTTGTCGCCGCCGAGGCCGTGATGGGAGACCACGGCCAGCAGGCGATAGGGGTACGTCCGAAGGTCGGCTTGGCCCTGCAGGACCGCTCGGGCGGTGACCATGCGGGTCCGGGTGATGTGCTCCGGGGTGTCTGCGGCGGTCATGTCCGGCACCATAGTGGCTCGTCGCTCGGGCAGTCGGTGAGCTCAGCAGCCGGTATGTTCGAGACGTGTCCGCGTCCGCCGGGGTTTCTCGCCTTGTCGTGGCGCTCGTCGCGGTGTTCGCCGCTGCCGCCTGTGATGGCGCCTCGGTTCCTGCGAGCGCGCCGACCGCCGGGCCGGCCACGAGCAGCGTTGCCTCCACCGCGCCCACCGCCTCGGTCGGCCCCGTCTACCGCGCGCAGGATCTGGAGCTGTGCAGGCGTACTGATCTTCGGCCGTTGGCGGAGTTGTCCCTGACGGTGGCACGTACCGATCCGAAGCCACCTCTCGGGCAGCCGGGTGCGGCGTGTCTGTTCGAGATGCGGACGAAGGACGGGCATGAGGCGACCCTGCGGGTGGAGGCTTCCACGCCGGCCAACGCGGAGGAGGCTCGGCTGCTCTATCGGTCTACGGGACGGGTGACGGTGATGACTCCCGTCGGCGGCATCTCCGGTGTGGGCGACGAGGCCGAAGCGTTTACCAGGCGCTCCGAGCCCGGCTTCAAGTACGCCGAGTACATGGTCCACGCCCGCACGGGCAACCTGGTGGTGAAGGTCTGGTTGGCCATTGGTGGTGCTTCGTACGCCGCCACGGAAACGCTCGCGTCGAAGGCGCTGACGTTCCTCAGGGCGACGCTGGCGGTCGTACCCGCTGAGTGATGCACCCGTCGGTCATCCTCGGACGGCCTCCGGCCACCGCCCACCGGGTAGCTTCGAGTGGTCGCCGACCTGCGTGGCGATGTCCCGGATGTTGCCCAGCGCGTCGACGAAGCGTTGGCCGATGGTGAGCAGAGTGTCCAGGCCGGCGGCGACCAGGTCTCCGACCGACTCGGCGAGGGTGGAGATGGCCCACGGTAGGGCGACGATCGACCCCCCTTCACTCGCTGCCTGCACCAGCTTGCCGACCAGCCCCGTGACGATCTTCGCGAGTTCGACGGCGTAGTCGACGTTCGCCTTGGCGATCGTGAACAGCCACTGGCTGATGAACTCCGACTTGACGACCGCCTCGTCGACTGCGGCCTTCTGCTTGAGCGCCTTGGTGTTGTAGGCACTCGCCGCGTCACCGGTCCACTTGGGCAGGTTCTCGTTCGCCGGATCGGTGGTGGCCGACGAAAGCTCGGAGATCGGTGTCTTCACGTCGTTGACCCAGCGGAAGCTGACCTCGATCAGCGAGAGCACCGGCAGTTGACGCTCCAAGGACTGTTCGACACGGTCGAGGACGGCGTTCAGTGCCGCTTGGGTGGTTTCCAGGCTCTGCTTGATCCACAGGAGCGCCGCCGGCCCGAGGAGCCACTTCCACTCCTGCACCTTCTCGACGATCTCGTTGAAACTGGCGATCGCCGTGTCGATGCCGGAGCGGATGTAGTCGAACGCCTTGTTGAACGGCTCCCCGTATTCAAGATCAGTGGTACCTGGCATGGGTGCTCCCTGGCCTTTCCGAACGCCGCCCGACGAGTCGCTAGGCCTTGTAGATCTTGTTGAGGTCCAGTGAGACGACCTCGTCGGCTCGGTCGTACTCGTCGGCGATGCGCCGCAGGGCCGTGCCGACCTGCTCAAATTCGGTCACCGCGCCATTCAGGACGGCGACCATGAAGGCGTGGAAGTCGTTGTACGCCAGCGAGTGAATGAGGACGTTCGCGTCACCGATGAAGAAGGCCGAGGGGTCGAGATGCAGCTGCTCCGCAGCGACCTTGACGGTGGCGACCCGGTCCGACAACGTCAGCCACTTGCCTCCCTCATCACGCAGCGAGTCGGTGATGACATTCAGGGCAACCATCTCACTACCTCACGATCCAGGCCGTCCGGCGCCGGCCAGCTCGAACGCGCGGAAGAGGGAACGGGCTTCGAATTGCAGCTGACCCGCGTCTGCCCGTGCGATCCGCCTGACGTCTCCGGCGATGCCGGTGATGCCGCCTCCGCGGATGCGCAACGTCAGACAGCCGTTGGGGCTCGACATGCTCGACTCGTCGGACCGTCTGGCCACGCGAGTTGCAGCGTCCAACTCCGCGTCCAGGTCATGCAGCGTCCGCCAGGTGTCGCGCAGCCAGGTGTGCTCGTCGACGTCCCGCTCAGAGGCCCTGTTTAACGGATCCTGTTCCGGCGACGCAGGACCACCCTCCCGCTCCTCCGCCTGCAGACGGAGGAGCGCCGCCAGTTCGAGGGCAGCCTGCACGCCGGCGACGTACGCCTCGAAGAGCGCACCGGCGAACCCGCCGGGGCCGAGCCGGCCGCGCCAGTCGCGAGCGATCGCGACAGCTGAAACCTCTCGCTTGGTGTCGACCACCACACGGACGGCGCCGGTGTGGTCCGCCCCGGAGCACTCCCCGGGACGCAGCTCATGTCCCGTCTCGCGCAGCGCACGGTCGGCCTGCTCGCGCAGGGCGGAGTCGTCACCCAGGAAGTCCAGACTCGCCAGTTTGCGGCGTTCATGTCTGCCGTCCTGCTGCATTCGGCCCCCGGCTTCCTACTCGGTCAACGCTTTCCGTGATGTGCCCGCCACGGTGAGGTAGGACCACGGTACGTGAATGACCATGATCCGGGGGCCCCGGGCACTGGGCTGGTCGTCTCGGCCCGGCGAGCACATGGCCGCGGCGGACATGCCCGGAGGGCTGCTGACAGAGGACATCGATCCACTCAGGTTCTCGGCCTCGGACCGTGGACCCGCTGGAGGCACCGATCTCCGCGAAAGAGCCGGCCGCACCCGTTGGCGATGCTCCTCAGGGCCAAGCGCTCAGTGCAGGAGTTCGGCGAGGCAGTGACAATCCAGGCGTTCGTCCGTGCTTCCAGTTGCTACGTTGGCGGCATGGCGCGCTCTTTGAACGTCGCTTACCTGTTGACTCTTCTGACTCTCGTGGTCGTCGGTCTGGTGTGGGACGCCCCCACAGGCGTCAAGGTTCTGGTGGGAGGTGCGGCCATGATCCCGGTTGTGGTGGCCGACGTCGTGCTCTGGCGCCGTGGACGGGCAGTTCGCGTGGCGGATACCGCGAGGTGATGATGGGTCTTTCAGGCCGGGAGTGCCCCGACTGCGGTCGCAGTGTCCGCGAGCCGTTCGAGACGACCATCACCGGCCGGGAGGTCTGCCCGGACTGCGCGAACGCCCTGTTCATGGGCTCCGCCGCAGGCGCGATCACCGGGAACGTCGGGTCCGGGTACGGAGTCTGGGCGATGCTCATGCGCAAGATCCGACGCTCCGGCTGAACGCACAGAGGTGTGCCCGGCGGCCGTCAGACCCCGAGGATCTCGCGAGCGCGGTGGCGCTTGCTGCAGCGGATGATCTCGCGTTTGGTCCTGCCTTCGGCGGTGCGCCGGACCGCGTTTGCGCGGGTGCGTTCGTCGCAGCTGAGCCGGCCCAACGCCAGGACGTAGAGGGCGCGGCTGGTGAGTCGGATACCGCCGCGGTTGAGCCGGTGTCGGTTGGTCATGCCCGATGAGACCGGAGTCGGCGCGACGCCACACAGGTGCGCGAACGCTGACTCGTGGTGCGGCCGCTCGGGTTGTCGCCGGCCGCGACCAGCAGCCGGCCGGCGGCGTCTGCTCCAACGTTCTTGATCGCCATGAACTGCGGCACCGCTTGGTGGACGAGCTGTTCGACCTCGCTGTCGAGCGTGGTGATCTCTGTCGTGGGCTGCTGGTATCGGGTGGCGAGGGACTTGAGTGCCAGCTTGGTCGAGGGAGCCATGATCGGTCGGATCCTGCGCCTCAACCTGCTGGTGATCTTGTCAGCGTCGCATCGGTGACGTTGGCCTGTCACGCCACATCGTGGACGGAACCATGAGGGTTCGTGACCAGGCGGCGCAGGGCGGCGATGGTCGCACAGATACGGTCGGTCAGCAGTTCGTCGGCCCAGACGATGTCGTCGGCGAAGCTGGTGGCACCGAGGCGGTTGTCACGTGCGGCGAGTTCCTCAAGACCGGGAATCGTCTCGACCGCCTGTAGCTCCAGGATCGTTGCCAGGCCGTACCGGCCGGCGTAGTCGGTGACGCCGTGGACCAGCGGCTCGGTCAGGTCCACGGACGGTACGCCAAGCCGAACAAGGGCACGGGACGCCGCCACTCGGCTCCACCGATCGCCCAGCCGGTTGCGCAGCAGCAGATCGAGATCGGTCAGAGCGTCGCGGTGGGCGGGGGCCAGGTCTGCAACGAGCTCCGCGGCGGCGCGAGCCGGGGTGTGCCCACCGGCAAGTACCGCGCGCACGGTCGTCAGGACGGGCTGTACACCGTCGATGGCGGCGACCATCCGAGCAGCGAGGATCTGGGCCTCCCGCTGCGGGTGCGTCCTGGCCGCCGCGCCGGTGAGCTGACCGCGAGCTGCGGGCAGTACCGGGCGCAGCTCGTCGCCCAACTCGTCGACAAACGTCTGCGGGCCGGGCCGCAGACGCCGCTCCCCGGACAGGGCAGCGTCGAGGATGTCGAGGAGCGGCTGCACGTCGCCGGAGATTCGTCGAATGGCCAGGGCCGCCGCCTGATCGTCGGCCTGAGTGGCCCGTGCGAGTAGGTGCGGCACAGCGGCGACGTCGTCGTGTCCGATCTCCAGGAGCGCCCACGCCACCTGCGGTCCCTCGTACGGCAGGGCGGCAAGCAGCTCCGGCACCGCCTCCGTCGCGCGCCACGTGCCGAGCACCCCGGCCAGCACATCGGCACGGGCGGGTTCGTCGGCTAGGCGCTGGCGGACCGCAGCCAGCACCGCAGGCTCGAAGCGGGCGCCGTCGAGCAACCGCTGCGCAGGGTGCCCTGCGGCTGCCGCCGCACACACCGGTTCGATCCAGCGGGGGTCACCGAGCCGGGCGAGGGCACCGACCGCTCGGTACTCGGCGGTGAACCCGGGCGCCCCGGCCTCCCGCGCGAAGCCGGCGGCGACACTCGCCAACAGGTCCGCGAACCGCCCTGCAGCCTTTCCCGCCCGGCTGAGCGTGTCGAGAGCACGGTTCCGCACACCGGGATCCGGGTCGTGCAACGCGGTAGCGACCATCGGAGCGATCTGCGGCGGTGCCGAACGGCTGGCGTCGCACCGTGCCGATGCTGCCCACAGTCCAAGCTCCCGGGTCTTCGGCTTGCGGGCCCGCAACAGGCGGTTGAGCAGATCCACCGCGACCGGTGCCGGCGGCGCCACCATCAGCTCGTCGGACCAGTCACCGCCGTGCACCCAGCAGTAGGTAACCGAAGCGCCATCGTCGATCGCTGCGACCACCGCGGCGATCGCACCGTCCGGCCAAGGTAACCCGGCCCGGAGCAGCGCCACCGCTGCGGCCACCCGTACCAGCGGCGCTGCACGTAGGACCAGGTCGGCCAGCACCGGCTCGGCGGCGGCCGGATCGATGAGGCCCAGCGCCAGAGCGAGTGACGCCTGAACCGGCTCACTGGTCTCCGCCCACCATGTCTGCCAGAGCGGTTCGGGGATTGTCCCGGCCTGAGCCGCCGCGTAGGCCGCAGCCTCGCGTACCTCCTGATCGCCGTCCTCAAGCAGCGCCAAGAGCGCCGGCAGTTGCCCGACGACTGCCGCACGCACATCGGGGAAGTCGTCGCCGTACGCGTGCTGTGGGTCGGCCAGTTGTCCGAGCATCCAGGCAAGGTCGGCCCGGCCGTGAGGCGCGGCCAGCGCCAGCTCGGCCAGGAAAGGTACGGCGGCCACTGTCGCGAGGTAGACGGTGCCCTGGTGGAAGATGCTGCCGTTCAGCTCCGAGACTGCCTCCTGAGCGGCTTCTTCGTCCGGCGAGGCCGCCTGCCGTAACAGGTTCGGCGTGTCGAGAGCCTCCCCGTACGCGTGGCTCAACTCATTCCAGCTGACCTCGTCCAGTCCCTCCAGCACGGCCGCAGCTTACGTCCCCGATCGACGCTACCGAGAGACCCGTCGTCTACCCGCTCGGCCCGGCATCCGGTGCACTCGAGTCGACGAGAACGGTGCCAGCCGTCAGGGCGCGACGCGTCCGCTGAGAGATGCGGACGATGGGCGGACGGCGTCTCGATCAGTCTGACGGTGGTCAGCCTGGCGACGGGCGTATGACGGCGGCTTGGGTGTGCAGGGCCAGCCCTTCCGCGGTTGGCAAGGCCCGCGTAACCCGGACCGCGGACCTGGTCGCGTTCAGGATGCCGAGAGGCTGGCAAGGACTGCATCGCGTTCGTGCTTGCGATGCACGTGCTGTGACACCTCACAGCGCTGCCGCATCGCGTTGAGGTATTCGGTCATCCGGACGCTGTCGCTGTGCAGCGGATAAGCGTCACGGTGGGCCGAAATCGTCGCGCTGAGTCGCCGGCGGGCCGCAATGCAGTGGCCGGTCTCGTAGAGCATCAACGCGTGGCTCGCCCTGGCGGCAAGCGTGCTGAGCGCCTGGTCGCCATGCACTGCGACGGACGTGTCCGCGAGCTCGTGATAGAGCGGGCAAGCGAGGTGGTACTGGCCGGCGTGTCGGTAGCTGGAAGCGAGCACTCGAAGGGCTGCCAACGTCGGTGCGGAGTGGGTGCCATGCATCGACTGGGATGCCCGTAGGCCGAACTCCGCCCAGCGTGTCGCGGCACGGGGACGACCGCACCGCACGGCCAGTTCGGCGAGCAGGACGGCTCCCTCCGCTTCGGTCGGACGAATCTGGACGGAATCGGGGTCTACCGTGGCGAGCGCGTCTCCGAGAACGTGGAGAGCCTTCCCGAGGCTGCCACTGGCCACCAGTTCCCGAGCGTGCCGCACTTGCGAAGAGAGTTGGACCCCCGGCTGTCTGCGGATGGCCGGGTGGTGGCGCCACTGCACCCACAGGTCCGACATGTTCAGCCCGATGCGGATCGACGCGACCACCTCGGGCAGCAACAGCGCTGCGGTGGCCACGTGCCGCGTCGGCAGGAGCTTTGGCGCTCGGGCCCGGATTGCCTGTACGACGGTGAGGGTTGTCGCGACGGCAACGAGGGGAGACGAGCGGCAGGATTCCTGACAGCTGTAGAGCGCTTTCGTCTGCGACCAGAACAGCACCATCGACGTTCCGCAGAGACCGCAGACTAGCAATCTCGTGGGTAGTAGTTGCAGTGGCATACCTGGGCCCGAGCCGACAACCTCGGCGGCCATTGCGTCCCATCTCTCGTCCGGCAATGGTTTCCTCTCTGGCCGCAGCTGGGACGCCCACGGCTGGTGTGGCCGTTCTCGGACGTTCGTAGCCCCCCGTGCTCTGCAGAGGGGTCGGGGGCGACCAGTTCAACGCGTCGCGGACGGTGTTGGTTCAGGCGGGATCGCCCCTCTGCCGGCGCAGCGAACACCGGGGCCCGGCTCAAGGCTGTCTGAACCTCGCGGCGTCGCCGGCCGTTGAGTCGCAGCAGGTCGAACCCCTTGGTTCCGGAAGCCAAGCCTGCTCGAACACTTCGGCACGCGAGTGGTGGCCACACTGACACCACTGTGAACTGTGAGGACGTGAATGGCTACTGTAAGTAACGGAGGAGGTCGTCTCCCCGAAGACCTGAACAGCCGCGGACCGTTTGATCGAGAACGGGTTGTGCAGGTGTCACCCCAGTCCGCCTCGGCAGGCAGGACGCCGCCAGGCGGCGGCGAGGTGTGGGACGGACGACAGCAGAATGACCACGCGAACCGAGCCGGGGAAAACGCGGAACCGCGACGTCACAGGCGTCCTGGCCGCCGTCGGGGCACATTGACGGCCTTTCTCGCTGTCGTGTTGGTGGGCGTCACCGCTGCCGTGTCGGCCAACCACGCCGGGATCATTGGCGGCCTTCCCTTCGGCCTGTCGTGCACAGCGAAGGCTGAGTTCTTGCGTGTTGTCGTGGCGCCAGACATCGCACCAGTCGTTGGTGCCGCGATCGAGGACGTCAACAGCGGCGGCTCAGCCTGCGACCGGGTCCAGCTGGTGGTGGAGGAATCCGCAGTCACCGCGCAGAAGGGCCTGCCTCAGGGCCTCCAGATCTGGATACCGTCTTCGAGCCGCTGGTTGGACGGTGCCGACCCGGATCGACGCGCCTACCCGATCCACGACGAATCCCTGGCGCACTCACCGGTGATTCTGGCCGTGCCCGGCAGGGCCGAGGCCACCCCCTGGGCCCGCTCCGGGTTCTCCTGGGAGACGCTGCTGGCCAATGTCACGGGAAAGCCGATCAAGGTCAGCATGCCCGACCCGAGTCGGGACACCGTCGGCCTGCTGTCATTTCTGGCGGTACAGGCCGCAGTTGCGACACCCGAGACCGACGCGGGCGTGGCGCAGCTCAAGGCCCTCGCGCTGCGGGGCAGACTGTACGACGCAAGCACATCGGCCGACACGTTGCTGAGCAGAGTTGCCGCCCTGCCCTCGGGTGCGCAAGCGCTGGCCGATCTTGGTGTGTTCCCCGTCCTTGAGCAGCAGCTCTGGCGATACCAACACACCGTCGGACGTGCCGAGGTGCAGAGCCTCTATCCCACCGGCATCACGGTCGAGGCCAACTACCCGGTGGCCGTAGCGGCACAATCTTCCGCCACGGTGACGCAACGTCGGCTGTTGACCAGATTCATTGGCGAACTTCGCTCGGTTGAGACCAGCAACGCTCTTCTCGCCGCCGGCTTCCGTCCCAATGGTTATGGGGGGCCGTCATCGCTGCGGTCCGTTCCGCCGGGTCTGCCGGTGAGGATCGCGGAGCCGACAGCTATCCACCTGCCGGACCTTGACCTGCGGCAAGCAGTGACCGAGTGGGCCCGCTATCAGCCGGAACTGTTTCAAGTCCTCGTGATCATCGACCGCTCCGGCTCGATGGCGGCTCCGGTCGACGTGGGGCGGGGCCGGACCGAGACGAAGGCATCCCTCCTCCGGTCATTCGGTGCCGTGGCTGCGCAAACGTTCACCGATGACACCGACCTGGGCCTGTGGTTCTTCGGCATGCCAGCCCCCGGAAGCCCACCCACGGAGGCTGCGGTCCCGGTAGGACCCCTCACGGCCGCCGTCGGCGGCGAGACGCGTCGCGCGCTTTTCGCGCGAAAGATTGCGACATACATGCCGGCCGCGAAGAGTGGAACGCCTCTGTACAAGGCGTTGCTCGACGCCACCAACTACATGCGACCGAAGGCAAGGCCGGATCGCCGAACGATCCTCGTCCTCCTGACCGACGGCCGAAATGACGACTCCACGTTTGCCATCGACAAGAAATCGCTGATCGCGCATCTGAAGCAGAGCAAGCCGCAGGTGCCGGTCTTCTCCATCGGTGTCGGCGCGGGCGCAGATATGGAAACACTGCGCTCGGTGGCGGCAGCCACCGGCGGTCAAGCCGAATCCGCCCAGGATCCGAAGGATCTTGCCTCTGCCATGGCGCGCATCTTCCTGGCCGTGGCGCTGCCTGCGAGATAGCGGGAGTGGGCCACCAAAGGATCCCCTACCTCGGCGTACCTCCACGTTCTGTGTCAGTGGCGTCACTTCCATGATGAGAGCTGCACACCGCTCGTCGGTGTGCAGCCTCGACGCGTGACGGTGAGCCAGGCAGGCGGCACGACGCCCGCTTCGGCCCGTCGCCGGTCGGGTGCCCCCGTGGCGCGGTGGATGCGGCCGGGTGCTGGACGCTGCTGCGAGCCCTCGGCTGCAACTCGACGCGCCCCACGAGGGCAGAGCGTCCCACCGTGGTCTGCTGATCTTGGACAGTGCCAGCTTCCGGCAACATCTTGAAACAACCACTGAACTTTTTGTTTCCGGATCCGTTGTGACAGGCATGACTGTTGCTGCGGGGCGTTCTGCGTCGTCCCGTGGCGTTCCTGCCGACGAGATCCTCCGTGGTGTCGTGCCTGTTTGTCGTCTCGCCGCCGCCCCCCGCCGTGGTGGTGCGCGCGCCCAAGCGGCGGTTGCGGTGTTGGTGGCGATGCCGCGGCGGCGCGGTGGTCTCCAACGGGTGTGCGGCCAGGCTGATTGGCTCAGGAGAGGGGCTCCGTGACCATCATCGGTGTTGACTCGCGGTTCAATCCGGACGGTCTGCGGCCGGTGATGGCATTGCTGACCGATGCGGCGAAGGGCGCCAAGTCGGCGGTTGACGAGTTCATGGACCAGGCGCATGTCCGTTGCGAGGCGGACAAGCAGATCATGGAGTTGGTGGGCACGGTCAGTACCGCTACCGCGAATCTCGCGGTCCTCACGGCGGGCCTCACGAACCCGACCCATGAGGGGGTACAGAGTGCCGCCGAATTTTTCGCGCGAGCGGAAGCTGATGCCCAAATGATGGCCGGGCGCAACAGAAGTCATCCCTGACGTTCGTACGTTCTCGCCTCTTCGGAGTGGCGTGCGGGTTCGTTATTGCAGTGGGAGCGTGGCAGCGTGGCCATCGAGGTTTCTGATGATGTGGCGAGTTTCTTCCTGTTCTTGACCGGTGAGCAGTTCCCGGGTCTGAGTGAGGATGCGTTGCGTCTGTTGGCCGCGCGGTTGGCGGAGGTGGGTACGAGTCTGGGTGATGTTTCTCCGCAGTTGGCGACGGTGTTGGCGGGGATCGCTGGTGGTGTGCAGGGCAACACGCAGCGGGCTTTTGTGGATCATGCCCGGCGGTATGTGGAGGATCCGGGTTATCTGCCGTTGGCGTCGAAGTATGTGCATCGGGTGTCGCAGGGTTTTGACGATGCGGCGTTGCAGGTGGAGTACACGAAGCTGATCATCGTCGCGACGATCGTCGAGTTGATGATCGAGTTGGCGACGGCGTTGGCGATCGCGTGGTTTTTTCCTGAGGTTCTCAACGAGATGCTGGTGCGTCTGTTGACGGGCAGGTTGACGATCGCGAAGTGGTTGGCGGAGTTGGTGGTCGCGGTCGCCACGATGCAGGTCGTGGGTGTCGGCATGCAGGTGTTGATGGACCTGTTCGTGCAGGCGTCGCAGATCGCCGATGGGGGCCGGCGAGGGCTCAACGCGAAGAGTTTGGCGACGTCGGCGTGGATCGGGTCGTTGGGCGGTGTGGTCGGGCTGGGTGTGCACTCGGCGGGCGCGGCGGTGGCGAAGCGGTTCGCGCACACGCAGCTCAAGACCGTGGGTGAGGCGTTCACCCACACTGTGGGGGAGAAGAACGCTCGGGCGCTCAGCGAGATGCAGGTCGAGGCGTTCACTGAGGTGTTGACCGAGGGCGCCGCGAACGGTATTCAGGGGCAGGGGTTCTCGGTGCAGAGCCCGTTGATGACCGGCGCGTCGGGTGCCTTGTCAGGTTTGGCGGGTAGTTCCGGCACCCGGGCGGGTGAATGGCTAAGGGCGCATCATCCGCCGTCGTGGGCCGGCCGGGGCGCAATCCCGCCGAGTGACATCGACACCAGCGTGGTGCCCACGACACCACCCGAGACCGATGACGACGCGAGCATCCCCGACGACGCGAGCGTCCCCCCGGCCTACTCACCCCCGGACTACTCGCCTGTCCGGGAGGACGCTGCGAACCCGGGGCACGCGAACGGCGCGGGTTACTCGCCGGTCCGGGAGTCCGCGGCGAACCCGGAGCATGCGAACAGCACGCAGCATGCGGCCAACCCGGGGTCTGCGACGGGTACGCGCGCGGGCGTCGACCCGAGGATGGTCGATCCGTCCGGCGTCGGCCTGTCGGCAGCCGACCCGTCGGGAGTCGGCGACGCCGCGGGTCGGGCAGCTTCTGTCGCGGCGGACGGGCAGTCACCGCCGACGGTGGGCAGCTGGGCGGTGGGGTCGCCGCCGCCGGCTCCCGGTCAGTGGGCTACCCCGGTCGTGGGCAATGCCCCGACAGCGGGCGCCGGCGCCGGTTTGGGTGGCGGTGGGTGGGTGGTGGGTGCTTCGGTGTCGACGCCGGGCGCGGTGCCGCAGGTCGTGCATCTGGTACCCGCTGATACCGGCGTGTGGAGTCAGGACACGGTGGCGCAGGTGCGGCAGTGGGTCACGCACGCCACCGGCAACGGCTGGCACGTGCAGGTGTGGATCGACACGACAAGCCCGACGATCCCGCAGGACCTTGCCGCGCAGGTGCCCGGGGCGAGCGTCACGAACTGGCGCACCCTCATTCCCCAGCAGCCGCCGACCCTCGATGGGCCGGTACCGGTCGACGCCGTACGTGCCGCAGTCGTGGCGCACCACGGCGGACTGTCGGTCCCGCTGGACATCCCACCCGCCGCGATCCGACTGCCTAGCGCCGACACCCCGCTACCCGCCGGACACGAACTCAGCGCCTTCACCCACCCCCACTCACCAACAACACCGAGCCTCGACCAGACCAACCTCACCCGAGCCGTCATCCTCGGCCCGGCCCCGGCCGTCCCCACCCCCCTGACTCCTGCTCCCGTCGCCGCGCCCCTGGCTTCCGCTCCTGACCCCGCGCCCCTGGCTTCCGCTCCTGACCCCGCGCCTCCGGCTTCCGTTCACGCGCGTCCGGCTTCCGCTCCTGTCCCGGCTTCCGGAACGGCCCCGGTTTCTGGGCCGGCGTCGGTCTCGGGTCCCCCTGTTGCCGTGGGGCTGTCGGATTCTGTGGGTGCGTCGCCGGAGTCGGTGCAGGCTACGGACGTCGGGCTGCAGTCGGCGGGTCGGGGACAGGTCGGTGTGGAGGCTGGTGGAGCCCTCGATGGTGGCGCTGCGCCCAGCAGTTCGTCGTCCGCTGTGCGCGGCAGGGGTGGTGACCTGGATCCCACGCGGACACGAGTCGACTCGCCGGTCCTAACCAGGACAGAACAAGCGAGCCTCCACACGATGCCGCAGCTCGGCCCTCGACCGCCAGCCCTGCCCGTGTCTGGGCCCGTCGCGAACCAGCCCGGACGCGATGGCCGACCCGTAGAGCTGGAATCGGTGGCCGACGGTGAGCGCCCGGCCACCGACAACCGCGTTGCCGCACCGCAGTCGACCCCCGAAAGCGTCGACGTGTCCAAGTCTTCAGGAACGCCGTCCGCTGTCGATCAACCCGTCGGGCCGCCCACCACGCACCCGACGGCACCAGATGACGTCTCGGAACGCATCTCGCGAGCACTGGATCGGCTGCCGACCTGGGACGGCCGCAGCCCGGATTGCGTGCTGCGGGTTCGTCGCATCCTGCTGGAGCTGGGATTGTCTCCTGCGGTCACGCGGGACGACGCAGCGGGCAGCACCGACATCGACGAGGTGGCACGCTCGTTCAGGGCTGTCTTCGCCCCCGCCAGGGGGATCGAGGCGTTAGCCGGCCTACGCCGCAATGCGGTGACGGTCATGTGGACCCAACGGCCAAATGATCCGGCGCATCTGGTGCTGGTGCACCGGCGAGCCGACGATGGCCAAGTGGGGTTCATCGAGACCCAGCAGCCTCCGAGCATAGCCCGCACCTACGTCGACGTGGCGGCTCTGGTCGCTCTGGACAAACGCGAACTGCCAGCGTCGGTGCGAGGCCCGATTCGGCTGCCAATTGCGGCTGACGGCTCCCTTGCCCAACTCGATGCCACACCACCGGCCCCCACATCCACCGACGCACCGCAACCAGCCCACGTACCGGGTCTGGCCGACTCGACGAGGTACGTCGACGCGCTGACCGATCCCACCGTCCGCACCCGTCCCGGCATGGACACACCGACCACCGCCCCGCACAGGCCCTCGCCGGCAGCCGAGCCGGCGCCCGCCGATCAAAGCGAGCAGCGACCGGAACAGATTGAGGCGCATCGGGGACCGTACGACGAGTGGATCGCCCAGACGCGCGCCGTGCTCGAGGAAGTGCAGGCGGGCGACCCGCGCAGCGGTCTTCTTCACGAGTTGTTGACTCGAATCGAGGATCTCTACCTACGAGTCGATCCCAAGAGCGATTACTCTGGCTTGCTGTTCGGCGAGGTCGGTGGTATTGGTGGAGGGCCGGCCGTGCACGCCGCACTGCTTCAAGATTATCAGTGGATTGTCGCTACTCAGCGCATGGTCGAGCGACACGGCCGTCTACCCCAGGATGTGGTCAGCCGAATAGCAGCCCGCGTGCACCACATCATCGCCCTCATCCAGCTGCCTAGCATCTCCGCGGCCGCTGGTGATCCAGTTCGGTATTACAAGAATGCGCCGTTCGAGGTACAGGCCAAGCTCGTGCGCAGTGCCTTCCCGCGGGCTCTGGGCGCTGATCCGCCCGTCGATCCGCATGACACCGCAGCCTCCGCAGTGGGCGTGGCGGCTACCATGGCGATGCTGCGGCTCGACGATTCTTGGCACTCGGGCGGCCTGGTCTGGAGAATCGACCGGCAGCCGCTGTATCGTGCCGACACCCGGCCGCCCTGGGAAATTGAACAGGTCGGTTTCGGGCCTATTTTTGATGACGCTCCGACAAGCCTGGCGGCGTATCAACTGGTTGACGTGAAGGGTGCCGTCTCGACGACCCGGTCTATCGATCTCGTGCGGGGATGGGACTCTTCCTACTATTACGAGCTCGACGTGCCGGGTGGTATCGATGTCGCGGCTTCTCTGCTCAGCTGGGACAGCCACCCGGATCAGGCTGAGGTGCTTTTTCCGGGCGGGATACGCATCGAGCATGTGGTGCGGTCCTTCGAGCGGGTTGGCCAAACTTGGCAGGAGTCGTGGCGCAATCCGCGCTACGTGCCGGGCCGGGTCGCGGACGGTCCGACGGTCTCTGCGGCAGATGCCAGGGCCCGGCCCGTTGCGGCGGTGCAAGTGGCGGATTGGTTGACCGGTGGTCTCGGAATGCCCGCTGCGAGCCGACCGGGCGACCCGGGGTCGGTGGATCCGCGGGGTCCTCTTGCGCCCGTGGTGAACCGGGGAGAGTTCGAGGTTGAGCGTATCGGCGGCGACTATTTTGTGCGGATCTATCTGGTGGCGCCGGGTAGGCAGGAGATTCGTGCCGTCACCGCCAGCGGGGGTACCGCGACCGCGGATCAGCCGGATGTGCACCAGGACCCGGTCACCGGCCGGATCGTCCTGGCGGTCGGGGTGCAGCGACGTCCGGTGACCTTGATCGGTGGGCGCCCGCTGGCGGCCCTCAAGCTCGCCGCGGCCATGGTGCGGTTTCGGGAGAGCTTGAGCCTTCCGCCGGGGCACGAGGTGATGCCTGTGGTGCGGTCGTTCCTGCTGCCCTACGCCGACTACGTTTCCTTGAGCGCCACCGCGGCAGGGTTGAGCGACCCGCATCTCTCACCTGCGACGGTGGTGGGTATTCGCGGCGAACTGGAACCGAACCTGTTCGCGGTGCCACCCGCCGTGTTGAGCAAGGTGGTGGCGCCGCAGGCGCTGCCACACTCTCTGGTGACCTACACCGATCACAGGTCAATGTTGCCGACCCGAGGGGCGGTCGCCAACTGGGCCGGCCGCGTCGAGGATCTGGGCGAGTTGCGGGCCCGCCTGTCTGTGCCGTCGCGCCGCCTTCTACCCGATTATGACCCGTGGCCGTGGATAGGGGAGTTGCAAGAGGGCGCTATCGATCCGAATCGGGTCAGGGCGAGCGTCCGGTTCCTGCGCGAGATGGTGGTGACGTGGTGGCAGGATCGACAGGAGCCGGCGCGGCGGATTGAGTATCGGCCCATTGAGGTAGACAGCCACTCCCCGTTTTACTACCGGCGCCCGGCCTGGCGCGATTTTCTCGCTCAGCATGACGTCAACCCCCTCGATCGCACGGCTGTGGATGCGTTCATGGGCGATGTGGTGGTGCCATGGGCGGACCAGGCAGCGATCGCCGAGGTGCTGATCGACGACTACTTGCGGCTACGAGATGATCTGAGCCTCAGCGCAGAGGTTCGCATGGTTGACGTCGGCTCCTTGCGGGAGCAGGCGGCACGCCGCGCCGTGGAGCTGGCCGCCGTGCGGCAGGATCTGACCCGGCTCTGGTCTGGCGACGTCCCCGACGTTGCACTGGCCATGGCGGATCTGCTGGGCGAGCGGGTGCCCGAATGGAGCCGGCGACATCGCGATCGATCGGCAAGCGAATCCGGCACGGGATCTGACCGGCGTCCGCCGTCCGCCCTGACCCACTATCGACGGCTGGCGGAGCACTCGGAGACGCGGTCGCACTCAATCGCGGGCGCCCTGGCGACCCTCGTACGCGAAATGGTCGAGCAGGCTGCGTCGCTGCAGGTCGTCGACCAGCCTCGCCCTGAGGTGAGCCTCGGGCCAGACACCGCGGCGGATCTCATCGACCGCCACCGGGATCTGTTCGCCGATGGTCGGGAATGGCGGCTGGTCCGCAGCCTGGTTCTTGCGGCCCCCATCGGTCCCTATCTGCACGGTGAGCGTGGCGCCGACCACGTCTTCACGTTTGTCAGCCGACACGCGCTTCCCGACACGGCGACGGCGGAGGGTCTGACGGACGCCGACGTGATGGCGGTGGCCGACCTCTACGAGGTGGTCCATCAACATTTCCAGGCCGAGGAGATGGCACGTGGTCGCGCCGAGGGCCTCTTCCTGACCGACGGCTCGGGTGCGCCACCCATGCAGGGTGGGCGCTTCGTGTACGCAGACGACCTGAACGCCGCGATCACCGCGCTCGATGCGATGTTCGCGGACCCTGCGGCAATTCGCGAGCACCACCGGCGGCTCGCTGCGGAAACGGCTCGTCACGAGGAACTCGCGCGGGAAGCAGGGGCGGTCTGGTTGGCCGACGAACCGCCACGCCTCGACCGTGTGCACCTCATCGCTGATCTTCGGCCCACCGGGGCGGCGCCGACTCCCAGCGGAGCGCGCGCATTCCAGGGGCCGGATGGCCGAGGTTGGACGGTCAGGGTCACCGCGAGCGCAATCGAAGGTGCCAACCAGGTCGCCGCCGCCGCCCTTTATCGACTGGCCCAGGTGGCTTCGCCAGAGGTTGTTAAAGCGACAGGGCTTCCCGGGCTTCCTCCCACCCTTACGCGTGCCGAGGCGGTGCACCGGGCCGAGAGCATCGTCCCTGCGGCGCTTGACAATCCGGAGGTCGTCGACCAGGTCCGCGATGGCTTCGCGGTGGACGCCTGGTTGGCCAACTGGACCGTCGCCAACATTGTCACCGACGGGTACGGCGTGGTGCACCGGGTTGATGTCAGCGGGGCTCTGCTCTTCGACGAGCATGGACGTCCGAAGCGGCATCTCTTCGGTGACCTCGTGACTGAACTGCGCAGCCTTCGCGACCCTCGGATGAGCCCCGATGCCTCACGCCTCTTCGCCGGCATCACCGAGGACCAGATCCGCCTCTCGGCACGACGCCTGAGCGGCATCACCGATCACGACATTTACCAGGCCGTGGCGGAGGCCGGCCTCGACCTCGCCGTCGCGCGGACGCTGGTACTCCGCCGCGACCACATTCTGCGAGAGTTCCCGCCACCGCCCCTGCGGCGGCCGCTGTCAGTGCCGATCACACAAGCGCAATGGAGAGCCCAGAGCGCATCGTCGCCGAACGAGAGCGCCGGTGACGACACATCAAGCATCTATTTCAGCGCGGTGAGTCAACCAAGTCCGGCCGGGAGCCGGCCGGAGCCGCCACGTGCCTCGCCTGACCCGGTGCTGATTGCCGCGCTGACGGATCTGCCGGCTTGGGATGGGCGGACGCCGGACTGCGTGTCACGTGTGCGGAAAGTGATGCGGGCGTTGTTGATTCCGGTGGGCCTTCGCGATGACGGCTCGGGCTTGACCGAGGCCGATGCAGTGGCCCGGTCCTTCGGTGGTTCGTTCGCTACGCGGAGCATTGCGTCACTGGCCGGGCTGCGCCGTGGCGCTTACACGGCCGTTTTGAGCAGGAGGCCGGGGACACCGACACACATCGTCCTCGTGCACCGGCTGGACACCGGCGGGTTGGTCCTCATCGAGACACAGGTAGCCGGAGGAGAGGGCGTTGCTCAGGCGCGAAGCGCCGCCCGCTATCTGACCCCGTTCTCACTGCCCGAGCAGGGGACTTGGAGTGCCTTGCCTCCGGCTCTGCAGGGGCCGTTGTCGGTGCCGGTGACCGCGGAGGGCTTCCTCGCACAACACGGTGGAGACCCAACAGTCGACGGACGGGAGCTGACAGGCACAACCGAGGGAGTCCGACAGTTTGATGCCCTCGTCGATCCACCGACGCGGAGGATGCCCGGCGCCCGGGTTCCCAGGGGCGACAACTCGTCGCCGGATTCTGAGGATGGGGATAACTCATCGAAGGAAGCCACGGAGAGCGAGTCCGACAGGGATTCGCTCCGCGAGCAGGAGAACGCACCGGACGAGCCGTCGAAGGAGAGCATCGATACCGCAGAGCTGGATGTCCTTTTCACCCAAGGCGTCGAAGCGATCTCGGAGGTGTTGAACGAGGCGACCTCAAAGTTCGTGACATTTGCCATGATACAGACAACAATTAGCCATTTACGAATGCTTTTCTTCTTCCTCAACCCGACTGCCGGCGGCGCTGGTCTGCTGTTGGATGAGGCGGGTGGTCCTGGTGGCCTACCGGCCGTCGAGGCGGGCTTGATCCAAACCTATCAATGGGTGATACGACAAGACGCAGAGACGTTGAAGCGCGTAGATCCGAAGAGCTTCCGGCAGGAGTTCATCAAGCGGCTGCGCCGGGCGGTCGATATGCTGGTAGCGAATCAGCAACCTTTGATCGCAAATTCTTTCAGTCGCCGGGACGCTCCTTTCTCGAAGTCGTACAGCTTCTACCAGGAAGTGATGAGGTACCGGTACCCTCGACGGGTGTCGCCGGATCTGCCACTCGATCCATTTGCTGCAGCGCCCCCCGGTCAGACCCTGCCGACGGATGGCTTGCTCCGGGTGCAGAGGGCCGGCCGGTCAGACGGGCGCGACGTATTGATGTGGCGGGTCGATGACGAGCCGCTGTATCGGGTGGATACCCGGCACTGGTCCGAGATCGCGGCGACCGGGTTCACAGCACGTAATCCGGTGCCACCCAAGCATCTGAAGAGCTACCAGGAGTACTACGAAAGCGTCCGGGGCTTCGTTTCTGCTACCCGGCTTATTCCGCCGACCAGCGGCAGTGAATTGGTGGCCTTTCAGCAGGGGTACCTGTATGAGCTGAGGCCGCCGGGTGGTGTGGACATACCGGCGACCTTGCGAGGTCTGCACCACCCGTTGCAGGCCGAGGTTCTCTTTCCGGGCGGAATTCGGATCGAACACGTCGTGCGGGCTCTACGTCGCGACGGAAATCGATGGAAACAAGAATGGGAGAATCCGCTGTTCCGGATGCCCGGTGCTTCCGTCGCGGCCTTGGCGTCGGGGCGGTCCAGCGGTGAGCCGTCGGCGCCGTTGTCGGGGGTGATGCTTTCTGGTTCGTTGGTCGACGGCGTCGGTTATCCGATCTCTACGAGGCCTGGGTACACGGGCCCGTGGGACGGCAACGAACCGATACCACCCGTGGTGGCGCGGGCGCCGTTCGAGGTGGAGCGGCGTGATGGGCAGCCGTTCGTGCGGGTTTATGTGGTGGCGTCGCAGCGGGAGGATCTCAGAGGTGGCCCCGAGGCGGTTCCGGCTGTGGCTGATTCTGCAGATGTGCAGCAGGAGCCGGGGCCGAACGGTCGGGTGGTGTTGGCGTTGCCGGTGGGTGGCGCGATGACCTTGATCGGTGGTCGGCCGTTGGCGGCCCTGAAGATCGCGGCGGCGATGGTGCGCTTCCGGGAGGAGTTGAATCTTCCGCTGGGGCATCACGCGACGCCGTTGGTGCGTTCGTTCCTGATGTCTGTGCCGGATTATGTCGCGGTGAGTCGCACCGCGTCGGCGTTGGTGGATCCGGGGTTGGCGGGGCGTGAGGTGTTGGGTATTCGGGGGGAGTTGGAGCCGAACGTGTTCTCGGTGCCGGCTGCCGTCGTCCGGGAGTTGGTGGCGCCGCTGGTGGTATCCGGCTCTTTGGTGACGTTTACCGATCATCCGGAGACCCTGCCGGTGCGGGGGCCGATGGCCGATTGGGCGGGTGAGGTCCGGGGGTTGACTGAGTTGCGTAGCCGGTTGCATGTGCCGGTTGAGCGGCTGCGCCCCGAGTTTGATCCGTGGCCCTCCATTTATGAGCTGCAGGAGGGCTCTATTGATGAGTCGAGCCTGGCGCAGAAGGGTGCGCTGCTGCGCAATCTCGTGGTCACGTGGTGGCAGGCGCGGGAGTCCTACGCTGATCGGCGTGCCTATCCGCTGGCGCCACAGGACGAACTGCTACCGTTCGCCACCCGCCGGCGAAGGTGGGAGGACTTTCTGGCCGCCCATCGGGTGGGGCCTGGTGAATCCGCCACGGACGCTTTCATGCAGCGAGTGGTGGTGCCCTGGGCTGATCAGGCAGCGATCGCCCTGACTTTGGCGGAGAACCACCGTCAGTTGAGTGTCGACCTCAATGTCACCGATGAGCACCACGAGCAGAATTTCGTCGAGTTGAGAGCGACGGCGGCGCAGCGGGCCCAGGAGTTAACGATGCTGCGTACGCAACTCGTAGAGTTGTGGGCCGGTGACGACCCGCGCGCGGTGGTTCAGATGGTGGATCTGCTGCGGCAGGAGGTGCCCGATCTCGACCGGCGATTCGCCGAGATCACGGCCTGGGATCAGCGCTACACCTATGACGCGCACGTGCAGATGGTGCTGGGCCAGTATCGCCGGCTGACCCACGCCAACCTGACGCGACCCGAGACCGCCGCAGTGGCGATGGCGATCCTGTTCCACGACATGGACAAAATCAATTCGAAGCGACAGTACGGCGACGAGCAGCATACGCACGACGCGGAGCCGGAGCACCGGCTGGCGGTGCAGCTGATCCGACGGTACCGGGACCTGCTGGTGGGCACGCCCTCGCGCCGCAGCGAGTCTTCCCGGCGCCGCCATGAGCAGCGGCACCTGCGATTCATCCTGGGACTTGTCGATTCCGATCCGTTTGGCTTCTACTTGCGAGACGAGCACGGCGCGGACGAGGTGTTCTCGTTCGTAGTGCGGCTGGCGCTGGATGACACCACCGCGCCCGGCCGGTTGAGCGACGAGGACGCCCTGGCCGTCAAGCGAGCCTATTACCGCGTCCACCAGTACTATCAGGCGGACTTCTCGTCGTATACGCGGCACAGCCGATATGAGCCGTACCCGCGAGATGGGGAAATTCGCACCGGCGAAGCGACGTTCGATGAGTACTTCGCCACCGACGCCGATGGCGACCTGATCGAGCGTGGCGGACTGTTCGTCTACCGCGGGACGTACGCGGACAAGATCGCCGAACTCGACGCGATGTTCACCGAGCCCACCACGCTGCGGCATCACTACGAACGGGTGACCGGCCGACAACGACTCGAACATGAGTTGATCAGTACCTGGGGCCAGCTCCGACTCGCCGATCGAGTTCCCCGGCTCGCCCGGCCTCTCGATCTCCGGAAAGCCGCGCGATTTGGCAGTACAGGTGGAAGGAGTGGCTATTTTCGCGACTCAGAAGGCAGAGACTGGTATGTGGAGGCGGCCTCGTCACCGCTGCAGGTTCAGAGTGCGGTCGCGGTCGCAGCGTTCTACGAACTCGCCAAGGTGCGAGTGCCCGACGTGCGATCGGCGATCAGCGCCCTCGGTCTGCCGAAGGGTCCGCTCCAAGCGACCAGATATCACTCACTCGCTGAGCCCGATCTAGAAGGCCGACTCGGGGACGCCGAATATCTGGCTGTGCTGGGCGATGGCATCGCCGTGGATGCCTGGCTGGGCAACGAAGACGTCGTTGGTCCCACGTACGACCGTGTGGTCACCGCTGAGGGCGTGCCCTGGCGTACGGGATTTGGCGCCGCCCTGCTTTTCGACCGCCTCGGCCTGCCCAAGCGGCTCGCCGAGCGCGTCGAGGAACTGGATACTCTACGAGACCCACACCACGGCCAGAACGCCACCGTCTTCCGCGGCGTCACCGATGACCATGTCCGGCGTTCCGCCCGCCGCCTGCGAGACATCAGCGACGACGACATTTACCGCACCATCGCCAAAGTGGGCCTCGACTTCTCCCTCGCCCGCACCCTGGTGCGGCGTCGCGACGACATCCTCACCCGTTATCCGGAGCGTGCACCCGAGCCACTCGCGCTAGCGGCAAGTTACTTCGCGCAGAAGCAACTGACCGAGCCGCTCGCGCGCCTACGGGGTCCCGACGAGGTGCCCGATCCCGTCCAGGAGTACCGCATCGCGTTAGCCGCTGCCTACTTGAGCGTAGAGATCTCCGACCTGATCGACGTGTGGACCGACGGGAACAACCCCCGACACGATGCTCTTGTCGCTCTCGCGGAGTTGATGCATCACACTCTCAGCGCCGAGGCTTCCACCGTTGATCGGGCTCGCGTCCACGTGGTGATGCCCCGCAGTCAACTTCGTCGTCTCGGCGGCGTGGACCCAAACCTTCTCGTGCCATTTCCGCTGGTGGCCTCGGTCGAGCCGGCGGAGGTCCCCGCGCACTCCGTGCAATTGATCATCGAGACCGACCATGCCGTTGACATTGGAGAACTCCGGCCTGGCCAGATGCTCGTCACGGCCGGAACGGCCCTACGGCGACGTGGATCTGAGGTCGGTGGCCGGATTTCCTATGACGATCTGCCGGGCCCGGACGAAGCGGACCGGCTGACAATGCGCCACGTTGCCCGGATGTATCTCGACACGGTTGCTACTGCTGGCCAGCCCCACGGGTGGGAAGCGCAGCCGCCCAAGCAGGATCCAGATCGGGAGTCGCGGACCGCGACGGAGGAGTGGTCTCTGACCCGGGCTTTTCTGGGCACCGACATGGTCGTCTATCTGCAGCACCTGCTGGGCGGCCCCCGGTCAGACGATCTCCGAGCCGGGGCCCAGGCTCTTGCTGCGGTTGCTGACACCACGATCCGGCAGGATGGGCTGCTTCCTCACCACGCTGCTTCCGTTCGACTGACAGTGCCACGGGCACAGCGCCTAGGGAGGATACGCAACGACGCCGGGGAGTGGGTGCTTACTTACCCTGTGGTTGCGCGTGTCGCCCCCGGCCCGGTCCCTCCTGGACATCGTGTGGTCGCCTTCTCGTCGGGCATCGACATGTCCGCTGTCGAACCCGCAACCGTTTTCGTGCCCGCAGGGACACCGCTCACGGTGGTTGATCCTGGAGTGACGAGTCAGTCGGGCCGGACCGACGAGGGGGTGCCTCGACCGGGGGGTGGTGCCGGGAATGCGGTGCGTGACTTCCCGAAGTCGGCGGATGTGGACCCAGACCCTCACCGCGGCGTGTCGGTGCCGCCCGAAGCGGTCGAACTGGCCGCCGCCGACATGCTCCCCGTCGTGAGCAGCAGAGCTGACGCTCGTCGAGAAGCAGAACTGGATCTGAACTTCGGCGAGCTCGCCGGTCCAAGCGGCATCAAGGCTCACGAGCGGGGCAGGCTCAACGCGTTGTGGCGTCCGCTCGACGACCTGCCGCCGGCACTCGTCACCGGCAACCCGCAGATCGACTGGATCTTCGTCGTAACCCAGTCGGGACAAGTGGTCATCGGTGCGGAGCATCCAGACCGAGGGCTCGACGATGCAGAGTTGGAGAAGCTGGCCGCTGGCATCTCCTCGTCGGGGGAGGGGATCCACACGACGGCTCTCGCCGCCACGATGAAGGCCGGGCATCCCACCCTCGCCGTGGCATTCGACGAGCAGGGTCGGGTCGTTGCGCAGCCGGCCCGGGTGAGTGGCGAGCTGTTCTGGCACACGAGTCGCGGCCGCTGGGAAGTGAACGACATGTCGGGCCGCTTCATGGTGTTCGAGGTCCGCGGGAAGGTACACGACCGGGACCGACTGTGGTGGCTCAGCAACGTTGCCTCGATGCTGACGGATCGACTCGGGGTGCCCGTCTTTGTGTCACCCGCAGAGGAGCTGTTCCCCTCCGGCGGCCTGACATCGCCGCGGCGCATGGACGCGCGGCTACGTGCGCAGGCTGCCGCTATCGCCAATGGGTACCTGGTGCCTCGGAGCAAGGCTGGCGCTGAGGCGTTCAACGAATTCTCGCGTCGAATTGAGCACGACCTGCGACGTGTGCCCATGAGATCCATGGCTGAGGTCGTGCAGCGGGCAGCGAAACGGGCCAACGGCTTTGGATTCCTCCGTCGAACTGCGCCCCCATCCAGTGTCGCGGCACCCCAGCAGCCGCCGAGGCCGGGCTCGAAAAAGCTGACGCAGCAGGAGTTTGCGATGGCCTCTGCGTACTTCGGCGCCCTCGTCATGGATGGAATGGAGGTCTCCGGATGGAACCACCGGGAGAGGCTGCTCCGGGCATTCGGTCTCACCAACATGGAGACGTTCGTCGAGGCGCTGCACAATCCCGAGGAGGGCAAGCACGAGTTGGCGCAGACGGTGGCGCGGCTCGTGGACGGAATCTTGCGCGCGAGCCACTTGCCCACCTATGTGGGTGATGCCTCGCTGGGACTGTCCGCTACGGCCATGAGAGCGTTGGGTGCGGATCATAGCGTCTTGACTCTGAGCCATCCGCTCGTGGCGAGTCGGCGGCAGTCGAGCCCCGAGCCGCCCTTTGTCGCCTTCACCTTGAGAGCCGGGCTGGCTCGCGGTGATCACGCGGAGGTGTTCATCCGTGCGGGTACGCGGTTCTCTGTCACTGCGCGATTTGAGGACGGGTCGGTGCATCTCACCGAGGTCCCGCAGGACGACCCGCCGCGGGGCGAGGTGCGCGGCAGCTCCACTGTCGATGCGTTGCTGGATCCGCCGGACAGGGTGACGCCGGGGTTGGGGACTGGCCCGGATGCGGGGCGCGCGGATGGCTCGGCTGCGGTGGTGGTTCCACAGGTGCTGACGAAGGCGCTTGCGCAGCTACCAATGCGGACGCCGGATACGCCGGATTGTCTTCCGCGCGTGCAGAGTGTCTTGGACGCGCTACCGCATCCGCCGAGATTGCGCGATGACGGTAGTGGGCAGTCGGGGCTGTCGACGCTGACTCAGTCGTTGGGTGGGCACCTCGTGTCGGCACGCATCGATCAGCTGGTTGAGCTGCGACCGGGCGCGATTACAGCCGTGGTGACAAGCCCTCCGAACGAGCCGTCTCACGTGGTGCTCGTGTGGCGCCGGCCGAGAGACAGTGGCTTTTTGCTCATCGAGGTGCAGGCGACGCCAGGTCGCTGGTTTACCGAGTTCACGCTAGACCCGTCGGGAGATCTGCTGAATCTTCCCGTGGCGCTGCGGGTGCCGGTGCGGCTGGTGCAGACGGCTGACGGCAGGGTTGCTCAACACGACCTCGGGCCGGTCACGGTAGCGGATCCGGCGTCCGCCGATGTGCACATCACCGACGACGGTCGACCAGCCGACCCGAATGCCTCACCCAGCCTCACACCCACCCCGGACGAAACCTCCCCTCAGGTCCCGCAGGAAGCCCTCGACAACGAGCAAAACGATAGCGCGCCAATGTTTCCGGCTGATTTTCCAGCCACCGCCGTTCAAGGATTGGGAATCCCGGATGCCGCTGTGGTGGTGGAGAGTCCGGCCGATGGCCGTTCGCTGCTCTACGCGGTCATGGTCGCCGAGCCCGGCCGGGTCCAACAACTCGGCGGCTTCACTGATGAGCAGCGGCGGTGGCTGGAGAGCCTGACCGAGGCGCAGACGGCTCCCCAAACGATTCCACCGCTGCTTCACGAAGCGGTCGCGAGCGACACAGCGAACGCCCTGGCGGCCCACCTCGCCAAGCTCCTACGTGGGGATCCCTACCGGGACGTGCTGGACCGGCTCATCATCACGGCACGAGGATCGGAAGCAACAGCCGCTGGTTCGCCCCGCGCGATGCCCGCCGAACGAGAGCGTCAGCGCGTCCGCGCCGACATACGTAACTGGCGCTGGGACGGCCGGTATGGTGCCGGCTTCGCCGCCATGCTGGCGGAGGTGCTCGGCCGTCCACTGGCCATTGCTCGGCCGCTGCCGGATTCCGGGTACGAGCTCCACCGGGTGGGACCCCACCGCTACGTCGGCGAGCCGATCGTGCTGAGGGAGACCAGAGCGGGACACTACGACGCCGTCCTGACTGGCGACAGGCCGACGCAAGCCGGACCGACGCGCCCGCACGCCGAGTCCGCACATGCCGACAGTGACGCGGCAGCCGGCGTCGTCGATCCCTCGACCGATGGCCGGAGCGCGCCGGGAACCAACGCCGGATCGGTTCATTCACGCCCGCCGTTGAGCCGGCTGGACCGGTTCAACCGGCTGCGGCGGCGCTGGCTGCGCTGGCTTCACCGGCGGTTCTGGCGCGGGCGGCGCCAGGCCGAACCTCGCCGGGTCTTCGAGGTGCGGAACGTCGACGGTCAGCCGGTCCGTCCGCGTCCAGTGGCGACCACGGTCCACGCGCATCGCCGACGCCCATCGGCGCCCAGGTGGCGGTGGGAGACCGTTCGGCGGATCGTCACTCCGCATCCCGCCGTGCGCGTCGAACCCACGCCGGCGACCGGGCGTCGCGACGGCGTGCCCAGCGCCGCGATCAGGGACGCCGGTGAGATCGTGCAGCAGCATCTTCGACGGCCATGGACGGCGGAGCAGGTGCCCCGCGCCCTGGACGCCATCCGCCGCGTCGCCGAGGTCCTGCACTCCGACGGCGACGAAGATGCCGCCCACGCGCTCGCCCGAGACCTGCTGGGTCGGAACGGGCCCGTGCCCGGCCCGTCCCCGGATCATGCAGGTCGCTGGCGGGTCCGGGTCCGGCCCGCCCCTGGACCCGCGGCCAGTGCCGTGGACACCTCCGACGACGTGCCCCTGCCCACAGCCGGTGTCGTGGACGCTCCCCGCGAATTGCACCTGCCCACGGACGGTTGGCGGCTGCTGCCGGAGGGCTACGCGCACGCCGGCCAGCAGGTGCTGATCACGACGGCGGGTCACCTCGTGCCCCTGCCCGACATCCGAACCGCCGCCGCGTCGTCGTCCGGTCCGGCCCGGGTCACGCTGGCGCTTGTCGACCCGACCGGCCTGTACTTCGAATCGGCCGATCGGGCTGGTTTCCGATACGTGCCGCCGCTCGTCGCCGAGCCCTCGGTGTCGACGGCCCCGTCGACCCCGGCGCCGGTCGCCACGATCGCGGCGGCGCTCCCCGACGGGATGCGGTTGGTCGCCGTACCGGCAGGGCTGCTGCTGGCCGCCTCGCCGGAGCTTGCCGACGTGGTGGCGGCTGTGGCGCAACCGGCCATCGAAGGTCACCGCCTGCTGTTCGTCGATCCGGCACGGATACCGGTCGACGTGATCAGGTCGGTGGCGCGACGCCTGCCGGGCAATTACGTCCTTCGCGTCACCGCTGCCGGACGGATCACCCCCGATCAGCTCGCGGACCTCCGGCGGCCGTTTCCCGACGCGACAACCACTCCGGGTCTGACGGTGCTGGCGTCGGTCCGCGCGTTGCAGGAACTGCCCACCGTGGCGGGTGGATTCGTCACCGTACCGCCGGGCGGGCCGCAGGCAGTCGCGGCCGCGCTCGCGCAGACTCTGGCCGCCTCCGACGGCCCCGTGCCCCAGTCGTGGAGTGGTGCCGCGACTCTGCCGGAGCTGGCGGCGGACATCGTCTTCACGCCTACCGTACCGGCGCTGCCGAGCGAGGCGGCCAGCTCCCGCCCCGACATGGACCCTGCCCAGACCATTCCGACCGCTGCGCCCATCAGGCGGTCGCTGACTGCTGGCTGGGTCACCGAGCAGACCCGTGACGGCCTGTGGATCAGGCCGGACGCCGTCGCCGCCGGCGGGCCCCGGCCGGATGCCGCAGCGCGCGGAGATGCCGTCCGGATCACGGTTGGTCTGCCTGGCACGTCGTCCACTGTCGTGCCGACCGACGTGCATGCGGCGATCATGGCCATGGTGGACGGCGTGCCCGACGGGCAACCGCTCGATGTGGTTCTGCACGGCATCCCCCGTTGGCAGTTCTGGGCCACGGGGGTGGAGCCGGCGCTCCTGCACGTCGACCCGGGGCACTCACGCATCGTCCGTCAGCTGACCCCGGTGCCCGGTGGCCTAGCCGTGCACATGACGACGGCGGTGCCCGAATCCGCCAGCGAACCGGTGGTCGACCAGCCGATCCGGATCACGCCGGACCGTCACTCGGTCGACCCCAGGTGGCTGGCCGCCGCGCTGGAACACCTGCACCCCCGAGCGCGCGCCGAGGTGGTGTTGGACCTCCGGCAGTCCCCGCGGGGCGTCACCGAGGCGGTCCTGGCCGACCTCGCCAGCCTGGTCGACGGGCGAGTCCTGTTACCGCCCGTCCCGGGTCGGCCGACGGCCGACCGGCAGGCCGACCCCACCGATGTTCGACCGGATGACACCGGACCCGCACCTCGAGCCGACGCCGAGCTGCGGGCCGACCCCGAGCCGAGGAGCGACGTCGAGCCGAGGACCGACGGCGACGCCAGGACCGACGGCGACGCCAGGACCGACGGCGACGCCAGGACCGACGGCGACGCCGTCGCCGGGCCCGAGACCGCGCTCGCCGTGCCGGAACCAACCCGTGCCCCGACCGACTTCGACGAGTGGCAGAGCGCGGTACAAAGGGCGATCGCCGAGGGCGACCGCGAGGACCTCCACGATCTGCAGACCGTTGACAGCGCGCGCCTTTGGGACGCGCAGCGATCCCTCGAGGCCCTGCTGACCACGCAGGCGGACCCGGCGCGAGTGCGGCAGCTCTTCGCCGAGCTGCTGGGTAGGAGTGGGCTGTCCCCGTTTCCGCTCACGGAAGCGCAGCGAGCCGCAGGGCGCAGGCTGATCCAGGCCGACATCCGGGCGTTGACGCGGCTGCGTGCAACTGGCGGCCCATTGGACGCGGCGGGCCGACGGGCTTTGGAGGACAGCCGCAAGCCCCTGGTTCTTGACGCCGCCCAACCTCTTTTCCCGTCGCAGCACGCAAGTGCGCTTCGCGTGGCTGCCGACACGGTCGACGCGTACCCGCTGCTGGCCGCGCACCAGCGGGCGGTGGACACGGCAGTGCGGCAGACAGCGGGCGGGTCGGCCCAGGAGGGCACGTCCGCCCAGGCGGTACGCCGGGCGCTGGGGCGGCTTCGCAGTCGGCTTGAGCAGCAGTGGACCCTCGACGGGCTTCAGCGCTCCTTCGACGCGGCGCTGGCCAGCCACCGCCTGGCCACCTTCCCGCTCACCCCGGAGCAGCACCAGGCGTCGCGCGAGACGCTGCGCACGGCGATCGCCGAACTCGGCTTCGTCGAGCGCGGTGTCGCTGGCCTGCCGAATGGACCGGCCGGTCCGGTGCTCGACGCCCGGCAGAGGGCATTCGTCGACCTCAGTCACCGCCTGGTGGTGCTGGATCCCGGGTTCACCATCACCCCCGAACAACATGCCCACGTTCTGAACGCCCGCGACGCTCACCGAGCCGAGAGCGGCGCGGTCGACGTACCCCGGCAGCAAGGGCCCGAGCGGACCCGTACGCCGGATCTGCCTGTCGGGGTCGACCCCGACGCCACCGACGGCCCCCGCGATGCCGGGACGGACCGGTCCCGTGTGGACCGCGCGGACGATGCGGAGCCGGCGCGGTTGGAGACGGAGCAGCGGGGACCGGACTCGGCCGGTCAGGTTCTCGCTCCTGACCTCGCGGCCGAACATCGCCGGATGGGCGCGGCGAGCCTGCGGGTCCGCGGCCTCGGTATCCCGCAGACCAGCCTGCCCGGCGTCGATCAGCTCATCGTCGTGCTGCGACGGGCCCTCGACGAACGAGGGGTCACGGTGTCGCCGGTCGAGTGGCAGATGTTGCCGCAACAGCTGTTGTCGACCTACCGCTACCTGGTCAGCGACAGTCGTGTGATCCGGCTGGGTGATGCCGAGGTGTTGGTAGCGCTGGAGATCAGCGATCCGAGGATCGAGTTCGACCCGGACGCCGAGGCGGGGAGTGACGCCGCCGCGGGGTTCGCCGGCATCGAGTCGGTCAACGCCATCTTCCAGACCGGCGCCCACGCCCGGGGACAGACCGGCCAGGGCAGCGCCTTCCGGGCGGGTGTTTCGGGCTCGGTCGGGCTCGGGCTGGTGCCCGGCGTGGTTCAGGCGCTCAAGGTGGGCGCGGGTCTGAACCTTCGTGCCAACGTGATCACCCGGGGCACCGGTCATATCGAGGACGCCGAGGGCGGCCACGTTCTCGACGTCCGGGACAAGCTGACGTACGTCAGTTATGCGGGTCGGCTGACCGCGCTGGTGCGCACGAAAGCCCAGTTCCGACTGCCCTGGGCTGCCGCGGTGCTGCGCGATTCGCAGGTTACCGTCACTCCGGACGAGCGGATCACCGTTGCCCTTCCCAGCCAGTACCTGCAACAACCCCCGGGTCAACTGGTGCGCGCCGTGGCGCCGGTCGACAGCTCTGTCTCCACGGGCCTGCGATCCGAGGACATCCCCGCCACGTTCTACGCCGCTCAGCTGCAACGTCTGCATACACTCGTCGACGCGATCCTCAGCGGTCTGCGTCAGCGTCGTCTGGACCTGGACACGGGTCACCCGGCCCGGGCGGAGCTGGTGCAGAAGGTGTACCACCTGGACGCGCACCTCGACGTCGCATTCCAGGGGTACGAGTTCTTCCTGCACGACCAGGGTCGCAAGATCGCCCGGGTGGTGATCAAGGCCAGCCGTCACCCCGACGGGGACCAGCGACTGGGTCGGACGACCTCAACGGCCCACATCGAGCGGGTCCGCACCGCGATCGTCGGCGAGAGCAACAGCGAGAGCGCCGAGAACGGGCTCACCGCGACGGTCTTCGGCGAGGCGAGCCTGTTGCCGACACCCGGCCTCACGCTCGGTCCGCGGGTCGAGGCGAGCTACACCTGGACCGATTCCGACAGCCTCGCCAGCGGACGTGGCAACCTCTGGGTGCAGGTGAGCCGGGAGACCGGGATGACGTCCGCGCACGAGCTGCCGTTGACGCTGTCGGCGACGGTGGACGTCCTCCCGCGCGATCCGGTACCACGCATCTTCGTCGATCTCCCGTACCCGCCGCCGTCGGCGACGGACACGGTCGACAGCAGCGTGGTGCTCGTCGTCCCCGAGGCGGACGCTTTCGACCATGGGCTACAGGTGGATCTGGAGGGGCTGCGCCCCGAGGTGCGCGCCCTCGTCGAGGAGTCGGCGGTGCCGCACCGACCGGACGCCGTCCGCTTCGCCGGCCCGGAGCAGCAGCCAGCCCGGCAGCGCCTGCCCCGGCACCTCCAGGAGGGTCGTGGCCTCGGCCAGAGCCTGGTGCGGGTGGACCAGGGCACCGACCGCGTGCTGCGCGAGGAGTTGGCGACGGAACTGCGTCGCAGCGGGTTCCTTCCGTCGGACGAGACTCAACTGTTCAAGAACCAACGCACCCAGCGCAACAGCCGCCTCGACCGTCAACTCGACAACCGGGACATGCTGCACAAGATGGTTTCGGTCGAGGCCCTCGAATCCTTCTTCTCGGTGATCGTCGGCGTCGGCCTGACGTTCACCTTGACGAACATCGACGCGCGCGGACGCACCAGCCACGCCCGCATCACCATTCGCGGGGAGCAGATCCTCTCCGACTCGCCGGAGTACTGGCAACGGCGTACCGACGGACAGACCATCGTGACGCTGAGCATGGGCATGGGCAACCACTCGCAAGGGGTGGGGGGCCGGCAGACGCTGCAGGTCGGCGCTGCTCTCGTGGCAAGACTCAAGGCGCTCCCGTGGGTGACCGGTCTCCAAGCCGGGGCGAAGCACAGTTGGTCCTTCGGCGCCACGGACAGTCTCGGCCTGCTCACCAACAAGCCGAACCTGATGGAATACCCGGGAAGCGTCGACGAGTACCGGCTCCCGGTCCGGCTCTGGACGACTGTCGAGTACAGCAAGTCCGCACTGCCCAGGTACGAGTCTCCGAAGAGCGACCACCAGATCACGGCACACGTCCTGCCGTACTTCGAACCACCCGCACCTACGGATCCGGCGGCGGTCCGCCAGGAGACCCCCACGCAGGTGTTCAGCCAGGCTGTTGTGTCCTACCTCGACGTCAGCGGCCTCGTGGAGGCTGCTCGGGAGATGTTGCCGGAGCTGACCGGCCCCGGTGCGGCAACGGACCAGGAAGTGACCAACTTCCTCTCACCGATCGCGATCATGTCGAACATCCCGGCCATTCTTAGCGGCCGGTACACGCGCCAACTCTTCCGGGCGGGGCTGATCCGGCAGAAAATCGCCACGATTTCGGTGCACGCCGTGGTGCACGAATCCACCCATGGCGGCGCCACACCCGACAAGTTCGTCCACGGCAAGATCGACCTCGCCATCCTGACCGGCGGCCAGTCCGCGGAGACAGGCAAGGGCCGAGCGGTCGAGGTGGGCAAGGTCGGGGTGGGAGGGACGACGACGCTGACGGGTCTGAACAAGGTCAGCTTCTCTGGGTCCGCGACCGCAAAGAGCGGCACCAGCACGAATGTGTCGCGATCGCACACCAGCGGCAGGGAGTATCTGAACCTCGACTTCAACCAGGCGGATGGCTACTTCGCCACTGTCACCCTGGTCGTCTCGGTCTCCTACGAGCAGACGGCGAAGCTCGCGCCCGACACCGTCCGGCGCCCGACGCCGAGACTGCTCGCCGGCAAGCAGATGATGTACCTCCTGCCCACCCCGACCGCGCTGGCGAGGTACGCAGCTGGGGAGTTGCCCATGCCGCAGGCCAGACTGGGGCAGGTTCTCGCCGACTGGTCCAGCCGGGACCTGGAACTGCCGGGGAGCGTGGTCGCCGGTGTGCTGGCCCGCTGGGAACGCGAGGATCTGGCTGGCCCCGCAGTGGGGTACTCGCCGGAGCGACAGCGGTGGGCGGGCGAGCTTGCCGACCGCCTGGGTGTGGACGAGCGTCTTTCCATCGAACCGATGACGCGACGACGGTTCGAGGAGTCCTTCGGGCTGCGTCTGCCCGATCTGCCCGACCCCTACGCGCACCTGCGGGTGCCGCAGTACCTGCTCCGCAGCGGGCCGAAGGCACTGGGCCACGCCGGTGTCCAGCACATCACGTACTCGGGCGCTCGAAATCTCATCGACGTCGTTCACGAGGCGATCGAGGCCGCTCATCCTGGCGCCCTGGCCCAACAGGTGTCCCTGTGGTCCGAGCACACCAGGTCGGTGTCCGGGCGACTTCAGGGCGGTCTCGAGATGCTCGAGGCGACGTTCGGTGGTGATCGGGAGTGGGCGCTTCTCGAAGAGCTGCTGCACCGTGACGGCCTGTCCTTCTTCGTCCACGTGCCCAAGTTGGGGCTGCTCTCCGACGTCCTGGAAATCCGGGTCCGGATGGTCCTGACATCGCAGCCGAGGGTGCGCGAGTTCCTCGCCAACACCGGTAACGAAAACTACGGCCACGCGTACTCCCAGTCGTCGGTCGCGGTCAGCAAGAGCGCCGGCTGGTCCGTCGGTGCCGCTGGGCTGGGCCTTGAGGGATCGCAGGGGATAACCGGCGGCCCCTCGTTGACCCTCGCCGAGGGGCAGAGCCGGTCCACCACCCGCTCCGAGGTGAACACCCGAGAGCAGACCGTGTACGACTTCAACGGCAACTACGTGTTGACCACCGACGGCGAGTTCGAGGTGACAGTCACGCATCGCCTGTCAGCGGGCCGGCCGATGGCGAACACCGCGGTGCGGGCTGCGGCGTGGCTCGCCGGCCAGGACGAGACGGTCCGCCGCACGGTGACCGCCCGGCTGGAGCTTCGGCTTCCCAAGGGCCTGATGGAGGCCGCCACGCCCACGGAGCGGCCACTCGAGATCGACCTTCGCCCGCTGCCCCCGCTCCCCGGCGACGCCACAGTCCTCGCGGTCACCATGGACGACGCGTTGCCGGTGGCCCGGAACCTGGTGATGCGGCTCTCCGACGAAAGTGCCGCGGGTTTGCGGCCGGCCCTCTCCCTGGTTGCCACTTTGGGTCGAGGAGGTCTGGTCAACCACCTTCCCGCGGCGCTCGGCCCGGAAGGACTCCTGATCGGCGACGGGGTCCACCAGCCGGGTCACAGCACGACCCGGTCGGCGCTCAGGCTGCACGGACAGCTCTTCGACGCCCATGTGGTCGGACTGGTCGAGGGGGCGGGCACCGGTCGGTACGCCAAGCAGCAGAGCGGCGTCACGTCGGCGGTGACCACCGATCCCTGGGCGGCGATCGTGGCCGGGTCGATCGACAACTCCCAGGTGCTCGGGGTCAAGGACCCTGACCACCTCAGCGAACCCTTCGGCAAGGACCTGTGGACCGCCGCCACGTCGGCCGATCGGCTTGCCGCACGACACGAGCAGAGCAGTGGCACCTCGAATGCCCGAGCGGAGGGGCATCTGAAGCAGCTCGGCCCCGCCGTCCTGGTTCGGATGCAGGGCCGGTTCCACTTCACCGCCGAGCGTAGCGAGCACCACATGTTCGTCGCCCCCACGCCGGCCGGTGAATTTCGCAGCCAGGCGTTCGCCGGCGAGATCTTCGTGCAGATGTCGGCGGACCGGTACTCGGCCATGATGGAGTCGCACAACCGGTCGGCAGAGGCCCGACCCGACCTGCCGCTGCCCACTCCGGCCTCCGCCGGCACCATCGATCAGGCGCAGGCGGTAGACCTGGACGCGATCGTCAACGAGGTGGCGTGGGCCGAACCGGACGCGTCGCTCGCCCTGATCGAGGTGGCCCGGGTGGCCGAGGCGCGGGCCGGCGTGGGCCGATCCATCCGTTTGAGCACCGACCCGGTCAGCCGCGCACGACAGGGCGACCACGCCGTGTTGGAGTGGGCCAGAACCGCTCTGCGGCACGGTGAGATCAGTCGTCCCCATGCCCGACCCGCCGTCGACCAGGCGCGCGTGCAGATCGAGCAGTGGTACGCCGACCCGACGGCCGACTCCGAAGGTGACCTGTCGACTCGTGCGCGGATAGAGCGGGTCAGGGAGCTGGTGCTGGCGACGCTGGACGGCGGCGACGGCCCGCTGGCGGGTACGCCGGCCTTCCCGCAGTTGGCGCTGGCGTCCAACCAGACCTGGCTCGATCTCGCCCGGTTGATCGCGTTCCGCCGCGACACGCGCGTGTGGCTACGGGAACGGACCCCCGACGGGGATGAGACGGTGACGGAAATCGACAACCACGGGCGTGTCGTCGGTCCGTACGCGTACGACCCGGTGGCGTCGACCTGGCCGGCGCTGCGGCGGTGGCAGCGCGCCGCAGCCTGGGCCGTGGCACGCGGGCGATACGGCAGGCTGCCCGTTATCACTGAGGGTGAGCCGGTCGACGGCTGAGCCGCTGCCGGTCGAGTTTCCCGGGCCCGATTGAACCAGGCCCGGGCCGGCCCCGTTCTCAGGTCGTGACCGAGAACGCGGAGTCGAGCGTGGAGCTGGTCGGTGCCTGCCACATGCTGCTGGGGCGGATGGCGGGCCGGCTTCCGGACGAACTCGTCACCGAAGCGCGGTGGTGGCTTGCCGAGGGGGAGTTGGTGGCGATCGCGCAGGCTGTCGTCTTCGCCGCGCTGACCAACGGCACCAGCGTCACGACGGCCGACGCGGCGGCGCTGGAGGAGATCCTGTCGGCCGCCGGCGCGGACGTCAGCCCTCTCGCCGATGTGCTTCGCTCGGATCTCGAACCCGTTCCGGCGTACGGTATGGCGCCTGTCGGCCCCGATGTTCTCGCGCAGGAGGGGCCCGACCTCCCGTACACCCTCGATCTGAGCGAGGGTGATGGGCTCGGCGCCGGCGATCCGCTCGACGCGGCGGCGGTGCGGGCGGTGCGGCGGCTTGCCGACGAGGCGCCGCTGGTCGGACTGTGGCGTGCCTGGCGCTACCCGGCGATGGACACCAGTTGGCCCCCTCCGCGCCGGGTCTACCTGGTGCAGGCCGACGGGCCCGTCTCGGCCCTGCCGGTGGCGGTGGCGCGGATACAGGACGCGTTGGTCGAGGCGGGGGAGCGTGAGCCGCAGGTCGAGGGGTTCGTCGACCCCGACGAGGCGTCGGCGTACCAGCGGGCGGCACTCGGTTTCTCGGCGCTGCTGTGGGCCCGGGAGTCGGCCGGTGAGATCATCTTCGCGCGGGTGTTCGACTCGCTGGACGCGCAGGGCCCCCGCTTCGATGACGCGCATCCGCGCCTCGACGACGATGCCGAGCGGGCCCGGGTGTCGACGTATCTCCGTGACGGCGTCCCCTTGCTGATCAGCGCCACGCTGTCGGTCGACGTGTGCGAGCCGACGGCCGGTGAGGTGGTCCCGACGGCCTTCTACACCGACGGCACCTGGATCTGGCCCGAGGCGGTCGCCTACTACCTGGAGCGGCACGGGCTTGCCCCGGAGCCGGAGCTGCTGGCCGCCATCCGTGCGGCCGATCACGTGGTTCCCCGGGTCGACGCCGTCGCGCTGCACCGGGCGCTCGCGGCGCTCTACGCGGTCGACGAGGACGAACCGCTTCCCGCCGACACCACTGACGAGATTACGCAGAAGGCCTAGTCCCGCGCACGGTGGTCAGCCGTTGAACCCGAGCCGCAGCGCTGTCGTCGTGGAACGTGCGCCGCACGGCGGCGCCCTCCCGGTGGGAGACTCGATCAAGGGAGATGCGCATGCTGGCTGAGCGAATTCCCGGCACGCGGCAGCCCCGAGGACCGGTGTTGGCGCGCGCGGTGTTCAGTCTTGCCGCGTCGGTGGCACTGACCGCAGGAGTGACCGGCCTGGTGCCGTCGCAAACGACAGCACAGGAGGCGGAGGCCGCCGGACGCGCGGAGCCGCCGCCGGAGCTGCCGGTACCGGCGGACGGCCAGTGCGTCGGCGCCTCACCCACGCTGGTACCGATGGCGTCCTGGGCGCTCAGTCGGATCGCGCCACAGCTGAGTTGGCCCCTGAGCAAGGGGCGCGGTATCTCGGTGGCCGTGGTCGACTCGGGTGTCGACGCGCGGTCACCGGCCCTGGCCGGGGCGCTGCGGCCCGGCGCCGACCCGGGGTCGGCAGGTGGCGCCAACCGCGACTGTCTCGGTCGGGGGACTGCGCTCGCGGGGATCGTCGCCGCCCGCCCGATGAGCGGCAGCGGGTTTGTGGGAGTGGCCCCGGAGAGTTCGATCGTCCCGGTGCGGGTCGTCAACCGTGCGGGTGTCATGCCCCCAGGCAACCTGGCCAAGGGGATACGCGCGGCCACCGCCTCTGGTGCGCGGGTGACTCTTGTCGGCACCGGGTTACCCCGCGCGGACACCGCCCTGCGTGCGGCGATCGCCGAGGCGGTGGCGCACGACGTGGTCGTGGTGGCCCCGGTCGCCAGTGACGACCACGTCTGGTATCCCGCCGCCGACGACCGGGTCCTCGCGGTGGGCGGTGTGGACGCCGCCGGCACCCCTACCGAGCCGGTCGTGGGCGCATCCGGGCTCGACCTGCTGGCTCCCGCCATGGGGGCGTACAGCATCGGTCCAGTCGGCAGGGGCCACTACGCTGTCGGCGGGGCGGCAGTCGCCGCCGCGGAGGTGGCCGGAGCTGCGGCTCTGCTGCGGGCGTATCGGCCCGAACTGGACCAGCAGCAGGTGCGGCGCCTGCTCACACAGGCCGGTGAGCCGGCCGGCGCGGCCGAGGAGAGCGTGGTGGCCGGGGTCGGACGAGGTCGCCCGGCGCCTGGAATCCTGGACCTCCACACGGCGATCAGCGGGTTGGACATTGGCGCGGATCCCCCGCCGCCACTCCGGCCACACCGGCCGACGTTGCCGGTTGCACCGTCCCCCTCGCCCGCCAAGGCGCGCGCCCTGGTCCTCACAGCGGCTCTGGTGCTGACCGCACTTCTCGCATACGCGACGGTCGTCACGGTCCGCGCCGGGCGCCGCCGCCGCTGGCGCGTCGGGGACGCGCCAGCGGCGGCTGACGAGGTGGTCTAGGGGGCGCGGTCCACCGCGCTCCCGGCACCCTGTCGCACGTCCGGTCAGCTCGTCTGCCCACCCGACCACGGAGTCTGGATCAGCCGGGCGCCCCGTCGGGTGCACAGCAGCGCTCGCCCGGGTGGAAGCTGGCGAGGCTTCACGTTGCCCAGCAACGGCCCCTCGCTCGGTGGGCAGGACAGGGCGACGTCGGGCGCGTTGGTCTCCTGCACCCGCCGCACCAGCGGGTCCATCGACATCCGCATGACGTTGGCCGCCGCCCGGGTCAGCACCAGGTGGAAGCCGATGTCGGCGCCCTGGGCCAGGTACGGCAGCAGCGGGAGCAACGGGCCGTCGTGCCCGCCGAGCAGGTCGTAGTCGTCGACCAGCAGGAACAGCCGGGGCCCGGTCCACCAGTCTCGCCGACGCAGCTGCTCGGGGGTGATGTCGGCGCCGGGCATCCGCGGTTGCAGGCCCGCGATGGCCTCGACGACTGTCGTCCGCGTGGAGTCGGCAGACACGGAGTAGCCCAGGCGGTACTCCTGCGGGACGTCGTCGAAGAGCTTGCGTCGGAAGTCCACAAGCATCAGGCGGACCTCCTTCGGTGTGTACCGGGCCATCACCGAGCGGGCGACGTGGCGGAGCATGTTGGTCTTGCCGCTGCTGTCGTCGCCGAGGATGGTCAGGTGCGGCGCCTCCCCGAAGTCGTGCCAGACCGGTGCCATACCGCGCTCCTCGATGCCGAGCACCATGCGCAGGTCACCCTCGGGCGCGGGGAGCGTGTCGGCGGGCAGCAGGCCGGGCAGCGTGCGAACGGCGGGCGCCGCCGGGCCGGTCCAGAACTCGCCGACCGACGCGCAGAGCGAGCGGGCGCCCTCGCTGACGGTGGTGGGATCGGGTTCGCCGTCGATGCGGGGCAGCGCCGCGAGGAAGTGCAGCTTCTGCGGTGTGAGGCCGCGCCCGGGCAACTGCGGCACCGTGGCGGCGAGTCGCAGGTCGATGGCCGAGTCGACCGGATCGCCGAGGCGCAGTTCCAGGCGGGTGCCGATCTGATCGCGCATGGCGTGGTGCACCTCGGACCACCGTGCGGCAGTCAGGACGAGGTGGATGCCGAAGTTGAGGCCCTGCGCGGCGATCTGGCGGATCTCGTTCTCCAGCGTCTCGAACTCCTGCCGCAGGGTGAACCAGCCATCCACCACCAGGAAGACGTCACCGTACGGGTCGTCGGTCACCGCCCCGTCGGCGCGCAGCTGCCGATAGCGGGACATGTTCTCCACACTGAGGTCACGGAAACGCTGCTCCCGGCTGGTGATCATCTCGGTGACCTCCCGGACGGTCCGCGTCACCCGCTCGGTGTCGAGTCGTCCCGCCACTCCACCCACGTGGGGCAGTTCGCCGATCGAGCCGAGGGTGCCACCGCCGAAGTCGAGGCAGTAGAACTGGACCTCCGCCGGGCTGTGGGTGAGAGCCAGGCTGCAGATCAACGTACGCAGCAGGGTGCTCTTTCCGCTGCGGGGGCCGCCGGCGATGCCCACGTGCCCACCGGTACCGGACAGGTCGGCGAGCAACAGGTCCCGAACCTGATCGAAAGGCTTGTCGATGAAGCCGATGGGGGTGACCAGGGCACCGCTGCCGGCCCAGTCCTGGGCACAGAGACCCAGGTCGGGATCGGGCGTCAGGGTCGGTAGGAGTTGGTCGAGCGTGGGTGCCGAACCCAGCGGCGGCAGCCACACCTGGTGCGCCGGCGGTCCCTGGTCGGTGAGCTGTTCGGCCAGCACGCTCAACACGCTGGAGACGGCGTCCCCCTCGGGCTGCTCCGCAGGCGCGTCCTCGTCCGCCGCCGGGACCGTCGCGGGCGCCGGCCGCGGTGGCTGGATCAGGGTGTACGGCACCACCTGCTGCTGAACGGCCGCCTGCCTGGCCTCGACGTTCCTGCGTTGATACGGGCCGGACACGTATGCGGCCTTGAAACGGATCAGGGTGCTGACATCGGTGCGGAGGTAGCCGTTGCCTGGCGTCGGGGGCAGCTCGTAGGCGTCCGGAACGCCGATGACGGACCGGGACTCCAGGGCGGAGAAGGTTCGGAGCCCGATGCGGTAGGACAGGTGCGACTCAAGCTGCGAGATCCGGCCGTCCTCCACTCGCTGGCTGGCCAGCAGCAAGTGAACGGCGAGGGACCGTCCGAGTCTGCCGATCATCACGAACAGCTCCATGAAGTCGCGGTGGGTGGCGAGCAGCTCGCTGAACTCGTCGACCACCACGAAGAGAGTCGGCAGTGGGTCCAGCGGCGCACCCTGCGCTCGCGCCCGCTCGTATTCCAACGCCGAGCTGTAGCCGCCCGCCTGGCGCAGCAGCTCCTGGCGACGGACCAGCTCGCCGTGCAGCGCCTGTTGCATCCGGCTGACCAGAGTGGCCTCTTCGGCAAGGTTGGTGATGACCGCGGAGGTGTGCGGCAGTCGATCCAGGCCGAGGAAGGTCGCTCCACCCTTGAAGTCGACGAGGACGAAGTTCAGTGTCTCCGAGGAGTGGGTGACCGCCAGCGACAGCACCAGCGTGCGTAGCAACTCGCTCTTGCCCGAGCCGGTAGCGCCGATGAGCATGCCGTGCGGCCCCATGCCGCCGAGCGCGGATTCCTTGATGTCGAGTTCGATGGGGTTGCCCGCTGCGTCGATGCCGATCGGAATCCGCAGCCGCTCCGGGTCGGCCCGGGGCGCCCAGAGTACGCCCAGGTCCAGAGCGGTGAGGTCGCTGATGCCGAGCAGCCCGCCGATGTCGAAATTCGTCCTGAGGTTGTCGTCCGGCGTCTCGGAGACGATACCGAGACGGTACGGCGACAGGATGCGGCCCACCGTTCGCGCCATCGGCGTACTGAGCACGTCCGGGGTGGCAAGGCGCTTGCGTACCTCGCCGCCGACGCGGTCGAGGCGGAGCATCATGACGTCGGCGTCGGTGACCGCCAGGGTGAGGCTTTCCTTGGTGGACGAGGGGGTCGGGTCGCTCAGGTCGAGAAGGACACAGTTGCGGTACCCGACCGTGGCGAGGCGGCTGCCGTTGCCCATCCGGCCGCCGTCGCGAACGACGATCACGAAGGGCTCGTCGCGACTGGCGGTGGCCCCGGGCTCGTAGCGGGGGCGGGTGGTGAATCCCTCGCCCAGCAGCACCTCCAGATCCTCGATGGTCTCGGCCGCCAACCGTCGGCCACCTGCGGCGTCGTGCGCCTGGGGGTGCTGGACGTGGGGCAGCCACTTGAGCCACTCCCAGGCAGCCGTGCCGTCTGCGTCGACGCAGGCGGTGATGCGGACGTCGTCCGGGGCGTGCAGCGTGGCCACCTGGACCAGGATCGCGCGGACGCAACTCCGTACGTGTTCCCGGTCGCCGCTGAACCTGATCTTGGCGAAGGCGGGCAGGAACATGGCCACCGGTTGGTTCTCGACCGTGGTGTAGGCCCGGATGAATCGCCGCAGCGACTTGGCTGACAGCGCCTCGAGATTTTCGATGGGCCTGGTCTGCAGCGGATTGATCTTCACCGCCACCCGTCGTTCCCCAGTGCCGATCCGGACTTCCAGGAAGTCGGGGTGGCTCGGTCGGCGCTCCCACCGACGCGAGGTCATCGCCAGGGAGAGCAGCGAACGGGGGTCCGGGTGCTGCCAGTCCGCCGCGTCCCGCTGCCGGGCGATGACGGATCGAATGCGCCGCCGATTCTGTCCCAGGTAGCGCAGGTAGTCGCGACGGTCGCCGCCAAGTTGCAGTTTGCGGTCGTTGTTGGCCGATGCCGTCTGGCCGACCAGCATCGCCAGGATGGCTCCGCCCATGATGCCGATGACGATCCAGCTCAGCGGACCACCCCGCGGGTTGATGAAGACCAACGCCATGGCGCCGGTCATCAACATCATCGGCAGCGCCGTCAGGGCATGGCGCATGACGTTGCGCTGTGCCTCCGGGAGAGTGGGCGGTTCCTGCAGATCCAGTTCACCGCTGGGCATCTCCGGCCCGCGTCGCCGTGCGGGGCGACGAAACAATACTGTGCTCACAACCGCATCCCTCTTCCGCGGGTCCAGCCTTCCGCCAGCGGCCCCGACGGGCCGCCACGGCCCCACAACGGCCGGGCTGCCGGTCCGGGTCGAGAAATCATTGAGTCAAAATCGACCGGACGTTGAACCGGGCGGCGGACAGCGCCGTTGCGGGGGCATGACCGTCGCCGCCCCTGCGGAGATGTGCCGCCTCGTAGTCTTCGGCCCGAAGAGCCAGATCGAGGTGGCCGTTCCTGTCGGGGTCCTCATCGCAGACCTGCTGCCCGCCCTGCTGTCCCATCTGGATCCCGGCCTCGCGGACGCGGGCCTGGCACACGGTGGCTGGGTTCTTCAGCGGATGGGTGACCCCCCGCTCGACGATGAGGGCACCGTCGCCAGCCAGGGCTTGCGCGACGGCGATGCTGTCCACCTGCGGCCGAGGTCCGACCAGATCCCACCGGTCGCCTTCGACGACGTGGCAGACGGCGTCGCGACGGGGATGCGGGGCCGATCGGCGGTGTGGCGGCCGGCCATGCTCCGTTGGGCGGCACTGGGAGCGGCCGGCGTCACGCTTGTGGTCGCCCTGTGGTGCCTGGCCATGCCGGGGCCGCCACTCGCCCGAGCCATGTCCGCTTCGATCCTGTCGGTGCTGCTGCTCGGGGCGGCCTTCGCGCTGACCAGAGCGGCGGGGGAGTGGACGTTCGGGCTGCTCACCGCCGCTGGTGGCACCGCCGCCGCCGCGCTCGCCGGGCTCATCGCGCCGGACACGGGGCGTCCGGCTCAGGGTCTGGTGCTCGCCAGCCCGGAACTGCTCACCGCATCGGTTGCCGCCACGGTGGCCGCTCTGCTCGGCGCGGTGCTCGTGGGACGTTCCGGCCCGGTCTTCGCCGCGCTTGTCGCCGCTGCTTCGGCGTCGGCCGTCGGTGCGGGGCTCTGCATGTTCGCGGGCCTCACCGCGACGCAGGGGGCAGCCACGGTCGCCGTCGTGGTGACCGTGCTGACCGTCGCGCTGCCGTCGATGGCACTCCGGCTGGCCGGCATGCAGGCGGACCCCCTGCCGACCCAACCGGAGCACCTGCAGGAGGACATCGATCCCGCCCCGAGCGAGGCGCTGCTGGCCCGGACGACAACTGCGGACGGCTACCTCACCTCGCTGCACGCAGGCCTCGGCGTGACGGTCGCTGTGTCGCTGACAATTCTGGCGACGGAGAGCGGATGGGTGGCCAGGTCGCTGGTCCTCCTCGTTGCGCTGGTCCGGCTGCTGATCATGCGTCCGATGATCAACGGATGGCATCGACTGGCCCTCGCGGCCCCCGCCGTGCTCGGCCTCGCCGTGGCGACGCTTTCGGCTGCCACCCACACCGAGGCGATGCGGCGGCTGATCATCGCTACGCTGCTCGCCCCGCTGGTGGTCACCGCGCTCGTCCTTGGCACGCGACGGCTGTCCGACCGACGCCCGATGCCCGTCTGGGGGCGGATCGGCGACATCACCCAGACCATCGCCACCATCGCCATGCTGCCGGTCCTGCTCGCGCTCCTGGGTGTCTACGCCGTCTTCCGAGCCATCGGGGGTTGAGCGGCATGCAGACACGACGCGACCAGGTGCAGGCCCAGTCCTACATGGCCGGTCGGCTGGTTGCTGCCCTGGTCACCGCGGAACCCGACGGAATCGAACACCCGCATCGTCGTACGCTTGTCGGCACATTCTGTGGCGTGCTCGTCGCCATCCTCGTGATGGCGGGCTTTCTCATCTTCGGCCTCTTCAGCCCCGGCGGCGCGAAGAGTTGGCGCGCGGCCGGGACCCTGATCGTCGACCGGGATACGGGCAGCCGCTATCTTCTCGTCGACAACCGGCTCCGACCGGTGCTCAACTACGCGTCGGCCCGACTGCTGTTGGGGGAGCCGCCGACGGTCAAGACGGTCTCGGGAAAGTCGCTGCGCGGGGTGGCGCACGGCAGCCCGCTCGGCATCGTCGGAGGCCCGGACACCCTGCCGTCGCCCGGCTCGATCGACGGGCGGGCCTGGACGGTCTGCGCAGAGGCCAACCGGGATCAGGCGGGCGTCCTGTCCATCGCCACCACCCTGTCCATCACGCCGCCCGACCATCGGGCGGGTACGTCCCTGTCGCCGGACCACGCCCTCGTCGCGCAGACCCCCGGCGGGGATCGGTACCTCGTCTGGCGGGGGCACCGACTGCGGCTCACCCGCAACTGGCTCGACCGCGTGCTCGGCGTCGAGGCGAGTCTGATCACCGTCGGCAGCGGCTGGTTGGAGACGTTGCCGGTGGGGCCGGACGTCGCACCCGTTGCCGTGCCCGGGAGAGGCGCGCTGGGTGCTGTCGTGGACGGGCGCCGGGCGCGGGTCGGTGAGTTGTTCGAAGCAGGGGGTGAAGGCACCGCCGCCCGAGGTTTCGTGCTCCAGCGCGACGGCCTGCGGGAACTCACACCGACGGCCTATGCCATCGCCCTCGCCGACCCGGACACGTCCCACGCCTACCCCGCGAAGCGGGTGGCGCCGACCCGCCTCAGTCTGGCCGCCCTGGCCAGCGTGCCGATCGCGCGGCAGCCGGACACGTCTGTCGAGGTGCCGGACCAACTGCCGATGCCGGTGGCGAACGCGGCCGACACCGTTTGGTGCCTGCGCCTGCTGCCGGGCGCTGATGTGCCCGAGGTGACCACAGGTCAGATGGCGCCGCCCTCTTCAAGGGTGCGTGACGCCCTGGCGGTGAACCGGACGGCCCGCACGGCAGACGCTGTCGTTGTCGCGCCAGGAACGGGCGGTCTGGTGGCCGCCGGCCGTGCGGGGCAGGCGCCGGGGCCGGTGCGCTACCTGATCACCGACGCCGGAGTGAAGTTTCCGCTTACCGAGACGGCGAGCCGGCTGCTCGGATATGCCCCCGGCTCGGAGTCGACGGTGCCTCGTCGGCTGCTCGACATGCTGCCCACCGGGCCGCTGCTCGACCCCGCTGCGGCGGGTGGTTGACCGGGATCGACCGATCCCGGTCAGGACAGTGACAGTAGGGAGAACGAGAGATGCCGAACGGGCAACTGAGGATCGACGACGCCTCGACGCGGTCGTTGGTCTCGGCGTTCCAGAACGCCGACCAGGAGCAGCAGAGCGCGTCGAGTTCGCTGGCGAGCATCGACAGCAGCCTGCGGGCAGCGTGGCAGGGTCGCGCCTCCCAGACGTACTCGCAGGGCATGCAGGAGGCGCGCAACGGTCTTCAAAAGATCCAACAGGCGCTGTCCGAGATCAATCAGTCGATGAACCAGTTCCACGTGCTCACCACGAGCACGGAAGACGACAACACGTCGCTCGCCGGTCAGCACCTTTTCCAGGGCGCCGGGTCCTGGGCGCGCTGAGCCGAATCCCCGCACGGAACCTAGGGAGCAATCATGGCTGACTACATGATCAATACGGTTGAGGCGGAAGCCCAGATGCAGCAGCTGATGGCGGTCCGCCAGCGGCTCGAGGAAATGCTGAACCAGCTCTCCTCAAACGTGCAGACCTACAACACGAACAACGCCGGTCGGGCCATCGAGAGCTACGACCACGCGCAGCGGCTCTGGAACCAGGGGTTGCAGGAGTTCGGCCAGGGTGTCCAGAAGGCCGCCTCCAACCTGGGACAGATCACCAACGGCTACACCGACGCGGACAACCGCGGCCAGAGCTTCTTCGCCCAGTAGACGCTCGGGGCGGGCCGGTTTCCCGGCCCGCCCCGAGTTCCCCCCTTTTTCGTCCGGATCGGAAGGAGGGCCGCGATGCCGGCCAAGGAAATCAAGATCGATGAAGCGTTCATTCGCAACATCACCTCGATCCTCAATGTGGTCCGCAACGAGACGTCATCAGTGCGGAACGGATCGAACCCGCATGATGGCGGGCACCCGCACGGCCTCCCGCTGAACGCCATCCAGGTCGCCACAGGGGCTCCCGGCTTCGCCGCCGGAGCGGCGCTCAAGGCCAGGGTCAGCGCGCTGGGACAACAGCTCGACTCGAAGATCAACGCTGTCGACCAGAAGTTGGCGAGCCTCGCGCAGGCCCTCCAGCACGTCCTGGATGACGCCAACGACACCGAGCGCGACAATCTCTCCCTCGCTGACCTCGACAAGTACCTGACCGTCCCCAGCACTCGCTGACCAGAGTCCAGGCGTTGTACTCCACGGATTGGTGCGGACCGACATGACGCAACCGACCAGCCAAGATGGTTGGAACTGGGAGCAGGCGATGGTGAACCTTCTCGGGACAGAGGGCATCATCGACCGCAACCAGTTCATGGGGGCCGGCGCGCCCTGGCTCGTCGCCGACTGGGTCGGCTGGGAGGACTCCAACAGCTCACCGTGGAACTACGACGCCCAGCCCACCGAGGGGGGCAAGTGGACCTTCTCGGTCTATCGCAAGGTGAGCTATGGGTGGGGCAATGGCCAAACCAGAGACTACTTCTGGTTCCTGCGGGGCAAGGTGGCCTGGTACACCGGCCCGGATGCCAATTACCAGAAGGGCTTCGTCGGTGCTACCAGCAGCCGGCTCGCCGCGCCGGCCAACACCCTCCCGCTCAACCCGGAGTCGCTGAACAACGCGGCCGAGAGCTATTACAACGCAGCAATGTGGCTGGAGCACACGGTCGATGTGGTCCAGCAGCAGATCAACAAGGTCGATGATGACGGCTCGGGTTTCAAGGGCTCTGCCTCGCACGCTTTCAGTCGCACCCTGAATGACCTGCGCGACGAGCTGAAACTGCTGCGTCTCGACCTGGACACGAACCAGCAGTGGTTCGCCATGCTGCACGACAATGCCAGGGCCGCCACCACCTTCCTTGAGGAGATCCGATCCGCCTGGGCGGAGTTCCTGGCCAAGCCCAACCCGCCCACCCTGATCAGCCGAGCCCTCGCGCGGCTCGAATCCGCAGCCGACAGTCTTGACGCCACGCTGGGCTGGAACGAGACGAGCCCTTTGCCGCAGACGTGGCCGGTCGACATCGATTTTGGTGCCGGCGGCGGGACCTACGACATCATGTCGCCGAACTTCATTCCGCTGCTGAACCTCAACATGCAGACCCACTACCTCACCACTCTGCAGCAGCTCGACCAACGGCTGCGTTCGGCGCTCACCGCGTTGCAGACCAATTTCAGTGACGTGACCAACAACCTGCATGACGTGCGTACCTACCAGCCCCGTCCGAACTCCATCGGGGACCCGAACTCCAAAATCCCAGAATTCGGCAACATGCCGCCGGTTGGCGGCGGTAATGGCGTTCCCAACATCTCCGACGGCGGTGGCGGTGGTGGGGGTGGTATCCCGAGTGTGTCCGGCGGCGGTGGTGGCGGGGGTATCCCGAGCCTGACCGGCGGCGGTGGTGGGGGCGGTATCCCGAGTGTGTCCGGTGGCGGTGGTGGGGGTGGTATCCCGAGCGTGTCCGGCGGCGGTGGTGGCGGGGGTATCCCGAGCCTGACCGGCGGCGGTGGTGGGGGCGGTATCCCGAGTCTGTCCGACGTTGGCGGTGGTGGGGGTGGTATCCCGAGCGTGTCCGGCGGCGGTGGTGGCGGGGGTATCCCGAGCCTGACCGGCGGTGGCGGTGGGGGCGGTATCCCGAGTCTGTCCGACGTTGGCGGTGGCGGTGGTGGTATCCCGAGCCTGACCGACGGTGGCGGTAGCGGTGGTATCCCGAGCCTGACTCCTGGCGGCGGCGCCCTTCCAGAACTGGGCGGTGGCGGCCCGTCGCTGGTGAGTGGCGGTGGCGGTGGCAATCTCCCGTCGTTGGACGGCGGCGGAGCCGGTGGCCTGCCGGGCGTCGGGGGCGGCGTCGGACCCGGCACCGGTCTGATCGCCAGCGGCGGCGGGGCGGGCCTGGGCCCCGGCTTGTCGGCCGGCGGCGGGGCGGGCCTGGGCCCCGGTCTGTCGGCCGGCGGCGGGAGTGGCGCTGGCGCCGGTGGGCGGCCCTCTGGGCAGGGCGGCCGCGACGACGGCGGATATTTCCCGGGCGAACTGGGCGGGCTTGACGGCGGCCCGGTGAGCAACATCGGCGGAGTCGAGCCAGGCGGTGCGGGGCTGGGTGGTGTGCAGACCGGAGGCGCAGCCGGTATCGACCCCGCCGACCTCGGTGGCGCGCTCGGCGGTCAGACCGGCGGTTCGACCGGTGGCGCGACCGGTGGCGCGCTCGGTGGCTCGAACGGTGCTGGCGGGTCCGGGTCCGTCGACCTGGGTGGGGGCATGACGCCCATCCCGGGCCAGGTGGGGGGAGTGGACCTCGGCCCGCTCGGGTCCGCACCGGGCCTGAACGGCTCCGCCGGTTCCGGGCTGACTGCCTCCGGCGGCAGCGGTTCGAGCTTCCCGGGCGGCGGTGCATCGGGCGGAGGTGGCCTGTCCTCGGGCGGTGCCCTGGGTTCGGCCGCGGGCGGAGCAGCCGCTGCCGCTCGCTTCGACCCACTTCAGGGGCAGGTAGGGACGGGGAGCGTTGCCCCTGCGGGTTACGGCTCGACGGGCTCCGCACCGGCCGGCGCGGGGGGAATGCCTCCCTTCATGCCGCCGATGGGCGGTCAGGCGGGTGGCAAGGACCGCGAGCGAACGACCTGGCTGGCCGAGGACGAAGAGGTCTGGGGTACGGACCCGGACCTCGTGCCGGCCGTCATCGGACGGCTCGACGCAGGCGACTGGGACGCCGATGAGAGCTCCTGGGAGCCGACGCCGCAGGCGCCGGCAACTCCCGGCCAGTCGCGGGACAGGGCGGTTCGACGTGGCTGAGAAGGCGTGGCTGAGAAGGCGTTGCCGAGAAGAGGGTGGTGACCGATGACCGGTCCAATGCATGACAGGGTGCAGAAGGCGTACGAGGATCTGGAGCGCGCCCGGAACGCGGTTGGCGATGTCGAACGGTCGATGAATAGTTCCGAGACCACTGTGACCTCCAAGAACCGAGCGATCACCGTGCGGCTCGACGGGCGCGGTGAGCTGACGGAGATCAAGTTCATGAACAACGCGTACCGGACGATGGCGCCGGCAGAACTGGCCGCGTTGCTCGTGGAGACGATCACGACGGCACGGCGGCAGGCGCGCGAAACCATGGCCGGTCTGCTGCAGTCCGTGCTGCCCGCGGGCATGCCCGTGCTGGACATGCTGACCAAGCCGCTCAATCTGGATGACGTGATGCGGCAGGCCGACGACCTCGTCGGCGGCCTGATACCCAAGGCTGCGAGAGGCCCGAACGAGAGCGGGGGAGAGGCATAGCGAGATTCGCCGGGGCCGCTCGCGATCGTCATCCGACGGCCCGGCGCTCCTCGCGTTGAACCGTAACCCGATGGGAGCCGTCGTGCGGGACATGACGGAGGCGATCACCGCGCCGGTGAACGAGGCCGAGGCCCGTCACCTGCTCAAGGCGCGGCTGCTTCGCCTCTGGCGGTCGGGCCTCGCATCGCGCGGGGCACCGTCCTTCGCGGCTGCTGCCGAGTCGACCCGGGCCGGCTGGCGCGCGCGGTGAACGTCGACGTCAAGATCGGGAACGTGGCGGCGGAGGCCGGCGGCGACAGGGTGTTCGCCGTGGTGAATGACGATCGCCTGCTGCTGTGGATGGATGAGGAGACCGCCGTCACGGTGAAGACCGTCCAGGTGCCGGACGAGCCGGGCCGGATAGCCGTTGTCAGCGCTGCCGAAGTGACCCGACGAGAGGACTTCTTCGAGCTGGTGGCAGAGCGCCTCATGGAGCATTTCGGTGGCCTGGCCGGGGGTGTGCGACTGGTGGCGCTTGGCGGCTATCCGCCTGGCCTCGATCCGGTACGCCGGGCGCGGTGGTTGGCAGACCACATTGGTCTGGAAGTGGTTCTGCCGGTCGCCGGGCCGCTCCCCGCTCTGGATGCGCCAGGTGATCCGCAGGGCCAACCGCTGGGTGCTCCGGCGGATTGGACGTCGTTTCCTGGGTGGATCGCTGTGTCGCCGGGGCGTCCCGTCCGGCAGGACTGGTTCTGGCCCGTGACGACGCCTGTCGACGGCCCTCGGCAGAGACCCCGTTCGTCGGCGCGTCCCCTGCTGTCCGTACCGGATCTGTCGGGCGTACGGCCGCGGCCACGTCTCCTGCGTCACGGCGGCGTTGCTCTCGCACCGCTCCGGCCGCCACCCCGTGGACGGCTCTCCGTGCCTGTGCCGCAGCGCGTCCCGCCGGCCCGCCCGGTCGTCCGCCGGGAAGGCGGGGAACTGCCGGGACGACGTACGGCCGCGGGCTGGTCGTTCCTCGACGGGGGCACGCCTCCCGTGGGCGTGGTCAGATCGCTCGCCGGGGCGTTGATCGAGGTGTCGGTCGGGTCCACCGGCTTCCGTCTCGATGGCAGGGCGCTCACCGCGCGGGCGCTGGCGACGATGATCGACGTGGCTGTCCCGAGGTCGGTCACCCCCGCCACGCTCGCTCTTCGAGGGGCGCCGCTTCCCGCGTCGGCGATGCAGCTGATCGTGGGCGCGCTGGCCGACGCCCTGGCCACGCCGTTGGTCACCGTCGCTGGTCCGCTGCGGCTCACCGTGACAGGCGTGCTGACCGCCGTCGAGGGATTCCAGCGGTGGCATCCCCGCAGCGACAAGGCCGTCGCGACCCGTCGCGTCGAGGCGCTGGGCCAGGTACTGCCACCCCGGCCTCGGCAATCGGCGATCGCCGCGCCGCTTCGTCGGCCTCGTCCGGCAGAGCGACCCGCCGGCACGGCGTCGGCCCGCGCCGCGGTTTCAGTTGCCCATGCGACTCTCGTGGCGTCCGCGCAGATGGCGACCGGACCCTTCACGGCCACCCCCATCCCGGACGAACTGGTCGCGCGGTTGAGTCCGCCCCGGGTGACGGTTTCGGCCGGGGCGGTGGGCGAGGCCCTCGCCGAGCTGGGTCGGAGCCCCGCCGGGGGTGACGAGTCCAGCGAGTCGACGGACGTCGGTTCCGGCCCGACGGACGTCACGGGTGCGGGCGTAGGCGTACTGGACCCGACGACTCTGCACGAGTCCGGTTCTGTCGACCGCGCCTCGCCCAGCGGCTCAACGATGGACGATCCCGAGTCGCCTGCCGGCGAGAGGCAGCCCTTCGGGGTCACGTCGCCGGAGGACGCGGCGCGTAGCGGTCCCGAGCCAGTCTGGGTCGTACCCGCGACCGGTGTCGTCCCGCACCGCGCGGCCCTGCGGACGGCACTGGCCAAGCGGTTCGACGCGCACGCCCGTGTCGTCAGCCGGGCGCTCGCCGAGTCGCCCGGTCTGCGTGCGGCAGGGGACGACCCCGCCGACCTCGTCACCGGCTTCGTCGTCGTGCGGGCGTACGCGAGCGAGGAACGGGATGCGGTCAACCCGGTGTTGCGCGGGGAGGGCGACGTGGACGACGCCCGCGCTCTCCTGCTGAGCCGCTGCGCGGCTCGCGGTCTACGGCGTCTGCCGGCTGTCCTCGGTCCGGTGCATGCCGTGGCGGTACATGATCCGACCCTGATCCTCGGCTACCAACCGGGGTCCGAGGTGCGGGAACCCGCCTTCGTCGACGTGGCGCTCACCGAGCCCGCCGGGCCGCTGGACGCCGTGCGATACACGATCTGGTCGATGAGCGCCCGCCGGCTGGGTCCACTGGGCATCCGGGGCGCCGAGACCGCCGTCTTCGCCCCGGGCGCCCGATTCACGGTGCTCGCCGTCGAACTCACGGCAACGGCCGAGGAGCCACCCCGGGTGTACCTGCGGGAGCTGCCCGTCGATTCGACGTCTGGTGGCACGCGACGGCGCGGGGCCACGCAGACGGATGCCCAGGTGCTCACCCGGCTTCGGGCCGCCGTGGCGGGTGGAACCCCCTCGGCGGGGGCAGCCCACGACGAGGCGGCGGGGGCCGCCCGTCTGGCGTTCGCGCCGGGATTGTCCGCCGACGGCCGTCCCTACCGACTGCCGCGTGATCCGGCACGCCGCGAAGCCGAATCCCGATCCAATCCGGAGGGGCAATCATGATCATGACCGGGGTGGGCGGCGAAGCATGAACGAGCGGCTGATAAGCGTCTCCCAGACGGATGTGAGTTGTCCGTCGTCAATCAACGCCGCGCTGTTGAGCGCGATGCCGGGAAGCACGGTGATCGTTCAGCCCGGCAGGTATCGGGAGCAGCTACGACTGGCCGGCGACGTCACGCTGGTCCCCGAGGAGGGGCCGGGCACCGTGATCGTCGATGCCGGCGACGAGGTGGCGCTGTTCGTGGCGCACGGCCGGCCCCGGATCAGGGACATCTCGCTGCGGGGCGGCGGCGAGCACCTGCCGACCGTGCAGGTGGCGCCGGGGGCGGTGCTGGACATCGCGGGGTGCGACGTCGGCGGCACCGGTGTGGTCGGGGTACACGTGACTGGTGGCTGCCTGGCGATGCGCGACTGCACGGTGGGCGAGGGTTCCGGGGTGGGCTTCCTCTTTGACGCCGGTGGGGGTGGCGAGGTTGCCACGACGACGGTGAGCGCCACCAGCGGGGCGGCCATCGTCGTGATGGACGGCGCCGACCCGACCATTCGCGACTGCACCGTCCGCAATATCAGAGGCGCAGGCTTCTTCAGCACCCGAGGCGGCCTCGGGACGCTGGAATCCTGCGTCCTCAGCGACGTTGACGGCGTGGGCGTGCTGGTGGAGAACGACGGGAGACCCACAGTGACGAAGGTCGTCCTGCGGGGCATCGGCCGGTCGGCTGTGCTGCTCGCCGGAGGGACCGCGACACTGCGCGACTGCCGTCTGGAGGGTGCTGCGGAGCACGGTCTGGTGCTGACCGGTACGGCCGCGCCTGTGGTGGACGGTTGGCACGTCACCAAGGTGGCAGGGCACGGCGTGGTGGCACTGGGCGAGGCGTCCGGCCAGCTCGACCGGCTTCGAATCGAGGGTAGTGGCGCCGCCCCGCTGCTCATCGGTGGGTCGGCCGCGCCGGCGCTGCGGGACGTGGAGATCAGCCCCGGATCCGGCGAGGGGATGATCCTGGAGGAGACGGCACGGGTGGCGATGTCCGGCGTGTCGATCCGGGGACGGGAGACCGGCCTCCTGCTCCGCGGCGCCGCGGACGCCACGGTGGCGAATCTCGTCGTCGAGGGCTGTCGCGCGTACGGGGTGCAGGTCGACGGCGAGAGTCGGCTGCGCGCCGACGATGGACGAATCGGCGCCGAGAACGCGGTGGGCGTTCGGGTTGGTCCGGGAGGCTTTCTGGCCGCCACGGGGACCTCGATCCGCGGTGGCGACGTCGGTGTGGTGGTGGCTGCCACCGCGCAGGCCCAGCTGACCAGCTGCGACATCAGCGGTGCCCGGCGGATGGCGGTGCTTGCCGAAGCGCAGGCCGAGCTGGCGCTGTCGCAGTGCCGAGTACACGGCGGGGGTGCCGACGGCGTCCGTTACGCGGCGGGCTCGACCGGCACGGTCGTGGGCTGCGAGATCCTCGACCATCCGGGAGTCGGCCTGCTGGTGGAGTCTCCCGAGTCGGTCACGATGTCCGGAAACATGGTGACCGACAGTGGCCTTCCGTCGTCGCGCCGCAGGGAGGGCGTCGTCGCGCCCTCGGAGGGTCCACGCGGGGAGTCGCGCGGTGAGGGCACCTCCGATGCCGCGACGCCGCTGCTGGCCGAACTCGACGCCCTGGTCGGGTTGGCGGACGTGAAGCGCGAGGTGGCCACGCTCGTCGGCCTGCACCGCATCGCCCAGCGACGAGCGACGGCCGGCCTGTCCGCACCTCCGATGTCGCGTCACCTGATCTTCGCCGGACCTCCCGGGACCGGCAAGACGACAGTCGCCCGCCTCTACGGACGGATCCTCGGCGCGCTCGGCGTCATCAGCGGCGGCCAGATGATCGAGGTGGCCCGGGCCGACCTGGTCGGTGAGTACCTCGGATCGACGGCGCCCAAGACGACCGCGCGCTTCAACGAGGCGCGCGGTGGGGTGCTGTTCATCGATGAGGCGTACACGCTGACCTCGGGGGGCGGATCGTCGGGCGACGACTTCGGTCGGGAGGCCGTCGACACCCTGGTCAAGCTCATGGAGGATCACCGGGACGAGGTGGTGGTGATCGCTGCCGGCTACTCGGCGCAGATGACCGCCTTCCTGGAGGCCAACCCGGGGCTCGCCTCACGGTTCTCCCGTACCGTCGAGTTCTCCAGCTACGAGACCGAGGAACTGGTCACGCTCGTCGAGCAGTTGTGCAGCACGCACCACTACGTGCTCGAGTACGACACCAGGCACGCCCTCACCGCGCATTTCGATCGGATACCGCGAGACGCCTCGTTCGGCAACGCCCGGGTGGCCCGCAAGATCTTCGAGGAGATGGCGGGACGTCAGGCGTACCGCCTCTCCGACCCCGGACGCACGACGTCAGGTGCGGAACTGACCCAGCTCCTGCCGCAGGATCTGGGCGCCCCGGAGAGCGAAGCGAACACGGCCACCCGAGGTAAACCGAGCGGACAACTCGACGAACTGCTGGGTTCGCTGAACGAGATGATCGGTCTGTCGGCGGTCAAGCGCGAGGTGTCCGAGCTCGTCGATCTGTTGATGACCATCCGTGCTCGGGTCGAGGCCGGCCTGAAGGCGCCGACGGTGTCGCGGCACCTCGTCTTCTCCGGCCCGCCGGGGACGGGCAAGACCACGGTGGCGCGACTCTACGGTCAACTGCTCAACGCGCTCGGCGTGTTGCGCGGTGGGCAACTCGTCGAGGTGGCCCGAGCGGATCTGGTCGGGGAGTACATCGGGCACACCGCGCAACGCACACGGGAGGCGTTCGGCCGAGCCCGTGGGGGTGTGCTGTTCATCGACGAGGCGTACACGCTCTCGCCGGTGGACGGCCGCGCCGACTTCGGCCGCGAGGCGATCGACACCCTCGTGAAGCTCATGGAGGACCATCGCGACGACGTGGTAGTCATCGCGGCCGGGTACGACGAGGACATGGAGCGGTTTCTGGCGGCCAACGTGGGACTGGCCTCCCGTTTCTCGCGTCGCATCCACTTCGAGAACTATCGCGCTGCCGAGCTGGTGGCCATCTTCCGGCAGTTCGCACAGTCGAACGGTTATGAATGTGGGCCGGAGGCGCTCGCCGCCCTGGAGGGCTTCTTCGAGGCCACGCCGAAGGGCAAGGCGTTCGGCAACGGCCGCTACGCCCGTCAGGTCTTCGACGAGGCGGTGACTCGCCAGGCCGGTCGACTGCGGCGAATCCCGTCGCCCAGCATCACCCAGCTCCGTACGCTGACCGCCGCCGACGTGGTGGCTGGCACATGACGAGTCGAGCGTTCGGGAGCTTGTCGATGCCGCGGGGTCGGTCGATGGGGCCGCACCTGGGTGGTTCGCCGGCCGGCCCGTCGAACGGAACGCGCAGGGCGGTCTCACTCGTCGATCGGGCCGATGACGTCCCGAAGAGACCGCAACGCGTAGTGGGCGCGGGACTTGACGGTGCCCTCCGGAATCCCGAGCTGCACGGCGGCCTCCTCGACCGAACGCCCCAGCAGGTAAAGCTCGATCAATACGGCACGGTGCGCCGGGGTCAGTTTCGGCATTGCCTGCCGGACGGTCTGGACGGCACTGACGACGTCGTCCATGGCCGAACTGGCGGCAGACAGAAGGCTGATGTCGGCGGTGCCGATTTCGGTCGGGCGGGCCTGCTTGGCGCGGAGCGCATCGATCGCGATCCGTTTCGCGACGGTGAACAACCACCGCCGAAGCCCTTCGTGGTCGGTCGGCAGATGCGCGCGGTGCCGCCACGCGCGGAGCATCGTTTCCTGAAGAAGATCCTCCGCGAGGTGCGGCTCGCCCAGGGTGAGCCGGATCAGGTAACGACGGAGCGGATCCGCGTGCGTGCCGTGCAGATCACGCATCCAGGAATCGTGGCTTTCGTCGCTGACCGGGGACGGGACGGCGTTGTTGTTCACTCACTGGCCTCAGAGATCGATGCTGCGGTGGCAGCGGAACCGAATACTCCAACGGACGCTGCGGCTGGCGGTCCGGGTCAAGATCGCCTCACCGGTCCTTCTTACTCAGTGTTTCTTCCAAGCGGACAGCGCGCCGATGCGATCGATGGAGGTTCTGCCTCTCTCCGCCTGGGCCCGAACGCCGAAGGCGCTACCGCTGCCACTGCGGCGTCTGTGGGACGCCACTGGCTCCCGGAGCAGGCAACCGGTCCGGCTCTTCGTCATGTCGCCAGCCAAGCGTGGGCCGAGCAACATTGTCGTCCCCCAGATGGGGTACGCGGCCCGACTGTCGCGAAACCGTTTTCGTCAACGCGGGTGGTGGTGACTCACCGTGCCTGACACCTCTCTCCGAGAGGTCTCGGAGCCGGGCGTTAGGGTCACCCCCATGCTGTTCCCGGTCACCAAGTTCGCGCCGCCACGAACTCCGGCCGAACTCGTCAATCGCGACAGACTGGTGGCAGCTCTGGCCGGCGACGTGTTGACCGTTCCGCTGACCTTGATCAGTGCTCCGGCGGGCTATGGCAAGACGACGCTGGTCACCCAGTTGCTTGCCGCGCTGACGACATTGCAGCCCATCTGGCTGTCCGTCGATGATGACGACAATGACCCCCGCCGCTTCCTCGCCGCCCTCGCCGCCGGTTTCGGACGGCACGATCCGGCAATTGACCGCGCGGTTACCACCGTCTTGACCGAAACTTCTCCGGAAGATTCGGTGCGACGGGCGACAACAACCCTCATCAACGGGGTCTCCCGATTGTCGGCAGACGACGTCGTCTTCGTCCTCGACGAGTGGGAGTTGATCGTCAATCCCTCGGTGCAGGACCAATTCTCCGCCCTCGTCGAACGTGTCCCCAGCAACGTGCACTTCGTGGTGACCACGCGATACCGGCCCCCCCTTCCGTTGGCTCGGCTACGCCTGAAACGGCTGGTGTCCGAGCGGGGAGCGGAGGACCTGCGATTCACCCGTGACGAGGTCGCAGCCCTGCTCAACATCCACCTGAAACTGGGACTTTCGGAGGATGCGATCGAGCAGACGTACCTCCGAACGGAGGGGTGGCCCGCCGCCGTCCGGCTGTTGTCGTCGGCCGGCCCGGACGTGGCACGTCGTACCTCCGCCGCCAATGCCGAACTCACGGCCTTCGTCGGGGAGGAGGTGTTCGATCGACAGCACCCTGCCATGCAGCGTTTCCTCATCGAAACTTCCGTGCTGGCGCACATGTCCGCCCGGTCCTGTGCGATCGTCACCGGCCGCGACGACTGCTCCGACCTGCTGAGGCAGGTGGTGAGTCGGGGAATGTTCCTGATCCAGCAGGAGGAGGATGCCGCCTACCGGTATCACGGCCTGTTCCGGGACTTCCTCGGCGCGCGGCTGGCGCGGTGGCCGGCGGCGGAGCGGGCGGCCCTGCACCGACGTGCCGCTGCCGCCGAGCGCGATCCGATTGCCGTCGCGCGCCACCTGCTTGCCGCCGGCGATCGGTCGGCGGCGGCCGACGTGATCGAGACCAACGGCATGGAACTCCTCCAACTCGGTCGAGCCGCTTCGTTGCGGGAAATTTTCGGCGGGCTCGACGAGCAGGCCCTTGATCGGCCAGAGCTGATGCGCCTCGCCGGTGAGCTGGCATACGCGGCCGGTGATCTGGCACCGGCACGGCGGGCCTTCGAGAAGGCGGGGACGGACGGACCGGTACTGGCCCGGCTCGCGGAGTGCCGCTACCTCCAGGGCGAGTTGGTCGACAGTGACCGACTGCTCGACCGGGCGCTGGTCAAGACGCCGGGGCCTGACGAACAGGTACGCCTGCTACTGATCCGCGCTCAGGTGGCCCAGCTGCGGCGCACCTTCGACCGTGCGGAGGATTCCCTGACCGCGGCGCTACGCATCGTGTCCCAGGGACAGGCGATCGCCACGGCGGTGACGTATCTGCCGCCGTCGCTTGCCTACACCCGTGGCGCTGTCGATCACATGGAGCAGCTGGTCCAGGTGGCGCGGGGGGTGCTGACCGAGGGGTTGCCACGGCTACAGGTCGACTCGCTGGCAGTTGTCGTGGACGCCGTTCGGGGCGCGACGGCGTCCGTGCCGGCCGAGGTCGACCGGGTGCTGGCCGACTACGAACAGTTCGGCGGCCCGCCACCCATGACCGCTTTCGCCCTGGCGGTGGCCCGACTGCAACACGGGTCCTACACCACCCCCGAACTCGACCGTGTCGTGGACGACCTGCACCGCCGAACCTCGGTGATGAGTCGGATGACAGCCACCCTGCGGGGCTGCGCCTGGTTCCTCTCCGGCCGGGCGCGCTGGCTCAACGGGCAGTTCGATGCCGCCCACGCCGCGCTCGCGCAGATACCCGTGCACGCCGACGAGCCGATGACACTGCTCACCACCCACCGGCTCTCGTTGGAGGGACTGCTCGCGTACACCGAGGGCAATCACCGCCTGGCCGAGTCGCTGCTCCGAGCGGCAGTACGGGAGGAGGATCAGACCCGCCACCTCACCATGCAGGTGTACGGGAGTGCGCGAACGCGGCTTGCGTGGCTCTACGAGCAGCAGGGGCGCAACGAGGAGGCGCTGAGCGCCGTGAATCCGCTGCTTCGCGAGTGTGCGGCGCGCAACGCCGGCGGAGTGGTGCTGTCCGATGGCGCGATGGCCCTGCCCGTCCTCACGCTCGCCGCTGCCAGCAGCCCGTACACCGCCTACGCCACAGCGCTGTTGCAACGCGCGACCACGAAGGCCCGAGCCTCCGTACCCATTCCGGGCAGTGCTGGGTCGATCACGGCGCGTGAAGCTGAGGTGTTGCGCCTGCTGGTGGCCGGCGCGACGAACCGCGAGATCGCGGAACGCCTCGGTGTCGGCGTGGAGACGGTGAAGACCCATGTGCGACGGCTTCTTCGTAAGCTGGACGCCCGCTCGCGAGCCGGTCTGGCAGCCCGCGCGGAGGCGCTCGGGTTGCTGTCCTGAACGACATGGCAGACCGGGCTTTCCCGCTGCTCGGCGCGGTCCGCGGCCCTCGTCCCCACTCCATCGGTTTCCGCGCGGGTTCCTAGAATGTAACCATGGCGTTTCCGGCGGGAAAGTTCGCGCTACCCCATGTGCAGACGACCGCTCTCGACCGGGTCGCCCTGCGGGAATCCCTCGGGGACGACGCGTTCGCCGCCGCTCTGACACTGCTCGTCGCGCCCGCGGGCTACGGCAAGAGCACCCTGGCCGCCCAGCTGGCGCGACAGCTCCGGGGGCAGGCGATCTGGTTGACCCTCGACGAGGATGACAACGAACCTCGGCGATTGATCGCCGCTGTCGCCACGGCCCTGGGCCGTCGGGTGCCGTTCATCGGCCGGGCGGTGCCGGCCGTGCTCGACTCACACCCCAACACCGACGGCGTGCTGCTCGCCCTCAGCGCGATGCTCAACGCGGTGTCGCAGCACCCCGAGCAATTGCTGATCATCCTCGACGACGGTGAGAAGCTGCGGTCCTCCCCGGCGATCGAGCTGTTCCGCAACCTGGTGCTCAGGGTGCCGGACAACCTTCATCTGCTCCTCGCGTCCCGCGCGGTGCCGGACATTCCGCTGGCTCGGTGGCGCCTGCGAGGTCTGCTGGCCGAGCGTGGGCCGGAAGACCTCCGCTTCTCGCCCGGCGAGGTGGAGGAACTGGTCAACCGACGCCTGGGGCTCACGCTGTCGCCGGGGGCCGTCGAACGGCTGATGCAGCGGACCGAGGGCTGGCCCGCAGGGGTCAGAATGCTGGCCGGCGAGCGGACGGTGGCGGGATCGCCCCGCTCCGAAGCCGAGCTCTACGCCTTCTTCACACGGCAGGTCTTCGATGCCCAGCCGCCGGAGGTGCGGCGATTCCTCGCCGCGATCGCGGTCCTGTCGGAGATCTCCGTCCCGGCCTGCGTGGCGGTGACCGGCCGAACGGACGCAGCTGACCTCCTCGAGCACCTTGCCGACCGAGGTCTCTTCCTCCTCCAGCGCACCGGAGGGGAGGTCTACCGGTTCCACGCCCTGGTCGCGGAGTTCCTACGCCGCAAGGTGGAACGCTGGTCGGTCGATGCGCGCCAAAGGCTCCACCGGCGGGCCGCGGCGGCGGAGCGCGACACCGTGGCCGTCATCGGCCACCTGCTGCGTGGCGGCGACCAGGCGGCCGCCGTCGACCTGTTGGAGACCGAGGGTCTGAGCCTGCTCAGCGAGGGTCGGGCGGTCTCGCTCGGGGAACTGTTGGGCAAGCTTCCGGAAGACGTCCTGCACCGCCCCCAGCTGCTCCGGTTGCGGGGCGAGCTGGCGTTCCTGTCCGGCGACCTGGCCGCCGCGCGCGCCGCCTTCGCCGCGTCCGGCCTTTCGGGGCCGGTGCTCGCCCGGCAGGCGGAGTGCCTTTACCTGCAGGGCGACCGCGAGGCGAGCCGCGTCCTGCTGGATCGTGCGCTGCGGTCGACTCTGGAGCCCGACATGACGGTGCGGGTTGGGCTGATCAGGACACAACTCGCGCAACTCGCGGGTGACGCCGAGCAGGCTCGGCGGTCTCTGCGGGCCGTCCTGGAGGTCGTCGACGCTGGACACACGATGGTCGTCGCCGCCACGCACGTCCTGCCGACGTTCTGCCTCACGCCGGGTGTGCTGGGAGATTTGGACCGCTTCGTCGAGACCGCCCGACGGTGCCTCGCCGAGGGGTTACCCCGGCTCCAGGTCGACGCACTCGCGGTCTTCGTCGACGCGCTTCGTGGCCGGCACGACAAGGCCCGGGCGCAGGTGCTGCGGATAGACGCCGAATACGCGCGGTACGGGGGCGCGCCACCGCTGATCGGCCTCGCGTTGGCCTTCACCGAGGTGCTCCTCCTCAAGGGCGACGAGACCGCAGCGGAGATCGACCGCAAACTGTCGCAGATGACCAGCCGGGCCGAGATGTTGCCGCACCTGTGGTTCGCTCAGCCCGGTGCCTGGTTCCTGGTCGGGAGAGTGCGGTGGTCACTGGGTCACCTGGATCAGGCGCGCGAGGCACTGGCCCGCATACCGGCCCACCTGACCGACGCACCCGCCGACAACCCCGCCGTGGTCAACCGGTTGTCGTTGGCGGGGATGCTGGCCAGTACCGCCGGGGAGCACCGTGAGGCGGAACGACTGCTGCGGGCGGCGGTCGAGGCCGAGGACCGCCTGGAGATGGTAGACGTGTACGGCAGCGCACGCATCCGGCTCGCCGCACACTACGTTCGACGGCGGCGCCTGGCCGACGCCCTCCGAGTCGCCGAGCCGGCACTGCGACGGTGCCTGGCCGACGGATCGCCGGGACTGATCCTCTTCGAGAGAGCCGCGGCGGTGCCCGTCCTCCGGCTGGCGGCGGTACGCGGTCCGCACGCGGCTTTTGCCGCTGATCTGCTCACCAGGCTGACCGGAGCGGAACCCGCGCGGCCCCTGTCGGGCACCAACGAGGTGTTGACGACCCGGGAGATGGAGGTGCTGCGGCTCCTGTCGGCGGGGGCGACGAATCCCGAGATCGCTCATGAGCTGGGAGTGGGGGTCGAGACCGTCAAGACCCACGCGGCGCGACTGTTTCGCAAGCTGGGTGCGACGAGCCGTACCGAGGCGGCCCTGCGGGCTCGACGGTTCGGTGTACTGACCTCGGAGACCTGAACGGGTCGCGGGGACGCGCGAGGACGCCGCCACGGCATCGACGCTCTGGCGGGCCACGCCCGCGGTTCACTCGTCGTCGGCCTCGAAGTCGAGCATGATCGACCACGGGGAACGCAAGACCTTGCCCAGCACGATGGGTACGACCCGGTGTTGGCTTGCCACGAGCCGCTTGGCTGCCGCAAGCTCCTGGCCGACGAGACCGCCGCTGATCACCACTCCAACCCGCGGCGGCTCCTGCTCTGTCCACGGGAACGACAGCTCGGTCAGCGCGGCGGCGCGGTGGTAGGCGGGCTGCAGATCTGCTCCCAGCACGTCACCGATGACGTTCACTTCATGGCCCGCAACCTGGACCTGCTCGACGATCGACTGGGCGACAGCCCTGCAGTCGTCGATCGGGCCGCAGATGGTCAGTACGTCGGAGGCTGCGGCCAGGTTGACGCAGAGCTGCCAACCGTCGCGAACTCCGAGCAGCACGGGGAGCGTCATCCCGGTGGGCGCCTCACTCCGGTCGAGCCAGGCGCTCGGCTCCTCTTCGCCCTGCCCCCGGCCGATCAGCCGCACCCGTAGCGATCGGCCAGCGCTGGTCAGCGTCAGTCCCAGCGCGCCGCTCTCTTCGATCGGCCGAGGACGACGGGTGGTGGGCCGCTCGACCGCCGCGGGTGGTGTCGGGACGGTCGGCGCCGTTTCGGTGCGGACGTCGGCGCGCTGGCCAGTCGTCGCTGTCGGCACGGCTGCCGTGGCCACCTGAGGCGGGTCGAGCGGACGTGGAGCGGCGGCTGCGTCGATCGGGGAACGGGTGGCAGCTTCCACGGCCTCCGCACCATCACGCGCGGCATCCTGCGCCGGGGCTGCGGTGTCGCCCGGGGGAGAAGTCACCTCCCCCTGCTGGCTCTCCGCGTTCACCAGCACGGGACCGGGGTCGAGGGAACCGCGTGCGTGCGGAGCGGCGGTGAGGGAGAGTCGCCGCGCCCCGGGTAACGCGATCCAGGCCCGCGGGGCGGGCAGAGCCAACTGGCCACCACCGCGACCCCGCCGCAGAACACGCAAGCTCACGGCCAGCAGCAGGGTCATGACCACGAGCGCCGCGGCGGCCAGGAGCCAGGGGGCCGCGCCGCCCGTGCGGGACGGGGCGGTAGCCGCGGCAGGAGAGTGTGGTACGGCCGATGGGCTCGCTGCGGTGGGCTCCGGAAGCGGGCCCACGTGCACTCCCGGCCCCTTGGCATCCGCCGGCAGGAGAAGCCGCCAGCCGGGCCGCAACTCCAGCGGATCGGTGAGCCGGCCGCCGTCGGGCTGCGGCCGGTCCCGGTTGAGCGCAAAAATCTCGCCGTACCGGTTGCCGTCGCCCAGGGTCCGGACGGCGATCTGGTACAGATACTCGCGCTGTACGCCAGCTGCATCTCCGACGACGTAGTACTTCGGGTTGCCCCCAGGCGTCGACGGTGCGGTAGGCGCGGCCGAAGGCGGGCGGGCCGCGCCGGCGGTCGCCTGGAGAGCCGTCACGGGGGTGACCGCCGTCAGGGCGGCCACCCCCAGGCAGATCATCGTTCTCAGCAGCGCGTTCCGCGTGCTGCACGCGAGACGGCCGACACAGCCAGCGGTCGGGGCGTCCACCTAGTTGCGGCTCCACTTCTGGTCGTCGGAGCCGGCGCACCAGGCAAGTCGAAGCCTCGACCCGCTTCCGCTACCCCTGGCCTCGACACACTTGTCTGCGCGCGGGTTGACCAGGTCGTGGGAGCCGTTCAGATCGAACCGCTGGGAGGCGCTGCCGTTGCAGGTGCTCAGCACGATGTCCGCACCGCTCGTCGTGGAGCCGCCGGCAACCGTCATGCACCTGCCGAACGCGCGCACGGTGCCGTCGGAACCGAGGGTCCAGCGTTGGTTGCTACCGGTGTTGCAGGTCCAGATCTGCAGTACCGGGTTGTTGTTGTAGGAGCCGTCGGTGACGTCGATGCAGCGGTCGCTCTCGTGGCCGCGAATCCGTACCACGGGTCCGCTGACGCCCGCCGGCGGTGGTGGCGGGGGCGCTGGCGCTGACGTCGGCGCCGACGTTGGCGCTGACGTCGACGGGTCCGCGCCACGAGTCGGGCCGCCCGGCACGCTCACGTCCGACTCGGTGTTGCTTCCGGGGCTACCGGTCGCACTCGGGCCGGGCCTTCCCGGGCTCACCGGCGTGCCAGGGCTTGCGGTGGCTCCCGGCTTGCCGCCGAACGCCGGCTCCTGAGCGTAGAAGGCCGTGTACGCGGCGACCGCGTCGACGAACGAGCGCAGTGCTGGCGTCTGCGGGGCACCACCGGCCTGCTGTACCGGGTCCACTCCCCACCGGAACGCCGCCAGGGCCGCCTGGTAGGGCTCCTTGCTCAACTTGCCCATCTCCTTGGTCAGGCCGCACATGGCCTGTCCGAGAGCGGGAATGGCGATGCTGGGGTCCCACACCGACGCCGCGCCCACGTTCGGGCCGAAGCGGCTCCACAACTGCGGACGGAACTGCGCGATGCCCTGGGCGCCGTCCGCGCCGAGCAGGTTGGGGTTGAACGCCGAGCTCGCCATCAGCTGTGCGGCCACCCGTGGCGGCGTCACCTCGGGACAGATCCGGCCCGCGGCCTGCACCGAGGCCAGGTACGCGGCCGGCACCGGCCGGGGTTCGCCTCCGGTGACCGGTGCGGTCGCGCCGGGTGCCGGGGTGCCGCCGCCCTGCGCACGCTTGTCGTACCAGGCCACGTATCGGCTGACCCGGTCGACATAGCCACGCGCGTTGTCGGGTACGGCACGGGCGAGGGCGGCGGCACTGGTCGCGCTCGAATGGTGCGCCCCGAGCGCCAACTGCCAGAGGTTGCCGTGCCCACCGGCACTGCGGACCTGGCCGACGAGGTCGCACATGCGGTGCGCGAGCGCGAGAATGTTCGCCGCGGGATCGAGCCGCTGCGCCTGCGGTGACGGCTTCCACTTCTGCCAGAGGTCGTCGCTGAGACCCCCGAGGCCGCTACCGCCGGAACTGGTCCGCGCGCTGGGATCGAAGTGGGACTCGGCCATGAGCTGCCCGGACAGCCGCGCCGGCGTCAGCGCTGGGCAGGACAGCGACGCCGCCGCGATCAGGGGCTCGTACTCACCAGGGACGGGCCGTCCAGGCAGTGCCGAGTCCTCGGCGGTGGCTGCGCCGAAGCCGGCGAATGCGGCGACCCCGAGGAGAGCGGTGGCCGTCAGCGCGGCGCCGGCAATCACCACACGACGCGCCGACGCGCCCCACAGCCGCACGGGTGCGCGTGTGGGCGCCTGCTTCTCGGCTCGGTGCGAGGCCCGGGTGGCACCGTCGCGGCGACGGCGCGCCGGGCTGGAACCTGCTTTCAGTGACACAGCTCGCGCTCCCTCGTGTGGTGGTCGTCCCCACGACGGCTGTGACGTTGCGGTGGTTCAATCGCCCGCCCGAAAAGCGCGGTCGGCATCCGCGGGAGGAGGGTCGGCGTTCGTGCGACGACGCACGAGCCGCTCCCGAGGACGTTCGGTCAGAATCCTCGCCGACTGTTGAACCTCGTCGTCGCGCGCCGCGTAGTGCAGGCGTCGTCGCGGGCGCGGTGGCGTAGGGGGAGGGCTCTGGTGACGGTGAAACGGGCGTGTTCCGGTGCGCCGGCGCTACTGGCGCTGGTGGCCGTGCTGGCAATGCTGCTCGTGGGGCTGCCGGGCGTGGGGTATGCCGCGCCTGAGGGCGACGGTCAGTTCGTCAAGTACTACACGGTGCCCGCGGCGTCGCAGGGCAAGCCCGAGACGTTGACCGACGTCGCCGAACGGTTCCTCGACGACGTCAGCCGCGCCGACGACATCCTCAATCTCAACCTCGGCCGCAGGCAGCCCGATGGCGCAGCCTTGACCGGGAATGGGCAGCTGCGCCCCGGCTGGCAGCTCGTGCTGCCGTGGGACGCCTTCGGCGAAGGCATCCAGTACGGCCTGCTGCCTACGCCGTCCGCCCCGCCGCCGAACGGCACACCCTCACCCGGGCCGACCCGCGGTGGTGCCCACCCGGATCCGGGGAAGACGACCCGGCCCACGCCGGCACCGAGCAGGCCGCCGCGGCCTCAGCGTTCGATGTGCGCTCCGTCGGTGCAGGCGGGGGAGGAGTCGGTCTGGGCGTACCAGCGGGTGGCTCCCCAACAGGCATGGGAGCGCGCGCAGGGAGAGGGGGTTCTGGTCGCGGTGGTCGACTCCGGAGTGGACGGCCAGCTTCCGGAACTTTCCGAGCGCGTGGCTGTCGGCGCCGACATCACGGCGGGTAACGGCCGGGGTGACGTGGATTGCGTCGGCTCCGGCACGGCGATGGCAGGGATCATCGCGGGTCGACAGAGCGGGAGCGCCGGCTCGCTGTCCGCCCGGGTCGTGGGGATCGCCCCGGAAGCGAGCATCCTGCCGGTCCGGGTCATCAAGACGAAGCCGCCGGCACGTCCGGTCGACGTCGCGACCGGCATCGAGGTTGCCGTCTCGGCGGGCGCGAAGGTGATCGCGTTGGGCGGCTACGTCGACGTCGAGGACCAGAGCGTGCGGGATGCGGTGACCAAGGCTCTCTCGCACGACGTCGTGGTGGTGGCACCGGCGCTGACCGGCGACGGCGCCAGCGCCACGCCGGGCACGGCCTCCAGGTCGTCCGCGCCGGACGGCGTGGTGCGGGTCGCTGGCGTGGGGCCCGACGGGCAGTTCGCGGCGAGCTATCTCTCCGGCGGAGTGGATGTCGTCGGGCCGGGCGTAGACGTCGCCAGCTACGGCGGAGCCGGCGGTGGCCTACGCGCCGGTAGCGGAACGGCGTACGCGGTGGCCTTTGTGGCGGGCACCGCGGCGCTCGTCCGGTCCGCGTTCCCGAATCTCGACGCCGCGCAGGTCGCCGAGCGTCTCCGTGCCACGGCGAATCCGCTGGTGGATCGGGTGCCGCATCCGATGAGCGGGTGGGGAATGATCAGCCCGGTGGCGGCGGTGTCGACGGACATCTCCGCCGAGGCGAGGCCCGTCGGCGCGGATGACGACGGCGGGAGCGAGCCATGGCGCCGGTTCATGATCGGACTGGTGGTCGTGATCGGATTCGGCGCGGTGGGCCTGCTGGCCTGGCGCCTCCGCAAAGCGCCGTCGGCTGCCGGCCTGACGGCGGCCCCGGATCGCGGCTTGGTAGGCGACCTTTCGGCAACGCCATCAGTCGGGCGGGTGCTCATACCGCAGCCGACGGCGCCGCATCCTGAGCCCGCGGCCGGGCCCGAGGCCGACGCCGGGGACGGCCCGTCGTCCAGGTAGGTGTGCGAGTCGTGACGAACCACGTCCGGGTCGACCGCCGGCCGTCCGGGTCGGTCCGTCCTCGCGTCATCGGAGCCCCGCCGGGATCCGCGTCGTAGGGCCTGGCGCCGGTCGGCGAGCGGGCTGCGCCGGCCGCGGATCGACCCCTTGGAAGCGCGCAGGCTCGTCGCGGCACGCCTGCCACCACAGATCGGCGAGAGGCGAGAGACACCGGGCACGTTGATCCGGCTCCGCCCACCCGCCATCGAAGGTCCGAGATCGGTGGAGGTGCAGATGTCAGTCATGGTGGGGTCCCGGGCGGATCTGCCCGTCCTCCAGCCTCCGCTCACGTTCGCGGGCGTTGAGCTGCAGGTCTCGACCGGCATGGTCCGGCTGCGTCCCGAGTACACCGCCGCGGTACTCAGCGGTCAGCAGGCAGCCGTGCTGGCCGTCCTGATGGTCGCAGCTGGCAGACCACTCAACCGGGGCGAGATAATGCAGGCCATGCCACGGGGATGCCGTCCACCCGCCGCCGGACAGGTCGGAGTGGTGATCTCGCACATCCGCCACAAGATCGGCAGCGATCGCATCCTCACCGGCGCCGGCGGTTGGTGGCTGCACGATCCCACTGAGTCACCGTCCGCTGCCGCCCCCCATATCGTCTCGTACGCGGATGTGCACCTCGATGTCCGGCGACAGTACGTGTGGCTTGACGCGCAGCCCGGAGTGACCGGCTCACGTGCGGGGCATCGTCTCGGGCCGCAGGAATGTGCCGTGCTGAGGGCGCTGGTCGAAGCGGAGGGAGCACCGCGGAACGGGCAGCGGATCTTCTCCTCGATCCCACCGCCCCAGCGGCCGTCCGCTGCCGGTACGGTCGGCGTCATCGTCCATCAGTTGCGCTGCCGGATCGGTCGGGATCGGATCGTCACCGGCGGGCGGGGTTGGCGGCTGGTCGGCGGCAACGGATGGTCGCTGGCCGATGCCGGCCTGACCACCGCCTGACACGTTGCTGTCCCGAACGTCCGGCTCAATCCTTCGGAGAGCCGCAATGGCCCCTGCCCTGGCGGGCTAGGGCTGTCCTGGTTCGCTCGGGTCGTTGTCCCGCCCGGTCCGCTGGCGCGGGACCTGCGCGGTGGCACACTGCTCGGCTCGCATCGCCTGCAGCATCGCGGTTGTCACCGAGTGCAGATCCTCGCTCTCCTGCAGGCACGTGGCGCAGGAGCCGAGGTGTCGCTCGAATTCTTCCTCCGTTGGGCTGTCCAACAGGCCCAACAGATACATCGACACCCGGCCTTGCCGGGCTTGGTCACATGTCATCGATCTTTGTCCACCGCCAGCAGTCGTTCCGAGAGCGCTACTGCACAGTAGCCCTCGCAGTCGGGTCTGTGCGGCCCGTCGGGGCGGCCTGGCAAATGGTGCAGATGGGGTCGGTGGCCAGATCGCCCTGAGCGTCTGAGGGTTGCCGTGCCGCGCACAAAACATATCGCTCGTCTCATTTGTGGCATTGCTAGACGTCGGTCAGAAGTCGACACGGGCGTGACGGGCCGGCGAGCAAGCGACGAGGGCGCCCCTCCGCAGAGGCCGGTCCACGAGCCGGTGAACCGGCAGCACGGTCGGCCCGTCGTGTCTGGCGGCCGGGCGGGCCGTACTTCTCCTCCGAGGGGTCGGCCGAGCGCCGCTTCGCTTCCGCTCCGTTGTTTCCCCGCCGACGGGACGTGCACGGACCTGGGGCCGTGCCAAGCCCCTGACCGGCCTGCGGCGAGGGGCTTTGGCACGGGCGCTAGTCGGATTATGGCTGTGGCGGCAGTGCCGGACGGCTGGCGGAAGTCGTGCCGGGCACAGCCTCCGCGGTGATCCTTTCCATCGTCGCCGAGAGTTGGTCGCTTCCGTCATGGAGGTGCTGCGCCGCCGCCCGGAGGTGCGAGATCATCAGGTGGCCGTACGCGCGCAGGGCTTCTCTCATGGCCGCACCGTTGTCGACGTCGGCCCCGGCGATCGATCGGTGCTCGTGAACTGTCCGCTCGGCTTCGCGCCGAGCATCCTCCGCCGCTGCTTCCAAGTAGCCCTCGTACTGCTGGCGAGCGTATTCGGCGACCTGCCGGGCGTACTCGTGCGCCTGGCCGATGATGCTCTCGGCCTCGCGCTGGGCGGAGGACAAGAGATTCACCTCCCGTGCGCCAGGTATGTGGTCGAGGCGGGCACTGGGAATCACCCCGTGGCGATGCAGCTCGACATGATCATTGAGTCGCTGATTCTCCGCCCTCAGGTTGGCGAGTTGGGATGCCAGCACATCGAGTTCGTCGGCGACCTGAACGCGGAACGCTTCGGCCGAGCGGGCATCGTAGCCACGCCGGGTCAGCGGCGCCGGGCTGAAGGTCCAGCGCCGGACCCTGTCCGCGGTGAGCCGCGCCCTCGGCGCGACACCACCGGAGATGTCGCCGCCGTCGTAGTGGGCGAGGGGTTCAGCGCTCATGTGTCACCTTCGCGTGAGATCGTTGATCGCTCGACCCGACCTGCGTCCGCCAGTCGGCCCCGTACCACCCGGTGCTCAGGCCCTCGTGGTGGAGTTGACCCTCGTGGAAGCCGGCATCGCGAAGACTGTCGAGGGTTGCCCTCACCATCGAATCCCCGCCGCAGAGGTAGACGTGGCGATCCCGCCAGCCGCCGCTGGCCGCCGCCAGAGTGTCGACCAGGCCGCCCGGGCCGTTTCCGCCCGTCCGCGGCTCCATGAGATGCCGGACCGTCAGCCAGTGGTGCCGAGTTGCCGCCTCGGTCAGGTACGCCGAGTCGTAGAGGTCGCCGCGGGATCGGGCTGTCACGTACAGGCTGACCTGGCGCTGGCCGCCCTCGGCGGCGACCTGCTCGACCAGTGCCTTCAGCGGCGCCCAACCAGTGCCCCCCGCGACAAGGACGAGATCCCGATCGCCTGCCTGTGTCAGGGCGAGCCGTTCGCCGACGGGAGCGGCGAGGTGGAGCTGGTCGCCGACGGTGGTGCCGTAGACCAGCCGCGAGCTGACAAGTCCGCCTGGAGTGGCGCGGACGTGCAACTCGATGGTGCCGTCGGGCCTCGGCGCGTTGGCAGGCGAGTAGTAGCGCCAGGCGCGGCTCGCCGAGGGGGACAGACTGATCGACTGCCCAGGCGTGAAGGGCAAGAGGTAGGACGGCCGCAGGGTCAGCACCGCGACGTCGAACGTACGCCGCTCGTGGGCGACGACCTCGCCGACCCACCACGGCGGGCTGGTCCGCTCCGACTCTGCGGCCGCGTCAATCATGATCTGGGCGATCATGGCAAAGGCGCTGCTCCAGTCGTCGGCGAGTTCCCTGGTCCACTCGGGTCCGAGGAAGTGCTGAAACGTGGCGGCCAACGCTCTGCCCAGTAACGGGTACTGGTCCGCTCGCACCGCGAACTTGCGGTGATCGCGGCCAAGGCTCCTGAGATATTCGGTGATTCGCGGCAGCTGGTCGATGTTCGCGACAGTGTGTCCAAGCGCGGTGAAAAGCCGCTCCCGCTGCCCCGCCATGTTCGTCGGAAACATCTCTCGAATTTCCGGACTGGCCGCGAACAGGGTGGAGTAGAAATAGAGCGGCGCCTGATCCCCCTGCTCCACCAGTAGCGACCAACTGCGCCTCAGTCCGTCGATGTTCATGGTGTGGGCCAGCCGAGCATGGCGCGTTCTCCTGACATGACGTGCGGGGCATGCTCGTCGGCCGTCGCCGACCCGGGTCTTGGGCTCAACTGGTCGTTCTCCTTACCTGTGCCAGTGACCGCACAACGGCTGCCGAGGCCCGCGAGTTCAGGTCATCTGAACAGCTGTGAGGCTTCGCACAAACAGGAGTATGAGACTCCTGTTTTCGTCTAGCTTTCTGCTCATGCGCATCAACCGCTCCAGCGACATCGCACTTCGCATAGTCATGTTGGGTGCGAGCCGTGGCGGTCGAAGCACCATTGACGAGTTGGCCGTTGCGTTGGCCGTGCCCCGCACCCATCTGGCGAAGGTGGTGCAGCGGTTGCAGCACCTGGGCGTACTGGAAACCACCCGTGGTCGCGGTGGTGGGGTGCGGCTGATCAGTGGCACATCAACAGTCACGGTGGGCCAACTGTTGCGAGACCTGGAGGGGGAATCCGAAGTCGTTTCCTGCGACGAACCGGCCTGCCCACTGTTGGCGGGCTGCCGACTCCGCGCCGAGCTCCGTGTCGCGCAGGAGGCCTTCTACGCGAGCCTGGATCGCGTCAGCATCGATGACTTGATCGCCGCGCCCACGTCGGTGCTACTCGCGGCGCCCTCGATCCTCGCCTCCCACTAGCTGCCCTTCTTCACCTTTTCCGAACGATGATTCAACGGAGGCACCATGTTGTCCGTAGCTCACGCACCGGTCATCGCAGCAACCCTGCCAGTCGTCGGTGAGCATTTGGACGCAATAACGGGGACCTTCTACGACACCATGCTCGCCGACCACCCGGAACTTCTGAACGTTTTCAGCCGGAGCGCTCAAGCCACGGGTGCGCAGCGCAGTGCCCTCGCTGCCTCCATTGCCGCCTTCGCCACACATCTGATCGGCCAGGACGGCCCGGACGCTCCGCCGTTCGATCTGATCGTCGACCGCATCGCGCACCGGCACGCGGCGCTCGGTGTTCGTCCCGAGCAGTACACACTGGTCGGTCGTTACCTGATGGACGCGATCGGGTCGGTGTTGGGCGCAGCGGTCACCCCAGAGATCGCGGCAGCCTGGGACGAGGTCTACTGGCTGTTCGCCGTACGGCTGGTCGGCGCGGAGGCGCGGCTCTATGCGACCGCGGGAGTCACCGCTGGCCGGCCATGGCGCCCGTTCACAGTCGTGGCCCGGCGCGAGGAGGCCCACGACACCGTCTCGCTGGTCCTGGCGCCCGCCGACGGAATGGCGGCGCCCACCTTCCTGCCAGGACAGTATGTGTCGGTGCTGGTGCCTCTGCGCGATGGCGGACAGCAGATGCGCCAGTACTCCCTCTCGCAGGCTTCTTCCTCCGGCGCGCTTCGCATCACGGTTCGGCGCGTCCGCGGACGCGGCGGTGCTCCGGACGGCCTGGTCTCGTCTCACCTGCACGACCACGTCAGGGTCGGGGATCAGTTGACCCTCAGCGCGCCGTACGGCGACCTGACCCTCAGTGCCGGCACCCATCCACTGGTGTTGATCAGCGCCGGCGTCGGCATCACTCCGATGGCGGCGATCCTCGAGCACGTCGCGCGGACCCAGCCGCAGCGGGAGGTCACCGCGGCGCACGCGGAGAGCAGCCCTCTGCGGCATCCGCTGCAGGGCGACATCACCAGCAGTGGCGCGCGTTTGCGGACCTTCCGGCACCTGGTGTGGTACGAGCAGCCGCAGGGAGAAGGACCAGCCGGCGCGGAAGTTCGGGCCGGTCTGATCGAGCCCGAGGCGATTCCGCTTCCCTCCGACGCGGAGGCCTACCTCTGCGGTCCGCTGCCCTTCATGCGTATGGTCCGCTCCGAGTTGCGCCGACGTGGTCTGCCGAGTGAGCGCATCCGCTATGAGGTGTTCGGCTCCGATCAATGGACCGCCTCCCGTTCGCTGTCTGGCCACGCCTGACCGCACGATCGGTGAACCGGTGGTGCCGCTGTCCGGCACTGCCGGTCCACCGCCCCGGGAAGCATCCTGATGCCGTCGGGTCCGCTTCTGATCGCCAAGAGCCTGAATGTGAATTGGCGTTGAAATAGGATGCTGTCCTGGGGACGTTCTCGACAGCCGGGAGATTCAGGTGGCGATGATGAAGGCCCTACGCGCCTACGAGCGCGACGCCCCGGACACATTGGTCTACGAGGATGCACCGGTGCCGACTCCTGTCCGCGGTGAAGTGCTCGTCGCTGTGTCCGCGGCGGGGATCACCTTCGCCGAGCTTGGTTGGGAGCAGAGTTGGCGGACCGCCGACGGCGGTGACCGGATTCCGATGATCCCGTCGCACGAAGTCTCCGGGGTGGTGGCCGCGACCGGTGAAGCGGTCACCGACCTCGCGGTGGGCGACGAGGTGTACGGGTTGATCGACTTCAACAGGAACGGCGCAGCCGCCGAGTTCGTCACCGTCGACGCGAGTGCCCTCGCCCACCGTCCCCGCCGGATCGGGCACGTCGAGACCGCCGCCCTACCGCTCGCGGCGTTGACCGCCTGGCAGGCCCTGCACGATCACGCGCGCATAGCCTCGGGGGAGCACGTCCTGATCCATGGGGGTGCCGGAGGAGTGGGCGCCTTCGCGGTCCAGCTCGCCGCCCTGCACGGCGCGCGGGTCACCGCGACTGCTCGACAAGCCGACGCCGTGCTGCTCGGTGAGCTCGGCGCCACCCGGGTCGTCGACTACACCAAGGGGCCGTTCGAGGCCGAGGTGAGCGACGTCGATGTGGTGATCGATACCGTTGGCGGGGAGACGCTCGTTCGTTCCGTGGCCGTCCTGCGCCCGGGAGGTCGGCTGGTCACGCTCTCTGCGCCGCCCCCCGCCGGCCTGGGAGAGGAGCGCAAAGCCACACTGATGTTCTTCGTCGTCACCCCCAGCAGAAGTCAGTCGGCGCGGCTCGCGCAACTGGTGGACGACGGCGCGTTGCGCGTACTCGTGGCGCGGACCTTTCCGCTCACCGACGGGCGACAGGCATACGCGGGCAACGACGGACATCGACCGGGGAAGACGGTGTTGACGGTACGCCCGTGACCCGGTCCGATCACGGCACGTCGGCGGGCGGGGGAGCAACCTTCGCCACGGTCAACAACACCACCGAGTCCTCGTGCGCGCTGAGCCGATGTCGCCGCTGCGGGACGACGAGCAGATCTCCCTGTCGACCAGTCCAGCTCGTCGTGGCGTCGATGAGCTCGACCCGCCCGCGTAGTACGAGGACCGTCGCCTCTCCCGGGTTTTCGTGATCACTGAGTTCGGTCCCCGTGCGCAGGGCGATGATGGTCTGCCGCAGCGTGTGCTCGTGGCCGCCGTACACCGTCGCCGCACTGCGGCCCGCGCTCCCCGCGAGGGCGCGCTCCAGATGCTCCCGCGCCTGCGCGTCCAGGCTGTACTTCTCCACGCGATCCGCCTTCCCGTCGAAGTCGGGCGACCTGTCCTCGGCGACGTACCCCCTTTCGCCGATGGCTATCAACGGCAGACCCTGTCTCGGGCACCGCGAGCGCGGCGACGGAGGCCTCCGGCTGACGATCGCGAGCTTGTGCTCGTAGCCGGACGCCTCCGTCGCCGTGGCCTGGAGAAGCCCATTCATCATCACTCGCAGCGACTCAGCCTGGCCGAGCCCTTCGAGGAGTGAATGTGTCGTGGTGATTACTGTCAGCCCTTGAGTCCCCCAGAAAGCAGGCCGCGGACGAAATAGCGCTGCAGGAGCAGGAACACGGTGACGGGCACGATGATGGAGACGAAGGCGCCCGCCGACAGCAGGTGCCAGGCCGTGCCCCGCGTGCCGGTGAGGTTTGCAAGTGCCACCGTGATCGGAGCGACCGCGTTGCCCCCGCCGGCGAAGGTGAGCGCGACCAGCAGGTCGTTCCAGACCCAGAGGAACTGGAAGATGCCGAACGCGGCAAGGGCCGGCGTGAGCAGCGGCAGCAGCACCTTGAAGAAGATCTGCACGTGCCCGGCGCCGTCCATGCGCGCTGCCTCGAGGAGACCGGCCGGAATCTCCTTCATGAAGTTGTGCAACAGGAATATCGCCAGGGGCAGCGCGAAGATCGAGTGAGACAGCCAGATGGTCCAGAAAGAGCCTGCGATTCCCATTTTCACGTAGAGCGTGAGTAGTGGGATGAGGGTGACCTGGATGGGCACGATCTGCAGCGCGAAGACCCCGACGAAGAGCACGTTGCGCCCCGGGAAGTTGATCCAGGCAAAGGCGTACGCGGCCAACGACGCCAGACAGAGCGGGATGATCACCGACGGAATGGTGATCACGAACGAGTTGACGAAGAAGCTGCCCAACCCTTCGGACCCCTCGGGGCTGAGCACCGCCCGGTAGTTGTCCAGGGTCACCGTCGGATCGCTGAAGAACGTCCACCAGCCGGTGGTTTTGATCGCCCGCTCCGGCCGGAGCGAGGAGATCCCGAGACCGAAGGTGGGCAGCGTCCAGAGCACGGCGAGAAGCACGGCCGCCAGCGAGGCCCAGGAGGAGGTGAGCTTCTTCTTGGCGCTTGCCGGCGCCTGCCTGACGGGGTCGATCGGTGGGGTCGTGCTCAGGGGAGTGCTGGTCACGGTCATCGTGCCTCCGCTGCGCGCAGTTGTCGGACGTTGTAGACGACGATCGGGACGACCAGGACGAAGAGCAGCACCGCCAGCGCCGCGCCAAGACCCTCGTTGCCGCTTCGGAAGCTCTGGCTGTAGAACTCGTTGGCGACGACGCTGGTGTCGAACTGACCGCCGGTCATGGTCCGGACGATGTCGAAGACCTTCAGCGTGCCGATACCGATCGTGGTGAGCACGACCACCACGGCGGGCCGGATGCTCGGCAGAGTCACGAACCGGAACATGCCCAGCGCGCTGACCCCGTCGAGCCGGGCGGCCTCCACCACGTCGTCCGGGATGGCCTTGATCGCCGCCGAGAGGACTGTCATGGCGAAGCCAGCCTGGATCCAGATCATCACCAGGATGAGGAAGAGAGTGTTCCAGGGTGGGCTGACCAGCCACTGTTGCGGAGTGCCGTGGGCCCAGACGATCACCTGGTTCAGCAGACCGATCTGTTTGACCCCGGCCTGGTCGGGCCGGTACTCGTAGATGAACTTCCAGATGATCGAGGCACCGACGAAGGAGATTGACATCGGCAGGAAGATCAGCGCCTTGGCGAACGACTCAAGTCGAGCTTTGTCCACCAGAATCGCGTAGAGCAGCCCGACGCCAGTGGCGACGAACGGGGTCACGAGCACCCAGAGCACCGTGTTGCGGAGCACCGTCAGCTGATCGCTCGAGGTGAAGATCGTACGGTAGTTGTCGACGCCGATGAATGTTTCGCCGGCGGCGTCGAAGAATGACTGGTAGATGGTGCGTGCTGCCGGGTACACCAGCCCGACGGCGAGCAGGGCAAGGGCTGGAGCCAGATACAGGAACGCAACGCGGCGGTCGCTGCGGCGGCCGCTGAAGCGCCCAGCCACGAAGAGGATGACGCCGACCACCGCCAAGAAGAGCAGGACCGCGCTCGCCATCAAAAGTAGTTTGCCAGCAGTATTCACAGAGCTCACCTCCCTCGATAGTTCGGGGCCGGTCGACGCGGTTCGCGCCGACCGGCCCCATTGCTTCAGCTCACTTGGGCCAGGCGGATTCGATGTTGTCCACCGTCTGCTGGGTGCTCTGCCCGGTGATCCAGCTCGTGGCCTGTTTCCAGAACGCGTTGGAACCCACCGCGCCCGGCATCCGGTCCGAGCCGTCGAAGCGGAACACTGCCTGCGGGTCCTGCAGCAGGTCCGCGGCGAGCTTGTCGATCGGGCTGCTGACCTTGGTCACGTCCAGGCCCTTGTTGGCGCTCACCCAGCCCTGGGAGACGGAGGCCTTGACATTGGCCCAGGTGTCCGTGGAGAGGTAGGTCTGGAAGGCCTTGACCTCGGGTCGATCGCTGAACGCGATGTTGAACTCACCGCCGCCGAGCAGGGGCTTGGCGCTGGCGTCCTTGCCGGGCAGGTAGAAGGCGAAGACGTCGCCGTCCTCGGCCACCTTCGTGCCCGGCGGGAAGTTGGCCGCGTAGAAGCTGGCCTGTCGGTGCAGGGAGCAGGTGCCGTCGAGGATCGGCAGGCCGGCGTCCTGGAAGGTCGTGGTAGCGACGCTCTTGACGTCGCCGAGACCGCCGTTGACGTACTTCGGGTTCTTGAGGATCTTGCCGGCCTCATCGAGTGCCGCTGCCGCCTCGGGCGAGTTGAAGGCGATCTGATGGCTGACCCACTTGTCGTAGGACTCCGGCCCATTGAGCCGGAGCATCATGTCCTCCATCCAGTCGGTGATCGGCCACCCGGTGGCCTCGCCGCTGGCGATGCCCGCGCACCAGGGCTTCCTGCCCTTGGTCGCCATCTTGTCGGTCAGCTGCATCAGCTCGTCGAGCGTCTTGGGCACCTGGTAGCCGTTGTCCTTGAACTCCTTCGGGGAGTACCAGACCAGCGACTTGATGCTCGCGCCTGACGGGGCGCCGTAGAACTTGCCGTCGACGGTCCCGTACGTCTTCCATTCCTTGTCCCAGAACTTGTCGACGTTTGCCGCGACCTCGGTCGGCGCCTCCTTGACACGACCGGTGCCGACGAGCTGCCGGAGCAGGCCTGGCTGCGGCACGATGGCGAGGTCCGGCGGGTTGCCGGCCTTGGCGCGGACGAGGATCTGCGTCTCGAAGGACTTGTCGCCCTCGTACTTGATAGTGGCGCCGGTGCACTCCTCGAACGGCTTGTACGAGTCGGTGTAAGCCTTGTCCTCGGGCGTGACGATGCCCGCATAAATGCTGACGGTCTTGCCCTTCAGATCGCCATACTGGCCGAACTGGGCGCAGTCAACCTTGGGCATGTTTGCGGCCCGATCGTCTGGCTCGGTGCCGCCGCTACACCCGGCGATGATGAGGGTCAGGCCGATAACGCCGACCGACGCAAGCGCGAGGCGCGGTTTCGTGGCACGAGAGGGCATACGCTTCCTTCCACTACCGCCGGCCGTCCCAGATCGAAACCACCGGCAAATTGGTCAAATAGCAAGGCAATCGCGTGCGGTGAGGTCGTGGCGAACAGCCTCAGGGTGTGGGCTGCTCTCGCCGTCGAACGTCGAACCACCCGATGGGGCGGTCCGCCGTTGCTCTGCCACCGCGAATCGGATGCAGCGCAGGGTCTCCGACTTGGAGGGCTGACGATTGGTGCAGCTCGAATGCCGTCTCTTGGCCTCCAATGTGGTCGGTCGGGACTCGGCCTCCAGGCGCGTCCACAACACCGACGTAGCAGAGGCAAAACGGGTTCAAGGGACGATCAACTTTCTGACGAGCAGCAGGTCGATGCGGCGACGCCGTTGGCCCAAACGGATTTCGCCGTCCACGGCAGCGGAGACGTGCAGGTGCCGTCAGCCGAGAGCGCGGAGGTCTTCGAGCTGGTCGGCGCCTGGGTTCGAGGGCGTTGCCTCGAGCACCCCGACGCCTCCGTCCGCCATCTCGTGGCGTCGGGTGTGCCGACGTCGGGGTGCTCGCGGGAAGCGCCGAAACGGCGTCGTTCGCATACTCAGGACAGCTGAGTACCCGCCATCAGGTGGCCGGCTCGACCTACCAATAGTGTTGCCGCGTGGTGACATTCCTGCGTCGGTGGACCCTGCGGGCCTCGAGCTTCGCCCTGACCTGGCTCTACACCCTCTACCGGATCCATCCGGCGGTGTGGCGGCTCACCGCACGTCAGTACCGTCCCTACATGGGGCGCTTCGCCCGGCTGCACGCCTGGATGACCTGCCAGTTCGCCGCGATCGACGTTCCCGCGTACGGCGATTTCCTGCGCCGCCACCAATGGCGGTTCCGCTGGTTCGACCTGTCGTCGTACCCGCCCACCGACAAGCGGTCGTACGTGCAGGCGTACCCCGAGGCGCAGCGTTGTCGGCACGGGGAGATCGAGATCGCCGGCAGCGTGGTCGACGAGTCGTCGGGCTCGTCCGGCCAGCCGTTCAACTGGATCCGCAGCCGCCGCGAGCTGCGCTCGGTGCACAAGAACCTGGCCGGCTACGCGACAATGGTGTTCCCGTCGAAGCGGCGGTTCGTCATCAACGCGTACTCGATGGGCGCCTGGGCGACCGGGACCAACACCGGCATCGCCATGTCGAAGATCGCGATGGTCAAGAACACGGGGCCCGACCTGCGGAAGATCGTCGACACCCTGGTGTACTTCGGCCCCGGCTTCGACTACATCGTCACCGCCTACCCACCGTTCCTGAAGCACCTACGCGACAAGCTCGACGCCGAGGGCTTCCCCTGGGCCGAGTACCGCATCAGTGGACTTGTCGGCGGTGAGGGGATGACCGAGGCGCTGCGCGACTACCTGGAGGAACGCTTCGTCAAGGTGCGCTCCGGGTACGGGGCCAGCGACCTCACCATCGGCATGGCCGGGGAGAGCGACTTCAGCGTCTGGATCCGCCGACGACTGCGTACCGACGCCGCACTGCGGACCGCCCTGCTCGGCGCCGACGAGCACCGCCTCCCGATGGTCTTTCAGTACAACCCGCTGGAGACGTACCTGGAGACCACAGCGGACCACGAGGTGCTCTGCACCATCAACTCGACGGCGGTGCTCAATCCCCGCGTCCGCTACAACATCGGCGACGAGGGCCGGCTGATGTCGTACCCGGATGTCCTGGCCGCGATCGTCGGCCCCGCCGCGCGGGCCGACGCGGACCGCGCCTGGCAGGTCGACCGGATGCGCCTACCACTGCTGTTCCTGTACGGCCGCAAGGACAGCACGATCTCGTACATGGGCGCCAACATCTACCCGCAGGACGTCGAGTACGGCCTCTATGCCGGCAATCCCCAGGCGCACCTGCTGCAGAGCTTCTGCCTCGCCGTGACCGAGCAGGCCGACCTGGAGAGCCGACCGGTCGTCAACCTGCAACTCCGCGAGGGCCTGACGCTCGACCCGGTGCAGCGGCGAACCCTCACCGACACCTGCCGCACGGGAGTGTTGCGCCACCTCGCCGAGGTCAGCCGGGACTTCGCCGAGTCCCTCGCCGAGGACCCGTCCGCGGCGGACCTGCGGGTGGAGGTCCACGACTACGGCACCGGCCCGTTCACGGACGCCGCTTCCAAGATCAAGAACGTCTACCTGGTGAAGGGCGTGCCGGCATGAGGACCACCGACTTCTCCGCCGCGCCGGCGGTGGGCCAGGCCACAGCCATGTTCGTCGGCGCCACCCGTTACCGGGGGCCGCGCTCGATCCTCACGCTCACCCGGAGCTGGTTCAAGATGGTCCGGCAGATGCGGCGGATGGACGGATACCGGTGGCACACCGTCTACTACCAGTTTCCGTTCACACTCGGCACCATCGCCTTCTTCAGCGACCGTGACGCGCTCCTGACGTTCGCCCGCAGCCGCCATCACCGTGACCTCATGTGCTGGGTGACCGATCACGGCACGACGAACGCGACAGGCGGCTACATCCGCCTCTACAACGCCGAGCCCGAGGGCTACAGCAACGGCATCTGGCGCGCCGAGTCCGACGGCATGGCCCACATACCGACCTTCACCCCGCTCTCGCGTGAGACGTCCGGCCCGCCGGTGCACCGCGCATGAGACTGGATCCCGTGCGGTCGTGGGCCGACCTGCGGGCATTCGTCGACTTCCCGCTCCGGCTGCACCCGACCGACCGGTACGTACCCCTGTTGTCCTCGGTCATCGCGGCCCACCGCGGCGCCGCCGAGCTGTTCGTGGTCCGCGACCGACGCGGCGAGGTCGTCGGACGCACCAGCATGCACCGCAGTGCGCCCTTCGACGCCAAGGTCGGCCCACGGCAGTTGTTCGGGCACACCGAGTTCGTCGATGACGACGACGTCTTCACCGCCATCATGGACGCGGTCGAGAGCCGGGCCGACGGTCGACAACTGTTCGGACCGGTGGCCCTGCTGCCCAACCAGACCGGCGGGGTGATCACTTCCGGCTTCGCCGAGCGTGGCTTCGTGGACTCGGCGTGGAACCCCGCCTACTACCCGGACATGTACGAGCGGCACGGCTTCCACCGTCGCTTCGAGGCCGACACCTGGCTCGTCGACCTCGACGGTACGGCCACGGGTGCGCCGCTGCCCGCCCACGCTGACCACGGGTTCGCCTTCGACGATTCCCGGATGGCCGCCGAACGGCTCGTCATCAGGCACGGCTCCCGGTGGCACCTGCGCAGCCAGCTGCCGATCCTGCGCGAGATGCTCAACGCGAGCTTCGCGCAGTTGGGCTACTACACCGACATCTCCGCCGAGCAGCTGGCGGAGCAGACCGACGGCCTGGCGTTCCTGCTCGACGAGGGGCTGCTCCTCTGGCTGGAGAAGGCCGGCCGACCCGTCGCGTTCGTCGTCACCGTGCCGGACATCTCCGAATACCTCATGCGCGTCGGCGGCCGTCTCGGCGTACTCAATCAGCTTCGGCTTCTCGCCACCCGCGGCCGATACCGGCGGGACGCGGTCCTCATCATCAAGGGCACCGTTCCCGAGGAGCAGGGCAACGGGTACCTGACGCTGCTGTCCCGGGAGTTGCACCGCAACCTCGCCCGCAACGGCTACCGGACGCTGCGCAGCACCTTCGTCGAGCGGACGAACGTCGCCTCGGCCGCTCAGTACCGGCGCGCGGGCGGGCGGCCACTGCACGGGTACACCTTCTACGAGCGAGGAGCAGTGTGAGCTGGGTCGAGCGGTTGCGGGCCGCCGAGGCGATCTGCCGCCGGGCACCGAGCGCCCACAACACGCAGCCGTGGCGACCGGAGTATCGCACCGACGAGATCACCATCGACGTCGATCCCGCCTGCCGCCTGCCCGACTCCGACCCGACCGGGCGCGACCTGACCCTCGGCATCGGCGCTTTCGTCGAGACCTGCCTCATCGTCTCCGCCGAACTCGGCCTCACCGTGACCGTGGCGCCCGGTCCACGGCTGGTCCCCGCGGCACATCGGTACACGACTCCGTTCACGATCGCCGACATCGAGGCCCGCCGGGTCGCCCGTGGTCCATATGAACCGGGGTACGTCGACGACGCCGTCCTCGCCGATCTCGAGCCGGGTATCGCACACATTCCGACCCGGGATCTCGTATCGGACCTGGTCGTCGCCGACAGGTGGATGTTCGGCACACCCGCCGTCGCGGTCGAGTTGCGGGACTGGCTGCGCCTGAGCCCACGCCACCCTCGCTATCACCTCGATGGACTCACGGATCGAGCGCTAAGCCTGTCCCGGATCGAAGCGCGCGTCCTGTCCGCAGCGCTGCGCGCGTACCCGGTCACCCGCCGACTGGGCCTGCCGGCGCTGCTGGCCGCCAGCGGTCGCGGCCTGTTGCGCTACGACGGCAGCGTCCTGGTCCTCCTCGCCGCCGACGACGACCGGATCAGCGTGGGCCGACGTCTGCTGCGGACGTGGCTGGCTCTCGCACGGCACGGTCTGGCGGTCCATCCGCTCAGCCAGCTCATCGACTGCCCCACGACCGCCGGTCGGCTCGCCGAGCGGGTCGCAGGCCAACCGCTCGCGGTGTTTCGGGTCGGGCGACCCCGCGTCGCCCCGGTCCGGTCCGCCCGACGCGGTGAGCAGCCGCCTGACGCCTCGGCACAGCGACTCTGACAGCCTCTGGTGCGATTGCACCGCCCGGTAGGATTCCGAGCATGAGTTGCTTCGCCGCCTGGCGGACCCGCCGCTGAGGGTCGGCTCGCCGTCGATCCGGCCGCTTGCTGACCATCTGATGCCCGGTCTGTTGGCTTTCAGAACCTCAGCTCGAGAGGCACACTCATATGCGTATCCGTTCGCTTCTTCAGCATGACCTGACCCGGCTCACCGAACTGACCATCGAGACGTTCGGGCCGTTCTACGAAGACTCCTTCCGCCCCCTCGTGGGCGAGGTCGTCTTCGCCAACCAGCACGGCAGGTGGCGCGACGACTACGTCAAGCAGGTTGCCGAGTTCCACAACCCCGCCGAGCACCGGTACGTCGCGGTCGCCGAGATCGACGGCGTCATCGCCGGCTATGTGGCCTGGGCGGTAGAGCCTGAGCACCGAAATGGCAGCGTCACGATCCTCGCCGTGTCCGCGCAGCACCGCCGGCTCGGCGCGGGCACCGTACTGTGCGAGCACGCGTTCGCCGCGATGCGGGAACTCGGCGCCGAGGTCGTCACGATCGGCACGGGCGGCGACGAGTTCCACGCGCCCGCCCGAGCCCTGTACGAAACACTTGGTTGCACGCCACTGCCGGTCGCCGTCTACTACCGGGAACTCTGATCCGATCCGGGGCGGGGCGCGGTCCCGTGCCTCGCCCCGGTCACGACAGCACAGCGTGGGGTACGGCCCTGTGTCAGGCCGGTATCGGGTGGGCCAGGACCCCGAGTGACCACGCCTCGACGTCGAAGATCCGTTGCATGGCGACCGGCTGTGGCAGCATGCAGCGGTGACATTCGATGATGACCGGTATCTGGATGCCTTCGTCGGCTACAGCAGAGGGCGTCATTTCGTTCGACTCGACGTCGAAGTGCCAGCAGAGACCCTGACGGCTGGGTTGGCTGGTCCTGATGACGATGTGCCCCATGGGTCGTTGTGGTTGTCGGCGGACCGGGCCGAAGAGTTGGCCAGGGCCCTGCTCAGCTGCGCGGCAGCGGTGCGGAAACCGAGCGGTCCACCCGCCTCTGGTGGAGATGGGTGACTGACCGAGTGCGGTCCCGACGGACGCCGGTGGGCGCGGCGCCATCGTCAGCCGTTCAGTAGGCCCATCATGTGTTCGGGCCAGCGCGTTCCGGCGGACGCTCCAGGCGGAAAGGCGGAGTCCAGGTCGGCCAGGTCCGCGTCGCTGAGCTTCACCCGCAGCGCGTTCACATTCTCGTCGACCCGCTCGGGCCTGGTGGTGCCGGGAATCGGCACGGCCGCGGTGCACATCGTCATCACCCAGGCCAGCGCGACTTGAGCCGGCGTCGTACCGATGCGTGTGGCGACGCTGCGCAACGGATCCAACAGGCGGCGGTTGTGGAGGAAGTTGTCACCCTGGAAACGAGGACTGACCCTCCGGAAGTCGTCCGCCGCGAGCTGCTCCACCGACGTGATCGCGTCCGTCAGGAAGCCCCTGCCCAGCGGGCTGTACGGCACGAACCCGATGCCGAGCTCCCGCAACGTGGGCAGCACCTCGGCCTCCACGTCGCGACTCCACAGCGAGTACTCGCTCTGGACTGCCGTGATCGGGTGTGTCGCATGGGCGCGACGGGTTGTTTCCGCCGAGGCCTCGCTGAGACCCAGGTGCCGGATCTTGCCCTCCACCACCAGTTCCGCCATTGCGCCGACGGTCTCCTCGATCGGCACAAGTGGATCTACCCGGTGCAGATAGTAGAGGTCGATGGTGTTCACGCCCAGCCGGCGCAGTGAACCCTCCACCGCGAGACGCACCTGCTCGGGCCTGCCGTCGGGAACACGTCCCGGATCGAGGACCGGCATCGACCCGAACTTGGTGGCGATCCGCACCTCACCCCACCGACCGGCGAGTGCCTCGCCGACCAACGACTCATTGGTGCCGGAGCCATAGTGGTCGGAGGTATCAAAGAACGTGATCCCGCGTTCCAGCGCCCGATCTATCGTGGCGACAGCCCGCTCGCGCGCGACGGTGCCGTAGCCGAAGGTCATCCCCATACAGCCCAGACCGACAGCGGAAACGACGAGGCCCTCGCCCAGCACACGGTCCTGCATCCCGCTCACCTCCTCACGCGTCAGAAGTCGACACTTCGTCGACGAACTGGACCTGCGGCTCGCCGGTCAGCAGTTCCGGAACGCGGGCGAAGAACGCGTTCACGTACGGGGCGGCGAAGTGGGCATCGCAGGCGGCCTGGTCGACGTAACGTTCGAAGACCACGAAGACCGCGTCGGCCCCACCGTAGACCGCGTAGCCGAGCGCACCCGGCTCCCTATTCGTCAACCGCTTGAGTTCCAGCAGCTCGTTCCGTACCTCGTCCACGCGCTCCGGACGCGCCTTCAGGGTGGCGAATACAACCGTCATGACGGTCATGGTTGTCGTCCGCCAGGCGAACCGATAGGAAAAAACGGCCATCCACTGCATGCTGGCACGCCGACGCAGCACATTCCGGCCGAGCCGGCGAACCAGCTACGATACGTATCGTGCGCAGGGCTTTTGTGCCGGTTGGACGGCAGCTCGCACGGTACGTCGATCGGATCTGGACCTGGGAAGGCGCACCGAGTGAGTTGCCGGCGCTCCTTCCGGGCACCGGCGCGGAGTTGATCGTCCACCGAGGCGCGCCGATCACCGCGCACGACACCGAAGGTTCGGTCCTGCTACCCCGGGCCCACCTGCTGTGTATGCGCCGGAGGCGGTGGCGTCTGGCGGCTGATGGAATCGTTGCCTTCACTGCTGTCCGCCTGCGAGCCGGCGCTCTTGCCCATCTGACCGACATTCCAGCGGAAGACCTGATCGACCGGGTAGTCGACATCGGTGACCTTCTGGGTCCGGTCGGCCGCCAGCTCGCGTCTGTTCTCGACGGCGCCGATGACTTCGCGGTACAGGCGGCCAGGGCCGAACGACTACTACAACGCCAGCCGATCCGGCGTACAGACCCGCGCATCATGGTCGCGGTCCAGCAGCTGTACCGTCACCCGGCCTCGACTTCTCTGCAGGACCTGGCGCCAACGCTGGGCATCAGCGCCAGGCACCTCCGTCGAGGGTTCGCAGCCGCCGCCGGAGTGTCACCCAAGGAGTTCCAGCGGCTGGTTCGATTCCAACGAGTGATCCGGACGATGCTGCTGGGCGCGCCAGGAAGCGTCGCCCCCGTCGCGTTTGCCGCCGGCTACTACGACCAGAGCCACTTCATCAACGAGTTTCGTCGTCTGACCGGGGAGAGCCCCGGGCGAATGCTGAGCCGACCCCTGCCGCACTTCTATCTGCCAAGCCTGCCGCCGGAGTAGGCGACCTGTTTTCGGCTCGCGATCGCGTGACTGACTCACCGGTTGTCGTCGAAGGCGATTCAATCCTCGGGGCGGCCGTTCGAATGTCGGCGTTCTGGGACACGACAGGCAGGATGACGCCGCTGACATGCCTCGCCGGCATGACCGCCCTGGCCCACGTGCCCCGACCCTGGCCCTCCCGGAGAGTCCGAGGCCGGGCGGACATTCGCGGAACGGCACAGCGGTCCCCTACGACAAGGGGAGGCGGGGTCGCCCGATCGGCACCGAGCGGGCATGATCCTCTACGCGTCAAGCCTGTGGATCCTTTGGCCTAGCGAAGTCTCGGCCGCGCCGGTCAGGAGAACACTTTGCACTGCACGACATGCGGAGTCGAACTCGAACACCTCGGCCAAGGCCACACGTGCCGGTCTACAACACCTCCACCCGAACCCAGGACAGCAGGCTGGAACGTCGCGGCCTGGTTCACAATCGGGTTCGCCATCCTCTACGTCCTGGCCGCGATCGCCGCGGCAGTCTTCGGCAGCATCCGGAGCGACAGCGCCCGGCCTTTGACAGCGTCCGGCACTGCCGAAGCGATCGGCTTCGTCCTGGCCAACCTGACCCTGTTCGCCGCCATCATCGGCCTGGTTGTCAGCGGGCTGATCTGGGGCCGCGGCACCCGCCAGCTCGCCCAGTTGCACGGCTCGTCGGGCCGCTCGTACAGCCGGCACTGGGGCACGCGCGTTTTCACCTCGTGCCTCATCCTCAGCGCCGTCATCGCCTGGTTGGCCACCGACCGAACCGCCCCGGCCGTCCTGTTCGGTCAGGCGGCCCTACGCACCCTTGGAGCTGCCGCGCTGATCGGGGGCATGTTGCACAGCCGGGCGCGAGTCCTGCGGCTGATGGCCCACGTCGACCGAGTCGTCGCCGGGCACTACTCGCCGGTTGCCGGGCAAGATCCGGCGTGGCCGCTGTCGCCCACTCCGACAAGCGAAGACTGGAACGCCGGCCAGTGGGACCCCGATGTGCTGCGCGACATCGAAGCTCGCCCTCTCCGCGACAAAACCTGATCTCCACCGCAGCGACCCGCAACTGCGGATGCGTCCGGCGGTGCCGGCTCCGGGCGGCGCGCTGGTGGTCCGACCTGTGAAGTGGCCGATGGATCCGAACCCGGCGAAACGTCGGGGTCGTCGCCCTGGGCACCACCCGAGCGGCGCTGCCGCACCTCTACGGCTGCGGCAGGTGGGGATCCGACGATTGTCACCCCCCCTCATTGCCGCATCCCGACAATTGGACGATGCTGTCGGCGTCAGCGCTTTGCACGCGCCCTACGCTGTTCCCGCTCGTGCCGCCGGTGGGAGGTGGCGGGGCAATGGTTCCTGTCGCCCGACCGCTGAGGTGAGGCACCTTTCGAGCTAGCGTTCAGCCGCCCGATGCTCAACGATCGGGGAGGGCGTACCAGCTGCCTGCCTGCACCTCCAGCAGTTCGCCGGTGTGGGCGAGGTGAGCGCAGGCTGTGCGCAGCTCCTCGATCGAGGGTCGGGCGTCCGGCTGTTCGTCGAGGAACCATCTGATCCGCCAGGCCTCGAACGCCTCGACACCACCGACCAGGTCGACGTCGACCGTCCGACCCTGTTCATCGATCATGAGACAACCGGCGCCGTGGACGGAGTACCTCACGCCTGTGCTCGACGTGCCCTCGCGCGGGAGCATCTTCGTGTGCCGCACCGCCGCCATCAGGCCCGTGACGTCGCCGAGATCGGGGTAAGCATCGAACAAGCGCGAGCGGATGCGCCGCAAAACGGCGGCGTAGCGTCGTACCGCGGCGATCGCTACCTCAGAATCCTCGCCCACATGATCATTATGGCCCCATGCCAGCCAAGCTAGCCAGACAGAAGCGGGGACGGGGTGCCCCGCAGGACGCTCGGCTGAGTGACTAGTGCGGCGTGAGTATGAGCTGTCCGAGTTCCTGGGTGCATCGGGTGAGCGCGACGTAGAGCCCGTTCCAACCGCGCGGCTCGGCGGCGATTCCCGCGGGGTCGATGAGGAGCGTCGCGTCCCATTCCAATCCCTTGGACTGGGTCGCGGTGAGCACTGGCACATCACTCAGCACGGCGTGGAGTTCGGCGATGCGGTCGGCGGGGGCGATGACGCCGACGGTGCCGCCGTGCCACCGTTGCCGTAGCTGTCGCACTGCTTCGGCGGCAGCACCGACAAGCTCGGCGGGTGCGACCATGCGTTCCCAGGGGGCGATGCCGGCGGAGCGTACCGCCCGCGGTGGTGCGTTGTGGCTGCCAGCCTTCGCAAGGACCGGTCCGGTGAGGTCCATGACCTCACGCGGCGTCCGGTAGCAGATGGTGAGTTCCGCTGCGGTCCAACGGTCTCCGAAAGCGGCCTGCACCGCCTGTGCCCAGCTGGTGTGCCGGTGGGCCGCCTCCGCCTGGTCGATGTCGCCGACGGCGGTGATGGAGCGACTGGGACAGCGCCGGAGAACCATCTGCCACTGCATTTCGGACAGCTCCTGCGCCTCGTCGATGACGACGTGGCCGTACACCCAGCCACGCTGTCGGCGTGCGCGGTCGGCGACGAACTCGCCCTGTGGTTGCGGGGCGTCGACCTCGCCGAGCAGCTCGGCGAGCGCGTCGAGCAGAGGGATGTCGCTGGATGCCCATCCGGCGGGCTCGGCGGCGACGGCGGTGATCTCTTCGGGGGAGAGCTGCGGGGCGAAGCGGCCCAGCAGGGTGCGGTCGGTCAGGAGATCGTCCAGCAGGGTTTCGGGGTGGAGGGTGGGCCACCATGCCTCGATGAAACGGGCGATGGTGGCGTTCTCGGCGATACGGCAGCGCAGCTGGTCGATCTCCTCCTCGGAGAGCAAACCGTCGATGTCGCTGCCGGTGGACCTCCGGGTGGAGTGGGGATCATGCCCCATGCCCCTGTCGACGCGGGCGAGGATGTCCTCGAAGCCCTCCTCCATCTCGTCCATCAGCGCCTCGCGCTGCTCGGCGACCACATCGGCGAGGAGGTGGTGCACCTGCTCGGCGAACGCCGCGCGTGCGCGGTGGTACGGGCGTCCCTGCACCGCCGACGCGAGCGCCTGCGCCACAGTTGTGGCGGGGATGACGTAGAACTCGCCCTCCCAGCGCACCTTCAGCTCGCGCGGCCGGGGGAGCAGTGACGCGACGTAGCTTTCGAGCGCGGGCTGCCAGAGGGCGCGGCCCTTGATCTCGGCGAGGAGCCGGCTCTCGTCGCGGCCCACCTGAACGTCGGCCAGCAGGGTGTCACAGGTCGCCGAGACGACGGCGGTCTCACCGAGCGCGGGCAGCACCTGGGCGATGTACTGGAGGAACCGCGACGAGGGGCCGAGGACCAGGACCGCCTGCTCGGCCATCTTTCGGTACGTGAACAGCAGGTACGCCACGCGGTGCAGAGCGACCACGGTCTTGCCGGTGCCGGGACCGCCCTGAACGATCAGTGGGCCGGTCGCCTCCGCCCGGATGATCTCGTCCTGCTCGCGTTGCAGGGTGGAGATCGCGGTCGACATCCGGCCGGTGCGCCGCTGGTCGAGGGCGGCCAGGAGAGCGCCCTCGCCGACGAGTTCCGCAGTCGCGGTTCCGTCCAGTGGCTCGTCGTCCACGCCGACGACTGCGGATCCCGTGGTACGTATGTGCCGGCGTCGTGCCTGGCCCTGTGGGTCGACGGCCGTCGCGGTGTAGAACGGCCGGGCTGCGGGAGCGCGCCAATCCACAAGCAGTGGCTCACCGTCCTCGGCGTCGTCGCGGAGACCGACACGGCCCACGTGACGCACGGTGCCATCAAGACCGTCCAGGCGGCCGAAGACCAGCCCTTCCCCTGCCCGCCGGAGCTCGTCGTACTGCTGGCGGAGCATGCGCTGCCGGGCCTGCTCCAACGCGTCCAGGGCCTCTGCCGCAAGCTCGACCTGTAGGTGCTCGACCAGCCTGTCGCGGCGGGCCGTGGCCACCTCGAGAAACGCCTGTTCCTCGGCGACCGCGGACCGGCGCGCGACGTCCTCCGGGGTGGAGGCCGTCGGTTGGCCCTCCTCTGTCACGTCACTGACGCTGGCAGTGCCGTTGCTCGGGGCAGACTTTCGGCGCATTCGCAAATCCTCGTATTGGTGTCCCTCGGCCCGAACGAGCCGCAGTGTGGTCGGCGGCAAGCATAGAGACGGGTTTCCCTCGTCGGCCAGTAATTCCCCCAGCAGAGACGGCAATCTCAATATCTTGCAGTTCCGGGTCGTTCGTGGCCTCAATAAATCGCGATTCGCTCATTGACAGTCCGATCCTTATCTGATCTGCGAGTGCCCTGGCCTGCTCGCCCAGGCGCGTTCACCTACACCAGGTGTCGTGCGGGGGGATACGGGTTGACGCAACTCCTCTGGCGGCCGGCTCGTTGGTGACAGGGGCGGACGGAGGCGGACGATGGCGGCGGGTCGGGGTGCCGAACTGCTGCGTCCTCTCACCAGTTCGGGCCGGGCGACGTTCCTGGAGCTGTTCTTCGATCTGGCGTTCGTGGTGGCCCTCACCCGGGTCTCGCAACGGTTCGCCGGCCTGGGCGATGACGCCGGCTGGCCGCTCATCAGCGGGTTCGGACGTACCCTGCTGCTCTTCCTGGCGCTCTGGCTGATCTGGTCGCACACCGCCTGGATCACGAGTCGCTACGAACCAGAGCAGCCGCTCATTCAGGCAGTCGTGGTCGGCACCATGTTCGCCGGCCTGATCATGGCGGTGACGTTGCCGCGCGCCATGGAGGAGCGAGCGCTGCCGTTCGCGGCCGCGTACCTGATGGTGATGGTGGTGCGGCCGCTGGTGGTCGCGGCCGCGCTGCGGGGCCACCCGCGACGGCTGGTGCCGTTCCGGCTTGCCGTGTGGGCGTCGGCGAGCGCGCCCCTGTGGCTGACCGGCGCCCTGGGTCCGGACCGGCTGCGCTTGCCGCTGTGGGCCGCCGCGCTCGCCGTCGACTACCTTGCCTGGACCCTGGGCTGGCCGCTGCCATGGCTCGGCGCCTCGAAGGTGGGCCGCTGGCGGATCGCGGGGACTCATCTCGCCGACCGCTACCAGCAAGTGTTTCTCATCGCGCTCGGTGAGTCGATTCTGGTCATCGGCGTGGTGTTCAGCGGTACGGACTATTCCGCCGAGCGGGCAGCCGCCTTCACTGTCGCGTTCACCACCAGCGCGCTGCTCTGGCGGATCTACTTTCACCGGGCCGGTCTGCTGCTGACCGACGCGTTGGATCGGGCGTCCATGCCCGGCCGGCTGGGCGCGGTGTCGGAACGGACGCATCTGCTGATCGTGCTCAGCGTGCTCGTCACGGCGGTCGGCTACGAGTTGGTGATCGACCATCCGTTCGGGCAGCCGCGGCCCGGTTGGCTCCTGTTCGTGGTGGGCGGTCCGATGCTCTTCCTGGTCGCCCGCCTGCGGCTGGAGCACGAGGTCTTCGGCCGGCTTTCCCGCTCCCGCATCATCGGATTGGCGGCCCTGCTGCTGAGCACGCCGGCGCTGGCGCGGTGGACGCCGATGGTCGGGTTGAGCGTGGTGGCCGGAGTGCTGGCCCTGGTCGCGTTCCTCGACGCGCTGCGGAGCCGGGGGCAGCCGCCGGAGCTTCCCGCCTCGCCGATCGGGCGGGAGGCAGCCGACGTCCGCGACTCCGAGGCGTGACCAGGCGGCCGTGGCGGACCTGCGGCCACGCGGAGATGCGGTGGTGCTAGCCGGCGGATCCGGTCGACTGGCGCTCGGTATTGACCCGAAGAAGTCCTTCGACGCCGCGCAGAAAGGTCTCGGACACCAGCGCGGGGTCGAAGAGGCATCCGGCGGCCATGGCGCCGTCGCGGAGCATGACGAAATGGCGCGCGGCGGGGTCGGCCGTTTCCTTGTCGACCTGCGCCATCAGCGTGCTGAGCGTGTCGAGGAACCATTGCCGGTGGGCGAGGATCTCCTGGCGTACGGGATGTTCCACTCCGGGATATTCTGCCGCGGCGTTCAGGAACGCACATCCCCGGAACCCGGGGGACTGGATGTTCTGGGCGATCGAGCCGGCAATGGCCAGGAGTGGGTCGACGGGCGACGAGTTGTCGGCGATGGCGACGTCGAACGCGTCGCGCTCCATTCCATGGACCTCACGCAGGTAGGCGAGGATGAGATCGTCTTTGCTGGGAAAGTGTCGGTAAAAGGTCGCGCGGGTCACTTTCGCCTCGGCGATGATCCGGTCGATGCCGACGGAATGGATGCCCTCCGAGTAGAAGATCCGGGTCGCCGTGGCGAGAAGCCGGGCTCGCGCCTCGGAGGGCCGAGTGTCGGGTTTGTCGCGCGTCATACCCCCATCCTAACGGCCAGGTGGGTAGAACGGTCGGTCTTGACGGAGAGGTTCGGTGCTGGCATGCTTGGTGGACAGAACGTTCGGTCTACCACCTCTCCGTGGAAAGGGTCACCCGTGACCACCATTGCTGCTTCGCCCGGTATCTCCCGGACCGCGTCCGCACTGCGGCGGCTGTACTTCGTCCGCTTCGCGTTCGCCATCGTGTGGGCACTCGTGACGATCGCCACCGCCAAGGAGATCGGCCCGCTCGCGGTGACGCTGTTCGTGCTCTACCCGCTGTTCGACGTGGGCGCGGCAATCTACGACCTTCGTTCGTCGCGGACCACCGGCTCGCCGACCCTGCTGTACGTGAACATCGCGGTGAGCCTGATCGCGGCGGTCGGAGTGGGTGTCGCGGCCGCGTCCGGCGTACCCGCTGTCCTCCGCGTCTGGGGCGCCTGGGCGATCGTCGCCGGTCTGGTGCAGTTGATCGTCGGGGTCACCCGCCGGAGGATGGGCGGCCAGTGGCCGATGATCATCAGCGGTGGCATCTCGGTTCTGGCCGGTGGGTCCTTTCTCGTCGGCGCCTCCGCGGATCACCCGTCGCTGACAAACGCGGCCGGCTACGCGATTCCCGGCGCGATCTTCTTCCTCATCGCGGCGGTCCGGCTCGGCCGTGCGGCGAAGGGCAACTGACATGACAGCCATCGAGTACGACGTCGTGGTGATTGGTGCCGGTCCGGTCGGGGAGAACGTCGCCGACCGGGTCGTGCGGGGTGGGCTGACCGCTGCCATCGTCGAGCGGGAGTTGGTCGGTGGCGAGTGCTCGTACTGGGCCTGCATGCCGACCAAGGCGTTGCTGCGCAGCGCGTCCGCGTTGCGGGCGGCTCGCCAACTGCCGGGTGCGCGTGAGGCGGTGACGGGAGACCTGGACGCGGCTGCGGTGCTGGCCCGGCGGGACTCCTTCGCGTCGCACTGGCAGGACGACGGGCAGGTGTCCTGGCTGGAGTCGGCAGGCATCGCGCTGCACCGTGGTCATGGACGGATCAGCTCCGCCCGGGTTGTCGAGGTGACAGGCGTCGACGGCGTCACGACGAGGCTGACCGCGCGGCACGCGGTGGTCGTCGCGACCGGCAGCAGCGCTCTGGTGCCGGACATCCCGGGTCTGCGTGCGGCGGCCCCGTGGTCCAGCCGTGAGGCCGCTTCGGCCCGGTTGGTTCCCCGTCGACTGGCGATCATCGGCGGCGGTGTGGTGGCGGCCGAGATGGCGACCGCGTTCGCCGCACTCGGATCGGCGGTGACGATGCTGGTGCGCGATGGCGTGTTGCCGTCGGCGGAGCCGTTCGCCGGTGAGCGGGTCACGGCTTCGCTGCGCGAGGCCGGTGTCTCGGTACGCCTCGGCGCGGAGGCCGCGTCCGTCCGGCGCGACGACGGCGGAACCGTCCGCATCGAGACCACCTCCGGCGAGGAGATCGAGGCCGACGAGGTGCTGGTGGCTGTTGGTCGTACACCTAACACACAGGACATCGGCCTCGACCGCATCGGGCTTGCCCCCGGTGCGTGGCTAGCGGTCGACGACACCTTGCGCGTCGTCGGCGGGGGAGAGTGGCTGTACGCCGCGGGCGACGTGAACCGGCGAGTGCTGCTGACCCATCAGGGCAAGTATCAGGCGCGGGCGGTGGGCGACGTGATCGTGGCCCGGGCGACGGGCGCCACGGTCGAGGACGGTCCCTGGGGCCGGCACGTGGCGACGGCGGACGAGCGCGCGGTGCCGCAGGTGGTGTTCACCGACCCGGAGGTCGCGTCGGTGGGCCTGACGGCGGCTGCGGCCGAGGCGGCGGGGCTGCGCATCCGGGTCGTGGACTACGACCTGGGTGCCGTCGCCGGGTCCGCTCTGCACGCGGATGGCTACCAGGGACACGCCCGGATGGTCGTCGACGAGGACCGGAAGGTGATCGTCGGACTCACTCTCGTCGGGCCGGACGTGGCGGAACTGATCCACGCCGCGACGATCGCCATCGTCGGTGAGGTCCCGCTGGACCGTTTGTGGCATGCGGTTCCGGCGTACCCGACGGTCAGCGAGGTGTGGTTGCGGCTGTTGGAGGCGTACGGCCGCTGAGGGTGGCGGCGAGTCGGGCTGCCAGGGCCGCGTCCGCGAGCGTGAGTTCCGCGATCAGCGCCGCCGTCGCGGCGGCGAGGGCGCGGGTGAGTTCGGCGTCGTCGAGCGCACGGACCAGGGTGGCGTCCAGCGGCGCGGTCACCTCCGGGGGAAGCAGGTGTACGCCCTTCGCGTAGCTGGTGGGATGACCGAGGCGCAGGCAGGCCAGGGCGAGAACCTGGCCGCGGAGGGCGCCGATCCACTGCTCGGCCTGCCAGCGGCGGTGACGCTTGATGGATGTCCGCGCGTGCAGGGCGTGGTGCCATCCCAACCCGGCAAGGGTCCGCAGAGAGGGGGTGGGCTCCTCCGTCGCCTCTGCGGGTTGCCCGAAGACGGTGCGCCAGGTCGGGCCGTGGGGCCCGAACTCGGCGGCCGGAGTGAACCCGAGGTCCACTTCGAGCATGTCGGGAAGCAGGAACACCCGATACACAGTCGAGCCGGACGGCACGTCCCAGTGGTGAACGGCGGCGAAGTCGCGGTAGAGCAGGTCCGTCCAGTGGCGCATCGCCGCATCCAGCGGTCCGCGACAGTCCGACCGGAGGCATTAGGTCGTTGAGCGATACGCCGGGAAGCCGCCATGCCGGATTCGCGCACCTCGGGCGTGTGCGGACGCGACCCGAGCGAGCGCGCCCGAACGGGGCGGGGCCACCGTCGTTCAGCTGGCTCAGGGGTGCGCGGGCCGATAGGTGGCCGCCTTTCCCGAGCTGGGCCGCGCCTGTAGCGGGTTCGTGCTGACAGCCCCTCGATGTGCTCGGGTGATGCGGCGCTCGGTCAGGGTTGGTACTGGTTGCGGGCGCGGGGCAGCCACTGCGGATGACTGTCGCGCAGGTAGCGAACCAGTCCCTCGCGCAGGTCGCAGCGCAGGTCCCAGGCGCTGGCGCCGTCGGCGGCCGAGGCCTGTACCTGGATGACCACCGTCTGCGGGGTGGAGTCGACCATCTGGAGCACCCACTGGCGGCGATCCCACAGCGGTGAGGACTCGACCAGCCGGCGCGCCTCCCGGCGCAGGTCATCCAGGTCGGCGGTGTGGTCGACATGGATCTGAACCTTGCCGACGACTCGGGACTCGTTCCGCGTCCAGTTCTGAAACGGCCGCTCGGTGAAGTAGGTGGTCGGCAGGATGAGCATCCGCTCGTCCCAGAGTCGGATCACCACGTTGGTCAGCTTCACCTCCTCGACCCGGCCCCACTCGCCGTCCACCACCAGCACGTCACCGACGTGCAGACCGTCGGCGAAGGCGACCTGGACGCCGGCGAACGCGTTGCCGAGCGCCGTTCGGGCGGAGAGGCCGATCAGCGCCCCGACCACGCCCGCCGACGTGAGCACCGAGATGCCGAAGAGGCGTACCGGCCGAAAGGTGATCAGGATCAGGCCGATCGCGACGATCGTGACCACGGCGACGGTGAGCCGCCGCACGGGGCGGATCTGCGTGCGGGCCCGTCGGATGCGCCGGCTGGTGACCAGATCGCTCGGCAGCTTGCTGAACGACACCGTCTCGATGACGCTCAACGTTCTGATCAGCAGCCACGCGCTGGCGGCGATCAGCACCAGCAGGCTGGCGTGCCGCAGATGACGCTGCCAATCGGCCGGTCCGGGCGGTAGCGCGTAGTGCAGCGCGCCGAACAGCAGGACCGCGGCCGCCGGGCGGCGACACGCGTCCCGCAACGGTTCCAGCAACCACCGGTAGCGGCCGCGGGCCACTCGGCGGATCAGCACGCCGGCGACCAGGTCCACGAGCACTGCCGCCGCCAGCGCAGCCAACACGATCAACGCGGTATGCATCAGAGGCCGTTCACCGGTACAGGGTGTCATCGGATCCGGTCCAAAGAGGCGAATATCGGGAACGCCAGTCGCTCACCTGGGCCAACTGGCTGGGCCGGACCGGGTGGTGTAAACCGGTCTTAAGGGTCGGATTGCTCTGCGAGGATGTGAACGCCAGCAAGGGCGGTGCTCACGCGGTGGGCGGATTCTTCACGGGGGAGCAGATGAAGGCTGTTGTGTACGAGGGCCCCAGGACGGTCAGCGTCAAGGAAGTTCCGGACGCGAAGATCGAGCGACCGACGGATGCCCTGATCCGGATTACGACGACGAACATCTGCGGCTCCGACCTGCACATGTACGACGGACGCACGGACATGGAGCCGGGCCGGGTGCTCGGCCACGAGAACATGGGCGAAGTGATCGAGGTCGGCGATGGGGTCGATCTGGTCAAGGTCGGCGACATGGTGTGCCTGCCGTTCAACGTCTCATGCGGGTTCTGCGCCAACTGCAACCAGGGCCTGACCGCGTTCTGTCTGGTGGCCAACCCGGCGCCTGGGCACCTCGTCCGGGACGGTGAAGGCGCCCTGGTCGGCGTACGGAACGCGAATGTATTCGGCGTGGCTGCCGGCGAAGCCCCCGAGCGCGTGCGAATAGCCGTAGCAGCCGCCGGGCGCGGCACCCCAGACGTTCTCGGTGATCATCGGGTTCGTGTTGCCGTTGTCGCACAACGAGAACTGTTGGTGCTGGCAGTACCAGCACTTGCCGCAGGAGACGAACGAGCAGACGACGACCCGGTCGCCCACCTTGTGCTTGCGTACCTGCGGACCGACCTCGACGACGTCGCCGAGGAACTCGTGCCCGAGGACATCGCCACGTTCCATGAACGGGATGTACCCCCCGAGCAGGTGCAGGTCCGAACCACAGGTCACCGTCCGACGGACCCGGACAATGATGTCCTGCTCGTTGCGCATCTGCGGGTCCGGAACCTGTCGCACCGCGAGCTCGTTTGCTCCCTCCCAGACCAGCGCCTTCACAGTCGTCCCTCCCGCCGACCCTGTTGGGTGGCCATCCGCAGTGGCTTGTTCATCGGAGTCGGCTCGGTGGTGGGTGGATAGTCCGGGTGCAGGACCTCACTGGTCTCGATCAACTGCTTCGACTCGCGCAGCGCGGCCCGGATCGCCTGCTCGGGATCTCGGCCGGTGACCCGTCGGGCCGCGGTGGCGACAGGGAGTCGGGCACCGTCGCGCAGCCGTACGGCGATCTCTGTCCCCCGGTCGCCGGCGGCGGGCCGGAGCTGGACCTCGACGGCGTCGCCAAGCCCGGCCAGCGGCTCGGGGAGGCGCCCGCCCGGGGCGACGTCACTGGCTGGTCGGTTCACCGTCGCCACGTGCCACTGCGGCCCGCGGCGCCGTGCCGGACCCTGTTGCCAGTGCTCGTCGCTCCGGCCACTCCCGCCCAGCAGGCGCCGGGCGACCAGCACGCCGCCAACCACGACCGCTCCGCCGATCAGCCACCTCATGTCCGCCCCTGTCGCTTGACCTGCTCCGGTGAGTGCCACCGATGATTGGCACCGTCAGGTACAAACCCTTTCATAAAGGGTGGCCCGCGCAGGCCTGATTCTGGCGCTCGGCCTGCTCCTCCCGGCCCTGAGCCCCAGCGGATCAGGCTGTCGCCATCTGGCGTACCTGTTCCCCCTGGGCGAACTCCTCGACCATCCTGGCGCAGAAGGCCGGAAGGTCGCTGGGGTTGCGGCTGGTGACCAGGCCGTTGTCGACCTGCACCTGTTGGTCCACCCAGTTGCCGCCCGCATTGCGGATGTCGGTGCGCAGGCTGGGGAACGAGGTGACGGTCCGGCCGTTGACCATGCCAGTCTCGACCAACGACCAGGGGCCGTGGCAGATCGCCGCCACCGGCTTCTGTTGCTGGAAGAACGCCCGGACGAAGTCCATCGCCTGCGGGTTCATCCGGAGCCGGTCGGGGTTGACCGTCCCGCCCGGTAGCAACAGGGCGTCGTAGTCGGCCGCATTGGCCTCGTCCACGGTCCGGTCCACCCGATAGTGGTTGGCCGGATTGATGTCCTGGTTCATCGACTGGATCTCGCCGGACTGCAACGAGATCAGGTGAACCTCGGCCCCTGCCTGCTCCGCGGCGGCCCGGGACTGGGTGTACTCCACGTCCTCGACCCCGTCGGCGGCGAGGCAAGCGACTCGCTTGCCGGTCAACGGCTGCTGGCTCTGTGCCATCGTGTGCGGCCTCCCTTCGCGGCGCCGCCCCGTCGGCGGCGTCTCGCTCGCGGTCGCCTTCCCGGGTACGGGCAGCAGCAAACGGCCACCGAATGCCGCACCAGGGCGCTCACCTGCCCGCGTTGGCGCGCGAAAGGTGGCGGCTGCGAGGGTGTTCTGCCTGTCCCAGCGGGTAACGCAGGCACCTGACGGCATTCGAGCCTCCGGAAAGGTCGACATGACTCTCGCTATCGGCGCGATCGAGCTGCCCTCCGGTCAGACCATGCCCGCGCTGGGCCAGGGAACCTGGTACCTCGGCGATCGCCCCGAGAGACGACAGGACGAGATGGCCGCCCTGCGCGCCGGGCTCGACCTGGGCATGACCATGATCGACACCGCGGAGATGTACGGTGACGGCGCTTCCGAGGAACTCGTCGGCGAGGCGATCGCCGGACGACGCGCCGACGTCTTTCTCGTCGACAAGGTGGTGCCGTCCAACGCCAGTCGACGGGGAACGGTGCAGGCCTGCCGTCGCAGCCTGCAACGACTCGGCGTCGACCACATCGGCCTCTACCTGCTGCACTGGCGCGGCTCGCATCCACTCGCGGAGACGATCGAGGCGTTCGCCGAACTCGTCGACGCCGGCGACATCGGGCAGTGGGGTGTGAGCAACTTCGATCTCTCGGACATGACCGATCTCCTCGATGCGGGCGGAAGCGCCTGCGCGACGAATCAGATCCTCTACAACCTCACCCGCCGCGGTCCCGAGTACGACCTGCTGCCGTGGCTACGCGAGCACCGCATCCCGGTGATGGCGTACTCCCCGATCGAGCAGGGTCGACTGCTCGGCCACCCCCAGGTCGCGGAGGTCGCCGCGCGGCACGAGGCCACGGCCGCCCAGGTCGCGTTGGCCTGGCTGCTGCGCCAAGAGATGGTCGCGGCCATCCCCCGATCGTCCAAGGCCGAACACACCCGGGAGAACGCCGAAGCGCACGACGTGCAGCTGACCGAGGAGGACCTGGCGGCACTCGACACGGCGTTCCCGCCGCCGGCCGGCCCGCAACCACTCGAGATGCTGTAGGTACCGGGCGTTCACGGGGTGGAACGGTGATCTGCTCGCCCTCAGTCGGTTGGCGGAGGGCGGTGGGTGATCCGGCGGGCCACTGGAAACTGGTACAGGCCGGCGCTGGTGATGGCGTAGAAGACGGGTAGGAGGAGGAAGATGACCAGGCCGATCAAGGGCGCCACCAGGTAGCCGACCAGCCCCGCGAGCACGTACAGGACCACCCCGGCGAGGGCACGGAACCGCTCGACGTGGAAGAAGCCGCCCTTGCCCTGGTCCTTCAACAGATCGGGGTTGCGGGCCAGGTAGTGGTAGAACGCAAGCCACGTCGCGCACAGCAACGCGCCGATCAGCGCGTAGAAGGCGATGGCCACCCGCTGGTCTGCGTTGTTGTGCTCCTGCAGCGCGTGCGACACGACAATCGTCGGAAACGGCAGCAGCGCCGTGGTGAACAGCACGAACAGGTTCACCCAGTGCAGGCCGCGATCGGCCTCTCGAATGCGGTTGAACGCCGCCTTGTGGTTGAGCCAGACGACGGCCACGTACGAGTAGGACGCGAGATACGCGACGTACGACGGCCACTGGTCGAGCAGGCCGGACAGGAGGCGGCCGGGTGGAACGTCGGGCACCCGGAGGTCCAGGACCAGCAGCGTGATGATGATGGCGAAGATGGCATCGCTGAACGCCACGGCGCGGCTGGTGTCCGACCGAGTGCTCAGGTTCGTGTCTGGCCCGCTCATCGGGCGCGCCTACCCAAGGTCGTTCGTGACAAACAGCCGGCAGCCTGATTTCTCACCAGGGCGAACGTGGCATCGCGGTTGTGGGACGTGGACACTAGCGTGACCGACAGCGCGACGGGAAGCAGGTAGCCGGGATGAGCGCTCGCACGGTGGGATTCGTCGGGCTCGGCATCATGGGTGTGCCCATGGCGACGAACCTCGTCAACGCGGGCGTCGACGTGATCGTCTGGGCACGTACGCCCGGGCCCGTCGCGGAACTCGTCGCCGCCGGAGCGCGCGCGGCCGACGACCTCGCGGGCGTGTTCGACGCGGCGGAGACAGTCATCCTGATGCTGCGCGACGAGGCGGCCGTCGACGCCGTGCTCGGGCGGGGGACCGACGAGTTCGTCCGTCGGGTACGCGCGCACACCATCGTCGGGATGGGCACCTTCACGACCGCGTACTCCCAAGGGCTCGCCGTGGAGGTCGGCGAGTCCGGCGGACGGTACGTCGAGGCGCCGGTGTCGGGGTCGCGCGGACCCGCCACGGAGGGAACGCTCGTGGCCATGCTCGCCGGCGACGACGAGGCGATCGAGCAGGTCGAACCCCTCATCGACGCGATGTGTGCGCAACGGTTCCGGTGCGGCCCAGTGCCGGCGGCGCTGTCGATGAAGCTCGCCGTCAACACGTTCCTGATCACCATGGTGACGGGTCTGGCCGAGACGTTCCACTTCGCGGCGCAGACCGGCGCGGACACGGAGGTGCTGCGCGCCGTGCTCGAATCCGGGCCGATGGCGTCCGTCGTCTCCCGAGGCAAGGCGCTGAAGCTCACCGAAGGTGACCTCGCCCCCCAGGCGGCGATCGCCGACGTCCTCAGGAACGCTCGCCTCATCGAGGACGCCGCCGTGGCCACGGGGACGGCGCATCCCCTCCTGCGGGCGAGTCGGGAGCTGTATCAGGAAGCGGTCGAGGGCGGCCACGGCGCGATCGACATGATCGGCGTGATCACCGCCCTCGAGGCGCGAACGAGGTCCACGCGCGACACCGCGTAGTCGACTGCGGCGTGCAGGGCGTCCGACGCGACGAAGGCTCGCCGAATAGGCTTCGGCCATGAGTGGTGTGCTGAGTGGTGCTCGAAACGCGGTGAATCCCCTTCGCCAGCTCACGATCGACCAGCTCCGGCAACGAACGAGCCTCAAGTGGCGGGAGTACCCCGACGACGTGCTGCCGCTCTGGGTGGCCGAGATGGACGTGCCGCTGGCCGAGCCGGTCGCGCGCGCGATCACCGACGCCGTCGCGCGCGGCGACACCGGTTACACCGCCGGGACGGCGTACCCGCAGGCCCTGGCGGAGTTCGCCAGGCGGCGGTGGGGTTGGGACGGGCTGGCCGTGGAGCGCACCGCGCTGGTACCCGACGTGATGCACGGCGTCGTCGAGGCGTTGCGACTGGTCACCGAGCCGGGGGATGCGGTGGTCGTCAACTGCCCGGTCTACCCGCCGTTCTACGAGTCCGTGGCGCACGCCGACCGCCGGATCGTGGAGGCGCCGCTCGGCGAGAACCTGCGGATCGACTTCGGCACGCTGCAGGATGCGTTCCGGCGGGCTCGCGCCGGTGGACGGCCGGCAGCGTACCTGCTGTGCAGCCCGCACAACCCGACAGGTGTCGTGCACAGCGCGAACGAGTTGACAGCCGTCGCCCGTCTGGCCCAACGGCACGGGGTGCGAGTGGTCGCCGACGAGATCCACGCTCCGGTGGTGGCCGGTGGTGCGCGGTTCGTGCCGTACCTCTCGGTGCCCGGCGCGGAGAACGGCCTGTCGCTGATGTCCGCCTCCAAGGGGTGGAACCTGGCCGGCCTGCGCGGTGGACTCCTCGTTGCCGGACCGGCCGCGGCCGAGGAGCTCAGCCGCGTCCCCATCGGGGTCAGCATCGGCACCAGCCACCTCGGCGTGATCGCCCACACCGCCGCCTTCCGCGACGGCGGCGAGTGGCTCGACGCCCTGTTGACCGGCCTGGACGACAACCGTCGGCTCCTCGCCGCGCTGCTCGCCGAACACCTGCCGGCCATCCGCTACCAGCCCGGTCAGGCCACGTATCTCGCCTGGCTCGACTGCCGCGCCCTGGGCCTCGGCGACGACCCCGCAGCCGTGTTCCTCGACCGCGGCCGGGTGGCGCTCAACCCCGGTGCGACCTTCGGCACCGGCGGTGGCGGTCACGTCCGGCTGAACCTGGCCACCGCGCCGGAGCTGATCACCGAGGCGGTCCGCCGAATGGCCCTCGCCGTCGCCTGAGAGGTCACGTCGGCCGCGGTGCTCGTGCTACCGGCGCCTGCGGGCGTCGGCCTCGGTGTCGAGCAGGTCGTTGAGCGTCAGCGCTGAGTTGATCAACGAGAGGTGGCTGAACGCCTGGGGATAGTTGCCGATCTGCTCCCCGGTCGCGGCGATCTCCTCGGCGTAGAGGCCGAGGTGGTTGCTGAAGGTGAACATCTTCTCGAACGTGAGTCGGGCGTCGTCGAGGCGGCCGGAACGGGCCAGCGCCTCGACGTACCAGAAGGTGCACATGTTGAAGGTGCCCTCGTGGCCGGGGAGGCCGTCGGGGGAGTGGACCGGGTCGTACCTGTGGACCAGGCTGTCGGAGACCAGCTCGCGCTCGATCGCGTGCAGGGTCGACTGCCACAGTGGGTCACTCGGCGTGACGAAGCCTACCGACGGCATGGCGAGCAACGCCGCGTCCAGCACGGTCTCGCCGTACGCCTGCACGAAGGTCCCCCGACCCCGGTCGTAGCCGCGGGCCATGACCTGGTCGTAGATGCGGTTGCGTTGCGCCGTCCAGCCCGCGGTGTCGCCGGGCCGGCCGGTCCGCATGGCGAGGCGGACGGCCCGGTCCAGGGCGACCCAGGACATCACCCGCCCGAAGGTGTAGTTGCGGGGGTGGTGACGGCTCTCCCAGATGCCGGCGTCGGCCTGATCCCAGTGGGTGCAGAGCCAGTCGACAAGCCGGACGGTGCTCTTCCACACCTGGTGCGAGACGCGGATGCCCTGCTCGTCGGCCAGATGCATGGCGTAGAGCGCCTCGCCGTGGATGTCGAGCTGAAGTTGGTCGGCCGCGCCGTTGCCGATCCGCACAGGCGACGAGCCGCGGTAGCCCTCCAGGTGATCGAGGACCTCCTCGTGCAGGTCGGAGGAGCCGTCCACCCGGTACATGATCTTCAGTGGATCCTGGAGGTCGCCGGCCTCGCGGATCCGCTCGTCCAACCAGTCCATGTACCGGCTGACCTCCTCGGTGAAGCCGAGGCCGAGCAGCGCGTGCACCGAGAACGACGTGTCGCGGACCCAGGTGTAGCGGTAGTCCCAGTTGCGGGTGCCACCGACCAGCTCGGGCAGCGCGGCGGTGGGCGCGGCGATCATCGCGCCGGTCGGTGCGTACGTCATGAGTTTCAACGTGATGGCGGAACGCTCGACCATCTCCCGCCAGCGGCCGGTGTAGCGGGAGCGTTCCAGCCAGCGCCGCCAGTAGTCCCGGGTCCACTCGAACATGCCCTGGATCTCGTCCGCCGGGATGACCCGCGGCTCGGTGGCGCCCGTCTCCAGGACCACGCCGCCGGTGTCGCCCTCGTTCAGGGTGCCGTACGCCACGAGGTCGCCGCCCTCCAGGCGGATGTCTCCATGTTCGGAGATCAACCGCCGTGTGGGGTCGACCGGGTTGAAGGTCAGCGATGCCGTTCGGCCGCGGAAGACGTAGCCGTTGCGGTGGCGCTCCAGCTGATGCTCCTCCCGGGCGTAGTCGAACCGGGGCCGGCACTCCACCCGGAAGCGCATGCTGCCCCGGACCATGGTGACGATGCGGACCAGGCGGTGCGCGTCGGTGGCCCGCTCGCCCGTGACAGGCATGAAGTCCATCACCTCGGCCACGCCGTCGGCGCTGATGAACCGGGTGATCAGGATGGGGGTGCCGGGGAGGTAGAGCTGTTTGGTGACGTACCGGACGTCGTGTGGCGCGATGCGGAAGTAGCCGCCCTTGTCCTTGTCCAGCAGGGCCGCGAAGATGCTCGGCGAGTCGAAGCGTGGCGCGCAGAACCAGTCGACCGTGCCGTCACACGTCACCAGCGCGGCGGTCTGCAGGTCGCCGATGAGTCCGTGATCCTCGATCGCCGGATAGCTGTCCACGTCTCTCCCCGGTTCGACTGCGTCCTGCGCACCGAACCTAGGGGGAGAACCGTCGGCTCAGGCGAGATTCACGTTCAGCCACCCGGTCGCGTCCGCGCGCCGGGGCGGCCGGTGGGCTTACCGTGAGCGGAGCGAGGTGAAGCCGGTTCACGCTCGCCCGGCTCGACGCCGACGTCCAGGGGGTGTGGGCGATGGCCGGGCAGAGCCTTCAGCAGATCGATCGAGGATGACGCGATGACACAGCACTCCGTCCACGAGTCCCAGCCCTCAGCCGGGTGGGACGCCGACCGCTACGACAGTCAGTTCGGCTACGTGTCCGCGCTGGCCGGCGGTGTCGTCGACCTGCTCGCCCCGCTGCCCGGCGAGACCGTCCTCGACCTGGGGTGCGGCACCGGTGAGCTGGCCGCCACGATCGCGGCGCGCGGTGCCCGGGTGATCGCTGTCGACGGTGACCCCGCCATGGTCGCCGCGGCCACCGGCCGGTTGGGATCGGGCGTGCTGCTCGCCGACGGCCACGACTTCCGGATCGACGAGCAGGTCGACGCGGTGTTCTCCAACGCCGCGCTGCACTGGATGACCCGTCCGGCGGAGGTCGTCGCCGCGGTCCGTCGCGCGCTGCGTCCGGGTGGGCGTTTCGTCGCCGAGTTCGGCGGCGCACACAACGTGGCCGGGATCCTCGCCGCCGTCCGCGCCGCCCTTGCCGAGCTGGGCCTGACCGAGGGCGCCCGGATGCCCTGGTACTTCCCGAGCCCCGGACAGTACGCCACCCTGCTGGAGGAGCACGGCTTCCAGGTGCTGCGGATGGACTACTTCGCTCGGCCCACCGAGCTGACCGACTGTCCGCGCGGCGTCGCCGACTGGGTTGTCATGTTCGGCGCGTCCCTGATCGGCCATGTGCCGGCGGACCGGCGCGAGGCCGTCCTGGCGCGGATCAACGATTTGGCCGCGCCGACGCTGCTGCGCGACGGCCGCTGGTACGCCGATTACCACCGGCTGCGCTTCGCCGCGGTGCGTGAGCCGGCCGGTGCGTCGGACGCGGCGGCGGTGGGGTGACAGTGATCCGGCGTCCCCGCACCGCGTCCAACGTTTCCGGCCCGCGGGCAGCCCGGCTCAGTCGCGCAGCAGCGGCAGCAGGTGGTCGCCCTGGCGTCCGATCTCCGGAAGGTAGGGCGTGTCGGAGAGCACGAAGTGGCTGACGCCCAGCGCCTGGTACCTCCGCAGCGACCTCGCCACATCCTCGGCGGAGCCGACCAGCCAGGTGGTGCCCGCGCCGCCGCCGCCGTACCTGCCGGGTGCGGTGTAGAGGTTGTCGTCGAGCACGTCACCGCGGGCGGCGAGGTCGAGCAGCCGCTGCTGACCGACGGCGGCCCGCCAGGTCCGGTCTCGCCCGGCGACGCCGTGGCCCGCCGCCATCTGCGCCACCTTGGCCTCGGCGTCGGCCCACGCCTGTTCGGTGGTGTCGCGCACCACAGTGGTGATCCGTAGCCCGAACTCCAGCGGGGCGTGCTCGCGCCCCAGCTTCTCGCCGAGCAGTCTGAGGCGCTCGATCCGCTCGGCAACGCCGTCGAGCGGCTCGCCCCAGAAGAGTTGGACGTCGGCCTCGGTGGCGGCCACCTCCTCGGCGGCGGGGGAGGCGCCACCGAAGTAGAGCCGGGGGTGCCGGCGATCGCCTCGGACGACCGGACGCAGCGCCACGGTGGAGCCGGTGACGCGGAAGTGCTCGCCCTGGTAGGTGACGTTCTCCTCGGTCCAGAGTCTGCGCACGAGCTGGAGGAACTCGCGGGTGCGGGCGTAGCGGTGGGCCTGGTCGCCCTCGCCGTCGCCGTACGCCGCCAGGTTGTCCTTGCCCGAGACGATGTTGATCAGGACGCGGCCGCCGCTGAGGTGATCGAGCGTCGCGGCGGCGGAGGCGAAGTTGGCCGGCCGCCAGTAGCCCGGGCGGATCGCGATCAGCGGCTGGAACGTCGTCGTCCGGGCGGCCAGCGCGGTGGCGACGGTGAAGGTGTCGGGTCGTCCCCAGCCGGTGCCGAGGAGCGCGCCGTCCCACCCGTGTTCCTCCAGGGCTCGGGCGTGGCTGGTGAGGGTCTGCAGGCTGTTGTGGTGCTCGACGACGTCGTCGCCGCGATGGCCGGGCTCGACCTGATTCGGGATGTACCAGAGGAATTGAGCGCTCATCAGCGACGGCCTTCCTGGAGGTGGAACCGGGCGTGGCCGGCGGGGCGGCGACGTGCCGCCCCGCCGGTGCGCAGGATCAGGCGAACAGGCGGGCCGCGGTGCGGACGGTGTGCGCGGCGACGTCCCGACCGAGCCGGACGCCGGCCTCGTCGGCCGTACGGGTGTGGATGCCCGACCACACGCGGGCGTCGACGTTGTCCTGCGTGGGCCGATGCCAGTCGGTGTAGGTGCGGGTGACGCCGGGTTGGGTGGGGCTGGAGATGGTGTACGCCTCCCGTGCCCGCGCCCCGGTCAGGGCGGTGAGCACCCCTTCGGCGGCCCCGGCGTAGGTGTTGTGCCCGCTGGGATAGTCCGGGTGAGCGGGGGTGTCGTGCAGCGGCGTCCAGCCGGGGTCGCCGTCGGCCCGGATCGCGGTGACCGGCCGCCAGCGCAGGTAGGCGTACTTGGTGTCGGAGGTCGCGATCTGGGTGTCGACGAGGGCGACGTGGAAGACGGCCACGAGAGCCGCCCGCCCGGCGGTCGATCGGGGGGACTGGGCGAGCGCGGCGCGGAGGATGCCTGTGTAGAGGGTCAGCGAGGAGCCGAGCCAGAACGTCGCCGTGTCGGTCTGCCGCGGTGTGCGTACCGTGCTGTCGGCCGCGCCGTAGGCCCGGACCTCGGCGATGTCGGCGCGGTAGCGCGCCGATCCCAGCGTCGGCGGCGGCCCGAGGCGGTACCGGTCCGCGCGGTCGAGCAGGAACGGCGTGGCGAACCGGTTTCCGGCCTGTTGGGCGGCCGTGAAGCTCGGTGGGGTGGGCTGCCAGATCCCCGGTGCGGCCGGGGGAGCGGGGTAGGGCGTGTTGACGGAGGCGGGGTCGAGCCCGTCGCCGGACCGCTCGGCGACCAGCGAGAGGGCTTCGCGCTGGCCGGCGGCGTGCCCACGGTCCTTGGCGCGGCCGTCGGGGATCCGGTCGAGCGTGGTGCGCAGCGCCGCGTCGAGCGTGGGCGTGGCGTCCGGGATCAGGGCGCTCAGCGCGGTGTGCACGGCGGACGCCAGCGCGGCGTCCTGGTAGGCAGGCGAGGCGGGCGCGGTCCGGACCGCGCGGGCCGCGGCGAGCCAGCTGATCGCCCACGCGCGGTTGTTTGTCACCTGCGGTCGGGTGCCGGTCGCGACGGCGGTCGCGGTGACGTCGTACCACTCGAGGGTGGTGTCGATCGCGGCGGTGGCGGCGGTGGCCGGCGCGGCGAGGGAGATGCCGGCGGTCAGCGCGGCGGCGGCGATCCCGGCCGCGCCGCGGCGCCAGCCACGACGGGTGAGCAGGGCCATGGTGGGGGTTTTCCTTTCGGAGGTTCGGTGCGGGGTCGGCGTGGTTTGTGCCGGTCCGTCGCTCACGGGGTCACCCGGGCCGGCGGCGTCGACGACCCGCCGCGACGGCGGTACGCCGGATCGGTGAGCGCGGGCGGCTGGTAGCCGGCGTCGGCCGGGTTGAGCGTGGTGCCGGGTGCGACGATGGCGTCGATGCGGTCCAGCACGTCCGCGGACAGCGTCACCTTCGTGGCGCCGAGCTGGGACTCCAGGTGCGCCAGGGTGCGGGGCCCGATGATCGCCGACGTGACCGCCGGGTGCTCCAGGACGAACGCGATCGCCAGGTGGATCAGGGACAGCCCCGCCTCGTCGGCGAGGGCGGACAGCTTCTCGACGGCGACCAGCTTGGCCGCGTTGGCCGGCAGTCGCGGATCGAACCGGGCCGGGAGCCGGTCGGCCCGGCGGGAGATCGGGGCGTCGAGCCCCGCGTGGTAGCGCCCGGACAGCCAGCCGCCGGCCAGTGGGCTCCACGGGATCACGGCCAGGCCGTGGCGCTGGGCCACGGGCAGGACCTCGCGTTCCACACCACGGGCCAGGATGGAGTACGGGGGCTGTTCGCTGACCACCCGCTCCCGGCCGCGCCGCTGCGCGATCCACTGACCCTCCACGATGGCCGACGGCTCGAACGTGGAGGTGCCGAGGTAGCGGATCTTGCCCTGGCGTACCAGGTCGGTGAGGGCGCCCAGCGTCTCGTCGAAGTCCGTGCCCGGCTCCGGCCGGTGCGCCTGATACAGGTCGATCCAGTCGGTGCGCAGGCGGCGCAGGCTGTTGTCCACCGCGCGGACGATCCAGCGGCGAGAGTTGCCCCGGTGCTGCGGATTGTCGCCGACCTGGCCGTGGAACTTGGTGGCGAGGAAGACGTCCTCGCGTCGCCCACCGGCGAGCGCCTTGCCCACGATCTCCTCCGACTCGCCGTCGGAGTAGACGTCCGCGGTGTCGATCGAGGTGATGCCCTCGTCGAGTGCCCGGTGGATGATCCGGATACTGTCCTCGTGGTCCGGGTTGCCCCGTTGACCGAAGTTCATCGCGCCCAGCGTGAGCGCGCTGACCCGTACGCCGGTGTGCCCGAAGGGCCTGTGGTCCACCATCGATTGTCCTCTCCAGGAAATTCAGCGAGCGGTCGCGGCGAGTTGCCGCGCGTGCTGGTTGGCCGGGCGGGGCAGGCCGTAGTGATCCCGCAGGGTCGTGCCGGTGTACTCGGTACGGAACAGCCCGCGCCGCTGCAGGAGGGGCACGACGTGGTCGACGAAGACCTCCAGCCCGGACGGCAGCACCGGCGGCATGATGTTGAAGCCGTCCGCAGCGCCGGCGCGGTACCACTCCTCGATGGCATCGGCGACCTGCTCGGGAGTGCCGGCGAAGGTGCGGTGACCGCGTCCGCCGCCGAGCCGACCGATCAACTGGCGTACGGTCAGCCGCTCCCGTCGGGCCAGGCCGACGATGAGCGTGTACCGGCTCTTCGCGCCCTCGATCTCGTCCTCGCTGGGCAGGTCGGCGGGGAGTTCCTTGTCCAGGTCGAGGTCCTCCGGCGTGACCCGCAGGGTGGTGGCGAGCTGCTGCCGGGCGTACTCGGGTTTGATCAGCCGGTCCAGCTCGTCCTCCAGCGCGCGGGCCTCCGCCTCGGTGGACCCGATCGCCGGCACGATGCCGGGAAGGATCTTGATGGTCTGCGGATCGCGGCCCGCCTGGGCGGCGCGTTGCTTGAGGTCGCGGTAGAAGGTCTGCGCCTCGGCGAGGGTCTGCTGGGCGGTGAAGACGGCCTCGGCGTAGCGGGCCGCCAACTCCTTGCCGTCCTCGGACGACCCGGCCTGCACCAGCAGCGGGTAGCCCTGCGGTGAGCGGGGGACGTTGAGCGCGCCGGCGACCCGGAAGTGCCGTCCCACGTGCTCCGGCGGATAGAGCAGGTCGTCGTCGCCCCACCGCCCGGCCTCCTTGTCGCCGAGCGGCGCGCGGTCGTCCCAGCTGTCCCAGAGCTTGCGCGACACCTCGATGAACTCGGCGGCCCGCTCGTACCGCTCCCGGTGGGCGGGCAGCGCGTCCAGGTTGAAGTTGCGGGCCGCCTGTTCGCCGGCCGTGGTGACGATGTTCCAGCCGGCCCGGCCACCGCTGACGTGGTCCAGCGACGCGAACCGGCGGGCCAGGTTGAACGGCTCGTTGTACGTCGTCGAGGCGGTCGCGATCAACCCGATGTGGCTGGTCGCGCCGGCCAGCGCGGTGAGCAGCACTGTCGGTTCGAGGGTGCCGCCCGGCCGCCGGCCGATGCTGTTCCACAGCACCGGGCTGTCGGCGAGGAAGAGCGAGTCGAGTTTGCCGCGCTCGGCGATGCGGGCCAGGCGCGTGAAGTGCGCGACGTCGGTCTGCGCGAACGGATCGCTCTGCGGGAGCCGCCAGGCCGCCTCGTGGTGGCCGACACCCATCAGGAACGCGTTGAGGTGCAGCATGGTCATCCTTCCGTCGGGTCGACGCCGAGCGCCCGCAACAGGGACTCCCGGTAGGCGAGGAACTGCGGCTGCCGGTGCGAGCGCGGCGTCGGCAGGTCGATGGCGAGGTCGATCGCGATGCGGCCCGCGTCGAGCAGCAGCACTCGGTCGGCGAGCGTGACGGCCTCGTCGACGTCGTGCGTGACGAGCAGCACCGCCGGCCGGTGCCGGGTGCACAGCTCGCGCAGCAGGCCGTGCATGCGCAGCCGGGTCAGCGCGTCCAGCGCGCCGAACGGTTCGTCGGCCAGCAGCAGCTCCGGCTCGGACACCAGGGCCCGGGCCAGCGCCACCCGCTGCTGCTCGCCACCGGAGAGCTCGCTGGGCCAGGCCCGTTCCCGACCGGCGAGCCCGACCTCGGCGAGGGCCGCGCGGCCGCGACCGGGTGCGTCCGGCCCGCGCAGGCCGAGGATGACGTTGTCCAGGACGCGTTGCCACGGCAGCAGCCGGGCGTCCTGGAAGACGACCGAGGAGTTCTCCGGTACGTCGACGACACCCGCACCGGTCCGGTCGTCGTCCAGGCCGGCGAGCGCCCGCAGCAGGGTGCTCTTGCCCGAGCCGCTGCGTCCCAGCAGCGCCACGAACTCCCCGGCGCCGATCTCCACATCGAGGTCGTCCAGCACGGTCCGGTCGCCGAAACCGCGCACCAGCCCCTGGACCCGTACCGGTCGGGTGCCGGTCAGTCCGCCAACGTGCGTCGCCACGACAGCGTCCTCCTCTGCACGAGTCGGACGAGACCGTCGGACAACAGCCCGAGCAGCCCGTACAGGACGAGCCCGACGATGATCACGTCGGTCTGGCCGTACTGGCGGGCCAGGTCCATCATGTAGCCGATGCCGCTCGTCGAGTTGATCTGCTCGACCACCACGAGGGCCAACCAGGCGCCCACGACCGCGAACCGCATGCCGAGCAGAAAGCCGGGGAGCGCGCCGGGTAACACGATGCGGCGCAGGAAGACGGCCCGCGACAGGCGCAGGGAGTCGCCCAGCTCGACATAGCGGCTGTCGATGCTGCGCAGCCCGTTGTGGGTGTGAATGTAGACGGGCACCAGCACGCCGAGCATGATCGTGGTGACCTTCATCTGTTCACCGATGCCGAGCCAGAGGATGAGCAGCGGCACCAGCGCGAGGGCCGGGATGGCCCGCTTGATCTGGATCGGGCCGTCGAGGATCGCCTCACCCCACCGGCTCAGTCCCGCGACCAGGGCCAGCACCGTGCCGATCACGGTGCCGAAGGCCAGGCCGAGCACGGCCCGCTGGGTCGACACGGCGAGGTTGTCCTGCAGGCGGCCGTCCGCGATGAGGTCACCGGCCGTCGTCACCACGGTCCACGGGGCCGAGAAGGTACGCGGGTCGAGCCAGCCGGTCGCCGAGCCGGCCGTCCATCCGGCCAGCAACAGCAACGGACCGAGCGCCGACCCGAACGGAATGGGGCGGCCCGGCCTGAGCCGGCGCCTCGGCTTGCGCGTGGGGGTGGCCGTCGTGGTCTGGGGTCGGGTGAGGAGGGAGGCGGTCATCGGGCACCTCCGGGGGCGAGCGCGTCCGCCGCGACGGACTCGTACCGCCTGTCGTACAGGTCCTCGGCCCGCAGTGGTTTGTTGCCTGTCTCCTTCGCCAGTAGGTCGATGGTCTCCTGGTGCCGGGCGACGGCCTCGGTCCAGGTCGTCGGGATGTCGGCCACGCCGGTGTTCTCCACCAACCACCTGCCGTCGTCGGCGGTGAGGCCCTGGTCCTTGACGTAGTACCTGTCGATCCACTCCTGCGGGTTGGCCTCCCGCCACCGCCAGGCCCGCGCCCACGCAGCCACGTACTCCCGGATCGCGGCCGCCTTCGCCGGGTCGGCGAGCACGGTGACAGGCGCGTACAGGTGACCGGGGTCGTCGCGCAGGCCGTGCGGGATCGTGGTGGCGCCGTCGCGGGCGTACTTCGCCGCGTACCGCCGGATCTGCACACCGCCGAGCGGCGCCACCTCGACCTGGCGGCTGGCGAGCGCCGTCGCGTAGGTGTCGTCGGTGCTGGGCAGCTCGACGAGCTTGACGTCCCGCTTGCTCAGCCCGGCCTGGTGCAGGACCCGCAGCACCAGCGCGCCCTGCGCCTGCCCGGGGCTGTACGCGACCTTCTTGCCGCGGACGTCGGCGAGCGTGGTGACCGCGACCCCGGGGGCGACGCCCAGCCGGTAGATGGCGTGGTTCAACGGGTCCTGGCGGAACTTGGAGGCGACGATCTTCGTGGGTATGCCGGTCCAGTGGGAGTGGATCGGTGGGATGTCCGCGACGGCCCCGATGTCCAGGGCCTTCGCACGGAACGCCTCCAGGGTCTGCGGACCGCCGCTGATGTTGGCGAACTCCACCTGGAACGTGAACTTCTCCACCTCGCCGGAGTACTCCAGTGCCTTCTGGTGCTCCTTGTCGCCCACGACCAGCTTCGTGCCCTTCGGCACGGATTCCGGCAGCGGCGCGCCAGCGGCCAGCGCGGCCTTCGGCGCGTCCTCGCCGGCGCAGGCGGTCAGGCCCAGCGCGACGGCGCCGAGTGTGGCCGACAGGAACGCGCGGCGATCGACATGGCGTGACGACTTCACTTACGACTCCTTCGTGGACGGTTGCAGGGCGGCGTACCGCCCCATGTGGTAGAGCAGCGGGGCGCCATCGCCGTGACCACTGGTCACCGGTTCGGCGAGCACGATCGCGTGATCACCGGCGAGCACCCGCTCGGTCACCCGGCACAGCAGCCAGGCGACCGGCTGGTCGAGCAGTGGCACCCCGTACGGGCCGGGCCGCCAGCCGGAGTGCGCGGCGAAGCGGTCGATGCCGCTGGTGGCGAACGTGCGCGCGACCTCCCGCTGCTCGGCGCCGAGCAGGTGCACCGCTACGTGCTCCGCGCCTGCGACGGTCGGCCAACTCGACGACGACCGGGCGAGGCAGAACGACACCAGCGGCGGGCGCAGGGACACCGACGTGAACGACGTGGCGGTGAACCCGACCGGTGGGTCTCCCGCGGCGGTGATCACGGTGACCGATGCGGCCTGCCGGCGCAGCAGGGCACGGAAGGTGTCCGGATCGATGGTGGTGGCTGGTTCGGCGGTGACGGTCATGACGGTCCTCCTGGGCGGGAACGACCAGGGCGCGCGCTGTCCCCGGGCAGGCGGAGACCCGGCGCGGCGTCGAGCGGCCGTTGATGGGGTCGCGGACACGCTGCGGCTCGTCGTCGAGGCGACGGCGTGGCGACAGGGAGAAGTCAGGAACGCGTGGTCAGCGGCAGCAGCCGCGAGCGGTGGTCCAGCCACGGCAACATCCCCGCGACACCGCCACCGCGGTGCCGTCGAGGGGATTCAGCTGGCTGATCACGGCTCTCACGCTAACCAACTATTCCTACTGGGTAAATAGGATTTCAGACCCTGGGACGAACACGGGACCCGATCCGCGGGAGCCACCACCCGCCTTCGGCGGGTCAACCGTTCCCACCCGCCGCTGCTTTACTGTGCTCGGCTAGGCACGGGCGGGACGGTCGACGGGGCGTCAGATGGATCTGATCTTCGGCAGCATCGAGCGGGCCTTCGATCTGCTCCGACGACGCGTCCCCTGGCTCGCGCTACTGATCGCGGCCCTCGGCTGGCTGGCGGCGACGGCGGCCTTCACCTGGCTGACCCGGTTCGACTCGAACGGCAGGGCCTCGCTGGCCGTGCAGTGGTCGTCGGTAGCCTTCCTCGGACTGCCCCCACTCCTGCTGCTGCTGATCGTCGGTAAACGCGGCATCGCGGGCGTACCCCCGGTGGCCTGGCCGCTCGGCTTCGCGTCCACTGTGGTGGCCAGCGCCCTGATCGGGGTCATCTACGCCGGCAGCGGCCACGACGGCGGGTACGGCTGGGTGGTCTCGCTGTGGAGCTTCCTGTACGCCCAGCTGTTCGTCGTCATCGTCGCCACTGTCGACGAGCTGGTGCGGCGGCGACGGTACGGCCCCGGCGGCTACCGGCACCCCGACGACGAACGTCGCACCCGCCGTCGCCTGCTCCAGGTGAAGATGCTGATCGCGGCGGTCAGCCTGGTGACGGTCCTCGTCAGCCTCGGGGCGGACGGTTTCCTGAACCGACTCGGCGAAGCCGGCGATCTCCAGCTCGGCGGCTCCGGCACCCCGGTGGCCGGCATCGCCATCCTGCTCGTTCCGCTGCTCCTGCTGGCCCTGTTCGTCCGGCATCCCTGGACGGCCCGGGTGGCCGCCCTCGCCGCAGCCCTCACCGTCGGGCTCGCCCTGATCGCGCTCCCCGCACGACAGCGTGCCGACACCGCCCTCCAGTACGGGTGGCTGGTCTGCACCGTCCTCTACCTGCTGCTCAAGGCCGCCAACCGGGAGTACTGGCCGGCGTGGCCGCCCTCGGCGTACGCACCTGGGGCGGCGTCTGCCTTCCCGGGACCGTCGAGGTCGACCGGAGGCGCACCACAGGTGCCGCCTGCCGTCTCCCCTGGGACCGGGCAGCAGACCGCCGCCGGCAACCAGAGCGCCGACGTGGTCTGGATCGTGGTCTCCGTCCTGGTCTACGTGGTGGCCTGCTGCGGTGGCGGCTTCCTCCAGGGATGACGGTCTCGGTCTCGGCGGAAGGCGCTCACATCGGTCTACCGTTCCCCACTACTCGGGGGCGCGATCGTGGTGCGGGCCGAGTTGGCTGATCTCGTACCCGTCGGGGTAGCTCCTGGTGCTGATGCCCTCGGCGAACAGCGGGGTCACGCGCGGCGATCCGCACCACCGTTGCAGCCGCGAGCGCGTCTTCAGCGCCGCGTGCAGGCCGGCCCGGACCGGCCACGGTGGCGTGTCGACCCGCGTCGCGCGTCGCAGCGGCGCGTCGTACATGGCGCTGACCAGGGCGTTTCCCAGGGGCGCGAGCGGCCGGGGAAGCCGGGCGAGCATCAGCATGCGGGTGGCCCGCTCGATGGCCGCCGCGTCGTCGTTGGGCTGCAGGTGAGCCGCGTCGTGGGCGTCGAACCAGGTCTCGAACTCGGCGTACGACCCGGGGATGTTCGTGATGCCCATCCGTCGGCCGAGCTCGCGGTAGAACAGGTACGTCGCCTGCCGCTCGTGGCAGCAGGGCGGACGCCAGCCGTACGTCTGCAACCACCGCGTCGGGATCACCACCAGGCAGCCGAGGACGTAGCGGAAGTCGTCGTTGTCGATGTCGTACGGGCGGTGGATCTGGTTGACCCGCCGCAGCGCGTCGCGGCCACGGGGTTTGTCGAAGCCGTTGAGCACCATCTCGTACATCAGCAGGCCGGTGTCGTCGATGCGCTTCTGCGTGCGGTCGGTCAGCTCGCCGGTGGCGGTGTGCACGGCGGCGATGGCGGGGACGGAGAAGGATCGGTTGAAGGCGAGGTTGAGCCCGAGCTTCATGTCCCACGGAAACTCGCGGCGCAGCATGGTCTGGTAGATGTCCAGGTAGTCGCGCTGCGGGTCCAGCGTGCGGATCCTTGTGAGGTTGTCGTAGCGGCCTCTCATCGGCGGTCGTCTCCAGACATCGGCACGGAACGTGAGTGTAAACTCACCCCGGTTCGCAGCGCGGATGAGCGGGGTGGCATGGCACACGGCACCCGGGGTGAGGTGCTCGGCCGCCTGGCCGACGCGGTCGGAGCCGTCGCCGTCGCGCACCCGACGCGGGTCGCCATCGACGGACCACCCGCCGCCGGCAAGACCACCCTCGCCGACGAGCTGGCCGGCATCCTGCGCGACCGGGGCCGCGACGTCATCCGTGCCACGGTCGACGACTTCCTCTTCCCCCGGGCCCAGCGCTATCCGCGCGGCGAGTACTCGGCCGAAGGCTGCTACGTCGACACCCACGATCACGGGGCGCTCAACCGGGTTCTGCTGGACCCGCTCGGCCCGGGCGGAGACCGACGCTTCCAACCCGCCGTCTACGACCACACCACGGATGCCGTGGTGTCTCCGCCGGTCGCGACCGCCCCGGCCGACGCGGTGCTGCTCTTCGACGGCGTCTTCCTCATGCGCCCGGAACTGATCGATCGGTGGGACCTGCGCGTCTTCGTGTCGACCGCGCTCGACGCGACAGTGGATCGTGCCGTGGTCCGCGAGCGTCGGGTGTCGTCCCGGGTCGAGGTCGAACGGCGCTGGCGTGAGCGCTACATCCCCGCGCAGCAGCTCTACAACGCGACGGTCCGCCCGATCGATCACGTCGACATCATCGTGCGCAACGACGACCCCCAGCGGCCGGTCTGGGAGGCAGGGCCGGGCCGGTGACGTGTGCCGTCCCAGGGGCGCCTCCCAAGGCGGGCGACGGCCTGGCGGCGCGTAGGGCTTTCGAGGACCAGCCTGCCGTTCCGCTCCCAGACGATCAGGCTGCCGGCGTACTCCCGCAGGCAGGTCGCGCCGACGGCCGGTGGAAGGACGACGTGGGCCTCGACGCGAATCGTGGTCTACACGACGACGGCGTCGAGCCGCTGGTGATCTGACAGAGGTGCCCCGGCGTGAGTTTTCTTCCGCCCGGTGCTCTGTCTCCTGGCCCGCGGTGGCCTCAGTCCTCGTCCGTCGGGCTGGGGCGGTTCTTGGCGATCCAAGTGCGAACCGCCTTGCCGTCCCAGACGCGGCCCATGCTCAAGGTGGCGAGGGGGTCAGGGAAGCCCTTGCGGCCCACGATGATCGTGGCGCGCTGCTTGCTGATCCCGCCAAGCAAGTCGCGGATCTCATCCAGCCCGAGCAGCTCCACGACCCTGACGGTATGAGCCCTGAGGATTGCACCAGGCGATATAGGGTGCGACAACTCCTTTGGGGGTTGCCTCCGTGCAACCCCTTGTGATGCGATGGCTGAATGACCCGACGTGTCACGTTCGCGGAATATCTGACGGCCGTAACCCTGACCCTGGCTCGCAGGCATAAGCCGGTGTGGTCGTGGATCAAGTGGCGTAACGTCTGCAAGTGCGGGAATGAGCTGCCCTGTCGGGCAAGGCACAAGGTCCCGATCAACCGGGGTCACTGGCCAGGTGAGAGCCGATGACTGCACACGGACCGGTCGCCCCGCTGTGGCTGTGCGAGACGTGTGACCGCCCCTGGCCGTGTGCCACACGCCGCCTGGAGCTGCTGGGGGAGTACGCCACGTCGCCGGCGGGTCTCCGGACTTACCTGGGATCGCACCTGGTGGCAGCCGCGCAGGACATGTCCTGGGCTCCGGCCGACGCTGTGTACCGCAGGTTCCTCGGATGGCTCGCATGAAGGCCGGCGACATGTTGATCGTGGGGCGAGAAGCCAGCGTGCAGTTCATCCGCCCCATCCGGTTCCGCCTGATCCGCGTACTCGACTGGATCACGTACGACGGGTGGATTTGGCTCGACGGGTATCAGCTCGATGATCGAGGCGACGCCGTGGCACGACGGTCGATCTTCGTCATGAAGGCCGGGCTGCGATCCGCCCCGGCACCCATCGCGGTCGGGCACCCGTGGCAGAAAAGGGCTCCCAGCCGTCGCGTTACGGTCTAACGCCCGCCGTGGCGATGTGCTGTTGAGCGGTATACCGCAGAGGTATGAATACTTGCGTTTTAAGGTGGCGGGTCGCCGGGTGTGGTGGTGACCGGCGTGGCGACGTGACGTAAAGCGGCCACCGTCTCAAGATCGGTTCTGCGA
>NZ_JBICSN010000018.1:0-106464 GCF_043197115.1 Micromonospora sp. NPDC049275
CCGGTTACATTCCGAACCCGGAAGCTAAGCCCTCCAGCGCCGATGGTACTGCACTCGTGAGGGTGTGGGAGAGTAGGACACCGCCGGACAATCTTCCAGTCGAGGGCCGCCCCATCCGGGTCGGCCCTCGACTGCGTAGCGCCATTGGTGGCGCAATCAGGAAGGATGTACCTGTGAGTTCAGGACCGCAGGGCGGAGATCGTCCCCGTCGTTACGAAGACCGCACCGACGGCCAGGGTGGCCGCGACCGTGGTGCGCGCCGCGACGACCGGCCCCCGTACCGGGGAGATCGGGACAACGCCGGCGGCGCCCGAGGCGGATACGCCGGCGGTCGTGATGGTGGTTCCCGTGGCGGCGACCGCGATGGTTCCCGTTCCGGCGCGCCGCGTGAGGGTGGCTTCCGCGGTGGCGACCGCGATGGTTCCCGTTCCGGCGCGCCGCGTGAGGGTGGCTTCCGTGGTGGCGACCGTCGCGAGGGTGGCGGCTTCCGTGGTGGCGACCGCGATGGTTCGCGCTCGGGCGCGCCGCGTGAGGGTGGCTTCCGTGGCGGTGACCGCGAAGGTGGTTTCCGTGGTGGTGACCGTCGTGAGGGTGGTTACCAGGGTGGCGGTGACCGTGGTCGTTCCGGCCCGCCCCGCGAGGGTGGCTTCCGTGGTGGCGACCGTGAGGGTGGTTTCCGCGGTGGTGACCGTCGCGAGGGTGGCGGCTTCCGTGGTGGCGACCGCGATGGCACCCGTTCTGGCGCGCCGCGTGAGGGTGGCTTCCGTGGTGGCGACCGCGATGGTTCGCGCTCGGGCGCGCCGCGTGAGGGTGGTTTCCGTGGTGGTGACCGCCGTGAGGGTGGTTACCAGGGTGGCGGTGACCGTGGTCGTTCCGGCCCGCCCCGCGAGGGTGGCTTCCGTGGTGGCGACCGCGAGGGTGGTTTCCGCGGTGGTGACCGTCGCGAGGGTGGCGGCTTCCGTGGTGGCGACCGCGATGGTTCGCGCTCGGGCGCGCCGCGTGAGGGTGGCTTCCGTGGTGGCGACCGCGAAGGTGGTTTCCGTGGTGGTGACCGTCGTGAGGGTGGTTACCAGGGTGGCGGTGACCGTGGTCGTTCCGGCCCGCCCCGCGAGGGCGGTTTCCGTGATGGCCCGCGCTCTGGCGCTCCGCGTGAGGGTGGCTTCCGCGGTGGCGACCGCGAGGGTGGTTTCCGTGGCGGCGACCGCGAGGGTGGCTTCCGTGGCGGCGACCGTCGTGAAGGCGGCTTCCGGGGCGGCGACCGTGACGGCTCGCGTTCCGGTGCGCCGCGTGAGGGCGGCTTCCGAGGCGGCGACCGTGACGGTTCGCGCACCGGTGCGCCGCGTGAGGGTGGCTTCCGCGACGGCGGCCGTGAGGGTGGCTTCCGGGGCGGTGACCGTCGCGAGGGCGGCGCGTCCCGTGAGGGCGGCTTCCGCAGCGGCGGGGACCGCGACGGTGGGTTCCGCGCCGACGAGCGGCCACGTCGTGAGGGGGACTTCCGGCGCGACGACCGTGGCGCGGGCTCCGAGTCGTCCGAGGGTGGGCGCAGTCTGGCCCCGGTGTTGCCGGACGACATCGTCGCGACCGACCTCGACAAGGACGTCCGTGCCGAGCTGCTCTCGCTGAACAAGCCGGTCGCCGAGACGGTGGCGCGGCACCTGGTCGCCACCGGTCAGCTGATCGACGAGGACCCGGCCGAGGCGTTGGCGCACGCGCTGGCCGCCCGACGGCTCGCGTCGCGCATCTCCGCGGTCCGTGAGGCGGTAGGCCTGGCCGCGTACCACGCGGGGGAGTGGCAGACGGCGATCGCCGAGCTGCGGACGTACCACCGGATGACCGGCCTGCAGAGTCACCTGGCCGTGCTCGCCGACTGCGAGCGCGCCCTGGGCCGGCCGGAGCGGGCCATCGACCTGTTCCGCGGCGCCGACCAGGCGAAGCTGGACCAGGCCGTCGCGATCGAGCTGCTGATCGTCGCGGCCGGGGCACGGGGTGACCTCGGCCAGAAGGACGCCGCTGTCGCGATGCTCCAGGTGCCGGACCTCACCAGCGAGGCGACGGTGCCGTGGACGGCGCGACTGCGGTACGCGTACGCCGACGCGCTGCTCGCGGTGGGCCGGCGCGAGGAGGCCCGCGAGTGGTTCTCCCGCGCCGCCGACGTGGACACCGAGGGCGAGACCGACGCCGCGGAGCGGCTGCTGGAACTCGACGGCGTCGTCATCGAAGGAGATGACGAGGACGAGGCCGAGGAGATCGCCGCGGGCCCGGGTGCGCCCGGCTCGGTGCCGGCCCAGCCGGACACCGATCTCACCGCAGGCGACGACGTCGACGACTCCGACACGTCCGACCGCGCCGAGGTCGACGGTCTCGACGACGAGGACGCCCGCGGCGACGAGGACGAGGACTTCGACGACGACGAGGACGACGACGCGGAGGACGACGAGGGCGAGGACGACCGCGACGAGGACGACGACGAGGACTTCGACGAGGACGAGGACTTCGACGACGACGAGGAGGACGGCGTCGCCGGCCGCTCGGGCGACGGCGAGGACGTCGACGGCGAGGACCGCCAGGCGGACGAGAGCGGCACCTCCCCGGCAACCGCCACGGCCCCGACCACGCCCGCCAGCGACGACAGCCGCGCGGACGACACGCTGAGCGGCGACACGCTGAGCGATGGCACGGTCGACGGCGGCGGGACCGCCCCCACCCGGGGTGACGAGTCGGAGTCGACGCAGCGATGAGTGGGGACGCCGGGAAGCGGCTGATCGACGGGTACACCCTGGTGGTCTTCGACCTGGACGGGGTGATCTACCTGATCGACCGGCCGATTCCCGGCGCGGTCGACGCGGTGGCCCGGCTGCATGCCGAGGGGCGGTCGGTGGCGTACGCCACCAACAACGCCTCGCGCCGTTCCAGCGACGTCGCCGACCTGCTGACCGGGATGGGCGTGCCGGCGCGGCCGGAGGAGGTCCTCACCTCCGCCGCCGCGTCGGCGGAGCTGCTGCGGGATCGGCTACCGGCCGGCGCGCCGGTGCTGGTGGTCGGCGCGGAGGCGCTGCGCGCCGAGCTGCGCGCGGTCGGGCTGACCCCGGTCAGCCGCGCCGACGAGAAGCCGGCCGCTGTGGTGCAGGGCTACGGTCCGCAGGTCGGCTGGGCCGAGCTGGCCGAGGCGTCCGTCGCGGTACGGGCGGGGGCGATCTGGGTCGCCACCAACACCGACCGGACGCTGCCGAGCCCGCGGGGCCCGCTGCCGGGCAACGGGTCACTGGTCGCGGTGCTGCGGACCGCGTTGGAACGGGACCCGGACCTGGTGGTCGGCAAGCCGGAGTCGGCGCTGTTCGAGACCGCCGCCCGGCGCGGCGACGGCGGCCAGGTCCTGGTCGTCGGGGACCGGTTGGACACCGACATCGAGGGCGCCCGCCGAGCGGGGCTGGACAGCCTGCTCGTGCTCACCGGCGTCAGCGACGTACCCGAGCTGCTCGCGGCCGAGCCACGACGGCGGCCCACGTACGTCGCGCGGGACCTGGCGGGGCTCTTCGACCCGGCGGCGGCCGTGCGGGTCCCCGGATCGGCGGACGCCGACGGCTGGTCCGTCACGGACCGTGCGGGGACCCTGGAACTGGCCGGCGCGGGCCGGCCGCTGGACGCCCTCGCGGCGCTCTGCGCGGCGGCCTGGGCGACCTCGGCGCCGCCCGTGATCCGCCCGGCGGGCCCGGACGCGGCTGCCGCGCTGGAGAGCTTCGGGCTGGCCACCGACGGGTGACGCCGTCGGGCGCGCTCGTCAGAGCAGCTTGCGCAGCTTCATCAGGTCGAACGGGTTGGCCTTGATCGACACTCGACGGGACGTGACAGCCTTGGTGACGTCCAGGTCACCACGGACCAGGGCGAGCAGATCGTCGCTGGACGTGCTCAACGCGATCTTGGCCTTCGGGTCGTCACCGTCGGTCAGCTCGACCAGCCGACCACCGCTGATCCGCCCGTGGAACGCCGTGTCCAGGTCGGTGATCCGGCAGGCCAGCGTCCGTTCCAGGTCGATCTTTTCGCGGACCGTCTCGGCGTTGCGGTCCAACCGGGCGGCCAGCTCCTGCAACGCCTGCCGGCACTCGTCCACGCTGGCCACATCTCCCCCTCGCCGATCGCCACGCCGTCCCCGGCACCGTACCGCACAGGACAGTCGGCGGTGCCCGGTAGCGTGACACCTGCAGACCGGCGCCGGATGGAAGGACTCAGGCATGCAGGACGCGTGGCGCGCCTACCTCGAACTGGCCATGGGCCTGGCGGAGGCGCCCCGGAAGAAGGCCCAGGACGCGGTGCGTCGTGTCGTCGGCTCCGGCGGCGCGACAGCCGCCCAGCTCCAGGCCCTCGGCGAGGAGCTGGTCACCACCGGCGCCGCCAACCGGGAGTCGCTGACCAAGCTGGTCCGCTTCGAGGTCGACCGGGCTCTCGGCGCGGTCGGTCTCGCCACCGCCGACGAGGTGGCCGAGCTGACGCGACGCGTGCGTGACCTGGAACGGCAACTCCGCGAGGCGCGCGCCACCGAGCCGCGCACGCCGACCGGCGAGCCGGCTGCCGAACGGCCCGGCGAGCCGACACCGCAGCCCGACCCGACCCGCGCCGCGCAGCCCGGCAGCGGCCTCGTGCCGTCGAACGCCCCGGTCTCCGCCCCGGTCGCGAAGAAGGCCGTCGCGAAGAAGGCCGTCGCGAAGAAGGCCATCGTGAAGAAGCCGCCGGCGACGATCAGCCGGACCGCCGACGACACCCCGGCGCCGGCCGCCGTGCCGGTCAGGGCCGACACCCCGACGCCCGAGGCCGTGCCGGTCAGGGACGAGACCTCGACGTCGGCGGCTCCCTCGGCCCACGACGACATCCCGACACCGGCGGCGATGCCGGCCAAGAAGGCGGTCCGCAAGCGCCGCCCGGACGGTGACTCGTGAGCGACGCCGCCCGTCCGGGCCCGCCGCCCGGCATCCGCCCCGGCCCGCCCGGAGGCTTCCGGCCCGGGCCGCCGCAGGCCGGGTCGTTCGCCGCCCGACCGGGCCCACCTGTGGGCGCCCGCCCCGGCCCGCCGCCCGAGGACGTCGGCGACGACACGGCCCGCCACCCCGCGGTGGACGCGGCCGTGCGGGCCATGGACAACGCGGCGACGCTCGCCCCGGCCGACCAGATCGCACAGTACGAGGCGGCCTACGAGACGCTGCGCGAGACGCTCGCCACCATCGACCAGACCTGAGCAGGACGACCAGGTCGGACAGATCCGGAGAACCACCCATGGCACGTCGCAACCGGCTGGACGCCGAACTCGTCCGCCGCGGGCTGGCCCGCTCCCGGGAGCAGGCCGCCGCGCTGGTCGAGGCCGGCCGGGTCCAGCTGCGCGGAGTGCCCGCGCGTAAGGCCGCCGCGATGGTCGACCCCGCCGATCCGCTGCTGGTCACCGGCGCGGACCCGACCGAGGAGTACGTCTCCCGGGGCGGGCACAAACTCGCCGGGGCGCTGGCCGCGTTCGGGCCGGGAGGGCTGCGCGTCGCCGGGCGGCGCTGCCTGGACGCCGGCGCGTCGACCGGGGGCTTCACCGACGTGCTGCTGCGCGCCGACGCCGCCGAGGTGGTGGCCGTGGACGTCGGCTACGGGCAGCTCGCCTGGTCGCTGCGCACCGACGAGCGCGTCCGCGTCCTGGAACGCACGAACGTCCGTACCCTCGTCGCGGACGCGATCGGCGGACCTGTCGATCTGACGGTGGCCGACCTGTCGTTCATCTCGTTGCGGTTGGTGCTGCCGGCCCTGGCCGGCTGCACCCGCGACGACGGTGACCTGGCGCTGATGGTGAAGCCGCAGTTCGAGGTGGGCAAGCAGCGGGTCGGCGCCGGCGGGGTGGTCCGCGACCCGGCGCTGCGTGCCGAGGCGGTGCTCGACGTGGCCGCCGCGGCGGCTCAGCTCGGCCTCGGGTTGGCCGACGTGGCCGCCAGCCCGCTGCCCGGGCCCAGCGGCAACGTCGAGTTCTTCGTATGGTTGCGCCGGGGCGCACCACCTGCCGACCCGCAGCGGGTGCGGGCCGTGGTGGAGGCCGGGCCGGACGGTCCGACGACGGCCGGCGACGTGCCGGACGTGGCGGCGGAGGAGGTCGCAGGGTGAACGCGAACAGCGAGCGGCGCACGACGGCACACGGCGGTGCCGGTGCGGCGGCGATGACTGTGTGCCGTCTGACGGCGGACGGGCGGCCGGTCCGATGAGCCGCACGGCGCTGCTGGTGACCCACACCGGCCGTCGACGCAGCACCGAGCACGCCCGGTCGGTCGCCGCCGACCTCATCGCCGCGGGCTTCGAGGTGCGGGTGGTCGCCGAGGAGGCCGACGACCTCGACCTGCCCGGGACGGTTCCGGTCGCCGGCCCGGAGGCCGCCGAGGGCGCCGAGATCGTCTTCGCGCTCGGCGGGGACGGCACCTTCCTGCGCGCGGCCGAGCTGGCCCGCCCGGCGAAGGCGCCGCTGCTCGGCATCAACCTCGGCAAGGTGGGCTTCCTCGCCGAGGCGGAGATCAACGACCTGGACACCGCGGTCCGGGACGTCGTCGAGCGCAACTACACGGTGCACGAGCGGCTCACGCTCGACGTCACGGCCGAGTTCGACGGCGGCCCGACCATCGAGTCCTGGGCGCTCAACGAGATCAGCGTCGAGAAGGGGGAGCGGGCGCAGATGCTCGAACTCCTCGTCGACGTGGACGGCCGTCCGCTGTCCCGCTACGGCTGCGACGGCGTGGTCTGCGCCACCCCCACCGGCTCCACCGCGTACGCGTTCTCCGGAGGCGGTCCGGTGGTCTGGCCGGAGGTGGAGGCCCTGCTGCTGGTGCCGATCAGCGCGCACGCGTTGTTCAGCCGCCCCCTGGTCACCGCGCCCACGTCGACGTTCGTCATCACCGTGGACCCGTTCACCACCCTCGCCGTGCTCGCCTGCGACGGCCGGCGGGTCTACGACCTGCCGCCGGGTGCCCGGGTGACGGTGCGTCGGGGCGCCCTGCCGGTGCGCATCGTCCGGCTGCGCGCCCGTCCGTTCACCGACCGGCTGGTCGCCAAGTTCGGTCTGCCGGTGCACGGCTGGCGGGGCAGCCGCCGGTGACTGTGGCGCACACCGTCGGTGTCCAGCGGTTGTCCACCTGACGACATGTCGCCGCTGCGGCGGCTGAACGCTAGTGACCTGGTTGTGTGCCGCGTCGCAGACTCCGATCGGTCCTCATCTACGGATGGCGGGCCCACAGGAGTAGAGGAGCGCAACGCATGCACTGGTCCCCCCGCTGGCTCAGCGCCGGCGCGGTCGGCGCGCTGGTGGTCGGCCTCGCCGCACCGGCGTCCGCCGAGCCGCCCGTCCGGCCCACCGGCCCGAGCCTGGGCGTGTCCGCCCCGGGCGCCGCGCCCGTCCGCATCACCCTGATCACCGGCGACCAGGTCGAGCTGGCGCCGGCCGCGCCGGGCCGGGTCGCCGCCACCGTACGCCCGGGACCCGGGCGGGAGCGGGTCATCTTCCAGACCCTGGAGGTCGACGGCGGGCTGCGGGTGCTGCCCAGCGACGCCCTGCCGTACGTCTCCAGTGGTGTCCTCGACGCCAACCTGTTCGACGTGCAGGAGTTGGCCGCGGACGGCTACGGCGACGCCGCGCAGGGCGCGCTGCCGCTGATCGTGCGCTACCAGGAGCCGGCCGCCGGCCGGGTCCGGCCGCTCGGCGGCGTCACCGACGCGCGTCCCCTGCCGAGCATCAACGGCGCCGCGCTGCGGGTCGGCAAGGCCGACCTGGGTGGCCTGTGGAGCACTCTCGCCGGCGCGCCGACGGCCCGCGCCACGGCCGCCGCGCCCCGCCTGGGCGGCGGTGTCGCCCACGTCTGGCTGGACGGGCGGGTGCGTCCGACGCTGGAGCACAGCGTCCCGCAGATCGGCGCCCCGACGGCCTGGGCGGCCGGCCGCGACGGCAGCGGCGTGAAGGTGGCCGTGCTCGACACCGGCGTCGACGCCACCCACCCCGACCTGGCCGGGCGGATCGCCGAGGCGCGGGACTTCTCCGGCAGCGGCAGCGCCCGGGACGGCCACGGCCACGGCACGCACGTCGCGGCCACCATCGCGGGCAGCGGCGCCGCGTCGGCGGGGCTGCGCAAAGGCGTCGCACCCGGCGCGCGACTGCTTGTCGGCAAGGTGCTCGACGACAACGGCTCCGGCTACGACTCGGCCATCATCGCCGGCATGGAGTGGGCGGCCCACTCGGGCGCGAAGGTGGTCAGCATGAGCCTCGGCGGCGACCCGACCGACGGCACCGACCCGATGAGCCAGGCCGTGAACGACCTGACCGCCGAGACCGGCGCGCTCTTCGTGGTCGCCGCCGGCAACGCGGGTGCGGCGCGTACCGTCGGCTCGCCGGGCGCGGCCGCCGCGGCGCTCACCGTGGGCGCGGTGGACCGCGACGACAACCTGGCGGAGTTCTCCAGCCGCGGGCCGCGCCTGGGCGACAACGGCCTGAAGCCCGAGATCACCGCGCCGGGCGTCGGCATCATCGCCGCGCGGGCCGCCGGCACCACAATGGGTACGCCGGTGGGCGACGCCTACACGGCCGCCTCCGGAACCTCGATGGCCACCCCGCACGTGGCGGGCGCGGCGGCGATCCTCGCGCAGGACCACCCGGACTGGTCCGCCGGGAGGCTGAAGGACGCGCTGGTCAGCACCACGAAGGCGAACCCGGCGCTTACCGTCTTCGAGCAGGGCGGCGGTCGGGTCGACGTGGCGCGGGCACTGACCCAGCGGGTGTACGCGTCGGCCACCGCCGACTTCGGCCGGGTCACCACGGGCGGCGCCGCGGTGCAGCGGAGTGTGACGTACACCAACGACACGTCCGGCACGCAGACCCTGCGGCTGGCCCTGGAGCTGCGCAACCTGGACAGCGGCGCGGCCGAGACCGACGGCGTGACCGTCGCGTCCGGCGAGGTGACCGTGCCGGCGGGCGGCAGCGTGGCCGTGCCGCTGCGCGCCGACCCGGCGAAGCTGGCCCGGGGCCCGCACGGCGGCTGGCTGGTCGCGACCGGCGCGGACGGTGTCGCCGTCCGCACGCCGGTGGGGCTCACCGTCAGCGGCCCGCTGCACCAGGTCACCGTGAAGGTGCTGGACCGGCAGGGTCAACTGACCCTCTCGCCGGGGCTCACCCTCTACGGTGAGCAGCCCGAGTCGGACTTCTGGGGCTGGTGGCCGGGCGAGGGCACCCTGCAGGTCGAGGAGGGCACGTACCTGCTGACCGCGCTTGTCGAGCACGGTGCCCCCCTCGACGAGCAGCTGACCGAGGCCGTCGAGCCGGAACTGACGGTCGACCGGGACCTGACAGTGGTGCTCGACGCCCGCAAGGGCACGCCGGTGCGGATCGAGACGCCGAAGCCCAGCGAGCAGCGGGCCACGCTCAGCTACTACGTGCACCGGGTGCTCGGCAACGGCCGGCAGATCGACCACGGCGTGATGGCGTACAGCACCGTCCAGCAGGTCAACGTCACGCCGACGCGCCCGGTACGCCAGGGTGAGTTCGAGTTCGCCTCGCGCTGGCAGCTCGTCGCGCCCATGGTGGACGCGACGATCAGCGGGGTGTCCGGTCCGTCGGACATCAACCTGCTGGGCACGTCGCCGGCGCCGACGGGCCGGCGGAAGCTGCCGCTGGTCTGGGCCGGCGCCGGCACCCCGGCCGAGTTGGCGCGGGCGCGGGGCGCTGCCGCGCTGCTCGCCGCCGACCCGAACCGGAGCGAGGACGAGCAGGTGGCCGCCGCGGCGGCGGCCGGCGTCGCCGTGGTGCTGATCGTCCGGCCGCAGGACCAGAGCGCGTGGACGGTCTGGCGGCCGGCCGGGGAGCGGCTGCCGATCCCGGCGCTGGTCGTCGCGTACGACGACGGGCAGCGGCTGATCGCGGCGGCGCGCAGGGGCCGGGCGACGCTGGACCTGACGCTGACCGTGGACAGCCCCTACCTGTACGACGTGTGGCAGGTGTCGAAGGGCCGGGTGCCGGAGCGGATCGTGCACACGGTGACGGCGCGGAACACCGCCGAGGTGACCGCCAGCTACGGCGACACGGGCGCGGGCTGGGCCACCGAGGAGCGCTTCGGTTGGCGTCCGTGGCAGGAGTACTCCTGGAACGACGACCAGCGCCTGGTCCGCAACGGGACCACCCGGCAGGAGTTCGTCAGCGCCGGGGACTCCTGGTGGCAGCACCGGGTGCTGCACAAGGAGATGTACATGCAGTGGGGGCAGTTGACAGGTGGGCTGACCCAGGCGCCCCGACGGTACGCCGCCGACGACCGGGAGGCCGAGACCTGGCACGCCCCGGTGGTCCGTCCGGCCGTGCCGGCCAGCGGGGCGCCGGTGCCCACGCGTACGGGCGACAGCCTGGACGTGCGGGTGCCCGAGTTCGTCGACGCCGACGGGCACTACAGCGTGGCGGGCAACAGCGAGGAGTCGGACACCGTCGAGGCTCGCCTCAGCCGCGACGGGCAGCAGATCGCCGACCTGTCCGACGGCTGGGCGCCCGTGCCGACCACCGCCGCAGCGGCCCGCTACCGCCTCGACGTGACGACCCGGCGGGCCTCGGACCAGTGGCGCTACGCCACCCGTACCGACACGGCGTGGCAGTTCACCTCGGCCCGGCCGGCGGGTGACGCGGCGGTGCCGCTGTCGCTGTTGCAGGTGGACTACCGGGTGCCGGCCGACCTGCTCGGCGCCGTTCCCGGCCACCGGCCGCACCAGCTGGGCCTGACCCTGCGCCAGCCGAGGGGAGTCGCCGCGCCGGCGGGCACCAGCCTGCGGGTGGAGGTCTCCTTCGACGAGGGCGTCACCTGGCGGGTCGCGCCGACCAGAGGGTCGGGAACCCGCTGGACCGCGACCGTCCCGGCCGGGCACGGCACCGTGTCGCTGCGGGTGCACGCCACCGACCGGGCCGGGAACTCCGTCGACCAGACGGTGCTGCGGGCGTACGGACTGCGTTGACCGGGGCGTTACCAGGGGGGCCCGCCGTCGCGTCGACGGCGGGCCCCGCCACGTTTCAGAGCCAGCCGCGCCGGGCGACCTGGAACGCCAGCCCGGGTCGGGTGTCCACGCCTGCGGCGTCCATCAGGTCGGCGAGGCGGCGCTGCACCGTCCGGCGGCTCACCCCGAGCTGGGAGGCGATGGACTTGTCCGGTACGCCCGCCACGAACAGCGACAGCAGCCGGGCCTCGTCGGCGTCGGGCTGGTAGCCGTCGACCGGACGGTCCTCGGCCTCGTCGCGCCGGCTCTCCACCGCCGCGACGGCGAGCGGGTCGTCGAGCCGCAGCCGGGTGGCCACCCGCCAGTGGCTCTCGAAGAGGGCGAGCAGCGCGTCGAGCAGTTGGCTGCGGCCGATCACCGCGGCGCTCGGCTCGCCGCCGTCGCGGTCGGGCACCAGCGGGCAGATCGCGGTGCGGGCGTCCACGATGGCCAGTCGGACCGGCAGCCGGTCCAGCACGCGGGCCTGCTCACCGGCGGCGACCCCCTTGGCCAGGTCCGCGAGGGCGCCCGGCTCCAGCAGCAGGTCCCGCTCGTAGATGGCCCGGTAGGTCACCCCGCGCGCCAGCGCGTCGAACTCCTCGACGTTCTCCGGGCCGGCCATGGCCAGCGGGTTGGCCCGGCAGAACCAGAGCACCTCGCTGCGGGCCGAGTTCTGCAGGTCCCGCAGCCGGTCGCGCAGCACCCGGCCGCCCCGGATCACCTCGACCAGGTGGTCCACGTGGTGGCGGCGCAGTCCGGCGCGGTACTCCTCGGCCAGCTGGGTGACCCGGCGCCGGGCCGCCTCCAGATCCTCCTGGTGGCGCAGCAGCGTCGCGCCCAGGGCGACGTCCGGTGCTCTGGGGCGCAGCGGGGCGTCCGGGTCGCTGTCGGTGGGCTGCACCAGACCCTTGGCCCGCAACGCCTCGACCTGCTGGACGACCTGCGCCCGGGGCCGGTGCAGCCGGTGGACCAGCTCGTCCACCCGGGCCGTGGTGAGCTGGAGCAGGCAGCGGTAGAGCTCCTCCTCGGCGGGGGTCAGGCCGATCACGTCCAACACGGGGCAAGACTGTACGTCGGCGGGGTGCGGGCCGCATCGGGGCCCGGGTCGTGGGGCCCGTCGGCTGGTCAACTGTCGGCCCTCGCGTCTACTGTCGGGTGCTGTGCTGGAAGAGCTGCGCATCACCGGACTCGGCGTCATCGAGGACACCACGCTGCCGTTGACCGGCGGGATGAACGTCATCACCGGCGAGACCGGTGCCGGCAAGACGATGGTGGTGACCGGCCTCGGCCTGCTCTTCGGCGGCCGGGCCGACGCCGGGCGGGTCCGTGCCCAACCGGGCCGGGCCGTGGTCGAGGGGCGTCTGCGGCTCTCCGGCCGGGTCGCCGACGCGGTGCACGCCCGGATCAGCGACGCCGGTGGCGAGCCCGACGAGGACGGCTCGCTGCTGCTGAGCCGCACGGTGACGGTGGAGGGCCGCTCCCGGGCCCACGTCGGCGGCCGGAGCATGCCCGTGTCGATGCTGGGCGAGGTCGGCGAGCAGGCGGTGGCCGTGCACGGCCAGTCCGACCAGTTGCGGCTGCTGCGCCCGGCCGAGCAGCGGGCCGCTCTGGACCGGTTCGCCGGGCCGGCGCACGAGAAGCTGCTCGACGCGCTGCGTGAGGCGTACACCGGGTGGCGGCGGGTGGTCGACGACCTGGCCGACCGGCGGCGCAACGCCCGCGAGCGCAACCAGGAGGCAGACCTGCTGCGGCTGGGCCTCGACGAGATCACCCGCGTCGACCCGCAGCCCGGCGAGGACGACGAGCTGAAGACCGAGGCGCAGCGGCTGGAGCACGCCGAGGGTCTGCGGACGGCCGCTCAGGTGGCCCAGCAGTGCGTGGCGGGCGGCGCGGAGGCGGCCGACGAGACACCGGACGCGACGGCGCTGCTCGGCACGGCCCGACGCACCCTGGAGGCGCAGTCCGGCACCGACCCGGCGTTGGGCGAGCTGGCGGCCCGCCTGGAGGAGGCGGCCACGCTGGTGACCGACGTCTCCGCGGAGCTGTCGGCGTACCTGGCGACTCTCGATGCCGACCCGGCCCGGTTGCAGCACGTCTACGAGCGGCGGGCCGCGCTGCGGGCGTTGACCCGCAAGTACGCCGACGACGTCGACGGGGTGATCGCCTGGGCCGACCGGGCCCGCACCCGACTGTCCGACCTGGACACGTCCGACGACCTGCTCGACGAGCTGGACCGTGAGGGGCAGCGGCTGGCCGGTGAGGTGGCCGACCTGGCCTCCCGGGTGTCGGTGTCCCGGCAGGAGGCGGCGGTCCGCTTCGCCGACCAGGTCACCGTGGAGTTGGCCGGTCTGGCCATGCCGCACGCCCGGATCGAGGTGGCGGTGCTGCCCCGACCGGCCGGGCGGGCCGAGCCGACGTTGACGGTCAACGGCGTCGAGGCGGGTGTCGCGGCGGACGGCGGCGACGAGGTGGAGCTGCGGTTGCTGGCGCACCCGGGCGCGCCGTCGTTGCCGTTGCAGCGCGGTGCCTCCGGCGGTGAGCTGTCCCGGGTGATGCTCGCCATCGAGGTGGTCTTCGCCGGCTCGGGCGGCCCGCCCACGCTTGTCTTCGACGAGGTGGACGCGGGCGTCGGCGGTCAGGCCGCGGTGGAGATCGGCCGTCGGCTGGCCCGGCTGGCCCGTAGCCACCAGGTGTTGGTCGTCACCCACCTGCCGCAGGTGGCGGCGTTCGCCGACCGCCATCTGGTGGTGGCGAAGGACACTGGTGGCGCGGTGACCACCAGCGGGGTGCGGGTCGTGGAGGACACCGAACGCGCGCGGGAACTGGCCCGGATGCTGGCCGGTTTGCCCGATTCGGATCTGGGTATCGCTCATGCCGAGGAGCTTCTGGCCGTGGCCGCCAAGGAAAGGCGGTTGTGACGCCGCGTATTGTGAGCGCAAGCACACCGGCTTGTGCCATGGTGTGCTTCCCTGGATAGGCGGCCCTGCTCAGGCATGTCGCGACAGATTTGCCTGCCTCACATGCCAGGATGGTCACGATGCGTCTACCCACGTTGCGCCGGAACCGAAACGCGGAGCCGGGCAGAGTCCTCGGCACCGCGCGCCTTGATCGTCGGACCAAACGCCTGGTCGGTCGGCTACGCCCCGGTGACATCGCGGTCATCGACCACGTCGACCTGGACCGGGTGGCGGCCGACTCGTTGGTCGCTGTCGGTGTCGCGGCGGTGCTCAACGCCAAGCCGTCGGTCTCCGGCCGCTACCCCAACCTCGGGCCGGAGGTGCTGATCGCCGCCGGCATCCCGCTCCTGGACGATCTCGGGGAGGGCGTCTTCGAGCGGATCCGCGAGGGCGACCAGGTGCGGATCGACGGCAACACCGTGTTCGCCGGCGAGGAGCCGGTGGCGCACGGCATCCTGCAGGACGCCGAGTCGGTCGCCAAGGCGATGTCCGACGCCCGGGAGGGGCTGTCGGTGCAGTTGGAGGCGTTCGCCGCCAACACGATGGACTACCTGCGCCAGGAACGCGACCTGCTCCTCGACGGCGTGGGCGTCCCGGACATCCAGACCCAGATCCAGGGTCGGCACTGCCTGATCGTGGTGCGCGGCTACGACTACAAGGCCGACCTGGACGTGCTGCGCCCGTACATCCGGGAGTTCAAGCCGGTCCTGATCGGCGTGGACGGCGGCGCGGACGCTCTGGTCGAGGCCGGCTACACCCCCGACATGATCATCGGGGACATGGATTCGGTCACCGACGACGTGCTGCGCTGCGGCGCCGAGGTGATCGTGCACGCCTACCCGGACGGGCGGGCGCCCGGCCTGCCCCGGGTCAACGGTCTCGGCGTTCCGGCCATCACCTTCCCCGCAGCGGCGACGAGCGAGGACCTGGCGATGCTGCTGGCCGACGAGAAGGGCGCGTCCCTCCTCGTCGCGGTCGGCACCCACGCCACGCTCGTCGAGTTCCTGGACAAGGGGCGCGGTGGGATGGCCTCGACGTTCCTGACCCGGTTGAAGGTGGGGGGCAAGCTGGTCGACGCCAAGGGCGTGAGCCGGCTCTACCGGCAGAGCATCTCCGGCTCGTCGTTGTTGTTGCTGCTGCTCTCGGCGATCGCGGCGATGGCCTCCGCGGTGGCGGTCTCCACCGTCGGGAAGGCGTACCTGGGCGTGGTCGCCGAGTGGTGGGACAATTTCGTGTTCCAGCTGTACCGGCTGTTCTAGTTCCCGACCGATCAAGAGGCTGCAAGAGTGATCAACTTTCGCTACCACGTGGTGTCCCTCACCGCGGTCTTCCTGGCTCTGGCGATCGGCCTGGTGGTCGGCACGGCCGCCCTCAACGGCCCGGTCGCCGACTCGCTCAAGGAGCAGGTCACCGGGTTGCGCAAGGACAACCAGCAGTTGCGGCAGCAGGTCAACAGCATGGAGAAGCAGCTCGGGCTGGAGGAGGAGTTCGCCGAGCAGGTGTCCCAGGTCGTTCTCCCCGGCACCCTGACCGGTCGCCGGGTGGTGGTGCTCAGCTTGCCCAACGGGCGCGACCACACCGAGGGCGTGCTCAAGAAGATCCAGCAGGCCGGCGCCACCATCACCGGCCGGGTCGACCTGCAGGACAAGTTCATCAACCCGGACAACAACTCCAACCTGCTGGAGCTGGCCGTCACCGCCGCTCGCCCGACCGCGCAGACCACCGGCCTGCCCGGCAACGGGCACGGCGTCGAGACCTCCAGCGCGCTGCTGGCAAGCGTCCTGCTGGACCGGCCACAGGGCGTCGCGCCGGTCAGCGACGCCGACCGACGGGCGGTGCTCGCCGCCTACAACAACGCGGGTTACCTCACCACCGACGACAACAAGGTCACCGGGTCGGCCGAGGCGGTCGTCGTCGTCACCGGGCAGCCGTACGTCGACAAGGACTCCGAGAAGCGGGACGAGTCGGTCGTCAAGATCGCCGAGCAGTTCGACCGGACCGGATCGATCGTGGTGAGCGGCAACGGCTCCGTCGGCGGCAATGTGGTGTCGGTGGTCCGTGGTGACCCGGTGCTGTCCCAGACCATCTCCACGGTCGACAACGCCAACACCGTGCAGGGTCAGTTCGTCAGCAGCCTCGCCCTGGCCCAGCAGCTCACCGAGAAGAAGGCCGGCCAGTACGGCGTCGGTGACAACGCCGCCTCCGGCCTGTTGCCTAGACTGCCCCAGTGAGCGAACGACGTACCCCCGTGTCCGGAACCGACGCGACCCTGCGCCCGAGCGAGGTGGCGGCGTGAGGATGCTGGGCCGGCTGCTGATCGCCGGCGCCGGCGCGACCGCCGCCCGGTACGCGCTGCGCGAGGTGCGGACCGCCCCGGTGGGGCCGGCGCTGGAGCGCACCAACTTCCGGGGCCGGACGGTGACGCTCGCCGCCGGCCCGGCGCTCGCCGCCGGTGCGACAGCCGCGGGCGTGTTCGGCGCCACCAGCGCCGCCTCCGGTGGCGCTGCCCTGGTAGCGGGCCTGGGCGCCGGCGGTGTCGGGCTCTACGACGACGTGGTCGGGGCCCGCCCGGAGCAGAAGACGGCCAAGGGCTTCGCCGGGCACCTCGCCGCGCTGCGGGAGGGTCGGGTCACCGCCGGGCTCGTCAAGGTCGTCGGGGTGGGCGCGGCCGGGCTGGGCGCGGCCGCGCTGCTCGCCGCCGACCCCCGGGTCGCCGCGCACCCGCGCCGCCAGCGCCACGGCGCCCTCGGCCGGAGCGTCGACGTGCTGCTCGGCGCCGGGGTGATCGCCGGCACCGCCAACCTGCTCAACCTGCTCGACCTGCGGCCCGGCCGGGCCATCAAGTCCGGGCTGCTGCTGGGCGCGCCGCTGGCCGGCGGCCCGCACGGCGGGATCGCCGCCGGCGCGGTCGGCGCCGCGGCGGGCCTGCTCCGCGACGACCTGTCCGAGGACGTGATGCTCGGCGACAGCGGCGCGAACGCGCTCGGTGCCCTGCTCGGCGTCGCCCTCGCCGCCCGCAGCGGCCCTCTCGGCCGGGCCGGTCTGCTCGCCGTGCTCACCGGGCTGACCGCGGCCAGCGAGAAGGTCAGCTTCACGGCGGTGATCCAGCGGACCCCGGGCCTGCGGCAGCTCGACGCACTGGGCCGACGCGCCGACTGACGACGTGACCAGACCGGCCCCCCTCGCCGGCGCCGGCCGGCTGGCCGGGGCAGCCGCGCTCATCGCCGTCCTCACCGTGCTCAGCCGGCTCGCTGGCTTCGGCCGTACCGCCGTGTTCACCGTGGGCCTGGGCCACACCGACCTCGGCGGCACCTACGTGGTGGCCAACGCGGTGCCGAACTTCATCTTCGAGATCGTCGCCGGGGGAGCGCTGGCCAGCCTCGTCGTACCTCTGCTCGCCGGCGCGGTCGCGGCGGACGACCGGACTGCCGTCGCCCGGACCACCGGGGCGCTGCTGACCTGGACGTTGGCCCTGCTGGTCCCGCTCGCGCTGCTCGTGGTGTTCGCCGCCGGGCCGGTGATCGGACTGCTCGGCGACGGGCTTACCGCCGCCCAGCAGCAGAGCGGCGTACGGATGCTGCGGGTCTTCGCGCCGCAACTGCCGCTGTACGGAATCGGCATCGTGCTCACCGGGGTGCTCCAGGCGCATCGCCGCTTCGCCTGGCCGGTGCTCGCCCCGCTGCTGTCCAGCCTCACCGTCATCGTCGTCTACCTCGTTTTCGGGGCGACCGAGGGCCGGTACGCCACCGTCGGCGAGGTGAGCCCAGGCGGCGAGTTGCTGCTCTCCGGTGGCACCACCCTCGGTGTGGTGGTGTTGTCGTTGTCGCTGCTGATTCCGGTCGGCCGGTTGCGCCTCGGGCTGCGTCCCGGATTCGGCTTCACCACCGACGCGCGGGCCCGGGTCGGCGGGTTGGCGGTGGCCGGCGCGGTCACCGTCACCACCCAGCAGATCGCCCTGATCGTCAGCCTGAGCCAGGTCACGTACGGTGCGGCGACCAACCCCAGCGTCTACAACCTGGCGCAGACCGTCTACCTGCTGCCGTGGGCGGTGCTGGCGGTGCCGCTGGCCGTCGCGGCCTATCCGACCCTCGCCGCGGCGCGGTCGGCCGGCGACGAGGACGGCTACCGGGCGACCCTGGCCCCGGCCGTACGGGGAGTGCTGCTGTTCAGTTGTCTCGGCGCGGCCGCGCTGATCGGGACGGCCGGCCCGGTCGGGCACTTTTTCTTCCCGGCATCCACCGCGCCGACGGCCGCCGCCGCGATCACCGGGTACGCGCCGGGCCTGGTCGGCTACGGCCTCTTCGCGATCCTCACCCGGGCCCTCTACGCCCGGGGCGAGACCCGGGCGGCGACGGCCGCGACCGCCGTCGGCTTCCTGGTGGTGCCGCCCGTCGTCCTGGTGCTCCGTGCGCTCCTGCCGCTGCGCGACCGCGTGCTCGCCGTGACGTCGGCCAACTCGGTGGGCATGGTGGTGCTCGGCGTGTTGCTGGTCACGGCGGTGCTGCGCAGCGCCGGCCGACCGGCGCTGGCCGGCGCGGCGCGCGCCGCTGCGGCCGGTGGCCTCGCCGGGCTGCTCGCCGCGCTCGCCGGGCTGGGCCTGAGTCGCTGGCTCGACAGGCTGGACGACGGCACCCCGACGACGCTCGCGGCACTCGGTCAGGGCATGCTGTCCGGGGTTCTGGTCGGTGTCGTGTTCCTCGTCGTGGTCTGGTTCGTCGACCGGCGGGACGTACGGCCGCTACTGACCGGGGTGGTACGCCGCCTCGGCCGGCGAGGGCCGCGGGGCCGGTCCGGCACGTCGACGCCGGGCGCGGTCCCCCCGGAGCGGGGCGACGGGAAGGAGACGGCGGTTCGGTGAGCGTTGTCAACGGGAACCGGCGGTGGCCGGAATGACGGAAACCAGCGGTTGGCGAGGTTCCGTGGCGCTGCTGCTGGCGTCCAGCACCGGCGGGGTCGGCCAGCATGTCCGCTCGGTGGCGCGCGGGCTGGTCGCGTCCGGTGCCACGGTGCTGGTCTGCGGGCCGGCGTCCACGCAGGAGCAGTTCGACTTCACGGGTGTCGGCGCGCGTTTCCAGCCGGTGGAGATCCCGGCCAGCCCGACCCCGGCCGACGCGCGGGCGGTGCTCGCCCTGCGGCGGGCGCTCGCCGCCGCGCCTGTCGACGTGGTGCACGCGCACGGTCTGCGCGCCGGTCTCGTCGCCGTGCTGGCCCGTCCGCCCGCCCCGGTGGTCGTGACCTGGCACAACGCGGTCCTCGCGGGCGGCCTGCGCGGCGGCGTCTCGCGACTCGTCGAGCGGGTGGTCGCCCGGGGCGCCCGGGTGGCTCTCGGCGCGTCCACCGACCTGGTCGAGCGGGCCGCCGCGCTGGGCGCCGTCGACGCCCGACTCGCCCCGGTCGCCGCCCCGACGCTGCCCGCGCCGCGCCGACGCCGCGACGCCGTCCGCGCCGAGTTCGGCGTACGACCGGAGCAGCCACTGATCGTCTCGGTGGGGCGGCTGCACCCACAGAAGCGCTACGACGTGCTGATCGACGCGGCGGCCCGCTGGCGTACGCGTACCCCACCGCCGGTCGTGGTGATCGCCGGGAGTGGCCCGGCGTACCTGCCGCTGGCCGCGCGGACCTCCGCGGCCCGCGCGCCGGTGACCCTGCTGGGGCACCGCACCGACGTGGCCGACCTGCTCGCCGGCGCCGACCTGGCGGTGGTCACCAGCGACTGGGAGGCCCGGCAGCTGTTCGCCCAGGAGGCGATGCGGGCCGGCGTACCGCTGGTGGCGACCGCGGTGGGTGGCCTGCCGGAGCTTGTCGGCGACGCCGCCGCGCTGATCCCCGCCGGCGACGTGGACGCGGTCGACGCGGTGGTGCGCGCGCTGCTGGACGACCCGGCGGCCCGGGCCGAGCTGGGTCGGCGCGGCGCCGAGCGGGCGGCGACGTGGCCCACCGAGACGGACACGGTGGCAGTGCTGGCGGCCCTCTACGCCGAGCTGGCCGCCCGACCGATCGGTCCGGCGGCTCCCGGCTCCGACGCGCCGATGACGGGACACCGGTGATGCTGCGTCGACTCGCTCCCGCCCTGTTGACAGTGCTCGTGGTGGTGTTGGGCGTCACCGCGCTGGCCGCCCGGCCACCCCAGGGCACCCCGCAGCGCACCGCCGACTTCGTGGTGCTGGTCGGGATCGCCGGGCTGCGCTGGGAGGACGTCGACCAGCAGAGCACCCCGACGTTGTGGCGGATGGCTCAGGACGGCTCGATCGGCTCCCTGTCGGTGCGGTCCGCGCACCGGCCCACCTGCCCGGTGGACGGGTGGCTGACCCTCGGCGCGGGCAGCTTCGCCGCCTGGAACGCCACCCGGCCCGCCGGTGGCTGCCCGCCGGCCGGCGTGGCCGTGGAGCAACCGGACGGGATCGGCGCGAACCTGCCCGACCAGGAGAGCGTGGTCCAGTACAACCAGCAGCGGCTGCCCTGGGGCACCATGCCCGGGTCGCTGTCGGAGTCGGTGCGCTGCTCGGTCGCCGTGGGTCCGGGCGCCGCCGTGGCCGCCGCCCGCCCGTTCGGCCGGGTCGACAGGTACGCCGCGGGTCTGCCCGCCGATCCGCGCCAGCTGCTCGGCTCGTGCGTGCTGAGCATCGTCGACCTCGGCACGGTCGAGGGGACCGACCCGGCGGAACGTGCCGTGCAGGCGCGGGCGGCCGACGCCCAGTTGGCCCGGGTGCTGACCGCCCGGCCGCAGCGGTCGCTGGTGCTGGTCGCCGGGATCTCCGACACCGAGCAGCCGTCGCGGCTGCACGTGGCGGTCGCCGACGGGCCGGGCTGGGAGCGGGGTTGGCTCACCTCGGCCAGCACCGGCCGCGACGGTTACCTGCAACTTGTCGACCTCGCGCCGACGGCGCTGGCCGCGCTGGGCCGGCCGATGCCCGACCGGCTGTTCCTCGGCCGGCCGGCGGTCAGCACCGGCGGCCGCCCGGCCGACCTGATGGAGGCGACGAACGCGCCGGCGAATGCCGACCGGGAGGCGGCCGCCCAGCGGGCCGTCTCCGGCCGGTTCTTCGCCCTGCTCGCCGGGCTGCAGGTGCTGCTGGCCCTGGCGGTACTGCCGTTGCTGCGCCGAGCCCGACCGCACGCAGGCCCGACCGGCCCGTCCCCGGTCTCCGCCCGCGTCGTGGCGGTGGCGGAGTTGCTGCTGGTGGCGGCCGCGTTGACGGTCCCGGCCGCGCTGCTCGCCGACGCCGTTCCCTGGTGGCGGGGCGAGCACCCCGGGTGGATCTTCGCCGGTGTCACGGTGCTGCTGGTCGCGGGGGGCACCGCGGCGGTCCGGTTCGCCCCCGGGTACGCGAGCACCCTCGGCCCGTTCGGCGCGGTGGCAGGCCTCACGACCCTGGCCGTCGGGCTGGACGTGCTCACCGGGTCGAGCCTCCAGCTCAACAGCGTCATCGGCTACTCGGCGTTGCAGGGTGGCCGGTACGCCGGGCTGAGCACTGTCGGGTTGGGGGTGTTCATCGCCGGCGCGCTGGTGACCGGCGGGTGGTTCGCCCAGCGGGTGCACCGCCGCTGGCGGCCCGCCGTGATGGTCGCCGTGGGTGGCCTGGCAGTGGTGGTGGTCGGCAGCCCGTACCTGGGCGCGGACCCGGTCGGCGCGATCGCGTTGACGGCCGGGCTGAGCGTGGCGGCTGCCATCAGCGCCGGCGGCTGGCTGACCATCACCCGACTTGCCTGGGCGACCATGGCCGCCCTGGCCGTCGGCATCGGCTTCGCAGTGGTGGACCTGCGCCGGCCGGCGGCCGAGCGGGGGAGCCTGGGCCGGTTCCTGTCCGCGGTGGGCGACGGCACCGGCGGGTTCACCGTGCACCGGTCCAGCACGGCGAACTTCGAGACGTTGGTGAACAGCCCGTTGACCGTGCTGGCGCTGGCCGGTGGGCTGCTGGTGTGGTTCGTCCTGCTGCAGTCGTGGGGCGGGCTGATGCGGCTGTTCGGCATCTACCCGGCGGTACGGGCCGCGCTGGGCGGCACGGCGGTCGCGGCGGTGCTCGGTGGCGTGCTCGACGGCGCGGCACTGGACGTGGCGGGCGCGGCTGCCGCCCTGGTGGTGCCGATGGCCACGTTGGCCTCGCTGCGGGTCCTCGGGCACGCCGCCGACCGGACCCGGCCGGGCACGGGCCGTGTCCGGGAGAACGAGGCCGACGACGACTCGGGTTCCGGGGGCGACGGTCCGACCGGCGGGGGTGACGGCCCGACCGGTGGCGGTGGGCCGCTGGGCGCGGGCCATCCCCGGCCGATCGGCGGTCCACCCACCGCGCCTCCCCGAGCGGTAGTGCTTCCCCCGGCCCCCGACGACGCGCCCGCGGCCCCTCCGGTGGCCGACGGGCCCGCGCAGCCGCCTCCGGAGCGCCCGGCGGCGGGCGCGGCGGCCGGTACGCCTCCCGCGCCGGCGCAGCGCCGCCCGACGGACACACCGGCTGCGCCGGTCACTCGACCATCGACCGAGGTTGCCGCCTCCTGACCGCCGGGCGTGGACCCGGTGGCCAGGCGCTGTCCCGCCCGGGGTGCGGCCTGCGAGTACCCGCCAGGGAGGTGTTACCGTGGAATCCCGTGGATCGCGTGATCACTTTGCTGATCGAGCACGGCGGTCTGCATGACCGCGACAGACGACACGGGAGCAGGCCTTGGCCCCATCAGCACGGACGACCAGGCACATTTTCGTCACCGGGGGCGTCGCCTCCTCGCTGGGTAAGGGCCTCACCGCCTCCAGCCTCGGCAACCTGTTGACCGCGCGCGGGCTGCGCGTGGTGATGCAGAAGCTCGACCCCTACCTCAACGTCGACCCCGGGACGATGAACCCGTTCCAGCACGGCGAGGTCTTCGTCACCGAGGACGGCGCCGAGACCGACCTCGACGTCGGGCACTACGAGCGTTTCCTGGACCGGGCGCTGTCCGGCAAGGCGAACGTCACCACCGGCCAGATCTACTCCGACGTGATCGCCAAGGAGCGCCGGGGGGAGTACCTGGGCGATACCGTCCAGGTCATCCCGCACATCACCAACGAGATCAAGTCGCGGATCCTCGCGATGGCCGACCCGGACGACGACGGCGTCCTGCCCGACGTGGTGATCACCGAGGTCGGTGGCACCGTCGGCGACATCGAGTCGCTGCCGTTCCTGGAGGCGATCCGCCAGGTCCGCCACGACCTGGGCCGGGACAACTGCTTCTACCTGCACGTGTCGCTGGTGCCGTACCTGGCGCCGTCGGGCGAGCTGAAGACCAAGCCGACCCAGCACTCCGTGGCGCAGCTGCGCAACATCGGCATCCAGCCGGACGCCATCGTGCTGCGCTGCGACCGGGAGATCCCGGTGAAGCTCAAGGAGAAGCTGTCGCTGTACTGCGACGTGGACACCGAGGCGGTCGTCGCAGCCCCGGACGCCCCGAGCATCTACGACATCCCGAAGGTGCTGCACCGCGAGGGGCTCGACGCGTACGTGGTGCGCCGGCTCAACCTCTCCTTCCGGGACGTGGACTGGGCCAGCTGGGACGACCTGCTGGAGCGGGTGCACCGGCCCCGGCACACGGTCACCGTCGCCGTGGTCGGCAAGTACGTCGACCTGCCGGACGCGTACCTGTCGGTGAGCGAGGCGATCCGGGCGGCCGGTTTCGGTCACCGGGCGCGAGTGCAGCTGCGCTGGGTGCCCAGCGACGAGTGCGTCACCCCGGCCGGCGCCGCGGCGGCCCTGGCCGGCGTGGACGGCATCCTCATCCCGGGCGGGTTCGGGGTCCGGGGCATCGAGGGCAAGATCGGCACGGCCCGGTACGCCCGGGAGAACGGCATCCCCCTGCTCGGCCTCTGCCTCGGTCTGCAGTGCATGACGATCGAGGTGGCCCGGCACCTGGCCGGCCTGGACGGCGCCAACTCGCTGGAGTTCGACGAGCAGGCCGCGCACCCGGTCATCGCCACGATGGCCGACCAGGAGGACATCGTCGCCGGCAAGGGCGACCTGGGCGGCACCATGCGGCTCGGGGCGTACCCGGCGACGTTGACCGAGGGCTCGATCGTCGCCGAGGCGTACGGCAGCACCGACATCAGCGAGCGGCACCGGCACCGCTACGAGGTCAACAACGCCTACCGGGACGCGCTGACCAAGGCGGGCCTGCACATCTCCGGCACCTCCCCGGACGGCCGGCTGGTCGAGTTCATCGAACTGGACCGGGATCTGCACCCGTTCTTCGTGGCCACCCAGGCGCACCCGGAGCTGAAGAGCCGCCCCACCCGCCCGCACCCGCTGTTCGCGTCGTTCGTCAAGGCCGCCGTGACGTACTCGCAGGCCGACCAGTTGCCAGTCGACCTGGAGGCCGCGTCGGAGGCCCCGTCGACGCGCAAGGCCGCCCGCAACGGCGCCGCCACGAAGGCGACGTCCGCGTCGTGAGCGAGCGGAGCGAGCGAACCAGCAGGCTCAACAGCGGGGCGCCAGGCGCCGTCGTCGAGCGCGGCGAGGCGACGGCGTGAGCGCGGTCGAGCACCGCTACGAGGTGCGCTCCCGCGAGGAGCGCTACCGGGGTCGGATCTTCGACGTGGTCACCGAGGAGGTGACCATGCCGGGCGGTGGGACCGCGCAGCGTGACCTCGTCCGGCACGTCGGGGCGGTGGCCGTGGTGGCCCTCGACGACGCCGGCCAGGTGGTGCTGATCCGGCAGTACCGGCACCCGGTCGGCCGGCACCTGTGGGAGCTGCCGGCCGGGCTGATGGATGTCTCCGGTGAGGAGTTGCCAGCGGCCGCGTTGCGGGAGTTGGCCGAGGAGGCCGACCTCACGGCCGGGCGGATCGACGCGCTTGTCGACCTGCACAGCTCGCCGGGTTTCACAAACGAGCTGGTCCGGGTCTACCTGGCCCGGGACCTGGCCGACGTGCCGGCGGCGGAGCGCCACGAGCGCCGCGACGAGGAGGCCGACCTGCAGATCGTCCGGATGGCCCTGGACGAGGCGGTCGACATGGTCCTGGCCGGTGAGATCACCAACGCGTCCGCGGTGGCCGGTCTGCTCGCCGCCGCCCGTGCCCGGGACACCGGTTTCACGTCTCTGCGCCGGGCGGACGCGCCGCTGCCGCGCTGAGCGCCGCCACCGGTCCAGCATCGGCAGGGTGTACGGACGAAAGGGGCCCCGCGGTCAACCGCGGGGCCCCTTCGCCGTGTCTGGTCTATCAGTCGCGCAGCGTCCGGCCCTGCGCGTCCGTGCCGCCGTTGACCAGGATCAGGATGCCGTCGATGACGCCCCAGAGCGCGCCGACACCGCAGGTCACGATGCTCACGACGAGTTGGAGAACGGCGATCTTGGTGTGTCCGGTGTAGAACCGACCGGCCCCGAAGGTGCCGAGCAGGATGCCGAGGATGCCCGCGACGACCTTGCTCTTGTCGGAGTAACCCGGGGCGTACCCGGGCTGCTGGTAAGGAGGAGTGGTCATGGGCGGACACACTAGTGATCCACTCGCCCGCTGTCCGTACCGCCACACGGCAGATGGGACGATAATGGGCGAACACTGTCCTGACGGCTGAGGTGACATGGCACCGCCGGCCCGTTCGGCGCCCTGACACTCCGTCAGGTCACCCGGGCACCGGATGCCACTGTGCTGGCTCCCGGCGGGGTCGGGCGCGCCTAGACTGCCGCCGGCGGGACCGGTGGACCGCGGCGGCAATCGGGCCGTCGTGGCGCCGAGCAGTCGGGGGAACCGGTGGACCGTGGCGGCAACGGGGCCGTCGTGGCACCGCGCAGTCGGGGGAACTCAGCCCCGAAGAGAGGTGTCTGCATCGTGAAGGTCGGAATCCCACGCGAGGTCAAGAACCACGAGTACCGCGTGGCGATCACGCCGGCGGGCGTCAACGAGTTCACCCGCAGCGGCCACCAGGTCTTCGTCGAGTCCGGCGCCGGCGTCGGCTCCAGCATCACCGACGAGGAGTTCGCCGCGGCGGGCGCCACGATCCTGGCCACCGCCGACGAGGTGTGGGACACCGCCGAGCTGGTGCTCAAGGTCAAGGAGCCGATCGCCGAGGAGTACCACCGGATGCGCGAGGGGCAGGTGCTCTTCACCTACCTGCACCTGGCCGCCTCGAAGGAGTGCACGGACGCCCTTGTCGACCGCAAGGTGACAGGCATCGCGTACGAGACCGTCGAGCTGCCCGACCGGTCGTTGCCGCTGCTCGCCCCGATGTCCGAGGTGGCCGGCCGGCTCGCCCCGCAGGTCGGCGCCTTCTACATGATGCGTACCGGCGGTGGGCGCGGCGTGCTGCCCGGCGGCGTCTCCGGCGTGTACGCGGCGAAGACAGTGGTCATCGGCGCCGGCGTCTCCGGCATGAACGCCGCCGCCATCGCGCTGGGCCTGCAGTCCGAGGTGCTGCTGCTGGACAAGAACGTCGCCCGGCTGCGCCAGGCCGACGCCATCTACCGGGGGCACCTGCAGACCATCGCCTCGAACGCGTACGAGGTCGAGCGGGCCGTGCTCGACGCCGACCTGGTCATCGGCGCGGTGCTGGTGCCCGGCGCGAAGGCTCCGACGCTCATCTCCAACGAGCTGGTCTCCCGGATGAAGCCGGGCAGCGTGCTCGTCGACATCGCCATCGACCAGGGCGGCTGCTTCGAGGACTCGCGCCCCACCACGCACGCCGACCCGGTCTACAAGGTGCACGAGTCGATCTTCTACTGCGTGGCGAACATGCCCGGCGCGGTGCCGAACACCAGCACCTACGCGCTGACAAACGTCACCCTGCCGTACGCCCTGGAGTTGGCCAACCACGGCTGGCGCGAGGCGCTGCGCCGCGACCCGGCCCTCGCCCTGGGCCTGAACACCCACGACGGCCAGGTCACCTACGGCCCGGTCGCCGAGGCGCACGGCATGAGCGTGCTCCCGCTGGCCGACGTCCTGGCCTGAAGCGGGGTGGCGGTCTGAGTGGGGTCGCGCAGCAGGCCGGCGTGGGCGCGGAGCCCGCGCCGGCCCTGCGCCGTGCCGTCCGCGGCTACCTCGACCACCTGACAGTCGAGCGCGGCCTGTCCGCGAACACCCTCGCCTCGTACCGCCGGGATCTGGATCGTTATCTCACGACCCTGGCCGACGCCGGCGTCGCCGACCTCGCGTCGGTCGGCGCCGGCGTCGTCGAGTCGCACCTGGCCCGACTGCGCGCCGGCGACGACGACCATCCGCCCCTCGCCGTGTCGTCCGCCGCCCGCGCGGCCAGCGCGGTCCGCGGCCTGCACCGCTTCGCGCTGCGCGAGGGGCTGGCCGGCGCCGACCCCAGCCGCGACGTCCGCCCGCCCGCCCCGCCGCGCCGGCTGCCCCGCGCGCTGGGAGTCGACGACGTGGTCCGGCTCCTGGAGACCGCCGGCCCGATCACCGCGACCGGCGACGACGCGCCGCTCGCGCTGCGCGACCGGGCGCTGCTGGAGTTCCTGTACGGCACCGGCGCGCGGATCTCCGAGGCGATCGGCGCCGCGATCGACGACCTCGACACCGACGAGGGCACCGTCCTGCTGCGCGGCAAGGGCGGTCGGATGCGGCTGGTGCCGATCGGCGGGTACGCCGTCGACGCCGTCCGCGCCTACCTGGTCCGGGCCCGCCCCGGGCTGGCCGCCGGCGGCAGGGGCACCCCCGCGGTGTTCCTCAACGCGCGCGGCGGAGCGCTGTCCCGGCAGGGCGCCTGGGCCATCCTGCGCCGCGCCGCCGGGCGGGCCGGCCTGCCGGTCGAGGGCGCCGCGGCGGTCTCCCCGCACACCCTGCGCCACTCGTACGCCACCCACCTGCTCGACGGCGGCGCCGACGTGCGGGTCGTGCAGGAACTGCTCGGCCACGCCTCGGTGACCACCACCCAGGTCTACACCCTCGTCACCGTGGAGCGGCTGCGCGAGGTGTACGCCACCGCCCACCCGCGCGCCCTCGGCTGAACCCCGGCGGCGGTCGGCTCCGACACGCCGGGCCGGTGCCGAACGCCCTGCTGGTCGGTGGCGTACAGTCGGCATCGGCGCGGACCTCCTGGGGCGACACGACCGGGGTGCGCAGCGGCGCCGCGAAGGACGTCGGACGGCTCCGACGCCGGGTGGGTCGTCGGGAGGGGGCAACGAGGACATGGCTGGCAACGGTGACCGTGCCGAGACCTGGACGTCGGAGCTCCGCGAGCAGCAGGCCACGCTCGGCGCGGACCTGGGTCCGGCGGATCCGGCGGCCTACACCATGCGCAAGCCGATTCCCGAGCCGATGCCCACCGATCGGCACGGCCCGGCGCGCATCATCGCGATGGCCAACCAGAAGGGTGGCGTCGGCAAGACCACCACCACCATCAACCTGGGCGCGGCCCTCGCCGAGTACGGCCGCAAGGTGCTGCTCGTCGACTTCGACCCGCAGGGCGCGCTCTCGGTGGGCCTGGGGGTCAACCCGCACAACCTCGACCTGTCCGTCTACAACCTGCTCATGCAGGACGACGTGATGGCCGAGGACGTCCTCATCAAGACCGACGTCGCGGGTCTGCACCTGCTGCCGGCAAACATCGACCTCTCCGCCGCCGAGATCCAGCTCGTCAACGAGGTCGCCCGGGAGATGGCCCTGGCCCGGGTGCTGCGCTCGGTCCGCAAGGAGTACGACTACATCCTCATCGACTGCCAGCCCTCACTGGGCCTGCTGGCGATCAACGCGCTGACCGTCGCGCACGGTGTGCTCATCCCGCTCGAATGCGAGTTCTTCAGCCTGCGCGGCGTGGCGCTGCTGCTGGACACCATCGACAAGGTCCGTGAGCGGCTCAACTTCGACCTGGAACTCGAGGGCATCCTCGCCACCATGTACGACAGCCGCACCACGCACTGCCGCCAGGTCCTCCAGCGGGTGGTCGAGGCGTTCGGCGACAAGGTCTACCAGACGGTCATCACCAAGACGGTGAAGTTCCCCGAGTCCACCGTGGCCGGTGCGCCGATCACGACGATGGACCCGGCGTCCTCCGGGGCGCGCAACTACCGTCAGCTGGCCCGCGAGGTGATCGCCGCCCAGTCGGAGCGGTAGCCGGAACGCCAGGTGCCCGCCTCGTGGACTACGGTCGTCCGGTGACCGCGCCACCCCTCGACCCGCCGGCCGGCCCGCACGAGGTCGCCGCCCCGACGGTGGCCGCCGAGGTGGCCGCGGAGGTCGACGGCGTGCTGACGACCGACGCGGCGCTCACCGACGCCGCGCCCGCCGCCGAGACGTCCGGCTTCACGGTGCGGCTGGCCAACTTCACCGGCCCGTTCGACCTGCTGCTGCAACTGATCGGCAAGCACAAGCTCGACGTCACCGAGGTGGCCCTGCACACGGTCACCGACGAGTTCATCGCCTACATCCGGGCCATGGGCGACAGCTGGGACCTCGACGAGGCCAGCGAGTTCCTGCTCATCGCCGCGACCCTGCTCGACCTGAAGGCGGCCCGGCTGCTGCCCTCCGCCGAGGTGGAGGACGAGGCGGACCTGGCCCTGCTGGAGGCCCGGGACCTGCTCTTCGCCCGGCTGCTGCAGTACAAGGCGTACAAGGAGGCGGCGGCGCACATCGCCGAGCTGGAGGCGGTCGGGGGCCGGCGGTATCCCCGGGCGGTCAGCCTGGAACCCCGCTACGCCGAGGCGCTGCCCGACCTCGTGCTCGGCATCGGCCCGCAGCGGCTGCTGAAGCTGGCCGTGCGGGCGATGACGCCGAAGCCCGTGCCGGAGGTGTCCATCGCCCACGTGCACATGGTCCGGGTCAGCGTCCGCGAACACGCGGCGATCCTCGCCACCCGGCTGCGCCGGGCCGGCACGGCGACGTTCTCCCTGCTGTGCGCGGACTGCGAGGCCACCCTGGAGGTGGTGGCGCGGTTCCTGGCGCTGCTGGAGCTGTACCGGGAGGGTCTGGTGGCCTTCGTGCAGGAGCAGGCCCTGGAGGAGCTGACCGTGCGCTGGACCGGCCCGGTCGACGGCGAGACCGACCTGCACGTCGACGAGTACGCCGGCACCCCCGCCGACCCCGAGCAGGTGCTGGTTCCGGGGTCGGAGTCGGACGGCTCGGAGTCGGAGTCGGACGGGCCGGAGTCGGCGGGGGAGGCCCGAGGGCCGGGCGGGACGGGAACGACGGAGGGTGAGCGGGATGAGTGACGAGGAACGCGGGGACTCCCTGGCCGACCAGGCTGCCGCCTGGGTCCCCCCATGGAACCGCCCCCGCCCGCCAGCCCCCACCGCCACGACTCCCGAGGCCGACGAGGCCGCCGTGGTCGACGAGGCCGACGAGGCCGCCGAGGCCGCCGTGGTCGCCGAGGTCGACGAGGCCGTCGCCGTCCCACCGTTGGCTCCCAGAGATCTTGGTAGCGAACTGCCCCTCCAGGGGCCGGAATCGTCCAAGATCTCTGAGGAGTCGGTCGAATCGCTTGAGCCCGGTGAGGTTGACGCGGTCGGTGAGGTGATCCCGCCTGCTGGGGCTGGGGCTGGGGCTGGGGCTGGGGCTGGGGAGTCGCGGGCTGGGGGCGTACCTCGGCGGGAGGGTGTGGGGCGGCGGCGGGTGACGGTTGTGCCGGAGCCCGCGCCGGAGCTGCCCGACGCCGAGCTGCGCGGCGCGCTGGAGGCGATCCTGCTCGTCGTCGACGAGCCCGTCAGTGAGCTGGTCCTGGCCCAGGTGCTGGAGCAGCCGGCCGAGCGGATCGGGCCGATGCTCGACGAGATCGCCGCCGGCTACACGGCCGCCGGGCACGGGTTCGAGCTGCGCCGTGCCGCGGGCGGTTGGCGGTTGTACACCCGGCCGGAATACGCTACGTACGTCGAGCGGTTCGTCCTGGACGGGCAGTCCGTGCGGCTGACCCAGGCGGCGTTGGAGACTCTGGCCGTGGTCGCGTACAAGCAGCCGGTGACCCGGTCGCGGATCTCGGCCATCCGGGGTGTCAACTGCGACGGCGTCATCCGTACGCTTGTCACTCGCGGCCTCGTCGAGGAGTGCGGCGCCGAACCGGACAGCGGGGCGTTTCTCTACCGGACGACCACGCTGTTCCTGGAGAAGCTCGGGCTGAACACCGTCGACGAGCTGCCACCCCTCGCACCCTTCCTGCCCGACGACGTAGAAGAGCTTGCTGATGCGACCCGATAACCGTTCCCCGAAGTCCGACGCCCCCGTCTACGAGGGGGCGGAGCGCCTGCAGAAGGTGCTCGCCGCCGCCGGCGTGGGTTCCCGGCGTGCCTGCGAGGACCTGATCTTCCGGCGCCGTGTGACGGTGGACGGGCGTGTCGCCAAGCTCGGCGACAAGGTCGACCCGGCCACCTCGGTGATCCACGTGGACGGGGAGCGCCTTCAGGTCGACATCCGCCTGGTCTACGTGGCGATGAACAAGCCGCGCGGCGTGGTCACCTCCATGGCTGACGACAAGGGCCGCAACGAGCTGGCCGAGTTCATCGGCAACCGGGTGGAGCAGCGGGTCTACCACGTCGGGCGGCTCGACGCGGACAGCGAGGGCCTGCTGCTGCTCACCAACGACGGCACCCTCGCGCACAAGCTCATGCACCCCTCGTACGAGGTGCTCAAGACCTACCTCGCCGAGGTGGTCGGGCCGATCCCGCGCAACCTGAGCAAGCGGCTGCTGGCCGGCGTCGAGCTGGAGGACGGGCCGGTCAAGGTCGACTCGTTCAGGGTGGTGGACACGCTCGGTAAATCCGCCCAGGTGGAGCTGAGCCTGCACGAGGGGCGCAAGCACATCGTCCGACGGCTGATGGAGGAGGTCGGGCACCCGGTAACCCGGCTGGTGCGTACCGCGATCGGGCCGATCCGGCTGGGTGAACTGCGCACCGGGCGGATCCGGCGGCTGACCAACGCGGAGGTCGCCGCCCTGTTCCACGCGGTGGGTGACTGACCCCCGAGTTCGGGGTACGGCTGCCGGTAGGCTCGCGACGGCCGGTTACGCGGCCGCCGGAGGTGGCGTGGGTCGCCTCGGGCGGCGTCGCGCGTGGGTCCGCCACGGACCCCGGGCATGATTGACGACGATTGACAAACCGCTTGCGGCGCCAGAGCACCGGGCGATCCGTGAGGTACGGGCTGAGGAGGACACGGTGGAGGAAAACGTACGGGCCGGGCGATGTGTGGTCGCTGTGGACGGGCCGTCCGGTTCGGGTAAGTCGACCGTGTCGAGGCGGCTCGCCGCCGGCATCGGTGCGCGCTACCTCGACACCGGGGCGATGTACCGGGCGATCACGTGGGCCGTGCTGCGCTCCGGCGTGGACCTCACCGACACCGCGTCGGTGGCCAAGGTCGCTGGCGAGGTCAAGCTGCACATCGGCACCCACCCCCAGGGGTACGCCGTGAGCGTCGACGGCGTGGGCGTGGACGCGGACATCCGGGGCCCGGAGGTGACCGGGGCGGTCTCCGCCGTCGCCGCCGTGCCGGCCGTTCGTGAGCTGCTGGTCGCCCGGCAGCGCGAGATGATCGCCAACGCCGGTCGGATGGTGGTCGAGGGCCGCGACATCGGTTCGGTCGTGGCGCCGGACGCCGACCTGAAGGTCTTCCTCACCGCCTCCGAGGCGGCCCGTGCCGCCCGGCGCAGCGCCGAGGACGCCGCCGACGTGGCGGCCACCGCCGCCGACCTGGCCCGCCGGGACCGGCTCGACTCGACCCGCAAGGTCAACCCGCTGGCCCAGGCGCCGGACGCCGTCGTGCTGGACACCACCGAGCTGGGCATCGACGAGGTCGTCGCCCGGCTGCGTGAGCTGCTCACCGAGCGGGGAGTGGCATGAGCGAGGGGGCGGGATGGGTCGAGCTGCGCGAGCCCGACGTCATTCTTGAGGAGCCGACCGGCCCGCAGCCGGTGGTGGCCGTGGTGGGCCGCCCCAACGTGGGCAAGTCCACACTTGTCAACCGGATCATCGGCCGCCGGCAGGCGGTCGTCGAGGACGTCCCCGGTGTGACCCGCGACCGGGTGCCGTACGACGCGCAGTGGAACGGCCGGTCGTTCACTGTCGTGGACACCGGCGGTTGGGAGCCGGACGCGAAGGACCGGGCGGCGGCCATCGCGGCGCAGGCCGAGACGGCGGTGGTCACCGCCGACGTGGTCCTCTTCGTGGTCGACGCGATGGTGGGCTCCACCGACGTGGACGAGGCCGCGGTGAAGATGCTGCGGCGCAGCGCCAAGCCGGTGATCCTGGTGGCGAACAAGGCCGACAACACCGCCATCGAGATGGAGGCCACCTCGCTGTGGTCGCTCGGCCTCGGCGAGCCGTTCCCGTTGTCCGCGCTGCACGGTCGTGGCTCCGGTGACCTGCTGGACGCCATCCTCGCCGCGCTGCCGGAGGCCCCGGCGATCGTGGAGAACAGGCCGCGTGGTCCGCGCCGGGTGGCGCTCGTCGGTCGGCCGAACGTGGGCAAGTCCAGCCTCCTCAACCGGTTCTCCGGCGAGGAGCGGGCAGTCGTCGACTCGGTCGCCGGCACCACTGTGGACCCGGTGGACAGCCTCGTCGAGATCGGCGGCCAGACCTGGCAGCTTGTCGACACGGCCGGCCTGCGCAAGCGGGTCGGCAAGGCCAGCGGCACCGAGTACTACGCCAGCCTGCGTACCGCCGGCGCGATCGAGGCCGCCGAGGTGGCCGTGGTCCTGCTGGACGCCAGCGAGCCGATCAGCGAACAGGACCAGCGGATCCTGACGATGGTGACCGAGGCGGGCCGGGCGCTCGTCATCGCGTTCAACAAGTGGGACCTGGTCGACGCCGACCGCCGGTACTACCTGGACAAGGAGATCGACCGGGAGCTGCGCCGCATCCCCTGGGCGATCCGGCTGAACCTGTCGGCGATGACCGGCCGCGCGGTGGACAAGCTGGCCCCGGCCCTGAACAAGGCCCTCGCCAGCTGGGAGACCCGGGTGCCGACCGCGCACCTCAACCAGTGGCTGACCGCGCTGGTGCAGGCCACCCCGCACCCGGTGCGCGGTGGTCGCGCGCCGCGCATCCTGTTCGCCACGCAGGCCGGTGTGGCGCCGCCGCGGTTCGTGCTCTTCACCACCGGTCCGCTGGACGCCGGCTACCAGCGCTTCGTCGAGCGCAAGCTCCGCGAGGAGTTCGGGTACGAGGGCAGCCCCATCGAGATCTCCGTACGTCCCCGCAAGAAGCTCGGCCCCGGCGGCCGTGGCAAGGCGCACGGCTGACCTGTTCTGCTCGTCGAAATGCCGGATGGGCCGTCGCGGTCCATCCGGCATTTCTTCACCCCACCCTCCTAGGACGCTGTAGGGGGTGTGTGGTGGTTCGCGGCTCGCACGACCCGGGTGGGGCCTGTGCGGACGGCCGGCAGACGCTGCGCTAAGCTGTACCGGCTGCCGCGGGGGAAACCGCGCGGGGGCGGGACGTGGCGCAGCTTGGTAGCGCACTTGACTGGGGGTCAAGGGGTCGTCGGTTCGAATCCGGCCGTCCCGACAGAGTTTCGGCAGGTCAGAGGCCTTGATTCACTTCGGTGAGTCGGGGCCTTTTGCCGTTTCGTCTCACAATTTCTCACGTACGCCCGTACTGCTGAATTTCGGGTGCTCAAGTCACCCGAACAGGCCTGATTCGAGGTGCTCGGCCGCCACCTTGAGGTGGCTGTTGTCGGGGTGAACGTAGACCCGCTTGGCGAGGGTGCCGCCGTCCGCGTGGCCGGCCCAGGCCGCCAGCACGACATCGGGCACTCCGGCGCCGGCGAGGTAGGTCAGGCAGGCGTGCCGCGCGTCGTACGGCCGAACCTTGCGGATCCCGACCTTGGCCATCAGCTCATACACCCGGCGGCGGAGCCAGTCGGTGCGCTGCGGCTGGCCGAGTTCGTTGACCAGGACGTAGCCGCTCTCGACGTAGGCGTTGCCAGCCTTCAGGCGTTCCTTCTTCTGCAGGGTGTGGAACGCCTTGAGCGCCTTCGTTACCGTCGCGGGCATCGGCAGGCCGCGTTTGCCAGCCGCCGACTTCGCCTCCTTCTCCTCGATCTCACCGTCGACGAGCGTCCGGGTGTTGTCCCCGGCCGCGATCGTGCCGGCCTCGAAGTCGACATCGGACCACCGCAGCCCGCACACCTCGGCCGGTCGGAGGCCCATCAGCGACAGTAGGCAAGCGGCGTACAAGCGTTCGCCCGTGATGCCGGTCAGGAACGCCTTCACCTCTTCCTGGGTCCAGGGCTTCCGCTCAGCCTGTGCCTCGGCTGCGGCCTTCGCGGCAGCCCGGGGGATTGCCACGAACGCCGCGACGTTGCGCACCACGAGCTGGCGGCGAACCGCCACGTTCAGCGCGGTTCGAAGGCGGCCGAGCGTCAGGCGCACTGACCGGACACCGAGACCCGTTCCCGGCTTGCCACCACGTTTCCGGCCCTCCGTCAGCATCCAGTCGATCAGAGCCTCGATGTCGGCCTCGGTGACGTCCTGGAGTGGCTTGTTGCCAAGGCGGGCGCGGACCGGCAGCAGCGCATCGCGGTAGTTGGCGGCGGTGGCCTTCTCGACATCGCGGGTGGCGGATGCCAACCACTCGTCGAGGAAGTCGTTGACGGTGATCTTGCCGGGTTTGACGTATGTGCCGCGGTCGGTCTCGTGCTTGATCCGGGCGTACTCCGCCTTGGCCTCCTTCCTGGTTTCGAAGGTGTACGTCCGCTGGTCCCGACGCCCGTCCGGCTTGCGTCCGACGTCCAGGACGAACCGGTAACGGGTCTTGCCGCTTCGAAGCGTGATCTTCTTGATCGGGTCCGAGGTGCTCATGCTGCTGCGCCTTTCGTGGAGGGGGTTTTCGTCGGGGTCTGCGACGGGGAGGATGCGTCTTCAAATGGTACCGAAAAGTGGTACCAAATTCGGGCCCCGGCGTCCGACTCATGGCGGATGGCGATAGGCGATGTGAGATGTGGGACCCTCGACTCGTCATGCGGCCGTTCGATCTGCTTGCCGAGGAGTTGAGGTATGCCGCGACAGCGCCCTGTCGCTGACAACCTGCCGCCGTTGCCGGCGCGGGAGAAGCGGGATCAGCAGGTCAAGATCAGGCTGACGCCGTCGGAAATGGAGAAGTTGGGTGTGCTGCGGCCCGACCTGACCCCGCCCGGGATCGTCGCCTTGCTCGTCGACGATGTGCTCACCGGCCGGTACCGGCCGGCATGGGCTGCCACTGCGCCAGACGAGGATGGACCTCAGCGATCGGCGTAGCGCCGCTCTGTCTGTTCCGGACGATCATCACGGACAGTCGTGAGCTGTCGGTCGACGCCGACGAGCCGGAGCAAATCTGCCGTGCGCACGCGGTACGAGGTTCCAATCCGAAGTACCGGGCAGGGGAAGGCGTTGCTCTTTGCCAGGTCGTAAGCCTTTGTGCGGCCAACTCCGAGAGCGCGGGCGGCGGTCGCCAGGTCGATCATCGCAGGAAGCTGCAGTAGCTCGTCCTGGTTGAAACTGCTAGTTGTCATCACCCTGGTCCTTTGGTCGAGGGGCGGACGCCAGGGGGCGTCTGGCTGGAGAGGCACCGTCTGGCATGCCTCGACACGACCATCCGGTCTCGGTGTTGCTTGGGCCGCTACCCGTTCCTGGTAGCGGCGTTCCCGGGAGCGCCGGTAACACGAGTTGCATTCCAAGGTCGGCCGTGCTTCCTCGCTGGTCGGGCCGTTCTGTCCCTGGCCTTTAGTCGTCTTGTTTCGTGGATCTGCCGACGATTCCGAATGGCGCTGACCGTTGGCGCCGCCTACGGGCTGCGCAGGCATCAGACCGTTACGGCCGTCGTCGAACTACTGGGGGCGCGTGCCTCGGAAACAGCAGCCAACAGGCCGGGTGCCGGCGTGACGCCGCTTGGCAGCGGTCGGGAAACGCCTCGTCTGAAACCTGACGCCGGTGCGGTAGCAAACGGGCTGCCACCGGTGGAGGTGACGGGATGACGAAGCGCGTCGACGGCGGGTTTGGATGCAGTTGGCGCGACGATGCTGCGCCCGACATGGGTCTCGACGCTCTGGGCGGTTGGGTGCTCGATGTTGGCGCTCTGGTCGCGTTCGCGAGGTCGGACATGTTCGTCAGCGCCCTGGTCGCATCGTGCCGTCGGCGCGGGCAGACGGTGCTGATCTGCGACACGAGTCTCGCTGTGGCCGCGCAGGCGGTACCCGAGCAGCACGACCGTCTCGTGAAGCTGTGTCAGGAGCCGAACACGTGGCTTGCGAAACTCGCCGCCGCTGACAGTGACGCGGTAGCGGCTCTCCTGCCAGCAGCCAGCGGGGACATCGGACTTGCCCAGGTGGTCTACGAGGCCGCACGACGCGGCTACGCCGTTCTCTCGGATCGGCGCGCCGTGTTGGCGATCGATGGATCGCTGCTCGTTGAGGCTGCTTAGCGCGGACCTTGTCCAGTTCGGGATACGCCTCGATCGGCTCGACTCGTCGCACAGCGTCGTGTCCGGCCGGCAGGTGTGGGCCGGACTACCCTGCTGCCGGGGGACCAAGCGGTCGGTCGGGCTGTGCGGGCGGTGGGGCCGACGGGCGACCCCGCATCCCTGTTCGGCGACCGTCGGCATGCTTACCTGCTCGCGAAGAGATCGGCTTAGACCATCCTCATTGGAGTGGCAGTGGTGCGGCCGGGCGTACCGCCGTGAAGTCGGCGTGCTCGTACCGGGTGGCGGAGAGAAACAGCAGCCACTCCTCACAGCCCTGCCACGGGTAGAGGTCGGAGGCTTCCAGGCTCCACCAGCGTGGCCACCCATATGTGTCTCGGCTCACTTCATCTCCTGATCCGCGCGCCCCAGCACGTCCGCCTCAGCAAGGCGTCGTGGCCAGATTTACGCCGATTGCAGACACATCTCTTCGTCGCGTAAGGGGCCAACCGTTCAGGCTGACCCAATCACGACGAAAGCATTTTTTCGATCACCGTCCGGAACAGTGCAGAAGCCGCGGACGGGTTGGTAGGCGCTGTCGGTGGCACTACTCGCAAGGATGTAGATCACGGTCGGATAACGATGGCGGCCGGCGTGCAGCCCTCACCATTCGTTGGAGGCAGTCAAGCACCCTCCATTGGGGACTGACCCTCGGTGATCTTGGCTGCTCGCCGGCCGATGTATTTCGGGCTTTCCACGTCCAGCGACTGTCGGCGACGTGCTTGGAGCTGATCATGGGTCTTAGTGATGGGTCGATGCCGGGGTCTGCGATGCACTAGCGTCCGGCTCCACTTGATCAACCATTTTCAGGAGCCGTTCAGTTGATGCGTCACGTGCGCGTCCCCGCCCGGTCGCTGTCGACCCGGCCAGGCGTGAAAAATGCAGATGAGAGTCGGTGGCGGTGGCGGCTGCGTACCGCTGTCGTGGCGACCGTCGCCGTCACTGGCGCGGTCGCCCTGTCGGTCGTCGCCGAGCCTGCGTCGGCGGCGCCGGCGGCGCCGAGCTGCGACAGCCTTGCTGCCGCCGAGTCGCAGGCGCTGGAACTCGCGGCCGCCTGTGATCGCGCCGTGGTGGTCGACGCTTCACGCACGGAGTACACGCAGGTGGTGGCGCAGCCGGACGGACGGCTTCAGCTCGAGTCCTCCGTGGTGCCGCAGCGAACCCACCTCTCGGACGGCTCGTGGGCAGACGTCGACCTGACCCTTCATGCAGGTGAGGACGGGCTGCTGCGCCCGATGGCATCGGTGGCCGACGTCGCCTTCTCCGCCGGTGGCGACACGCCTCTGGTCACCCTGACCCGGGCCAGCAAATCGATGCAGTTCTCCTGGCCCGGCCGGCTCCCGAGTCCGGTGCTGAGCGGCGACTCGGCCACCTACCCGGCCGTCATGCCGGACGTGGACCTGGTGGTCCGCGCGACTCCCACCGGCTTCACCCACGTTCTGGTGGTGCGGTCAGCGAAGGCCGCGAAGAACCCGGCCCTACGCGAGGTCGCACTGAAACTCGGCGGCGACGCGAAGCTGTCCCGCGCCCACGACGGCTCCTTGCAAGCCGTCGCCGGCGGAGCCCCGCTGGCGCAGGCGGAGCCGGCGATCATGTGGGATTCATCGGCTGGGAAGCGCCAGGCCGCCCAGGATCGGGCCCGGGAGGCCTCCAGCGCGAGGGCAGCAGGGGACGGAGCGCGCACCGCGAAGGTCGCCACCCGGGTGGCCCAGGATGGCGGACTGCGGCTGGTTCCAGACGCCGTGCTGCTCGACGCGCCGAGCACCAGCTTTCCGGTCTACGTTGACCCGGCCTGGTCGGTGGCCCGGTCGAAGTGGGCCTACGCGACCAGCGACGGCTGCACCAACACTGACTACACGTATGCCCGGGTGGGCTACAGTCCGGAAGGCCCCTGCGTCGGCTCCCGGTTCCGGTCGTACTTCGAGTTCCCGACGACCAGCGGCTCGATCTCGCTCAAGGGCAAACACATCGAGTCGGCGTATGTACAGATGAAGCTCCGCCACTCGTGGTCATGTACCGACACCTCCGCGCATATGTACCTGACGCCGGTCATCAACGCGACGATGAAGGCGTCGTTCTCAACGATGACGCTGAAGACGTGGCTGGACAGCGCGGCGGGGCACGCGAACAAGGACACGGGCTGCTCGGACTCGCCGCAGGACGACATGTACATGAACTTCAGCGGCTCGAACGTCACCACCCAGACGCAGACGGCGGCGACGGGCGGCTGGCCCAGCCTGACCGTGGGCTTCTGCGCGTGCAATGACGCCGGACAGTACGAGACCTCACAGGACCGTTGGAAGAAGTTCTATCCGGGCAGCGCCAAGCTCGTAGTGGACTACGACTCGATTCCGGGTAAGCCGACCGGCCTTCAGGTCGCCGGGGTGGCCTGCCTGGCGAGCGGTTCGGTCACGATCGGGACGACGGCCCCGACCTTCTCGGCGGTCTACCCGGACGCCGACTCCGGTCAGACGCTGACCGGCACCTACCAGTGGATCGAGGTCCCCGCTGGCGGTATGAAGACGGTGACTGACACCTACCCGACGCGGAAGACAGCGCCGCCCACGGCGCCGGCGAGTGCGAACGGGCGGGCCACTACCGCCGCGGTGAACGGCCTGGCCAATCACACCTACGCGTTCAGGGTGACGGCGGTCGACCCGGCACCGTACTCGCAATGGAGCGGCTGGTCCTCCACGTGGTGCCAGTTCTCCATCGACACCAGCGTGCCGCCGGCGCCCACGATCACGTGCGGCGGTCTCCCGATCGAGCAATGCCCTGTGCCCGGTCCGGGGGAGCCGATCACCTTCACCCTCTCGTCTACCACCAGCGACGTGACGAAGTTCCGGTACAGCTGGACCGGCCCGCCCGGCACCCCGCACACGCTTCGGTCGTACGCCGGTGACGGGGCTGGAGGCTTCAGTTCGAGCTTCACCACCCCGCCGGGCCTGTGGGATACCGATGGGACCGTGCTCAGCCCCGGGGATATGGACGGGGACGGCAAGCCGGATGTGATCTTCCGGCGATCCGGAGACGCGAGCCTGCACCTGGTGCGCGGTAACGGCACGGGCGGCTTCTCGGCTGACCCTGAGGAACTCGACGCCGGCAACTGGTCGACTGCCCAGTACCTCTTTTCGCCGGGTGACTTCACCGGCGACGGCAAGCCGGACCTCCTCTACCGGGACCAGCCCACTCAGAACCTGTTCATGCGCCGCGGCACAGCTGACGGCGGCCTGGAGGCCACCGCTGTCCAGGTCGGCACCGGCTGGTCGTCGGCGACCTGGATTTTCTCACCTGGCGATTTCAACGGCGACGGCAAGCCCGACGTGCTCTACCGCAAAGCGGACGGCAGCCTGATGATGGTCCGCGGCAACGGCACCGGCGGCTGGATCACGGGCCTCGCCGAGACCATCGGGGCCGGATGGAACGGCGCTGCGCTGTTCGGCAAGGGTGATTTCTCCGGCGACGGCAAGACCGACATGCTCTACCGGATCAACTCCACCGGCGAGACGAAGCTGATCCGGGGTAACGGGACCGGAGGCTGGTTGGAGTCGACTGGCGTGCTTAAGGGAACGATCCCGACTGGGGGAGCGATCGTTGTGCCGGGTGACTTCTCCGGCGACGGCAAGAAGGACATCCTGGTCACCATCCCGGCAGCACCGAACTACGGCGAGGTGACCGCCAGTGGCACCACCACCAAAACCGCATCTATCACGGTGAACACCTACAAGTATGGCAAGAACATCTTGTGGGCCCGGGCCGTCGACAGCACCGGCAACCTCGGCGCCGCCGTGTCCACGAGTGTCACCGTCCCCAGACGCTCGGAGGCGGTGGCACGCTGGCGTCTCGAGACCGACCCCACCCGTGCGGAGGCTGAGGTCGTAAAGGACAGCCAGCCGTCGCTCGGCGACACCGATAGCGCGGGCCCGCTGGAAAAGGTGACCGATCTGAGCCCGACCAACGTGGCTTGGCAGTCCGACGCGCATCTGATCAGCGAGAAGTCCGCCGCGTTCAACGGCACCTCGTCGACGGCGACCACGGCCGGTCCGGTCATCTACACCACCGACTCGTTCAGCGTCGCGGCCTGGGTCCGACTGGCGGCCGTACCGTCCAGCGACATGAAACTGGCCATGCAGGAGGGCGTGGACGCGGCCGGTTTCGAGCTCGGCGTACGGCAGGAGGGTTCACCGCTCAAGCCGTACTGGTCGTTCGTGATGAAGGACACCCCCACCCAGTCCAGCACCACGCGCCGGGCCATCGCCACCGTCCCGATCACCGCGGCCGACACTGGGCGCTGGGTTCACCTGGCTGGGGTCTACGACAAGCTCGCCGGCAAGCTGCGGCTGTACGTGGACGGGACGATGGTCGACGACGAGGACCGGGCCGTCGCACCGTGGTCGGCGGCGGGCCGGTTCGTGGTGGGCCGCAGTGCGACGAGCGGCGGAGTGGCCGGCGCCTGGTGGAACGGCAACATCACTGATGTGCAGGTCTTCAACCGTGTGCTGGTGAACGACGACTTCACTGGGAAGTTAGGGTCCGACCCGGACTCCGGGGGAGTGGATGAGCCAGGGGTGCTGTCCGCGACCGAGGTGGGGCGGTGGGACTTCAACACCGCCCACCCATGCCACCTGCAAGATTTACGTGACAACTGTGACGCCTCCGACGGGACAGGTTTCGCCCGGTGGCTGGCGCTACAGCGGGGTGTCTCCGTGGAATCGGGCAACCGGGGCAACGGCCTCTACCTGGACGGGTACTTCTTCCCTGACGAGAACCCGGAACCGGGTGCCACCCAGGAGTGGGCGCATTCGGCCCGGCTCACCGGATGGACCGATCCGGACATCGACGGTAACGAGTTCTCCCTTTGGCAAGCCGCGCCGGTGCTACGGACCGACCAGTCGTTCACGGTGTCGGCCTGGGGCTACTTGGACAACACCACCCTCAACCAGACCCTCATCTCCCAGGCCGGCAACCACGAGTCGGGTATGTGGATCAAGTACGACCCGACGAAGGAGAAGTGGGTCTTCATGGTCACCCAGGCCGACGACACCGCCGCGGCCCAGACAGCCACCAGCTCCACCCAGGACGCGCAGGCCGGGGTGTGGACCCACCTGGCCGGCGTGTACGACGCGGGCCGCAAGCAACTGCGGCTCTACGTCAACGGCGATCTGTCCAGCTCTGTGGCCGTCTCGCAGCCGCCGATGGCATCCAGCGGGCCCCTTCAGGTAGGGCGCACGCTCTGGCACGACAAACAACTCGACTACTGGCACGGCGGCGTAGATGACATTGGCGTCTACCAGGGCGCGATGAGCAACGTCGACGTCAAGAAGCTCTACGAGTCGCAGCTATACGACGACCCGGAGCAGCCGTAGGCGACCGGTTCGAGGACAGGCCGGGCGGTGGGATCCCAGGACGAAGGTCTCCGGATCCCACCACCCCTCTCGTACCGAGACTTCATGGCCGAACGGCGGTGTTCACATTCGGCATCCCCCTACCCATTTGCCGACAAGGGACCGCGCCTGGTGCCCGCCATTTGCTCGTGCGCAATCTGCTTCATATTGACCAAATTCAGCCCGCCCGGCTGAAACACGTGGAGGCGATGGTGTTAAAAAAGGTGGACGCGCGGACGCGCGTTCTGCTGTCCGAACGACGAGGAGTCACCAGCCGCAGACGTAAGCTGCTGGCCGGCCTACTCGTCAGCACGCTCCTGGGCGGCACAGCCGTGGTCACCCCGGCAAGGGCAGAACCCGAGACGACGCACCTTGCCTCGCAACGGGAAAAGCTCGACAAGGACGGCCAGCGCGTGAGCGGCAGGGCGTGGCCGTACAGCCCACAGAAGCGGGACGCGACGCCCGTACCGGTGTGGCCGGCCGCCGGCATCGCACGCGCAGCGCTCACCGACAGCAAATCGGCCCGGGCCGGCGCCCTTCCAGTCTCGGTCACTCGCGCGGCCGGCGCGGCCGGCACCCGGGTCTCCGACGTGACGGTCCAGCTCCTGAACAGGGCCACCGCCCCCGCCGCTTGGCGAGACGGGCTGCTGATGCGGGTCGGCACGCCAACCGACAGCCCTAAATCCGGCAAGGCGAAGCTCTCGGTGGACTACCGCTCGTTCCGCCACGCCTACGGCGGCGACTGGGCATCCCGCCTTCAGCTGTGGCAGCTCCCGGAGTGCGCGCTGCTCACCCCGGGACGCGCCGGCTGCGCGGCCACCGCGTTGCGCTCCCGCAACGACACCCGTACCGGCGCCGTAACCGCCGAGGTACCTGTCACTCCCTTGGACCCGGCCGGCGTGTCCACCAGGAGCGGGCAACTCGCCTCAGGGCGGACGGTGACCGCGCAAAGCGGCACCCTGCTCGCCCTCGCCTCCGGGCCGTCCGGATCCGACGGCACCTTCACCATCAGTTCGCTGTCCGCCTCCTCGACCTGGGGGGTCGGCGGGGCAACCGGGGGCTTCACCTGGTCGTACGGAATGCGGACACCACCGGTCACCGGGCCGGCGCCTGGCGTAAATATCAGCTACTCGTCCGCCAGCGTGGACGGCCGCTCGGAGGCATCGAACAACCAGCCGACCTGGCTGGGCGAGGGCTTCGACTACTGGCCGGGCTACATCGAACGGCGCTACGTCTCCTGCGCCGACGACATGGCCGACGACAAAAACGGGGCTGCCCCGAACAACACACGCAAGACCGGCGACGAGTGCTGGCGTTCGGAGAACGCCGTGATGAACCTGGGTGGCAAGGGCTCCGAGCTCATCTACGAGGCGGGGAAAGGCTGGCACTCGCGTAACGAGGACGGCTCAAAAATCGAGAAGCTGACGGGATCCGGCAGCGACGACAACAATGGTGAGTACTGGAAAGTCACCACGACCGACGGCACGCAGTATTTCTTCGGCCGGCACGCCCTGCCCGGCCAGACCGCGGTGACCGACTCGACGTGGACCGTGCCGGTGGCCGGCAACCACCTCAACGAGCCGTGCCACGAGTCGTCGTACACCTCGTCGTTCTGCGACCAGGCCTGGCGCTGGAACCTGGACTACGTGGTGGACCCCCGGGGAAACACCGCCTCGTACTGGTATGCCAAAGAGGCGAACAAGTACGCCCGCAACATCAGCGACACCGACGTGGTGCCGTACACCCGGGGCGGAACGCTCACCCGGATCGACTACGGCACCTGGGACCGCAGCTCCACCGATCGGTCGGTGAAGGCGATCGGCCAGGTGCTCTTCGACGCCAAGGACCGCTGCCTCACCACCTCCTGCGGCACGCACGACGCCACCAACTGGCCGGACACCCCCTGGGACCAGGAGTGCACTGGCAGCCCCTGCACCCGCAAGTACTCGCCCACGTTCTGGACGACCAAGCGGCTGGCGAAGGTGACCACGAGGGTGTGGGACACCACCAAGGAAACCCCGCCTGACTGGCAGGACGTCGACGTGTGGACGTTCACCCACTCGTTCCCGCCGATCGGCGACGGAAGCGACCACCCCGGCCTCTGGTTGGACAAGATTGACCACGCCGGCCTCATCGGCGGCACCGCCACCATGCCACCGGTGACATTCACCCCTGTGTCGATGCCCAACCGGGTGCTGACCGACAACACCTCGACCAACAACTGGCAGCGGCTGGACTACATCGTCACCGAGACCGGCGCGAAGATCGACGTAGCGTACAGCTTGCCGGAGTGCACCTCAGCCAACATCTCCAGCAACCTTGCCAACGCAGCGACAAATACCAAGCGCTGCTACCCGGTTCTGGTCGTTGACCCTGACGACCCTGCCGGCGTGAGGCTGACCCCGCACTGGTGGCACAAGTACGTGGTCAAGGAGATCGCCGAGGCAGACGTCCAGCTCACCGACGGCCACCAGGCGCCGCCGAAGTACACCTACTACGAATACGTTGGCGATCCGGCGTGGCACTACGCCGACGATGACGGCCTCAGCGAGGCCAAGTACAAGACGTGGAACCAGTTCCGCGGCTACGCGACCGTTAAGGTCCGCACCGGCGACGTGCCGGGCGCGCAGACCCTGACCGAGACCCACTACCTGCGGGGAATGAACGGCGACCGGCTCGCCACCTCCGGCGGCACCCGAACGGTGACCGTGTCCGCCTCGCTGGGCTCGGAGACGGTGTACGACGACGACCAGTACACCGGAATGGTGCGCGAGCAGATTACCTACAACGGCGACGAGTCGAAGCCGATCGGCAAGACGGTGAACGTGCCCTGGATGTCGCCGGCCACCGCGACCCGCACCATCAACGGCGACACGGTGACCGCGCGCTACACCAACACCCGGGCCAGCTACAACGCGACCGCGCTCGGCCCGGACGGGGCGCGTGGCTGGCGTACCACCCGCACCGAGTCATGGTTCAACGGCACCTACGGCACCCTCGACAAGTCGCAGGACAGCGGCGACCTGGCGAAGACCGGCGACGAAACCTGCACCACCTACACCTACAACCGCAACACCGGCCTGAATATGGTGGGCACGGTCAAACAGACCACCACCACCGCCCTGGCCTGCGGCACGGCTCCGACCACCACCGACCACATCCTCTCCGACAGCCGCAACTACTACGACGGGGCCACCAGCCCGGACACCGCGCCCACCTACGGCACAGTGACCAAAATGGAGTCCCTCAAGGACTGGACTCCCTCCGGCGGCACGGTATGGCAGACCGCCGGGCAGGCTGGCTTCGACATCCACGGCCGGCAGACGTCGGCGACCGACATCAAGGGCAACGTCGTCACCACCGAGTACACGCCAGCCACCGGTGGCCCTGTCACCGCCATCACCACGAAGCGGGGTGCTCCCTACAACTGGACCAGCGCCATGGAGATGAGCCCCTACTGGGGCACCACAACGAAAACGACCGACCTCAACGGAGCGGTCTCCGAGGCCTCCTACGACGCGCTGGGTCGGGTGTACCGCGTCTGGGGCCCGGGCTGGGCCCGCAACGGACACGAGACCAGCCCATCGGCGGAGTACAGCTACTCGTTCGCGCCGAACCGGGACGCCTACCCCTACACCACCTCAAAGAACTTGAACGCGGCCGGCGGCTACAAGGTCACATACCAGATCTTCGACGGCCTGCTCCGGCCCCGGCAGAGCCAGACCGCTTCAATCGTTGGTGGCGCCACCGTCGTCGCCGACACCCTCTACGACAAGTCCGGCCGGGTGGCGGCCTCCTACCAACCGCACGCCGAGCCCGGCGCACCGTCCGGCAAGCTCTGGTGGGTACCGGAATGGTCGGTGCCCGCGATGACCAAGCCGCTGTACGACAACGCCGGCCGGACGACCGCGCAGATCTTCCTGTCCGGCGACGGGATCACCAACCTGGTCGAGAAGTGGCGCACCACCATGGCGTACGAGGGTGACCTCACGAAGTTGACGCCGCCACCCGGTGCCACGCCCAATACCACGCTTACCGACGCGCAGGGCCGAACCGTAGAACTGCGCGAGCACACCACGGTGCAGGGCGTGGCAGGGGCCTACCTGGCCACCAACTACACGTACAACGGGAAAGGTCAGCTCACCCAGATCACCGATGCCAAGGGTGACCGGTGGACCTACAAGTTCGACGTCAAGGGCCGCCAGTGGCAGACCACGGACCCGGATGCTGGCACGACCACCTTCGAGTTCAACGACGCCAACGAGGTCCAGAAGACGACCGACGGCCGAGGTGAGGTGCTCTGGCACACCTACGACGCCCTTGGCCGAAAGACCGAGCTGCGCGACGACACATCCACCGGCGCGCTACGGGCCCGCTGGAAGTACGACACCCTCTACACCACCTCGACCCTCCGGTCGAAGGGGCAGCTAACCGAGGCGTACCGGTACGACACGGTTGGCACCACCACCAGCATCTACAAGTGGCAGGTAGGCACCTTCAACCAGCGCTACCAGCCCATGAGCGTCAATTACGTCATCCCAACGGCTGAAGGTACCGGGCTGGCGAAAACCTGGACGTTCGGCTACGACTACTCCCCATACGACGGCAGCCCCACCACCGTCAACTACCCGGACGGCGGCGGGCTTGTCGGCGAGACCGTCACGACCGTCTACGACGCGACCACGGGACTACCCACCAAGCTCCAGTCCTCCGCCACCGGCGTGACCAACTACGTCGCCGCGCAGCAGTACACCGAGTTCGGCGAGCCAACCGTCACCACCCGCAAGATGGCCGGCGGCGTCTATGTACAGGACACCGCCTGGTACGACGAGGCCACCCGAAGGCTCAAGCGCACGGAGGTCAAGCCGGAAACGGCCACCGGCACGGTCTCAGATCTCGAATACTTCTATGACGAGGCCGGCAATGTCACCTCCCTCGCCGACACACCACAGGTCGGCTCTACCGACGTCCAATGCTTCAACCAGGATGTGCTGGGCCGGTTGACCAGTGCATGGACCCCAAAGGCAGGGGTTGCCTGCAAGACCGCTCCGACCGCATCGAACCTCGGCGGACCGGCCCCCTACTGGCTCGACTGGAGCCACGACGAACTGGGCAACCGCAAGAAAGAGACCAATCACAGCCTCGCTGGCGACACCGTCCGCGACTACACCTATCCAACCCCGGGCCAAGACGTAGCCCGGCCACACGCCGTAACCAAGGTGACGACCACCGCCCCGGGCGCGCCGCCAGTCGAAACCAACTATGGCTACGACAACAGCGGCAACACCATCTGTCGACCGAACGGCTCGGCAACCAACACCTGCCCGCCCAACACCGCGTCGCAGAATCTCAGCTGGGACGCCGAGGGCCACCTGGTCAACGTCTCAGGCAGCGGAGCGGCAGCCGGCAGCAACATCTACGACGCCGACGGTACGCGCCTGATCCGGCGGGACTCCACCGGCACCACCCTGTTCCTTCCCGGGCAAGAAGTTCGCCGGGACAACAACGGAACCCTCAGCGGCACCCGCTACTACAACTTCGGCGGCAAGCTCATCGCGTCCCGAAACGCCGGCGGCGTGACCTGGCTCTTCACCGACCGCCAAGGCACCCAGCACACCAGCATCGTCGCCGCGAGCCAAACGGTAACCACGCGCCGACAGACACCATTCGGCGGCGCCCGGGGTACCGATGCGACGTGGCCCAACGAGAAAGGGTTCGTCGGGGGAGACAAGGATCCCAACGGCCTGACCCACCTGGGCGCCCGGGACTACGACCCAGGCTTGGGACGGTTCATCTCCGTCGACCCCATCCAAGACCTCGCCGACCCGCAGCAGTGGAACGGCTACGCCTACGCCCACAACTCACCGGTCACCTCCAGCGACCCGAGCGGACTGATCGACCCGGACTGCAACCAAGCAAACATCGACTGCTCCGGCTATCAGATGGGGAATGAGCAGGGCAATCAGGAAGCGAAGGATCCGGACAACCCCTGCTGGCCGAGCTATTACTGCCCCCCTACGAACGGCATGGCCGGCCCGCCGGTACAACACCACCAACCCACGATCAACGACAAACTCGCCCAGCGGGTGCCGGGCGGTATTCCGGATTACGTTCTGGCCAGCGGTCACTACCACGGAAGCCAGCTTTTCACATACAACGAGGCATTCCAGTGGGCTGCCCAAGACCCGAGCTATGCGAGCTACATGTGCTATCACATCCTGAATCTCTCCGAGTCGACCTGTGACGGCTTCTACGAGAAGATCAAGCCGGCCTCGCCCGGTGGTCTGACAGCATTCCTTCAGCTTGTGGTGATCACTGCGGCTGTCGCCTGTGTGCTCGTCGGTCCGGAATGCTTCATTCCAGCTGGCGCTAGCATCGGCGAGTTCGCGGCCTCAGGAACGATCGTCGGCGCGCCCGGCATCGGCGCGGTCACGGGTTATCTGGGAGTCGGTGGCGGTGCCGCGTACGCGTTCGGCGCTGCGGAAGATGGCGCGGGTGCAGTAGCCGGTGCCGAAGAGGGAGCTGGCGCTCGCTTCCTGGGTTCCGCCTGCAGCTTCGATGGCGATACTAAAGTGTTGATGGCCGACGGCAGCGCCATACCGATCAAAGACATCAAAGTCGGCGATCAGGTGGCGGCCACCGACCCGGAGACGGGCGCGAAGGGAAGCCGGCCTGTCACTAACCTGTGGATCCACCAGGACACCCTTCAGGATCTCCTGATCGCCGGCAAAGTCCTCTCCACCACCGAGGACCACCCCTTCTGGAACGTGACCGACCAAAGGTGGGAGCGCGCCGACGAGCTCGACCCCGGTGACTTGCTCGCCACCCCAAACGGCCCAGGCATCGCGGTGGGCCGGCTTGCACCTGGCACGGCACGTACAGATGCGGCCTACAACCTCGGCGTCGAGGGCATCCACACGTACTATGTGCTCGCCGGCAAAACCCCGGTGCTTGTCCACAACACCGGCCCAGGCTGCGGCTCACTTTGGATGAATCCGGATAAGCTTCCGCATCACTACATGCGAACGAGCGAAGAAGGGGTAATGCACGCGGCTGATTTTGGTGTATCCGGTCCCTATAACAAGGTGAATGGCCAAGCCTTTATCGGTGCTGTTGAACGGTTCACGAAGAGCCCAGGAACCATCCAAGTTCGGGGCACCTTCCGGGGACAAGATGCGATTCACTACGTCGACCCTGATACGGGACTCCATGCCTCATTCGCGGCCAATGGGCCGAGCGTTGGCGAATACTTGGGTGGGTGGAAATCCGGTGGTGATCAGCTAACCTACCTGCTTCAACAGGGTAAGCTCTAGGCCGATCGTGTTGGAGGAAGATGATGGAAGATGAACTACGTATTCGCCTTTCACGGGACCAAGCGATCGTTCTTTCCGCGTGGCTCGATCGGCAGATGACAAAGCCGTCGTTCGCTGAAAATGCAATCGATGATCGCGCTGTCTGGTCGCCTCTGCTGAGGATATCGGGGACTCTCGAACAGGCGCTCGTGGAGATATTTCGCGGTGACTACAATCAGGTGTTGGATTCATCGCGCGGAAGGCTGATTGCAGAGCTTGGAGACTTCGGGGCGCCTGAGTCGTCCCGCTAGTTCTTCGTGCAGTGGCGCCATTGCTGAAAGTGGTGGCGCCACTGCTTTGTGTGTAAGTGTGCGCGGTTGGTCGCATGTGTTGCTGTCAGCGCTGCTGTCAAAGACCGATCACATATGTACAATTATGAATGTAAGGGCGTGTTTGGGGCAGCGGGCAAGTTGTCCGGTGGAGCGGCTTTTAGCGTCGCGGAGCTTGCTGCCTGAAGCGATCGCCATGGTCCAGCGCCCCGATGTCGTTACTCGCCGCACGTGGCTGGCTGCATCTGGCGCGTTCGAGTGGGCCCGTTGAGTAGGTGCGTGCGCGCGGGGCCGCAGGCCTTGAGCGCGTGCGCGCGGCCCGGCGCAGCCGGGCCGTTCTTGATCCTGTATAGCTTTTCTTAGCCAATCGGCTGCTGCGGGCTTCGTTGGCGCTGGGGCTGTTGCGGCTACTTGGTCGGCTTGCGGGCGCGGCGCGTCTTCGCCGGCTCGGGTGCTGCTGGTGCGGCGTCGGCTGGGTCGATGCCGGCGTTGGCCTTGTACTTCGCGATGTCCTCGGCGAGATCTTGGTGTGCTGTGTTGAGGTCGGCGAGTTCCTGAGCGGCGACGTTCATGCCGTGGACGTCTTTGGCCATCATCGCGTCGACGACGCGGCCGGCGATCTCGTTCTGTTTCAGGAGGAACTGGGCGACGCGTCGGTTGAGGTCCGGGTCGTCGGCCATGGCCGCAGTGCCGCCGCGGGTCGGGTCGGGTCGTCCGTTGGTGCCGATGCGGTCGGTGGCGAGTGGGTGCACGAAGGTGCCTTTGCCGACGACGGCGTAGGTGAGTCCGAGGTTTTGCAGCTCGCGGAGCGCGCGTTGGGCGGTCATCGACGCGACCCCGTGACTCTCGGCCATCTTTCGGGCGGTGGGTAGTGCGTCCCCGCCGTGCAGGGTGCCGGTGCGGATCTGGTCGATGATGTCGTCAACGACTCGTTGGAACAGGGCGCGTTTGTCGTCGGCAGGGTGCGTCATGGGCTGATCGTAACCATCTTGTCCTGGTTGAGCTACACGTGCTTCCCAAGATTCTTCACCATAAGCTCTTGACTCGATCACGATTGTCACGTGAAGCTTAGGTAACTTAGGAACCATGCCGTTGGGGTGTGGTTCCGTCGAGTCAAGGAGTTTCAACCATGTTGGTACTGCCGATCGATGGCAGTCGGGCGTTGCTGGTGTTGGCGACGCCCGTACCGCAGTACAAGGACAGGTCCGCCGGGATCGTGGCGACGGACCGGGTCACGGGTGCCCCGCTTGTGGAGGTGCCAGTGGCGCTCACCGTGGATGGTGGGCAACCGCAGGTGTTGCGGATCTCGCTGCCCGAGCCGGGCGTGCCCAAGGGCCTGGTCGTGGGGCAGATGGTCCGCGCGTCGGAGTTGATATTCGTGTCGGGGGAGAAGAACGGCCGGACGTGGCAGATCTTCCGGGCCGCGTCGTTGACGGCGGTGAAGCCCGGATGATCACTGTTCCCGATCCCCGTCTGACCATGCTGGTCCCGGCCGCCATCCTCGCCCTCGCCGCCGTGGTGGGGCTGGTCTGGCTGGCCATCCACGCGGTGCGCTACCTGGCCACGGCTCAGTCACTGCGGCCGGTGCTGCGCCGGGCCTGGCGGATCAAGTACACGTGGAAGCGCACCGCCCGCCGGGTCGGCCTCGTGCAGACCGAACGGACACGTCCCCCGTGGTGGTCGAACCGCCCGGCCACGGCGGTGATCGTCCGGGAGTTGGTGCCGGCGATCCGGGTCGCGGTTGAGCCGTGGGGTGTGCGCGTGGACGCGTCCACGGTGGGCCGTCTCGGCGTCGACGAGTTCCAGAACGCCGCGACCCATCTCGCCGACGTGTGGCGGGTGGGTCAGGTGCGCGTCGAGCAGGCCCGGCCGGGCCTGGTCCGGCTACGTGTCCTGATCACCGACCCCCTCACCAGCCACACCCAGTGGACCGACGACGCCACCGGGACGGCCGGTCCCGCGCTGTGGCTGGCCGGTATCGACGCCGACGGCCAGCCGGTCACCATCCGCAGCTCCGGAGTGTCCGGGGTCGTGGTCGCGGGCCTGGCTGGCTACGGCAAGACCAGCTTCCTCAATGCCCGGTTCTGCCAGCTCGCTCCGTCGTCGGCGGTGCAGTTCGTGCTCATCGACGGCAAGGGCGGCCCGGACTACGACGACCTGTTCACCCGCGCCTGGCTGTCGGCCAAGGACGACCCGCAACTCGTCCGAGATCACCTCGTCCGGGTGCGGGATCTGATGGTGGCCCGGCAGCAGACGATCCGGGCGGTGCTCGGGGTCAAGAACATGTGGCACGTCGGCCCGTCCGAGACCTGGCCGTTGGTCGTGGTGGTTGTCGATGAGGCGCATACGTTCCTGAACGAGACCAAGGGCACCGACGCCGACTCCAAACGCCTCGACGCCCTCGCCCGGGAGACGGCCAGGCTGACCGAGGAGCTGATCCGTAAGGGCCGCAACGTCGGCATCCAGGTCATCCTGGCCACGCAGAAGGCAACCGGTGACGCGATCCCCACGAAGATCCGGGACAACTGCCAGGTGGCGGTGTCCTTCGCGCAGCGCACCTCGGAAGCGGCCACGGCGGTACTCGGCTCCGACATCAGCGGCTACCCGGACGAGCATCCCCGCCGGTTGCAGGACCCGGCGTATGTCGGGGTGGCGTCGATGGTCGCCGAAGGCCGTCCCGGGTTCACCCTCGTGCGTACCCCGTACGTGCCCGACGCGGTCGCCGACCGGATCGCCGCCCAGACGACGCATCTGGTGCGTGACCCGCTCGCGTTGCTTTCGGCCGGGGCGGAAGTGATGACGCATGGGACGACCTGACCGGTATCGACGGCGGCAGCGGCCCATTCCGCCAAGAACAACACCGCTGCCCCCGTCACCTACCAGCCCCGACCCCCAACCGGGAGCGGGAACCGCCCCGATCTTCGCACCCACCGCCAGCGGTGTCGACCTGGACGCGTTGACCCGTCTCGCTGAGGCCGAACAGGCACAGCAGCGTGCGGGTGAGTGCGCTCGGCCGGTGCTGCTGTCCGGCCGGCGCCTGCTCGTGGACCCCGGAACCGGCCGGATCGTCGACCAACTCGACACCGCCGATACCGGTCACTCGATCGGCGTGCGGTGCCGTAACCGGCGTCGTGTGGTGTGCCCGGCGTGTTCGGCGTTGTATCGGCTGGACGCGTTCCATGTGTTCGCAGCCGGCCTACGCGGCGGCAAGGACACCCCGGCCCTGGTCGCGGATCATCCCCGGCTGTTCGTCACGCTGACCGCGCCGTCGTTCGGCCGCGTGCACTGCGGCCCCGCACGTGACGGCTCGCCACACCGGTGCCATCCGCACCATGGTTGCGGGCGCTGGCACGGTGTTGGTGATCCGGCGATCGGTACCGCGATCGATCCGGGCGGCTACGACTACGGCGGGCAGGTGTTGTTCAACGCCCACGCCGGAGCGTTGTGGGCGCGGTTCACCATCGACGTTCGTCGTCACCTGGCCTCCGCGGCTGGCTTGACCCGGGTGGTGGCTGCCGGGCAGGTGCGGGTGGTCTTCGCGAAGGTCGCCGAGTTCCAGACCCGGGGCGTGGTGCACCTGCACGTCATCGTCCGCCTCGACGGCCCGGCCGGGCCGGGCTCGGCACCACCGGCGTGGGCCACGCTGCGACGGCTGACGACCGCGATCCGCGCCGCCGCCACCGGAGCAGGGATCACGCTTCGTGGCTCCCGGATCACCTCGGCTCGGGTGCTGCGCTGGGGATGCCAACTCGACATCCGGCGTATCGGCGGTCACGGGATGTCCGACGTGGCGGTGGCCGGGTATGTCGCCAAGTACGCGACCAAGTCCACCGAGGCCGCCGGGGTCGACATCCCGCCATTGTTCTGCCGCACCTGCATCGGGCGCGGCGTCACGATGCAGACCGGCGGCCGGCTGTGCCGTTCCTGCAACGGCACCGGTCGGCGACCCGGCATCACGCTCGATCATCTGACCGACCACGTCCGCACGCTGGTCGACACGTGTTGGAGACTCGGCGGGCACCCGGAGTATGCCGGGCTGCGGCGGTGGGCGCACCAGCTCGGCTTCCACGGCCACTTCGCGTCGAAGTTACGCGGCTACTCCACCACCTTCGCCGCGCTACGCGCCGAACGCCGCACCTGGAGCACCCTCAGCCAGGTCGAACGCCTCGGCCTGCCCACCGGTACGCCGCTGCTGGTCGTGTCCGACTGGCGCTACACCGGCCGACCCGACCACGGCCGGGACAGGTGGTCGGCATGAGCGTCGATCTGTTGACCGTCGATGACGTGATGGCCCGGCTCCAGATCGGCCGGCACACCGTCTACCACCTGATCCGCACCCGCCGGCTGCACTCGGTGCGCATCGGCCGCTGCCGGCGCATCCCCGCCACCGCGCTCACCGCTTACCTCGACACGCTGACCAAGGAGGCCGGCGATGGCCGGTAGAAGAAAGGCCAACGGCGAAGGCACCATCTTCCAACGCGCCGACGGCCGCTGGTGCGGCTCCGGCTACGTCCTGGCCGCCGACGGCACCCGCAAACGCATCTACGTCTACGGCACCACCCGCCGCGAAGCGGCCGACAAACTCGCCACGAAACTGGCCGACTCGAACCGGGGCCTGGTCGTGGCCGCCGACGCGAACCTGACTGTCGGCGACTACCTGACGGCCTGGCTCACCGGCGTCGCCCGGCACCGCCTGCGGGCAACCACCTATGTCACGTACGAGTCGCTGGTGCGCCGGTTCCTCATCCCTGGCCTCGGCCACCGCAAGCTCGCCACCCTGACCGTCCGCGACGTCCGCGCGTTCCTCGACCGGATCGCGACCGTGTGCCAGTGCTGCACCTGGGGCTGGGACGCCAACCGGGACCCGAACCACCGACGCACCGACCGGCGTCCGCGTTGCTGTGCCATCGGCGCGTGCTGCGGCAAGCACATCCGCCCGGCCACCGTCCGCTACATCCGGGCCGTGCTGTCCGCGGCTCTCGCCGACGGAGTCCGCGAGGACATCCTCGGCCGCAACGTCGCCTCTGCGGTCCGGCTGCCCACCCCGCGCAGCGACTTCCAACCCTTCACCGTCGGGGAAGCACGTCGCTACCTGCTCGCCGCCGCCTACCACCGGCACGGCCCGCTGTTCGAACTCGCCTTGCGCACCGGGCTACGCCAAGGGGAACTGCTCGGGTTGCGCTGGGACGACATCGACCTGGACGCCGGGCACCTGCATGTGCGGCGCACCCTGGCTCGTACCCGGGGCGGCCACACGTTCCAGCCGGTCAAGACGCACCGCTCGGCCCGGCGCATCGTGCTACCCCGCGACTGCGTCACCTCGCTCAAGCGCTACCGGACCCGTCAGGACATCGACCGCCGCGAGGCCGGCGACACCTGGAAAGAGTCCGGGCTCGTGTTCACCACCGGCATCGGAACGCCGATGGACCCGGCCGCCGTCTACCGCCACCACCAGGACATCTGCGACCTCGCCGACGTCCGCTACATCCGGTTTCACGATTTGAGGCACACCTGTGCCACGCTGCTGCTGGAACAGGGCGTGGACCTGGTCACGATCAAAGATTTGCTCGGTCACGCGCAGATCCACACTACCGCTGACGTGTACTCCCACGTCCGGCTCCGCATGCAACGCGCCGCCATCGAATCCATGGGCGACGCCCTCGACACCGACGACGATCCAGAACCCGACCCCGACCCCGACCCCGACCCCGACGATCCTGCCCAGAGTTGACATCTGTGATCTCCGCCCGGCTCTCACCGGCCGGGCGGCGATCCACCCTATCGCTCGGTGTCGGTGGGCATCTCGTACGGCCAGGTGAGGAACCGCCGGTAGAGCACGCCTGCCGGCATCGCTGCGAGATCGGCGCACGCCTGCACGAAGCACGCCGACAGGAACACCGACAGCGACACCCGCGCATCGGCGTACTCAGCCATGAGTTGCCGCTGTCGGCTCGGGCACGGCCACGGTCGCCCGCACGCCGCGCATGTCCACACCGGACGGATCGGCACGTGCATCGACATGGCAGCGATTCCCTCGGCTGGTGGGCTACGGTGGGGAAGACCGGTATGTACCGCATGCTGCCAAGAACACGGATCGACGACGGGTTCTGAGCCACCGCGACCGGCCTTCCCCGGATCGGCACCAACAGGTCCGGTACTTGCGAGCGCGTTCCCGCTGGGCCTGCCACCAAGCATCGGCGTTCAAGGGATGAACATGGAAGACAACGGCCGTCTCCCGCCGTCTCCACCCAGCGGAGACCTCGCCAACCGGCTCCGCGCCGCCCGCGAAGCCGCCGGGCACAGCCTCGCGACCATGGCCGCGCTGACCCACTTCAGCAAGCCCTACCTCGGCCACGTCGAGACCGGCCACCGCCACCCCACCCCGGACGTTATCGACCGCTACGAACAGGTCCTCGGCGTCCCGATCGGCATCCCCCACGACCCGGTCCGCACCGCCCACGAATGGCTCTGCGGCAACCAGCCACCCGCCGGACGCACACCGAAGACCGGCCGCCGCCTCGGCACCGCCCAACTCCGCCGCCTCGAAGCCCGGGTGATCGAGCTACGCCACCGTGACGACGTCGTCGGCAGCCGCGAACTACTCCCCGTCGTGCGCGCCGAACTCGACGCCGTCTGCCGCCTGGCCGACGAAGCGGTCTGCACCGACCGCCTCGGCACTCGCCTGCATGTCGTGATCGCCGAACTTGCTCAACTCGTCGGCTGGATCGCCTCCGACGCCGGGCACTACCGGCACGCCGAACAGGCATACCTCACCGGCGCCGCCGCAGCAGACACGGCCGGAGACCGAGTCCTCGGCGGACAACTACTGTCCAGCCTCGCCTACCAGATCACCAACATCGGCAAACGCGAAGACGGCCTACTCATCGCCAAAACCGCCGTCGCCGGCGCCACCGACGCGACCCCGGTCGCACGGGCGTTGCTGCTGGAACGCCTCGCCTGGGCCGCCGCCCGCTGCCACGACTCCGACACCTGCCGCCGCACCCTGGACGCCGTCGACGACGCCTACGACCAGTGCAGCCCCGGGATCACCGAACCGGAATGGGTGTACTGGCTCAACCGCGCCGAGATCGACGTCATGGCCGCCCGCTGCCACATCCAACTCGGCCAACCCGCCGCCGCTGAACCCCTACTCACCCGCGCCCTGGCCGACTACAACCCCGACCACGTGCGCGAGGTCGGCCTCTACCAAACCTGGCTCGCCGAAGGCTACGCCCGCACCGGCAACCACGACGCCGCCCGCCACATCCTCGACCAGATCAACACCAGCGCCGTCGACGCCGGCTCCGTCCGCCTCCAACGCCGCATCGACGCCGTCACCCGCCTGACCACCACCGGCAGCCACTGACCCACCCGGCCGATCAGCGGCGCTGTCGAACGCCCACGTGCGCCCACGTTGCTGTCACGGCTGCTGTCAACATCTGCATTCATCGATGATGGGCAGTCGGTGAAGTTGACCGGCTCCCAGCTCAGGGCCATGATCCATGCCATGCTGCCGCCTCGTCCGCCGTAGCTGCTCCACACGTACTATGTGCTCGCCGGCAACACGCCGGTGCTCGTGCACAACACCAATGGTTGTCGGACTGTCTCAAAGTATGAGGACATCACAAGCCCCGGCGCCCGCATGCCGAATAGGCTTACTGATGTCGGCCCCAATGAATTCGGGCAGAATCTTGAGGCAAACGGGTGGGCCCGTATTGACAAGGGCCCTAACATCATGTACGAGAAGGATGGGGCAAGGTACTTCCTGCGCGGGAAGGCTGACAGTTACGGCGGGTGGACGGCGGACTTCTACAAAGCGGGATCCAAAAAGGCCGATTTGAAAATCAGGCTGGGCGACGACTGATGGCAGAGGCGAGTTCGATCGTGACTGATCGCAAGGGGTATTTGGACGTTCGGGCCCACGTTTCGAGAGTCTTCAATTTTGATGCCAGGCTGCCCGGCCAGGTATTTAGGGGGGATGCGCGAGGGTCTCTGTTCTGTGAGTTTGACGCGGTCCTCGCCCCGGAGTTTTGGCTCGCGCTTCGCGCGATGGCCGGATGGCATGGTGATAGGCAGGTTGAGCTGCTTGTTCTTGAACCAGATTGCGATGATTTTTACTTTCCGGAGTATGGGATGTATCCGGCAGTATCGCTATCCGCCGAGGCTGACGTAGACGACTACTGGGCGGCGATCGGTTATGAGCCGGACGATGAAGTTCTGGGGTCGATCGCAATCTCAGCGAAAGTCATTGCGGTGACCGGACCTTCCGGAAGGTGGGGGTGCTGGGGTGAGAGGGATGCTGAAATAGCGGTTTTCCAAGGTTTCCCGAATATGCCTACGCGGAATGAATGGCGGGCGCAGTTCGGACCATTTCTGGAGGTGTCCGGAGCATTGGAAACTTATCTTCCCTTGGCCTTCGCGGGTCGGACCGTCCCTGGCGAGTACGCCGCCATCTTGGCCACCAACTATGGACCCGGGACCGATCCACCTTTACGAAATCACGACGGCCGTACTACGTCGCTGGCTTAGCACCCTTCCGGCGGTGACTGCTGCACCGTGAACAACAACCACGATTTCACTGTGGGTAATGACGTGCTGTCATTGGCCATGGCGGTCCGCCGGGGTTGCCGTCACGGTTGCCGTCACATGCATCTAGCTGATGTAGATGTATCGATGAAGGTCTCGGCGGGACGGCGACCTGATCCGGTGGCGTGCCGCGTAGCGGTGCGGCGTCGATCCCCGGAACCACGTGGCGAGGGTGATCGGTGGTGGGATCGTCACGGCCTCGGCTGGCGGGCGGCCGTACTCCTGTGCAGCGGTTCGGTGTTGGTGGGCGTGCGCGCGGGGCCGTAGGCCTGTAGCGCGTGCGCGCGGCCCGGCGTCAGCCGGGCCGTACTTGATCCTGTAGAGCAGTTTTGAGCCAGTCGGATCTTGGTCGAGGGCCTTGGTCCGGCTGGCTTACTGCTTCGGTGCGCGGTCGCGGCTGCTGCGGGGACGCTTGGCGGGCGGCGAGGGCTGGTCGCCGTCGTTGGCCCGTTGGAGGTGGTCGGGCTGTTGGGCGAAGTTGCCTCGGTCGGCCTGGTATTTGATCACTTCGTCGATGAGGTCGTTGTTGGTGTCGGCGTGGCGCAGCAGGTCGTGCAGGGCTGCGTTCTTGTCGTCGGCCGTGCGGGCGTGGTGGTAGCGGATGGTGATGGCCTGCTGGTCGGCGAGGTAGGCGGCGACTCTGCGGCGGAGGTCGGGGTCGTCGATGGGTTCGCGGAAGGCACCGCCGCGTAGGAGGTCGAAGGCGTCGGGGTGCACGAAGGTGCCTTTGCCGGCGACGCTGTAGGTGATGCGCCGGTGTTGCAGTTCGCGTAGTGCGCGTTGGGCGGTCATGGAGGCCGCCCCCCACCTCGGATAACGCCACCCATCGATGCCCTGACCACTGAACGGCGCGGACGTCTCCCCAGGTTGCCGTCACGGTCGCCGTCAACACCGATAGATTTCGATGCGGCGAGTTCGTGCCACACGCGAAAGGCCAGGTGAAACGCCATGAAAACGTAAGTCACACTGCGTGACGGGGTGAAAATCCCACACGTACTATGTGCTGGCCGGCGACACGCCGGTCCTCGTCCACAACACAGGGTGTGGTCCGACGGCGCGGTTCGAGGTCGACTCAAGCGGTGTCGCAACCGATCTAAAGCCGCTCGGCCGGGGTTCTACTGGACGTGCGACTCCGAATAACCTGACCGAGCAGATGGCGATGCACGAGGCGATGTCCAACCCGGCGACTGGTAGGCAGCTTCGCATTACCATGACTGATCCGCGATGGCTGTCTCAGGATGGTTGGGTGAAGATGTCGAACAATGTTAATGGTGTTGAGATTCACTATGTTAGGAATACGGTTACCGGGCAAGTAGATGACTTCAAGTTCAAGTGACGGGCAGTTGGATGATTGTCAGGTGTCGCACCAACAAAGGATACTCGCTGCCCTCGGATTACCGGGGCCTCTACTTCACGGAGCGTACCCGATTTGACATAACGCCAGGTCAAAGCTATCGCGTCTACGAAATGGCGCTGTTCAACTCGGGGCTCACTGTGCTACTAGTGGACGACAAGCGGCAACCCAATTGGTATCCGATGGAGTTGTTCGAAGTGGAAGAGGGAGCCCTGCCTGCCAACTGGACTTTCGCCTTACGTAATGGGGGTCAAGCTGGAACTCAAGCCGTTTGGGGTCATCCTCGACTCGTAAACGACTCAGCCTTGGATGAGTCGCTTGCAGATCAGGATTCTGATGCACAGGTGATTTTTTGGCGGGATGTCGCTGTCCCTGAGGGCGTGGAGTCCGAATAGAGCAGCCGAAAGTCTGCTGGGAAAGCCAGGAGGGGAGCCTGGCGGTCAGCGGTCTGGCTGTTCGGGACGATCGAGAGCGGTAGCGCTGAGTAGCGAAGGGCTGTCGATGACTGCTGTTGCGCGCCTGGGCTGCCGTCATGGCTGCCGTCAAGCACCACGCGTGTATGTACATGTGTCGAATGCGGTAAACGCTGGCGGTAACGGAGATCGCTTAACGTGGGCTGCATCCCCCGATCCCGTTACTGCGGAGGTGCAGCCGCATGGCTGTCTACAACTACCGCCTCGCCAACGGCCAGACCCGCTGGTTCTTCATCATCGACCTCCCGCCGGACGCGAACGGCCGGCGCCGCCAGCACAAGCGGCAGGGTTCCCCAATCAGACCGCCGCGCAGAGGGCGGAAGAGGACGCACGTGCGGCCTGCGGCGGCGCGGACCTCGGTGCCGACGGCAGTGTCGCCGCCGAGCTGGAGAGCTGGCTCGACGAACGCGAACTGGATGACGGTATGCACGAATGCAGTGCCGATCATCGGGTTGTAGTGCTTGCCGCGCGGCTTGCCCGCGGTGGCGTTGCGGTTCTTCTTGCCTTCGGCTCGGCCGACGTAGCGCCAGCCGCCGCCGTCGGGGATGTTCCCGAGCTTCTTGACGTCTACGTGCAACATCGCCCCCGCAGTGGGGTGCTCATAGCGACGCACTGCAGAGGGCCTGTGCAGGGTGAGCCCTGTTGGCCGTCCGGCGCGACCGGCATCACGGCCGGACGACCCCGACGGCATCCACGACGAGACTGCCGCTGCGCACCATGATCTCCACGGTGTGTGTGCCGGCGCCGAGGTTGCGCAGGGCGTACGTCTGATAGAACTCGGGAGAGGCGAGCGTGCTCGCCGCGGAGTTGACCACCGTACCGTCCACCCTGACCTGCAGGACGGCCGAGCCGTTGTTCGGCCCGATGATGTCCAGTCCGGTTCCGGCGAACGTGTAGGTCAGCGTCGAGCCGCTTCCCTGGCTGGTTGACAGGCTCCGCTGAACGTTGTACATACCCTTACCGTTTTCGTGCGCCCAGGACCCGCCGTACACCAGCTTCCGGGCGGGCGGATTGGCCAGGTCGGACATCTCCAGGTTGTCCAGCACCTCGGAGTAGTACCGCGGGCTTCCGTCGACCGTCTCCACCCGGAGGTTGTCAAACCGGGTGAAGTAGTAGCCGCTGCCCAGCGTGATCCGGCCGGACAGCTTGGGATTCGGGTCGGTGTAGGTGGCCAGTGTGACGCCGTCGAGGTAGGCGGTCACCGTGTTTCCGACGCCCCTCAGCGCGATGTTGTGCCACGCGTTGTGAGCGGTGTTGAACCCAGCGATCCGCACGCCGCCGGCGCCGCTGACCACGTTGCCGCTGGCGACCGCGCTGTTGTTGACCAGCAACTGCCAGCCCCCGTCGAAGGTGAACCTCACCGAGTACGGCGCACCGTTGTCACCGTGCTGCTCGCGGATGCCCAGCCGGGCGTGGTTGGCGCCGTTCTGGGTGCTGCTGTTCTCGAAGGAGACGTCGACACTGGCCTTGTAGTTGAGCCACCGGCTGTCACCGATCCTGGTGACCGCGTCCCCCCCGTTCCACGCACCGCCCAGGCCCTGGCTCGGGCTGTCCAGCTGCTGGCGCAGCACGTAATTGGTCGATCCGTCCGGCTGGTACGCCTCGAAGGCGCCGTTGCGGTCGCTGGCGTAGCGCGGGATGACGCTCCTGGCGCCGCCACGCGACGTGATGAAGTCCTCCGTGCCCGTGATGGTGCCGCCGCTGCCGATCACCGGGACCGTCTTGCCGGAGTAGTCGAAGCCGTCGGCGTAGAGGATGTTGTCGCTTGTGCTCTGCACGTCGCCGGAGATGTCGGTGTCCAGCACGGTGCGCTGGCCCTCCACCGGCAGGGGTTCCAGGTACTCGGGCTTGGTGTGGTTGGCCAGCGTCGTCACGGTGACGATCGAGTTCGGCCTGACCGTCACGGTGTACACCCCGCCGTCACCGGCCGGGACGCTGCCGAGGTGCTTCAGGTAGTTGGCGTTGAACGCCTGGCCGGGGTCGGCCGCGCGGGTTTCCCACAGCTGTAGGGCCGGAGTGCCGGAGTAGGCCATGTTCACCGGCTGGAGGCGGTACGACTGGGTGTACTCGCTGTCGTTCATGAAGACCGTGGAGAAGTTGCGCCTGTCGGGCGCGGCGAGCGTGAGATAGCTGGGCGTGCCGTTGCGTCCGACCACCGGGTTCGTCCCGGTCGCTCCGGTATAGCTGGATTCGGGGACGGCGCGCCAGATGCCGGCCGTGTTGCTGGAGTTCTCCCAGCCGGTCTTGGCGAACCAGCTGAAGTGCCGCAGCACGTCGATGGCCGCGTCGTAGTGCAGCCAGCCCGACCAGGGATCACGGGCGCTGACGACCTCCTTGTAGGAGTACTGCCCACCCTCGTAGAAGGACCCGATGGCCGGTTGGTAAATGAAGTTGGTCCGGCGCGAGTTGACGAACCCCTTGATGATGGTGTTTCCCATTTCCAGCGCACTGTTGGTGCCGCCGATGCCGGTTCCGACCACCGATGGGGACCGCATGTTGTTGTTGGGGCGCAAGGCGGAATTGCCGAAGGTCGCCTGTGCTTCGCTGTTCCAGATCTCCTTGTCGTAGTCCATCGCCAGGCGCTTGAAGTTGCCGGCGCTGTCGTCGTCGGGGCTGTAGTGGTAGCCGGCCGCCGCCACCACGTCGCGCAGGCCGGCGTCGCTGATCATGCTGCCGCCGAACGACCCGACACCGACCTCGTCGGAGATGACGACCTTGAGCTGGTTGTACCGGGACTGCTCTGTCGAGTTGGCGAAGTCGGCACTGTCGGTCCTGACCCGGTTGGCATAGGTCTTGGTCCAGTTCAGGTCCGCCCCGCGCTCGTTGAGACCCGGGTTGACGTAGTCGACCATGAACCCGTAGGTCCGGTACGCGCTCAGGATGGTCTTCTTGAACCAGGTGTAGACCTTGTCGTTGCTGTTCACCCAGCCGGGGGAGTTCCAGCGCAGCAGGGTCACCTTGACGTTCGGGTTGACCTTCTTCGCGTCGGCCGCGAGTTGGAAGCCCTGCGCACGCTTGACGTTGGGGGTCTCGGACTCCCAACGCATGGTCGAGGGGTCCGGTCCGGTGGAGTTGTTGCGGTCGTTGCCCATCTCGATCTTCACGTTGGTGAAGACCGGACTCTCCCCACCGAAGAGGACCCGCAGCAGCTGCGCGTACGCGGTCGGGCTCTGGGCCTTGTAATCCATCAGCAACTCGCTGGTGCTGTTGGCGCTGAGCGCACCGAAGCCCTTGAACGTCAGGCCGTTGACGTTGCCGGCGCGGATGTTGTTGCCGTCCACCGTGATCGTGCCCGATCCCGGAGTCGACACGTCGGTGACGATCCACTGCTGGTTGGTGCTGCCGCTGTTGGCGTACTGGACGAGGTTGGCGCCGTCGGACGTGCTGCCCCCGCCATCCAGGTACAGCCCGTTGGCCCGGTTCCTGAACTTGGTGTAGCCGCCGGAGTCCTCCCGGATCCACTGCTGGTTGGTGCTGCCGCTGCCACTCCACTGGCCGCAGATGGATCCGCCAGTCGTGCGGCCCATCCCGTCCAGGTACAGGCCGGTGGCCCGATTCTTGATCTGCACGTAGTCGCCGACGGCATCGATCGTCCACTGCTGGTTGTCGCTGGACGACGAGGAATACTGGCCGACTGCGGCGCCGTTGGTGGTCCGGCCCATGCCGTCGATGAACTTGCCGGTGGTCCGGTTGCCCAGTTTGACGTAGGCGGCGGCCGCCTCCATGGTCAGGCCCACTGGCGTGGATGCGACCGGCATGGCTACCACGTACGCAAGGACAAGCGCTGCGACCGCCAGCATGCTCAGCGCGGTGGGCCTGACGCGGGCACGGCGCGGGCCGGCTACTCCCGGAGTCTGCCGAGGCCGAGCGGATCGAGGGCTGGTCATGAGATCTCCAGTCAACCGGTCAGGGTGTGGCAGCCGACGCCTCGGGCTCGCCGGCCGGCGGTGTCCAGAGGTGGCACGCCACCGTCTGATCGCATCGAACCATATATATGCCATCCGGACTAGAGATGCCAGGAAACGGACCGAGACGTTCAAGAAGGTTCAGACTCGAACATCCGGCCGTCAGGCTGGAGGACCGCGACGGATCCACCCAGCGGTCGGGGGTTCGTCGCTCAACGCTGCCCGCTCGAACAAGATTCTCAACGGATTGAACACGCAGGTCAGAGCCGTCGAGACACCGGCTGTCGACGACATCCGTCGAGGTGCGGGCCAAGGTGCCCGACTGGGTACGCCCGAACGTGCACAGGTCCATAACGACGCTCAACGATTGATCTCGGAGGTTCGCCATCCTGCCGTCGATCTGCCATCAACTTCAGCGACGCTTGGCTCGCAGCAGATCCGGATGTTCACAGTCCCTCGACTGCTGGTGGGCCGCTCTTGAGGTGTACGAGCGCATTCCATTCGCGGGCTATCGCGGACGAAGGGTCGAGGCCCCCGTCTGATCGTGCGCAAAACGGCAGCCACTGCCAATCTTCAGCTCCCGGACAGGCCAGGGGAATCCAGCGGATGAGCAAGTCCTCGAACGAGGTCGCCATGGTCCGGCCGTGGCCTTCACCGTCGTCGTGGCTGAGGTAGACCACTCGGCCGTGCGTGTCCTCGTCCAAGTCCAAAGCGAGGTAGTCGCCGTTGCCAACCTCCATGAATGGCAGCTTGTGATGCCAGACCCTGTCGTAGGGGTCACTCGGGTCTGGGAACACGTCGTCAACCCACCCTCGGACTGCCGTTATCAAATCGGGCAGACCGTCGAGTGACCAACACAGGTTTCCAGAGAAGATCTCGCGGAACGGATCAGGGAAGGTGTGGTCGGTCGGCGCGAACCAGGCGAACTCCACCCGGCTGGCGACGGTCGTCAGGCAGTGCCGCAACGACGTCGGCAGCTTGCACCCCAGTTGACCCTCCACCGCATCGACCTCACCTGGCGAAGCGGGCGAATCGACCACCAGTGGTCGGGTGTCGAAGCCCTGCGCCGCGAGAGCATCCACGATCTCGGAAAGCCGGCCGACTGCCTCCGTCGCGTTCACGAGCGAAGTGTGCCACTGCTGCCGATCCCGACACCGGGTCCCCGGACCAGCGTGCGGCTTGCGGCAGATGAGGATGCCGAGAGTCGTACCGCTCCGCCTCCCCGACCGCTTATATCGCCGTTGCCAACACGGAGCCCTGGACCCGGGCTGAGGTGTCGAGCTCAGTTCGGTGGGCGCCGTTCACCGGCCGTCGAGTTGCTCGCGTGCCAGAGCGGCGATGCGGGAGAGCGCGGCGCCGAGGTGGCGTTGCTGTGCAGCGCTGAGTGGGTCGAACACCAGTTGCCTGACCCGCTCGACGTGAGCTGGGGCGCTGTCCTCGACTTTATGTAGTCCGGCGTCAGTCAGGGTCGCGAGGGTGTATCGGCCGTTGTCTGGGTCAGGGTATCGGGTGACCCACCCCTGCTGCTCGAAACGGACCATCAGCTTGGACAGCCGTGGTTGCGTGCTGTCGCACTGCGCGGCCAGGTCACTCAGCCGCATCGTGTGCGTCTCTGTCATGGACAGCCGAGCCATCACGCTGTACTCGAAGTTCGAGATGCCCTCGTCCCGCTGCAACTGGCGGTCCAGCAGCGTGGGCAGCGCGATGACCACGGTGCGCAAGTCCTGCCACAGCTTCTGCTGCTCGTCGTCGAGCCATCGGGGGGTGCCGGTCATAAGCGCAGCTTACTTGACTGGGCAACCCTGACACCCAGATGCCTTTCGCTGCTCAGGGGCAGGCACTGACCTGGCCGGCCCCTGTGATGCCACGCACCTTGACTTGCCTAGGCAAGTGAAGCACACTCGTTCACAGTTGCCCAGGCAAGTGCGGCGGCGTCACGGCGTCCGGAGATTCCCCTGTTCGCCACGGATCCGACACCCCGAAACCATGAGGAGAGTGCAGTGAAGGCTATTCGCTACCACGAGTTCGGCAGCACCGAAGTCCTGCGCCAGGAGGAGGTGGAGCGTCCGGTCCCCGGCGCCGGCCAAGTGCTGGTGAAGGTGGTGGCCACCTCGTTCAACCCCGTCGACGACCACATCCGGCTGGGTGTCCTCGCTGAGATGATCCCCACCCCGCTGCCGATCACCCCCGGCCTCGACGTCGCGGGCACCGTTGCCGAGCTCGGCGACGGAGTCAGCGGACTGCAGGTCGGCGACCCGATCATCGCCATGTTCCCGCTGCATGAGCACGGCGGAGCCGCCGAGTACGCGGTCGTGGCGGCCGACCGGGTGACCGCCGCGCCCCGCAGCATCCCCCTGACCGACGCCGCCGCACTACCCCTGACCGGGCTGGCCGCTCGCCAAGCAGCCGTCGAACTCGCCGGGATCAAGACCGGCCAGACCGTTCTCGTCAACGGGGCAGGCGGTGCGGTGGGAAGCATCGTGGTCCAGCTCGCCGTCGAAGCCGGCGCTAAGGTGACCGCCGTCGACGGCCAGCAGCATGCCGACCGCCTGAACGGCTACGGTGCGGAGAAGGTCGTCGACCCGCTGGACCTCGACGCAGGCCCAGCCCCTGTCGGTGGCCCCTTCGACGTGGTGGTGAACCACGTACGCCTGGCTCCCGAGGACCTCGCGAAGCTGACCCCCTACGTGGCCGACGGCGGCATCGTCGTCAGCTCCGCCGGCCCGGTGCCGGCCGACGACGCACGCTCGGTACGCACCGCCGGCGTGTGGGTCGGCCCCGACGCCTCCCACCTGGCCGACCTCGTCTCCCGCATCGACAACGGCGTACTCAAGCTGCACATCGCCGACCGCCGGCCGCTGGAGGAACTGCCGACCATCCACCAGGATGCAAGCAACGGCAAGCTGCTCGGCAAAACAGTCATCGTCGTCTGACGCCACGCCGCGTCCACGTCCACCATCGAAGCCCCTCTTCGATGGTGGACGCCGACGTACACGGAGTAGCCCGGCCGGCCGGTCGGAGCCGCGGCCAACTCGGGCGTCGTTCGTAGTCGTCATGGGCGCGGTGCTCGCAGCCGCCCGGCGACCGACACTCCGTCTTTCGCGTTCGGAGGGCTGCCATCGGTGACTGCACGGAAATCACGTCGTACTCAGCGCGCGGTCGATCGCAGACGCGAATGTCGTTCGGCGCGAAGGGGAATGTGGTCTGGCCGGTCGAGGGCAGAGATCGCACACGCGTTCATCGGCATGACCGCTCGCCCAGATGATCGTCGTATCGATACAGTCCGTAGTTGTGGATCTTGTGGTGCAGGCGGCCAGGTCAGGTTCGGGGCAGGATCGTGATCAGGTCTTCCGGTGCAACGTTGGCGGGTCGGTCGGAGACCTGGCCGTCACCGAGCTCGACTACGCGCCACACTCCGTCGGTGCGGCGGGCGAGGTCGACGGTGACGAACGGCAGGTCCAAGCCGGCGATGGCCGGTTGTAATGCGGTCAGGTCGAGGTCTTCCGGCGGCGGGTCGTTCGGTGTGTCCGGGTGTGCGGTGACCAGTCGACAAACGCCGCCGATCCACCAGGTGCGGACCTCGGCACCGGTGAACGGCTCGTAGCGGCGTAGCACGTACCCGCCGGTGAAGTCGTCACCGCGCAGGTCGGCCATCCGTGCGGCGATCGTCCACGCCGCAGCCGCGTCGGCAAGGTCGGGGATGTAGGTGGCCTCGTGCCAGTAGTGCTTCATCGACTTGCTGTAATCGCGCACTATGGCCGGGCCTGAACCCAGCGCGGCGCAGGCGGTGTCGAAGCCGCCCCGGCCGGTGCCGACGGTCCACGCCGACGCCGGAGTGAAGGCGGACAAAGCGGCGTACCAGCCGGGCAGCTCATGGCCGCGGTGATACTGCCCGGCGTCGGTGTGCAGGCGGCTCCCGCGGGCGGCCAGAGCGGCAGCGAGACCGCCGTACGCCCGGCTGGACAACATCCACCCGCGGTAGATCACGACCTCATCGGCGGGCACCCCTGCGACCGCCACCGCGCAATCAGCGCCGCCGGCCAGGGCATCGTGATCGACCAGCGCGATCGACCAGTCCAGCGCGCGAGCCGCTTGCGCCTCACCGGCGAAGTGCTCATCCACCCGCTGCGGCCGCAACACGTCCGTGGGAAACAGCAGCATCATGGCCCGGATTCTCCCGGCGGACTCGCGCCCCGGTCACCCGAGTTTCGCACCGCCCACAGCGAACACGTGGGCAGCCTGTACGCCCACGGGCACACCGCGAAGGCATTCTCCGTGACGAACTTATCGCGGCAGATGAGTTTGTTGAAGCGACCGAGATGGCCATACGTTGTGGCGGATCAGACGAACCGCCATCGGCCGGGATGCTCCATTTCAAGGTTGCGGTGCCGGTAGCCTGTTGCGGACGTTGACTTGCTCGGGGGAGGCCATGCCGTTCGTCCAGCCCAGAGCTGTGCCGTCTGCGATCACGCCAGCGGCGTTGCACCGCTATCGGGGAAGCAAATCAAGATCATTAATGCGTCGTCAGTCCGACATCGCCCACCCTGACAGACATGGCGTATCTTCCTCCCATGCCGATGCCACGGATCAAGATGGAGCTCAAGCTGCCGTTTCTGACGATCGGCGTTGATGATGTGCGGACCGTGTTCAAGGGTAGACGCAGGGAGGCCGGCCCCTTTGTCATCTTCGCCCGCTCTTGCGGCAAGGGCCTCGACACCGCATACGCCGCGGAGCCCAACCACGGCGTCATCGTTTGGGCGGCACACGGACAGCCCCAGCAACTGTGGACCGTGCAGCCAAGCGGCGTCCAAGGTGAGGTGCTCATCGTTTCCGCGTCGAACGGGTTGGCCCTGGACGCCACCGATCAGCGAAGCGAGGATCCTCATCCTGAGATGCGTGAGCCCAATGGTTCGCCTTCACAGCGGTGGCGGTTGAGTGGGACACCGGACGGCGTGGGCTATCGGATTCAATCTGCGAGTAGTCATCTCTATCTCGCCTTGAACGAGAGCGCCGAAAATGGCTGGCAACCATGGTTCGAGCCGCGCAGGGGAAATATGTCTCAACAGTGGATATTTGCCCTTCCGTACGGTGTGAAAGAAGGTTGACCGTAAACGTCGAGGAGTGTCTCGGCGTGGCAACATCGACATGACTACGTGCACTCAACTCGGCATGAGCGCTCACCACGTCGGGTCGTGAAGGCGCGCCTCAGAGGGCTCGTGCGCAAAGACGGGTCACGAACGTCTGGCTCGGGACCGTCCAAGGTGGGCCGATCTTCGGCCGAGCGGGATGGCGCCGATAAGGCGCATCCCACGTCGGGCATCGGTCGGCAGAGAATGAGTAATTTCGCACGAGCAAGTGGTAGACGCCAATAGCTGGGAAATGCCGAGAAGGCGCGGGATGCGCCAGATGGTGGTGGCAGGGTCAGGCGGAATTTCGCCACTTGCGGCCGTGCCGACCGATGAGCCGGTCGGCGTCGGTCGGGCCCCAGGAGGCGGCCTCGTAGGTGGGGATCGGCGATTTGTCCTTCTCCCAGTTGTCGATGATCGGGTCGACGATCCGCCAGCACTGCTGCACCTCGTCGCTGCGGATGAACAGCGACGCGTCACCGATCAGCGCGTCCAGGAGCAGACGCTCGTACGCCTCGGGGGACTCCTCGACGAACGTCTGGTCGTAGGAGAACTCCATCGTGGCGGTGCGGACCCGGAAGGAGTGGCCCGGCACTTTTGCACCGAAGCGCAGCGAGATGCCCTCGTTCGGCTGGATCCGCAGGATCAGCGCGTCAGCATCGAGGCCGGTGAGCTGGTCGGTCGGGATCGGCAGGTGCGGCGGCCGCTGGAACTGCAGTGCCACCTCGGTGAGCCGGGCCGGCAGACGCTTGCCGGTGCGTACGTAGAACGGCACGCCGGCCCAGCGCCAGTTGTCCACGTTGAGCCGCATAGCGGCGTAGGTCTCGGTCCGCGACAGGGGGTCGACGCCGGCCTCCTCGCGGTAGCCGGCCATCAGGTCCTCGCGGGTGCCGCCCCGGGTGTACTGCCCCCGGACCGCGGCCTCGGCGATGTCTCGGTCGGTGGGGAGCCGGATCGCCTGCAGCAGCTTCACCTTCTCGTTGCGCAGGCCCTCAGACTCGAATGAGGCCGGTGGCTCCATCAGTGCCAGTGCGAGGACCTGGAGCACGTGGTTCTGCACGATGTCCCGCATCGCGCCAGCGTCCTCGTAGAAGCCGCCGCGGCTGCCGACGCCGAGGGTCTCGGCGACGGTGATCTGCACGTGGTCGACCCAGGAGCGATCCCAGATGGGCTGGAAGATCGAGTTCGCGAAGCGCAGCGCCAGCACGTTCTGAACGGTGTCCTTGCCCAGATAGTGATCGATCCGAAAGACCTGGTGCTCGTCGAACGCGCTGTGCACGACGCCGTCGAGCTCGCGGGCCGTCACCAGGTCGCGCCCGTACGGCTTCTCGATGACCAGGCGGGAGAAGGAACCTTCGCGCGGCCGGTTGAGCCCGACAGCGGCCAGCCCGTTGATCACCGGCTCGAAGGCCCCGGCCGGCGTGGACAGGTAGAAGAGCCGGTTGCCGGACGTGCCCCGCTGTGCGTCCAGCTCGTCGAGGGTCTCCACGAGCCGCTTGTAGGTTTCCGGGTCGTCGTAGCCGCCGGCTACGTACCGCACGCCGCCCTGGATCTGGCGCTTGCTCGCGAGGGTGCGTTCGCCGAGGGCGCTCTCGGCGAACTGCTCGTCGGTCATCGACGTGCGGGCGACGCCGACCAGCGCGAACTGGTCCGGGAGCCGCTCGTGCCGAGCCAGGCTCTCGACTGCGGGCAGCAGCTTACGCCGGGTCAGGTCACCGGAGGCACCGAAGATCACCAGCGTGGCCGCCGGGGCGCTCCGCTCCTGGATGAGCTGAGATGCGTGGTCCATGGTCTGCGTTCCTCCGGGCAAGAGGTGTGGGGTTGGGGGATGCCGTCCTGTCATGCCGGGAATTGTGCGGCTGTGGCGGTGGTGACCAGGGCCACGCGGCGTGGCCCGTTGGTCGCGGAGCTTGAGCGTCGCATGCCGGGCTGAGGTTAGGCGACGCGGTGGCAACTCGGTGCGGTCTGCCGGCGGATGTGTCGACGCCACCCTGCGCCACGTCGATTACCATGCGACTGTGTCCGGAGACACTAGACGGAGCTCCGCCCGAGAGCCGGCACGACAGCGGTTTGTCGTCTGTGGGGATGGTGCGGTCGCTCGCCGTCTGGTCACTGAACTGGCAGACCGCTACGGTGTCGCGGTCACCGTGATCCTACCGTCGTCGAGTGACCACGACATACCCGACTTCGTCGACCTCGCTCCGGACTCCGGCGTGGCGGAGGGACAGCCGGAGATCATCCGAGCCCGTCGCCTGACCGGGGAAGTGCTCGATCAGGCTGGGGTCCGGGAGGCAGCGGCCGTGGCCTTCGTCGGTGTCGACGACGTGACCAACGTGGACGCCGCCATGATCACCAGGGAACTGGCTCCCGACGTTCGGCTCGTGGTCAGACTGTTCAACCCGGTGCTCGGCGAGGGCGTGGCCACGATGCTCGGGGACTGCGCCGTACTCTCCGGATCCGAGATTGCCGCACCGGCGTTCGTTGCCGCCACGCTCGGGGACGCCACGCCGACGTACCTGCGGCTGCCCGACGGTGAGCTTCTGCGGACCGCGATGCGCAGCGCCGTCGACCCGGCCAGGGCGGACGTGGTTTGCGGCCTGGCCGACACGACCGGCTCGGAGCCGGTCGTCCTTCCAGCGGACCAGGATTCGGCAGACCTGGTACTTGTCCGCGCATACGGGCGGCCTCGAATGGACCCGCCGCGTCGAAGACCGCGCCTGCTTCGGGCCCTCGGCTTGGTGTTCAGCCGCAATCTGCGACTGGCGTTGGTCGGCACGGCCGCGATACTCGCCGCGGCAAGCGTCCTGCTGGCGTACATCCGCGGCGTGAACCTCGCCGAGGCCGCCTACCTGACGCTGCTGACGGCGATGGGAGCCGCCGAGGTCGACCCCGCCGCACCGCTCAGCGAGAAGGTGACCGCGCTGGTACTGGTGACCACCGGGGTGGCGCTACTTCCCACCGTCACGGCTCTGGTGGTGGACTCACTGGTGCGCGCCCGGCTGACGGTCGCCGCCGGCGGCATGATCGAGCCGATCGACAACCACGTCGTACTGGTGGGACTCGGCAACATCGGCACCAGGGTCCTGGAAGAACTGCACTCCGTCGGCATCTCCGTGGTCGCCGTCGACCGCACGGAGTCGGCCCGAGGCATCGGTGTCGCCCGTGAGCTGGGTCTGCCGGTGATCGTCGGCGACGCGACCCGCCCCGAGACACTGCGCGCCGCGTCCGTACACACCTGCCGAGCGCTCGCGGTGTTGACCGACGACGATGTCACAAACCTGGAGACCGCCCTGTCCGGGCGCTCCTCGCATGAGGCGGACCGAGCACGGTCGGCAGCAACCAGGCCCCCGTTGCGGGTGGTGTTACGGCTGTTCGACGACGGCTTCGCGCAGCGCACACAGCGCATCCTGAGAATTGACGAGTCACGTAGCGTCTCATCCTTGGCAGCGCCCGCGTTCGCAGCCGCCATGATGGGCCAGCAGGTCATCGACACCATCTCGGTCGGCCGCCGGGTACTGCTGGTGGCTGAGTTGCCCGTCGGCGCCGGGTCCGAACTCGAGGGACGGTACTGCCACGACGTCAACCAGCCGGGCGCAGCGTTGGTGATCGCGGTGCGGACCGGTCGAACGGGACAGACCATCTGGTCGTTGCCGGAACGTCGGGCACTGGTCCGCACCGACCGGCTGATCGTGCTGGCCACACGCGCCGGTCTGGCCGCGCTGCTGCCCCGCACCGTGCCCAGCCCCGACGCTGAACCACTCGCCGATGTCGCGCCGTTGCGGCTGATCGCGCCGGCACCGCGCGATGGTGAGTGAACGCTCCCGTCGTCGGGCCATGCGCATGACCGGCCGATGCGGGACGAGGCGTACTGCACTGTTCGCCTGACCGACGACTCGGTGTGACGTCTCGGCCAGATCCACCAACATGGATATGGCTATGACTGGACATCACCCGCACCACTGCCATCACGGCCATGGATCCGACGACGGCCTGCCGTACGGCCAGGTTGAGGTCCCCGCAGGCTTCGGCCGACGGGCGCTTCTGGCCGGTGCCGGCGGGACGCTGATGCTGGCCGCGCTGCCAAGCGCGGCCCGGGCGGCCAATACGACGATGGCCGGCGCCCCGACCGCGACGGTCGGCGCCGGCCGGTCATCACGGATCACCCAGGGCACGACGTTGGTCCATGCGGACATGCACAACCACACGGTCATGTCGGACGGTGACGGCAGCGCCGAGGCCGCGTTCGCCTCGATGCGTGAGGCCGGTCTGGACGTCGCCGCGCTCACCGATCACGCGACGCTCTTCGCGATCGACGGGCTCAGCTCGTCGGAGTGGCGGACCACCGGTGACCTGGCCAACGCGGCCAACGACCCGGGTCAGTTCACCGCGATCCGCGGGTTCGAGTGGTCGCACCCGTTGCAGGGGCACATAAACGTCTGGAACACGTCCGACTTCGCCGACCTGTTGCGGGCCGGCAGCCCCGGCAGCCTGTACAACTGGCTCACCGGTCGGCCCGGCGGCCTGGCGAGCTTCAATCACCCCGGTCGGGAGGCGGGCCGGTTCAACAACTTCTCCTTCAACGCTGCCGCCCGCGACCAGCTCGTGGGGCTGGAGATGTTCAACCGGACCGACGACTTCCTCTTCGAGGGCTGGTCGTCCGGTGTGACGTCACCGCTGGTGGCCTGCCTGAACGCCGGTTGGCGGCCGGCGCTGACCGGCGTCACCGACGAGCACGGCACCACCTGGGGCTTCCACGAGGGAAAGGGACGCAGCGGTCTGTGGGTCGCCGAGAACACCCGCGCCGCGGTGTTCGAGGCGATGGCCGCCCGCCGTTCCTTCGCCACACGCGTCTCGGGGCTGCGGGTCGACGCCACCGCCGATGGCGTACGCATGGGTGGGGTGCTGAACGTGACCTCCGGCGACGTCCGGTTCCTGCTGGACCTGGACCGCGGCTCGGCCTGGGACGGCAAGCCCCTGCGGATCCAGGTCCTCCGCCCGGGCACCTCGGCGCCGACAGTCGTCGACGTCATCGACACCGTCAACGGTCAGGTCACCGACTTCACCGTGCCGCTCGACGTCGCCGACGGTGACTGGGTGGTGCTCCGGATCTCCGACCCGTCCCTGCCCAACGGCACCCCCGGCCCGGCCGGTCACCCGTGTAACGACTTCGCCGTGGCCTACACCAGCCCCTGGTGGCTCCGGCCCTGACCTTCGAGGTGCCGGTCCCGGCACTGCCGGCCAGCCGCAGACGGCTGCGTCGGTCTTCCGGGACCGGCATTCGGTCCTCCCGTCACGTCCCGTCCTGTGCTCAACGAGGTAGCGGGGGCAGCGTCGGGCTGTCGAGCCAGGCACCGAACAGGTCGTCCAGCGGCTCGCGGGCGAAGCGCTGGGCGTGCAGCCGGAACTGCTCGGTCGTCACCGTCGCGTGGGGGTGCTCGGCGACCCAGGCTCGCAGCAGCGCGAAGAACGACTCGTCGCCGACCCTCTTGCGCAGGGCGTGCACCGCGAGCGCGCCCCGCTTGTAGACGAGCGGGTCGAACATCCGGTCGACACCGGGATCCGCGACGACGACGTCGCGCGGGCGAGCCGCGACCCACGCGTACCACCGCGCGGCCAGGGCGTCCGTCGGCAGGTCGCCGCAGACGCCGGACCACAACCACTCGGCGTACGTGGCGAAGCCCTCGTTGAGCCAGATGTGGCGCCAGTCGGCCACCGTGAGGCTGTTGCCGAACCACTGGTGGGCCAGCTCGTGCACGATCAGCCGCTCGTGCGTGCGCCGCCCGTCGACGTGGTTCCGCCCGAAGACGGCCATGCCCTGCGCTTCGACCGGATCGTCGAGGTCGTCGTCGGCGACCACGACGACGTACTCCCGGAACGGGTACGGCCCGAAGAGCCGCTGCAACGCCGACATGATCTGACCATGCCGGCCGAAGTCGTGAGCGGCGTTGCGGCGCAGCGCGGGCGGGACCGCCGCGCGCTGCACCACGTCACCGACAGCCAGGTCGACCAGGTCGTAGCGTCCGATCTGGACGCTCATCAGGTACGGCGAGGTGGGTTCGCGCCGTTCGTACACCCAGGTCGTGCCGCCCGCACCCCGCCGCTGGAGCACCGGATCACCGGTCACCAGCACGGTGTACGGGGAGGGGGCCGTGACCGCCACCCGGAAGGTGGCCTTGGCGCCGGGCTGGTCGTCGCACGGGAACCACGACGGTGACCCGTTGGGCTGGCTGGCCACGAGCACTCCGTCGGTGAGCTCCTCCCACCCGAGCTCGCCCCACCGGCCGGAGATGGGCACCGGCTTTCCCGCGTACCGGATCTCCACCCGGAAGGTGTCCCCGGCGTCGATTGGCCGCTCGGGCTTGATCTGCAGCTTGTTCGGCCGGTGCAGGTACTTCGCCGGGCGCCCGTCCACGCGGACGTCCTGAACGCGGAGCCGACCGAGATCGAGAGTGAACCGGGACAACGACTGGACGGCCACCGCGGTGATGTCCGCCCGGCCGCCGAGACGGTTCGTCACGACCCGGTAGTCGAGGTCGAGGTCGTAGTGCCGCACCCGGTAGCCGCCGTTGCCGTGCTCGGGCAGGTACGAGTCGCCGGAGCGATCAGCGCCGGGTGTGGCACCGCGCGATGTCGACGCCTTCGGATTCATGCCGGCCGCGAAGCCGGCGCGGGCCAGGTGGTGATCGGGTTACCCCACCACCGGCTGTCGCAGGGCACGGCGTCGCCGCGGGTCACCAGCGAACCGGGCCCAACGGTGGTCCGCGCGCCGATACTCGCGCCCGGCAGAACGATGCCGTGCGGGCCCAGGGTGGCCCCCGCGCCCAGTGTCACCTCGTCCATGCTCATCACACGATCATGGAACAGGTGGGTCTGCACCACACAACCGCGGTTCACCGTCGCGCCGTCGCCGAGGCGCACCAGGTCGTACTCGGGCAGCCAGTAGGTCTCCAGCCAGACGCCCCGACCGATCTTCGCGCCGAGCGTGCGCAGCCACGCCGTCAGCAGTGGCGTGCCGGTCCCGAAACGAACCAGCCACGGCGCGGCGAGAACCTCGACGAACGTGTCCGCGAGCTCGTTGCGCCACACGAAGGAGGTCCACAACGCGCGCTCGGTGACCCGGAAGCGGCCGACCAGCAGCCACTTCGCGGCCGTCGCGATGGCGGCGGCGATGATCGCCGCGCCGAGCAGCACCGGCCCGGCGGTAAGCGCGGCCGCCCACCACCCGCCGGTCCGCCACACGAGCGCGAGTACGGCCAGGACGCCGATCGCCAGGGCACCGGCGCACATCACCGGAACGATCCGGCACAGCTCGATCGCCGCCCGGGCCAGCTTCAGCCGCAGAGGCGGGTCGAAGGTGCGGCTGGTGTCGGCCGCCTCCACGGTCCGGCGCAGCGGCATCGGCGGCGCACCGAGCCAGGACGTGCCCTTCTTCGCCTTGAACGGCGCCGACGACAACACCCCGACCAGGCCCCGCTTCGGCACCGAACGTCCGGGCGCCGCCATTCCTGAGTTGCCGAGGAACGCCTGCTTACCGATGCGGGCCGGAGCGACGCGCAGCCACCCGTGGCTCAGCTCGTAGGTCGCGACCATGGTGTCGTCGGCCAGGAAGGCCCCGTCGGCGACCGTGGTCATCGCCGGCACCGCGAGCACTGTGGAAGCCTCCACCCCGCGCCCCACCTTGGCGCCCAGCAGCCGCAACCACACGGGCGTGAAGAGGCTGGCGTAGAGCGGGAACAGCCCCACCCGCGCCATCCCCATCAGCCGCTCGGTCGTCCACACCTGCCACGCCACCCGCCCCTGCACCGGGTGGTACCCGGCGTGCAGGCCGATGCTGAGCGCCCGGACGGCCCCGAGCACCAGCAGCGCGTAGCCCACGACATAGGCGACGGTCGCCACCGCGACGGCGGCCAGCACAGCGCCGACCATTGGTCGGATGGCGAGCGTCCAGCCGAGCAGGGCGAGCGCCGGCAGGGCGGCTACGACCGGAACCAGTCCCAGTAGTTGGGAGGTCAGCGCGTACGCGAGCGGCCAGAGGCGCGCACCCGTCCGCGATCGAGGGGGACGCTGCCCGGGCCACCCGTCGGAATCCTTGGCAACTGCGGCTGCGGCCGGTGAGCCAGCCCAGTATTGGTTGGCCGGTACGGCGCCGGCCACCGTCGAGCCAGCGGCGACGCGCGCGCCCTTGCCGATCCGAGCGCCGGGCATCAGGGTGCTGCGGGACCCGACCCGGGCGTCGGCACCGACGCGGACCCTGCCGATGCGGACGACATCGCCGTCGACCCAGTGGCCGGACAGATCGACCTCCGGCTCGATCGCCGCGCCGCGCCCGAGCTTCAGCAGGCCGGTCACCGGCGGCGCGGAGTGCAGATCGACGTCGGCCCCGATCTGTGCGCCGAGAAGTCGGGCGTAGGTGATCATCCAGGATGCTCCGGCGACGCCGGTGGCGCCGGTCAGCTCGGCGAGGCGTTCGGCGGCCCACAGCCGCAGGTGCACGCCGCCACCGCGTGGGTAGCTGCCGGGGCGTACCCCGCGCAGCAGCAGTCGCGCTCCCGCGGCGGCCACCGCGATCCGGCCGGGCGGGCTGAACATCAGGAGCCAGCCCAGTGCCACCCACCACCACGACACGACAGGCGCCCAGGGTGCCGGCGCGAGCAGGGCGAAGACGTTGCCGAGGACGGCCAGGACGGTCAGCCAGCGCAGTCCGACAAGCGCCAGCATCGGCACCATCATCGCCGCCTGGATCAGCCCGGCGAGCCCCGGCGTCGGCCGGACCTCCCGGCGCGTCGCCGCCGTGGTGTCGAGCGCGTCGAGCACGGCCGCGAGCCGCGACAGTTTCGGGTGCAGGTAGATGTCGGCCACCGACACCCGCGGGTGCCGGCGCCGGATCCACGCCACCAGTTGCGCCGCGTTCAGGCTCCCGCCGCCGTGACTGAAGAAGTCCGCGTCGGCCTCGGTGGGACGTACGCCAAGGATCTCCGCCCAACCACCGGCGAGCCATTCCTCCGTCGCGGTCAGCTCGCCCGCGGTGTCCTGCCCGGTGGCCAGCGGCCACGGCAGCGCGGCCCGATCCACCTTGCCGGATGTCCGGGTCGGCAGCGCATCCACCACGGCCAGCAGCGGCACGAGCGCTGCCGGCAACTGCTCACGGATCCGCAGCGCCGCCGCCGCGGCATCGAATGTGACGCCTTCGTGCGGGACCACGTACCCCACCAGCAGTTGGTTGCCCGCCGCGGTGCGTTGCACCGCCGCGGCGGCGCCGGCGACGTCGGGCAGCGCCTGCAGCGCGGCGTCGATCTCACCCAGCTCGATTCGGCGTCCGCCGAGCTTCACCTGTTCGTCACCGCGACCGACGAACAGGAGCCCTTCGGGCTCCGCCCGGACGATGTCACCGCTGCGGTACGCCCGCTGCCAGCCGAGCGCGGGCAGCGCCGCGAACTTCTCGGCGTCCTTGCCCGGATCCAGGTACCGGGCGAGCCCCACCCCGCCGATGACCAGCTCGCCGGTCTCACCCATCGCCACCGGCACGCCGGACCCGTCGACCACGGCGAGTTCCCAGCCGGCCAGCGGCAACCCGATGCGGACCGGTCCCTCACCGGTCATCCGCGCGGCGCAGGCCACCACTGTCGCCTCGGTCGGTCCGTACGTGTTCCAGACCTCGCGACCCTCGACGGCCAGGCGCTGCGCCAGTTCCGGTGGGCAGGCCTCCCCACCGAAGATCAGCAGCCGGACCTCCTCCAACGCCTCGACCGGCCACAGCGCGGCGAGCGTCGGGACCGTCGACACCACCGAGATGCGCTGCTCGGCCAACCACGGACCGAGGTCGACGCCACTGCGGACCAGCGACCGCGCGGCCGGCACCAGACACGCGCCGTGCCGCCACGCCAACCACATCTCCTCGCAGGACGCGTCGAACGCCACCGACAACCCGGCCAGTACCCGATCCTGCGGGCCGATCGCCTCGCTCGCCTCGTCGACGAGGAACAACCGCGCCTCGGCGTCGACGAAAGCCGCCGCCGCGCCGTGGCTGACCGCCACCCCCTTCGGGGTGCCCGTCGAGCCGGAGGTGAAGATGATCCAGGCGTCGTCGTCCGGGCCGGGCCGACCGACCCGACCCACTGGGGTACGACGCACCGAAACCGCCAACCCGTCCCCGAGCACCGCCGTGACTCCCGCCTCGGCGAAGACGAGGTCGGCGCGTTCCTCGGGATCGTCCGCGTCGACCGGCACGTAGGCGGCGCCCGCCGCGAGAACGCCGAGGATCGCCAGGTACAGCTCGGCCGTACCGGATGAGATGCGGATGCCCACACGGTCGCCGACACCGATGCCGTGCCCGGCCAGCGACCTCCGGACGGCCTCGACCTCGTCGGCCAGGTCTCGGTAGGTCAGCGTGGCGGCACCGCTGTCGAGCGCGTCTGCGTCGGCGTGCGTGCGCACGGAGTCGTCGAGAATGTCGACAAGCGTGCGGCGGGCCGGGGCCGAGGCGGATCGGAAGACCGCCGGGATCGTCGGTGCGGCAGCCGGCGGTAGCGCGGCCACCTGGGATTCACTCGTCACGGGCACCCGGCGTTCACCATTTTCGTCTCGCGGATCGGCGTCGACCAGGCATGCCGTATGCGGACCGGCCCTGGGCAGCCCTCAACGCTACGTCGCACCCGGCTGCGGGCGGCGGCTTCGTGTCCACCACCACAGGGACCCGTTGCGACAACGGTCAGGCCGTGCCGTCGCTACGGATGTGAACGGTTCCACCGCCGCCGCGCAGTTCCTCCGTCACCTGCTTCTCGGTGAGGGCGACCAGGTGCGAGTCGATGCTCGCCCCGTCCTTGAGGCGCTTGTGCGTTTCCTGCACGAGAGCGGAGATCTCGCTTTCGTCAGCGTCGGGGAATCGTTGTTTCAGCGTCTCGACCTGGCGTTGCAAGGCGACCTCCGGGTCAACGATACCGCCACTGGCTGCGGGTTCGGTCATCACACACCTCGCACGTCGTCTTGAGTGTCTGCACAGGTGGTGCCCCGGACATCCATTCACCATTCATTCGTTTGCCCAGAGTTCACCTTCGGAAGCAGGCCATGCCGCGCTCAAGTCGGTCGGCCGCGACTCCTCCTCCAGTGCGCGACCACGACCCACCCCTGCGGCGTCGAGTTCACTGGCAGTTCATCGCAAACGTTGTGCACCAACGGTGTTCGGGCAGGCGGCGGCATCGTTGGCCGGTGGGCCGTGGCGTTCACCAGGTGAACGCTCCAGTGATCAAGGTCCTTCCGAGCGCCGGCCGGCGTTCATCCGCGAACCTCAGTCGGTCCCTAGGGTCTTGCGCCGGCACGCCTTTCGCTGTCTGCGACACCCGGGAGCCCTTCATGAGTCAGGCCATCGACATCCGCACACCGCCCGTGGGGGAGGGTCCACTGTGGCAGCAGGTCGTCGCGCAGGCCCGGCGCCGGCCCGCGGCTGCGGCGGTGGTCGACGGCGCGGGTGACCTGACCTACGCGGAGCTGGTTGCCCGCGTCGAGGAGCGGGCGGCGGAGTTGACGGTCGCCGGGGTGTCCGGCGGCGACCTGGTGGCGCTGCGTATGCCGCGGAGCCGGGACGCTGTCGTGGCGATGCTTGCGGTCCTGCGGGTGGGCGCGGGCTATGTGCCCATCGACCCGGCCTATCCGGCGGCCCGTCAGGAGCTCATCCTCGCCGACGCGAGGCCCCGCGCGATCATCACCCCGGACGGCGTCGCCGCGACGGACACCCCGGTCGGCACGGAGGCGCGCGGAGTGGCCGGCGTGGCGTACGTCGTGTACACGTCCGGGTCGACCGGGCGGCCCAAGGGCGTGGTCGTGCCGATGTCCGCGCTCGCCGCGTTCTGCGCCGCCGCCCGGCAGCGCTACGAGCTCACCGCCGCCGACCGCGTCCTGCAGTTCGCGTCGCTGAGCTTCGACGCCAGCGTCGAGGAGATCTTCCCGGCACTGACCTGCGGGGCGGCCGTGGTGCTGCGCGACGATGACATGATCAGTCGCCCCGACCTGTTCCTGGACGGCTGCGCGGGGCTGGGCGTCACAGTGCTGGACCTGCCGACCGCGTACTGGCACGAGCTGGTCGCCGCCCTGGACCGTGCCGAGGCGACAGTGCCCGCCACGGTCCGGCTGGCGATCATCGGGGGCGAGGCCGCGCGGCCCGACGCGGTGCGCCGGTGGCAGCGCGCCGCCAGTCCCGGGGTACGGCTGCTCAACACCTACGGGCCGACCGAGACCACTGTCGTCGCCACCGTCGCCGACCTGACCGGATGGGCCGGCGACGCCGTGCCGATCGGGCACCCACTGCCCGGGGTCACCTGTCGCGTACTGGGCGCGGACGGCGCCGAGGCCCCCGACGGTGAAGCCGGCGAGCTGACGATCGGCGGAGTTCAGGTCGCCACCGGGTACCTGCGCCGGCCGGAGTTGACCACCGAGCGGTTCCGGCCGGGGCCCACCGGCCGCGAGTACCGCACCGGGGACCGGGTGCGCCGTGCCGCGGACGGGTCGCTGGAGTTCCTGGGGCGCCTCGACGAGCAGATGAAGATCCGTGGTTTCCGGGTGGAGCCGGGGGAGGTCGAGGCGGCGCTGCGGGCCGCGCCGGGCATCGAGGACGCCGTGGTGGTGCTCGGTGAGCGGGGCGACCAGGCGCGGCTGACCGGGCACGTGGTGGCCGGCACCGGGATCGACCTGACCGCGGTTCGCGCCGCCCTGGCCGAGGAGCTTCCCGCGTACCTTGTCCCGGCAGCTCTGGTGCGCCACGACCGCCTGCCGCTGACCGTGCAGGGCAAGGTCGATCGGCGGGCCTTGGCCGCGGTCGTCCCGGACGGCCCGGTCGTGGACACCGGTCTCACCCCGGCGCAGCGCGCGGTGGCCCGGATCTGGGCGGCGGTGCTCGGTATCGCGCAGGTACGCCTGGACGACGACTTTCTCGCGCTCGGCGGCGACTCACTCGACGCCGTACGGATGATCACTGCCCTGCGGCACGAGCACGGCGTGGAGCTGACGCTGAGCCGGCTGTACGCGGCGCCCACGCTGGCGGAGGTGGCGAGCCTCCTCACGAGCGCCGACGCCGGCGGAATGGCCGAGACGGCCGCCGTGGCCGAGGGCGTTCCGGTGACGCTGAGCTCACTGCAGCGGGACTTCTGGGTCGCCGAGCAGGTCTGCGCCGACCTGCCCGCGCACACGCTGGGCATCCGCTACCGCTTCGCCGAGCCGGTCGAGCCCGCCGCGCTGGCTCGAGCCCTCACTGCGCTTGCTCGTCGACACCCACTGCTGCGCGCCCGGTTTCCCGACGACGGCGCGGAGCCGCGGATGGTGATCGGCTCCGACGCCAGGCTCGAGCTGGTGCGGGGGGAGCCGGTCACGGCGAAGTTCGACCTCGCCGCCGGGCCACTCGCGCGGGCGTACCTGAGCGCCGACGGCACGCAGCTGGTTCTGGTCGTGCACCATCTGGTGTTCGACGGGTGGTCCGCCACTGTCGTCGGGGAGGAGTTGGCCGCGCTGTACCGCGCCGCCCGTACCGGTGCGGAGCCCGACCTGGCCCCTGCCGTCGCGCTGCCCGATCTGGCGGCGCGGAACACGGCCGCCCGCTCCGACGAGCGGTTGCGGGAATACTGGCGGCAGCGGTTCGTCGACGCGGACCTCGACCTGGAACTGCCCGCCGACCGGCCGCGCCCGGTGGCCCGGTCCTTCGCTGCCGCGCGGCTGACCCGTCACGTCGACCCCGCGCTGCTGGAGCGGCTGCGCGCGTACGGCCGAGGCGAGCGCGCGAGCCTGTTCATGGTGGTGCTCGCCGGGCTGCAGACGGTCCTCGCCCGCTACACCGGCCGAACCGACGTGACAGTGCTGACTCCGGTCGCCGGGCGCACCGGAGCGGGGGAGGCCACCCTGGTCGGGCCGCTGCTCAACATCCTGCCCATGCGCGGCGACGTGGCCGGTGCGCCGACGTTCGCCCAGCTGGTCGCGCGGGTCCGCGACGCTGTCCTGGCCGACCTCGACCACCAGACGCTCGCGCTGCCCGACCTGGTCGACGCGTTGGCGCGGCCGGGCAGCGGCAACCGGAACCGGGTCAGCCCGGTGATGCTCACCGTGCACAACACCCCGGCGCCGCGCGACACGGCTCTCCGGTACGCCGGAGAAGTCGCGCCCGCCGCCACCATGGTGGACCTCGCCGTCGGCCTGGACTTCCCGGCCGACGGACCGCTGCTGACCATCGACTACGCCACCGAACTGTTCGACGAGCCACGGGTGGCGGCGCTGGCCGACCATCTGCTCACCCTGCTGGCCGCCGCCGCGAGCGACCCGGGCACCGAGGTCCTACGGCTGCCGCTGCTGACCGCCGAGGAGCGGCACCGGATCCTGCACGACTGGAACGACGTCACGGCGCCCGTTCCGGACGCGACGACGGTCCACGAGCTGTTCGAGCGGCACGCCGCAGCCACACCCGACGCGCCGGCGCTGACGTTCCGGGGCGACACGATGAGCTACGGCGACGTGAACGTGCGGGCCAACCGCGTCGCCCGGCGGTTGCGGGCCGCTGGTGTCCAACCCGGCGACCGGGTGGCGATCTGTCTGGACCGGGGCCTCGACCTGTTCGTCGCGATGTGGGGCGTACTCAAGGCGGGAGCGGCCTACGTGCCGCTCGACCCCGCCTACCCGCGCGAACGCCTCGACTACATGCTCGCCGACAGCGGCGCCGCCGTGCTCGTCGACGCCGCGTACCTGCGGGACCCGCTACCGGAGGACGGCAGCGACCTGCCGCCGGCCGCCGCGGCGGACGACCCGGCGTACGTCATCTACACCTCCGGCTCCACCGGCAAGGCCAAGGGCGTCGTCGTGACACACCGCAACCTGGTGCACGCCGCCGACATGTGGCAACGCGCCTACGACCTGCGCCCGGAATGGACGTACCAGCAGGCGGCGAGCTTCTCCTTCGACATGTTCGTCGGGGAGACGCTGCGGGCCCACACCACCGGCGGACGGCTGGTCGTCGTGCCCCGCGAGACGCTGCTCGACCCGGCCGACCTGTACGAGCTGATGCGCGCCGAACGGGTCGAGTGCACCGAACTGGTCCCGGCCGTGCTGCGCGGGCTGCTCGCACACGCCGAGAGCACCGGCGCTGGCCTTTCCTGGCTGCGGATGCTCATCGGCGGCGGCGAGAAGTGGCACGTGCACGAGTACGAGCTGGCCCGCCGCCTGGTCGGGCCGCACGGCCGGGTGGTCAACGCGTACGGCGTGACCGAGGTGACAGTCGACAACGTCTGGTTCGACGCCTCCGCGGCGCACCTGCCCGCCGAGGCGCCGCTGCCGATCGGGCGTCCGTTTCCCCGCAACCGCGTGTACGTGCTGGACGCCCACGGCGAGCCGGTACCCGCAGGTGTCGTCGGCGAGCTGTATCTGGGCGGCGCCGGTGTCGCCCCCGGATACCACAGGCGGCCCGAGCTGACCGCCGAACGTTTCGTCGACGACCCGTACGCCCCCGAACCCGGGGCGCGTATGTACCGCACCGGCGACGCCGCCCGCTTCCACGCCGACGGCACAGTCGACTTCCTCGGCCGCCTCGACGACCAGGTCAAGGTCAACGGTTACCGGATCGAGCTGGGTGAGGTGGAGGCCGCGCTGGGCGCCCTGCCGGGCGTCGCGTCGTGCGCTGTCGCCGTGCACACCCCGACCTCAGGTATCGCCCGGCTGATCGGGTACGTGGTCACGGCGACCGGTGCGGAGGCCGACGAGGCCGCGCTCCGCGACGCCCTGGGCCGCGCCCTGCCCGTGCACATGGTCCCCGCCCGCGTGCTGAGCCTCAGCGCGCTGCCGCTGACACCCAACGGCAAACTCGACAGGCGCCGTCTGCCCGCGCCGCCGCAGACCGGTGCCACAGTGGCCGGCCCCGCGCCGGAGACACCACGGGAGAAGGCGATCGCCGAGGCGTGGTCCGCCGTGCTCGGTGTCGCCGACATCGGTCTGGACGACAGCTTCTTCGCCCTCGGCGGGGACTCGTTCGCGGCGCTGAGGGTGGTCCGGCAGATCACGCCGGCGCCCACGCTGCTCGACCTCTACCAGCAACCGACCGTACGGCGACTCGCGGCACTGCTGGACAGCCGTGTGGAGAACCCGCCCGCCGAGCGGCGGATGCTGCATCGGCTCACCACGCGCGACGCGGACCTCGCCGCCGGTGGCATGACAGTCGTCGGCGTCCCGTACTCGGGTGGCAGCGCTGTCGCCTACCAGCCGCTTGCCGACGCTCTGCCATCCACCTGGGCGCTGCTGGCCGTGGAGCTGCCCGGGCACGACTACGCCCGCCCCGACGAGCCGCTGCTGCCCTCGGCCGAGGTGGCCGAGCGGGTGCTCGCCGAGCTGCAGGAGGTCAGCGGACCGGTGCTGCTGTACGGCCACTGCCTCGGCGTCGCCGTCACCATGCAGATCGCACAGCGCGCCGAGGAGGCGGGCGTCGAACTCGCGGGTGTGGCGCTCGGCGCCGGCTTCCCGACGGCCCGGCTGCCGGGACGGATCTTCGACTGGTTCTACCGGTTCGTCCCGACCGACGCGCTCACCTCGGACCGCGAGTACCTGGCCTACCTGCGGGGCCGCGGCGGCTTCACCGACGTGGACGACCCGCAGCAGCAGGCGTTCGTGCTGCGCAACGTCCGGCATGACGCCCGCGACGCCGAGGAGTTCTTCACCACCGCCTACGGGGGGCAGACCACCAGACTGAAGGCTCCCGTGCTGGCCGTCGTGGGCTCCCGCGACCGGGTGACCGAGCACTACCAGGAGCGCTTCCACGAGTGGGAGCACTTCGGCGAGGGGGGTGTGCACCTCGCGGTCCTGCCCAAGGCCGGGCACTTCTTCGTCAAGTCGCACGCGCAGCCGCTGGCCGCCGAGCTCGTGGCGTTCGCGGGCGGCGCGACGACCGAACCGGTGCACCAGAACCACCAGGCGGGGCCGGCGCCAAGCCTCGCGCGCTTCGCGACGGTCGCAGCCGGCCAGTTCCTCTCGATGATCGGCAGTGGGCTCAGTGCTCTCGTACTCAGCATCTGGGTCTTCCAACGCACCGGATCCCTCACCGACTTCGCCGTCGTCAACGCGATCGGCCTACTGCCCGGCATCTTCGTCGGGCCGATCGCCGGCGCCGTCGCCGACCGCTGGGACCGGCGACGGGTGATGCTGGCCAGCGACACCGTCGCGGGCCTGTCCATGGTGGCGCTTGCGGTGGCGGTGTTCGCCGGTGGCGGCCTGCAGCTCTGGCAGATCTACCTGGCGGTGTCGGTCACCTCGATGGCTGGCGCGTTCCAGCGGCCCGCCTACCTCGCGGCCGTCGCCCAACTGGTGCCCAAGCGGTTCCTCGGACACGCCAACGGCATCAGCCAGCTCGGCGTCTCGGTAGGCACCGTGTTCGCCCCGCTGCTCGGCGCCGGCCTGATCGCCTCAATCGGCGTTTCCGGCGTGCTGCTCATCGACACCGCCACCTTCGTTGCCGGGGTGCTGTCCCTCCTGCTCGTGCGGTTCCCGAACCTGATGTTCCACCGGCGGGAGGAGACGTTCCGCACCGAGATCGCCAACGGCTGGCGCTACATCATCCGCCGCCCCGGCCTGCGGGCCGCGTTGCGGTTCTTCATCGTCGACCATGCCTTCTACACGCTCGGCTTCGCCGTCATCACCCCGATGCTGCTCATCGAGCAGAGCCCGGCGGTGCTCGGTCTGGCCCTGGGCGCCGGGGGCGTCGGAGGGCTCGCCGGCAGTGTCGTCATGGGCGTCTGGGGCGGGACCGTCCGCCGCGCCCACGGCCTCATCCTCTTCATGGGCCTGGCGAGCATCGCGATGACAGTCGTCGGGCTCGGCACCGGCCCGGTGTGGGTGATCGTGGGCATGTTCCTGCTGACCTTCGGCGAGTCGCTCGCCGAGGGGCACTGGATCGCCGTGGTGCAGACGAAGGTCGGTTTCGAGTTGCAGGGCCGCGTCCTGTCGATCTTCATCTCGCTGATGATGCTCACGATGCCGGTCGGGTACCTGGTGGTCGGCCCTCTCGCCGAACGGTACGTCCAGCCGCTGCTTGAGCCCGGCGGCGCCCTCGCCGGCAGCGTCGGTGAGGTGCTCGGCACCGGACCCGGCCGCGGGCTCGCCCTGCTGGTGACCGTCAGCGGCCTGCTGCAACTCGCGTGGGCCGTTCGGGGCTGGCTCGACCGCCGGCTGCGCCTGCTCGAGGACGACCTTCCCGACGCCCTCCCACCGGCCGAGATCGGCTCCCGCGACGACCTGCAGCGCGCGGCCGACTCCGCCCTGTCCACCCGCCGCTGACATCCACCCTCGCGAAAGGCCAACACATGTCCGTCGACACCTACGTCGAGCACCCCATCGACGCGTACGGAACCCCCCTGATCGACGCGCACGACCTCGTGCCCGGCGCCCGGATCCTCGTCAAGGACGAGACCCGGTACGCGTCCGGAAGCCACAAGGAACCGGCCGCACGCCAGGTCGTCGCCCGGGCGATCGCTGAAGGTCGACGGCGCATCGTCATCGCCACCTGCGGCAACTACGGACGCGCGATGGCGATGGCCTGCGGCGCCATCGGCATGCCCTGCACCGTCGTGCTGCCCACCGGCTGGAGCGACGGCGGCGCCTTCATGCGTTCGGTCGGCGCGGACGTGCACCTGATCGACGGCAGCTACGAGGACGCGGTCGACGAGTCTCGGCGACTGGCCGCCCTCGACGGCGCGATCGACGGCAACGTCGACGGCCCCTACGTCGAGGCGGTGTTCACCGGCCACGGCACCGTCGCCCACGCCCTGCACGCCGAGCTGGCCGAACCGCCTGCGGCGCTGTGGATCCCGGTCGGCAACGGCACCACAGTCATCGCCCTACACAAGGCTCTGGGCCGGCTGGGGTGGGACGTGCCGCTGCACGGAGTCGGCTCGGCCGGCAACAACCCGCTGGTCACGAGCTGGCCGGGTCCGTACCGAATGCTCGACCCGGACGGCGTCACCACGACCGACCACAACCAGCCGCTCGTCAACTGGCACGCACTACAGGGCCCCGAGGCACTCGACGCGATCAGGGCCAGCGGCGGGGCCGTGCACGCGGCCACCGACGACGAACTGCTCACCGCTCGGCACCTGCTCGCCGAGTACGGAGCCCAGCCCACCGCCGCCGGCTCGGTCGCCCTGGCCGGGCTGCTCGCGCACGCCCGCAGCACCGCGTTGACCGGAACCCACGTCGTCCTGCTCAGCGGCCGCTGAGCCGACCCACACCCGCCCCCGAGGAAGAACCATGACGCTCACCGCCGTACCCGCGTCCACCCCTGCCCCCGCGCCCACCCTGCTGTTCGCCCGCGCCCGCACCACAGGCGGCGACGAGCGCGTCTTCCTCGGCAAGCTCGGCGTCCTGGCCCTGATCACGGCGGCCGGGGCCACCCTGGCCCTGCGCCCGGAGCCGGTCGCGGTCGTCGCGGGCGTGCTGCTGCTGGCTGCCATGTACACCCACGCGGTCGAGCTTCAACACCAGGCACTGCACCACTCCGCGTTCCGCAGGGCCTGGCCTCACCGCGTGGTCGGGGTGCCACTCGGCCTGCCCCTGTTCGTCGTCTACAGCCACTACCGGGTACGGCACCTGCAGCACCACCGCTTCCTGGGCACCCCACACGACACCGAGTTCTTCGGGTTCGACACGCGCCAACCGCTGACGCTCGCCACGCTGCTGCGCGGTTCGCTCGACTACCACCGCATCCTGGTCGTGCTGCGGGACGTCGTCCGCAGCGCGGCCGGCCGGTGGAACTACGAGTTCGGTGACATCAGCCCGAAGATGCGGCGTCATGTCGTGCAGGAGCACCTGGTCCAGGGGGTTGCGGTTCTCACCGCCATCGGTCTGGCTCTCGCCGGTCTCGGTGAGTACGTGTTGCTGCTCTGGGTGCTGCCGGTCGTCGCCGCCGTGCCGATGCACTTCTTCGTTGAACTGCCCGAGCACATTCTCTGCGACACCGAGACCACTGACGTGCTCCACAACACCCGGTCGATCCGTGGCAGCTGGTTGAGCACCTGGTACACCAACGGCAACAACCTGCACATCGAGCACCACGCCGCAATGAGCGTACCCATCAACCAGCTCCCCGCCCGGCACGAGGAAACGAGGCGGTTCGCCACACACGTCGAGCGGACCTACCCCGACTTCTACCGCACGCTCTGGCAAGCGCTGCGCGCACCGAAGTAGCACCACTAGTAGCCGCTCTAGCTGCGTTTCAGTCGAAGTGCCGCACCAGTGCTCCGCGAGCGTGCCAGAGGAAGGAACAATCTGTGGTTCAGGAGGTCCGGCCACGGAGGCGGTGCAGATGCGGGCTCGGCTACGGCAGATACACATCGACGGGCACACTTACACGTGGCGCGCTGCGCTGCACCGCGTCCAGGTCAACGGTTTCTCCCACCGGGCCGTCTACGTTCGCGCCTGGGGTCCCGGCGGTAAGAACAGCCAGAAACTCGAAGCGGATCTGCTGTCGGCTCCCGGGCCGTACGTTGTCGACAACGGCTACCCCACACCCGCAGACGTGCGGGCGGTCATCATCTGCGGCCTGAAGAGCGGTTGGCAGCCAGAGCAGCGGGGCGGAACGTTCGTGCTGTCCGATCGCGAGCACGGGGCCAACCTCGCGGCGCCGGGGTTCCAGCTGACCAATCCCGTAGGCCCGGGCGAGAGCGCGGACCCCACGACCCGCGAGGCTCAGCAGCGACGCTGACGGCCGGTGGGGCAACCGCGCCCGACCGGCCGCCGCGCCTGCTACAGGTACGGGCGGGTGATGATCTCGATGGCGTGTCCCGCCGGGTCGAAGAAGTAGAAACCGCGCCCACCGTGCTCGGTGTTGGTCTCCCCCTCCCGCTTCAGCTGCGGGTCGGCCCAGTACGTGATGCCACGCCCCTCGACGAACGCCAGGCAGCGCACGAACAACTCGTCGTCGACGAGGAACGCGTAGTGCTGCATCTGGATGTCCACCGGCGGCTCGGCGAACTGGAGCAGCTGCCCCTCGTCCAACTGCACGTTGGCGAACGGCCCCCACGACGGCGCCTCCGGCAGCTCGAACAGCTCCCGGTAGAACGCGGCCGAGGCGCTCTTGTCCTTGCTGGCGATGATGGTGTGGTTGAACGTGACCGTCATTCGTACCGTCTTCTTCCCGGTCGATCCGAAGACCCGACCGGAGGCCCACAGCGTTCACCCAGCCACGCAGATGACAAAGCCCCGAGGGCGCCGACGCCCCGGATCCCGCACGAGCGACGCGTATATCGCATCGATCTCGGCGTGGTGGCTGAAGTAGCCAGAACCTCCGGGGGGTAGGCCCATCTGGGGCGCGCACCGAGGCTAACACAGCGGTGCGGAGCAGATCATCACCGCTTCTGCAACATGCGGCCCGGTTTCGGCTTCGGACATGCGGCTTCCCCATGAGTCGATTGATCTCGATGGAGATTATCGATCCCAGCCAATGGGCGGGCCCAACCACGCAGGCCTGTTCGGGACTGTCCCGAACGCGCTGGAGCCATTGCCCACGGTGGCCGCGTACACCCAGTGTCCTAGTCGGACGGGCGGCCCGGCGCGGCAGGGTCGCCGGTTGGTTGGTCGGTCCTCGTCCACGTCGCCACCACAGCACCCGGGGAGAACAGGATGCCTTTACCAGGTACCCATCGGATCGGCCGGATACGCGTCGGCCGTGGTTCACTGGCCGGCGCTCTCGTCCTGGCGCTGGTTCTCAGCCTGGTGGGGGCGGCCCCCGCACAGGCCGGGCCCGCCGGCAGCCCTCGGCCGCCCGCCCCGAAGAACCCGGTCGTGCCGGTCAAGGGCACGTCGGCGCCGGCCCGCCCCCGCGCCGTCGACCTGGAGGGGCCAGCCGCGCTGCGGGCCGCGGCCCGTCCCGAGTGGCCGTCCGCCGCCGCGGTGGACGTGCCCGTCGCTGCCGCCGTCCGGCCGACGTCGAGCGAGCCGGAGATCTCCCTCGCCCGGGCCGGTGCCCTACCTCTGTGGGTCGGCTCGCCCACCGGGGCCGGCACGGTGCGCGTCGAGCTCCTCGGCCAGGACGCCGTACGAGCGGCCGGGCTGACCGGCCTGCTCGTCCGGCTCTCCCGCCGGGACGACGCGGCCCGGACGCAGGTGAGCATCGACTACTCCGGCTTCCGTACCGCCTACGGCGGCGACTACGGCTCCCGGCTGCAGTTGGTCCGGATGCCCGACTGCGCGGCCACCACGCCGGCCGCTCCCGGTTGCCGTGCCGGCACGCCGGTGCCCAGCCGCAATCGGTCGGCCACCGCCCGGGTCGAGGCCCGGGTGCCCGACGGCCTGTACGCGCTCACCGCGGGCCCGTCCGGGGGCGCCGGCAGCTACCAGGCCACCTCGCTGTCGCCGACGGCCACCTGGCAGGTGGGGCTCCAGTCCGGCGACTTCACGTGGTCGTACCCGATCGACACGCCGGAGGTTCCCGGCGTCGAGCCCGACCTGGCGCTGACCTACTCGTCCGGGTCGATCGACGGGCGGGTGGCCGCCAACAACAACCAGCCGTCCTGGGTGGGCGAGGGTTTCGAACTCCAGTCCGGCTTCATCGAACGCTCCTACAAGCCCTGCTCGACCGAACCCGCCTCTCGCCTAGGGGACCTGTGCTGGGGCACTGACAACGCGATCGTGTCGCTGCCCGGCGTGGCCGGCGAACTGGTCCTCGACGACACCAGCCACACCTGGCGGATGGCCGACGACGACGGCTGGCGGGTGGAGCGGTTCACCGGCGCCGCGAACGGCGACGACGGTGACGACGGCGACAAGGGTGAACACTGGCGACTCACCGCACCCGACGGCACCCAGTACCACTTCGGCCTCAACCGGCTACCGGGCTGGGCAACCGGCCGGGCCGAGACGAACTCGACCTGGACGGTGCCGGTCTTCGGCAAGGAACCCGGGGCCCGGTGCTACCGCGGCACCCCCGCTGACGCCTGGTGCCAACAGGCGTACCGCTGGAACCTCGACTACGTCGTCGACCCGCACGGCGACGCCATGTCCTACTACTACCGCCCCGAGACCAACCACTACGGCCGCAACGCCACTGCCACCGCGCCGACCCCCTACGTCCGGGGCGGCCAACTCGACCGCATCGAGTACGGCCAGCGCGCGGACACCCTGTTCACCGTGCCGGCCGCTGCCCGCGTCACGTTCGCCGCGGCCGACCGGTGCATCTCGGGGAGCAGCTGCGTCACCTCCCAGCCGCAGAACTGGCCGGACACTCCGCTCGACCAGACCTGCACGTCGAGCGGGACGTGCCAGGTCTTCGCCCCCACGTTCTGGTCGACCAAACGCCTCGACCGGGTCACCACGCAGGTGTACACCGCCGGGGCCTACCGCGACATCAACTCCTGGCAGCTCACCCAGTCCTACCCCCGGCCGGAGGACCAGACCAGCCCGCCGCTGTGGCTGGACGCGATCCGGCAGTCCGGTCACGTCGGCGGCACCACCACGCTGCCGGCGGTCACCTTCGACGGGCAGACCTGGCCGAACCGGGTCGACACCACCGACACCGTGCAGGCGCTGTACAAACGCCGGATCAGCGCCGTACACACTGAGACCGGCGGCCGGATCGCGGTGGCGTACGCGCCGGTGCAGTGCCGGCCCGGGGGCCTGCCGGCCGAGGACGACAACGACCGGCGCTGTTTCCCGGTGTACTGGGGCATCGGGTCCACCTCCCGGCTGGAGTGGTTCCACAAGTACGCCGTCAGCCAGGTGACCGAGGAGGACCTGGTGGGCGGCAACCCGCCCGAGATCACCTCTTACGAGTACGACATCGGCGGGCACGCCTGGCACCATGACGACGCCGAACTGGTCCCGACCGACCACAAGACCTGGGGCCAGTGGCACGGCTACCGCACCGTACGGGTGCGGACCGGGGCCGCCGGTGGCCAACGTTCCCTGACCGAGTACGTCTTCATGCGCGGCATGAACGGCGACGTCAACAAGTCCGGCCCGCCGGACCGGGACGTCCGGGTGGACGGTGTGTCCGACGATCCGCAGTGGAGCGGCCTGAACCGGGTGGTCACCACGTACGACGGTGACGGTGGTCCGTGGCTGCAGCGTAGGGTCTCCGCGCTGACCGGCGTACGGGCCACGGCCGCCCGGCAGCGCGCGGGTTTGCAACCGCTCACCGCGTACCTGGTGACCGGCACCACCGAACGGATCCTCACCGCGCTCAGCGACGGCTCGACCCGTACCACCGAGACCAACTACGGCTACGACCCGGACTACGCCGGGATGACCCGGGTCGAGGACAGGGGTGACCTGGCCGATCCGGACGATGACACCTGCACCCGCACCTGGTACACCCGCAACCTCGACAGGTGGATCACGGACACGGTGTCCCGGACCGAGACGGTTGCCGTGGGTTGCGCCGCCACCCCCGCGTACCCCGACGACCTCATCTCCGACGAACGCGGCTACTACGACGGCCAGTTGGCCTGGGGTGCGCCGCCGATTGCCGGCGACGAGACCCGCAGCGAGCAGGCCGGCTCCTGGTCCGGCGGTCCGGTCTACGTCACCGCCGGCTCGACCGAGGTCGACAGGCACGGCCGGCCCACCGCCGAGGTCGACGCGTTGGGCAGCCGCAGCACCATCGCGTACACCCCGGCGCTGGGCGGACCGACCACCCAGGTCAGCACCACCAACGCCCTCGGCCACACCACCACCAGCACCCTGGACCCGCTGCTGGGCAGCCCGGTCAGCGCCGTGGATGCCAACGGGCGACGGACCGACCTGACGTACGACGCGCTGGGCCGGTTGCGCCAGGTGTGGCTGCCCGGCCGGGCCAAGGGCACCCAGAGCCCCAACACCCGCTTCGAGTACCTGGTTCGCGCCGACGGGACCAGCGCCACCCGCGCCGAGACCCTGACCGGGGACGCCGGCGGTGGTTACCGGTCCGCGTACACCCTCTACGACGGGTTCCTGCGTCCCCGGCAGACCCAGACGGCCTCCCCGGCCGGCGGCCGGATCATCACCGACACGTTCCACGACGGCCACGGCCGCGTCGAGCGCACCTACGACGACTACTGGGAGGCCAGCCGCGACCCGGTCCCGGAGCTGTTCCGGCCGACCGGCAGCGTGCCCGGTGAGACCCGGTACGGCTACGACGGAGCGGACCGGGAGACGGTGGAGATCTTCCTGTCCCACGGCGTCGAGCAGTGGCGTACCGGCACCGCGTACGGCGGCGACTGGACATCGGTGGACCCGCCCGACGGCGGCACCGCCACGACGACTGTCGTCGACGCCGACGACCGGGTCACCGCGCTGCGGCAGTACACCGGCGGGTCACCCACCGGTGCCTACGACGAGACCCGGTACACGTACACCAAGGGTGGTGAGCTGGCCACCGTCACCGACCCGGCCGGCAACGTCTGGCGCTACTCCTACGACCTGCGCGGTCGCCGGATCCACACCGAGGACCCGGACAGCGGCACCTCGACCTCCCGCTACGACGACGAGGACCAGCTGATCAGCGTCACCGACGCGCGCGGGCACACCGTCGCCAACACCTACGACCCGCTCGGCCGCCCCACCGGTCGGTACGACGGTTCCCCGGACGGCACGAAGCTGGCCGACTGGACCTACGACACGCTTCCCGGCGGCACGGGGCTGCCCACCGCCGCCACCCGGTACGCGGGCGGCGACACGTACCGGACGGAGACCCTGGGCTACGACCCGGCGGGCCGGCCGACCGGCACCGCCGTGACGGTCCCGGCCGCCACGGCCGGGCAGACCGAGCGGTACGCCAGCGCGTTCGGCTACAACGCGGCCGGGGCGGTGACCTCCGCCAGCCTGCCGGCCGTCGGCAGCCTCGGCGCGGAGACGGTCACCTACACCTACAACTCGCTCGGCCTGCCGGCCACGATGACCTCCCGGACCGGCTCCGGCGGCAGCGTCACCTACGTCAACGACACCGCGTACGACCCGCTGGGTGACGTCGAGTCGTACCAGCTCGGCGGCCCGGACGCGGTGCTGCTGCGGGCCTTCGGCTACGAGACCGGAAGCCGCCGGCTCAGCACCGCCCAGGCCGTCGGCGTGAGCACCGAGGACGTCACAATGGTGAGCGACGTCAACTACCGCTACGACGACGCCGGCAACATCACCTCCATCGCCGACGCCGCGGTCGATGACACCCAGTGCTTCCGAACCGACCACCTGCGCCGGCTCACCGAGGCCTGGACCGCCACCGACGACTGCGCCGGCGAACCCAGCCTGTCCGTTCTCGGCGGACCGGCCGCCTACTGGCAGTCGTACCGGTTCGACAAGGTCGGCAACCGCACCGAGGAGGTGCGGCACGCCGCCGGCGGCGACACCCGCCGCACCTACGGCTATCCCGATGCCGGCACCGCCCAGCCGCACACGCTGCGCTCGGTGACCACCACCGGCCCGGCCGGCAACCGGACCGACACCTTCGGCTACGACTCGGACGGCAACACCACCACCCGCGCGGTGGCCGGCAAGGACCAGACCCTGACCTGGGACACCGAGGGCAATCTGACGGCAGTCACCGAGGGCGGCCGGACCACCTCCTTCGGGTACGACGCCGACGGCAACCGGGTGCTGCGTCGCGACGCCACCGGCACCACGTACTTCCTCGGCGACGCGGAGTTGTTCCGCCCGGCGGGCGGGGGCGGCGCCCTCGGCACCCGCTACTACGGCCAGGACGGCGACGTGGTCGCCGTACGGGCCGCGGACAACCGGCTCAGCTGGTTGGTGGACGACCACAACGGCACCGCCGGGGTGGCGGTGGACGCGGCCACCCTGACCGCGACCCGTCGCTACAGCCTGCCGTACGGCGGAAGCCGCGGCCCCACGGCGAGCACCTGGCCCGGTCAACGGGGCTTCGTCGGCGGCACCCTGGACACCGGGATCGGCCTGGTGCGGGTCGGCGCCCGCGAGTACGACCCGGAGACCGGCCGGTTCCTGTCCGTCGACCCGGTCATCGACGAGTCCGACCCGCAGCAGATGCACGGCTACGCGTACGCGAACAACAGTCCGGTCACCTACTCCGACCCGGACGGGCTGCGGCCCGACTGCGGCACCGGAAAGGGCTGCACCCAGTTCAACAAGACGCACCGCTACAACGGCAAGAAGTACGTCAAGAAGCCCAAGCCGAAGCCCAAGGCCAAGGCCGTGCGTCGTCCGGCGGCCGGACCGAAGTCGGCGCGGGACCGCCTGCTGGCCAAAGACAAGCAACTCGACAATCGCGACAAGCGCGGCAAGGTCAAGCCGAAGAAGGCGAAGGCACCGAAGTCCGCCCGCGACCGCCTGTTGGCCAAGGACGCCCAACTGGACGCCCGCGACAAGCGGGCGACATCGAAGAGCAAGCCAATCGGCGCCATCAACGATGCGGTGTCCCGGGCGGATAAGGCCGAGGGCGGTTTCGGGGCCGCGGCCGATAGCAAGGGACCATCCAAGAAAGAATTGAAAAAGCAGGCCCGTAGCGGAAATCCCAGCGTGCGCGAGCCGGCCAAGACGGCTCTCAAAAGCGGCCAGGGCAGTCGCGGATTCCTTGCCGCGTACGGGGACAATCCGCTGGTACGACACGGCGGCGACCTGCTGGGACCGGCATCGGATGTGCTCGGCGTCGCGAGCGACATCGAGGGTGGCATGCCGGCGGGAAAGGCACTGCAGAAATTCGGCTTCAAAAAGTCTGTGGAATTCGTCGGAACTCTTTTGGGAGTCGGCCTGGGCTCACTGTGCGGCCCTGCCGCACCCGCGTGTATGCCCGTCTTCGGGTTTCTCGGAGAGGTTGCCGGCGACAAGGTCGGCGACATGATATGGCGCGATTGATGATTAGTCCCAGTAGCACCTCGTCACCTTCGGAGGCTTCAATGCGGCCACGGCAAGGACAACGCATCGGATCGGCCCTGTGCGGGATCCTGATCACCGTTGCCGGATTGTCGGCACCGGCGGCGGCCCGGTCGCCAGCACATTCAGAGGGTTGGTCGGGGCAGCCGGCGCATCGGCTGGCAGCCCAGCCGCGCGGGGCGGACCCCGAGGCGAAGGTCGCGTTGCGCACGGCGCCCGAGGTGGCCTGGCCCGCGGCCGGCATCGCCGAGGTGCCGGTGCCGCGCAAGGTCGACGGGCGGGCGCCCGACGACGTGCCGGCGTTGGTGCGGGCCGGCAATCTGCCGGTGAAGGTGGGCGCCCCGACGGCGGCCACCGGCCCGGGTACGGCGCGGGTCGAGGTCTTCGACCGCGCCACCACCGCCCGAGTCGGCGCGCGGGGGATGGTGCTGCGGATCGGCCACACCGACAGGGCGGCCCGGGAGACCACGGTGGAGGTCGACTACTCGGGCTTCCGGCAGGCGTACGGCGGTGACTACGCCAGCCGGCTCGGGCTGGTCCGGCTGCCCGACTGCGCGTTGACGACCCCTGCCGCGAAGGGGTGCCGGACCGGCACGGCGGTGCCGAGCCGCAACGCGGTGGACAGCGGTCTGCTGCGCGCCGAGGTCGGCGACGGACTCTACGCCGTGACGGCCGGCCCCGAAGGCAGCGCCGGCAGCTTCCGGCCCACCTCGCTGGCCCCGTCCGCGACCTGGCAGGTGGGCCTGCAGAGCGGCGACTTCACCTGGTCCTACCCGGTGAGCACGCCGAGCGTGCCAGGCCCGACGCCGGAGATCGCGTTGCGCTACTCGTCGGGTTCGGTCGACGGGCGGGTCGCGTCCACCAACAACCAGCCGTCCTGGCTCGGCGAGGGATTCGACTACCAACCCGGCTTCATCGAGCGGTCGTACGTCCGGTGCGGCGACGACGGCGGACCGGCGACCAGCGGCGACCTGTGCTGGGCGACGGACAACGCGACGGTGGTGCTGCCGGGTCTGACCAGTGAGCTGGTCTACGACGCGGGCAGGCAGCTGTGGCGGGCCGAGCAGGACGACGGTTGGCGGGTCGACCATCTCACCGGAGCGCCGAACGGCGCCCGCGACGGCGAGTACTGGCGGCTGACCTCACCCGAGGGCACCCAGTACTTCTTCGGCCGGGAGCGGCTCCCGGAGGGCACCGGAAGCAGCCCGACCACCGGGTCCACCTGGACCGTGCCGGTCTTCGGCAACGGCACCGGCGAGCCCTGTCACGGCACCACCTTCGAGGCGTCCTGGTGTCAGCAGGCGTACCGGTGGAACCTGGACTTCGTCGTGGACCGGCACAACGACGTGATGTCGTACTGGTACGCCCCGGAGTCCAATCACTACGGCCGCGCGGGCCGGACGGACCTGCCCACCCCGTACGTGCGGGGCGGGCAACCGACCCGGATCGACTACGGGCAGCGGATCGGTTCCGTCTACACCGCTCAGCCCGCGGCCCGGGTGGTGTTCACCCCGGCCGACCGGTGCGTTCCGGGCACCAGCTGCGTCCGCTCGCAGCCGCAGAACTGGCCGGACACGCCCTGGGACCAGTGGTGCGACGCGACCGGGTGTCAGGTGCTGTCACCGACCTTCTGGTCGACCAGACGGCTCTCGAAGATCACCACTCAGGTGGTAAGCGGTGGCGCCGCCCGGGACGTGGACTCCTGGACCTTCGGCCAGTCGTACCCGGTGCCGGCCGACCGGCAGCCCGCGGCGCTGTGGCTCGACTCGATCACCCGGGCCGGCCTGGTCGGCGGGACGGCGACCCTGCCGGCGGTGACCTTCGACGGGCAGCCGGCGGAGAACCGGGTGGACCGCGCCGACACTCGACCGGCCATGTACAAGCGGCGGATCAGTTCCATCTACACCGAGACCGGCGGGCTGGTCCAGGTCGCGTACCAACCGACCGAGTGTCGGGCGGGGACGGTGCCCGCTGTCGACAGCAACGAGAAGCGTTGCTTTCCGGCGATCTGGGGGACCACCCCCACCGAGGACTGGTTCCACAAGTACGTGGTCAGTCAGGTGACAGAGTCCGACCTGGTCGGTGGCAACCCACCGAAGACCACCTCCTACGAGTACGTGTTCGGCGGGAGCGGCTGGCATCACGACGACGCCGAGCTGGTGCCGGCCGGGCGCAAGAGTTGGGGACAGTGGCGCGGCTACCAACGGGTGAAGGTCCGTACCGGCGCGGCGGGCGGTCGGCGCACGCTGACCGAGCACCTGTTCATGCGGGGCATGAACGGCGACGTCAACCGCAGTGGCCAGGCCGATCAGGTCAGTGTCGACGGTGAGTCGGACCTGCCGATGTGGCGGGGCTTCAACCGGTCCGTCACGGTCTTCGACGGCGAGGGTGGTGCGCTCGTCAGCCGCACCGTCGCCAAGCCGCGTGACCTCGGTCTCACCGCCCAGCGCCCCCGCGTCGGCGGGACCGGCGGCGCCCTGGAGGCCCACCTGACCGACCTGGAGTGGGAACGCGTCGAGACCGCACTCGCCGGCGGTGGCACCCGGACCACCGAGCGGGCCTACACGTACGACGCCAGGGGCCGCCTGATCGAGACGCACGACCGGGGTGACGTGGCGGAACCGGGTGACGACACCTGCTCCCGGGTCGAGTACGCCGAGAACACCACCGACTGGGTCGTCAGCGCCGTCAAGCGGGAGATGACCCTCGGCGTGGCCTGCGACGCCGTCGGAGCGTACCCGGCCGACCTGGTCGCCGAGAAGCGTTACTACCACGACGACAACACGCCGTGGGGCGCCCCACCGAGCGCGGGTGACGTCACCCGGGTCGAGGAGGCGCAGACCGGGACCGGCGGGCCCACGTACGTCACCACCAGCCGCCGCACCCTCGACCAGCACGGCCGGCCGACTGTGGTGTACGACGCGCTGGACAACGCCACCCGCACCGCCTACACCCCGTCCGTGGGTGGACCGTTGACCCGCACGGTGGTCACCGACGCCCTCGGCTTCGCCACCTCCACGGACTACGAGCCGCTGCGCGGTGTCGAGACCAGCACGACCGACGCCAACGGGGGCACCACCACCAGGGCGTACGACCCACTGGGCCGGATCACGCGGGTGTGGCGGCCGGGACGGCCGGCGAGCGCGTCGGCGAACGTCGAGTTCAGCTACACGGTGCGCAGCGATGGGCCGAGCGCCGTGCTGGCCCGTACCCTGCTCGCCGGGTCGAGCTACCAGAACAGCTACGAGCTCTTCGACGGACTCCTGCGGCAACGCCAGACGCAGCGGGACTCGCCCCGGGGCGGGCGGATCGTCACCGACACCCAGTACGACGCGCACGGCCGGGTCGCCGTCGTCGTCGGACCCCGGCACGATCCCGGCCTCGTCAACGGGGCGCTGGCACCTGATCCGCAACTGGTGACGGCGCAGACGGTGTACGGCTACGACGGCGCGAACCGCCAGACCTCCAGGGCGCTCCAGGTCCTGGGGGAGGATCCGGACCGGTGGCGCACCACGACGGCGTACGGCGGGGACCGGATCTCCGTCACACCGCCTGCCGGTAGCACCCCCACCACCGAGATCCTCGACGCCCACGGTCGGCGGGCGGCGCTGCGGCAGTACGCCGGACCGACCCCGACCGGCGGTTTCGACGAGACCCTCTACACGTACGCCAAGGGCGGCCAACTGGCGACGGTCACCGACCCGGTCGGCAACGTGTGGCGCTACGGCTACGACCTGAGCGGCCGGCAGGTGCGGGAGGAGGTCCCGGACACCGGCACGACGCTCACCGGTTACGACGCGCGGGGTCAGGTGACAAGCGTCCGCGACGGCCGGGGCCAGACGGTGGCGTACAGCTACGACCCGTTGGGCCGCCGCATCGGCGCGTACGCCGGTTCGACCGACGGCCCGCGGCTGGCCGAGTGGACGTACGACACCGCGACGCTCGGCAAGGGACTACCGGCCTCGGCGGTCCGCTACGAGGCCGGCCAGCGGTACGAGAACCGGGTCGTCGAGTACGACCTGCGGGGCCGACGGACCGCGACCGCGGTGGTGGTCCCCGCCACGGAGGCCGGGCTGGTCGGCACCTACCCCACCACCTACACCTACAACGAGGGCGACCAGGTCACCTCCACCGGGTTGCCGGCCGCGGGGGACCTGCCGGCGGAGACCCTGCGACACGGCTACGACAACCTGGGCTTCCCGACGAGCCTGACCTCGCCCCTGGACAGCTACGTGGCCGGCACCAGCTACACAAGCCTCGGCGAGCCCGAGGAGTCGGCGCTCGGCCCGGCGGGTCAGCAGGTGGTGCGCGGCTTCGGCTACCAGGACGGCACCCGGGCCCTCACCCAGTCGACTGTGGTGCTGGGCGAGGAACTGCTGACCGCCACGGTGCACGAGTACGACCCGGCGGGCGACCTGACCCGGGCAGCGGACCTGGCCACCGGCGATGACCAGTGCTTCCGCTACGACCGGTTGCGCCGGTTGACCGAGGCGTGGGCGGGTTCCGGCGACTGCGTCGCCGGCCCGTCAACAGGTGACCTGGCCGGTCCGGCACCCTACTGGCAGTCCTACGGCTACGACCCGACCGGCAACCGGACCAGGGACGTGCGGCACGCGGCGGGCGGCGACGTCACCCGCACCTACACCTACCCCGCCCCGGGCGGGGCCCAGCCGCACACCGTGCGGACCGTCGACACGACCGGCCCGGCGGGCAACCGCTCCGACGAGTACGGCCACGACGCCGCCGGCAACGCCACCGGCCGGCCCGGTCAGTCGCTGACCTGGGACGTGGAGGGCCGCGTCGCGTCGGTCACCACGAACGGGCAGACCACCTCGTACGTCTACGACGCGGACGGCAACCGGCTGATCCGCCGGGACCCGGGCGGCAGCACCCTCTATCTCGGCGACACCGAGGTGCGCCGGTCCGGCGCGGCGACGACCGGAAACCGGTACTACCGGCACGCCGGGGAGACCATCGCACTGCGGGTCAAGGGCGGCGTCACGCGGCTGGTGCCGGATCGGCGCGGCACCGCCGTACTCGCCGTCGACGCGGTGACGCACCAGGTGACCCGCCGCCACGCGCTGCCGTTCGGCGACCCGCGCGGTGGCCCGGTCAACTGGCCGGGCGACCGGGGCTTCCTCGACGGCACCGTCGACCCGCTCACCGGCCTGACCCACCTCGGCGCACGCGACTACGACCCGGGCACCGGTCGGTTCGGCTCCGCCGACCCGGTGGTCGACCACCAGGACCGGCAGCAGGTCAACGGGTACGCGTACGCGAACAACAACCCGACCACCTTCACCGACCCGGACGGCCGCCGGGTCCGGATCCCGGAACCGTACGACAGCCTGTTCAAGCGGCTGGGCGTCGGTGACCCGGTTCGGGTGGCATCGCAGTCGAACACCGGCAAGCCCGTGCCGAGACCACAGTGCCGTGCCGGCACCTGCTCCGTCACGGGGGAGATCAACGGACCTTCCCCGGTCCGGGAGTCCGACTCGTGGGTGATCGACCTGCCGATCTACGAGGTCTACCCACGCAACTACGGCCGGGACATCCGGGAGGACAACTGGAACGCCTGCGACAACGGTGATCCGGCACCGGCGATCGCCTGCGGTAAGCGGCCGGACCCGGCGCCACGGGTGGTCTACCAGTGGTTGGAGCGCGACTGCGTGGGTTGGAACAACTGCCTCAGCCCGCGGCCCCACGAGAACGTACGGACCGAGGTCTACGACGACGAACCGGACGGCAGCACTGGCGCGCCGCGCAGCAGCATCGACATACAGCGGTTCCTGCACGGCGGCACGGGCGGCGGCACGGGCCGCTCCACCGGTGGCTGGCCGTCGAGCGGCGGCGTCTACTACCTCGGCTGACCACCCCGCACGCTTCGACCGGGAACCGCAGAAGAGGAGAACACGATGGGACGACTGGTGTACGCCGCGGCTGCGGCCCTGGTGGGGACGGCGCTGCTGGTCGTCCCGTCGGGTTCGACCACGACACAGCTCCGGCCACCGAAGCCGCCCGAGGCCGGGCAGGACGGCTCGGCCATGACCCGGGCCCGGCAGACCGGGCGGCCCGTCGAGGACACGGCGTCGGGCTCGGCGAACCGGGAGGTGTTCGCCCACCCCGACGGCACCTACTCGGCCCGCATCCACGCCCGCCCGGTGCGCGCCCGTACCGGGGCGGGGTGGGTGCCGATCGACACCACCCTGCACCGGCGGCCCGACGGACGGGTGGCGCCCCGGGCCACCACCGTCGACCTGACCCTGTCCGGCGGGGGAACCGGCGACCTCGCCGTGCTGCGCACCGCCGCCGGGGCGGAGTTGGCGCTGAGCTGGTCCCAGCCGTTGCCCCGTCCGGTGCTCACTGCCGGCACCGCGCGCTACCGGGACGTCATCCCCGGGGTGGACCTGCTGGTGCACGCCACCGACGTCGGCTTCTCCGAGGTACTCGTGGTCCGTACGGCGGAGGCGGCCCGGCGACCGGAGTTGGCGCGGATCCGGTTCGGGTTGCGGACCGCCGGCCTCACCGTGCGCGCCGATCCGGCCGGCACGGCCGTGGCGGTGGCCGCCGACGGTACGCCTGCGGTCACCTTCGGAACCGCCTGGATGTGGGACTCTTCCGGTGCCCAGCGGCGAGCCGCCACGACCGGGGTGTCTGGGCGGGCCGATCCGGTGGTGTCCCGCGAGCGGGAGCCGGCACCCGGTGACCGGCGGGCGCGGATGGGTCTGCGCGTCGAGCGGGACTCACTCGCAGTCGTGCCCGACCGGCGCCTGCTGACCGACCCACGGACCACCTTCCCGGTGTATCTCGACCCGCCGCAGTCCGCCGACCGGCAGCACTGGCTCATGGTGGAGCAGGACCTCTCGTACTACGGCTGGTGGGACTCCGCCTACGACGCCCGGGTCGGACGTGATCCGGAGGACTCGACGACGGACCGGTTCCGGTCGTACTTCCAACTGGACACCGGCTACCTGGCCGACAAGCAGATCAAGAAGGCGATCTTCACCCTCAAGGAGAAGTGGCGCTACTCGTGCAACCCGGAGCCGGTGTTCCTGTGGACCAGCGCACCAATCGCGGCGACCGGGAGTTGGGACGCCAAGCCGGCGTTGCTGCGCAACCTCGGGTCCGTCACCACACCCACCTCGGACTGCGAGACGCTGGAGACGGTTGAGTTCGATCTCCAAGCGTTGGTCACCGAGGCGGCTGCCGGACACCTGCCGCAGGTGACCCTCGCCGTCGCGTCGGACGAGTCGGGCGGTGGGAACGGCGGCAAGGTGTTCGACAACGACCCGTTCGTCGACGTCTGGTACAACAGTCTGCCCGCGGCGCCCACCCAGGTCAGCACCGCCCGCGTCGCCGGCTGCTCGGCGACCACCCCGGTTTTCGTGGACACCGCCCGTCCGGAGTTCCGGGTCCGGCTCTTCGACGCCGACGATGGTCAGGCGATCTTCACCCGGTTCGAGTGGCGCGAGGCCGGCTCGTCCTCGATCTTCTCCACCGATTCCGACGCCCACGCCTCGGGACAGGAGGTGGCCGTACCCGTGCCGACCGCCCTCGAACAGGATCGCGTCTACGAGTGGCGGGCGTCGGCCTACAACAACGAGTTCGAAGGGGTGGTGGACGTCGGTCCGGCCAGCCCGTGGTGCCGGTTCGTCGTGGACACCACCCCACCGAGCGGTAAGCCGGCCGTGACCCGGGTTTGCGTCGGGGCCTGCCCCACGACGTTCAAAGTCGACCAGCCCGCACAGTTCCGCCTCGACGCCAGGGCCATGCCGGACGTCGTCGCCCTCGCCTACCACCTCAAGGACAGTTCGGCCACCACCGTGCCCGCCGTCGACGGCCAGGCGACGATCACCGTCACCCCGATCAAGACCCTGGACACCCTGCGGGTCTACGGAGTGGACCGGGCCGGCAACCGGAGCCAGTCCACCGACTACTCGCTGCTCGCGACCGGCCTGCCCGTCGAGGCGGCGGGCTGGCCGGTCGATCGCACCGACACCGGCGTCCTGGCCGACACCCGTGCCGCCAACCCCGTCACCCTGCGCGGCGGCTACTCCTGGCGGGAGGGCCAGTCCGGCGGCGACGCCATCGGGCTGGACGGCGCCGAGGGCACCGGCGGAGAGACCCCCGGGCCCGTCGTGCACACCAACAGGAGCTTCACCGTCACCGCCTGGGTCCGGCTCGACGCCTCCGCCGACTGGCGGGTCGCGGTCAGCCAGTCCGGGGTGAATTTCGCCGGCATGGAACTGCGGTACGACCTGACCAACCGGTGGGCCTTCGCCATGCGCACCAGCGACACCGAGGCCGGCACCGAGGACATCGCCTTGTCCGACACGCTGGCACAGGTCGCCGTCTGGACCCACCTCGCCGGCGTCTACGACCACGAGGCCGGTGAACTGCGAATCTACGTCGACGGACGGCTCGCCGGGCGGGCGCCTCACCGCAGCACCTGGGACGCCACCGGTCCGTTCGCCGTCGGCTACCGCAACTGGTACGGATTCACGCCGTCGCGTTGGCAGGGCCTCCTTGATGAGGTGCACGCCTATCCGTACGCCGCCTCCAGCCGCCGGGTCGCCGAGATCACTGGCGCCTTCGGCCGGTGGGGTCCGACCGCCTGGTGGCCGCTGGACGGCACGGACGTCGACGCGACCAGCGGCCAGCACACCCTCGCTCGGATCGGCGCCACCGGCTGGACCACCCGGAGGCAGGGCACCGACGCGCTGACCCTCGACGGCGCCGCCGCGCAGGCATACACGGCGAACCCGGTCGTACACACCGACGCCAGCTTCAGCGTCGCCGCCTGGGTGCGCCTGGACCGGGACGCCACCGCCCTAGGCCGTGTTTCGTAGGGCGTTGATGTTGGGGCGTGGCGGTGGTCGCTAATTGAAGAGGTCTCCGGTAGTTGGTTCAGCGACCAAGCTAGAA
>NZ_JBICSN010000019.1:0-100370 GCF_043197115.1 Micromonospora sp. NPDC049275
GCCTCCGGCGCGCGGCGGCTGTCGGCCCGCTCCACGTTGGGCACCCGGCAACTTTTTGACCCCCGACCGGCCGGGGGGGGGGGGGGCCCCCGCCCCCCCGGCCCCCCCCCCCCACGTCCCACCCCACCCCACCCCCACCCACCCCGGTGATCATGAAGTTATTGCCCTCCCGTCCGGCGTGTCGTGGCAATAACTTCATGATCAACCCGCTCGGAGAGGGGTGAACGGGGTGGAGAGGTGGGGGGTCGCCAGGACGGTGGGGTTGTGAGTTTTTAGGGCGAACTGGCGGGAGGCGCTTGCTTCGTCCGGGTCCTCCTCGTGGGCGTACGCCAGGGTGGGGTCGATCAGTTGCACCAGGTGCACCAGGAGGTCGCCGGTGAGCAGCATCCGCTCGTCGGCCGCGCTCAGCAGCACCGACTGGTGGCCGGGGGTGTGCCCGGGAGTGGGCAGCAGTCGTACCGCGGGGGTCAGGGTTGTCTCACCGTCGACCACCCGGAGCTGGCCGGCGGCGCGCAACGGCGCGATCAGCCCGGCCGGCAGTCCCGGGTTGATCGCCTCGGCCGCCTCCAGCTCGGTGCGCTGGAGCAGGTAGCTCGCGTTCGGGAAGTGCGGCCGGCCCGGCGTGCCGGTGACCGCCCAGCCGATGTGGTCGCTGTGCAGGTGGGTCAGCACGACCGTGTCGACGTCGGCCGGGTCGATGCCGGCGGCGGCCAGCTCGGCGGGCAGCCGGCCGGGCACCGGCGCCCAGCTGGCGGCCGGGGAGTCGGCCGGGCCGACCCCGGCGTCGACCAGGAGGACCGGCCCGTCCCCGGAGCGGATCGCGAAACTGCGAAACGGCAGCCACCACTGCCCGTCGGCGGTGACCGAGGCGGGATCGCGGCGATCGGCCTCCCGCCACTGGGCCGCCGTGGCCTGCGGAAATGCCTCCGCGCGGGGCTGGAAGAAGGCACCCTCGGCGTCCGTGAGTGCGGTCACCGTGATAGACCCGAGGGTGCGGCTCAGTGGCATCGGGCCATGATTCCAGGGCATTCCTGTTCCGCGCAGCCCGGATTCCGCCGGTCGGTCGAGGCCGGCTGGGGGCTGCCGGCCCAATTGCAGTACGCTCGTACTGCTTGAGCACGTGTCCCCCGAGAGGAGCGCCGGCCGATGGCGAAGATCAAGGTAAACAACCCGGTCGTGGAGCTCGACGGCGACGAGATGACCCGGATCATCTGGAAGCAGATCCGGGAGCAGCTGATCCTGCCCTACCTCGACGTCGACCTGCACTACTACGACCTGTCGATCCAGTACCGCGACGAGACCGACGACCAGGTCACCATTGACGCCGCCAACGCCATCAAGGAGCACGGCGTCGGCGTCAAGTGCGCCACCATCACCCCGGACGAGGCCCGGGTGGAGGAGTTCGGCCTGAAGAAGATGTGGCGGTCGCCCAACGGCACCATCCGCAACATCCTCGGCGGCGTCGTCTTCCGCGAGCCGATCATCATGTCCAACGTGCCGCGGCTGGTCCCCGGCTGGACCAAGCCGATCATCATCGGCCGGCACGCCCACGGTGACCAGTACAAGGCCACCGACTTCGTCGTCCCCGGTCCGGGCACGGTGACCATCACCTACACCCCGGCCGACGGCGGCGCGCCGATGGAGATGGAGGTCGCCAACTTCTCCGGCGGCGGCATCGCCATGGGCATGTACAACTTCGACGACTCGATCCGCGACTTCGCCCGGGCGTCGTTCCGGTACGGGCTGGACCGCAACTACCCGGTCTACCTGTCCACCAAGAACACCATCCTCAAGGCGTACGACGGCCGGTTCAAGGACATCTTCGCCGAGGTGTTCGAGACCGAGTTCAAGGCCGAGTTCGACGCCGCCGGCATCACCTACGAGCACCGGCTCATCGACGACATGGTCGCCGCCGCGCTCAAGTGGGAGGGCGGCTACGTCTGGGCCTGCAAGAACTACGACGGTGACGTGCAGTCCGACACCGTCGCGCAGGGCTTCGGCTCGCTGGGTCTGATGACCTCGGTCCTGCTCTCCCCGGACGGCCGTACCGTCGAGGCCGAGGCCGCGCACGGCACTGTCACCCGGCACTACCGGCAGTACCAGAAGGGCGAGAAGACCTCGACCAACCCGATCGCGTCGATCTACGCCTGGACCCGTGGCCTGGCCCACCGGGGCAAGCTGGACGGCACGCCGGCGGTGACCGAGTTCGCCAACACCCTGGAGCAGGTCATCGTCGACACCGTCGAGGGCGGCCAGATGACCAAGGACCTCGCGCTGCTCATCTCGCGCGACGCCCCGTGGCTGACCACCGACGAGTTCATGAACGCGCTCGACGAGAACCTGGCCCGCAGGCTCGCCGCCTGATTCGACCGCATCAGCACCGGAGCCCGTCGGCACCCGCCGGCGGGCTCCGGCGTGTCCGCCGGGTGACACGTCCGCGGCGTCACCGGGCCCAGCGCGCCTCGTTGACCAGGGTGGACGAGATGCCAGTCGCGTCCACGGAAGGTTGACCGCGGTCGACCGCGGTGTGCGTGCCGATCAGGCAGCCTTCCCGGCTGTGTCGAGCACAGCCAGCCGTCCCTTCCCTGCGGGGGGCCCTGTCCCGGGCCCCCCGCGCCCTGTTCCCGCCCGGCCCGCGCCCACGTTGTGGACGCGCGGCGAGGGGCCGTTCAGGCGGCGCGGAGCAGTTCGGCGGCGCGCTCGGGGGAGATGTCGTTGATGAAGACGCCCATCCCCGACTCGGAGCCGGCCAGGTACTTCAACTTGTCCTTGGCCCGCCGGATGCTGAACAGCTGAAGGTGCAGGTGGCCCAGCTCGCGGTCGATCCGCACCGGCGCCTGGTGCCACGCCGCGATGTAGGGCATCGGCATGTCGAACAGTCCGTCGAATCGGCGCAGCAGGTCCAGGTAGAGCGGTCCGAAGGCGTCCCGCTCGCCGTCGGTCAGCGCCGGGATGTCCGGCACCACGCGGCGCGGCGCGACATGCACCTCGAACGGCCAGCGGGCCGCCGCCGGCACGAACGCCGTCCAGTGGTCGTTCTCGGTGACCACCCGGTCGCCGGTCGCGCGCTCGGCGGCCAGCACGTCCGCGTACAGGTTCCCCCCGCCGGTCCGCTCGGCGTGCCGGCGTGCCGCGGCCAGCAGCGCCCGGGTGCGCGGCGTCACGAAGGGGTACGCGTAGATCTGCCCGTGCGGGTGGTGCAGCGTGACACCGATCTCGACGCCCCGGTTCTCGAAGCAGAACACCTGCTCGACGCCGGGCAGTTCGCCGAGCACCTCGGTCCGGTCGGCGAGCGCGTCCAACACGGTGCGGACGCGACGCGGCGGGAGGCTGGCGAAGGAGGCGTTGTGGTCGGAGGTGAAGCAGACCACCTCGCACCTGCCCACGCCCGGCCGGACCGGCGTGAACGGGGTGATCTCCCCGGGCTCGTCGGCGACACGGCCGCTCAGCGACGGGAACCGGTTCTCGAAGACCACCACGTCGTAGTCCGGAGCGGGGATCTCGGTCAGTCGGTCGCCCTGCGAGGGGTCGAGCGGGCACTCGTTCGCGGGCGGAAGGAAGGTGCGGGTCTGCCGGTGCACGGCCACGGCCACCCACTCGTCGGTCAGCGGGTCGTAGCGCAGTTGCGAGGCGGGCGGCGGTGGCGGCAGGTCCCTGCGGTCCGGCTGGTCGCGAACGGCGTCGTCGTTCTCGTCGAAGTAGATCAGCTCCCGGCCGTCGGCCAGGTCGATCGCGGTGCGCTTCACTTCGCCGTCTCCTCACTCGTCGGCGTGCGCGTCGCGCGGCCCGCCCCTGTCGCCTTTGCCATGATCAATTCGCCCACCTGTTCGCCGAGTACCCGTCGTGCGGGCGGAGGCAACGCCTCGTCGCTGACCAGTACGTGTGCCGCCGCCAGCTCGACTATCGAGGAGATGCCCACCGTGCCCCACTTCGTGTGGTCGGCGAGCACCACCAGTCGGTCCGCCGCGGCCACCAGCGCCCGATCGATCTCCGCCTCCATGAGGTTCGGGGTGGTGAAGCCCGCCCGCTCGGTGATGCCGTGGACGCCGAGGAAGAGCTGGTCCAGGTGCAGCCGCCGGACGGCGCCGACCGCGAGCGGGCCGACCAGCGCGTCGGACGGCGTCCGCACGCCGCCGGTGAGCACCACAGTCTGGTCCGGCCGGCCTCCGCCGTGCAGGATCTCGGCCACCGGCAGCGAGTTGGTCACCACTGTCAGGCCGGGGACGTCCACCAGCCGTCGGGCCAGTTCGGCGGTGGTGGTGCCGGCGGAGAGGGCGACCGCCGAACCGGGCCGGACGAGCTGCGCCGCCCGGTCCGCGATGGCTGCCTTCTCCGGCAGTTGCCGGACCGACTTGGCGTGGAAGCCCGGCTCGTCGGTCGAGCTGGGGCCGGCCGCGGTTGCGCCGCCGTGCACCTTGGCCAGCAGGCCGCGCTCGTGCAGGGCCTCCAGGTCGCGCCGGATGGTCATGTCGGACACGCCGAACTCGGTCGCGAGGTCGGTCACCCGAACGCCACCGGAGGCGCGGACCCGATCCAGGATGGCCGACTGCCGCTGCTGAGCGAGCATCCGCCGTGCCTCCCCGGGTTCCACGTACTCTCACGCGGTCGAACGTGTTCCAACAAAGATGAACACTAGCGCGTGCCCGGAACCGGCGGAAGGAAAGGGGTACAGCGACGCCTCAGGCCGACTGGATCTTCAACTCCACCCAGCCGCTCTCCGACAGGTGGTGCAGCACGGCCTGCACCGCGTCGGCGACGCTCAGATGGGTGGTGTCGAGCACCAGGTCCGCATCTGTCGGCTCCTCGTACGGGTCGTCGATCCCGGTCATGCCGGTGAGCAGGCCGGCGCGCGCCCGCGCGTACAGGCCCTTGCGGTCCCGCTGTTCGCACACCTCCAGCGGCGTCGCGACGTGCACCAGCACGAAGCCCGCCCCGGCGGTCATGGCCATCTCCCGCGCCGTCGCGCGGGCCGCCGCGTACGGGGCGATCGGGCAGCAGATGCCCACCCCGTGGTGCCGGGCGATCTCGGCCGCCACCCAGCCGATCCGCCGGACGTTGAGATCCCGGTCGGCCTTGCTGAAGCCCAGCCCGGCGGAGAGTTCCCGGCGTACCACGTCCCCGTCGAGCAGGGTCACCGTCCGGTCGCCGCTCTCCCGCAGCGCGTCGGCCAGCCCGCGGGCGATTGTGGACTTGCCGGAGCCGGAGAGGCCGGTCAGGAAGACCACCAGCCCCCGGTGCCGGCGTGGCGGCCGGGCCCGGGCCAACTCCTTCGCCACAGCCGGAGGCGTGTGCCACTCCGGCAGCGGGAAACCCCTGTCGAGCAGGTCGTCGATCTCGGCCTGGGTGAGGGCGAGGCGGCGGTTACGCGGCGGAATGTCCTCCCGCCAGCGCCACTGCCCGTCCCGATTGTCGTACGCCAGCTCGCGCGGCACCAGCACCCGCAACCCGGCGCCGGAGAGCATCTCCCCGGTGGAGAGCAGGTGGGTGACCCCGTACGCGGCGGAGACGCGCGCACGCAGCAGGGCGTCGCTGATCTCCTCCCGGCGGTGCGACAGCGGCACGGCCACCAGGGTGGCCGGAGGCATCCGGTCCCGGGCGGCGAAGATCGTCCGCACCAGCGCCTCCGGGGCGAGCCCGCCGACACCGCCCTCGCCGACCGGGATCATGACCAGCAGGTGCGCGGCCAGGGTGCGGGCGGCGTGCGCGATCTGGGCGAGCTGCGGCCGGTGCAGCGGACGGTCGGCGATCACCCCGAGCACCCGACCCGGGGGCAGCAGCGCGCGGACCTCCTCCGGGCTGCGACGCAACCGCTGGAACAGGCCGTGACCGCCGTCGCCGAGCCGATGGAGCTGACCGCCCAGACCCGCCACGCCCTCGTGCACAGGCCAGACGTCCGCGACGTCCAGGGCGGCGGCCGGCGCGCCCTCGCCGTCTGTCAGCACCAGGGCCCGGCGGGCCGGGTCGCGCGGGTCGAGGTTCTGCGCCAGCGCGGCCGGCACCTGCAGGGTCACCGCAACCTGCCACGGCGTGCCGTCGGCCAGCCGGCCACGTCGGCTCACCGACACCAGGTCGGCGCGGGTCATGAAGCCGGTAAGGGGGGCGTACGCGCCGGTCAGCAGCAGCTCCAGATCCGCGAGCTCACCGGGACGCGGCGTGTACGCCGGCGCGTCCCGGAGCACCTCGTCGGGCAGCACCCAGCCGTTGCTCATCCACACCCCCCACTCGCTGACCGGCACACAGTTTCGCAGCCGACCGCCGATCGGTCGAGGCCGCCACTCCACGACGAGCGTGGCCGGATCATGCCGGACCCGCGGGCGAGGGCTGGGCGAGCGCGCGACCGGCGCAAACGTTCGTCGTTGCCGTCGGTGGACCTTAGGGGTGGGTCGCCACGAGGATCAGGGGAGCGCCGGGGGCGCGCCGGTGTCGCCACCGGGCATCGACTCCCTACGCTGGCGTCGTGACACTGATCGCGACCCAGTCGCTCACCAAGACGTACGGAGGTCGAGTCACCGCGCTCACCGACCTCACCGTCGCCGTCGAGCCCGGGATCATCGGCCTGGTGGGCGCGAACGGCGCCGGTAAATCCACCTTGATCAAGATCCTGCTCGGCCTGATCCCCCCGACAAGTGGCCAGGTCTCGGTGCTCGGCATCGACCCGACCGCCGAACCGGCAGCGGTCCGTGCGCGCGTCGGCTACATGCCCGAGCACGACTGCCTCCCACCGGACCTGTCCGCCGCCGAGCTGGTCACCCACCTCGGTCGGATGAGCGGTCTGCCGCGCACCGCGGCCCGTGAGCGCGCCTCGGAGGCGCTGCGTCACGTCGGGCTCTACGAGGAGCGCTACCGCCCGGTCGGCGGCTACTCCACGGGCATGAAGCAGCGGGTCAAGCTGGCCCAGGCGCTCGTGCACGACCCCGACCTGCTGCTGCTCGACGAGCCGACCAACGGGCTGGACCCGGCCGGCCGGGACGCCATGCTGGCACTTGTGCACCGGATCGGCACCGAGTTCGGCATCTCCGTGCTGGTGTGCTCACACCTGCTGGGCGAGGTCGAGCGGATCTGCGACACACTGATCGCCATCGACGGCGGCAAACTGCTGCGCGCCGACCACATCTCCGCGATGACCGAGGCCACCGACGTGCTGGCCGTCGAGGTCAGCGAGGGCACCGAGGAGCTGGCCGCCCGGCTCGCAGAGCTGAAGCTGCCGGTCGCGCGGGACGGGCGGCTGCTGCTCGTACCGCTCGCCGACGACAGCACCTACGACCTGATCCTCGGCGCGGTCGCCGAACTGAACCTGCCTCTGCATCGGCTGGACCAGCGCCGGCACCGGGTGGCCGAACTCTTCGCCGCAAGGGAGCTCACCCATGCCTGAGCTGTCATCCGCCGCCGTGCGGCCCGCGCCGACAGGCGTCATCCACGACATCGGCTACCAGCGCTACGAGGGCCCACGGTTGGGCCGCCGGCACGTCTTCGGCGCGCTCTACCTGCACGGGCTGCGTACGATCTTCGGGTTCGGACGCAGTGCCAAGGCCAAGATCTTCCCGTGGCTGGTGGTCGGCATCGTGACACTGGTCGCGGCGGCCCTGGCGGCAGTACGCAGCCAGCTCGGCGAGCCGGTCGCCACGTACGCCCAGTTCGCCGACGCGATGAGCTGGCTGGTGCTGTTCTTCGTCGCGGTGGCCGCGCCGGAGCTGGTCTCCCGGGACCTGCGCAGCGGTGTGCTGCCGCTGTACTTCTCCCGACCGCTGCCCCGCGCCGACTACGCGCTCGCCAAGCTGCTGGCGCTTGTCACCGGCCTCTGGTTGCTGCTCGGTGGGCCGCAGTTGGTGATGTTCCTGGGCGCCGCGTTCACCACCAAGGACGGGCTGCACGGGGTCTGGAACGAGCTGCTCGACCTGCTTCCCGGTCTGCTCTACGCCGGGCTGTGGGCGGTGGTCTTCGCCTCGGTGGGGCTGCTCGTCGCGTCGCTGACCGGCAAGCGCGCGTTCGCCGCCGGCGGCGTGGTTGCGGTCTTCCTGATGACCACCCCGATCGTGGGCGTGCTGAGCATCCTGCCGTCGCGTACGGCCAACGAGCTGGCCGGGCTGGCCTCACCCAGCACGCTGGTGCAGGGAGTGGGCATCTGGTCGCTTGGTGACCTGCTGGTCGAGGGCGATCCGGGCGAGATGATGATCGGCGGGTTCGGCCCGGTCTACGCCCTGGTCGCGGTGCTGCTGGTCGCCGGCGCGACCGCCCTCCTGCTGGCCCGCTACCGGAAGGTCGCCTCCTGATGAGCACGCTGAGCCTGACCGGGGTGTCCCGGTGGTACGGCAACGTGGTCGCCGTCAACGACATCAGCATGGCCCTCGGGCCGGGCGTGACAGGTCTGCTCGGCCCGAACGGCGCCGGCAAGACCACGCTGCTGCACATGATGGCCGGGTTCCTCGCCCCGTCGCGCGGCACGGTGACCCTCGACGACGAGCCGACCTGGCGCAACCCCGACGTCTACCGCCGGCTGGGGCTGGTCAGCGAGCGGGAGGCGGTGCAGAGCTTCCTCACCGCGTACGAGTTCGTGCTCGCCAGCGCGAAGCTGCACCGGCTGGCCGACCCGGCTGCGGCGGCCCGACGGGCCATCGACCTGGTGGAGTTGGAGTCGGCGCAGGACCGCCGGATCGGCACGTACTCCAAGGGCATGCGTCAGCGCGCCCGGGTCGCGGCCGCACTCGTGCACGACCCGCAGGTGCTGCTGCTCGACGAGCCGTTCAACGGGATGGACCCACGTCAGCGGCTGCACATGATGGATCTGCTGCACTCCCTCGGCGACGACGGCCGGACGATCCTGTTCAGCTCGCACATCCTGGAGGAGGTCGAGCAGGTCTCCGGCACGGTGCAGGTGATGGTGGCCGGTCGACTGGCGGCCTCCGGTGACTTCCGGACCATCCGCCGGCTGATGACCAACCGCCCGCACGTCTTCGCGGTGCGCTCCACCGACGACCGGGCGCTGGCCGTCGCCCTGATCGCCGAGGCGTCGGTGAGCGGCGTCGAGCTGGACCGCACCGGCCTGACCGTGCGCGCCGGCGATTACGGCGCCTTCACCCGGGCGCTGCCCCGGATCGCCCTGGGTCAGGGCATCCGGGTGCGCCAGCTGGTGCCGTCCGACGAGTCCCTGGAGAGCGTCTTCTCCTACCTGGTGGAGGCCTGAGATGTCGACCATTACCTGGATCACCGCGCGCGGGCTGTTCGGCCGGCGCCGGTTCCTGCTGCTGCTTCCGCTGCCGTTGGTGCTGCTCGGGCTGGCCATCCTCTGCCGGTCGCTGGACGTGGACCCGGGCCAGTGGGGGCCGCCGGTGCTTGTCGGCCTCGGCCTGGCGGTGGTGCTGCCGGTGGTGGCGTTGATCATCGGCACCGGTGTGCTGGGCGCGGAGATCGACGACGGCACGGTGGTGCACATCCTGACCAAGCCGCTGCCGCGCTGGCAGATCATCCTGCCCAAGCTCGCGGTCGCCGCCGGGGTCACCGCGGCCACCGTGGCGGTGCCGCTCTACGTCGCGGGCGTGCTTGCCGATTCGGTACGCCTCGGTCTGGCGCTGGCGTTCGCGGCGGCGCTCGGCGCGCTGGCGTACTCGGCGCTGTTCCTCGCGCTCAGCCTGGTCACCAGGCGGCCGGTACTGCTCGGCCTGGTCTACGTGCTGATCTGGGAGGGGCTGCTGGGCAACTTCGTCAGCGGCACGAAGGTGCTCTCCATCCAGCAGTACGTCATCGCCCTCGCCGACCGGCTCGCCCCCAGCGGGCTGCTGGAGACCACCGTCTCGGTGCCTGTGGCGTCCGTGATGACCGTGCTGATCAGTGTCGGCTTCACAGTGCTGGCGATCGACCGCCTGCGCTCGTTCAGCGTGGCCGGCGAGACGAGCTGACGCCGGTGCGGGGTAGGGGTCCGGCCAGCCTCCGGCGACGGGTAGGGCTGGCCGGATGGACCGGACGGGGTGCCAGGGGACACGCTCGTGGGTGTGAGTGTCGAAGCGGAGTGGACGTCGTTGGCTGAGCCGTACTCCCGGAGTAGCCGGCCGTGGCTCACGAGCCTGGCGGTCGCCGGGCTGGCGTGCGCGACTGTCGCGACGGCAGCCCAGGGCAGCGGCCGGTTCCACTGGTGGGCCGGTTTCATCCTGATCCCGGCCGCGTTGATCGCGGCCAGCGGCGGGCCGTTACTGGCCCGCGGCGGCAGTCGGGCCTTCGCCGGGTACGTCATCGCCTGCGTCGGCACGCTTGTGTTCGTGGTGGGTGCCCTGCTGATGTTCGGGGCGATGGGCAAGGGCTGGCCGCTGCTCGTGGGTCTGCCGTGCCTGGCGGTCGCCGGCACGTACGGCTGGCGGGCCGCCCACCCGCTGGCTCGTGGCCTGCACCGCGCGGTGGCGCTGCTCGCGCTCACCGGCGCGCTGCTCGGCGCGACCCTGCAACTGATCCACATCCGTCTGATCCACCTGGAGACGGGCTGGTGGGGCGTGTTCCTGATGCTGGCCGGCGCGATCGTGCTGGGCAACGCGGGCGAGCTGACCCGGCACCGGATGCCGTACCGGCTCCAGGCGATCACCCTGCTGGTCGGCCCGGCCGTGGCGGCCATCCTGCTCGGCCTGCGCTTCCTGCGCGGCTGGTGAGCGACTGGTCCGCCGCCGCCCCCGGGGGGTGGGCGGCGGCGGACCTGTCCCGCCCTCGGCCGCACGGGCGCCTGTCAGAAGGCGCAGGCGATGACGAGTTCCGGGGTGCGGTCCGGGAGCAGGTCGAGCTTGCCGATCCGGCCGGCCGCGCGCAGGTCGTCGGCGACCAGGGTGAGCTGCTCCAGCAGCGCCGCCGGGCCCAGCGCCTCGGCGAGCGGCACCTCCGCCTTCATGGACAGCTTCCGCTCCGACTTGGCCCGCCGCACCTGGCCCAGCGCGTCACCCGCGAGCCGCAGCAGCGCCGGCTCGCCCGTCCCCTCGATCGTCCGGGCCACCTCGTAGGTGGTGGGCCAGGGCGCCCTGTGCACCGACCCGTACCGCCACCACGACCAGATCTCCTCGGTGACGTACGGCAGCACCGGGGCGAACAGCCGCAGCTGCACCGACAGCGCGCTGGCCAGCGCGGCCCGCGCCGAGTCGGCCGCCGCTCCGGTGCCGTACGCCCGTTCCTTGACCAACTCGATGTAGTCGTCGCAGAAGCGCCAGAAGAACGCCTCGGTGGCCTGCAACGCGGCCGTGTGGTCGTAGGAGTCGAAGGCGGTGCTCGCGGCGCTGACCACGGTGCCCAGCTCGGCGAGCATGGCCCGGTCCAGAGGGGCGGTCGCCACCGCGCGCAACGCGTCCCCGGCGCCCAGGCCGAGGGCGAACTTCGTCGCGTTGAGCAGCTTGGTGGCCAGCCGCCGGCCGACCTTTATCTGCGCCGGGTCGAAGGCCAGGTCCATGCCGGGCTTGCCGCTGGCCGCCCAGTAGCGCACCGCGTCCGAGCCGTGCTGCTCCAGCAGCGCCAACGGGGTGACCACGTTGCCCTTGGACTTGGCCATCTTCTTGTGGTCCGGGTCGAGGATCCAACCCGAGAGCACGGTGTCCCGCCAGGGCAGCACCCCGTGCTCGAAGTGCGACCGGACCACGGTGTCGAACAGCCAGGTCCGGATGATCTCCTGCCCCTGCGGGCGCAGGTCCATCGGGAAGACCCGTGCGAACAGGTCCGGGTCGGTCTCCCAGCCGCCGACGATCTGCGGAGTCAACGACGAGGTCGCCCAGGTGTCCAGCACGTCCGGGTCTCCGACGAAACCGCCCGGCCGGCCGCGCTGCGACTCGTCGAAACCGGGCGCCGGATCACTCGATGGATCGACTGGCAGCGCGGACTCGTCGGGCGTGAGAGGGTGGGTCCAGTCCGGCTCGCCAGCGTCGTCGAGCCGGTACCACACAGGCACCGGCACCCCGAAGAAGCGCTGCCGACTGACCAGCCAGTCGCCGGTCAGGCCGCCCACCCAGTTGTCGTAGCGGTGCTTCATGTGCGCCGGCACCCAGTGCAGCTCCGCGCCCCGGGCCAGCAGCGTCGCCCGCAGGTCGGCGTCCCGCCCGCCGTTGCGCAGATACCACTGTCGGGTCGAGACGATCTCCAGTGGGCGATCGCCGCGTTCGTAGAACTTCACCGGATGGGTGATCGGGCGTGGCTCACCGATCAGGTCACCCGCGTCGGCGAGCATCCCGACGATCTCCCGGCGCGCGCCGTTGACGCTCTGCCCGGCCAGCGCCGCGTACGGCGCTGCCGGCACCCCGGCCGGCGGCTCGGGCAGCAGCCGGCCGTCGCGGCCGACGACCACCCGGGTGTCGAGGTCGAGATCCCGCCACCAGGTCACGTCGCTCAGGTCGCCGAACGTGCAGACCATCGCGATGCCGGTGCCCTTCCCGGGATCGGCGAGCGGATGGGCGCGCACCGGCACCTCGACGCCGAACAGCGGGCTGCGCACAGTCGTGCCCACCAGGTCGGCGTACCGCTCGTCGTCGGGGTGACAGACCAGCGCGACACAGGCCGGCAACAGCTCCGGTCGGGTGGTGTCGATCAGCACCTCGCGCCCGCCCGGCCCGGCGAACCGCAGCCGGTGGTAGGCGCCGGGACGTTCCCGGTCCTCCAGCTCGGCCTGGGCGACGGCGGTGGCGAAGCCGACGTCCCACAGCGTCGGCGCCTCCGCCTGGTACGCCTCACCGCGGCGCAGGTTGCGCACGAACGCCCGCTGGCTGGTGGCGCGGGCCACCCGACCGATGGTCGTGTACGTCAGGGACCAGTCCACCGAGAGCCCGAGCCGCCGCCAGAGGGCCTCGAAGACCTGCTCGTCGGCGACCGTCAGCAGCTCGCACAGCTCGATGAAGTTGCGCCGCGAGATCGGCGTCGGGTCCCGGCGCGCGGTCTCGTCGACGGGGGTGGCCGGTGGCCGCCACACCGGGTCGTACGCCAGCGCCGGATCGCAGCGCACCCCGTACACGTTCTGCACCCGACGCTCGGTGGGCAGGCCGTTGTCGTCCCAGCCGATCGGGTAGAAGACGGCCTTGCCGCGCGTCCGCTGATAGCGGGCGATGGTGTCGGTGTGCGTGTACGAGAAGACGTGCCCCATGTGCAGCTCGCCCGATACGGTCGGCGGCGGGGTGTCGATGGAGTACACGTCGCCCCGCTGTCTCGCCCGGTCGAACGCGTACGTGCCGTCCTCCTGCCAGCGGCGCGCCCAGCGCTCCTCGAGCCCGTCCAGACTCGGACGCTCGGGAACGCCGGCGCGGGCCGTCCTCGCCGTATCGGTCATCTGCCGATCGTAGGCACCACCAGGGGGTCGAGCCACGGAGTTGCGCATCGCCGGCCTACACGAGCGAGTCGCGCCACTGCCGGTGCAGGGCCGCGTAGCGACCGTCGGTGGCGGCCAGGACTGCGGGTGGTCCGTCCTCGACGACCTGCCCGCCGTCGAGGACGAGCACCCGGTCGGCGGTCTCCACGGTGGACAGCCGGTGTGCGATCACCAGCGCGGTACGGTCCCGCAGGATGGTGCCGAGCGCCCGCTGCACCAGCCGTTCCGTCGGGACGTCCAGTGACGACGTCGCCTCGTCGAGGATCAGCACTGTCGGGTCGGCCAGGAACGCCCGGGCGAACGCGACCAGTTGCCGCTGCCCGGCGGAGAGCCGGCCACCGCGCCTGTGCACCTGCGTCGCGTACCCGTCGGGCAGCGCGGCGATGAACTCGTGCGCGCCGATCGCCTGGGCGGCGGCCCGCACCTCGGCGTCGTCGGCGTCCGGTCGGCCGAACCTGATGTTCTCCGCCACCGTGCCGCTGAACAGGTGGTTCTCCTGCGTCACAAGCACCACCGCGCGGCGCAGGTCGGCGTCGGCCACCTCGCGTAGGTCGATTCCGTCCAGCAGGACGCTGCCGGCGTCCGGGTCGTGGAACCGGGCGACCAGCTTGGCGATCGTCGACTTGCCCGCGCCGGTCGGCCCGATCAGCGCCACCGTCTGCCCGGCCGGCACCTCAAGGTCCAGTTCGGCGAGGATGGGCGTGTCGGCGCGATAGCCGAAGGAGACGCCCCGGAAGGTCAGCTCACCGTGACCGGAGCCGGTCGGCAGCGGCGTCGGCCGGGCGGGCTCGGCCACCGCGGGCCGCTCGTCGAGCACCCCGGCCAGCTTCTCCAGCGCCGCCGTCGCCGACTGCAACGAGTTGTAGAACTGGCTCAGCTCCTGCATCGGTTCGAAGAAGCGGCGCAGGTAGAGCAGGAACGCGGCGAGCACCCCGATCTCGGTCCGCCCGCCGAGCACCCGCCAGCCGCCGTAGCAGAGCACGACCGCGACCGTGACGTTGCCGATCAGCTTGATCGCCGGCGAGTACGTGGCGATCAGCCGGAACGCGTGCAGGCTGCTCTGCCGGTAGTCGTCCCCGAGCGCCACGAAGATCCGCTGGTTGCGGGGTTCCCGGCGGAACGTCTGCACGGCCCGGATGCCGCGCATCGACTCGACGAAGTGCACGATGACAAGCGCGACGGCCTCCCGGGTCCGCCGGTACGCGCTCGCCGACGCCCGCGCGAACCAGCGGGAGAGCCAGAATAGGAACGGGAACGCGAACAGCGTCACCGCGGCCAGCGGCAGGTCCAGCCAGAGCAGGATGCCGGCCACCGACAGGATCGACAGCGCGGCCAGAACCAGGCTGTCGATCCCACCGTCGGCAAGCTCGGCGATCGAGTCCAGGTCGCTGGTGAGCCGGGACACCATCCGGCCGGACGTGTACCGCTCGTGGAAGCCGACCGACAGCCGCAGGAAGTGCCCGAACACCCGCTGCCGCAGGTCCAGGAGGACGGCCTGGCCGATCCGGGCGGAGAGGGCGAGGAAGCCGCGGCGGGCCGCGTACTCGGTCAGGGCGGCCACGGCGAACGCCCCGGCGACGGCGACCAGCGGGGTGGCGTTCCCGGCGCGCAGCGGCGGGATGGCCCGGTCGATGCCGACCATGACCAGGTACGGGCCGGCCATCGCGGCGGCGTTCTGCGCCAGCAGCAGGCCGACGGCCGCGGCGAGCCGACGCCGGTGCGGGCGCAGCAGATCGGCCAGCAGGGCCCGGCTGTGCCGGCGTAGCCGGGCCACCGCCTCCGGCGTGGTCTCCTCGGCCCGACTCCGGTCGGCCTCCGGATCGGTGGCCGTTCCCCGCCAGCGGGTCAGCTCCGGCTCCTCTGCGCCAGGTGGGTCGGCCTGCTCGGCGGAGTTCACGAGCGCACCAGTCCCCAGTCGTCCGGGGTGGACGCGCCGGGCCCCGCCGTCCCGGTGCGCCCCGGTTCCGGCCCGGCGGCTCCGGCAGGTGGCGGCCCGGCGGCTCCGGCTGAATGCGCGGGCGGCTCGGCGGCGAGCAACGCTCGATAGGCGGGCACGCTGGCCAGCAGTTCCGAGTGCCGGCCGATCGCGACGATCCGTCCACCGTCGAGCAGGGCGACGCGGTCGGCCAGCGCGATCGTCGACGGCCGGTGCACCACCAGCAACGCGGTGCTGGCCCGCAGGACCTGCCGCAGTGCCGCCTCGACCAGCGCCTCGGTGTGCACGTCGAGGGCGGACAGCGGGTCGTCGAGCACCAGCAGCGCCGGGCGGCCGAGCACCGCCCGCGCCAACGCCAACCGCTGCCGCTGACCACCGGAGAGGGACAACCCCTGCTCACCCACGCGGGTCGCCAGACCCCACGGCAGGTCGTACGCGAAGTCGGCCTGGGCCAGCGCGAGGGCCGCGTGGACCTCGTCGTCGTCGGCGTCCGGGCGACCGAGGGTGAGGTTCTCCCGCACCGACATGGAAAAGAGCGTGGGCTCCTCGAACGCCACCCCGACCAGTCGGCGCAGCGAGGCGAGCCGCAGCTCGCGCAGGTCGTGCCCGTCCAGGGTGATCCGGCCGCCGGTCACCTCGTGCAGCCGGGGCACCAGGGACAGCAGCGTGCTCTTGCCGCAGCCGGTGGCCCCGACCAGGGCCACCGTCTCGCCCGGCTCGATGGTCAGGTCGATCCCGTGCAGTACGGCGGTGGTGGCGCCCGGGTAGCGGAAGTCGACCAGTTCGAAGCGGAGCCGGCCGTGGACGGCGTCGCGGGCCAGCGTGCGCGCGTCCGGAGCGTCCACGATCTGCGGCGGAGTGTCCAGCACCTCCTGGATACGGTCCGCGGCGGTCGCCGCCTCCTGACCGTTGGCGATGATCCAGCCCAGCGACTGCACCGGCCAGATGAGCATCAGCTGGAGGCTGGCGAACGCCACCAGCTCGCCGATGGTGAGCACGCCCCGCGCGGCGGCGGCGGCCCCGGCCACCAGCACCACGCCCAGGGTCACGTTGGGCACCAGGTCGAGCAGCGCCGCGGTGTTCGCCAGCAGCCGGCCCTTGCCCACGCCGGTGTCGTGCAGCGTCCGGGTCCCGGCGGCGAAGCGGGCCGCCAGTTCGGGCCCCCGGCCGTACGCCTTCATGGTGCGCAGACCCTGCGCGGTCTCCTCGACCAGGGTCGCCACGTCGCCCTGCTGGTCCTGCATCCGGCGGGACGCGGTGTGGTAGTGCCGGCCGAAACGACGGGTGATCAGCAGCAGTGGCACCGCGCTGGCGGCGACCAGCAGCCCGAGCGCCGCGTGCAGGTGGATCAGCAGCAGCACCACCACCACGTAGGTGGTCAGGTTGAGCACCAGGAAGAAGACACCGAACGAGAGGAACCGGCGGATCACCGACAGGTCGCTGGTGATCCGGGAGAGCAGTTGGCCGGACTGCCAGCGGTCGTGGAAGCTGGCCGGGAGCCGTTGCAGGTGCGCGTAGACGTCGGCGCGCAGCGCCGCCTCCATGCCCACCGCCGAGGAGGACTGCACCCACCGCCTGATGAAGATGAGCACCGCCTCGACCACGCCGAGCAGCAACGCCAGGCCACCGAGCTGGAGCAGGCCGGCGGGCTCGTGCCGGGCCACCGGCCCGTCCACCACCCGCTGCACCACGAGCGGTACGGCGATCCCGGCGGCCGTGCCGGCGAGGCCCGCGACCAGCAGCCAGGCGAATTCGGCGGCGTACGGGCGCAGGTAGCGGCGCAGCCGCCAGAGGTTGTGCACGGGGTGGCGGCCCGCGGCGACCGGGGCGGCCCGGTCGCCGTCGCTCTCCACAGGCACTACCCGACGGTAGCGTCAATAGGTGTCGATGCTCCTGTCAGCTTGCCGTCACCCGCCGCTCGTGACCGAGAAGCCACTTCTTCACGTCGAGCCCCCAGCGGTAGCCGCCGAGCGTGCCGTCGGTGCGCAGCACCCGGTGGCAGGGTACGAAGAGCGCCGCCGCGTTGCGGGCGCAGGCCGCCGCAGCGGCGCGCACCGCCGGTGGCCGGCCGGCCAGCGCCGCGTACCCGGTGTAGGTCACCGGGGTCCCCGGCGGAACCTCCCGCAGCACCTGCCAGGCGTGCGCCATGAACTCGCCGCCGGTGTGCTGCCGTACCGGCACCGAGTCGATGGCGGTGAGGTCGCCGTCCAGGTAGGACCGGACGGCCACGGTCGCCGGTCCGAGGTCGGCGCGTTGCCGCAGCGGCGCCTGCAGGGTCGGGTGGATCAGGGGCAGCAGCGCCGCCGGGTCCGGGGTGAAACCGGCCGCCAGGACCTCGCCGTCGGCGCCGGCGAGGATGCTCAGCGGGCCGGTCGGGGTGGTCAGCACGGTGCTGTCGATGCTCATGCCGCTCTCCAGAGTCTGATCGTGGCGTAGGAACGCCAGGGGCGCCACCGTTCGGCGTGCGCCGTGAGGGTCGTGTCGGGCAGGCCGAGCGCTGCTGCGCCGCGGCGGATCGCGAGGTCGGTGTCGAGGAGGACGTCCGGGTCGCCGAGGGCGCGCATGGCGAGGTACCTGGCGGTCCACGGGCCGATGCCGGGCAGCGCGAGCAGCCGCCGTACGGTCTCCTCCCGGTCACCACCCGGCGCCAGGTCGACTGTCCCGTCCGCCACGGCGAGGGCAAGCCCCCGAATGGTCTCCCGCCGCCGAACCGGCATCCCGAACGCGGAGTCCGGCAACCCCAGAACCTCCTCCGGGCTGAGAAACCCCCGCAGACCATCGCGTTGATCATGAGGTTGACCTGGGGCTCGATCTCCGTCGACCTCGTCAACCTCATGATCAACGGGGTGGGTCAGGAGGCGGGTGAGGGTGGTTCTCGCGGACGTTACCGAGACCTGTTGGCCTATGACGGCTCGTACCGCCATTTCGAAGCCGTCTACCGCGCGGGGAACCCGGATGCCGGGCTCGGCGGCCACCACCGGGGCCAGCGCCGGGTCCGCCGCGAGCGTGGCGTCGACCGCGACCGGGTCCGCGTCCAGATCGAGCAGGCGTCGGCAGCGGGCCACCGCCGGCGCGAGGTCGCGCAGGTCGGCCAGGCGCAGCGTCGCCGCCACGTGCCCGTCCGCCGGGGTCAGCGCCACCTGGCCGACACCGTGTGGCAACCGCAACCCCCGGTGGTACGTCCCGTCGCGCACCTCCTCCACCCCGGGCAGCGCGCGCAGCGCGAGGAAGTCCAGGAGCGCCCGGGCGTGCAGCGGCGGACGGTACGCCAGCCGGAGCGTGATCGTTCCCGCCCCGACCGCCGCCAGGTGCCGACCACGGGCCGTACGCAGCTCCGACGGTGCGCTCGCGTACACCTCGCGGACCGTGTCGTTGAACTGCCGCACGCTGCCGAAGCCGGCGGCGAACGCGATCTCGGCCATGCCGAGGCCTGTCGTCTCGATCAGGATCCGGGCGGTCTGCGCCCGCTGGGCCCGGGCCAGCGCGAGCGGCCCGGCGCCCATCTCGGCGCGCAGCATCCGGTGCAGGTGCCGTTCGGTGTAGCCGAGGCGGGCGGCCAGTCCCGGTACGCCGTCCCGGTCGACCACCCCGTCGGCGATCAGTCGCATCGCTCGGCCGACCACGTCGGCGCGGACGTCCCACTGCGGCGAGCCGGGTGCGGCGTCCGGCCGGCAGCGGCGGCAGGCGCGCAACCCCGCGCCCTGTGCGGCGGCGGCCGACGGAAAGAACCGGACGTTGCGCCGCTTGGGCGTGGTCGCCGGGCAGGACGGCCGGCAGTAGATCCCGGTCGACGTCACGCCGGTGTAGAACCAGCCGTCGAACCGCTGGTCACGGCTGTCCACCGCTCGGTAGCACCGTTCGAAGTCCATCTCCACGTCACCTATGGTGCCCCGCTGGTCGGGCCCTCGGCTGGCGGGAATCGGACCTGGGCGTGCGCGGCCGACCGCCTGGTGGTTCGCGAGGTCGGCGCTGTTCAGCGGCGGCGGCGCCGGTGCGGCTGACCGGACCGCTGCCCGGCCTGGGTGGACTGGCTGGACCGGGCGGACTGGCTGGACCGCGTCGTCTGCTTCGACCGGCCCGTCTGCCCCGACCGGTTGGTCTGGCCGTCGAGCAGGGGTGAGCGGAAGACGCCGTCCGGGTCGTACCGCTTCCACAGCCGGCGCACCCGGACGCCGGTCTCGCCCGGGTAGATCCGCGCGAACGCGGCAGGGTCCGGTCGGCTCTCGAAGTTGACGTACTCGCCGTCGGCCCGTGCGCCGACGGCCCGCCAGGCGGTGTCCAACGCGCCGTGGCCCTGCGGTGGGAACGTCGAGGCGATGACCAGGGTGTTCTGATGCCGGTGCCGGTAGGCCGTCGCGTCCGCGGCGACGTCGTTCACCGCTCCGCCGACCGAGCGCAGTTGGATCACCGCCCGCCCCGTCCCGGTGGTCGCCCGCATGACCGCCCGGGCGACGCCAGGGTCCAGCTCGGTGAACAGCCCGTTGGTGGTCGTACCCCGTTGCTGCCCGACGTTCGGGTGCAGGTGCGCCGTCGGCACCAGCGTCGGGTAGGGCAGCAGGTCACTGCGGTGTTCGAGCACCTTCCCGATGGCCAGCAGCGGCTCCACGACGGGCCGGACGCGCCGCAGGCTCTCCGCGGCCACCACTGCGGTGACGGACATGAGCGTCGAGCGGCCCTCGGCGAACAGCACGGCGGCGGCGGACAGCTCCCGGGGGGCCCGTGCCAGGTAGCTCGCCCACTCGTGGACGGTACGGCCGTCCGGGTGGGCCTCCACCACCAGCTGCGCCACGCCGACGTTGCGCTGCTCGGCGGCCTCGATCTCGAACGCCACCACCACACCGGCCCCCGCGCCGGCACCCCGGACCAGCCAGAACAGCTCGGGTTCGTGCGCCGCGTCCGCGCGTACCAACGTTCCGTCGGCGAGCACGATCTCCACCGCGCGGACGCGGTCGATGGTGAGGCCGTGGGCGCGTACCAGCCAGCCGACGCCGCCGCCGGTGGCCAACCCGCCGACGCCGACACCGCCGTAATCGCCCGAGCTGACCACCAGGCCGTACGGGGCCAGCGTCTTCGCGACGTTCGCCCAGCGGGCGCCGGCCTCGACCCGGACCAGCCCGGCGCGCTCGTCGAGCACTCGCACCCGGTTGAGCATCGACAGGTCGATGACGATCCCGCCGTTGTTCGAGGAGGCTCCGGAGAAGCCGTGTCCACCACTGCGTACGGCGATCGGGAGCCGCTGCTCCCGCGCGTACCGGATCGCGTCGATCACCTGAGCGGTGGTCTTGGGCAGCAGGACGGCGGCCGGCGAGGCCGTCGTCGTGTACGTGGAGCGCAGCTGCGCGTACCGACGGTCGCCGGGCGTGACGATCTGCCCGGTCAGCGACTGCGGCACCCGGCCCAAACCCATTCCCCAACCCTCCCACCCCACCCCCTCGCTCCCCGCACGGTGATCAAGAGGTCTGCGTCACGACACCCCGTGCCCGGTGACGAAGACCTCTTGATCACCAGGGGAAAGGGGGCCGGGTGGGGGGTTTCCGCCCGGAAGTGTCGGTCGTGGCGGGTAACGTCCGGCCACCAACTCAAGAAGGGGTGCGGCGATGGCGAGCGTGGCGGGTCGGGCGACGGCATCGACACCTGGCGCGTTCCCGCCGCTGCCCCGCGCCGTGGTGCAGTCCTTCTACCGCCGGATGCGGGCCGTCGCGCCGGCTGCCGTCGGCGCCATCGAGCGGGACCGGGCGGGTGACCCCGAGCGGGCGTTCGCCGACACCGCCTGCGGCCGGCTCGCCCGCTCGCTCGACGACGCCGGTCTGCGGGCGCTCGGCATGTGGACGCACCACTGGTGCATGCGCTTCTACGACGACGACACCCGGGCCGCCAGGCGGTTGGTCCGCGAGATCGCCGCCCGGCCGGGGCTGGGCTGGACGGCCGACGAGGTCCGCTGGATGCTGCGCGAGTCGGTCTGGGCCGGGCCGGGCGCCGCCGAACGGTTCACCCTGCCTCGTGCCGCCTCGGCGCAACTGCCCGCGACCGACCGTCCGTTCGACGAGCTGCCCCCGGAGGCCCAGGTGCCCCGCCAGCGCCGACCCGACCGATCGGGTTGATCATGAGGTTGGCGGGTTCGTTGATCTCCACGAGCGTCGCCAACCTCATGATCGCCGCGCGGAGGGCGACGGGGTCGTGTCCGGGTGGTTGCGGCAGGATGGGTGCCGGAACAGCACCGAGGAGGAACCCGATGCCCGCCAGCGAACCGACCATCCTCGCCACCAGCATGGGCTTCTTTCGCGGTGGTCGAGGGCCGCTCGACCTGCGCCCCAGCCCGATCTTCGAGCTGGCGGCCGAACTGGCCGAGACCGGCCCGCAACCGCGGATCTGCTACCTCGGGCAGGCAGTCGGTGACCAGCCCACCTCGTTGGCCGCCGTCTACGGCGCGTTCGCCGACACCCGGTTCCGCCTGTCGCACCTCGCGCTGTTCCCGATGCCGAACGTCGACGACGTCCGCGCCCACCTGCTCGCCCAGGACGTGATCTGGGTCGACGGCGGCAGCGTCGCCAACCTCGTCGCGGTCTGGCGCGTACACGGGCTCGACGAAATCCTGCACGAGTGCTGGCAGGCAGGCGTGGTGCTGGCCGGCGTGTCGGCCGGCTCGATCTGCTGGCACGTGGGCGGCGCCACCGACAGCTTCGGCCGCCGCCTGCGCGGTTTCACCGAGGTGTTGGGCTGGCTGCCGTACGGCAACGGTGTGCACTACGACAGCGAGACCCAGCGCCGACCGCTGATGCACGAGCTGGTCGGCGACGGGACGCTACCCACCAGCCACTGCACCGACGACGGCGTCGGCCTGATCTACCGGGGGACCCGGCTGGTCGAGGCGGTCGCCGACCGCGAGGGCGCCTCGGCGTACGAGGTCAGCCGCGCCGCCGACGGCACCGTCGCGGAGACGGTCATCACCCCGCGCCTGCTCGGCTGAGCACGGGTCACACCCGGTCCTCGAACGCGGCGCACACGGTCGCCCGCGTCTGCGGCCCCTCGATCGCCCGCAGCAGCTCCCGGGCGAGGGCGATCTGGTGCCCCTCGTCGACCGCCCTGTCCATCGGGGTCAGCTCCACGCGCCACCTGAAGTAGAGGTAGTCGTCCTCGTCGGTCGCGGCGAGCCGCGGGTCGGCGGCCTCGTTGGGGTTGATCTCCAGCAGGTTGCCGCGGACGTCCACCGAGTCCCGGCGGTAGGGCACCGCGTCGGGCAGCCGGGTGCGGATCAGGTCGAGCAGCTCCGCCGCCGTGAGCGGGCCGTCGACCATGATGAGGAACTGCAACGTCGTCTGCACGTCTGCCACCTTGCCAGATGCGGAACCGCTCAATCGAGCGGGAGGAACGGGCCGTTGTCGAACTTGCCGCCCCGGCGCAGAACCGAGAACTGCACCTTGTGCGGTACGTGCGAGTCCATCAACTCGCGGCGCAGGTGGGTGAAGTCGGTGCCCAGGTCGAAGCTGGCGAGCTGACCGTTCTCGTTGATCCGGCGCAGCATCGTCTTGCGCAGCCGGGTGCCGTCCGGTGCCCTGGACAGGGACCGTTCGGCCAGGTCGAAGAACGTCTTGTCGTCGACGATGAGCGCCACGTCGATGTCGGAGTCCGGGCGTGCGGTGCCGCGTACCCGGCTGCCGTGGGCGACCAGGTCCCCGTCGGGCAGCCCGGCCTGCCGTTGCGTCTGCCGGGCGCCCCGGGCGAAGCGGGTCCACTGGCGTTCGGTGAAGCCCTGCGGGACCCGGCGGGCGGCCCGGGTGGTGGCCGTCTCGGCGGCCTCGCCGGCCACATCGTCGGCCCGCCGCATCATGCTGCGGGCGGCCTGCGCCACGATGCCCCGGGCAGCGCCGGTGGCGCCGTCCGGCAGGTCGCGCCGATGCCCGGTCATGTCGGCTCGCCGGACCGCCGGCGACGCAGCACTGCGTCGAAGACCTGCGCCAGTTCGGCGGCGTCCTCGCCGGCGTGGTGGGTGTGCGGCACGTCGTGCAGACCCAGCTCGTGTTTGATCTTGCCTTTGCGGGTCTGGACCCACTCGCTGCCGGTCAACCCCATCCAGTAGCTGCGCAGGTCGACGCCCGAGCCGGTGGCACCGAACGGGCTGTGGCCGACGAAGCGTACGAAGTACCAGTGCACGAACATGCCGTCCCAGACCGCGGGCGCGGCGAGGAAGACCGGCCGACCGATCCGACGCAACCCATTGACCCAGGCCGCCGCCGCCGACATCGCCTCCTCGGCGGTGGGCGCCTCGCGGAGCAGGCGGTCCCGGTCCAGGCCCGACACGGCGAGCGCGGCCGGAACGAACTCGTCGGAGATGGGCCGCAGCTCGGTGTAGAACGTCAGATCCGGACGGCCGGCCACGGCCATACCCAGCGAGATCATGCTGTACGGCCCGGGAATCGGTCCGTCCGCCTCCACGTCGACGCCGATGTACAGCTCGGGCAGGGGAGCGGTCATCCCAGCACCACGCCGATGGCCTGGTCGATCAGCATGTTGAGGACGATGTCGGTGAGCTTCTTGAAGACGGGGATCTCCAGCAGCGAGGCACCGAACGTCGGCGCGGCCGTCGCCAGCGCCTGGATGATCTGCACCAGCAGGATGACCAGCTGGACAATCACGTTGATCTTCAGGGCGAGGACGATCAGCGCGCACACGAAGAGCGTCGCGGCGACCATCTGCGCACCGGTGCCACCGTCGCGGAGCACCGACATCGCCGAGCCGTCCGCCTCCCAGCGCTCCTGGAACGCGGCCAGCGCGTCGCCCTGGTTGCCGGTCAGCACGCGCTGAGCGGCGGCCGTGCCCTCCGCCGCCGCATTGTTCAACGAGTCGGCCATCTCCATCCACATCTGGCCGAGCTCGAACATCCTCGTCTCGTCCGACTTGGGCCAGGTGTATCCCAGCTCGTTGAGCAGGCCGGCGAGTTCGCCGGGCAGCATGATGCCCATCGACCCGCCTACCAGCTCATCGCCGTGAACTGGGCGTCGTTGTCCTGCTCGACCAGGTCGTACTGGTCGGCCATCAGGCTCAACCCGTCACCGAAGCCGCGCAGCCCGTCGACCACCGACCCGAGGCACTCCGCCGCGATCTCCTCCGCCACCTGGTACGACATGCCGATCAGACCACCCACGTCGTCGTCGCCGAAGATGTCACCCATCGCGGCCGTCCGCGCGCGCAGCGCCTCCCACTGCGCGGCCAGTTGCTCGGCCACCGTCGTCAGGTGGCTGCCGCCCTGGCGTAACGCGGGCGGATGCACCTGAAGGTCCTCGCGCACGCCATCACCTCGCTACCCGCTGGATGCGCCGTACCGCGTCGGTGAGCGCATCGCTCATCGCCGCCATGCTGCGCACCGACTCGTTCTGCAACTCGTCGAGCTGCCGGCCCAGGGCGACCGGGTCCACAGCAGGCGCGTCCGCGGCCTCGCCGGCCTGGAGCCGCAGGTCGTCCAGCGCGGCGTTGACCGCCAGGGTGATCTGCTCGCCGAGCATCTCGGCGCCCATCCGCAGGGCTCGCGGGTCCACCGTCACCGACTCGACGCGTTGGCCCACCGCAACGGCCTCGACCTGACCGCCCGCCGCCGACCCGGTGCCCCGCGCCGGCCGGACGTCCGGGTCGTCGGGCACCCCACCTGTCGACCGCATCGACGCCAGTGCCTGTCGGGTCTGTTGGAACAGTCGGTCGAAATCCGTCACCTGGTCCACATCGCCCCCTAACGTCGTATGCGACATCGAGAGGGTAGCAACGGCGAACCACCGTCGGGACCCGCCGAGGCGCGACCACGGCCGGCGCCGGGGCCGGCCGAATCGGAGCCGCGTGGACCGGCCCGGCCGGCACCGGCGTAAGCTGGCCCGTCGTGAGTCTCACCATCGGCATCGTCGGCCTGCCCAACGTCGGCAAGAGCACGCTTTTCAACGCGTTGACCAAGAACGACGTGCTGGCGGCGAACTACCCGTTCGCCACCATCGAGCCCAACGTCGGCGTGGTCGGGCTGCCCGACGACCGGCTCGGCAAGCTGGCCGAGATCTTCTCCTCGCAGAAGGTGCTGCCGGCGCCGGTGTCGTTCGTCGACATCGCCGGCCTGGTGCGCGGCGCGTCGAAGGGGCAGGGCCGGGGCAACGCCTTCCTGGCGAACATCCGCGACGCCTCGGCGATCTGCCAGGTGGTCCGCGCCTTCTCCGACCCGAACGTGGTGCACGTCGACGGCAAGGTGTCCCCGGCCGACGACATCGAGACGATCAACACCGAGCTGATCCTCGCCGACCTGCAGACCCTGGACAAGGCGCTGCCCCGGTTGGAGAAGGAGGCCAAGCTCCGCAAGGACCGCTCGGCCGCGGTCGCCGCCGCGAAGGCCGCCATCGAGGTGCTCGACGGCGGCACCACCCTGTACTCCGGGGCCGCCGCCGCCAAGATCGAGCTGGAGCACCTGCGCGAGCTGCACCTGCTCACCACCAAGCCCTTCCTGTACGTCTTCAACGTCGACGAGGCCGAACTGGCCAACGAGACGTTCCTCGACGAGCTGCGCGCCCTGGTCGCCCCCGCCGAGGCCGTCTTCATGGACGCCAAGATCGAATCCGAGCTGGTGGACCTGCCCGAGGAGGAGGCCCGCGAGCTGCTGGAGTCGATCGGGCAGAACGAGCCCGGCCTCAACCAGCTCGTCCGCGTCGGCTTCCGTACGCTCGGCCTCCAGACGTACCTCACGGCCGGCCCCAAGGAAGCGCGCGCCTGGACCGTCCCGGTCGGCGCGACCGCGCCGGAGGCCGCGGGTGTCATCCACTCGGACTTCCAGCGTGGCTTCATCAAGGCCGAGGTGGTCTCCTACCACGACCTGGTCGAGCACGGATCGATGGCGGCGGCCAAGGCGGCGGGCAAGGTCCGCATCGAGGGCAAGGAGTACGTCATGCAGGACGGCGATGTGGTGGAGTTCCGCTTCAACGTCTGACTCCGGCCCGCTTTGCCCGAAACAGGCCCTAACTGTTGATCGTTCAGATCCGGGCAACCCGTCTAGATCAGTGGCCCCAGCACGATCGCGGAAACGGCGCCGAGCGATATGGCCCGCCATGAGCATGATGAGCGAAGGCTGCCAGTCGCAGAAGCAAAGCCGGTCCGACGACCGTGATCTGAACAAGTCCCATCGACACTGCCGTCACCCTCGTGCGGACTCATCGCGTACGGCGAGCTGGTCAAACCTGACCCGGGCAGTCTTGGGCGCGGCGTCCCCATTGGTCCGTACCTTCAGAGTGGCTGTCGGGCTGACAGTCTCCTCGACGATGACCACTTCCGTCGTACCGGCGGGCAGGTCGGCCGGCCACCCCGCGTCGTCGGTCGGATCGCTGGTCAGGAGGCGCGCGGCACGTCCATTCAGGCCCGTTTCGGAAGCCCGCACCGGCCGCCACGCCGTCGACGTCGGCGTTGCCGGCTGTTCGACGGGCAGGCGCCGGTGGTGCTCGCTCGCCGTCCGGTCGTCGGCAGCGCTCGGGCCGGTCACTTGCCGATCCACATGTGCAGGAGGTCTTCTTCGTCCACGATGCGACGCTCGGAGAGTTCGGCGAGCAGCTCCAGGTGGACGGGTCCGTCGACGATCTCCGCCCGGTCGGGACGCAGCGCCCCGCCGAGACCCAGGGCCGGGACGAAGCCGTAGATGGTGTCGGGGCCCACCGGGCCACGCAGTGCGAGGACCCGATCGAACAACGGCTTCTTGTCGGCGCCGTGCAGGTCGACACTGCGGCGGTCCTGGCACATCAGCATCGCGTAGAGCCGGTCACTGCGGCCGTCGTCCGTCAGCACGCGATCCGACCGATCCGTGTGGATCACCCACCCGTACTGCGCGCTGATCGTCAACCGTGAAGCCGTCTGCTGCCCCCACACCTGCAGATCGCCGAACGCGCTGCGGCTCACCGCGATCCATCGTTCCTCTCTCGGCAGGGCAAGGCCGTTCGTCCAGGCGTCGACCGCCGGCTGCCACACCTCGGGATCGCACAACCAGAACAATCCGTTACCAAAGCCGGCGAAGCCGTACCTACGCCAGTACGCCAGCAGCAGATCGGGCACCACACCTGCGAACTGAGCCAGCCGGCTGGCGTGGACCGGAGTGGAATAGGTTGGAGGCCCCCACCTCTCGGCCAATTCCGCTACGTCGTCGTGCTCCATCTCCGCACCCTCCCCTCGTGTCACGAATCAACTTCCTGCCGGATCAGAGCACCGCAGCCCACTCGCCGAGTGTGCGGGATGATGCAGCACTCGGCGAGCCCAGCCGGCGAGGGCCGAGGTACGCGACCAGTTGCCGGTCTCCCGCGACGAGGCGGTGGTGCGGGAGACGAACCTGGCATCGTAGCCGGGCCTGATCAACTCGGATTCCTGGAAAGCGGGGTGTCGGGGCGGCCGGGACACCCCGACATCCAGAAATCCGAGAGGATGTGCGCCGTGGAGGAACGGATGTCGCTCAGTTCGTCGTTCGGCTCGGCGGCGTCCGCGTACGCCGAGCATCGCCCGGATTACGCGCAGGCCGCGGTGCGGTGGGCGCTTGAGTTTGCGCCCGGCTTGCGAGTGCTCGACCTTGGTGCCGGCACCGGCAAGCTGGCCGCCACGTTGGTCGCCGTTGGCGCGGACGTCGTCGCGGTGGAACCCGACCCGGCGATGCTCTCCGAGCTGCGCCGCGCGATGCCGGCCGTTCGTGCCCTGCCGGGGAGCGCCGAGGCGATCCCGTTGCCCGACGCGTCCGTCGACGCCGTGGTTGCCGGCAACGCCCTGCACTGGTTCGACATGGCCGTCGCGGGACCGGAAATCGCCCGGGTCCTTGCGCCCGGAGGTGTCCTGGCAGGCCTGTGGAACATCATGGACGACCGGATCGGCTGGGTCGCCGACCTCGAACGGGTCAGCGGGAGTGCGGCGATCGGCCCGCGGGACATCCTCACCAGGTGGCGCGCGGCGACCGCCGGCATGCTCATTCCGAGCAATGGCGTGGCGGTCCGGTTCGGTTCGGCGGAGCAGGCCGAGTTTCCGCACGGCCAGCGCCGCACCGCTGACTCCCTCATCGCGACACTCGCCACCCGGGCCGGGATGCTGATCATGCCGGAGCCGGACCGGGAGGCCACGCTCGCCCGGATCCGCGACTTTCTGGGGAGCAGGCCCGAGACCGCCGAGGGTGAGTTCACCCTGCCGATGCTGACCGGCGTGCTGCGCGCCCGGCGCTGACCCTGAGGAGCTTGTGTCGTCGGCTGCCAGTACGAGCCGCGCCCGGCTCCGGATCGCGGGACCATCCGTCGGGTGATCCTCGCGGGCTGAGGGCGGGCTGTTGCCCTACGGATCAGCACGAGCAGCGGTGCCACGTTCGTCCGTGGCACCGCTGTCTCGATCAGGAGCCGAGCTGGCTGAGGGGACCGGCCAGGTTGGGGTAGTTGCGGGTGCTCATGGCCTGAACCCCGGCAGTGTGTTCACCGTTGAACGGGGTGGTGGCCCCGGGGCATCCGGCGGCGACCGCCTCTTCCGGCGAGTTGAACCAGAAACCCAGGTGGTACGTGTGGACCGGGCCGAACGCCGGGTTGGTTGTCGCGTCGACGCCGGGGTGGGTGTCCGGCGCGGGCCGGCTGCCGGGCGCGAGGGCGAAGGTTTCGACGTTGAACCGTCCGACCACAGTCACCCGGGCCACGCCGTTCTGGTTGGACCGCAGGTCACTCTGGTACCACGACACTCCGAACGGCGCGTCCGGCTGCTGCAGGACGAAAAGATCGAAGTTGGTACGCGGTGGCAGGCCGACGGCACGGATGCTGAGTATCTCGTTGACGCCTGCCGGGTGAACCCGCACAACAGCACGGGCATCCGGAAGGCAGCCCGCGGCCTCGGCGCCCTGCGAACGAACCATCGTGAACGCGAAGCTCTGCCCATCGGCGCTCGCGGGTGCCCTCGCGATGCCCGAAGCAACGAGCGTGCTCGCCGCGGCCACCGCGAGAAACGCCCCGGCGGTCTTGGTACGGAATCTCATGACAACCTCCATCCGCCGGGTTGACCACTCGTCTCGCCGGCGTTCGCCGGCTTGGGCCGGTGTGGAGGGACGGGTGTCCGGCTAGGCGTACGTTATGGCCATCAATCACCACGAGTGGTCTAAAGACCGAAATCCGTCAATATGAGCGCCCGCTACTCGCCTGGCTGGCCGCCGACCGGGCGATGTCCGCCGCGACGGGGGACCAGGCGCTGGTTGCCGCTGCGGCGGTCCAGCTCGGTCAGGTGCTGCGGGCGTCGGCGCGGGCGAGAACGGTGATGCTGACGGCCGCGTACCGGATCGCTCCTGCCGTTGGTCATGAGGGCACGCCGCCGGAACTGTCGCTCTGTGGGTCGCTGCTGGTGCAGGCCGCGTTGATGGCGGCCAGGTCCGGCGACGATCGCGCCGCCGCCGGTCTGCTCGACGAGGCCGCCGGGATGGCTGCTCAGGTGGGTGATGGACACGATCATCACCGGACCAGCTTCGGGCCGACGGCCGTCGAGCTGGCCCGGGTCGCCGCCGCCGTCCGCCTGGGCAACGGAGGTGACGCGGTGGCCCACCACGAGACGGCTACCGCACGCGAAGGGTGGCGGTGGTTGCCCGTCGAACACCGGGCCGCACACCTGCTCGATGCGGCTCGCGCCTACCTCCAGACCGGCGGCCCCACCAACGCGGCTCGGGTCCTGGTGCAGGCCCACGGGATCGCGCCCGCCGAGGTACGACATCGGCCGGCGGCCCGGAGCGTGGTCGCGCAGGTGGCCCGCGACCCATACGCCCCGGCGACGCTCGCCCAACTCGGCATCAGCCTCGGTGTGGTCTGAGCACGACAGCATCCTTCCTGTGGCACTCGGCCCGGCCTACTGTGGCCGGGTGCCGCGCATCGAGCTCAGTACGACCGTGCAGGCCGTTCCGGAGGCCGTCTTCGACGCCTCCCTTGACGTCGGCACGCACACCGAATCCATGGGTACGAGCGCCGAACGGGCGGTCGGCGGCGTAACCACCGGCCGCTTGGGGGTCGGCGATGTCGTCACGTGGGAAGCGAGGCATTTCGGCCTGCCGTGGCGGATGACCGTTCGGATCACCGACTATCGGCGGCCCGACGGCTTCACGGACGAGCAGATCCACGGCCCGTTCCGCCATTGGCGTCACGAGCACAGGTTCACGCCGGACCCGGCCAACCCCTCGACGACGGTCATGCGCGATGTCATCGACTTCGCCGCGCCGATGGGCCTCGTCGGCCGTCTCGTGGCCGGCCTCGTCCTGCGGCCGTACCTGCGAGGACTCATCACACGTCGCAACGCCTACCTCGCCCTCACCCTGGGCGCGACGCCGCCGCCCCGGGTGTGACGACGTCGCCGCGGGCAGCGGTCCGTCAGGTCAGGTAGTAGTCGGCTCTCCAGCGGGACTGCTCGGCTGCGGAGAAGCCGTCGAAATCACCGGTGGCCTCGCACTCCAGCAGGTACCGAAGGGCGTCTGCGGCGTCCGCGGAGCCGTCGGCCTCCAGGTGCGCCTTCGTGGCGGCCAGTCCGGCGCCGCACAGCAGTTGGACGTCGATGGAGCAGTGCGCGTCGAAGCTCGACTCCTTGGCTCGCCAGATCACGAGCGCGTCGCTCAGCTGGCCGGCGTTGAACAGTTGCAGGCAGCACAGCTTCATGAGTTCGGTGTCCTGGTCCTGCTGGTCACGCTCGGCTTCGGCCAGCAGGACCTGGCCGATCTGCGGTAGGTCCGCAGAGGACGGCCGTAGGCCGTAGCGGCGAAGGCTCTCGTCCTCGTTCACTGGTGGCTACTGCTCGGCCCAGACGCCCAGCTCGTTGCCGCTGGGGTCGGTGAAGTGGAACCGGCGGCCCCCGGGGAACTCGTACGGCCCCTCGATCACCTGACCTCCCGCCTCCTGCACGGCCTGCACGGACTGGTCCAGGTCGTTCGAGTAGAGCAGCACCAGCGGGCCGCCCACTCGCACCGCCTCGTCCTGCCGGAGGCCACCCACCTCGGGTGCGCCTTCACCGTGTGGGCTGCGGATGCCCGCGTACCCCGGCCCGTAGTCGGTGAACTGCCAGCCGAACGCGTCGGCGTAGAAGCTCTTGGCCGCGCCGAGGTCGGTCACCGTGAGCTCGATGTAGTCGATGGTGTGGTGTCGCGGGGGAGCTGACTCAGACATGCACCGCATTGTGGGCCTCGGGTACGACGCAATCGCGATACGCAACTAAAGGTTGCGCCGCGAAGGTGATCGCCGTACGGTCGAGCAACCAAAGGTTGCACGTTGGTGCAGGCGAAGAAGGAGTTTGAAGTGGTGGACATTCTGCATCAGGTCGGCGTCGTCGCCCCGCTCGCCGAGGTCTACCGAGCGGTGGCGACTCCCGAGGGCGTCGCGGGCTGGTGGTCGATCGACACGACCGGAGAGAGCGAGGCCGGCGGGCGGTTGGCCGTGCGGTTCGGTGCCGACGGTGGGTTCGACCTGGAGATCCTGGAGCTGGATCCGGTTGGGCGTGTGTGGTGGCGTGTCGTCGGTGGTCCCGACGAGTGGATCGGCACCGAGGTCGACTGGCACTTCGACACGTGTGGGACGTACACGATCGTTGATTTCACGCACGCGGGTTGGCGCGAGCCGACCGCCCTCATGCGCGAGTGCAGCACCAAGTGGGCGATCTTCCTGATGAGCCTCAAGGAGCTCGTGGAGACCGGGCGCGGCAGGCCGGCGCCGGACGACGTCCAGATCAGTGACGGGCACTGACCTCTGTGGCGCCCGAGCCCTGCGCGTTCCGCCGGGCCACCCTGACCCCGGCGGCGACCAGGCCGAGGGTCACGATCGCCACGGCGCAGAGCAGCAGCGTCGGGCGTGCGCCGATGGCGCCGACCAGTGGGCCGCCGACCATCGTCCCGAGCGGCACCGCGAGCACGAGGACTGCGCCGTTCGCGGCGAGCACCGCGGGGAGCTGCTCGGTGGACGCGGTGCGTTGGAACAGCGCCATCGACACGGACATGTACGGCGCCCAGATCAGGCCCGCCAGGGCGAACCCCGGCAGGGACAGGCCGACAGGTGCGCCCAGGCCGAGAGGCAGCATGGCGACGCCGAACCCGATGACGATGCCGATGGTGGTGGCGCGTAGCGGCCAGCGGCGGAGATGCCCGGCCACCACGCCGCCGACGAGGCCGCCGACGCCGAAGGCGGTGTAGTAGACGCCGAGCAGCGTCGCGGACGCGTGCCTGTCGTCGGTGATGTGAATCGGCATGGCGACGTACACCGGGCCGAAGAAAAAGAAGAACCAGAGGCTCAACACCAGCAGGCCCAGCAGCGCGGGCTGACGGCGGATGACCGCGAAGCCCGCGGTACGCGAGGCAGTGCGCTCGTACCGCTGGATTGTCCCGGTGGCGGGTAGGGCGAGGCGATAGGTGAGCGCCAGCACGGCGAACGTCGCGGCGTCGATGGCGATGACCCATACCGGCCCCGCCCAGCCGATCAGGATGCCCGCCAGCGGCGGGCCGACGATGGTGGCGAACCCGGAGATGGTGGTCAGCACCGCGTTGGCCGGCAGGTGGTGGCGCTCGGGCAGCAGCTCGGCGATCAGGGTGAACCGCCCGGCCGAGCCCCACGAGTGCAGCAACGCGGAAGCGGCGAGCAGGACGACGTACAGCCCGATGGTGAGCATGCCGGCGAGGTGGGCGATCGGGATCGCCGCGAGCGCGGTGGCCCGCAGGATCGCGTCCCAGCCGGCGAGCTGGGCGCCGCCGCGCCCGCGCAGCCACCTACCGAAGATGACCGTCCCGGCCGCGCTGGGCAGGGCGTACGCGGCCACCGCGAGCGCGATCCACAGGCCGCGCTGGTCCTGCGGCGCGAGCTGGATGGCCAGCCAGGTCACCGCGACCACGGCCATGCCGTCGCCCAGGGCGGACACCGCCAACCCGGGCAGCACGTGCCGCAGCAGGGGATGACTCACCACCGGCCAGTAGGGCGAGGTACGCGGGAAACGGGCGACGTCCGGTGACATGCTGTCAGCACACCCGGCGCGGAACCTACGAATCAACGATTGCTGCTGCCAGCAGAATCAGCCGAGAGCGCAAGGCTCGGCCTACCGGTCCGGACGGTCGTCGGGAGATCGACTCGGGTTCCTTGAAGTCGGGGTGTCGGCGTGGCGATGACACCCCGATTTTCCGGAACCCGAGTCGATCGGCCGCCGCTACTCCGCCCGGTAGACGGAGATGTGGGACGGGCTGTCCGCAGTGAACGGCCGTCGGTGCCAGTCGGCGTACCGCTCGGTGAGCCGGAGCCCCGCCTGCCGCGCCATCTCGTCGATCTGGTGCGGCCAGGCGTAGCGCATGGCGAACGGCTTCAGGTGCACACCGTCACCGTCGAAGGTGATGGTCTGCCGGATGAACCGCTGCGCCGGCCGGTCGTACCGGTGCAGCCGGATCGTCGCGGAGTCCTCGGTCACCTCGCGGACCTGCACCTGCTCATCGGCGTCGAAGCTGCGCGGGTCGGGCACGAACGTCTCGATGACGAACGCTCCGCCCGGCGACAGCACCCGGGCGACGTTGCGGAAACAGTCCGCCTGCCGCTCGGCGTCCACCAGGTTGAACAGTGTGTTGAAGACCAGGTACGCCAGGCGGAACGGGCCGGCCACCTGCACGTCGGCCATGTCGCCGACGACCACGGGAATCTGGTCGCCGCCGGGCTTGGCCCGCATCTGCGCCACCATCTCCTCGGACGCCTCGATGCCGTGCATGCTGAGACCGCGCTCGGCGAGTGGCAGCGCGACCCGGCCGGTGCCGATCGCCAGTTCGAGGACCGGGCCGCCGTCGGCCAGATCCGCAAGGAAGTCCACGGCCGGTGCCGGGTCGGGGTTGCCGGGGCTGTCGTAGCCGGCGGCCCACAGCCGGCCGAAGAGGCCGGGATCGTCGAAGACCGACATCAGCGGCCTCCGGGGTTGGTCAGGGGGTCAGCGGCGCACTCCCGCGCCGCGATGGTCGGAGCAGAGCTGCTCACGAAGCCTCGTTTCCTCAGGTCGGATGACATTCGGTCGGGGGGACTTCGTCGAGTACGGCATGGTGGCTGCTCCTTCCGCGCGGCTGTGGCCTGAGCACACCAGAGACGCCGTGGGCCCGGCAAGGCAATAAACGCCCACCGGGCCCACGGTCGTGGGGGTGATCAGGAGATGTGATGCAGGATCACGTTGTGTACGTGGTGACTCTTCTGCGCGCCGCGGAACTCCACCTCGTAGGTGTGCGTGCCGACGTGGATCGCGATCGCGCCGGTGGAGAAGAACGTGCCGCCCCACGACTTGTTGCTGACCACGCTCACGCTGGTGATCTTCGAGTACGGGATGCTGGTGATCGCATGCCGCTTGCCGACGAAGGAGCGGTCCTGGATGATCACGCGCCGGTCGGTCAACCCGATGAACCCGGTGCCGGTGCCGACGGCGTCGTAGACGGCGATGATCTGCTCGCCGTCGAGCAGCCCACTCTCGATCTGCTGGACCTGCTCCTTGCGGTCGTACGCGATGTTCGCCATGCCACCCAGGCTAGAAAACCGGTGCCAACGTCCCCGGGTCGCTGGTCAGGATTCGGTGACCGCGCGGTACGCGTCCTCGATGCGGGCGGCCAGCAGGACCTCGCCCTCGGTCAGCGGCTCGTCGCTGCCGTGCCCGACCCGGATCTGGGTGCTGTCGGACCGGCGACTGATCTCGGGACGCAGGTGCAGAGCGTCGGCGACGACCTTGACCCGTTCAGTCAGCGCCGCGTGTTGGGTATCGTCGATCACGAGCGTTCGCCGGATCTGTTCACCTTCCCGCGTCCAACCGGTTAGCAAGGTCAACGCGTCGGACAGGTAGTCGTGCTTGGCTCGGCTGTTGAACAGCACGCGCATCACCGCACCCCCCAAGCGCCGTTGCCGGCTTGTGGCCAAATCGTCGCCATCCCGTGTCTTGTCGGTGCCTTCTAGTCTGTCGTCGCTCGGTAGGGGTGTCCACGCCCACACTTCCGTGTTCTATTGGCCTAGCGGATGGCGTCGGTACCCAAACCGCCGATTGATCTGGCACCCTGGACGCCCGTGCAGACCGAACGGGCTAATGGTGGTGGGCAGGCCGAACGACGGGACCTGAAGGTGATCGTGGGGGCGGCGATCATCCGGGACGGACGGGTGCTCGCCTGTGCGCGCTCCGCGCCGCCGGAGGTGGCTGGCATGTGGGAGTTCCCCGGCGGGAAGGTCGAGCCGGGGGAGGGGGAGACCGAGGCGCTGGTCCGGGAGTGCGCCGAGGAGCTGGCCGTACGCGTGGAGATCGGCGACCGGGTCGGCCGCAACGTCCGGATGGCGCACGGCCGCTCGGTGCTCAAGGTGTACGCGGCCCGCCTCCTGCACGGCGACGAGCCGCAGGCGTTGGAGCACCAGGCGCTGCGCTGGCTGGCGGCCGACGAGCTGAACGAGGTCACCTGGCTCCCCGCCGACGCCCCAATAGTGGCAGCCCTCCGCCCCCACCTCCTCCGAGCCCGTTGATCATGAAGTTATTGCCGCGACACGCCGGTCGGCAGGGCAATAACTTCATGATCACCGGCGCGAGCCGGGGGCCGGCGCGAGCCGGGGGCCGGGGCGAGCCTGGGGCCGGGACGAGCCTGGGGCCGGGACGGGGGTGGGAATGGAGACGGGGGCCGCGGCGTCAGCCGCGGCCCCCGTTCGGGCGGTCTTGCTCAGTGCTTGTCGTCCTGGTCCGGGTGCGCGAAGTTGAGGTGCTCCGGAGGCAGCGGGAAGGTCACGTCGTCGCCGAACGGCGACGGCGCGGCGGCCCGGTCGAAGGTGAGCTCGGTCAGCGGCAGCCGACCCCGGTCGTCGACCGCGGGCGCGGTCGGGTGCGGCACCTCCCGGTCCCAGTTGACGCCGCTCTGCGCCTGCGCCTCGGCCCGCGGGTCGTGCGAGCCACCCGCGTGCGAGTGGACCCCGCCCCGGGTCGCGCCCGACGACGTCGCCGAGCCCTGACGGGCGGTGGTCACGCTGGTCTGGGGCGTCTCGCCCCGACGGAAGATCTTGCTACCAAGCCACACAAGGGGATCGTACCTGCGGTCGACGACCCGTTCCTTCATGGGGATGATCCCGTTGTCAGTGATCTTGATGTGCTCGGGGCAAACCTCGGTGCAGCACTTGGTGATGTTGCAGAAACCGAGGCCCTGTTCGGCCTGCGCGTACTCCTTGCGGTCGGTCCGGGCGTCCAACGGGTGCATGTCCAGCTCGGCCGCCCGGATGAAGTACCGCGGGCCGGAGAACGCCTGCTTGTTCTCCTCGTGGTCGCGGATCACGTGGCAGACGTTCTGGCACAGGAAGCACTCGATGCACTTGCGGAACTCCTGCGAGCGCTCGACGTCGACCTGCTGCATCCGGTAGTCGCCCGGGGCGACATCCGCCGGAGGGGCGAACGCCGGGGTCTCTCGCGCCTTCTCGTAGTTGAACGAGACGTCGGTGACCAGGTCCCGGATGACCGGGAACGTACGCAGCGGGGTGACCGTGACGGTCTCCTCGTCGCCGAAGGTCGACATTCGGGTCATGCAGCCCAGCCGGGGCTTGCCGTTGATCTCCATCGAGCAGGAGCCGCACTTGCCGGCCTTGCAGTTCCACCGGCAGGCCAGGTCGGGCGCGTCGGTGGCCTGCAGGCGGTGGATGACGTCGAGGACGACCTCGCCCTCGTTCACCTCGACCATGTAGTCCTGCAGGTCGCCGCCGGTCTCGTCGCCCCGCCAGATCCGGAACTGACGCTTCGCGCTCATCGGTTGTCCGCCTCTCCAGCGTCGGCGACGAGAGCGTCGAAGTCGGCGAGCTCCTCGTCGGTGAGGTACTTGGCCAGCTCGGCCCGGTCGAAGAGGCCGATCAGCTCCGGCCGCATCTTCGGCAGCGGCTTCCGGGTCAGCCGTACGCTGTCGCCGTCCAGCGAGCAGACCAGGTTGACCTGCCGCCACTTCGGCTCCATCGCCGGATAGTCCTCCCGGGTGTGCCCGCCGCGCGACTCCTGCCGCTCCAGCGCCGCCTTCGCGGTGCACTCCGAGACCACAAGCATGTTGCGCAGGTCCAGGGCCAGGTGCCAGCCCGGGTTGTAGCGCCGACCGCCGGCCGCGCTCACCTTGGCGACGCGCTCGCGCAGCTCCGCGAGCCGCACCAGGGCGTCGGCCAGCTCACCCTCGCGCCGGATGATTCCGACCAGATCCCCCATGACCACCTGGAGGTCCTGCTGCAGGGTGTACGGGCTCTCGCCGGTGTCCCGTTGCAGCGGAGCCAGGGCGGTCTCCACGGCGGCCTCGACCGCGTCCACTGCCACCTTCGGCCGGGCGGTCAGCCCGTCGGCGTAGCTGGCCGCGTGCCCACCCGCCCGCTTGCCGAAGACCAGCAGGTCGGACAGGGAGTTGCCGCCGAGGCGGTTGGAGCCGTGCATACCGCCGGAGACCTCACCGGCGGCGAACAGCCCACGGACGTGGCCGAAGGCGGCGCCCGAGTCCGGGTCAACCTCGACGCCGCCCATCACGTAGTGACAGGTCGGCCCGACCTCCATCGGCTCGGCCGTGATGTCGACGTCGGCCAGTTCCTTGAACTGGTGGTACATCGAGGGCAGCCGGCGGCGGATCTCCTCGGCGGAACGTCGGCTCGCGATGTCCAGGAAGACGCCACCGGCGGGGGAGCCCCGGCCGGCCTTGACCTCACTGTTGATCGCGCGGGCCACCTCGTCGCGGGGCAGCAGCTCCGGTGGACGCCTGTTGTTGTCCGGGTCGGTGTACCAGCGGTCCGCCTCCTCCTCGGTCTCCGCGTACTGCTTGCGGAAGACGTCGGGGACGTAGTCGAACATGAACCGCTTGCCCTCGGAGTTCTTGAGCACGCCGCCGTCGCCACGAACCGACTCGGTGACCAGGATGCCCTTCACCGAGGGCGGCCAGACCATGCCGGTCGGGTGGAACTGGAGGAACTCCATGTTGATCAGCGTCGCCCCGGCGCGCAGCGCCAACGCGTGCCCGTCCCCGGTGTACTCCCAGGAGTTCGACGTGACCTTGTAGGAGCGCCCGACGCCGCCGGTGGCCAGCACCACGGCCGGGGCCTCGAAGAGGATGAACTCGCCGGACTCGCGGTAGTAGCCGAAGGCGCCAGCGACCCGGTCGCCGTCGAGCAGCAGCTCGGTGATCGTCGTCTCGGAGAAAACCCGGATCCGGGCGTCGTACGAGCCGAACTCGCGCTTGTCCTCCTGCTGGAGCGAGACGATCTTCTGCTGGAGGGTACGGATCAGCTCCAAGCCGGTCCGGTCGCCCACGTGCGCCAGGCGGGGGTACTCGTGCCCGCCGAAGTTGCGCTGGGAGATCTTGCCGTCCTTCGTACGGTCGAAGAGCGCGCCGTACGTCTCCAGCTCCCAGATTCGCTGCGGCGACTCCTTCGCGTGCAGCTCGGCCATCCGGAAGTTGTTGAGGAACTTGCCGCCGCGCATGGTGTCGCGGAAGTGCACCTGCCAGTTGTCCCGGCTGTTCACGTTGCCCATCGCGGCGGCCGCGCCGCCCTCGGCCATCACCGTGTGCGCCTTGCCGAACAGCGACTTGGAGATGATCGCGGTCTTCTTGCCGGCGAGCCGGGCCTCGATGGCCGCGCGCAGACCGGCGCCGCCGGCCCCGATGACGACGACGTCGTAGTGGTGTCGTTCGATGCGAGTGGTAGTGGTCATGTCAGGGGCCCTTTAGTTGATGAACCGCAGGTCGGAGAACCACTCGGCCGCGAGCGCCATGATGTAGAAGTCGGCCAGCGCGAGGGTGCCGAGGGTGATCCAGGCGAGCTGCATGTGCCGGACGTTCAACGCCGAGACGAACGTCCAGGCCCTGTACCGCACCGGGTGCTTGGAGAAGTGCTTGAGCCGCCCGCCGATGATGTGCCGGCAGGAGTGGCAGGAGATCGTGTACGCCCAGAGCGCCACCACGTTGACCAGCAGGATGATGTTGCCCAGCCCGAAGCCGAAGCCCTTCGGCGAGTGGAAGGCGAGAATCGCGTCCCAGGTGTTGATCAGCGAGATGATCGCGGCGGCGTAGAAGAAGTAGCGGTGCAGGTTCTGGCCGAGCAGCGGGAAGCGGGTCTCACCGCCGTACTCCTTGTGGCCGTCGGGGACGGCGCAGGCCGGCGGCGACAGCCAGAACGACCTGTAGTACGCCTTGCGGTAGTAGTAGCAGGTGAGCCGGAACAGCAGCAGGAACGGCAGGGTCAGCGCCGCGTCCGGGATGATCCACCAGCCGGGCAGGAACCGGCCGAAGTGCGAGGCCTCCTCGACACACCGATCCGTCACGCACGGGGAGTAGAACGGGGTCAGGTAGTGGAACTGGTCCACCCAGTACCACTTGTGCATGAAGACCCGGACCGTCGCGTACGCCACCCAGGCGCTGAGCCCGATCACGGTGATCAGCGGGGCGAACCACCAGCGGTCGGTACGCAACGTCTTCGCCGCGATGGCGGCGCGCGCCCGCGCTCCCCGCGGCCTCGTTGCCGTTGAAGTCATTCGAGTCGTCTCCTCGACGGGCCCGTACGGGCGGGCTGGTCTCTCTCTCCGGTCGGCACGCGGACCGGCGAACCCGCACCCGCTGCCACGTCATGCGCACACCAACGACCACGCCGGATCGACCGACGCAGCTAAGTGACACACGTTACGCCGATCTCTGCGAGCCGTCCCCGCAAGGGAGTGTCCCGTGTGTCTGGCCTGCGGAAAAGCCCTCGACGCGCCGGTTTGCGGCGCCTCGTCGAGATCGTCAGCCGGAGGCGCCACCGGTGAAGTGCCAGGACGCGAGCCGCACCGACGGCGCCGCCCACCAGGCGCCGTCCACCCGGTCCGGTTGACGCATCGCCCGCGAGCCCAGCCCGAGCACCGCGCCCGGCCCGAGCGCCCGCGGGTACGACTCGGTGAACCGCAGGTCCCGGACCGCCCGGACGACAGTGCCGTCCTCGATCAGCCAGACCCCGTTGCGGGTCAACCCGGTGACGACAAGGCTCTTTGGGTCGAGCACCCGCGTGTACCACAGGTCGGTGACCAGCAGCCCGCGTCGTACTCCAGCGACCAGCGCTGCGGTGTCCGCGTCGACCACCGCGCCGGCCGCGGCGCCGGTGGTGCTCCGGCCCGTCGCGCTGGCCGGGCCCGCCACCGCTGGAGCGAGCCGCAGGTTGCGAGCCATCGGGCCCCAGGTGGCGCCGCCCGCGACCGCGTGCCCGGTGGACTCCGCGCCCGCCTCGGCGGCGGTCCGCCGGTCGTGCGCGACCGCTCGTGTGGTGCCCGCCTCGACAAGTGTCACCGCCCGCCGGCCGGTGCCCTCGCCGTCGAACGGCAGACCCGACGCGCCAAGCGGGTCGTCCACCAGGGTCACCTGTCGATCGAACTGGGCCGCGCCCGGCTCGGCGAAGGACTGCCGCTCCGCGTAGCGCTTGCCGTTGAAGCCGAACCAGGAGAGGTTCTGCAACAGGTCCGCCACGGCGGCCGGCTCGAACACCACCTCGTAGCGCCCCGGCGGCAGCTCGACCGGGTCGGCTGCCGCCTGCGCCTTCGCGGCGGCGTGCGCGCCCAGCTCCGCACCGTCGAGGTCGGACAGCCGGTCGGTGCAGCGTCGGGCCACCCCGTCCGCGCCGTCGCGCCGGGCGATGCCGTCCATCGCGGCCTCCGCGGAGCGGCCGTACGCGCTGTGCCCGGCCGAGTTGGCGAACGCCGACGAGCGGTGCGCGGTACGGCAGTAACCCGCAGTGGTGAGGCCCCCGGCGGCGGCCACGAACGCGCCGACCCGGTCGGCCCGCTGGTCCGGCTCGGCGTGGGCGGTTGCCTCGTCGACGGGCGGGGCGGCCGGCGCGGGGGCCGGCGGAGCGAGCCCCGGCCAGCCGGGGTCGGGAGGGCACAGTCGCGCCGCCGCCAGGGTGCGCTCGACAAGCGCGCGCAATCCGTCGGTGGTGACCACGCTGCCGCTGCCGGAAGCCGTCCGCCCGTCCACGTGCAGCCGCAGCCGGACGCCTACCGTGGACTCGGCGACGTTCTGGTGGATGGCCGAGTTGGCGAACCGGGTCAGCGCCAGGTCGGCCCGGGTCACCACCGCCTCGGCCTGCGCGGCCGGCCCGCCAAGACGCCGAACCAGCTCGATGACCTGGCCGGCCAGCTCCAACTCCGTCATGCCGCCCGTACTCACGCTGAAACCCCCACCCGGACGTTGCGGAAGCGGGCCGGCGCGGCCGGATGGCCGGTGTGCCCGATCTGGCCCGGCTGGCCCTTGCCGCAGTTTGGCGTTCCCCAGGAAACCGTCTCACCGGAGAGCATGTCCATCGAGCGCCAGAAGAGCGGGCCGATCCCGGTGTACGTGGGATTGCGCAGCATCCGCCCACGCCGCCCCTTCTTGATCTCCCAGCCGACCTCGCAGCCGAACTGGAAGTTGAGCCGCTTGTCGTCGATCGACCAGGACCGGTTGAGGTCCATCAGGACGCCGTCGTCGGTGGCCGCGATGATCTCTTCCAGGGTGTGCGGGCCGGGCTCCAGGCCCACGTTCGTCATCCGGACCATCGGCAGGCGGGCCCACCCGTCGGCCCGTACGCTCCCGCCGTAGTCGAGGCCGGCCATCGCCGCCGAGTCCCGGCCGGCGAGCACACCCACCCAGCGACCGTCGCGCACCGCGTCCCGCTTGACCGCGGGGGAGCCCTCGTCGTCGAAGCCGAAGCTGCCCAGCGCGCCGGGGATCGTCGGGTCGATGGTGATGTTCATCAGCTCGGAGCCGTAGCGCAGCGAGCCGAGCTGGGCCAGGTCCAGCCAGGACGTGCCGGCGAACGCTGCCTCCCAGCCGAGGATCCGGTCCAGCTCGATGGCGTGCCCGACCGACTCGTGGATCTGCAAAGCGAGCTGTTCACCGCCGAGGATCAGATCCGTCTCACCGGCCGGGCAGGGCGGCGCGGTGAGCAGCGCCCGGGACTCCTCGGCGATCTGCGCGGCGTGCGCGGCCAGGTCGAGTGACTCGACCAGCTCCCAGCCGGTGGTGCCGTACTGCCCCCGGTAGCTCGGCCAGGACCGCCGCTGCGTCTCGCCGTCACCGATCGAGGTGGCCGAGATGCCGCCGCCGCACTCGCGGATCCGCTGGTCGATGCGGTGGCCCTCGCTGGACACGAACCACTTCGCGGTGTCCCAGATCTGGTAGAGCCCCTCGGCCAGATCCGCGCCGTGCTCGGCCATCGTGCGGGTCGCGCCGACCAGCAGGTCGCCCTTGTCCGACAGGGGCACCCCGAGCGGGTCGATCTGACAGCCGGAGGCCCAGCTCGCCGTGACCGCCTCGACAGCCACCAGGTCGACCGGGGGGCCTGGCACCCGCGCGCTCGCCATGGCCGTCCGGGTCGCGCGCCGGCCGGCGTCGCGGGCAGCGGCGTCCGACAGATCGGGTACGGCGTGGAAGCCCCAACTCGCGCCGACGAGCGCCCGGACGCCCAGCCCGATGCTCTCGTCCTGGGTCAGCTCCTCCACGTCGCCGTTGCGCGCGGTCATCGACTCGTAGCGGCGGTGCATCACCCGCGCGTCGGCGTACCGCGCTCCCGCGTCGAGGGCGGCCTGGACGGCGGCGGCGGCCGCGTCGAACTCGGTCATGGACCGACCCTAGGCCAGTCGACCGACACCCGTCAGGGGACGAGTTCCTCCGGCCGGATCGTGGCCTTCACCGGCTCGGTCAACTCCAGCACCTCGCCGCGCTTCGTCGTTGCTCTCTCGACATAGTGGCCGCCCTGTCGCTGATGGAGGTGCAGGGTCAGGGCGAGGTAGTCCGACTCGGTCCACGGCAGCGCGCGGCTGTGAAGGCCAGGGGTAATCACGCGTCCCATTGCAACTGGCGGTGAGTCGCTGCGGTCGCACCCGACGTGCGAGCACGAGATGAAACGCCCGCTCTGGGCGCGGTGATCGCCGAGGTTGAGTCACCAAGATCGCGCTCGAGCGTAGATCTTGACGCGGGGCGCGGGGCGCGGGCCATGAACGGGTGTGGATGGCGAGGTGACGGGGGTGCGGGGTCGATGCCGACTCGTTACGCTCGGGCCCGCTGACACGTGCCGACTTTGTAGCTTATTTTCACCCTCGAAAGTTTGATGTAAGTTCTCTTCGTCACTGAGGGAGGCGGCCGTGGACAGTTCGGATGCCTACCTGCGGGTGCGCGACCTGCGGGTCCGGTTCGACACCTCGGACGGCGTGGTGCGCGCGGTCGACGGGGTGTCGTTCGCCGTCGAGCGGGGCCGCACCCTCGGGATCGTCGGCGAGTCCGGCTCCGGCAAGAGCGTCACCTCACTGGCCATCCTCGGGCTGCACGACGCGAAGCGGGCCACGATCACCGGGGAGATCTCCGTCGGCGGTCGGCAGCTGGTCGGCCTGCCCGACGAGGAGGTACGCCGGCTGCGCGGCCGGGACATGGCGATGATCTTCCAGGACCCACTGTCCGCGCTGCACCCCTACTACAGCGTCGGTCGGCAGATCGCCGAGGCGTACCGGGTGCACCACCCGAAGGCCAATCGGCGCGAGGCTCGCCAACGGGCTGTGGACATGCTGGATCGGGTCGGCATTCCGCAGCCCGCCCGCCGCTTCGACCAGTACCCGCACGAGTTCTCCGGTGGCATGCGCCAACGGGCGATGATCGCGATGTCCCTGGTCAACGACCCCGCGCTGCTGATCGCCGACGAGCCGACCACCGCGCTGGACGTCACCGTGCAGGCGCAGATCCTGGACCTGCTCGCCGACCTGCAGGCCGAGTTCCACTCCGCGATCATTCTGATCACCCACGACCTCGGTGTGGTCGGCCAGGTCGCCGACGAGGTGCTGGTGATGTACGGCGGGCGGGCCGTCGAGCAGGGCAGCGTCGAGCAGGTGCTCCGCTCGCCGCAGCATCCGTACACCTGGGGGTTGCTCTCCAGCGTGCCGTCGTTGCACGGCGACGCGGACGCGGACCTGGTGCCCATTCCCGGCAACCCGCCCAGCCTGATCAACCTGCCGTCCGGCTGCGCCTTCCACCCGCGCTGCCGCTACGACGACCGCGTCGGCGACCGGTCCCGCACGGAGGTGCCCGAGCTGCGCGCGGCCGGGGCGGACGGCCACCTGGTGGCCTGCCACCTGAGCGCCGAGGAGCGCGCGTCGATCTATGCCGAGAACGTGGCATCCGTGGGGGTGGCCCGATGAGCGACGAACCACTGCTGCGCGTACGCGGGCTGACCAAGCACTTCCCGGTCCGCCAGGGCCTGCGCGGCACCGGCCTGGTGCGGGCGGTCGACGGGCTCGACTTCGACGTGCGCCCCGGCGAGACGCTCGGCCTGGTGGGGGAGTCGGGCTGCGGCAAGACCACCACCGGCCGGATGCTGGTGCGGCTGTTGGAGCCGACGAGCGGCAGCATCGAGTTCGACGGGCGGGACATCACCCACGCCGGTCGACGGGAGCTGCGCCCGCTGCGGCAGGAACTCCAGATCATCTTCCAGGACCCGTACGCGTCGTTGAACCCCCGGCACACAGTGGGTCGGATCGTGGCGATGCCGTTGCAGGTCAACGGGATCAAACCGCCGGGCGGGATCAAGGCGCGGGTGCAGGAGCTGCTGGAGCTGGTCGGGCTGAACCCGGAGCACTACAACAGGTATCCGCACGAGTTCTCCGGCGGTCAGCGCCAGCGCATCGGCATCGCCCGCGCGCTGGCCCTACGGCCGAAGCTGATCGTCGCGGACGAACCGGTGTCCGCGCTGGACGTCTCGATCCAGGCGCAGGTCGTCAACCTGCTGCGCGACCTGCAACGGGAGTTGGGCCTGGCGTTCGTGTTCATCGCGCACGACCTGGCGGTGGTCCGGCACTTCTGCCAGCGGGTCGCGGTCATGTACCTGGGCCGGATCGTGGAGATCGGCGATCGGGCCGACATCTACGAGCGCCCGCAGCACCCGTACACCCGGGCTCTGCTCTCGGCGATTCCGGACGTGACGCAGCTCGGCCCGGCGGGCCGGATCCGGCTGACCGGCGACGTGCCCACTCCGCTGGACCCGCCGTCGGGCTGCCGGTTCCGCACCCGGTGCTGGAAGGCGCAGGACATCTGCGCCACCGAGGAACCGGCGCTGATCCCCCGCGACGGCGGCAACCAGGCCACCGCGTGTCACTTCCCGGAAAGGGAAGCGGCCAGCTCGAGCCCCGAAGGGGAAGCGACCAGCACGAGCCCGGAGGTCGCGGGGTCGATCACCCAGACCGTCGAGGAGGTGTCGTAGTGAGCCTGTCCCCTGTGGAGGGCGTGGCGCTGGCCGAGATCGAGTCCGACCCGGATGCGATCGCGCCCGCGGCGAAGGGTGTCGTCGGCCGTTCGCCCGGTCAGCTCGCCTGGCTGCGGCTGCGTCGTGACCGGACGGCAGTGGTCAGCGGCGTACTCCTGGTGTTCTTCCTGCTGTTGGGGCTCTCCGCCCCGCTGATCGAGATGGTCTACGGGATCGGGCCGCGCGAGCAGTTCCAGAATTTGCTGGACGGCTTCGGTATGCCGCTGGGTTACGCCGGGGGTGTCGCCGGCGACCACTGGTTCGGCCTGGAGCCGAACCTGGGTCGGGACATCTTCATCCGGTTGATCTACGGACTGCGGACGTCGCTGTTCATCGCGTTCGCCGCCGCGCTGATCACCGCCACGATCGGCATCGTGCTCGGCGCGCTCGCCGGCTACCTCGGCGGCTGGCTCGACGCGGTGGTCAACTGGATCACCGACCTGACGCTGGCGATGCCGTTCCTGATCATCGCGCTGGCGCTCACCCCCACGATCACGCTGCGCTTCTACGGGGAGCGGGGGCAGGTGTCGTCCGCCTTCGGGGTGGGCGTGCTGATCGCCGTGTTCGCGATCTTCGGCTGGACCAGCACGGCACGGCTGGTCCGCGGGCAGGTGATCGCGCTGCGCGAGCGGGAGTTCGTGGAGGCGGCCAAGGCCAGCGGGGCCGGGTTGGGGCACATCATCTTCCGGCAACTGCTGCCGAACATCTGGGCGCCGATCCTGGTGTCGTTCTCGCTGGCCGTGCCGCAGTTCATCACCAGCGAGGCCGCGCTGTCGTTCATCGGCGTCGGGCTCAGCGACGAGACGCCGAGCTTCGGCCGGATGATCTACGACAGTCTGGACTTCCTCCAGACCGACCCGGCGTACGTCTTCTTCCCGGGCATCACGATCTTCGCGCTGGTGTTCGCCTTCAACCTCTTCGGCGACGCGTTGCGGGACGCGCTCGACCCGAAGTCGTCCCGGTAGGGGTGGACTCATGTTCCGGTTCCTGATCAAGCGGCTGTTCTCCGCCACGCTGACCCTGTTCGCAGTGAGCGTGCTGACCTTCCTGATGTTCTTCGCCCTGCCGCGTGACCCGGTCACCAGCATCTGCTCGAAGAACTGCAACCCGGAGCGCCTGGAGCGGGTCCGCGACGACCTGGGCCTGAACGACCCGCTGGTCAGCCAGTACGCCGGTTACATGAAGGGCATCGTCACCGGCCGGGACCTGGGCAGCGCGCAGGGCGGCAGGTGTGACGCGCCCTGCCTGGGCTGGTCGTACGTCTCCAACGAGGCGGTCTCGGACACCATCGGCCGGGTGCTGCCGGTGACGCTGAGCATCGTGATCCCGGCGGCGGTCCTCTGGCTGCTGCTCGGGGTGGGGCTGGGCATGGTTTCGGCGCTGCGCCGGGGCACCTGGCTGGACCGCCTGGCCATCGGCTTCTCGCTGACCGGCGCGTCGTTGCAGCTCTACTTCGTGGGCGCGGTGCTGCTGCTGGTGTTCGTCTACAACCTGCGGCTGCTGCCGGTGCCCAGCTACACGTCCCTCTTCGACAATCCGGCGAAGTGGGCAAGTGGCCTGGTGCTCGCCTGGGTGGCGCTTGCCTTCCTGTTCTCGGCCATCTACGCCCGGCTGTCGCGGGCGCAGATGCTGGAGACGCTCTCCGAGGACTTCGTCCGGACCGCGCGGGCGAAGGGCCTGGCCAAACCCATGGTGTACGGGCGGCACGCGCTGCGCGCGGCGATCACTCCGGTGGTGACAATCGCCGGCCTGGACGTGGGCGGGGCGCTGGGCGGCACGGTGATCACCGAGACGACGTTCGGCATCCAGGGGTTGGGGCGTACGGCGGTGGACGCTGTGCGCTCGGGTGACCTGCCCACCATCATGGCGACCGTGCTGATCGCGGCCGTCTTCGTGGTGCTGGCGAACGTCCTGGTGGACCTGCTCTACGCGGCCATCGACCCGCGGGTCCGGCTGCGCTGAGCGCTTCGGTGTCCGCCACGCCGACCGGTGGCGAAATTTATCGACAACTGTTACACAACTCGTAGGTTTTCTTCCTTACGATCCTCGGGACGTCGGCGGTTCTCGCCCCGGCGAACCGCACGGCACATGGGTGAAGGGGGTACTTCATGCGACTACGCGTGGCGGCTGCCGCAGGCAGCGCGATCGCTCTGGCGGTGACATTGGGTGCGTGCTCGAAGAACACGGGCGAGGGCACCACCGTGGAAAGCGAACGGCAGCAGACCGGGGTCATCGCTACTGATCCGAAGGACTCGCAGGGGCCGGCGGCCGAGGTGAGCGGCGCCGCGAAGGGCGGCATCTTCAGCGTCATCCGAGAGTCGCCGATCTCCCACCTCGACCCGCAGCGGACGTACTCCTTCGCCGGCCTGATGGCGAACCCCCTCTGGTCGCGCTACCTGACCACCTGGAAGGACGACGGCAAGGGCGGCCTGGTCCTCGTCGGCGACCTGGCCGAGACGCCGGGCAAGAACGTCAACAACGACTGCAAGGTCTGGGAATTCACCGTCAAGGACGGGGTGAAGTTCGAGGACGGCCGGCCGATCACCTCCAAGGAGATCGCTTACGGCATCGCCCGCTCCTTCGACCCGGACCTCTCCGGCGGCCCGACCTACCTCCAGGAGTGGCTGGCCGACACCCCGCAGTTCGACACCAAGTGGGACTTCAAGAAGAACAAGACGTCGCTGCCGCCCGGCCTGACCACGCCGGACGCCAAGACGCTGCGCTTCGAGTTCGCCAAGCCGCGCTGTGACCTGCCGTTCGCGGTCTCGCTGCCGACCACCGCGCCGCTGCCGGCCGACAAGGACACCGGCGTCAACATGGACAAGCAGCCCTTCTCGTCCGGACCGTACAAGGTCGCCAAGAACCAGGTCGGCGTGCAGATCACGCTGGACCGCAACCCCAACTGGGACCCGAAGACCGACCCGGTCCGGCACCAGTACCCGGACCAGTTCGTGTGGAGCTTCGGCCCGACCGCGGACGCCGCCAACAACCGGGTGATCGCCGACAACGGCGCCGACCAGAGCGCGCTCGCCTTCAACACCGTGCCCGCCTCGCTGGTCGCCAAGGTCGCCGGGGACGCCGCCCTCAAGTCCCGGACGATCCTCTCGCCGACCCCGAGCGCCAACCAGCTCGTCATCAACAACCAGCGGGTCACCGACCTGAAGGTGCGTCAGGCGCTGAACTACGCCATCGACCGCGAGGGCTTCATCAAGGCGATGGGCGGTCAGACCGTCGCCGCGCCGCTGACCACGCTGATGCCGTCGGCCACCATCGGCTACAAGGCGTACGACGCGTACCCGGCGGGCGCCAACGGCAACGTCGACAAGGCCAAGGAACTGCTCGGCGGCAAGACGCCGGAGCTGGTCCTCGGTGTCGCCGACAACTCGACCGAGCAGCAGCAGGGCGCCCAGCTCAAGGCCAACCTGGAGCGGGCCGGCTTCAAGATCACGCTGCGGAACATCTCCGACGACGCGAAGCTCGACGAGATCAAGAAGAAGAACAACCCCTGGGACCTGTACATCGGTAACTGGGCGGCGGACTGGCCGAGCGGGGCGTCGATCCTGCCGGTGCTCTACGACGGCCGGACCATCAAGGCCGAGGGCAACAGCAACCAGTCCTACTTCAACGACCCGGCGATCAACGCCGAGATGGACCGCATCCAGGCCATGCCCGCCGCCGACCAGGGACCGGAGTGGGCCAAGCTCGACGAGCGGATCATGAAGGAGCACGCGCCCGTGGTGCCGCTCTTCGTGGACGTGGCCTACAACGTGCACGGGTCCAAGGCCGGCGGAGTCTTCATCTCCAGCGTCTTCGGCTACCCGTCGTTCGTGAACGCGTACGTCAAGCAGTAGGTAGTACCGCAGGCCAGCAGGGTCCCCTCCCGACAGCGTCGTCGGGAGGGGACCCTGCTGTTTCTGTAGGAGGCGTCACTGATGCGAGCCAATTTTGATCTCGATAGTCCAGCCGTGAGCAGGCCAACGCGGTCGAGCACGATGCGGCGCGGATTGCGGCAGATGAGCAAATGATCGCGAGGAGCGAATCATTGATAAATCGCGCCTTTCTCAAGGGGTGACTATCTATTGGGGTGAAGTCGAGTGTCTGGTACTAGACACTCGCTTGCAGCGTGGCGCCACACGCGAGCAACGTAGCGCGCGTGCTATTTCGTCGCAGCAACTCGACGCCGCCGGTGAGTCATCCTGACCTGGTTCGACTTCGGCAGTGGATCGACGAGCTGGCGGTCTCGCTCGATGAACAGATCGCAGATACCTCTCGTTCCTCCCCGAAGCGAACCTCTCGACGCCATCGGAAACGCCTCACGGAAGTGCAGGCTGCGCTCGCGGCGACCTCAACCAGCGGAGGTAAGGAGCGCTTACGCAGCCTGATCGCTGCCGGAGTGGTCAGGTGCGGTGCGGGGCTCGCAACCTTGCAGACGGAGCCGCCGCCGCCACGAATGACGCTGGAAATCGCAACATTCGCGTTGTGGCCAGTAGTGTTGGCTCCCCGTCTTCCCGATTCATGGTTCGATGATCTCCAAGAAATAACTTCGCCGCGAATTGCCCGGCTCGTCGCGCATGCAAGGTTGTCCGGGGCGGACGCAGGCGGTCCAGATTTGCAAGGGTTCGCTGCGGCTCTCGCGCAGACCTCATACGCGTTCGGTGTTCGAAACCTGATCGCCGATTTGTCTGATCCAAGACGGGGTGGCGCCGCGCTTACGGCCGTCGCCGTAGCGAGTTCGCTGGGCGCTCCACCAGATAGGCGCGGGGGTCTGTTATTTGTTACCTGGCTGCTCGGTGGTGCGGCCGCCGGCGTTGTAGGAAATCGGACCGACGCGATGGCAGTAGACGTCTGGAACTGGATTGAGGAAAACGCTTCTGGTGGTGGTGGTTCACCGGGCACGTCCTCCGGCTCGAGCGGAAGCGACAGCGATCCATTCGGGCCTGGGTCAGGAGGCGCACATCATTCTGCGGGTCTTCTAGGAATTGTCGACGACCTTTTCTCATGAATGGAATGGGTGTCCCGTGTTGCACGGAATTCTTGGATGGATTATAGCGGCAGTGCTGCTCGGTGTTGTCGCGCTCGTACTCAATGCGGTCCTTCTCCTGCTGAAGTTCGGCAATATCAGGACCTTGCTGTTCCTGCGTAAACTGAACATCGCGCTTCGCGGGATTCCAGGCGACACGCTGCTCTCCTGCACCGGCAACAAGGTGTCGGTGCTGGCGTACGCTTCCCGTGGTGGAGGCGAGCAGCTCCTGCCGTTCTATACCGGTGTTCTGACCTGGAGAGGTGGCCCGAAGCTTGCGGTGAAGTTGAAGAAGCGAGCTGCGAGGCAGATTGCGATAAGGTCGGTCATCTTCTTCGTCTTGTTCGTCCCGCTCGTGGCCGGTAGTGCATGGTTGACGATGTTCAGATCATGGCACGGGGTTTGGTTCTTGGCTCTGCTCGGAATTCACCAAGCGTGGCCGTTCCGGATCTGGGCTTGGCCGGGGCTGATGTCCACTCTCGACCGAGATTGAAGCCTGCCAAATCCGGTGGGCTGGAATGCCGCGTTGCACGCCACGTCCTGCTGATACCCTCCCCGCCAACGCCGATCATCGAGGCAATTTATTGGCCACGAAACGTGTGCTGACCCTTCTCTCGTGTCACCTTGACGACGGACAGGATTATCACCGGACGGCATTCGGGTCCGACGGCCGTCGAGTTGGCGCGGGTCGTTGCTGCGGTGGAGCTGGGCGACGGGCCGCAGGCGGTCGCCCGGCGCGAGAAGGCGATCGGGCGCGACGGCTGGCGGTGGCTGCCGGTTGAGCACCGCGCCACGCATCTGATCGACGCGGCGCGCGCCTACCTTCGGACGAGCGACCCCATCAGTGCGGCCCGGGTCCGTTTGCGGGCCGATAGCATCGCGCCCGCTGAGATTCGCCACCGGCGCGCGGCGCGAAACCTCGTCGGTCCCGTCGTGCAGTCCGTAGCCGGGCAATGGCCAGAGCACACATCGACGCGACAGCCGCCTTGCCGCTCCGGACAAGCCGCGGACAGCGGCAGATGTGTGCGGAGAAGATCGGGCCAATTAGCCGTTGACCCCGTGACATCGATCTGTTTGGCTGCCTTCGCGATGACCTTGAGAACCCCTCAAATAACGGGAGATAGCTGTGTCCTTCGGTGATGCAATCAAGTCGGCTTTTAGTCAGTATGTCGGCTTCAAGGGTCGGGCTCGCCGGTCTGAGTACTGGTGGTTCGTCCTGTTCACTTTCCTCGTCATTCTTGCCGCTGCCATCCTGGACAACGTGCTGGGGCTGACCGTCGGGGAGGACTCGTCGACCGGTTACATCACTCTCGTCGCCTACCTGGCGCTGCTGCTGCCGACGCTGGCGGTCGCGGTGCGACGTCTGCACGACACCGACCGGGCAGGGTGGTGGTTGCTGATCGGCCTGGTGCCGATCGTGGGTGGCATCGTCCTGCTCGTGTTCTACGTGTCGGACAGCACGCCTGGAGCGAACCGGTTCGGCCCCAACCCCAAGGGCTGACCGCCGGCCGCGCGCCCAGCATCGCGTGCACATTCCGAACGCGTACGTGTGGCGGTAGTTCGATCGCAGGCAGGGGTCCCTTCCCGACATTCCTGATGGGAGGGGACCCTCCCGCTCACGGTTTCTCACCTTGGAGCGCAGACCGCTGACCTTCGCCGGGGTGAGTGTTCTGCCACCGGCGGCCCGGGCGGATGTCAGCGATGATGAAGCGTTCGGCCGGAGGCGGGTGATGATGAGGCAGCCAAAGCTGTTCCTGACTGTGGGGCTCCCCTGCACGGGGAAGACCACCGCTGCTCGGCGCATCGAGAGCGAGGAGAAAGCCCTTCGTCTCACCAAGGACGAGTGGGTGAAGGCTCTCTATGGGCACGAGAATCCGACCTCGGCCACGGACGTGATCGAGGGCCGGCTCATCCAGATCGGGCTGCGCGCCCTCGAACTCGGCAACAACGTCGTGATCGACTTCGGCCTCTGGAGCCGGGACGAGCGCTCGGCGCTACGGCAGGCGGCAGCGGACGTCGGCGCGACGGTGGAGATGCACTACTTCGAACTCACCCCGGCCGACCAGCGCGAACGAGTCGATCGACGTCAGGCCGAAGCGCCGCACACGACGTGGCCCATGTCCGACGAGGAGCTCGCCGAGTGGGTTGCCAGCTTCGAAATCCCCACGTCGGGCGAACTGGACGGCACCGAACCCATTGACCACCCACCGGCCGGATTCGCGACATGGGACGAGTGGCGCACCCACCGCTGGCCCCCGTCGGTCTTCTGACCTCTGCTCGGTGGCCGTGCACATCGGGGACGGCAAGCCCAGAGGCCGTCAGCGCGACTTCCGAGGCCGTCAGCTCAGCTCGATCTCCACCAGCGGGCTTGCGGCAATCCAGCTTTCCAGGCTTTCGGCCCAGTCCAGCGTGGGGACGATCTCGCCGAACACGAGTGCCCGCTCGTCGGGATCGGTTACGGGACGGGCCCGCGCCTGAAGATCCCGGTCGGCCAGATGCAGCGTGAACTCGGGATGAGCGAGCACGTTGGCGTACCAGTCACGCGAGCCGGGGCGTCCCGTGAGCCAGTAGCGGCCACCGGCTCGATAGCGCCACGTCTCGGTCCTCCTCGGCTGACCGCTCCGTCGTCCGGTCGTGGTGATCTCAATCGTTCGCTGCCGATCCAGCAACTGCCGCGTCTCGTCCGTCGCCGTCATGCACTCATGCTCCGGCCTCAAGTGAGCTTCAGGTCAAGGCAGAGGCGGATGGTGTCGAGCGGCGGTGGCGGAGGCTAGGGTCCAGCGTCGTGGACGACACCTCGATGGTCCGGCAGACCGCCCATGCCTACGTTGACGTTCTGGAGCGCCGCGACTGGCCCAGACTGGCCGCCCTGCTCACCGATGACGTGGTCTACGAGATGCCGCAGACTCGGGAGCGCATTCGCGGCAGGGACGCGTTCTTGCGGTTCAACACCGAATATCCCGGCGACTGGCACCTGCGCCCGCGACGGGTGATCGCCGACGGCCGCATCGCTGCACTGTTGCTCGACGTTCGTGTGGGCGACGAGCAGCAGGACGCGTGCGTCTGGCTCGAGACGTCCGACCATGGCCTGATCAGCAAGATCATCGACTACTGGCCCGAGCCGTACGATCCACCACAGGGCCGGGAACACCTTGTGGAGCGTTGGTGATCGGGCCTCGGCACCAGCGGCGTGGTCTCTGTCTGGCGCTCCCCTGGTGATCCCTCACGCCCGGAGCGACCACTACCTGGGTGGCCGCTCAGGAGCGACCGATGGAGCGGTCCAGGAAATCGTGGATCATCGGCGCGGCGACGTCGAGCTTGTCCTCCAGCAGGAAGTGGCCGGTGTCGAGCAGATGGAACTCGGCCGACGGCAGGTCCTGCCGATAGGGGTGCGCGCCGGCGGCGGGGAAGACCGGGTCGTTCTGGCCCCAGACGATCAACGTCGGTGGCTGGTGGTCGCGGAAGAAGGCATGGAATTCCGGGTACAGCGTGACGTTGCTGCCGTAGTCGTAGAACAGATCCAGTTGGATGTCCGCGTTGCCGGGCCGAGCGAGCTGCGTGTCATCGTGGAGCCACCTGTCCGGATCGAGCCGACTGAGGTCCTGCACACCCGCCGTGTACTGCTGCTTGACCGTGTCCGAGCTGAGGATGAACGCGATGGCCTGACGGCGCTCGTCGGTCTTCTCGGCCCAGTACGCCTTGATCGGATCCCAGAACTCGCTCAGGCCCTCCTCGTACGCGTTGCCGTTCTGCACGATGAGCGCGCTGACCCGCTCGGGTGCCTTGAGGGCCAGCCGGTAGGCGGTCGGCGCCCCGTAGTCGAAGCAGTAGAGCGCGTAACGATCCACGCCGAGCTGGCCGAGCAGGCCGTCCATGAGGTCGGCGAAATTGGCGAAGGTGTAGTCGAACGTCGACCGGTCCGGGCTGGCGCTGTGGCCGAAACCCGGGAAGTCCGGCGCGATCACCCGGTACCGGTCCGCGAGCAGGGGAATCAGATGGCGGAACTGCGAGGACGCCGTGGGAAATCCGTGTAGCAGCAGAACGGCGGGGCCGTCGGCCGGGCCCGCCTCGCGATAGAAGATGTCGATCCCGTTCACCGTCGCGGTGCGAAAGTGCGTGACCGGGAACTCGCCTTCCTGAACGGCGGCGACCGACGGTTTTTGCGCAATGCCCACCATGCTGGAATCCTTTCGGCACAAGGAAAATCCGGGTCCCGCTTCCGTCAGCATGGCACGCGGCGAAGGGCCCGGTCCGCCGAATGCCGCTCAGCGCAAATGCGTACGGAGGAAATCCAGTTCCAGCGGGAGCAGGCGCTCGGCGGTGCCGTTCGCGGCCATGTGCGTGGCACCGGTCAGCGGGAGCACGGCGTGCGGGCGGCCCGTGCTCAGCAGCGCCGCCGAGAGTCGCAGGGTGTGCGCCGCCACCACGTTGTCGTCGGCCAGGCCGTGCACCAGCAGCAACGGGCGGGCCTGGCCCGGGCCGATGACCGGCTCCGCGGCCAGCTCGATGAGCGAGTGGTGCGCGTACACGTCCATGCCGTCCTCCGGCAGGCCGAGATAACGCTCGGTGTACGCGGTGTCGTACAGCGCCCAGTCGGTCACCGGGGCGCCGGCGATGCCGCACTTGAACAGCTCCGGATGGCGCAACACCGCCAGACCGGCCAGCCACCCACCGAACGACCAGCCGCGCACGGCCACCCGTTCCAGATCCAGGTCCGGATGCTTTCCGGCCAGCGCGGTGAGCGCGTCGATCTGATCGGTCAGGATCACGTCGGCCAACCGCCGGTGGATCGCCTTCTCGAACGACGGCGCGACTCCCGGCGTACCCCGATTGTCGATGGTGACCACCGCGAACCCGGCGTCGGCCCACCACTGCCGCTCCAACCACGCGGCCCGGGCCGCCACCACCTCCTGGTGCCCCGGGCCGCCGTAGATGTCCAGCAGCACCGGCAGCCGCCGGCCCGTCACGTGGTTGTCGGGGTAGAGCACCGCCGCCGGCAGCCGCCGGTCGGTCACCCGCTCCAGCAGGGGCAGCGGAGAGTACGGCGGGTTCGCGGCCAACGACCGCAGCTCGGCCAGCTCCTGGCCACCGCGCGACACCGTCCACCGCACGCCCGCGTGGTCCAGCGACGCCGTACCGACCACCAGCACATCCCCGCCGACGGCCGCCGTGTGCCAGCCCGAGTCGGTGGTGAGCCGCCGGGCGTCCACCCCGCCCCCGATTGTCGTACGGACCCGGAACAGGTGCCGTTCGCTCGGCTCTCCGTCGCTGGCCTCCACGAGCAGGTCGGCCGGGCCACTGACGGCCGGCAGCCGACCCACGACCCGCCGCACGTACAGCGACGGGGGAGTGAGCAGGGTGCCGTCGGCGAACAAGCACCGCGCGTCGTACCCGTCGTGGGCCAGTTCGCCGCCGACCAGCACGCGGCCGTCGGGCAGGTGCGCCGGGGTGCCGGCGATCGGCTCCACCCACCGCGGGTCGGCCAGCTCGGCGTGCACCTGCGTCTCACCGGTTCGCGGGTCCACCGCGAGCACCAGCCCGTGCTGCTGTGAGCGGCGTAGCACGGTGATCAGCGGGCTGCCCTCGCCCCAGCTCACCGCGGTCAGGTACGGGTAGGTCTCCCGGTCCCAGTGCACGTCGACCCAGCCGTCGTCCAGGTCCAGCAGGTGGAGGCTGACCTCGGCGTTCGGGCCGCCGGCCCGGGGGTACGCGACGGCCGTCGGAGGGCTGGCCGGCTCTGCCGGGTCGTGCAGGTGCCAGCGGTCCAGCCGGGACTCGTCCACCCGGGCGGCGAGCACCATCCGCCCGTCCGGCGCCCACCAGTAGCCCCGGAACCGGCCGAACTCCTCGGCCGCGATGTGCTCGGCCAACCCCCAGCTCACCCCGGCGTCCTCGCCGGCCAGCAGGGTGTCCGTGCCATCCGCCTCGATGATCCGCAGTTCACCCCGGCGTACACCACCGGCCGCGTCGGTCACGTAGGCCAGGCGTTCCCCGGTCGGATCCGGTCGAGGATCCAGCACCGGGCCGACGGCGGCCACCTCCACCACGTCGCCGTGCACCAGGTCGGCCCGAAACAGTCGACCCGCCAGCGCGAACACCGCCACCCGGCCGGCGCCGTCCAACGCGTACGAGCCGATGCCGGCGGCGGTGAGCCGTAGTCGCTCCCGCAGCGCCCGCTCACCCGGCGAGAGCACCCGGACGTCACCGTCCGCGCCCAGCAGGGTCGCCGGGTCGGCCACCAGGCGTTCCTCACCTGTCGCCACGTCCAGCAGCCAGAGCGCGTCCGCCGGGTCCTCCGGACCCGCCGAGCGCAGGAAGATCACCCGGGAGCCGTCTTCGGCCACGGAGACAGCGCGCGGCGCGCCGTGGCTGAACCGGCGGGTACGGGCGGCCAGCTCCGGAAAGTCCACAGGCCAAATCGTAGAGCCGCGCCGGGCGTGATGTGGCCGACCTGGGCGGACGCGTCGGCGACTCCTGGGGAGAACGGCCAGTTAGAGTGACCGTCGTGACGACGTTGCCCGACCGCCGCCTGCTGCTGGTCCACGCGCACCCCGACGACGAGTCGATCGGCACCGGCTCGACCATGGCCCACTACGCCGCCGCCGGCGCACACGTCACGCTTGTGACCTGCACCCTCGGCGAGGAGGGCGAGATCCACGTACCGGCGCTCGCGCAGCTCGCCGCCGCCGAGGCCGACCAGCTCGGCGGGTACCGGATCGCCGAGCTGGCCGCCGCCTGCGCAGCGCTCGGCGTCGGCGACCACCGTTTCCTCGGCGGCGCCGGCCGCTACCGCGACTCGGGAATGATGGGCCTCGCGACGAACGACCACCCCCGCGCCTTCTGGCAGGCCGACCTCGACGAGGCCGCCGGGCACCTGGTGGAGATCATGCGGGAGGTACGCCCGCAGGTGCTGATCACGTACGACCCGAACGGCTTCTACGGCCACCCCGACCACATCCAGGCGCACCGGGTGGCGATGCGCGCCGTCGAGCTGGCCGCGGCCGAGGGCTGCGCCCCGCTCAAGGTCTACTGGACGGCCATGCCGCTCAGCGTGCTGGAAGCCGGCATGGCGCACTTCGCCGAATCCTCGGACAACCCGTTCGCCGGCATCCAGGATCTGGCCGAGCTGCCCTTCGGCACCCCGGACGACCAGATCGCCGCCCGGATCGACGGCACCGACCAGCACACGGCCAAGGAGGCGGCGATGCGGGCGCACGCCACCCAGATCCCGGCCACCTCCTGGCTCTACTCGATCGCCGGCAACTTCGGCGGCGAGTTCATGGGCGTGGAGTTCTTCACCCTCGCGGTCGGCACGAGGGGCCCGGGCGTCGGCCCGTACGGCTGGGAGAGCGACCTCTTCGCCGGGCTTCCCGGGGAGGCCATCGCGGACCGGTCCCCGGTCGCGGCGGCCGGTTCCCGGTGACGCTCCCCGCCGCGCCGATGTCGGTAGTCGACGATCAGGACTCCCCGCCCGAGGCGGGGCCACCGCCGCGACTGCTGGACCTGGGTCTGCGGGTGAGCGGCGCGATCGTCGTGATCGTGGCCGGGGTCGTGACCGGTGTGCTGGAGCTGCTGCTCGCCACCCTCCGGGTCGGCGGGCAGCTCATCGGGGTCTCGGCGCTGCTCGCCGTCGGCGCCAACATCGTGCTGAGCTGGTTCGCGCACGAGGCGGTCGGCCGTCGCTGGGCGGTGGCGCTGCCGGCGGTGCCGTGGTTCGCCCTGATGGCGGTGGCCGCCATCCGCACCACGGAGGGCGACCTGCTGCTGGCCGGCGACAACTGGGTCGGCCTGGCGATGATCGTGGCCGGCGCGATGACGTTCGCCGTGATGGGTTTCCGGCAGGTCCTCGCACCGCCGCCCACGCTCGGTAACTGGTGACGGCACACAGGTACGAGTGGTAGATATTCCTGCCAGGGATGGGGCCCCGCGCACGGGGCGTACGGCAGGAGGTCGTGCGATGGACAAGCGGTGGGGGACCATCGGGGTGCTCGCGGGTGGGCTCTTCGCGGTCAACGTGGTCGCCCGGCTGATCATCCGGTTCGGGTTCGACGGTGACGACACCGCCGCCGACCGGGTGTCGCTGGTGATGTTCGTGGTGATCGGGCTGACCCTGGCCGCGGTCGCCTTCCGCTGGGGCCGCCTGCGGCCGCTGGCCGTGTGGGCGGGCGACGTGGCCGTCGTGGTGCTGGTGGCCATGGCCCTGACCGTGCTGGTCGGGCCGCTTGTGGTCGGCCACAGTCCGTTCGCCGGCGGCGCGGGCACGTTCTTCGCCCAGATCTGGCTCTACCTGCTCACCACGCTTCTCGGGGCCATGATCGGGTACCTGGTGGCGACAGCCCTCGGTCTCGACCACCGCTCACAGCAGCTCAAGCGGTACGCCGAGGTCAAGGCCGCCAAGCCCCGCCGCGTCGTGCGCCGCTGAACGGGCCGCGCCGCGGCCTGGCGGAGCGGTGATCGACTCGGCTTCCAGGAAGTCGCGGTGTCGGGGCGACTCGGATGCCCCGATTTCCTGGAACGCGAGTGGATCACCGCCGCGCCGGGCCGCTCCGGCCCGCGCCGGGCCTGCGGCGGAGCATCCGGTCAGTGCGGCGCCACCCGGGTCAGGTAGGTGTGGTGGGTGGTGAAGCCGAGCGTCCGGTAGAGCGCCACCGCCGCGGTGTTGTGCTGCTCCACCTGGAGGAACGCGTGTGTCGCCCCGGTCGCGGTGCCCCACTCGACAAGCGTGTCGATGACGCGCCGGGCCAGCCCCTGCCGGCGTAGCGGCGGCAGCACCTCGATGAGGCTGAGCCCCAACCAACGCCCCTGACCGGTCACCGCGCCCCGCCCGATCGCCACCAGCGTGCCGTCGACGTACACATGGGCGAAGCGGACCTGGTCGACGGCGGTGAGCACGTGGCGGGCGGCATCCGGCAGGCCGCCCTTGCGGCCGGCGGCGACGGCCAGCCACCCCTCGCTCGGCGCGGTCGCCAACTCGACGACCCCGCCGACGGAGGCGGCACCGGGCGTCGCCAGGGGGAGCGGCGCGGTCTGTACGAGTGTCGGTGGGCGGCTGCCCCAGCCGCGTTCGTCCAGTTCGGCGCCGACCGGGGCGGCGAGCGGCAGCGGTGTGTTGATCATCGCGGGTCGGCCCTGGTCGGCGTACCAGCGCTCGACCGCGTCCACCGCCGCCGGCAGCGGCCGGTCCGGGTCGCCGATCGGCAGCGCCGAGTTCGCCCGGCCGGTCCACCCCTCGGCCGACCGCAGCAGCCAGTCACCGAGCCGCCCGCGCGTCGGCGCCGGCCAGGCCTCGTCGGCGGCCCGTTCGAGCGCCACCACCGCGGCGGCCGTCGGCCGGCGGGTCGGCGGCACCCGCTTGGCCCGGTGCACCTGCGCCACCGGAACCCGCAGCGGGCCCTGGGCCGTGGCGAGGGTGAGATGAGTCTCGCTCAACTCCACCAGCTCGCCGAGAGCATCGGAAAACAGCGGGCGGCCTTCGCGAATCCCCACAATCCGGCGGACCACGATCCGGTGTCCCACATCCTGCTGTCGGAGCACGATCGACCCCCTCCCCGGCGAGATACTAGGCTCTTACCGTCGCGGGAGATCGCGGCGCGTCTTGCGGAGGAGAAGACCGGTGACCTACATCATCGCCGAGCCGTGCGTGGATGTGCTCGACAAGGCATGCATCGAGGAATGCCCGGTCGACTGCATTTACGAGGGCAACCGGATGCTCTACATCCACCCCGACGAGTGCGTCGACTGTGGTGCCTGTGAGCCTGTCTGCCCCGTGGAGGCGATCTTCTACGAGGACGACGTCCCGGAGCAGTGGAAGGACTACACGGGCGCGAACTACGAGTTCTTCGAGGAGCTGGGCTCGCCCGGTGGCGCCTCGAAGATCGGCAAGGTGGAGAAGGACGCCACCTTCGTCGCCGCGCAGCCGCCGCGCGGCGAGGGCCACTGAACCGGCCCGCGCCGGTCTCGGCACGGCTGCCCGAGTTCACCTGGGACACCCTGGACGCCGCGGCCACGCTGGCCGCGGCGCATCCGGAGGGCCTGATCAACCTCTCCATGGGTACGCCTGTCGACCCGGTTCCGGCGGTGATCCGTCAGGCGTTGGCGGACGCGTCCGACTCCCCGGGTTACCCGCTGACCGCCGGCACACCGGCCCTGCGCGAGGCGATCATCGCGTGGGTCGCCCGGGCCTGTGGCGCCGGCGTCGACGGTCTCGGCGTGCTGCCGACCATCGGCTCCAAGGAGCTGGTCGCCTGGCTGCCCACCCTGCTCGGCATCGGCCCCGGCGACGTGGTGGTCGTGCCGTCGATCGCCTACCCCACCTACGAGGACGGGGCCCGGCTGGCCGGTGCGACTGTGGTGCGCGCCGACTCGCTCACCGCGGTCGGGCCGACGTCGCGCGTCCGGCTGGTGTGGGTCAACTCGCCCGGTAACCCGACCGGGCGGGTGTTGCCGGCGGCGCACCTGCGCAAGGTCGTCGACTGGGCCCGGGAACGCGGCGCGGTGGTCGCCAGCGACGAGTGCTACCTCCCGCTGGGCTGGTCGGCCGAGCCGGTCTCGGTGCTGTCCCCGCAGGTCTGCGGCGGCGACTACACCGGGGTGCTCGCCGTGCACTCGCTCTCCAAGCGGTCCAACCTCGCCGGCTACCGGGCCGGGTTCGTGGCCGGCGATCCGGCTCTCGTGGCCGAGCTGTTGAAGGTCCGCAAGCACGCCGGCATGATCGTGCCCGCGCCCGTGCAGGCCGCCATGGTGGCCGCGTTGCAGGACGAGCGGCACGCCGCGGAGCAGCGGGAGCGCTACCGCGCCCGACGCGAGGTGCTCGCCGCCGCGTTCACCGGTGCCGGCTTCACTGTCGAGCACTCGGAGGCGGGCCTCTACCTCTGGCTCACCCGCGACGAGGACTGCTGGCAGACGGTCGACTGGCTGGCCCGGCGCGGCATCCTGGTCGCGGCGGGTGTCTTCTACGGCCCCTCCGCGCAGCGGCACGTCCGGGTCGCGCTGACCGAGTCCGACGAGCACGTCGCGGCGGTCGCCGGCCGGCTGCGGGCCTGACCCCGGCGGGCGGCGATGACCGACGGCACGACCGTCCCTGCGCCGGATGCCGCTGCCGGCACGTCGACAGGTGGTCCACACCCGGCACCGAACGGGCCGTACGCCAGGGTGCGGGCGGCGGTCGTCGGCACCGGCCTGATCGGCGGTTCGGTGCTGCTGCGGCTGCGCGACGCGGGCCTCGACGTGACCGGCTGGGATCCCGACCCGACCACCCGGGAGCACACGCGGTCCCGGGGCGTGTCGGCGCCGGACACCGTCGAGCAGGCCGTCGCCGGGCGGGACGTGGTCTTCCTCTGCGGTCCGCTGCCCACCCTGCCCCGGACGCTGGCCCAGGTGGCGGACCTGACCGCGCCGGGTTGTGTGCTGACCGACGTCGGCAGCACCAAGGTCGAGGTCGCCGCGGCCGCCGATCGGCTGGGGCTCACCGACCGTTTCGTGCCCGGGCACCCGATGGCGGGCGCGGAGTCCGCCGGCCTGACGGCGGCCTCCCCGACGCTGCTGACCGGCGCCGCCTGGGTGCTCTGCCCGGCGACGGGCACGGCGACTGTCGCCTTCCGCTGGCTGACCGGCCTGCTGGTGGAGCTGTTCGGCGCCCGGGTGGTGCCGATGTCCGCGCCCTCGCACGACTCGGTGGCCGCGCTCGCGTCGCACGTGCCGCACGTGTTGGCCGGCGCGCTGGCCGGGGCGGTGCAGCGGTCGCCGCTGCGCGACGCGGTGTTGGCGCTGGCCGCGGGCAGCTTCTCCGACGGCACCCGGGTCGCCGGCACACCGGCCGAGCGGACGGCGAACATGCTGCTCGGCAACCGCGAACGGGTGCTGCACGAGCTGGCCGCGGTGCGCGTACTCCTGGATGAGCTGGCGGACGCGCTGCGGGCCGGCGACACCACGGGGTTGACCGCCCGGTACGCGCAGGCCGGCGCTGCGCGGTCGGCGTTGCGGGGCCGCCGGTTCGCCCCGGCGGACCGCGCGTTTCCGGCCGGCGGCGACCATGCCGCCGAGGTGGCCTGGCTGCGCGGGCTGGGCGACGCCGGTGGCCATCTGACGGGCTGCCTGATCGACCCGGACGTCGTCTCCTACCCGGCGTGGCTGCCGGTGGCTGACTAGGCTGGAAGGCATGGCGACGGACGGCCCGGTGGTGCAGGTGCGCGGCGAGGTGACCCGGGAGGTGCCGCCCGAGTTGGCGCGGTTCGCGGTCGTCGTGACGGCCCGCGGTCGGGATCGCGAGGCGACGCTGACGCAGCTCGCCGAGCGGGCCGCCGCCGTCCGGGTGCTGCTGGACGGTTCCGAGCCGGCGGTGGCCGGGCGGGAGGCCGGCGACCTGTGGGTCCGGCCGCAGACCAAGCGTTCGGGCGAGCGCGTGGTGGGCTGGCTGGGCAGCGTCACCACGACTGTCACCGTCACCGATTTCACAGCTCTCGGTGAGCTGATGCTCCGGCTGGCCGACCAGGACCAGGTCTCGGTGTCCGGTCCCTGGTGGGAGCTGCGCCCGGACAGCCCCGCGTACCGCGAGGCGCGGCACGCCGCGATCAGCGATGCGCTGCTGCGCGCCCGGGAGTACGCGGAGGCGCTCGGCGCCCGCGTCACCGCGCTGATCGAGCTGGCCGACGCCGGTCCGGGGGACCGGCCGATGTTCGCCCGCGCGGGGTTCGACGTCGGCGCCGGCGGCGGGGTGCCCGAGCTGGAGCTGGACCCCCAGCCGCAGACCGTGCAGGCGGCGGTGCAGGCGCGGTTCACGATCAGCGATCCGGTGCTGGGCTGATGCCGCCGGCCCGGGTGCTGGCCGTCGACGAGCTGGTGGCGCGGGCGCTGTCGCTTGCCGACGCGGGCCCGCGACAACTGCTCGGCATCACCGGGGCGCCCGGCGCCGGGAAGTCCACCCTGGCCGAGCGGATCGTCGCCGAGGTCGGGCCGAGCGCCCGGCTGGTGCCGATGGACGGCTTCCACCTGGCGCAATCGCAACTGGTCCGGTTGGGCCGCGCCGACCGCAAGGGCGCGGTCGACACCTTCGACGCCAACGGGTACGTCTCGCTGCTGCGCCGGTTGCGCCGGCTGGAGCCGACCTCGGTCTACGCGCCGGAGTTCCGCCGGGAGATCGAGGAGCCGGTGGCCGGGGCGATCGAGGTGCCGCCGTCGGTCCGCCTGGTGGTGACCGAGGGCAACTATCTGCTGGTTCCGGACTTCCCGTGGCAGGAGGTCCGGACGCTGCTGCACGAGGTGTGGTTCCTCGACCTGGACGCCGAGCTGCGCCAGCGCCGGTTGACCGCCCGGCACGAGGCGTACGGGCGGTCGCCGGAGCAGGCACGGGCCTGGGCGTTGGGCAGCGACGAGGCGAACGCGGCCCGCGTCACTCCCACGGCCGACCGGGCGGACCTGGTGGTCCGCCTGCCCGATCCGTCGGTGGCCTGAGCGGGCCCGCTCTCACTGGCCGCGGTCGTCGCGGGTCATGTCCCCGGTCGCGGGCGTCCCCTCGTCGAGGCGGTAGCGCAGCAGCACCGCGCCCGTGGTGGAGGTGGCGGGCGGCTCGACGAGGGTCAGGTTGGCGGGTACGGCCCCGCCGTCGAACACCTTCTTGCCGACTCCCAGCACGATGGGGAAGATCCACAGGTTGAGCCGGTCGAAGAGGCGCTCGCGCAGGAGCGTCTGGACCAGGTTGAGGCTCCCGATCACGTGGATCTTCTCGTGCCTGTCCCGCAGCTCACATACGGCGCTGCCCAGGTCGGGGCCCAGCTGGGTCGAGCCGGCCCAGCCCAGGTCCGGGTTGCCCCGTGAGGCGACGTACTTCGGGATGCGGTTGAACAGGGTGGCGATGTCGCCGTCGATCCCTTCACCCTGCTGCGGCCAGTACCCGGCGAAGATGTCGTACGTCCGGCGGCCCAGCAGCAGCGCGTCCATGCCCTGCATGCCCTCCATGACCTGTTGGCCGCCCGTCTCGTCGAACAGCGGCGCCTGCCATCCCCCGTACGGAAAGCCCTCCGGGTCCTCGTCCGGGCCGCCCGGCGCCTGGGCCACCAGGTCGAGTGTCGCGAACAGGTCGATGTGGATCGTGCCCATGCGGTTCTCCTAGTCGAGTTCGCGGACCGGTCGGGCCGGGTTGCCGACGGCGACCACGTTGGCGGGCAGGTCGCGGGTCACCACCGCGCCGGCGCCGACGACTGTGTTCGCGCCGATCGTCACGCCCGCGAGCACTATCGCGCCGCCGCCGAGCCACACATTGTCGCCGATGGTGATCGGTTTGGCGGCCTCCCACTTGTCGCGACGCGGGTCGGGTTCCACCGGGTGGGTGGGCGTGAGCAGTTGGACGCTCGGTCCGATCTGGACGTCCGCGCCGATGGTGATCGCCGCGACGTCGAGGAAGATGGCGTTGTAGTTGACGAAGCTGCGCGGGCCGATCCGGATGTTCCAGCCGTAGTCGCAGGAGAACGGTGGGCGGATCGAGGTGTCCTCGCCCAGGTCGCCGAGCAGGTCGCGCAGGGCCGCGAGTCGTGCCACCGGATCAGCCGCGGAGCTGGTGTTGAAGCGTTCCATCAGCCGGGCGGCCCGGTCCAGGTCGGCGACGAGCTCGGGATCGTCGGCCAGGTAGGGCTCGCCGGCGAGCATCCTGTCCTTCATGGAGGTCACCGCTCGATCATGCCGGCTTGCTTAGTCGACTTGTGGCGGGTCCGTCATCTTTCGGCCTTCTTTTTGCATACCCGGTATGCAATTCTGGGTTGTCAATGTGACTCCCGTACATCAAGACGCTTGACGAGGAGGATCCGTTGCACCAGGCAAGAAGATTGGCCGCTCTCGGCCTCGTGTCCGCGCTGGCGCTCTCCGCGCCGGTCCCCGCATCCGCCGCACCCGCCCCGCCGGGCGGCGCCGGCAAACAGTCCACTTCGGCTGGGCCCATCGCCAACCGCTCGACCACCGTCACGCTGATCACCGGTGACCGGGTCACGGTCACGGCTGCCGGCGCCTCGGTCCACCGCGGCCCCGGCCGCGAGGGGGTGCGGTTCCTGGTCCAGCGCCAGCACGGGCGCCTCTCGGTGACACCGACGGACGCGCTGCCGCTGCTGCGCTCGGGCCGGGTGGACCGGCGACTGTTCGACGTCACCGGGCTGGTCGAGGCGCGCTACGACGACGCCCACCGCGACACCCTGCCGCTCCTGGTGTCGTACGGCTCGACGGGCACCGCCCGCCGTACCCAGGCCGCGCTGCCCGGCACGCGGGTGACCCGTGACCTGCCGGCGATTCGCGGCGCCGCCCTGACCACCGGAAAGTCCTCCCTCGGCGCGGTCTGGACGACGGTCACGACCGCTCCCGCCGGGGCCCGCGTCGACGCGGCGGGGGGCGTCGAGCGGATCTGGCTGGACGGCCGCCGCCGGGTGACCCTCGACCACAGCGTGCCGCAGATCGGCGCACCGGCCGCCTGGGCGGCCGGGTTCACCGGCAAGGGAGTGTCCGTCGCGGTGCTGGACACCGGCGTCGACGCGACCCACCCGGACCTGGCCGGCAAGGTGGCCGAGGCACGCAACTTCAGCGAGGCCCCCGACGCTCGGGACACGGTCGGCCACGGCACCCACGTGGCCTCGACCATCGCCGGCACCGGCGCGGCCTCCGGCGGCAAGTACCGGGGTGTGGCGCCGGACGCGACGCTGCTCGACGGCAAGGTCTGTGAGGACCAGGGCTGCAGCGACTCGGCGATCCTCGCCGGCATGCAGTGGGCCGCGGTGGAGAAGAACGCCGCGGTGGTCAACATGAGCCTCAGCGGCTGGGACACCCCGGAGGTCGACCCGCTGGAGGAGGCGGTGCAGACCCTGACCGCGCAGACCGGCACGCTGTTCGTCCTCGCCGCCGGCAACGACGGCGCGGACGGCTCGGTCGGCTCCCCGGCCACTGCCGACGCCGCCCTCGCCGTGGGCGCGGTGGACCGTGACGACAAGCTGGCCGACTTCTCCAGCCGGGGCCCGCGGATCGGCGACGACGCGCTGAAGCCGGACATCACCGCCCCCGGCGTCGACATCGTCGCCGCACGGTCCGCCACCGGCGTCATCGGTGACCCGGTGGGGGACCGCTACGTCACCCTCTCCGGCACCTCGATGGCCACCCCGCACGTGGCCGGTTCCGCCGCGCTGCTGGCCCAGCAGCACCCGGGATGGCAGGCCGACCGGCTCAAGGCCACCCTGATGGCCGCGGCCAAGCCACACCCGGACCAGACCGCCTACCAGCAGGGCGCCGGGCGGGTCGACGTCGCGCACGCGATCACCGAGCAGATCACCACCGATCCGGTGAGCGTCTCGTTCGGGCGTACGCTCTGGCCGCACGGTGACGACACCCCGATCACCCGCACGGTGACCTGGCGCAACGACGGTCCGGCCCCGGTCACCGTGGACCTGGGCGTCGAGGGCGCCGGCCCCGACGGTCGCGCGCTACCGGCCGGCCTGTTCGTCCTGGGCACCAACCACCTCACCGTGCCGGCGGGCGGCACGGCCGCCACGACCGTCACCGCGAACACCCGGCTCGGCGACGCCGACGGCTACTGGACCGGGCGGATCGTGGCCCGATCCGGGACGACGGTCGCGGTCACCCCGCTGGCCGTGCACCGGGAGGTGGAGAGCTACACGCTGACCGTGGAGCACCTGAACCGTGCCGGCGACCGTGCCGCCGAGCATTCGAGCAGCCTGGTCGGCCTGGACAGCTTCTCCTGGTGGGACCTCTACGGCCCCGACGGGGTGGCCACCGTGCGGGTGCCCAAGGGGCACTACGGCCTGGCCAGCCTCATCTTCGAGCCCGCACCGGACGATGAGCAGGGTGCGATGTCGGTGCTGGCGCAGCCCGAGCTGACAGTCGACCGGGACACCCGGATCGTGGTGGACGCCCGCCGGACCAAGCCGGTGCGCGCGACAATCCCCGAGCGGGGCGCCACCCCGGAGCTGGTCGACGTCAGTGGCAACTTCACTGCCGACGACGGCAGCGGATACACCATCGGGATCTGGGCGGACACGTTCACCGGCCTGACCAGCGGTCAACTGGGCAAGCCGGTCTCCGACGAGCGGTTCGTCTCCACGATCAGCAGCCAGTGGATCAAGCCGGACACCGCCAGCAGTCCCTACCTGTACGCGCTGGCCGAAGCGATCCCGGGCCGGCTGCCCACCGGGTTCGTCCGCAACTACTCCGGACGGGACCTGGCCACCGTCGTGCACCAGTTCCGCGGTGGCGATCCCGGGCTGGAGGCCGAACGGACCGTGTACCCCGTGCTGGAGTACAACGTCGGCGGCTCCGCTCTGGTCCTGCCCACAGCCGTTCCCGGTCAGCGGGTCGAGCACTACAACACCAGGGGCGTGAAGTGGGAGTCCGACATCTACTTCGGAACGCGGGACGAGGACGGCTGGTTGAACCCACAGACGGCGCTCTTCTCCGTCCCGACCGCGTACCGGGCGGGGCGGACCGTGCAGGAGACCTGGAACCAGGCCCCGTACGGGCCGTCGTTCCCGGCGCCGCGCTGGCCCGAGGACAGCGTCACCCGCATCGGTGACACCATCCTGGTCGGCCTGCCGATGTTCAGCGACGCCGCCGGGCACCCGGGCGCATCACTTGTCGACAGCGAGCGGACCGAGCTCTGGCGCGACGGCAAACTGGTCGGCGAGAGCGAGTACTCCGGCTTCGGCGAGTTCACCGTGCCACCCGGCACGGGGAACTACCGGCTCGTCACGTCGGCGAAGCGCAGCGTCACCGACCTGAGCACCGAGCTGGAGTCCACCTGGACCTTCCGGTCCGGGCACGTCGACGGTGACACGCCGGCCCGGCTGCCCCTGTCGGCGGTGCGCTTCGCGCCTCCGTTGCGCGCCGACAACAGCGCTCCGGCCGGTCAGGGCTTCGTCGTTCCGGTGCGCGTGCAGCGGCAGCCCGGCGCTCCGGCCGCCCGGGTGGAGAAGCTGACCGTCGACGTCTCGTACGACGGCGGGAAGACCTGGCGCAACGCGACGCTGGTCCGCGCCTCCGGCGATGGCTGGTTGGCAGTGCTGCGCCATCCGGCGGGTGCCGGCTACGTGTCGCTGCGGGCCACCGCTCGGGACACCGCCGGCAACACGGTGTCCCAACGGATCATCCAGGCGTACCGGTTGCGCTGAGGCGTACCCCGTCCGGGTCCGCGGCCGAGTGCCGCGGACCCGGCGGGTCCGTCAGTCGTTGGCGTGCAGGGCGGCGTTGAGCTCGATGCCCCGGCCGGTGCGCGGCCGGGCCTCCAACGCGCCGTTCACCGAGTTGCGCCAGAACAGCAGGCCGTCGACGCCGGACAACTCCCGGGCCTTGACCACCCGGCCGTCCGGCAGAGTGATCTTCGACGCGGCGGTGATGTAGCAGCCCGCCTCGACCACGCAGTCGTCGCCGAGGGAGATGCCGACACCGGCGTTCGCGCCGATCAGGCTGCGCTCGCCGATGCTCACCTTCTCGGTGCCGCCACCGGAGAGCGTGCCCATGATCGAGGCGCCGCCGCCGACGTCGGAGCCGTCGCCGACCAGCACGCCCTGCACGATGCGCCCCTCCACCATCGAGGTGCCCACGGTGCCGGCGTTGAAGTTGACGAAGCCCTCGTGCATCACCGTGGTGCCGGCGGCCAGGTGCGCGCCGAGACGGACCCGGTCGGCATCGGCGATCCGCACACCGGAGGGCACCACGTAGTCCGTCATCCGGGGGAACTTGTCCACCCCGTACACGGACAGGTGCCGGCCGGCCGCGCGCTCGATCACCCGCAGCTCGTCCACCCGGTCCGGCGGGCACGGCCCGGCGGACGTCCAGGCCACGTTGGCCAGCTTGCCGAAGATGCCGTCGAGGTTGAGCTGGTTGGGTCGCACCAGGCGGTGCGAGAGCAGGTGCAACCGGAGGTACGCGTCGGAGGCGTCCTTGATCGGGTCGTCCAGCGAGCCGATCACGGTGACCACCTGGACGGTACGCAGACCAGGCAGCGACCGGTCACCGAGCGCGGCCGGCGGCAGGTCGAGCACGTCCGCCTTGTCCTCGCCGGAGACCAGCGGCAGCTCACCCAGGCCCAGCTTGCCGGTCGGGTACCAGGTGTCGAGCACCTGCTCGTCGGCGGTGACCGTGGCCAGGCCGATGCCCCAGGCGGAATCTGCGGACGTCACTGTTACACCTCTCGGTCACGGCCGAGCTGACCTCGGCTCGCTCCTCGCGCTTACAGACCTGAAGGTACCGTGCGATTCATGGAGAACCCGCTGACCCCCGAGGTCCTCGCCGATCCGGTGCAGCTGACCCGCGCTCTGGTCGACATAGAGTCCGTGTCCCTCAACGAGAAGGCGATCGCCGACTGTGTCGAAGAGGTGCTGCGGGGCGTACCGCACCTGACCACCCACCGACACGGCAACACGGTGATGGCGCGCACCGACCTCGGTCGGTCGCAGCGTGTCGTGTTGGCCGGGCACCTCGACACGGTGCCCCTGAACAACAACTTCCCGTCGACCATGCGTGGCGACCTGATGTACGGCTGCGGCACCTCCGACATGAAGTCCGGCACCGCGTACGCGCTGCACCTGGCGGTGACGCTGCCCAACCCGCGCTACGACGTGACGTACTTCTTCTACGAGGCCGAGGAGATCGAGTCGCGGTACAACGGGCTCAACCTCGTCGCCCAGGCGTTCCCGGAGTGGCTGGAGGCGGACTTCGCGGTCCTGCTGGAGCCGACCTACGGCATCGTGGAGGCGGGTTGCCAGGGCACCATGCGGTCGGTGGTCACCACGACAGGCGTACGCGCCCACTCGGCGCGCTCCTGGCACGGGGTGAACGCGATCCACGCCGCCGGTGAGGTGCTGCGACGCCTCCAGACGTACGAGGCGCGCCGGGTCACCATCGACGGCTGTGACTACCGCGAGGGCATGAACGCGGTACGGATCAACGGCGGCGTGGCCGGCAACGTGGTCCCCGATCTCTGTGAGATCGAGGTCAACTACCGGTTCGCTCCGGACCGCACCCCCGCCGAGGCGGAGGCGCACCTGCGTGAGGTGTTCGCCGGCTTCGAGGTACGGGTGACCGACACCGCGGCGGGCGCCGCGCCGGGCCTGGAGGCGGCCCCGGCGAAGGAGTTCCTGGCGGCGGTCGGCGCCGCGCCGATCGGCAAGCTGGGCTGGACGGACGTGGCCCGGTTCGCGGCCATGGGGATCCCCGCGCTGAACTTCGGCCCGGGCGACCCGAACCTCGCCCACCACCCCGACGAGCACGTCGAGATCAGCAAGATCCGTGACGGCGCGGCGACCCTGCACCGCTGGCTCGCCCCGGCCTGACCCGGTCGGAACCGCTCCGGTCGGCCCGTTCCGGCGATCAAGAGGTTCGCGTCAGCCTGGCCCGTTGTCGGCGGCGCGAACCTCTTGATCGGCTCCGGATCCCGTGGTGGCGGCGGCGGACGACAGGGCGGGGTCGAGATCGCGGGTGCGGCGGCGCTCGGCCACCACGTCGTGGATCCGCCGCTGCATCTGTCGACGGATCCGGATCATCTCGCTGTTGCTGATCACGCTGTCTCCTCCCCCGAAGGCGCGCGCCGGGGCATACCCGGTATGTGAATAGTAAGACGTACGGGGAAGCCAAATAGTTGCCCTTGATCGCGAACTATTTCCCGGCGTCCGTAGCCCGCGCCCCCGGCGTGTGCGGCTCCACTACGGTTGCTGCATGAGCCAGAACAACGGGCGGGAGGCCGGCCGCACCCCGGGGCGGGAGCGGCACCGGGGCGCCGTCACGCTGCGCCGGGGGGCGATCCCGAGCAGCACCGCCGACCAGCGGCTGCTGGACTCGCGCGGGCGCGAGGACTGGAAGACCAGGGACGCCTGGCGGGCCCTGCGGATCCTCTCCGAGTTCGTCGAGGGTTTCGACACCCTCGCCGACCTGCCGCCGGCGGTTAGCGTCTTCGGTTCGGCACGCAGCGGCCCGGACACGGCCGAGTGCCGGCTGGCCGAGGAGATCGGCGGCGCGCTCGCGCGGGCCGGTTACGCGGTGATCACCGGGGGTGGCCCGGGCGTGATGGAGGCCGCCAACCGGGGCGCCACCGAGGCCGGCGGGCTCTCCGTCGGGCTCGGCATCGAGCTGCCGTTCGAGCAGGGCATCAACGACTGGGTCGACCTGGCCATCGACTTCCGCTACTTCTTCGCCCGCAAGACCATGTTCGTCAAGTACGCGCAGGCGTTCGTGGTGCTCCCCGGCGGTTTCGGCACCATGGACGAGCTGTTCGAGGCGCTCACCCTGGTGCAGACCGGCAAGGTCACCCGGTTCCCGGTCGTGCTGATGGGGGTCGCCTACTGGCAGGGGCTGCTCGACTGGTTGCGCGACACCATGGCCGCCAGCGGCAAGATCGGCCCGGTGGACCTGGATCTGATCTGCCTCACCGACGACGTCAACGCGGCCGTCCGACACATCGTCGAGGCCGAGGCGGCGCTCTCCGTCGAACAGGACGCGGTCCGTGACGAGGCAGTCGCCCGCACCGGCGCCGACCAGCAGGCCGCCGCCGAGCAGGCCGCCGACCGGTCCCGGGAGGGCTGATGGCGGCGGTCTGCGTCTTCTGCGCCTCGTCCCGTACCCTCGACCAACGCTGGCTCGACCTCGCCGCCGAGACCGGCGCTGAGCTGGCCCGGCGCGGGCACACGCTGGTCAGCGGCGGCGGCTGCGTCGGCATGATGGGCGCGGTGGTCGACGGCGCCCGCGCCGCCGGCGGACGCACCGTGGGCGTCATCCCGCAGGCGCTCGTCGATCTGGAGGTCGCCGACCTCGCCTCGGACGAGCTGCTGGTGACCGACTCGATGGCCAGCCGCAAGACCCTGATGATCGACAGGTCGGACGCCTTCCTCGCCCTGCCGGGCGGGCTCGGCACACTCGACGAACTGTTCGAGGTCTGGACCACCGCCACCCTCGCCCTGCACGCCAAGCCGATGGTGCTGATCGACGCCGACGGCTTCTACCGGCCCTTGCTGGACTGGCTCAACAGCCTCACCGACCAGCACTTCCTCAAACCCGCCGGCCGCAACCTGCTGACCGTGGTCGCCACGGTCCCCGAGGCCCTGAAAGCGCTGGAGTCCGCCCTACCCTGACTCCGGACCCCCGATCATGCGGTTGGCGGCAGGGCCGTCGGCGTGTCGTGCCGCCAACCACATGATCGACGGGGGTGGATGGGGTGAGGTTGGGGCGGATGGGTGTCGTATGGGCGTGATGGGATTTGGTGATGCAGGCGTACCGGTTGGTGCGACGGTCCGGCGGGCCGGCGCGGGGGGACGGGGCCGGCACCTTGCCCGTCGGCGGCGGTGCGTCCGTCGGCGGCGGTGCCTCCCTCGCCGCTGAGCCGGACTCCGTCGGCGGCTCAGGGCCGGCGAGCGGTGACCCGGGCTTCCAGGCCGATCCGGTGCAGGCCGAGGTCGTCGGGCACACCGACGGGCCGATGCTGGTGCTCGGCGGTCCCGGCACCGGCAAGACCAGCACCCTCGTCGAGGCGGTCGCCGCCCGGGTCGCCGAGGGGGTCGACCCCGAACGCGTCCTGGTGCTGACCTTCGGTCGTCGTGGTGCCACCGCACTGCGTCAACGCATCGAGGCCCGGGTCGCGCAGGACGGCTACCGGGTGCTGCGCGAGCCGCTGGTTCGCACCTTCCCGGCGTACGCCTTCGGGCTGCTGCGCCGGGCCGCCGCCGAACGCGGCGAGCCGTCGCCCCGCCTGCTCACAGGCCCCGAGCAGGATCTGATCATTCGCGAGCTGCTGGACGTGGTCGGCGAGGAGCCCGAGGACGACCCGGTCGGCTGGCCCACCGATCTGCGCCCGGCGCTGCGCACCCGGGCCTTCGCCGGTCAGTTGCGCGACCTGCTCATGCGCGCCGCCGAGCGCGGGGTGGGCCCGGTCGACCTGGCCCGGCTGGGTGAGAAGCTCGGCCGCGCCGACTGGCCGGCCGCCGCCCGCTTCCTGCGGGAGTACGTAGCGGTGCTCGCGCTGCGCGACGTCAGCAACCGGGGCTCCATCGCGTACGACCCGGCCGAGCTGGTCCGTGCCGCCACCGGTCTGCTGCGCGATGACGAGGAGCTGCTGGCCGCCGAGCGTCGCCGCCTCGCCCACGTGTACGTCGACGAGCTGGCCGACACCGATCCCGCCCAGCTCGAACTGCTCTCGGTCATCGCCGGCGGGGGCAAGTCGCTCGTCGCGTTCGCCGATCCCGACTCCTCCACGTACGCCTTCCGTGGTGCGGACCCGGCCGGAGTGACCACCTTCGGGCACCGCTTCCGGACGGCTTCCGGCGCGCCGGCCGCCCAGGTGCTGCTGAGCACCTCCTATCGGGCCGGCCCGGTCCTGCTCGCCGCGATGGCCCGGCTGGGCCGCCGGCTGCGCGGTCCGATGGCGCACCGCCGGCTGCACCCGCTGCCGGAGGCGCCGGCCGGTGTGGTCGAGGTGCACACGTTCCGGTCGGCGACCAGCGAGGCCGCCTGGCTCGCCCACGCGCTGCGCGCCGCGCACCTGCTCGACGGCGTGCCGTGGTCGCGGATGGCGGTGCTGGTGCGATCCACCGCGTTGCAGTTGCCCACCCTGCAACGCGCGCTGCACGCCGCCGGTGTCCCCACCGTGGTGCACGGCGAGGACCTGCCCCTGCACCTGCAACCGGCGGTCGCGCCACTGCTGCTCCTGCTGCGCTGCGCGCTGGAGCCGGCCCGTCTGGACGAGGAGGCCGCGGTCGCGCTGCTGCACTCCCCGCTGGGCGGGGCCGACCCGCTCGCCGAACGGCGGCTCCGGCAGGGCCTGCGTGCCCTGGCGCTGGCCGGTGGTGACCGCCGCCCGTCCGGTGAGCTGATCGTCGAGGCACTGCAGGACCCGACGGAGCTGGCCGGCATCGACAGGCGGTGGGCCGAGCCGGCGCAGGCGGTGGCCGGTCTGCTCGCCACCGCCCGGGACGCCGCCGCGCAACCCGGCGCGACCGCCGAGACCGTGCTCTGGGAGGTCTGGGACGCCAGCGGGCTGGCCGAGCGCTGGGCCGGCGCGATCACCCAGGGACGGCCGGCGGCCGGCGAGGGCGACCTGGCCCGCCGCCGGCGAGCCGAGGCGGCCGACCGGGACCTGGACGCCGTGCTGGTGCTCTTCGACGCGGCGGCCCGCTTCACCGACCGGCTGCCCGGCGCCCGCACCGAGGTCTTCCTCGACCACGTGCTCGCCCAGGACCTGCCGGCGGACACGATCGCACCGACCGCCGACCGGGGCGCGGCGGTCCGACTGCTCACCGCGCACGCCGCGAAGGGCCTGGAGTGGGACCTGGTCGCGGTCGCCGGGGTGCAGGAGGGCATCTGGCCGGACCTGCGCCTGCGCGGCAGCCTGCTCGGCTCGGAGCGGCTCGTCGACGTGCTGGCCGGCCGATCCGTCGGCGGCGCCCGGGCGGCCAACGTGGTGGGGCAGACCTCTGCCCTGCTCGACGAGGAGCGCCGGCTCTTCCACGTCGCCATCAGCCGGGCCCGGCACCGCCTGCTGGTCAGCGCGGTGGCGTCGGCGGCGGTCGGCGGTGACGACCACGAGGAGCAGCCCAGCCGATTCCTGCACGAGCTGGGCCCGAGCGCCCCGCCCACCGCGCCCCCGAGCGCGCCGCCGACCCCGCCGAGCACGCCGCCCGGTCCGCGTTCCGGCCCTGCGGGGGGCGAGTCCGTCACCGGCTCACCGAGCGACACGACCGCCGCCGACGGCGCGACCGGCGACGGCGCGACCGGCAACGGCGCGACCGGCAACGGCGCGACCCGCAGCGACGAGGCCCACGGCGGCGCGACCGGCAAGGGCGTGGCCGCCACCAGCGTGGCCGCCACCAGCGCGGCCGCCACCAGCGCGACCGGCAATGGTGCGACCGGCGGCGGGGGCGCCGCCTCCAGCAGGGAGGACGACGACGAGGATCAGCCCGGCGCGTTGCCTGTCACCCGGCCGCCCCGGGCGCTCACCCTGCCGGCGTTGGTCGCCGAACTGCGTACCGCCATCACCGACCCCGCCGCGCCGGCGGCCCGGCGGCGCGCCGCGGCGGTCGAGTTGGCCCGGCTGGCCGCCGCCGGTGTGCCCGGCGCGCACCCCGACGACTGGTGGGGGCTGCGGGCGCTCTCCGACGACCGGCCGCTCGTCGACGAGGGGACGCCGGTGCGGGTCACTCCATCGGCGATGGAGAGTGCGCTGCGGTGCAGCCTGCGCTGGCTGCTGGAACGGCACGGCGGCAGCGGTCCGACCAGCACCGCGCAGGGGGTGGGCAACCTGGTGCACGCCGCCGCGATGCTCGCCGAGGACGCCAGCGCCGACCGGGGCGCCCTGCTCGACTACGTGGCCGCCCGGTTCGACGCGATCGAGTTGGCCGCCAGGTGGATGGCCGGCCCCGAGCGGGAGCGCGCCGAGGCGATGGTCGACAAGCTGCTCCGCTGGCTGGCCACCAACCCGCGCCGGCTGCTCGCCATCGAGCACGAGTTCGCGGTCCGCCTGGACGATCCGCAGCGCCCCGTCGACCTGGCCGGGCGGGTCGATCGGCTGGAGGTCGACGAGGCCGGCCGGCTGGTGGTGATCGACCTCAAGACCGGCAAGTCGACAGCGGTGACCGGCTCCGAACTGGCCGAGCACCCGCAGCTCGGCGCGTACCAGGCGGCGGTGGAGGCGGGCGCGTTCGCCGAGTTCGGCGACGAGTCCGGCGGCGCGGCGCTGGTGCAGCTCGGCACCTCCGCGAAGGATGCCCGGGAGCAGAACCAGCCGGCGGCGGGTGAGGGCCCGGCAGCCGGCTGGGCGACGGCGCTGGTCCGGCGGACCGCCGATACGATGGCAGCCGCCACGTTCGCCGCGGTGGCCAACTCGAAGTGCCGGGTCTGCCCGGTGCGCACCAGCTGCCCGGTCTCCGGGCAGGGGCGCCAGGTGGTCGAGCCGCCGACCGTCCGTCCTCCGGAGAATCCATGACCCAGCCCACCCTGTTCGGCGCGGGCCCCGCGCCGACGCCCCGGCTGGCGGACTCCGGGCCCCGGTACACCCCGGTGGAGCTGGCGAAACTGCTGCGGCTGCCGGCGCCCACCCGGGAGCAGGCCGCGATCATCGCCGCCCCGGTGGAGCCGCTGCTGGTGGTGGCCGGGGCCGGGTCGGGCAAGACCGAGACGATGGCCGCGCGGGTGGTCTGGCTGGTGGCCAACTCGTACGTGCGCCCGGAGCAGATCCTCGGGCTGACCTTCACCCGCAAGGCGGCCGGCGAACTGGCCCACCGCGTCCGTACCCGGCTCGACCAGCTCATCCGCCGCCTCGGCCGGCAGGGTCGCGACCCGCTGGACGACCCGCTCGCCGGTGAGCCCACCGTCTCCACCTACCACTCGTACGCCGGCCGGATCGTTACCGAGCACGGTCTGCGGGCCGGCTACGAGCCGTCCACCCGACTGCTCACCGAGGCGTCCCGCTGGCAGCTGGTCGACCTGCTGGTGCGCAACTACGACGGCGACATGTCCGAGGTGGACCGGATGCCGAGCACCATCACCGACGCGGTGCTGGCGCTCGCCGGGGAGCTGGACGAGCACCTGGTCGCCCCGGACCAGTTGGCCGCCTGGACCGGGCGGTTCTTCGCCGAGGTGCAGTCGCGGCCCGGCCGGGTGTACGCCGACGTGCGCAAGGCACTCACCCTGCAACAGACCCGGCTGCGCCTGCTGCCGCTGGTGCGGGCGTACGCCCGGCGCAAGGAGGACTTCGAGGCGATGGACTTCGCCGACCAGCTCGCCCGGGCGGCGCGTGTGGCCCGGGATCATCCGGGGGTCGGCGAGATCGAGCGGGACCGTTTCCGGGTGGTGCTGCTCGACGAGTACCAGGACACCAGCCACGCCCAGGTGGTGCTGCTCAACGCGCTCTTCGGCGGCGGGCATCCGGTGACGGCGGTGGGCGACCCGTGCCAGTCCATCTACGGCTGGCGGGGGGCCAGCGCGGGCACCCTGGACCGGTTCCCCACCGAGTTCGCCCGCGCCGACGGTGAGCCGGCCCCGGCGCTCGGGCTCACCACCAGTTGGCGTAACCGTCCGGAGATCCTCCGGGTGGCGAACGCACTCTCCACCACGCTGCGCGCGGCCGGCGCCCGGGTGCCGGAGCTGCGCTCCGCGCTTACCGTCCGCGACCCGATCCCGCACCGCAGCCCCGGCGGGGCGGCCGGCGGGACAGTGCACTGCGCGCTGCTGCCCACGTACGCCGACGAGGCTGCGTGGATCGCCGACAGCGTGCTCGCCGCCTGGCGCGGCGCGGCCCGGATGCCCGGCGCGGCGCCCGAGCACATACCGGTGGCGCAGCGACCGACCACCGCCGTCCTGGTCCGGGTCCGCAGTCAGATCCCGGCGATCGAGTCGGCGCTGCGCGAGCGCGGCCTGCCGGTGGAGGTGGTGGGCCTCGGTGGTCTGCTGGACACTCCCGAGGTCCGCGACGTGGTGTGCACGCTGCGGGTGCTTGCCGATCCGACCGACGGGGCCGCGTTGCTGCGGCTGCTCACCGGTGCCCGCTGGCGGATCGGGCCACGTGACCTGGTGGCACTGCACCGGCGGGCCCGGGCCATCGCCAACGCTCGACGCCAGGTGGCCGCCGACGAGAACGCGGAGATCAGCCCCGATCTGCTGGACGAGGCGACCCTGGTGGAGGCGCTGGCCGACCTCGGCCCGGCGCAGGCGTACTCGGCGGAGGGGTTCGCGCGGCTGCGCGCGTACGGCATGGAATTGGCCCTGTTGCGGTACCGCCTGGACCAGGCCCTGCCGGATCTGATCGCGGACATCGAACGCACGATCGGCCTGGACGTGGAGGTCGCGGTGCGCGCCGGCCGCGAGGGCGCCGGTGACGCCGGCCTGGCCCGGGGGCACCTGGACGCCCTGGGTGACGTGGCGGCGCGCTTCAGCGGGGAGACGCCCGGCGCGACGCTTTCCGGTTTCCTGTCCTACCTGGCCGCCGCCGAGGACGAGGAGCGCGGTCTCGCCCCGGGCGAGGTCGAGGTGGTGGAGGGCGCGGTACAGGTGGTCACCGCGCACGCCGCGAAGGGGCTGGAGTGGGACGTGGTGGCGGTGGCCGGGCTGTGCCGTGGGTCGTGGCCCGGGCCGGCGCGCAACTCCGACCACTGGCTCGGCGGGCTCGGTGTGCTGCCGTTCCCGCTGCGCGGCGACGCCGACGGGTTGCCCGAGCTGGCGCTCGACGAGGCGGCCGACCAGCGGGCCGTGGCCCGGGCGGTGAGCGACTTCACCGACGCCTGGCGGGCCCACGACGAGCGGGAGGAGCGCCGGCTGACGTACGTGGCGGTCACCCGGCCGCGCCGGCTGTTGCTCTGCTCCGGGTACTGGTGGGGGGAGGGGACGAAGCGGCCGCGGGGCCCGTCGGTCTTCCTGCGCGAGGTGTACGACGCCTGCCTGGACGGCGGCCCGGGGCACCTGGTCGACGCGTGGGCACCGGAGCCCGCCCCGGACGCCGCGAACCCGACGGCCGAGGTGGTGCTGCGCGCGGAGTGGCCGGCCGACCCGCTGGGTGGCCGTCGGCCGGCGCTGGCCGAGGCGGCCGGGCTGGTACGTCGCCTGATGACCGACGGCCCGGCCTCGGTGAGCGTCGGCCCGGTCGGCTCGGTGGGCGTCGGCCCGGTCGGCCCGGTGGTCGCGGGGCCGATGGTGACCGTCGAGCCGGAGCCGGACCCGGAGGTGGCGCGCTGGCGTCGCGAGGCGGATCTGCTGCTGGCCGAGCGGGCCGAGCTGACCCGGCTCTCCGGCGCGGTCGAGGTGGCCCTGCCCGGGCAGTTGAGCGTCACCCAGCTGGTGGCGTTGCGCCGTGACCCGGCGGCGCTGGCCCGTACGCTGCGCCGTCCGGTGCCCACCGAGCCCAACCCGTACGCACGCCGGGGCACCGCCTTCCACGCCTGGCTGGAGCAGCGTTTCGGCGCGGACCGCCTGCTGGACCTGGACGAGCTGCCCGGCGCGGCGGATGCGGACGCCGCACCGGACGAGGCGCTTGTCGAGTTGCAGGAGCGGTTTCTGGCCAGCGAGTGGGCCGACCGCGTGCCGGTCGAGGTGGAGGTGCCGTTCGCCACGGTGATCGCGGGCGTCGTGGTCAGGGGGCGGATGGACGCCGTCTTCGCCCGCCCCGGTGACCGGTTCGACGTGGTCGACTGGAAGACCGGCGCGCAGCCGACCGGGCCGGCGGCGGACGTGGCCGCCGTGCAGTTGGCCGTGTACCGGCTGGCGTGGGCCGAGCTGGCCGGCGTGCCTGTCGACCGGGTCGGGGCGGCCTTCCACTACGTCCGGCACGGCGTGACGGTTCGGCCCGCCGACCTGCTGGACGTGACCGGGCTCACGGCGATGATCGCCCGATTGCCCGAAGATTCCGCCCAAGATTGACCGCTGGCGGGAAAACCATGATACGTTGACCGGGTTGCAGTTTTGGTTACCAGAGACTCTGTGTGCGCCTGGCGGGATTGTGGCCCCAGGCGCTCTTTGTTGTGTCCGGAGTTCTCCGGGCGGGGCGACCAGAAGCGACAGGCGATTCGCGCATTCCCGCGCGGAGCGCTCCTCTTCGGGCACGCAACACGTGCGTGTCCGACGTTCCGTCAAGGAGACGAAACACATGGCTATTGGCACCGTGAAGTGGTTCAACGCTGACAAGGGCTTCGGCTTCATCACCCCGGACGGCGGCGGCGCTGACGTCTTCGCCCACTTCTCGGCGATCCAGTCCTCCGGCTACCGGAGCCTGGACGAGAACCAGCGGGTCGAGTTCGAGGTGACCCAGGGCCAGAAGGGCCCGCAGGCGGAGAACATCCGCCCGCTCTGATCTTCGGATCGGTCAGTAGTACCCGTCGCGCCCTCCGGGTGTGACGGTGACGGGACCGGCCCGCCCCGCCGTCGACCTGCCCAGCAGGCGGCGGCCCGGCGGCGGGCCGGCCCGTACCCTAATCGGTTCGTGCTTGTGAGTCCTGGCGGCCCTGTGCCGCTGGTGACAGCGCCGACTTCGGCGCCCTCCCTCGACACGTGCCGCGTCGAGGAAGGCTTCTGCGTGACCACAGTTATTCCGTCTTTCGCCCATACCGGTCTGGCGCCGGCGCTGCTGAGCGCGCTGACCGCGCAGGGCATCATCGAGCCGTTCCCGATCCAGTCGGCCACCCTTCCGGACTCGCTCGCGGGTCGGGACGTGCTGGGCCGGGGTCGTACCGGCTCGGGTAAGACGCTCGCCTTCGGGCTTCCCCTGCTGTCCCGCACCGCCGGCCGCAAGGCCCGGCCGGGTCGCCCGCTGGCCCTGGTGCTGGTGCCGACCCGGGAGTTGGCGCAGCAGGTGACCACCGCACTCGCTCCGTACGCCCGGGCCGTCGGTCTGCGCTGCGCCACGGTCGTCGGCGGGCTGTCGTTGCAGCGGCAGGCGGACGCGCTGCGTGCCGGCGCCGAGGTGGTCGTGGCGACCCCCGGCCGGCTGCACGACCTGATCAACCGTGGCGACGCCCGGCTCGACCAGGTCGAGATCACCGTGCTGGACGAGGCCGACCAGATGGCCGACATGGGCTTCCTGCCGCAGGTGACCAAGCTGCTGGAGCAGGTCGCACCGCAGGGTCAGCGGATGCTCTTCTCCGCCACCCTGGACGGCGGCGTGGACCGGCTGGTCCGCCGCTTCCTCAGCAGCCCGGTGACCCACTCGGTCGACCCGGGCACCGCCACGGTCACCGCGATGACCCACCACGTGCTGCACGTCGACGCGGTCGACAAGCCCGACGCGTTGACCCGGATCGCCGCCCGTGAGGGCCGCACCATCCTGTTCATGGGCACCAAGCACCGCGCCGACCGGCTCGCGCGCCAGTTGCTCTCCAAGGGCGTACGCGCCGCCGCGCTGCACGGTGGCAAGTCCCAGCCGCAGCGCACCCGCATCCTGGAGCAGTTCCGCAACGGCCAGGTGACCGCCCTGGTCGCCACGGACGTGGCGGCTCGGGGCATCCACGTCGACGGCCTCGACATGGTGGTCAACGTGGACCCGCCGACCGAGGCGAAGGACTACCTGCACCGCGGTGGGCGGACGGCCCGCGCCGGCGAGTCCGGCTCCGTCGTCACCCTGGTCCTGCCCGAGCAGCGCCGGGACGTGTCTCGGCTGATGGCCACCGCTGGCATCCGGCCGCAGTCGGTCCAGGTGCGCTCGGGTGACGAGGCGCTGGCGCGGGTCACCGGGGCGCGCGAGCCGTCCGGTGTGCCGGTGACGATCGCCGCTCCGCCGGTGGCCGTCAGCCGGGGCCGCGCGGCCGGTGGCTCGGCCACCGACGGCGGCGCACGCCCGGCGCACCGCGCGTCGGGCCGCTCCCGTCGTCCGCGTCGCCCGCGTACCGTCTGATCCCGCACGCACGTCACCGACCCGTCCCGCTTCGGCGGGGCGGGTCGTTTCGTCTGCGGGATGGTTCGGGTTCCGCCCGGGTCGGCCGCCCCGACGGTCGTGGCGGCCGGTCGCCCGCGCCGCCCGGCCGCTGATCCGAGTCGAATATCAGCCGTGGGTTGGTCGGCTGGCCGACTGTGCCCGGGCCCGGTGTGGTCGAAGCTGACCACCGGGGGGAGCCGGGCGGGGGGCCCGGCGCGGGAGGGGTGACCATGGCGGGCGAAGCCGGCTCGGGGGCGCTGCGTGAACTGATCCTGGTCGTCGCGGTCGGGCTCGCCGGGTTGCTGCTCGCGATGGTGGCGGCCTTCGCGCCCTGGCACGCCACCCCGGCGGGCAATGCTCCCGCCGGTCTGGTGGAGCTGCGCAGTCCCGGCGACCCGGGCTCCGGCCCGGCGGTCGAGCAGCGGGGCTGAGGAGCGACCGGTCGACCGGCGCCGGCGGAAGGGCAGGCCCGGTCCGGATCGGTACGAGGGTGTGGTCGGGGCCGGCGGGGCACCGACCCGACCACACCGCCCCGGTGGTCAGGACGTCGTGGACGCCCGGTCGGTAGTGGTGCGGCTGAGCAGGTCGGCGAGGCTGGTGCTGTCGACCACCGTGGCGATCGCCCCGTGCACCGCCAGCCAGACGTCGGTGAGCCCGGCAGCCACCCCGTGGTAGCCGGCGCGTTCGGCAGGCAGTCCGCGAACCGTGGTCAGCGAGCCGCCGACCGCGCGCAGCACGTCCCCGACGGTGATCTCCTCGGGTGGCCGGGTCAGCGCGTATCCGCCCTCCGCGCCCCGATGGCTGAGCAGCAGACCGGCCCGGCGCAGGTCGAGCAGGATGCCCTGCAGGAAGCTGAGCGGAATCTCCTGCACCTCGGCCAGGCTGCCCGCCTTCACCAACTCGCTGGTGCCACCACCGGCCGCGTCGCCGCCGCCGCGGACGGCGGCGGCGACGGCGAGCATCGCCCGGAGCGCATAGTCGCTGCGCGCGGAGACGTACACGTCACTGACCAGCCTGGTCCAGTACGCCCCAGCGACGGCGGATCGCCTTGTCGGCCGCGCCGAACGCCGCATCGACAGCGAGACCGACGACCAGGATCACGATCATGATGGCCATCAGCCGTTCCGCGTCCGAGAAGTCCCGGGCGTAGGTGAGCTGAGCGCCGATCGAGGTCCGGGATGCGATGACCACCAGCAGTTCGCCAGCCATCAGGCTGCGCCAGGCGAAGGCCCAGCCCTGCTTCAAGCCGGCCACGATCGCGGGCAGCGCCGCGGGTGCGATGACATACCGGTAGAGGTTGAGCCCGCGCGCGCCCAGGTTGCGGCCGGCCCGCTTCAGCAGCGGCGGCACGTAGTCCACGCCGTGGATCACGCCGTTGGCGATCGACGGCGCCGCGCCGAGCACCACCACGAAGAAGATCGCCTGCTCGCTGAGCTGGAACAGCAGGATGGCCAGCGGGAACCAGGCGATCGACGGCATGGTCTGCAACGCGGTGATCATCGAGCCGATGGCGGCCCGGAGCACCCGGGACTGGGAGACGCCCAGCCCGAGGAGCAGCCCGACGGCGACCGCTGCGGCGAAGCCCACCACGGCACGTCGGGCGGTGGTGGCCAGGCCGTCCCAGAGCGCAGAACTCAACGCGTAGTCGGCGAGGTCGGAGAAGACCGGGCCCGGGCCTGGCAGGGCCCACGGATCCTTCCATCCACTCCAGACCACCACCTGCCAGATGCCGACGGCGATGGCGAGTGCGGCCAGCTTGGGCCAGGTGGCAGCCCAGAGCCGGGCAACCCGGGTGGCTTCCTTCTCCTGACCGGCGATCTCCAGCGCGTCCAGGCCGGAGATCTCCGCGTCGGAGCGCGCGGTGCTGGCGAGGGTGTCACTGGCCATGGCGGCTCACCTCCGTACGGAGTCGCTCGGTGACGTCGGCGGCGATCGCGGCGACCTCGGGCGAGTCGATCCGCCGGGGCCGCGGGATGTCCACCTCGGTGGAGTAGATGATCCGGCCGGGGCGGCTGGACAGCAGGATGATCCGGTCGGCCAGCCGGGCGGCCTCGCGGACGTTGTGCGTGACGAAGAGCACCGAGAGATGGCGCTCGGACCAGATCCGTTCCAGCTCGTCGTGCAGGATGTCCCGCGTCATCGCGTCCAGCGCGCCGAACGGCTCGTCCATCAGCAGCACCGGAGTGTCCAGGGCCAGGGTGCGGGCCAGCGCGACCCGCTGCCGCATGCCGCCGGACAGCTCGTGCGGTCGCTTGCGACCGAACTCGGCCAGGTGCACCGTGCGCAGCAGTTCGGCCACCCGTTCGCGGCGCTCGGCCCGGGGCAGCCCGCGCAGCTTGAGCGGCACCTCGACGTTGCCCTCGACTGTCAGCCAGGGAAAGAGCGCCGGCTCCTGGAACATCAGCCCCGGATTCGCGTCACCGGCGATGCCGATCTGCCCGCCGGTGGGCCGGTCCAGGCCGGCGACCAGGTTGAGCAGGGTGCTCTTGCCGCAGCCGGACGCGCCGACGAGGCAGACGAACTCGCCCGGCGCGACGTCCAGGGAGACCCCGTCCAGGGCCAGTACGGCGTTCGCCCCGCGTCCGTACACCTTTGTCACGCCGGAGAGCGCGACCGCGGTGGTCGCGCTCTGCGGCGTCGTCGTGGTCGACGTCATGGCTGGACGACCTCGGGCTTGCCCTGCGCCTTGAGCGCCTTGTTGAGGTAGGTCAGGTCGTACAGGCCCTTGAGGTCCACCGGCTCGGTCAGCTTGACCTCGACGGCGTGGTCGAGCCCGGCCTTGAGCGAGGTGGGGATCGGGTCGTTTGTGAACTCCAACGTCGGCCACGCCTGCTTGATGAGCTTGAGGTCCAGCGGCTTGCCGGTGATCTTGCCGATGGCGTCGGAGATGGCCTGCTGGGCCTCGTCCGGCTTGGTGTTGACGAACTCGTTCGCGGCGACCTGGCCGTCGACAAGCTTCTGCACCACGTCCGGGTGTGCCTTGAGGAACTTCGTGCTGACCAGCAGGTTGGTGATGACGAACTTCTTGTCCGGCCAGAGGTCGCGCTCGTCGACGAGCACCTTGCCTCCGGCGTTGACCAGCCGGGAGACGAACGGCTCGGGCACCCAGGCGGCGTCGATCGCGCCGCTGTTGAAGGTCTCCACCGTCTGGGCGTTCTCCTGCGGCACGATCTTGACGTCGCCGCCGCCCTCCTTGGTGGTGGTCAGCCCCTGCTGCTTGAGCCAGTAGCGGACCGCCACGTCCTGGGTGTTGCCGAGCTGCGGGGTGGCCACCTTCTTGCCCCTGAGGTCCTGCGGGCCGGTGATGCCGGGCTTGACCACAAGCGCCACGCCTCCGGAGGCGGCGCCGGAGACGACCCGGACGGCCTCGCCCTTGGACTTGGAGAACGCGTTGACTGTGGGGTTCGGGCCGATGTAGGTCGCGTCCAGCGCGCCGGAGAAGACGGCCTCGATGGCTGCCGGGCCGGCGTTGAAGGTCTTCGGTTCGAGCTTGACGTCGGCGCCGAGCTTCTCGGCGAAGATGCCCTTCTCCACGCCGACGACGGCCGGCGCGTGGGTGATGTTGGGGAAGTAACCGAGCCGCAGGGTCACCGGGCCGGAGCCGCCCTCCGCGCCCTCGCTGTCGTCGCCGCACGCGGCGGTGGTGCCCAGGGTCGCCGCGCCGAGGGCGGCGAGGGTGGCCAGGGTGACCAATCGGCGCAGGGGATGCCGTCTCATCGTCCATCCAATCCGCAGTATTCCTACTTAGTTGGTAGGAAGAGTGGGCCAGAGCAGGGCCAGCGTCAAGACTCATCCACATGCCGGGAAGGGGCGTCTCAGTTATGTCGGTAATTCCTACCAACTCAGTAGGGTGATCGAATGATTTTCCACTGGTTCCTGCCCACCTCCGGCGACGGCGACCAGGTCGGCGCCGCCACCGTCACCGCCGGCGCCGCCCGCCACGACCGGGCCGCCACCGTTGCGTACCTGGCCGAGGTCGGCCGCGCCGCGGAGGCGGGCGGCTTCGCGGCAGTGCTCACCCCGGTCGGCGCGGGTTGCCCCGACCCGTGGATCGTCTGCGCGGCGGTCGCCCAGCACACCGAGCGGCTCGGCATGCTTGTCGCCGTCCGGGCCGGCTTCGCGTTGCCCACCCTGATCGCCCAGCAGGCCGAGGCGTTCCAGGCCGTCTCCGGCGGCCGCCTGTCGCTCAACATCGTGACCGGGGGAGACCCGGCCGAGCAGCGCGCGTACGGCGACTTCCTGGGCCACGACGAGCGCTACGCGCGTACCGGGGAGTTCATCGAGGTCCTGCGGCGCGCCTGGGCCGGCCGGCCGTTCGACCACGCCGGGACGCACTACCGGGTCGACGGCGGCGGGCTGGCCGCCCCGCTGGCCGAGCCGCCGCCGATCTACTTCGGCGGCGCGTCCCCGGCCGCCGAGACGGTGGCCGCCCGGCAGGCCGACACGTACCTGATGTGGGGCGAGCCGCCGGCGGCGATCGCCGCCCGCGTCACCCGCATCCGGGCGCTCGCCGCCGAGCAGGGCCGCACCCTGCGCACCGGCCTCCGGCTGCACGTCATCGCGCGGCCCACAAGCGCCGACGCCTGGGCCGAGGCGGACCGGCTGCTGGCCGGCATGAGCCCGCAGCGGATCGCCGCCGCCCAGGCGCGGTTCCGCCGGATGGACTCCGTCGGCCAGGCCCGGATGGCCGCGCTGAACGCCGGCCGCACCGACGGGCTCACCGTCGCACCGAACCTCTGGGCCGGGGTCGGCCTGGTCCGCGAGGGCGCCGGCACCGCGCTCGTCGGCAGCTACGTCGAGGTCGCGAGCCGGATCGACGAGTACGCGGCACTCGGCGTCGACGAGTTCATCCTCTCCGGTTGGCCCCATCGGGAGGAGGCCGAGCGGGTCGGCGCCGAGGTCCTGCCCCGGCTCGCCGACCCGGTGACGGTGGCTCCGCGGAGGTCGCCGGTGGCGGAGGTGTCGACGCGCTAGGGTCGATCCCGTGGCGGCGCGGAGATCCAGAATTCCAGCGACGAAGTATCCGGTCGAGCGGTTCACCCTCGACAACGGCCTGCGGGTGGTCCTGACCCCCGATCGCAGTGCCCCGGTGATCGGGGTGGCGGTGGTCTACGACGTCGGCATCCGCTCCGAGCCGGAGGGGCGTACCGGCTTCGCCCACCTCTTCGAGCACCTGATGTTCCAGGGCTCGGAGAACCTGGAGAAGCTGGCCCACTTCCGGCACGTGCAGGGCGCCGGCGGCACGTTCAACGGCTCCACCCACCTGGACTACACCGACTACTTCGAGACGCTGCCGAGCAACGCGCTGGAGCGCGCGCTGTTCCTCGAGGCGGACCGGATGCGTGGGCCCCGACTGACCGAGGAGAACCTGCGCAACCAGGTCGACGTGGTCAAGGAGGAGATCCGGGTCAACGTGCTCAGCCGGCCGTACGGTGGCTTCCCCTGGCTGACCCTGCCGCCGGTCATGTTCGACACCTTCCCGAACGCGCACGACGGCTACGGCTCGTTCGACGACCTGGAGTCGGCCACCGTCGCCGACGCCGCCGACTTCTTCCGCCGCTACTACGCCAGCGGCAACGCGGTGCTGGCCGTCAGCGGCGACATCGACGTGGCCGAGGCGACCGAGCTGGTCAACAGGCACTTCGGCGACGTTCCGTCCCGCCCCGCGCCGCAGCGGCCGGACTTCACCGAGCCCGACCTGACCGCCGAGCGGCGCAGCTCGTACACCGACGCCCTGGCGCCGTTGCCGGCGGTGGCCGGCGCGTGGCGGGTGCCCGACCCGATCGACGACTTCGCCGGCTACCTGCCGTACGTGGTGCTGGCCGAGGTGCTCACCGACGGCGAGGCATCCCGGCTGGTCGAACGACTGGTCCAGCGCGACCGCACGGTGACCAGCCTCGGCGGCTACCTCGGTTTCATGGGCGACCCGTTCGACGTCCGCGATCCCACCGCGCTGCTGCTCCAGGCGCACCTGCCGCCCGCCGGCGACGTGGACAAGGTGCTGCGCACCGTCGACGAGGAGTTGGACCGGCTGGCCACCGACGGGTTGACCGACGGCGAGCTGGCCCGTACCCAGGCCCGGATGGCCACCCACCTGCTGCGCGACACCGACGCGGTGCTCGGCCGGGCGCTGCGGATGGCGGTCCTGGAACAGCAACGTGGTGAGCCGGGCCTGCTCAACGACCTGCCCCGACTGGTAGGCGACGTCACCGAGGAGCAGGTCCGGGCCGCCGCGGCCACCCTGCGCCCCGAGCGCCGCGCCGCCGTCGAGGTCATCCCCGGAGGTGCCCGATGAGTGTGCGGACGCTGCCCGCGCTCGGCCCCACCCGCAAGCTCAAGGTGCCCAAACAGGCCGAGCGGACACTGCGCAACGGGCTCACCGTGATCGCCGTACGCCGGCCCGCGGTGCCCCTGGTCGAGCTGCGGCTGTGGATTCCGTTCGGCCGCGCCCACCTCGCGCGCGGCGCGATGCTCTCGCAGACCATGCTCTCCGGCACCGAGTCGATGACAAGCGTGCAGTTGGCCGCCGAGCTGCAGAAGGTGGGCGGCGGGCTGTCCGCGGGCGTCGACCCGGACCGGCTGATGCTCTCCGGCGCCGGCCTGGTCACCGGCCTGGACCGGATGTTGGAGCTGCTGGCCGAGGTGCTGACCGCCGCCAGCTACCCCGGCGACGAGGTGGCCGCCGAGCGGGACCGGCTCATCGACCGGATCCAGGTCGCCCAGAGCCAGCCGGCGCACCTGGCCCGCGAGGCGCTGCTGAAGCGGATCTACGGGCGGCACCCGTACGCCACGCAGACCCCGGAGCCGGGCCAGATCCGTGCCGTCCGACCGGCGGCCCTGCGCAGCCTGCACGCCGAGCGGGTGCACCCGGCCGGGGCGCAGCTCGTGGTGGTCGGCGACGTGCAACCGGAGAAGGCCCTGGACGCGGCCGAGCGGGCGCTCGGTGGGTGGGCCGGCGCCGGTCGTACGGCCACCCTGCCGGCCACCCCGCCGCTGGAGCCGGGACCGCTGCTGCTTGTCGACCGACCCGGCTCGGTGCAGTCCTCGCTGCGGGTCGCGCTGCCCGCCGTGCCGCGTACCGACCCCGACCACGCTCCGCTGCAACTGGCCAACCTGATCTTCGGTGGCTACTTCTCGTCGCGCTGGGTGGAGAACATCCGCGAGGACAAGGGCTACACGTACGGCCCGCACTCGGTGATCGAGCACTCGGTGGCCGGGTCGGTCCTGGTCGCCGGCGCCGAGGTGGCCACCGAGGTCACCGGCCCGGCGCTGCTGGAGACCACGTACGAGCTGGGGCGGCTGGCGTCGCTGCCGCCGAAGCCGGAGGAGCTGGAGCAGGCCCGCCAGTACGCCCTGGGCACCCTCCAACTCGGCATGTCCACCCAGGCCGGCCTGGCCGCGCTGACCAGCGCGTACGCCGGCAACGGCCTGCGCCTGGAGTTCCTCGCGGAGTATGCGGCCCGCCTGGCGAAGGCGACTGTGGACGACGTGGCGCGGGCTGCCGCCCACTACCTCGCGCCCTCCCGGGCAGCGGTGGTCGTGCTCGGCGACGCCGAGCGGATCACCCCCGGGCTGGCCGCGCTGACGCCTGTGCACACCGAGCCGGTGCAGCCATGAGGCACCGCCGCGACCCGCTAGATCGCGGAGCCCGGACGTGAGCGGGGAGACGGCCCCGCCGCTGGCACGGTCCACGCTGGATCGCGCCGCGCACCGCCGGGGCGACGCGCAGTGGTTGACCGAAGCGTGGCTGCGCGGCCGGATACTGCTGCTCGACTCGACCGACGGTGGGCGGACGCTCGCCCGTACCGACGCGTCGCCTCCGACGCTTGTGCTGTTCGGCGCGGCCGACGTGCCGGCCGGCGCCGAGTCGACGGCGATGTTCCTCGGCGTCGAGCCGGACGGGGTGCCGGTCTTCGCGCTCGACGCGCCGCTGCCGACGGTGCCGGGCACCCGGCCGGTCAACCTGCGGGAGGTGGGCCACCTGCTCGGCGACCGGGAGGCCGGCATCTTCACCACGGCGCTGGCGCTGCTCAACTGGCACACCCGGCACGGCTACTCGTCGGCGACCGGTGCGCCGACAGTGATGGACGAGGCCGGCTGGTCCCGGGTGGATCGCGACGGCGGGCGGATCTGGCCGCGTACCGACCCGGCGATGATCGTGCTGGTGCACGACGGCGTGGACGGCCCCGAGGGCCGCTGCCTGCTCGGCAACAACGCCGGTTGGCCGGGCACCCCGGGCGGTCGGCGCTACTCGTGCCTCGCCGGGTACGTCGAGCCGGGGGAGTCGGCGGAGGCCGCCGTACTGCGCGAGGTCCGCGAGGAGGTGGGCATCTCCGTCGAGCGGATCGGGTACGTCGGCAGCCAGGCCTGGCCGTTCCCGGGCTCGCTGATGTTGGGCTTCCTGGCCACCGCGGACCCGGCGGATCCGGTGCGGGTCGACCCGTCCGAGATCGCGTACGCCCGGTGGTTCACCCGTGCGGAGATCGGGGCCGCGTGTGCGGGGAGAGCCGTGGACGTGGGGGACGGGGCTCGGCTGATCCTGCCGCCGCCGTCGTCGATCGCGTTGTTCCTCGTCCACCGTTGGCTGGACGGATGGGTGGACGCCGACCGCTGAGCACGGTCCCGGCCCGTGGCTGCCGTTGCCGCGGCGGTCACGGGCCGGGAACACGGGCCGCCGTGGTCGGTGGGAGCGAATGACGCGGCGGGGGAGCCGAGCCGACCACGACGGACGTCTGGTGGGTCAGGTGCCGGTGCGGCCGGATCTGCGCCGGAACGCGGGCCGCGGCTCGCCGAGCGGCAGGACCTTGACCCGTTGCTTGCCGGCTCGCACCGCGCCGACCGAAGACAGTGCCCGGGCCAGCAGCAACGCGGCCTCCCGGTCCTCGGCGTGCACGGTCTGCCGGCGCGGCTCGGGCGTGATCGTCTCGTCGCGGAGGCGATGGCCGTCGGCCCACGCGGCGGCGATGTCCCCGTCGGCGACGGTGCGGATGTCGGTGCGAACGATCAGGAACCGCATAAGGGTCTCCGGATGAACCGCGACGAATGAGCCAGTGTGGAAGTTCCACGTTCTCGTGGGCCATGCTACGCCCCGTGTTCATCCCAGCAAGTGAAACGCGCCTATTGGTTCCGAGCCTCGTCCGATCGGCGGATGCCTGGTCAGCGGGGTCGTCGTCGGACACGACGACGGGGCCGCCGGCACATGCCGACGGCCCCGTCCGGTCGGGATGATCAGTTCAGATCGAACTGGCCCGTCTTCGCTCCGGTGATGAAGCCGAGCCAGCCGGCCCGGTTGAACAGCAGCACCGGGCCGCCCCGGTCCTTGCTGTCGCGCAGCGCGACGGCTGACGGGCCGGTGCCCAGGGGGGCCACCTCCACGCAGTTGGAGGTCTGGCTGCGTGTGCTGGTGCGCCACGGGGCGTCCGCCAACAAGCTGGCGGAGACGGACGGCGTGTTGTGGATGTCGTTCATGGCTCTGCTCCTGGTGTGAACCGATCCGATGGGACGAGTGGTGCCGCACGCCCCGACGGAGGGTCCCCCGTGGATCACCGATCCGTCAGTCGCCCCGAATCCCTGCGGCGTTGGGTCGGCGCCGTTGCCGGCCCGAACGCCACTGTGGATGGGGGCGTCGCCCCGGTCGGCCGTCCCGTCGCCTCGATCAGCCAGGAGAGGGTGTCCGAGGCGTCAAGTGCCGCCGTGCATAGCCACTCGAACACCACTTTATAGCGATTTAGCGTGATTGACTCGGTCGACATGACGTCCTTGAACCCCCCTTCGATGGCCAATGTCTCCGGATCGAGCGGATCGGCGAACCGATAGAGGGAGAAGGCGGTCGGCGGAAGGTACCAATCGCCGATCTGCGTGTCCCGCGGAAGCAGATGAAGCGTCACGTTGGGCAGCTGGGCCAGCTCGCACAACTGGACCAACTGTTCGTGCAGCACCTCGGGCGGGCCGGCCCGCCGACCGAGGGCCGCCTCCTCCAGCACGGCGGTGTAGCTCGGCGCGTGCGGCTCCCGGGTCAGCAGCAACTGGCGGGCCAACCGGGCCTGCACCTCGGTCTCCGGCTCCTCGGCCAGGTCCGGTTCGCCGGCGCCCTCGCTCACCTGGCGGGCCGAGAGGATCCGGACCTGCGCGTACCCGGCGGTCTGCAGCAGGCCCGGCACCAGAACAGGGTTGTACTCGGAGATCTCCGCGCAGCCCGCCTCAAGCTCGGCCCAGCTGCGCTGCTGCTGTGTCATCACCGGAAAGTTCTTCAACCAGCCACGCATGTCGCCGGCCCCACCGGTGATCCCGAGCAGTTCCTCGCGTAACGCGGCGTCGGCCCCGTAGAGGTCGAGCAGAACGCCGACATCCTGCGGATCCGGACGGCTGCGGCCATTCTCCAGGCGGGACAGTTTGGACGCGGACGCCCAACCGATCCGTTCGATAACCTGGTCGCCGGTGAGGCCTGCGGCTTCGCGCAGGCTGCGCAGTTCGATGCCCAACCGTCGACGACGCATGATCGGGCTGGGTGCGGCAGGAGGCACAGTGTCCTCTTTCCCGTCGACCGCCGCAGACGCGACGGTAACTGTATGAAATTCGCCCCCCACGGTCAGTATGGACGGCGCGACCGGCGTCGGAGGTCCGGCGGGGGCGTGTCTTACTCAAAAAATGAACCATGGGATTCCCGGACGACGACGGACCCGTGGTCCCAGCCCCGTCGACCGCGCCCAGCCGGGCATGCCATCCCGCCGGAGTGACCCCATGCGTACCGTCCTGCGCCGCCCCGACTTCCGCCTGCTGTTCGGTGGCCTGCTGGCCAGCATGACCGCCGAGTCGATCCTGCTGCTCGCGCTCGCCATCTGGGTCAAGGATCTGACCGGCTCCAACGGGCTCGCCGGAGGCATCATCTTCGCCGTCGTCGCCCCGATGACGTTGGCGCCGCTTGTCGGCTGGTTCGTCGACCGGTACCCGCGCCGTCCCTTCTTCGTGACCGCGAACGTGGTCACCGCACTGCTGCTCGTCCCGTTGTTCACGGTCCGCGACGCGGGCGACGTCTGGCTCGTCTACCTGGTCGCCGCCCTGTACGGCCTGTCGTCCATCACGCTCGGCGCGGCGCTCAGCGGGCTGATCCGACAGTTGGTGCCTGTGGAACTGCTCGCCGAGGCGAACGGCGTGTTGCAGACCGTACGCCAGGGGTTGCGGCTGGTCGGCCCGCTGGCCGGCGCGGCGCTCTACGCGGCGCTCGGCGGGTGGGTGCTGGCCGGGATCGGCATGGTCGGCTTCGTGACCGCGGCCGCGGTGGTGACCGCGGTGCCGAGCCCGGCGCCGACGACGCCGACCGTACGGCTGCGTTGGCCCGCCGAGCTGGGCGCCGGCCTGCGGCACCTGACCGGTGAGCCGGCGCTGCGCCGGGCCCTGCTCGGCTACGGGCTCGGATCGCTGGTGATGGGCTTCAGCGAATCGCTGATCTTCGCCTACGTCGACCAGGGGTTGGATCGGGACGCCGCGTTCGTGGGCGTGCTGGTCATGGTGCAGGGCGTCGGTGGACTGCTCGGCGGGCTCTGCTCACCGACGCTGGTCCGCCGACTGGGTGAGATCGGCACGCTGGCCGCCGGGGTGGCCTTCTTCTCGCCGGCCGCGCTCGCGCTCGCGTACCCCGATCTGCGCGTCGGGTTCGTGGCGGTGCTGCTGGCCGGCGTCTCGCTGCCGCTGACGATGGTGGGCCTGCACACGCTGATCCAGCGCCGTACGCCTCCCGGGCTGGTCGGACGGGTCGCGGCGGCAACCCAGGCGCTGGTCAGCGGCCCGCAGGCGCTCTCCATCGGTGCCGGCGCCCTGCTGGTCGGCGTCCTGGACTACCGGGCCCTGTTCCTGCTGGTCGGGGTGGCCACGCTGGCCGCCGGGGTCTACCTCTGGCGGGGACGGCACCTGAGCGCGCCGGCCGGCGGCCGTGGACCGACGCCGCCGCCCCGCCCGACGCTCCCCGCGCCGCGCCGCCCGGTCGACGCCGACATTGACGCGCCGGTGGCCACGGGACTGCGGCGGCAGCCCCGGCAGTGACGGATGTCGGACACGACGAACGGCCGCCCGGATGGGGCGGCCGTTCGTCGAGAGGTGACCCGGCCGGTCAGGCGGTGAGGGTCGCCAGGTGCTGCTTGACCTGTGTGATCGAGGGGTTGGTCAGGGCGCTGCCGTCGTCGAAGCGCAGCGTGGGCACCGTCTGGTTGCCGCCGTTGACGCTCATCACGAACTCCGCGGCCTCCGGGTCCCGCTCGATGTCGACCACCTCGTAGCCGATGCCCTCCCGGTCGAGCTGCGACTTCAGCCGGTGGCAGTAGCCGCACCAGGGGGTGGAATACATCGTCAGCATGGTCGGATCCTCCAACTCCTCTGACCGCCGGCTTGCGGATCAAGCCGAGGCTGTTCGCTACAACGTCCGGAGGAGCTGAGATGATTCCTGGTTGTGGTGGTTCACTCAGCGTCGGAACAGGTGCTCGCCGGGCTCGACCCGGAGCAGCGCTCCGCGGTGACCGCACCCGCCGGTCCGGTCTGCATTCTCGCCGGCGCCGGCACCGGCAAGACCCGCGCGATCACCTCCCGGATCGCCCACCGGGCGCTCTCCGGGGAGATTTCCCCCCGGCACGTGCTCGCGGTCACCTTCACCGCCCGCGCCGCCGCCGAGATGCGTAGTCGGCTCACCGTGCTCGGGGTGGGCGGGGTGCAGGCGCGGACCTTTCACGCCGCCGCGTTGCGGCAGGTGCGGTACTTCGCCCCCCGCCTGCTGGCGGGCCGGGCCATGCCCGAGCTGCTGGACAGCAAGGTGCGGCTGGTCACCCTCGCCGCCGCCCGGGTGGGCCTGCGGACCGACCGGGCGGCCGCGCGGGACCTGGCCGGCGAGATCGAGTGGGCCAAGTCGTCGCTCGTCGAGCCGGGGGACTACGTCGTGTCGGCGGCCCGGGCGCTGCGCGACACGCCGCACGAGCCGGCGAAGGTCGCCGAGGTGTTCACCGCGTACGAGCAGCTCAAGCGCTCCAACGGGGTGATCGACTTCGAGGACATGCTGCGGGCCGCGGTGTGGGGCATCGAGGAGCACCCGGACGTCGGCGAGCAGATCCGCACCCAGTACCGGCACTTCGTGGTCGACGAGTACCAGGACGTCAACCCCCTCCAGCAGCGGCTGCTGGAGGCCTGGCTGGCCGGCCGCGACGACCTGACAGTGGTCGGCGACGCCAGCCAGACCATCTACTCCTTCACGGGGGCGACCTCGGCGTACCTGGTCGACTTCCCCCGCCGGCACCGCAACGCCACTGTCGTCCGGCTGGTCCGCGACTACCGCTCCACCCCGCAGGTCGTCGGGCTGGCCAACGCGGTGATCTCCCAGGCCCGGGGCACCGAGGCCCGGCTGCGGCTGGAGCTGAGCGGGCAGCGCCCCCCGGGACCGGAACCCGACCTGCGGATCTTCACCGACGAGCCGGCCGAGGCGAACGCGGTTGCCGCGCGCTGCCGGTCACTCATCGACTCGGGTACGCCGGCGAAGGAGATCGCCGTGCTGTTCCGGGTCAACGCGCAGTCCGAGGCGTACGAGAAGGCGCTCACCGAGGCCGGCGTCCCGTACGTGGTGCAGGGCGCGGAGCGGTTCTTCGAGCGTGCCGAGGTGCGCCAGGCGATGGTCGCCCTGCGGTCGGCCACCCGCTCGATCCCGGGGGAGACGCCGTTGCCGACCGCCGTGGTCGAGGCGCTCACCGCTGTCGGCTGGGCCCCGGACGCGCCCCCGGCCGGCGGCGCCGCCCGCGAGCGCTGGGAGGCGCTGTCCGCGCTGGTCCAGCTCTCCGAGGAGTACGCGGCCACCCCCGAGGTGGTGCCGATCGGCGAGGCCGCGTCGGTGGAGCGCCCGGTCACCCTCACCGATTTCACCGAGGAGTTGGCCCGGCGGGCCGCCCAGCAGCACGTGCCGACGGTGGACGGGGTCACGTTGGCGTCGCTGCACTCGGCCAAGGGGCTGGAGTGGGACGCCGTCTTCCTGGTCGGCCTCGCCGAGGGCACCCTGCCCACCACGTACGCCAAGACGGTCGAGCAGGTCGAGGAGGAGCGCCGGCTGCTCTACGTCGGAATCACCCGCGCGCGGCAGTGGCTCTGGCTGTCGTACGCCGCCGCGCGCTCTCCGGGCGGGCGGGCCCGGCGGCCGTCGCGGTTCCTGCCCCAGCTGGACCGCTCCGGCGGCACCGAGCGGGCCGGCGCCTCCGCCGGTCCCGCGCGCCGTCCCGAACGACGCCGGACGCAGATCGTGTCCTGCCGGATCTGTGGCGCCACCCTGCTCGCCGGCCCGGACCGCAAGCTGGGCCGATGCCCCACCTGCCCGTCCGACATCGACGACGAGCTGCACGAACGACTGCGCGAGTGGCGGCAGCGGGTGGCCGGCGCGCAGAAGGTCCCGGCGTACGTGGTGTTCACCGACGCCACATTGACCGCGCTGGCGGAGCGGCGTCCCGGCCGGCCGGAAGAGTTGATCGCCATCGCCGGTATCGGCCCTCGCAAACTGGGCCTCTACGGGGAGTCGGTGCTGGCGCTCGTGCAGGGCGCGGGGGTGGACGACGTCTGCCCGGAGAAAACTTTCGAAATCTCGTCGTAAATTCGTTTGCCCTCGCCCCGGGGCGAGGAATAGCCTCAGAACACACCACGCGAGCGGCGCCATTCCGGCTGCTCACGGGGGTTGGTCCAGTCGATTCGAGGAACGTGAGGGAGGTGGCCACCGTGGAGATCTTCACCTATGAGCGTCTGACGGCGATGCCGTCTGTCCACGCTCCGCTGTCGGCTGTCCGGGTGGCCCTCGCGGCCGCACGACCGTCGGTTCCGCAGGTGCACCAGGTTCAGGCCGAGCTGATCCTGGCCGTCGCACCGAATGTCGGAGTCGAGGGGACCAGTGGCAGCACGGGCATGGACATCAATGGCGCCAAGAAGCGCACGGATGTCCGCGGCGTTCCACCTCGAGGTAGACCGGTCTGATTCTCAGACACCGGCTCACCTCGAGGCCGCGGAACCCGCTACCGGGATCCGCGGCCTCAGTTTTTTTGCCCCGCCGAAGTACGCCGGAATGCGATCCACGAGATCGAAGTGAGAGAGAGGTGACCGGGAGATGAGTCTGGCGTTGGCCCCCCTCGATGTGAGCATCGAGCTGGAGGCGAACCTGCCCTGCCGGAAGTTCGACCCCGACCTGTGGTTCTCCGACTCGCCTGCCGAGCTCGAGCTGGCCAAGTCGCTCTGCGGGGACTGCCCGCTGCGCGTCGAGTGCCTGGCCGGGGCGGTGGAGCGAGCGGAGCCGTGGGGCGTCTGGGGCGGCGAGATCTTCGAGCGTGGCGCGGTCGTCCCGCGCAAGCGGCCCCGTGGCCGTCCGCGCAAGGAGGACGTCGCTCGTGACGCCGAGCTTCGGGTCGAGGCCGAGGCGCGCCTGGCGGCCAGTGGGCTGTCCGAGGTGCGTGGCGCGGTCCGGCTGGCAGCCTGACATGTTCCCGACCCGTACCAACTACGCCGGTGGCACACCGGCAGTGAGTGAGAAAATGATGTTGAACGTTCCGAGTGGAGCCTTCGAGATGCAACTACTCCACGAAGCGTTGACCAGGGCTCGAATGCGCCGGCCTCAGGCCGGTCGTACCACCACGAGCACTGAGGCAACCCGATCCGCCCGTACCGTCGCCATGAACAGCCGCAACCAGTCGGCGCGCGACCTGGGCGTTCTCTAGTACCACCCCAACTCAGAAGGGCGGGTGCCGACCGGCACCCGCCCTTCGTGACGTCTCGCCCCGGCCCGCTCAGGCCACCGGCGCGAAGCCCGGCAGCCAGCGCTCCAGGATGCTCCGGTACGGCGCCTTCGCCTCCAACTGGCAGAGCACACCGATCGACCCGAGCGTCACCCGGTGGATGAGCAGGTACGACGGTGGCAGGTTGAGCTGCCTGCTCAGCTGGTAGGTGGGGGAGCGAGGGCTGGCCAGCCGACCCGCCTCGGCCCGCAGCCAGGCCCGGGTGAAGCGGAACCCGTCGGCCGCGATGGGCTCCAGCATCGGGCGGAGGAAGTCGAGGACACCCTCGGCGTCGATCTCGTCGGTGGCACCGATGAACCCCTCGTCCCGCAGGCCCGCCACCACCCCGTCCGCGTCGCCGCGCAGGGCCCGCCCGGCGATGCGGCCGATCGGCTCCGGCGTGCCCTCGGGCATCCGGGCCACCGCACCGAAGTCGATCACCCCGAGCCGGCCGTCGTGCAGCAGCCGGAAGTTTCCCGGGTGCGGGTCGGCGTGCAGAAGACCGGCCCGCTGAGGCGCGGAGAGATGCAGCGTGGCCATGAGCCGGCCGGCCTCGTCCCGCTGCTCCTCGGTGCCCTCCCGGATGATGTCGGCGAGCGGTGTGCCCGTCACCCACTCGGTGACCAGCACCCGGGGCGACGCGGAGACCACCTCCGGGATGAAGATCTCCGGATCGTCGGCGTACGCGGCGGCGAAGGTGCGCTGAGACTCGGCCTCGAGCTCGTAGTCCAGCTCCTCGGTGATCCGCTCCCGCAACTCGACGAGGAGGGGCTTGACGTCGAGGCCGGGCTGGATCGCCCGGAACATCCCGCCCAGTCGGGAGAGCTGCTTGAGGTCGGAGAGCAGCGCGTCACCGGCGCCCGGGTATTGGATCTTGACGGCCACGTCGCGGCTGTTCGGCTCGCCGGACGGGCCGTACCCCGGCTCACGCCACCGCGCCCGGTGCACCTGACCGATGCTTGCCGCCGCCGCCGGGGTGTCGTTGAACTCGACGAACCGATCGCGCCAGTCGGGGCCGAGCTGCTCGGCCAGCACCTTGTGCACGCTCGCGGCCGGCAGCGGCGGCGCGGCCTCCTGAAGTTTGGTGAGCGCCTGCCGGTACGGCGCCGCGATCTCCTCCGGCAGTGCGGCCTCGAAGACCGACAACGCCTGGCCGAACTTCATCGCCCCGCCCTTGAGCTGGCCCAACACGCTGAACAGCTGCTCGGCGGTGCGCTGCTGGATCTCCGCGGAGATCACGTCGGAGGCGAGCCCGGTGACGCGCTTACCCATGCCGAGGACGGTCCGGCCGGCGAAGCCGAGCGGCAGAGCGGCGAGCTTGGCGGTCCGGGACACGGCCCGGCGCGGGATGTCGGTCACTTCGCCATTGTTACCGACCGGAGGGCTCCGCTGCTGCTGTGCGGCCGGGCTGGTGCGTACACCCGGCTCGTCGAGCACCCGCACGCCGGGTGTGGCGGCCAACCCCGGCGGCGGAACCGGCCCGGTCCGGTGATCTCCATGGCGCCGCCCAGCGTCTCGGGGTGACCGCCGTCGAGGTGCGCCAGAGCCTCCGCCACCGCGTACCCGATGGCCGCGAGCAGGGTGCCGGTCGAGCCAGCGGCCACCGGCTCGGCCGCGGCGAGTTGGGCCGCGAGCCCCGGCCAGGCCGGGTCGCGGTCGGCGCGATGCAGCTCGACGCAGTGAAGACAGGGGCCGGCAGGTGGGCGGACCATCGGCCCGATGACCGGTACGCCCTCGCGGAGGGTCACCAGCAGGTGCGGTTGACGGCGCTGGGCGAGACCGGCGGCGAGCAACGCGGGCGGACGGTCCGCGCCGAGCTGGACCACCAGGTCAACCCGGGTGGCCCGGACCGGGTGGGTGCCGGTTCCCGGTGCCGCGCGGTCGACCGCCGTCCGGATCGCCGGGGCCAGCGGCCGGCCCAGCTCGGTGGCGGGGATGCCCGTCCCGACCAGGTCGACTGGCCGCACCGGGCCGGTGAGCTGTGGGATCACCTGCCCGACACCGGCCTGGGCCAGCGCGATCGCCAGCGGGCCGCCGAGCGCACCGGCGCCGGTGAGCAGCACCCGGGCCGCCCGTCGGCGACGCAGGACCTGTGCGGGAGTGCCGGGCAGCCGGGCCGCGACCAGGGCCAACGCTCCGGCTTCGCCGGCGAGCCGGGCCCGGACCGGCCCGGCCAGGTCGCGGGGGAGCAGGCTGTGCGCCGGCACCAACAGGCCCGCCGACCGCAGGGCGTCCAGCAGCGTACGTGCGTCGTCGGTGGCGACCTGGGCCGTGCTCGCCTGGGTCAGCACGTCCCGCTCGCTGCGGGTGCCGTCCAGCAGATCGAGCACGGCGGCGGTACGCGGATTGGCCAGCTCCACCAGCACTGCGGGCCCGGGACCGACACCGATCTGGAGGGTGTGCCGATCCCGCCAGAGCCGGCTGAGGCCGGGAAGAAGCGTGGGGCGGGGCAGCGCGCTGGGACTCATGGTGACGAATCGTGACCGCTTCCCTGCGCTCGGTCGATCGTTGTCCACAGGCGTTCGAGGCCGTATCCAGCCTTGTCCACAGGATCTGCCGGGTTATCCACAGGCCACTGGATGTGGTGTCGCGCACCCGACAGGTCGCCTGCCCCGGGACCGCAACGGGGGGCGGGACGGCCACACGGCCAGGGCAAGCTGGACGAGGCCCTGGAAGCGCAGATCATGGCCGCCGACTCGAAGTCGCGGCTGGAGGACATCTACCTGCCGTACAAGCCGA
>NZ_JBICSN010000020.1:0-93613 GCF_043197115.1 Micromonospora sp. NPDC049275
CGATCTGTTCCCGCTCCAGCGGGCTCAACCTCGACGCCATAACCACCCCAACGAAGAAAACGGAAGGGTGTTGCAACCACCGGTTGAGCCCGCCCTGCTAACGGAAACTGTCCAAGATCTGGTGGCACCGCGACGGCGACGACCACGACGACCACTACCCGGGCCACGATCACGCCCGACCACGACCACGCCCGACCGCGGCCACGCCCGGCCCGACCACGGCAATGCCCGGCTACGGCTACGCCCGACCAAGGCCACGACGAGGCGCGACGGCGACCGGCGACCGACGACCGACGACCGACGACCGACGACGAGGGTTGACGACGATCCACGGCAGCGGCAGAACTGTCCAAGATCTGGTAGCGCAGCGTCGGGCCAGCGGTAAGGCTCGGCGGTATGCTGCCCGCCGATGACGCCGACGCACTCGAGTGGCTCGCCTTCGAGCAGGCGGGCGTGCTGACGACCGCGCAGCTCTCCGGGTTGCTCAGCGAGGGGACGGTCCGAGGCCGGATCCGCTCCGGACGCTGGCGGTCGATCTGTCGAGGCATCGTGCTGGCCGGCAACGGCCGGCTGGCCCACGACCAGCAGCTGTGGGTTGCGGTGCTGGCGGCCGGACCGGGGGCGGTGCTGGCCGGCGTGACCGCCGCCGCCGAGGCCGGGATACGCGGACTACGGCGTGAGCCCCTGCACGTGGTGGTGCCCGCGGACCGCCGCTCGGCGCGGACCAGCCTGCGCCGACTCCCGATCGACATGCCCGCCGTGCTGGTCCATCGCACGACGGTGCTACCCGAGGCGCATCTCCAGCTCGCCCGTCCGCCGCGCACCACGACGGCACGCGCCCTCGTGGACGCGGCGGGATGGGCGGCCAGTGTGGACGAGGCACAGGCAGTGCTGGCCGCCGGATGCCAGCAGCGCCGGGTGCTCCCCGCGGAACTGGACGCCGTCCTCGACGTTCTGCCCCGGGCACCTCGTCGACGCCTGATCCGGCAGACCGTCGCCGACATCGCGGGCGGCGCCCAGGCGCTCTCCGAGATCGACTTCCTGCGGCTGTGCCGCCGGCACCGGTTGCCCGCACCCGACCTTCAGACTCATCGGGTGGATGCGGCCGGCCGGAACCGTTGGCTGGACGCGTACTGGCGGGAATGGCGGTTGCAGGTCGAGATCGACGGCGCGCACCACATGGACGCCCGGCAGTGGGCGGCCGACATGCGCCGGCAGAACGACGTCTGGACCAGCGGTGACCGGATACTGCGCTTCCCGGCCTGGCTGGTCCGCGCCCATCCGGAGGAGGTCGCCGAAACCGTCCGCCGCGCTCTCGTCGCGGCCGGTTGGACCCCAACCCCAACCCACACCGAGGTACGGCCGCCGCGACGTACCCGATGATCCCAACCGGACCGCGCGGGGGTCCGTCCCCACCCGCCGCTGCGGTCAGCACCAAGCCGACGCGGCACAGCGCTACGGCGCGGCCACCTGCATCAGTGCCGGGGTACGGCCGGTGGTGAGGTAGCCGCGCCCGGGTGGGCCGGTGAGGTACTGGTCGGGTTCCAGGGTGATGGAGTGGGCCACGGCCGCCGTCCGGTGGCTCGGGGCCAGCACGAGTCGTGTCCCGGAAACCATGACGGCGTTGACCAGGCGGGTGAGCGGGCTGGGGAAACCGGTCAACAGGGGCGCGGCGTCCGCGGTGACGATAAGGGCCTGCCGGCCGCGAGCCGCGGGGTGGACGATGTCGTCGAGCAGCGTGGGGCTGCTCGCGAAGCCCTGCTCGGTGGGCAGCACGTTGATGCGGTCGACGTCGTCGACGACCACCGCGTACCGCTCGTCGCCGAACGCCGCGACGGCGTCGCGTATGTCGGTGTCCCTGATCGCGGCACCGGTGAGCACCCGAAGCCCGGGGTTGTCGGGGAGCAGCCCTGGCAGCGGGGACTGTGGGGGCGCGACGGCGAGCACGCCGATGCCTCGTTGTAGCAGCGCGTGGACCACCGTGGCGGCTGCCGTCGTACGGCCGGTCCCGCCGGTCCCGGAGATCAACATCAGGTGCTGCCCGGCCTCGAACAGGTCGACGCCGACCGCTGTGGTGTCGGCTCCACCGACTCCCAGCGGTATCCACGTCGACCGGCCCCGGTCCGCCGCAAAGGTGTTGAGCGCGGCGAGGTCGATCCGGGACGGCAGGGCCGGGAACCGCCGGGGCAGCCGGTGCCGGGGTGTGTCCGGTGACGTGGCGGCGAGGTCCGTGGCCGACCGGGTCGGTAGGCACATCTGCACGTGCCGTCCGCTGCCGGCGTCGACGGCCCGCCCGGGCAGGACGGGTGGACTGGCCATGCCGCTCTGCAAATGCGCCCGCCGGGTCTCCTCCTTGGGGAACGGCAGGAGCAGCCGCCGGTTGTACAGGGTCGGCAGCCGGTGGTTGAGCATGTCCTGGCCGCCGATCGGAACGACGTGCACCCCGAGTGGCGTACCCGCGCTGACGACGCCGCGCAGGGTGGCGACCAGGGACGTCTCGACGAAGGCCGGGTCGCCGTGGTCCTCGAAGTGTTCCCAGCCGTCGATGACGACCACGATGTGCGGCAGTGGTCCGTCCGGCGAGGACGCGGTGCCGGTGCGGCGCTGGATCTCCTCGTCGAGCCAGGTGACCAGGCGGCGGATCCGGTCGGGCTCCACGGGCGAGAAGACCCCGCCGCAGTGCGGCAACGCCGCGTACTCGGCAAGGCCCGCCGGGTGCCGTTCCACGACGTACAGGTGGGCCTGGTCGGGCCGGAACCGGCCGACCAGGCCGGTGATCAGGGTCCGGGCGAAGGTCGTCCGGCCGGACTGCGGGCCGCCGGCGACGAGCAGCCGGTCGACCCCGGCGAGGTCGAGGAAGTCCGCCGGCTGCGCCTGGCGTGCCGGGTCGTCGGCGAGGCCGAAGGGTACGGCAGTCGTCGGCGCGGCGGCGGTCCACCGGGTGGGAAGCTCGTCGACCGTCAGCGTGGCCGGCAGCGGGGGCAGCACCGGTCGGAAGGGTGCCACCAGCCCGGAGCGGCCGGCGGCGTCCTCGATCGCCGCGATGGCGAGTACCTGGTCGGTGGGCCCGCCGCCGGCCGTCGGCGCGGCGGTGGGTCGTGGGGCGCCGAGGTCCGTCGGGCTCAGGACCCGGACCAGGGCCGGCGCCGCCCCGCCGCCCGGCGGCGGGTCGCCGAGATAGCCGGACTGGAACGGTTGCGGGACGCGGCTCTCGGCGGTGGTGCAGAGGATCATGCCGCGCCCGCGCAGCGCGCCGGGGATGCTTGCGGCGTCCGCCACGCCGAGCACCTCGGTGCTGTCGGCAGGTTCGTTCTGACGGAGGCTGATCCGCAGGGAGACGTTGTTCTTCAACTCCGGCGACAGCTTGCCCTGCAACGACTGCGTGGCCAGCACGAGGTGCATGCCGAGCGAGCGGCCCTTCGCGGCGACGTTCACCAACTCCCTGACGAAGTCCGGAGAGGCGTCCAGCACGCGGCCGAACTCGTCGAAGATGAGCACCAGTCGGGGCAGCGGCGGCAGGTCGGCGCCACCCAGACGCTTGCGCCAGTACCTGTCGATCTCTCCGTCGTAGCGGGCCAGCAGGGACTCGCGCCGGCTCACCTCCGCCCGGATCGAGGCGAGGACCCGGGCCGCGGCCGCCTCGTCGAACACGTCGGCGGGGGTCTCCCCGGTGGAACGGATGAGGGCGACGACGTGCGGGCAGTGTTCGAAGGGCAGGAAGGCGCTGCCTCCCTTGAAGTCGACGAGCACCAGGTTGAGCTCGTCCGGACGGTTGGCCAGCAGCAACGACGTGACAAGGGTTTGCAGCAGGATGCTCTTGCCGGCCCCCGTCGCACCGCCCAGCATGGTGTGCGGGCCCTGGCCGGCGAGGTCGACCGACACCGGTCCGGTCGCGTCCGCGCCGAGCACCACACGGGTACGCGGGCCGTGCCCCCGCTCCCACAGCGCCAGCACGTCGGCGGCGGTGGGCGTGCCGAGGTCGAGGAGGTCCAGCAGGCGCACCGCGCGCGGGATGGCGTTCTGAACCGCCCCGAGCGTCGCCCGGTCCCGCATCGGCGCCAACGCCCGCGCCAACCGCTCGGCGGTCGTCGCATCGATCCGGTCGGCGTCGACGGTCACCGCCTGGCCGTCCGGGATGCCGGTGAGCCGCGCCGAGTCCCCCGACGTCTCGATCAACCCACGGCACTCGTTCATGCTGTGCCGGTCGGCGCAGATCAGGTACACCCCGACCGCCGGACCGTCCCGCAGCACCTCGTCCATCCCGGGCAGGTCGCGCAGCGCCAACGCGCCGTCCAGGACGACGACCACCTCCGCGAACCGCTGCGGGTCGCGCTCGGCACGCCGGGACCCGACGAGGGTACGCAGCTCACGTACGCGCTCGGCGCGGGTGGCGGCGGTGTTGCCGATTCGGCACGAGTAGGCCGCGTTGTCGCCCGCGTCGACGTGCGGCAGCCACCGCGCCCAGGCCAGGTCGCCCGCCTCGGCGGTGCTGAGCAGCACCATCCGCAGATCGTCGGGACCGCGCAGGGTGGCCAGTTGCAGCAGCAGCCAGCGCAGCACGTCGCGGACCGCCTCGTCCGGGCCGGTCACGCCGAGCACACCGACGGCACCCAGGTCCACGGTGATCGGGACGGCCGACAGCTTCGGGGTGCGGAACTCCGGCCAGGGCTCACCGCGTACCGTCACCGACGCCGGCTGGTCGACGGTGCCGACCCGCAGTGCCAGCGCCTGCGGTGACCCGGCGCGGCGGGTCCACAGGCCGGATCGCACACCGCCGGCGATGTCCACGATCTCGGCGGGGCTCGGCGCGAGCGTCAGGCGTACCCTCTGCTCGGCCTTGACCTGGGCGGCGATCGTCGATTCGACGGTCTTCCTCGCCTTGGTGAACTCGGCCTCGCGCTCCGCGTCCTGCTTCTCCTGCGCCGACTGGTTGAGCAGGAAACCGCCGACGGAGAGCGCCGCGCCGATCAGCAGGATGGGTGTGTGGGTGAACAGGGCAACCGCCACGGACCCCGCGCCACCCAGCAGGATCCCGGCAGCCACTGGCCCGCGGGTGACGATGGGCCGCACCGGCATGGTCACCTCGACGGTGGGGATCACCGGGACGCGGGCGAAGGCGCGGTCGAAGTCGACCCGAGCATCAGGGGCCCGCACGAGCCGTCGCGCCTCGGTGGGCAGGGGCGTCCACCGCAACTCGTCACCGCCGATCTGGACGACGCTTGTCGACGAAACGGGGATCGTGTGGGTGACCGCGGCGCCGTCGACGAACGTACCGTTGCTCGATCCGCCATCGGTGAGGGTGGCCGTGCCGTCCGGCGACACCTCCAACAGGGCGTGCGTGCGGCGGGACACGTCCGTGTCGCGCAGCGGCAGCGCCGCCGAGGAACTGCGCGCTATCGGGTGGGTGCCGGGCCGCAGCGCGACGGCCAGGCCCGCGTCCGGGCCGTCCACCACTTCCAGTACGCCGACCGCGCCGTCGCTGACGAGGCGCCCGGCCGGGCCGGGACCGCCCACGCTGAGCACCGAGCCGGCCAGCAGAGGGGTGTCGGCCAGGCACGCGGCCGGGTCCAGCGCGACGGCCCCGGCGAAACAGCGGCGGCCCGTGGCCGGAACGGGAAGCGCGGCCAGCAGGGACCGCACGCTGGTGGTCGGCGTCGCGGTGACCTCGACGTCGTGCGTCGCCCCCGTGTCGGCGTCACGCACGGTCATTCGCAGGATCATGGCCGAACCCTCACCGGGCCGACCCGTACGTCCACAGCCGCAATCCGTCACGACCACCGAGCGCAACGGCGCCGCGCTTGCTCAGCGCCACCGCGTCGGACGGCAGGTCGGCATCGCTGAGAAAGCCCTGCTTGTACACGTACGCCATCCGTGCGGTGAGGGTGTGCCAGACCCGGACCTCTCCCGGACTGGCGGTGACAAAGAGATCACTCGGGCCGAAGGCAGTCGCGTCGGGAGGAGTCGAGCCCGTGTCCAGCGTGGCCACCACGGCACCCGAGCCAGAGGCTCGGATCAGCGTCTGCCCATCGGTCCTGGTGTCCACCCAGGGTGCGAGAGGCCCGTCGATCCGGGCAGCATCGCGTCCGCTGGCGGCCTCCCAGGCGCGCAGCGACCCCTTCTTGTCGAGGGCGACGACGACACGTCCGTCCTGGGTGAAGCGGATCATCGTGACGTCGATGTCCTCGGCCGACAGCTGGGCGGGCTTTCCGAGCGATGCCATTGGCCACACCTTGACGTCGCCGGAGCCGACCGCCGCGATGCTGTCTCCACCCGGAGAGAACAGCACCTGGTTAACCGTGTCGTATTCGCCGAACGGAAGTGTTGCCGTGTTCTGCCGGGTGGCGACATCCCAGAGCTTGACCACGCCGTCCCTGCCACCGCTGGCGAGTGTCTTGCCGTCGGGACTGAAGGCGAGCGTCGTGACGTCCTCGCGGTGCCCGGTGAGGGCGGGCAGTCTCGTCTCGGTCGCAACGTCCCAGAGCGTGATGGCGACTATGCCGGTGGCCGCGCTGGCGAGCGTAGCGCCATCCGGGCTGAACGCCACCGCGCTGACGGAGTCGTCGTCGAGCGCCACCATCGCGGCATTCCGATCGTGCAGAAGGACGTGGCCGCCAAAGAGGAGGCCGGCCATCAGCGCGAAACGCAGCGGCACCCACGATCGCCGGGGATCGAACGGCTGGAAGGCCCGCGAGGCCCAGTCCGGCATCTCCCGAGACCCATCGATTCGGACATGGCCGGGAACGACAGCGCCCAACCCTTCGGCCAGGGTCCGAGGGCCGACACCGATGTCACCGACGACCCACGTTGGTCCGCGGCCATCGGGCTCCTGGCGAGCCTGCCGGACCCTTCCCGAGGCCGGCGTAGGTGTCGGCACACGCGACGACAGTTCAATCCCCAGCCTGGAACTGGCGGGTGACAGCCTGGCGCCTGGCCATACCGCGATGCTGGTGATGTGCTCCCACGGCAGATCAGGGGGTGATCCACGAGAGCCCTCGAAATGCACGGAGCGCGAGCCGAACTTGATCGTGCCGTGCCACGGATCGACGATGGCTTCCGCCACAATGCCCACTGCCGCAAGCAACAGAAGGATCGCAGGCAAGATCGACATCCATTTCGGTAAGGCCTGCGCCGTCACCAGCTCGAGGAGGAGAACGGCCGCCCACAGCGCGAGGCCAACCAGGACCAGCCAAGCCAGGGTGTGCGCGCCTCGGATCTTTTCCGGCACCTCGACCAGGAGCCCCAGTCCCGGTGTCGTGGTCGACGTCGACCGCGACCCTGCGGCATCCCGCTGGCGCGGCGGCGTGGACCCGCCGGGCTGCACGGTCGTGGCCTGCCGTTCCCAGGCCTCGCTCGTCGGATCGGTCTCCGTGCCGTCCGGGGCGGGGCCGTCGGGCCCGGTGGCTGTGGCGGAGGCGGTGCTGTCCCGCTGGCCCGTGGGGCCGGCCATGACCGGAACGTCGAGGAGGTCTCGGGCCTGCTGAACGGTGAGCCGCTGCGCCACGTCCCGGGTGAGCAGGCCGGCGATCACCGAGGCAAGCGGCTCCCCGCACCGGACGGCGGGAATGTCGTCGTAGAGGATGGCGTGCAGCGTGGCGGCGGTGGACGCCCGCTCGAACGGCAGCTCGCCGGTGACGGCCTGGGCGAGGGTCACACCCGCCGACCAGAGATCGGCCGCGGGCGTGGGGTCGCTGCCCTGAAACAACTCCGGCGCGAGGTAACCGGTCGAACCCATCATCCCGTGCCGGGTCAGCCGGGCGTCCCCCGCCGCCTGCGCGATGCCGAAGTCGAGCAGCTTCACCTCGTCGCCGGGCAGCACCATGATGTTGCCGGGCTTGACGTCGCGGTGCACCACTCCCACCGAGTGCGCGGCCTTCAACGCGTCTAGCATGCGGACGGCGATCGCCGTCACCCGGGCCGGCGGCAACGGCCCCTCCCGGTCGAGGAGATCGGCCAGCGTGGGAGCGTCCACCAACTCGGTCACGATGTAGACGGCCTCGTCGTCGCCGCTCGCCGGCACGAGATCGTGGATCGCCACGACCGCCGGATGGTTGATCCGCCCCGCGGTGCGCGCTTCCCGCAGCGCCCGCTCACCGAACAGCCGCCGTTCCTCGGTGGCGAGACCGACGGGGGCGCGGACCTCCTTGACCGCGACGACGCGCCCGATCAGCTCGTCGGTCGCCTGCCAGACCACACCCATGCCGCCCCGGCCGATGACGCTCTCCAACCGGTAGCGCCCCGCGACGAGCCGCTGCCCCGGCTGGGAATCTGGCACCCTCGCGCTCCTTGCCATCGACCATTACAGTCGGTGCGAACGATACTCCGCCAGGTCGATGCCCGGTGTCCGTCCACATCAGACGCAATGCGCTTCTCGAGCGAGTCGTCGGTGGATCGCGGTGCCGACTTGGATCGACGACGGCGCGGCTTCACGGGGGTCACGGGGCGATGGCGACGGGGTTCGGCTTCAACAGGGATGCGGTCGTCAGTGCCGCACGACAGCTGACCGACATCCGGTCCGATCTCGAGTTCGTCGGGCAGCGAGCCCCTCGCCCCACCCCAACCGGATCCAGCGACGTCGACCTGGCCCTGCAGGAATTCACCACATCCGCGATTCAGCACCAGCGCGGCCTGACGGCCGCCGTGGCGGGCGTTGCCGATCGGCTGAACCGCGTGGTCGCGGGCCATGCCCAGGTCGACGACTCGCTCGGCAGACAGCTACCGACACACCAACCCTCGAAGGGGAAGAACCATGAGTGACGTCAGCGTCGGCTACGAGGGCCTCCAGACGGCCGCCCGGACCTTGACCAGCGGGCAGGAGGAGATGACCCAGAAGTTGACCGCCCTGAAGGCGATGATCGACCAACTGGTCAACAGCGAGTTCCGCACCCAACTGGCGTCGGGTCGTTTCCAGGACTCGTACCAGCAGTGGACCACCGGCGCCCAGAACATGATCGGTGGCCTGGAGGGCATGTCGTCGTTCCTGGTCGGGGTCGTCCGGGAGCACCAGGATCTGGACGCCCGGCTGGCCGGGGGCATCAACGGCTGAGCACCGGCCGACATGGACGACTGGCAGGTCCTCGACCTCTACGACGGTGATCCCACCCCGGGTGAGCCGGCCTCGATCCAGGCGATGGCAACCACTCTCCAGCACCGAGCCGGAGAGGCCAACAGGCACGCCACCCGACTGCGCTCCATCGTGGCGAACAGGGGCGCGCTGGCCCTTCGGGGCGAGTTCGCCGCGACCCACGATCGCGAGCTCACGTGGCTTCCTAGCGAGGCGACGACTCTGGCTGACTGCTATCTGGCCTGCGCCAAGGCTCTGTCCGCGTTCGCAGACGATCTGATTCGGCTGCAGGTGTACTCCCGGGGCGCTCTACGACTGGGTGAGGCGGCTGACAGCCGATACCAGGCCCTGCTCGCGCAATTCTGCGGGCTGACCGGCAGGCGCACCTATGGACCAGGTATCTGGCGTGGACTAGACGAGTCCTTCGCGGCAGGACAACGCGAGCCGCTCTTCAGTCAGGTCATCGCGATCGGCAGAAATGCGCGGCTCTGCGAGGCCGAACGCGGGCGGGCCCGGGCTTCCGCGCTTCGGGCAAAGGAGCTCTATCAGGTGGCCGCGGATCGCTGCGCCCAGGCCATCCGGGCCGCCGCGTCGCGGCTGTCGGAGGCAGCGAACGAGTCGAGTGACGTGCCGGGATTCGGATCGGAAGGACCAAGAGTCCACGGAGGCCACACCACCCGCCCTCGCAACATGGCCGACTATGATCGGCAGGAGCGGTGGGCCGAAGAGGCGTACAACGCGATCCGTCAGTACGACGACACTGAGACGATCGCTGGCCACATCGCAGACGCCCCCCGCCTCGACGGTTCGGCTGGGTTCTCCCGCCAGGAGATCGAGGAAATCCGTCGACACATCTTCTTCGATGAACATCCGATGGACGACTACGCGGGCGGGATCATTCGTCAACGTTACGATCCGAGCGCACCCATGGCAGAGGCATGGCTGCGGCTCCGACGGGGCGATCCGTTACCCGAGGACTATGCTCTCCTGGAGCACGAATTGGCAGAATTGCGATACTACCGTACACATCCGCAAGCGGATTACCGGGAAGCGCATCTTTTCGCCAACAGTGTGTCCAACTGGGAGAGGTCGATACCCGGCCCAACGTACGAGGACTTTGCGAACTTTGGAGGTTGAACCCGTGGGGATGATGGTGGCCGCCCGCCGAATCGAAGCCGACGACAGTGAAGTCCGTTACGAGTTCGGTTTCGAGGATAGTTTTGACCGGATTCTCCTCATCGATGCCAGAACCCTGGAGGCACGTGTCGGGGACGGGGATTTCAACGCGGCCGCCAGCGCGATCACGGCAAAGATCGTCAAAGCGTGGCGATCCAACGGCGAGTTTCCCGCGAGAATGATTTTCGCCAGCTGACGACACGAAGATCTGTCGCCGCAGGACGTCGGCCCATTCAGGCCGCAGCGGCTCCATGGGTTGCACTACGGTTTGCGGGCCACGCCGCTGTAGCCAGTGCGGGCGACGTCCGCGTCGACGGTGGCCGGCGGCTCGGGGTACGGCCACATGTTGACCAGCCCGGGTGGCTCCAGGACGAAGTCACCGAAGAACTCGGACACGTCCGCGTGGCTGCGCGGCACGAACGGGCTGTTGGCCCGCGCGTAGATCGCGGAGATCCGCGCCATCAACTCGGGATGCACGTCGGTGCTGGCGTGGGACAGCGCCAGGTAGCTGCCCGGGGCGAGAGCGTCGCGGTAGGTCGCCACGATCCGCTGCGGGTCCTGATCGTCGGGCACGAGGTGCAGCACGAACATCATCAGTACCGCGACCGGGCTGCCGAGGTCGATCGCCGCGCCGATCTCCGGGTGGTCGAGCACCTGATCGGGGTTTCGCAGGTCGGCCTGCACCACCGACACCGCCTTGGAGTCGGCGAGCAGGGCGCGCCCGTGTGCGCAGGCCACCGGGTCTTTGTCGACGTAGACGACGCGCACATCGGGGTCGATCCGGTGGGCGATCTCGTGGACGTTGTCCCGCGTGGGCAGCCCGGAACCGAGATCCAGGATCTGCCGGACGCCCTTCTCCTCGACGAGGTGGCGGACCGTCCGGGCGATCAGGTCGCGGCCCTGCCGGGCGGCCTCGGGCATCCACGGCGCCACCTGCAACACCATCTCGGCGGCAGCCCGGTCGGCGGCGAAATTGTCCTTGCCGCCCAGGTAGTAGTCGAACATCCTCGCCGCGTTCGGCTTGTCCGGCTGCAAACCGACCTCGGGTCCCGACTGCGTCACGACCGACCACCTCTCCCCGTTGACCCCGCAGCATAACGTCCACGATGGTCGATCGACTGCCCACCGATGCGTACGCGGGCCGGTCGGTCGTGTCCGAACGAGCGTGATGCCTGTGAGTCATTTTGATGACTCACAGGCATCACGCGCTTCGGGGAGTGGCCGGCGCCAACCCAACATCAACGCCCCTGGCGACTACGTCAGCCGGTCGCGCAGACGGTGCCGTTCAGGCGGAACACGGTGGGCAGCACGTTCGGTCCGCTGTACGCGCCGACGAAGCCGGCGCTCACGCTGGCGCCGGCGGCGATCTGCCGATTGTCGTCGGTCGGGGTGACCCGCACGGCCGTGCCGACCTGCTCCCAGGTGGCGCTCCAGCCGCTGCTCACCTGCTGCCAGCCGGTGGGCCAGGTCCAGGTGAGCGTCCAGCCGCCGATCGGCGTCGTCCCGTTGTTGGTGATCTCGACGCCGCCGATGTAGCCGTTGCCCCAGTCGTTGGCGGCGGTGAAGCGGACGGTGCACGCGCTGGCCGCCGGGCTGCCGGTGGCGAACGTCAACGGCGGTGAGGCCCAGGACACCCGGCCGGCCGTGTCACGGGCCAGCACGTTGACCGTGTACCTGCTGCCCGGCACCAGGTTGCCGACAGTGAACGACGTCGTCGTCGTCTCGCCGAACTGCTCGCTGACCGCGCCGTTCTGCCGGTACACCTCGTACTTGGCGATCGGGCTGCTGCCGGCGGTGGCCGCCGGCCAGGTGATCGTCGCGCCCCGGTCGGTGACGCCGCTGGCGGTGGGCTGGCCGGGCTCCGTCGGCCGCCCGGCGGTCGCGCCGGCCGGGCGCAGCACGAGCGTCGTCAACGAGTACGGCGGCAGCGTCCGGCTGGTCGCCGAGCCGGACTGGCCGGTGGCGATGCCCGTCGCGCCGTTGGTGAGGGTGGACACCGTCGGCGCGGCTGCCGACGGCGCGAACCCGGCGTAGTCGATGGTCACGTCGTGGGCCGCGTCCGGATCCTTGTTGACCAGCAGCACAGCCAGGTCGCCGTTGGCGCGGCGTACGGCGTGCGCGCTGACCAGCGGCTCGTCGGTGCCGGCGCGCACGAACTGGTCGCCGGTGTGCGCGAACAGCTTCATCATGCCCAGCGCGTGGTACGGCGCGAACGGCGTGTTCAACGGCGGCTCGCACACCGTGCCGTCTGCCGTGCAGCCGCCGCTGGACAGCATGCCGAAGTCGCCGTAGTCGGTCTGGCCCGCCACCTCGCTCACGGTGCCGATGCCGTTGTGCACGTTCCACCACTGGGCGGTGAAGACACCGTTCTCCAGCAGCCCGCTGTAGGCGTCGGCCAGGAACAGCGCCCCGGGCTGGGTGTTCTGGCCGGCGCCGACGTTCAGCTCGGTGAAGCTGATGCCGATCCGGTCGGCGTTCGGGCCCGCGTACCGGCTGAGCTGCTGCCGGAGCAGGTAGGTCGCGTCGGGGAGCTGGTTGGTGCGGCTCAGCGACTCCGCGGCGCTTCCGCCCGGGTACCAGTGCACGTCCACGAAGTCGATCTTCGGACCGGCGAGGGAGAGCACGGTCTGGTTCCAGGGGCCCGGGTCGCCGCCGGCGGTGATCCCGTCCGGCCAGTTGCCCGGCATCGTGAGCACCGCGCCCACCTTGACGCTCGGGTCGACCGCCTTCATCGCGTCGGCGTACTCGACGACCAGCCGCGCGTACTGGCTGGCGCTCTTGTCCGGGTGGTCGTCCGCCTCCCACGCCGACCCGTAGAGCCCGTTGCCGTAGTTCTCGTTGCCGATCGTCCAGTACCGCGCGCCGTAGCCCTTTGTCACGTTGGCGTAGCGCACCCAGTCGGCGGCCTCGGCCGGCGTACCGGTGCCGTAGTTCGCGATGATCATCGGTTGGGCGCCGACCCGCTTGACTCCCGCCATGAACGTGTCGAAGTCGGTGTTCGGTGCGACGTACCCGCCGGGAGCGGTGTGGTCCTTCCAGTGGTAGATGTCGGCGTACGAGCCGCCGGGGTAGCGCATCATCTGCACGCCCGCGTCGCGCAGCAGGTCCGACGTCTCGGCGGTGCCCAGGTTCTGGTCCCAGATGGCGTGGTTGACGCCCAACGCGGTGTCGGGCACCGTCGCCAGGCCGGCGCGGGCGTTCACGGTCACGGCGACGACGTCGGGGTCGACCGCCGCCAGCGCCGTCGGGGGGTGGATGCCGGGGAGCGCGGTCGCGGCGAGCAGCACGCCCGCCAGGAGCGCCGCACGGCGAATCGGGATGTGCATGGCTGGAGTCCTTCGAGTGAACGACGGTGAGTCACCCAGCCGGCAGGGTGCGGCGCGGCAGCGGCGGACTCGTGGACGGACAGGCCCCGGCGTCCCGTCGTTCGTGCCCCGTCCCCCGGGATCCGTGGTCCGGTCCCGGCTGCCCAGTGGACGGGCGTCAGCCCCGCACGCGGCAGGTAATCGACGGCCAAGAATGGCACGGCCGAATCGCGGATCTCAAGGGGTACGCGCCACCACCCGGGACAAATGTCCTGGCCGGCCGTGTATCGGTGGCTCTGCCGGACCGGCCTGCCCCCTCCTAGCGTGCTGGACATGAATGACACAGCCGTACGCCTCACCGGACTGACCCGGCGGTTCGGCCCGGTCCGGGCCCTCGACGGAGTCGACCTGACCATCGAGCGGGGCAGCACGGTCGCCCTGCTCGGCCCCAACGGCGCCGGCAAGACCACCGCCATCTCGATCATGCTGGGCCTCGACCCGCCCGACGGCGGCGACGTGACCCTGTTCGGGCGGCCCCCGGCCGAAGCGGTCCGGGCCGGGCAGGTCAGCGCGATGCTCCAGGACGCGGGGTGGGTGCCCGCCGCGACGATCCGGGAGGTGGTCGAGCTGGCCCGGGCGCTCTATCCCCGCCCGCTGGCCACCGAACAGATACTCGCCCTGGCCGGGCTGACCGAGCGGGCCGACCGCCGACTCGACAGGCTCTCCGGCGGCGAAGCGCAGCGCGCCCGGTTCGCCTTCGCGCTGGCTGGTGGCTCGGACCTGCTGATCCTCGACGAGCCCACCGCCGCGATGGACGTCGCCGCCCGGCAGGCGTTCTGGACGGCCATCCACCGGTACACCGCCGAGGGGCACACCGTCCTGTTCAGCACCCACCATCTGCACGAGGCGGACGAGTTCGCCGACCGGGTCGTGGTGCTTGCCTCGGGCCGCGTGGTCGCCGATGGACCACCGGCCCAGATCCGCGCTCTGGCCGGCGGACGCACGGTCTCCTTCGACCTCGCCGGCGGACCGGTCGAGGGGCTGGAGGCAGTTCCCGGCGTCCGGTCGGTGCAGGTCCGGGGCGACCGGGTCGTACTCACCAGCGACGACTCCGACGCCACGGTGCTCGCCCTGGCTAAGACCCGCGGATTCCGGGGCCTGGAGGTCACCACCGCCGCCCTGGAGGCTGCCTTCCTCACTCTCACCGCTACTCCATCGGAGCACTGACATGCGCGCATACCTACGATTCGAGCTGCGTCGGCTGGTCCGGGACCCGCGGCTGCTGCTGTTCAGCGTGCTGGGACCCGTGGTGACGTACGTGATCTTCTCGGCGCTGAGCGCCGACGGCGATCGCCTGGAGGGCGTCAACGCGTCGGCGGCTCTCATGGTCGGCCTGGCCGGCTACGGCGCGCTGGCGGGAGTTCTCTCGGTGGGTTCGTCGGTCTCCCAGGAGCGGGCGGTGGGCTGGCTGCGCCAACTTCGCGTCACCCCCCTGCCCGCCGGGCCTGCGGTGGTCGCGAAGGCCCTGGTCTGCACGCTCAGCGGAGTGCCGTCGGTCGTCGCGGTCGGCATCACCGGGCGGATCCAGCACCACGTCGACCTGGGTGCCGGCCGGTGGGCCGCGCTGCTGCTGCTGATGTGGGTCGGCACGTTGCCGTTCGCACTGCTCGGGCTCGCCATCGGGTACGGCCTCACCCCCCAGTTCGCCCAGCCGGTCAACTTCCTCGCCTTCCTCGGCCTGTCGGTGCTCGGCGGCCTGCTGGTGCCGGTGGCCTACTTCCCCGCCGTGCTGCGGCACCTGGCACACGCCCTGCCGACGTACCGGTTCGCGGAACTCGGGTGGCGGTCGGTGGCCGGATTGGCGCCCTCCCCCTCGGGTCTCGGCGTGCTCACCGCGTGGGGCCTGGCCTTCGCGGCGCTCGCGGTATGGGCGTACCGACGGTCGACCGTCCGCCGTTGAGCCTCACTACCGTGTCCACCATGGCGTCCGATACGGGAGAATCAGTCGGGCGGGTTCGGAACCGTCGCGGTTTCCTGCTCGTCGCGGCGCACACGCTGTGGCTCTGGCTCCTGCTGACACCGGCCGCCGCCATCGCACGCGGGCAGGTGCAGCCCGCGGCGGCGGCGACCGTCGGGCTGGTCGCCTTCGCGTTGTTCTACCTCGCCCTGGTGGCCGTACCCGTGGCCGACCTGGCCGTCCGACCCGCCCTGCACCATGCCGGCCTGGCGGCTTTCGCGCTGCTCGGGGTGGGGCTGGCGGTCGTGTACGGCGGCGGGCCGGAGGGCTGGCTGGTCCTGCTCATGTACGTCGCGGCAGCCGGCGCGGTCGGCTTCGTCCGAGTGGCCTGGGGATTCGGGTGGGTCGGCGGGTCCGTCGCCGCCGTCGTGGCGATCGGCGTGGGGCACGGTCTGCCCGCCGGCGACACCGCCCAGACGGCGCTGATCACCGTGCTCGCGGGCACCCTGACGTTGGCGTTCTCCCGGACGGCCCGCCTCGTGGAGGAGCTACGCCGCACCCAGCGGGAGTTGGCCCGGACGGCAGTGCAGCAGGAACGGCTGCGGTTCGCCCGGGACCTGCACGACCTGCTGGGCCACACGCTGTCGCTGGTCGTGGTGAAGGCGGAGGTGGTGCGCCGGATCGCCCCGACGGACCCGCACCAGGCCGCGGCAGAAGCGGCCGACATCGAGCGGATCGGTCGTACCGCCCTCAGCGAGGTCCGCGAGGCGGTCACCGGTTACCGGGAGCGCAGCTTCGGCCGGGAACTCGACAGCGTCCGGACGGCACTCGCCGACGTCGGAATCTCAGTCACCGTACGGGAGACCAACCATCCGCTCGGCGTGGAGGCCGACGACGCGTTCGGCTGGGCGCTGCGGGAAGGGGTGACGAACGTGCTGCGGCACAGCCGCGCGTCGCGGTGCGAGATCGAGGTGGTCGCCGACGCACGCGAGTCGGTGTTGACCATTCGGGACGACGGGGTGGGCGGCCGGCCGCAGCCGGGCAACGGCCTGCGCGGCCTCAGCGAGCGGCTGGAGCAGGCGGGCGGCGAACTGCACGTTGCGCCGGTACGCGGTGGCGGAATGCTGCTCACCGCACGGGTCCCGCACTCCCCCGCCGGACGGTGGACCCGATGATCCGGCTGTTGCTCGCCGAGGACCAGGGCATGATGCGCGGGGCGCTGGCCCTGCTGTTGAACCTCGAACCCGACATCGAGGTGGTGGCCGAAGCCGCGACCGGCGCCGAGGCGACGGAGATCGCCCTCCGGGTCCGTCCAGACGTGGCCCTCCTGGACATCGAGATGCCCGACGGCAGCGGTCTCGACACAGCCGCCGCCCTGCGGGACAGGCTGCCCTCCTGCCGGGTGCTGATCCTCACCACGTTCGGTCGGCCCGGCTACCTGCGGCGGGCGATGGAGGCCGGCGCCCGTGGCTTCCTGGTCAAGGACGGACCGGTCGAGGAGTTGGCGGTGGCCGTCCGACGGGTGCTCGCGGGCGACCGGGTGATCGACCCGGCCCTCGCGGCGGCAGCCCTGTCGGCCGGCCCGAACCCGCTCACCGACCGGGAACGGGATGTGCTCGCCGCCGCCGTGGACGGTGCAACGGTCGCGGACATCGCCGCCGGGCTGCACCTGTCGGAGAGCACCGTCCGCAATTACCTGTCCGCCGCCATCGGAAAGACCGCGACCCGTAACCGGATCGAGGCGGCCCGCACCGCGCGCGCCAACGGCTGGCTCTGATTCGACGGCCAGGAAATGTCTTGGTCTCCGGAGACTCGCCGGACGTCGGCCGCTCACCCACGTGAACTGACGTCATACGTTACGTCTTGACGAACGACATGTTATCGCTCACAGTCGATGCGAGGCGATCAGCGTCCACGACTCACCGGGAGAGTCCTCGCTGGTCACGACGCCCTCTCATGCGCGGACGCCGCAACAGGACCGGTCAGCAGCCGCAGGTGCCGCGCGGCGGCCGTCGCGTGTCCGGGCCCGTCCTCGCTCTCCCCACTCCCCACCGCTGCACTGACCGTGAAGGAACCGCCGATGAGAACAAGGCTCGCTCTGCTGGCCGCCGGGTTGGCGACGGCTCTGGCCACCATGACGGCCGTGGTCACGCTCGCCACCCCGGCGTCGGCCGCGACGCTCACCCAGGTGAGCAACTTCGGCACCAACCCGACGAACCTGCAGATGCACCTGTACGTGCCGGACCGGGTCGCGGCCCGCCCGGCGCTGCTGCTCGCACTGCACTACTGCACCGGAAGCGGCCCCGCCGTCCACAGCGGTTTCGGCCTCAGCTCCCTGGCCGACCGCTACGGCTTCATCGTGATCTACCCGTCGGTGACCCGCAGCAGCAAGTGCTGGGACGTCTCCTCCCCGCAGGCCTTGCGCCGCGACGGCGGCAGCGACCCCGTCGGCCTGAAGTCCATGCTCGACTACGTCCGCAGCCGCTACCCCGTCGACTCGACCCGGATCGCCGTGGGTGGCTTCTCCTCCGGCGCCATGATGACAAACGTCATGCTCGGCCTCTACCCGGACGTGTTCAGTGCCGGCTTCAGCTCCTCCGGGGTTCCCTTCGGCTGCTTCGCCACCACCAACGGCGCGGAGTGGAACAGCGAATGTTCCGGCGGACGCATCACCAAGACCCCGCAGCAGTGGGGTGACCTGGTCCGCAACGCCTACCCCGGCTACACCGGCGCCCGTCCCCGCGTCCAGATCTGGCACGGCACCACGGACACCACGCTGAGCTACGTCAACTTCGGCGAACAGATCAAGCAGTGGACCAACGTGCAGGGCGTCTCCCAGACCCCCAGCTACACCGACTACCCCCAGACCAGTGCCACCCGCACCCGCTACGGCGGCACCGGCCCCACCGCCCCGGTCGAGGCGATCAGCTTCCAGGGCTACGGCCACTCGATCCCGTTCGACGCCGCCCAGGCCATCCGCTTCCTCGGCTTCGACACCACCAACCCCACCACCCCGCCGCCAACCACCGCGCCGCCGACCACCCCGCCGCCGGGCGGCACGGCCGGGCCGCTGCGCAACGTCAACGCCGGCCGGTGCCTGGACGTCCCGTCCAGGTCGCAGACGAACGGCACCCAGGTGGCGTTGTGGGACTGCAACGGCGGCACCAACCAGCAGTGGACGTCGACCGCCAGCAGGCAACTCCAGGTGTACGGCACCAAATGCCTGGACGCCGAGGGCGCCGGTACGTCCCCGGGCACGCGGGTGATCATCTGGGACTGCAACGGTGGCACCAACCAGCAATGGAACCTCGGAACCGACGGCACGGTCACCGGAGTCCAATCCGGCCTGTGCCTCGCACCGAACGCCTCCGGCACCGCCAACGGCAGCCAGATGGTCCTCGCGACCTGCAACGGCGGCGCCAGCCAGCGGTGGACCAGAAGCTGATGCGGTAACCCGATCGGCGCCGCGGCCCGGCCCGGGATCCTTCCCGAGCCGGGCCGCGTGGCCCCCGCGTGAGCACTGCGGGGGACGACACGCAGCGCCACCGGTTGGTAACGTGGCGGCGGTTCGACGGTGATGGACGCCGATGTTTTCCGGGGGGTCGGCATGTGGGCGGACGATGCCGCGCTGGATGCGGCGGGGCGTCGCCTCGACGAGTGGGAAGCCTCCCTGGCCGAGCGGGCCGCCAAGGCGACAGCCCTCTCCGCACGGCTGCGGGCGCTCACCGGCACCGCCACCAGCCCCGACCGGTCCGTCACGGTGACAGTCGACTCGTCCGGCCTGCTGACCGGTCTTCGGCTCGACGAACGGGTGCGGCAGCACTCCGCGGCCCACACCGCCGGGCAGATCCTGGACACCACCACCGCCGCCCACGCCGACCTGCTGCGGCAGATCACCGACGCCACCGCCGAGACCCTCGGCGACGACGTGAGCGCACGGGCCGTCATCGACTCCTACCGCAGCCGGCTCCGGCCCGACCCGGGGCGAAGCGATGCCCGGCGGTGACGAGGTGCGGGTCGAACCGCAGGCCCTGACCGTCCACGCCACCCACCTCGATCGCATAGCCGACCGCGTCGACACCGCCCGTCAGGCCGGTCAACACGTCCGGCTGGGCGCCGACGCGTACGGGCAGCTCTGCGCGTTCCTGCCCACTCTGCTGGACGGACTACAGCGCACGCTGGTCGGCGGCGTCGACGCTGCCGCCGGGTCCCTGCGGGACACCGCCGGGAAACTGCGGGTCGGCGCCGACCGCTACCGGGCCTCCGACAGCCGCGCCAGCCACCGTCTACGCCACCCTGAGGCTGGACGGTGACGGCCAACCCGCTCGTCGCATCCGCCAGCGCCACGCCACCCACCACCTGGGCCGGCATCTGGATCTGCGAGGACATCGACCTCATCGCCCAGGGCATCCGCAACGGCAGCTGGATCGACGGCAGCCTCGGCGTCGTCAGCGCCGGCCTCGACGCCCTCGCCCTCGTCTCCGACCCGGTCGGCGCACTCCTGCAGTACGGCATCGCCTGGCTCATCGAACACGTCAAACCCCTCAGCGAAGCCCTCGACTGGCTCGCCGGCGACCCCGCCCAGATCACCGCCCACGCCCAGACCTGGCGCAACATCGCCGCCTCCCTCCACGACGACGCCACCGAACTGGCCCGCACCGTCCGTGCCGACGTCACCGGCTGGGGCGGCGGCGCCGGCCCCGCCTACCGCACCTGGGCCACCCAGCAACAGCAGGCGATCAGCGGCCTCGCCAAGGGCGCCGACACCATGGCCGCGATCACCGAAGGCACCGCCGGCCTCGTCGCCGCCGTCCGGCTCCTCGTCCGCGACGCCATCGCCACCTGCGTCTCCCGCCTCATCGTGTACGCGGGCGAACTCGTCGCCACCGCAGGCCTCGCCACACCACTGGTCGCCGAACAGGTCACCACCCTGGTCGCCTCCTGGGGAGCACGAATAGCACGGCTGCTGCGCGCACTACTGGCCAGCCTCCGCCGACTCGTCCCGGAGATGCGCCGACTCGGCGACCTGATCGAGAAGCTGAGGCAGGCCCTACGTCAGCCTGGGCAAGGTGGACCGCCAGCGAGCCGCAACCCTCCGGAACCTGAGCCACCGCGGAAAGGCTCATCCCCCGCCGAGCCGCAACGAGTCCGTGAGCTGGGCATGGATCCGGCGACCGGAAGGTTCCGTCCGGGTGAGGCCGAGACCGCAACGCGCTTGGAGCAGCACCTAGGCGTGACGCTGCGGCGCGCGCCGACGGAATCTTCCGCCGACTGGGTCGACGAGGCCGGGCGGACCTACGATGCAGTGGGCAACTTCCCGGCGCAGTTCTTTGAGCGCCAGTGGCCCCAGCTGCAATATCAGATCGAGCGACACCTGGACAAGGCGGATTTGGTGCCAGTAGACGTTTCGAGGTTCACCCCAGAACAGGTCGCCCGGATCGAACGGTTCATCACGGAGCGACGCCTCGGCCCACGAGTATTCCTTGTAGGGAAATGATGGCTGGCCTCATCGTGCTGAAGCCCGGCGTCGACTGGACCGCGACGGGAGGCTTGTTCGACTGGACGCTGGAGTTCCTGATCTCCCGGCTGTCGGACAGACAGACCGCCAACCACCTGCAGGAAATCGTCGACAACAACCTCGGTTCGATGTGGGTTAGCGACCTACCCGACGCGACACAGCGAGAGATCGTCAGCCACTGGCGGAGTGGCCTGATAGCGGCCGGGCAACAGCACCTGCCGGATACCGAACACAAGGCCGATGTCATTTGCCACCTTCAGGAGTTGGTGGACGCGACCTACTCGGCTGGGTTCCAGGAATCGGTCGATCATCCGTAGCGGGGTTCGCGATGGCGGGCCCTTCGAGATGAGGGTCGACGAGCCCCGGGCCGGTCGTCACACCGCGCGGTCGACATACCCTCACGGGATGCGGGGACGATTCGGGATGCGGGGACGATTCGGCGCTGTCCGGCGGTGGCACGGTGAGCATCGGCGGTTCGTCCGTCGTACGTCATTGGCTTTGGTGGCGGGTGCGGTGCTGCTGGCTGGCGGTACGGTCGCCAGCGTGGCGTGGGTTCGCAACGCCGCGGAGGGCCACCTCTACGGCGAGGCCGATGTGCCGACCGCGCCGGTCGCCCTGGTGCTGGGCACCCAGGTGGACCCCGACGGCACGCCGTCACCCTTTCTCGCGGCCCGCCTGGAGGTCGCGCGACGGTTGTTCGAGCGGGGCAAGGTGGCCGCGATCCTCGTGTCCGGCGACAACATGAACGCCGACTACAACGAGCCTGCGGCGATGCTGCGGTGGCTGGTCGACAGGGGTGTGCCGGCGCGGAAGGTGGTACTGGATTACGCGGGCTTCGACACGTACGACTCCTGCGCGCGGGCGGAGCGGATATTCGGGGTGACGCGCGCGACGGTCGTGACCCAGTCGTTTCATCTTCCCCGCGCTGTGGCGCTGTGCCGGAGGCTCGGCATCGACGCCAACGGCGTCGGAGACGAGACGGCGAAGCGGTACGCCCAGACGTGGCGGATCAGTGCCGCCCGCGAGAACGGCGCCTGTCTGAAGGCGGCGCTGGACGTGCTGTCCGGCCGGGACCCGGTCCACCTCGGCCGTCGGGAGACGAGTGTCGACGACGCCCTGCGCGACGCCTGACGTCAGCGCCGAACCCGATCGCGCCTCTCAGCGGGGCGGGCCGGCGCTGTCGCGGACGACGAGTTCGGTGGCGAGTTCGATGCGCGGGCTCTCGCTCTTCTCACCCCCGGCGAGCCGCAGCACGGTCCGGGCGGCCAGCATGCCCATCTCGGCCAGTGGCTGGCGGACCGTGGTCAGCGGCGGGGAGCACCAGCGGACCTCCGGCAGGTCGTCGAAGCCGACCACGCTGATGTCGTCGGGCACCCGCAGGCCGCGTTTGCGGACGGCCTCGTAGACGCCGAGCGCCATCTGGTCGCTGGAGGCGAAAATGGCGGTGGGCGGGTCGGGCAGGGACAACAGTTGCGTACCCGAGGTGAAGCCGGCCTCGTGGTAGAAGTTGCCCGGTCGGATGAGCGCGTCGTCGACGGCGATACCGGCCGCGCCGAGCGCCGCGCGGTAGCCGTCGATCCGGGCCCGGCTGCACATCAGGTGTGGTGGCCCGGCGATGAAGCCGATGCGGCGGTGACCGAGGCCGAGCAGGTACTGGTTGGCGCTCAGGCTGCCCGCCCAGTTGGTGGCGCCGATGGTGGGCGATTCCTGCGGGTCGACACCGGCGGGGTCGATGATGACCACCGGCAGGTGCAGCCGGCGCAGCTCCGCCTGCAGAGGTGGGTTCACCATCGAGGTCACGAAGATGACGCCCACTGTGGATCGGGTCCGCATGTTGTCCAGCCACTGCTTCGCCGAGGAGATGCGCCAGTGGATGGCGGAGACGACAGTGCCGACGCCACTGGCACGGGCGACGTCCTCCACCCCACGGATGATCTCCACGGCCCAGGGGCTGTCGAGGTCGTTGAAGACCAGGTCGATCAGTGCGGCCTCGGTCCGCCGGGCCTGGGTGCGGCGGCGGTAACCGTGGTGGTTGAGCAGCGCCTCGACGCGCTCCCGGGTATCGGGAGCGACGTCGGAGCGGCCGTTGATGACCCGGGAGACCGTGGGCACTGACACACCGGCCAGTCGCGCGATCATTGCGATGGTGACGTTTCGGCCGTTGTCGGAGCCCACGGTCCGCTCCTTTGTCCGACGGGACTCTTCAGGTGGGTTGGCGATCCGGTGTCGTCACCCCTTGACGCTGCCGGTCAGGCCCCCGATGAGTTGGCGTTCGGCCACGGCGTAGAAGCCCAGGGCGGGAATCATGGACAGGACGACGTAGGCGAGCACCCGGGCGGTGTCGTCGGCGTACTGGCCCTGGAATGCCTGGACCCCGACGGGGAGGGTCCACCAACTCTGGTCGCTGAAGACGACAAGCGGGAGCATGAAGTTGTTCCAGCTCGTCACGACGGCCAGCACCGAGACGGTGGCCAGGGCGGGACGGGCCATCGGCAGCAGGACCCGCCAGAAGAACCCGAAGGAGCCGCAGCCGTCGAGGACGGCGGCCTCCTCCACCTCGGCGGGGATGGTCCGGAAGAACTGGCGCAGGATGATGATGGTGATCGGCAGCCCGAACGCCGCCTGGGGCAGGATGACACCGAGTGGGTTGTCGAGCAGGCCCATGGTGCGAAGCAGGACGAACAGCGGCAGGATGGCCACCGCGAACGGGAACATCAGACCGATCGCGAACAGGGTGACCAGGAACTCGCGGCCCCGGAACGCGTAGCGGGCGAAGACGAACGCCGCCATCGCCGCCGCGCCGACCACGATGAGGGTGCTGCTGACGGCGATGAGCAGGCTGTTGCCGAGCTGTCGCCAGAACACCCCGGAGGCGAAGAGGTCGGTGTAGTTACTCGGCACCCACGGATCGGGTAGGCCCAGCGGGTTCGTCGACAGTTGACCGTTGTCCTTGAAGCCGCCGATCACGCCGAACCAGACCGGCACGACGATGAGCGCGCCCACGCCGATGCAGATGAGGTGCAGCACGATGCTGCGGGTCCGCTGGGCGCGACTGGTCGTGGCGGTCATCGCTGGCCTCCCTGGTTGGTGATCGCGCCCGCGGTGTCCCGACGCAGGACGATGCGCTGGTAGAACAGGGCGAAGACGAGGCTCAGCAGGAACATGACGATGCTGATCGCGCTGGCGTAGCCGACCTCGAAGCGGCGGAAGCCGTACTGGTACATCGTGACGGCCATCGTCTCCGAGGTGTGGATCGGGCCGCCGCGCGTCAACACCCAGACCATGTCGAACAGTTGGATGGTGCCGATGACCGACAGGAAGATGCTGATGCGGATCGTCGGGCCGAGCAGGGGCAGGGTGACGTACCGGAACGCCTGCCAGGCGCTGGCGCCGTCGGTGACCGCGGCCTCGGACAGCTCCTTCGGGATGCCCTGACGGGCCGCCAGGAAGAGCATCATGTAGAGGCCGAAGTACTTCCAGGACACCACCAGGAAGACGGCGAACAGCACGGTGTCCGGGTCCGCGAAGACGGCGCCCGCGTCGGCGCCCAACCACCGGGAGACCGAATCGCCGAGGCCCCGGTTGGGCGAGAACACCAGGGTGAACAGGACCGCCGTGGTCACCTCGGAGAGCACGTACGGAGCGAAGAAGATCAGCCGGTACGCGGCCCGGCCGCGCAGCGGCTGGTTGAGGAGCATGGCCAGGGCCAGCGCGGCGGGCAACTGCACGGCGAGCGACAGCAGCACCAGCACGAGGCCGCGCCACAGGTCGCCGCGGAACGTCGGATCGCCGAAGGCGCGGGTGTAGTTGTCCAGCCCGACGAAGTTCTCCGGAAGCCCGAAGCCGTTCCACTTGTAGAGGCTGGCGTAGCCGGCCACCAGGATGGGCGCGACCACCAGCAGCAGGAACAGCGCCAGGGCGGGCGCCAGGAAGACGGCGAGGACGCCACCCCGCCCCGGCCGGGGCTGGCGGCCACGCTGACGCGTGGTGCCCGGCCCCGGTGCCGGCGGATCGGTCGCCGTGTCGCCGCGCCTCGTGTCCGACACGGTCGATGGCCTGGTCATGCCTGCTCCACTCGGGTTCTATCGCCGGCTAGGGATGGATACGGGGACACCGTCAGACGGTCTTTGCCACCTGCGTGATGTCCTTGAGAATCGCCGCGGGCGCCTTCTTGCCGGCGATGATCTCGGCGACACTGTCGTTGATCTGCTGGCCGAGCGCGGGCGCGTAGGCCTGGTCGAGGTAGAGCTGGAAGCCCGTGTTCTTGGCCAGGGTCTCCGCGACGACCTTGTTGTTGGGGTCGCTGATGGCGTCGGTGGCGTCCTTCACCGTGGGCAGCACCGCGCCGGTCTTCGCGGACCGGCGCTGGTTGTCGGCGCTGAGCAGGAACTTCAGGAAGTCGATGGTGGCGGCCGGCGCGTCCTTGCCGACGGCGAAGCCGTTGCCACCGCCGAAGACCTCGGTGGAGGTGCCCTTGCCGCCGTCCACGGCCGGGAACGGGAAGAAGCCCAGCTTGTCGCCGATGCCCTTCTTGCTGGTGGAGCTGGACCCCTGCACCGCAGGCGCCCACTGACCCATCAGCTCCATGGCCGCCTTGCCGTTGCCCATGGTGGCGGCCTGCCCGTCGGGTGAGCCGTACTCGGCGCCGAGGAAGCCCTTCTGGAAGGGCTGCAGGTCGACGAGTTCCTTGAGCCGCTCGCCCGCCGCGGCGAGGTCGGGGGTGTCGAAGTTCTTGTCGTTGACGGCCTTCTGCAGAGCGCCGACGCCGCCGATCCGCATGGCCAGGTAGGACCAGTAGAAGTGGGCCGGCCACTTGTCCTTGCCGGCGATGGCGACCGGGGTGATGCCGGCGGCCTTGAGCTTGCGGACCGCGTCGAGCAGAGCCGCCCAGGTGGCGGGCGGCTCGGTGATGCCGGCGCGGGTGAAGAGATCCTTGTTGTACCAGAACCCGACCATGCCGATGTCGAACGGGATGCCGTAGATCTTGCCGTCGATCGTGTACGGCTGCATGGCGGCGGGAAGGATGCCGGCGACCAGGTCCTTCACGTCGTCGGTGAGGTCCTTGACCAGGCCCGCGTCGACCTGCTGCTTGAGCACGCCGCCGCCCCACGACTGGAAGAGGTCCGGTGGGTCGCCCGCCTGCGTTGCGGTGGTCAGCTTGGCCTTGAACGCCTCGTTCTCCAGCGGCTGGATGGTGAACGTGACGTTGCTGTGCGCGGTCTTGTACTCGTTGGCCATCGCGGCCCACACCGGCAGCATCGGCTCGGTGTTCTGGATGTGCCACCAGTTGATGGTCTGCGGGGCGTTCGGGTCGCTGGACTTCTCGTCGCCGCTGCAGGCGCTGAGCAGGTAGGCGCCGGCGCCGGCGCCGGCGAGGCCGAGCAGCGATCGGCGGGAAAGGTGCGCTGTCATGATCCATCCCTTCGGGGACTCACGGGGTGCTCGGACGCCGGCCGAGCCGGCAAGGGTTCGAACCTGGATCTCCGGAACTTTCATTGCTTCGTCGGTATTACCGATCGATGGCCGGGACGCTACGAGCAGTTCCCCCAGCGGTCAAGACCCCTGTCCTATCGCGATAAGACCGGCTACCGTACGAGGGGCTTCCAGTGATCTGGTCCCGCAAGTTTCCGGAAGTTTCATAGCCGCACAGAGGAGCCGCCCCCGTGTCGACCGACACCGCTGACGTGGCGACCGCTGCCTGGTCGATCCGCAACCCCGTCCTCGCCGGGTTCCACCCGGATCCGTCGATCCTGCGCGTCGGCGACGACTTCTACCTGGCCACCTCGACGTTCGAGTGGTATCCGGGGGTCCGCGTGCACCACTCGCGCGACCTCGTCCACTGGCGCCCCCTGGGCGGCATCATCACCGACCGCCGCCTGCTCGACCTGCGCGGCTGCGGCGACTCCAACGGTGTGTGGGCGCCCGACCTGACGTACCACGATGGGGAGTTCCACCTCGTCTACAGCGACGTGGCGAGCTTCGCCAGCGGCTACTGGGATCCGCAGAACTTCCTGATCACCGCACCGGACATCGCCGGCCCCTGGTCGGATCCGGTGAAACTGCACGGGCGCGGCTTCGACGCCGCCCTGTTCCACGACGACGACGGCACCAGCTGGCTGCTGAGCATGAGCGCCGACTGGCGACCCGGCCGGGACCGCTTCGGTGGCATCGAGATCCAGCAGTACGACCGCGCGGCGCGTCGTCTCGTCGGCCGACCGCGCATCCTGTTCACCGGCACGCCGGTAGGCGTCACCGAGGGTCCGCACCTGTACCGCCACGACGGCTGGTACTGGCTGATCACCGCCGAGGGCGGCACGAGCTGGGAGCACCAGGTCACCGTGGCCCGCTCGCGGGAGCTCTTCGGCCCGTACGAGGTGGACCCGGACGGGCCGCTGCTCAGCTCCGTGGGTCGGCCGGACCTGCGGTTGCAGAAGGCCGGTCACGGCAGCCTGGTCCAGACCCCCGACGACGGGTGGTACCTGGCCCACCTGGTCGGCCGCCCCTACTCGCCGCTGGGCAACTGCGTGCTGGGCCGGGAGACGGCGATCCAGCGGGTCGAGTGGCCGTCGGGCGGTTGGCCCCGGATTCCCGGTGGGGTGCCCGCCGAGGAGGTCGCCGCTCCCGACCTGGCCCCGCATCCGTGGCCGGACGAGCCCGCCACCGACGACTTCGACGCCGCTGAGCTTGGCTCCTGCTGGTCGACGCTGCGCCGGCCGGCCACCGCGGACTGGGTCGACCTGCGGTCGCGCCCCTCGCACCTGCGGGTCCACGGTGGGCAGTCGCCGGTGGGCCGACAGGCGCCGAGCCTTGTCGCGCGACGTGTCGGGGCGACGCACTGCTCGCTGGAGACCGTTGTCGAGTTCGACCCGGTCGACCACCGTCAACTCGCCGGGATCACCGCGTACTACAACACCCTCAACTGGCATCACCTCTACCTGACCCGCGCCGACGACGGGCGTACGGTGCTGGAGCTGCTCAGCTCCGACAACGGGCGGCGCACCCCGTACCCGGATCTGACCGTCGACGCCAGCGGTGTGGAACGGGTCGGTCTGCGGGCGGTGTTCGACGGGCCCGTGGTGCGTTTCGACTACGACCTCGGCGCGGGCTGGCAGCGGCTGCCCGTCGACCTGGACGCGACCATCCTGTCCGACGAGCACGCGGCCCTGATCATCGACGGGGAGCCGGCGGCGTGGGGCTTCACCGGGGCGTTCGTCGGCCTGTGGGTGCAGGATCTCGGCGGCGACGGGGTGTACGCCGACTTCGACCGGGCCACCTACGGGGAGCACTGACCACGCGGACGGCACAGATGCCGCCCGCGTGGGGGGTGCCTGCTAGCTGACCTGGGCGGCGACAGCGCGCAGCTGACCGAGGGTGGTCCGGAAGCCGTGACCTGAGGCAGCCGGATCCTCGGCGAGCAGGCCGCTGACGGCCATGGCCTGCGAGCGGGTCGACGCGACGGCGTCGTCGCCGGACCCGGTCACGTCGAACACACCGAAGTCGCCGCTGAGCGTCCGGAACGTCGGGGTCCCGGGGTCCTGGGACAGGTAGAGCACCACGACCTGACCCGCTTCGAGCTTCGACATGTGGGCCATGTCCGCGACACCGGCGTCGAGGCTGGCGAGCGTGATGCGCGCCCCGGGACGTACGCCGGATTCGCCCTTGGCCCGCAGCACCTCGTCGACCCGGAAGCCGGCCGACTCGACCGCGCCGCGGACGACCAGGTCCGCTGTCTCGCTGAGCTGCCGCACCGTGCCGTACCCGCGCAGCTTGCCCCGCGCCGGCGGAGGCGGCGCGGCGTCCGTCGGCGCGGCCGCGCTGGTGGCGGGCGCGGCGGCCGGCGCGGCGGTGTCGCCGCTGCCGCAGGCGGACAGCGCCGCCGCGGCGAGCACGGCGGCGGCCGCGGCCCAGAAAGGCCGGGTACGGCGGTGGTCGACTGCCATGGAACGCTCCTCGCGTCTCGGTGCCGCGGCACTGCTGCCGCCATGATCCGTTGCCGGACGACGATAGCCAACCGCGCTCGGGCCACGTCGACGGCGAGATGAACAATGGGCCCACTCACGTCGGTAAGCTCGTCAGCTCGTTCAGGTGCCCAAGCGCCCGCCGTGCGGCATCCGGGCTGGCGGCCAGCAGCGGCAGCCGTACCGCGGCGGTCGGGATGCGACCCTGCGCGTGCAGGACCGCTTTGATCACCGCCGGGTTGGGCTCGGCGAACAACGCCGCAGACAGGCCCGCGAGCCGATGGCCGAGTGGTCGTCCACGCGTGAGGTCGCCCGCGTGCCAGTGCTCGACCAATTGGACGAAGTCCGTCGTGGCGACGTGGGCCGAGGCCACGATGGCGCCGTGCGCGCCGAGGGCGAGCAACGGGGAGATGAGCGGATCCTCGCCGCCGAGCACGGCGAAGCCGGGCCGGAGGTCGGCGAGGAAGTCGACGGTCCCGGTGTCGATCCCCCCGGCGGCGTACTTGATGCCGATGACGCCGGGCAGGTCGGCGAGCCGCCGAAGCTCGTCCGCGCTGAGCTGCTGTCCGGTGCGGTACGGGACGTGGTAGACGACAAGTGGCACCGGGCTGGCCTTGGCGAGGTGGGCGAAGTAGGCGAGCACACCCGCGCCGCCCGGCCGGAGGAACGGCGGCACCAGGCTGAGAGCGGCCGTCACCTCGGGACGTTCGCCAAGGGCGTGCAGGGCCTCGACGCTGTTGGCACCGACGAGCAGATGCGCCCGGCGCGTACGGCACACCGCGACGAGGGCGTCGAGCACCTCGCGTCGCTCCTCGCCGCTGAGGGATGTCGGCTCCCCCGTCGTGCCGAGAGCGACCAGACCAGCCGCTCCGGCATCCAACACATCGTGCGCGAGGACCGTCAGCGCGTCGAGGGCGACGGCCCCGGACGCGTCGAACGGCGTGATCAGCGGGACGTACAGGCCGGTCAAGGTCATGTCTTCACCCTCGTACGACAACAGATGAAGGTCCAGTTCCGATTGCTCCACCAATACGTAAGCTGAACTGATGCTTGACGTCCGCCGGCTACGGCTGCTCAGCGACCTGCATCGGCTCGGCACGATAGCGGCGGTCGCCGAAGCCCGTACGTACACACCGTCGGCGGTCTCGCAGCAGTTGGCCGCGCTGGAACGGGAAGCCGGGGTGCCGCTGCTGGAACGCACCGGCCGCCGGGTGGCATTCACCGCGGCCGGGCAGGTCCTGGTCCGGCACACCGAAACCGTCCTGGCCGCGCTGGAAGAAGCGGACGCCGCGATCGCCGCCGTCCGGACCGGACCCGCCGGACCGGTCCGCATCGGCGCTTTCCCCAGCGCCATGCGTACCCTGTTGCCGCCGGTGCTGGTCGCGCTCGGCCGTGAGCACCCGGCGCTGGAGCTGACGGTCACCGAACTGGACCCGGTCGCCGTTCCGGCCGCGCTGCTCGAACGTAGCCTCGACGTCGGCCTGCTCAACGACTACGACATCGCGCCCGCCGAGGCCGACCCGGCGCTGGACTCCGTACCGCTGCTGGAAGAGACGGTCTACCTGGCCGAACCGGTGGCCACCGCGACCGGCGCCCTGGACGATGTCTCGGACGTGCCGTGGATATCGGCCACGTCCGGCACGCTGTGTCACGAGGTCACCCTGCGGGTCTGTCGGGCCGCCGGATTCACCCCGCAGGCCCGCCACCACGCCGATGACTTCGCCACCGTCCTGGCCCTGGTCGCCGCCGGGCAGGGCGTTTCCCTCGTACCCGAGCTCGCCGCCGCCTCGCCGCCCGCCGAGGTCCGGTTGACCGCCCTGCCGACCCGGCGGCGCACCCGGATCGCGTTCCGTCGCGGCGCCGCCGCCCATCCGGCCGTCGCCGCGGTGATCGCCGCTCTGCACGCCGCCACCCGCGAAGGACGCGCATCGACATGGACGTGAGTGGTCCCAGCCTGATCATGTGTCAACCACCATGGGTTTTCGTGACCCGCGAGGACGATCCTTGGATAGTCGCCGAGGTGGCCGAGCTGCGAAAGCAGGGTGGTCGGGTAGCGAAGCTGCACGCCCACGAGCTGCGGCAGCCGGCGTCACTGTTCGCGGCCTTCGCCCGTGAGCTGTCGTTTCCTGGCTACTTCGGCCACAACTGGGATGCGCTCGTGGACTGCCTGCACGACTGGCACGGCCATGACGCTGCCGACCAGACCCTCGTCGTCCTGATAGAGGAGGCCGACGAACTGATCGACGCCGAGTTCCTGGGTCTCTTCGTGTCGGCGCTCTGCCAGGCGGCATGGCACGCGAACCGTCAACTCGACGCCGACGGCATTCCTCATGAAGATCGACCGCCGTTCGCCCTGCACTTCGTCTTCCTACTCGCGCGGGCGGAGCCCGCCGCTTGGGCGGAGCCAGTTGCCGCCGGTCCAGACGTACGCGTGGCTCTCACTGTTGGCCGGCTGAGCGCGACGCTCATCGGCGAGACCGCGATTGACAGTTGATCGACGCACTGCTATTTGTTAATAGAGTTTCCTAATTTCCACGGTTGCCCGCCGGGGCCGATCGTCGCGCCGGGCCACCGACCGGCCGGCGGCACGCCGCCCCTTCCCCGAGGAACACCATGGTGCGCAAGAGAACAGCCGCCTACGTCGTGGGCACCCTGCTTATCGGTGTCGCGGCGATCGGCTACGGCCTGCCGTCGGCCAGCGCCGCGACCGCCGGCCCGATCACCGGCCTCGGTGGCAAGTGCGTCGACGTCGCCGGCGCCAATCCGGCCAACGGCACGGCGGTGCAGCTCTACGACTGCAACGGCAGCGCGGCCCAGACGTGGACGGTCGGCAACTCCGACGCCTCGATCCGCGCGCTCGGCAAGTGCCTCGACGTCACCGCCGCGTCGACAGCCAACGGCGCCAAGGTCCAGCTGTACGACTGCAACAACACCGGCGCCCAGAAGTGGACGGCCAGCAGTGGCGCCCTGGTCAACACCGCCTCGGGCAAGTGCCTGGACGTGACCGACCGGAGCACCGCCAACGGCGCGCGGTTGCAGATCTGGACCTGCGGCGGCACCACCAACCAGCGATGGACCCTGCCCGGCGGCGGCACCACCCCCACGCCGACCGCCACCGTGCCGGCGGGCACCAACCTCGACGACGCGGCGAAGAAGGACGTCGCCATGCAGCTCGTCTCGGCGGCGGAGAACTCCTCGCTGGACTGGCGCGCGCAGTTCTCCTACATCGAGGACATCGGCGACGGCCGTGGCTACACCGCCGGCATCATCGGCTTCTGCTCCGGCACCGGGGACATGCTCGAACTGGTCGAGGCGTACACCAGCAGCAAGCCGGGCAACGTGCTGGCCGGATACCTGCCGGCGCTGCGCAACGTCAACGGCACCGCGTCGCACGCTGGCCTCGACCCCAACTTCCCCCGCGACTGGCGGACAGCGGCCAACGACTCGGTGTTCCGGGCGGCCCAGGAGGCCGAGCGGGACCGGGTGTACTTCAACCCGTCGGTCCGCGACGGCAAGAACGACGGGGTCCGGGCCCTCGGCCAGTTCGCCTACTACGACGCGGCGGTCATGCACGGGTACGAGGGCATGCGCCAGATCCGCAGCCGCGCCCTCGCCCGCGCGAAGCCCCCGGCCCAGGGTGGCGACGAGCGCACCTGGCTCAACGCGTTCCTCGACGAGCGGGTCATCGAGATGAAGAAGGAAGAGGCTCACTCGGACACGTCCCGCGTCGACACCGCCCAGCGGGTATTCCTCAACAACGGCAACTTCAACCTGAACACGCCGCTGACGTTCGCCGTCTACGGCCAGCAGTTCCGCATCGGCTAGGGACCGCACGCACCGAAGCTCAGGGCGTCGCCTCGCGGCGCCCTGAGCCGTGCCGTCAAGCGACCTTGCCGTGACGCCGACACTCGGCACCGCCTCCAACGCTTCGCAACGATAGATCACCTCCAGTGTCCACAGCCGGAGTCCGCCCGAGGCCTCACCGCGCTGGAGGATCATTGATCACCGTGAACGTGTCTTGTCGTACACCTGTTCTAGTGTCGGTTCATGGTTGAGGAGTTGGCGCAGGCGGACGGCGTGGTCGCCGTCTGCACCGACATGGCCCCCTGGGCCCTCGCCGACCACGACCTGATCGCCGCGCTCGACGCCGCGCACCGGCTCCAGCAACGCCTCGCCGCAGTCACGTCGGCTCTCGTGCGCGAGGTGGACAGCCGGGGCACCGCGACGGAGCAGGGCGCGTCCTCAACCGCCGTCTGGCTGCGCGAACGGCTCCGGCTAACCGTCCCCGCCGCCCGCCGACTGGTCGACCTCGCCACCACTCTGGACACCGGCAACCCTGGGGTACGACAGGCGCTCGCCGACGGACACATCACCCAGGAGCAGGCCCGGGTCATCGCCGACACCGTCACCACCGTGCACACCACCGCCGGCGCGGAGGCCGCCGACAAGGCCGTCGGTCTGCTTGTCGACTGGGCCGGACGGTTCGACCCCAACCTGCTGCGCAAACTCAGCACCCGCATTCTCGACCACGTCGCCCCCGAGGTCGCCGACGCCGCCGCCGAAGCCGCGCTGCGAGCGGCCGAGTCACGGGCCGCCCGCGACCGGCACCTCACCCTCTCCCAGCAGACCGACGGCCGACTCCGGCTGACCGGCACCCTCGACGCCGAGACCGCTGGCCTGCTCCGCGCCGCCATCGACCCGCTGACAGCACCGTCCGGGCCCGACGACACCCGCACCCCGGGCCAACGCCGCCACGACGCCCTCGCCGACGTCTGCCGACTCGCGCTGCGCACCGGCGACCTCCCTGAGAACGGCGGCGATCCCACCCAGCTCGTCATCACCACCAGCTACGACGAACTGACCCGACAGCTGGGCATCGGTGCTCTCGACACCGGCCTGCAGCTCACGCCCGAGGCCGTGCGCCGCCTCGCCTGCGACGCCGCCATCCTGCCCGCCGTCCTCGGCGGCGCCGGCCAACCCCTCGACGTCGGCCGACAACGCCGGCTCGTCATCGGCCCGCTACGTCGGGCGCTGCTGCTCCGCGACCGTGGCTGCGCGTTCCCGGGCTGCGATCGTCCACCCCGCTGGTGCGACGCCCACCACATCCGACACTGGGCCGACGGCGGCGACACGAGCCTGACCAATGCTGTCCTGCTCTGCGGCCACCACCACCGGCACCTCCACCACGGCGACTGGTCCGTGCGCATCGGCGGCGACGGCCACCCCGAATTCATCCCACCCACCTGGCTCGACCCCGCACAGCTCCCCCGCCGAAACCACTACCACCGACGAACGTAAGCACGGCAGCCAACAGAACAACGCCAGGCGCGCAGATGATCGCCCGTCACCAACTGAGCCAGCCCGCCACCCGATCACCTGCGCCGTTGGTCGCCCGACCTCGTTCGATGGCACCGTGCGGGGAGTCGTCGCGCGGCTTGCCTTGACGCCAACGACAAGGTTTAGCCTGGTCGCGACGGGCTGGTCGAGGAGGTCTGATGCTGATCGGCGAGCTGGCGGAACGGGCCGGCACGAGCACCCGGACGCTGCGCTACTACGAGGCCCACGGGTTGGTACGCCCACAGCGCTCGGCCAACGGCTACCGCGTCTACGACGAGGCGGAGCTGCGGGTCGTCCGGGAGATCCGGGCGCTGCTCGACGTCGGCTTCGGCCTCGACGACGTCCGTCCGTTCGTCGCCTGCCTGCGGGCGGGCAACGCGTCCGGCGACGTCTGCCCCGACTCGGTGCTGGTGCTGCGGCGCAAGCTCGCCGAGGTCGACGACTACCTCGATCGGCTCACCGCAGTCCGTCAGCAGTTACGCACCCAGCTCACCCACGCCATCGCGCACCGGGAGGAAACATGCCCCAGGAAACGACAGTCGGCTCCCTGACCACCGTCACCGATGCCACGTTCGCCGAGCTGGTGCTGACCAGCGACCGGCCCGTCGTGGTCGACTTCTGGGCCGAGTGGTGCCCACCCTGCAAGATGATCGAGAAGAGCCTCGTCGAGCTGGCCCAGGAGTTCGACGACCGGATGGTCATCGCCAAGCTCAATTCCGACGAGAACCCGCAGACCACGCGGCGCTACCAGGTCATGTCCCTGCCGACGCTGCTGGTGTTCCGGCGGGGTGAGGTCGTCAGCTCGATCGTCGGGTCCCGGCCGAAGCTCCACCTGCGGCAGAGCCTGACCCTGCACGCCGGCCTCTGACCGTCGCCGCTGGTCGGGCGGCGGCCCGTCCGATCCACCTCACCATCGGCATCAGCTTCACCGGTGAGGCGTTGGCCGTGACCCGCCGAGGCATCGCCCTACGGGTGCCGTTCGCAACCGAACGCCGATGACCACAGCACGGCGCCGGTGACTGTGGGCCGCTGGCGCGAGATCAACACCAACCTCGGCGCCTTCGCGGGGCCGCGACCCTCCGACACCACCGTGGTGGTCCTCAAGCCCCGTCCCGGTCGGCAGCGCTGCCCACCGAGCTGGACCGCCCCCGCGAATTGGCTTGACCTCAACCTCGGGTGAGGTTCTAGCCTCATCGCGGAGGTACCGCATGAGCATGGAAGTTACCGCGTGGACGTCACTGCGCCACGCGATGAACGCGCAGGAAGAACGACCGCTGTCCCGTGTCACCTTGAGGCGTATCGCGGAGTTCGCGCGGCCGCACCGGGCCCTGATCGTCAGGTTCCTACTGTTGAGTGTGGTGACGGCGGTCCTCACGGTGGCGGCGCCGGTCCTCGCCGGACGGGTGGTGGAGGCCATCGTGGACGGCGCCGACAGCGGCGTCGTGATCCGGCTGGCGGTGCTGATCGCCGTTATCGCCCTGGCCGAAGCCGGCCTGGGTCTGGTGACGCGGTTCCATTCCGCCAGCATCGGTGAGGGGCTCATCGTCCAACTGCGGACGGCCGTCTTCGACCACGTCCAGCGCATGCCAGTGGCGTTCTTCACCAGGACGCGCACCGGTGCGCTGGTCAGCCGCCTGAACAACGACGTGATCGGCGCGCAGCGGGCCTTCAGCGACACCCTGTCCGGGGTGGTCGGCAACGCTGTCACCCTGGCGCTGACGCTTGCGGTGATGCTCAGCTTCTCGTGGCAGATCACGGTGCTCGCGCTCGTGCTGCTGCCCATCTTCGTCCTCCCGGCACGCCGGATGGGTTCGAAGCTCGCCCAGTTGCAGCGTGAGGCCGCCGAGCACAACGCAGCCATGAGCACACGGATGACCGAACGCTTCTCCGCGCCCGGCGCGACCCTGGTGAAACTGTACGGGCGGCCGGCCGAGGAGTCAGCCGAGTTCGCGGCGCGGGCGCGACGGGTGCGGGACATCGGCATCCGTACCGCCATGCTCCAGTGGGTCTTCATCACCGCGCTGACAGTCGTCGGCTCGCTGGCGCTGGCCCTGGTCTACGGGCTGGGCGGTCTCTACGCCCTGCGGGGCAGCCTCGACGCCGGGACGGTGGTCGCCCTCGCACTGCTGCTGTCGCGCCTCTACGCGCCGTTGACCTCGCTGGCCAGCGCGCGGGTGGAGGTGATGAGCGCGCTGGTGAGCTTCGAGAGGGTGTTCGAGATCCTCGACCTCACGCCGCTGATCCTCGACAAGCCCGACGCCCGCCCGCTTCCCGACGGGCCGGTCGCGGTGGAGTTCGACGGGGTACGGTTCGGCTACCCGTCGGCGGACAAGGTGTCGCTCGCCTCTCTGGAGGACGTGGTGAAGCTCGACGCCCGCGGTGGCGAGGAAGTGCTGCACGGGGTGTCGTTCCGCGCCGAGGCGGGGCAGATGGTTGCCCTGGTCGGCTCCTCCGGGGCGGGCAAGTCCACGATCGCGCAGCTTCTCCCCCGCCTGTACGACGTCGAGGACGGCGCGGTGAAACTCGCCGACGTCGACGTACGCGACCTGTCTGCCGAGTCGATCCGGACCGCGCTGGGCGTGGTCACCCAGGACGGGCATCTGTTCCACGAGAGCATCCGCGCCAACCTGGCGTTCGCCCAGCCGGACGCGACCGAGGACGAGATGTGGGAGGTGCTCCGGCGTGCCCGCCTCGGCGACCTGATCCGCACACTTCCCGATGGGCTCGACACCGTCGTCGGTGAACGCGGATACCGGCTGTCGGGCGGGGAACGGCAACGGCTCACCATCGCGCGACTGCTGCTGGCCCGTCCGCGTGTGGTCATCCTCGACGAGGCCACCGCGCATCTCGACTCCACCTCCGAAGCCGCGGTTCAGGAGGCCCTCGCCGAAGCCCTGACCGGCCGGACGAGCGTGGTCATCGCGCACCGACTCTCCACCATCCGGGCGGCAGACCAGATCCTCGTCGTCGAGGACGGACGCATCGTCGAGCGTGGGCGACACGGCGACCTGCTCGCCGCCGGCGGCCGGTACCGGGAGTTGTACCGCACCCAGTTCGACCAGGACGAGCCGACGGTCCAGGAGCAACGCGTCGCCGTCTGAGGCCGCGACCAGAGCCGCCGCCCGCCTCGGGAGATCCCGTGACGGGCGGCGGCAACTGACGGTCAGTCGTCGTCGTTGTTGTCGTCGGCGTCGTTGTCATCGTCGTCGTTGTCATCGGCGTCGTTCTTGTCATCGGCGTCGACCGGCTCCTGCTCGGCCTTGACCACCGAGCCGTTGTCCCTGTCGACGTCCACCTCGTGCTCGGTGTCGCCGGCGACGATCTCGACGCTCCACACCGGCCGGCCGTTCTCCTGCTCGGCCTCGACCTCGACGATCTGGCCGCCGCCGGCCCTGGCGAGCGCGATCTCGCCGGCGCGCTTCTCGTCAACCGCGCCGCCCGACGGAGCGGTGCCGCCCGACGGAGCGGTGCCGCCCGATGGAGCGGTGCCGCCCGACGGCGTACCGCTCGACGGCGTACCCGATGGGGTGCCGGCCGTCGACGTGCCGGTGGTGCCCGGCGCGGCGGTGGTGGCCCCGTCGTCCGGCGCGTCCGTGCCCGTCGGGGCGACGGTCGCCGCGGCGAGTGCCGTGTCGCCGGTCCGCGTGTCGTTCGCGGCCGCGACGCCCAGCGCGACCCCGGCCACCGCCAGCACCGCCGAGCCGCCGACCGTCGCCAGAAGCAGATTGGTGCGCTTCATCGTGTGTCCACCTCTCCTCGGTTGTCGACTCCGAGGATCGGCCGAACGGGGATAGCGCCGCGCTGTCCGAACGCTAAGGCCGGGTTAAGCCCGCGCCGAGCCCTGGAACTCCGCGTCGGCCGGACGTGCTCAGAGCGCCATCTTCATGAAGACGTCGGCGCGGGCGTACGGCGGCAGCGGGATCTGGTCTGGGCTGACGTGCTGGAAACCGGTGGTCTCGTAGAGGTGCACCGCGTTCGCGAGCCTGCTGTTGCTGCCCAGGAACAGGGTGGTCGCACCGAGTTGGCGGGCGCGCGCGATCGCGGCCTCGATGAGCTGACGGCCGAGGCCCCTGCCGCGCGCCGACGGGAGCACCGCCATCTTGGACAGCTCGAAGACCTCGTCCGAGCTGCGCACCAGGGCGACACACCCGATGATCTCCCCGCCGTCGCGGACGATCAGCACGTCGCCACCCGGGTCGACGATGGCGGCAAAGGGGTCGTTGAGCGTCTTGCGGTCCGACTCCTCGATGGTGAAGAAGTGCGAGATCCATTCCTCGTTCAGCGTCCGGAAGGCCTCGGCCTCCGCAGCGGTCGTCATGGACGTGATGGTCAGAGTGCTCGGCTTCATGGCTCGATTCTCTGGCCACCGCCATTCGAACGTCCAATATCTTGTTCGGGGTCATCCGTATCCTTGAAGTATGGAACCCGAGTTGCGCCACCTGCGCTACTTCGTCGCGGTCGCCGAGGAGCTCCATTTCGGCCGGGCCGCGATGCGCCTGCGGATGGCCCAGCCGCCGCTGTCGCAGCAGATCCGCCAACTCGAGGCGATGATCGGCACGCCGCTGTTCGTACGCACCTCCCGGTCGGTGGCGCTGACGCCTGCGGGCGAGGCGTATCTGGACCGGTGCCGGCGGGTGCTGGCCACCGTGGCCGACGACGTGCAGGAGGCGGGCCGGATCGGGCGCGGGGAGCAGGGGCGCTTCGACATCGGTTTCGTCAGCTCGGCGATCCCGCTCGGGTTGGCGGGGCCGATCCGCCGATTCCGCGAACGCCATCCGGCCGTCCACCTGCGCCTGCACGAGGCGTACACGGCGCACATCGTCGACCGGTTGTTGAACGGCGAGGTCGATCTCGGCGTGGTTCGGGACGCGGACGACCACGACGACCTGGTCGGCACCACGTTTGCCACCGAGTCCTTCGTCGCCGTCCTGCCGGCCGATCACCCGCACGCGGGAGACCTCGCGATCGACGCCGCCGTGCTGCGCGACGACCCGTTCGTCTTCTTCCCCCGGGTGGCCGGCGAGCGGGCCTACCAGCGCAATCTCCGGCCCTGTCTGGAAGCCGGCTACACACCGAACATCGTCCAGGAGGCCACCAGTTGGGCCACTGTGGCGCACCTGGTCGCGGCAGGCCTCGGGGTGACGATCGCGCCGGCGAGCATCTTCGCCGTGGCGCCCGCCTCGGTGGGAGTGCTGCCGTTGACAGGCACCGAGGCCACCACCGAGGTGCAGATCCTGCGCCACCGACAGGACGACCGAATCACCTCGACGGGCTTCGAGGCCGCGGGTCAGGCTCGCTGAGCTGCCCGGTGCGTCACCAGCCGTACCGCACTGTCAACCGCGCCTGTTGAGTTCGGCCTCGAGCCGCTGGACGAGCGTCTTGCGGTCCTTGCCGGCGTGCTCGTTGCGCAGCGCGGTCCTGAGCTGGCGGGTGTCGAGGCCACGGACCAGCTTGGCCGCCTCGGCGACCGACATCTCCGACATGCGGCCGGCCGTGGTGGCGTCTCGACGCGCCTTCTTGGCCGGCCCGGTGTTGGCGACGTACTGCCTGCCGGATCGGGACGCTTCGCGCTTCTTGGTATCGGTCGCGCGCTTCTGGCTCTCCGACATCTCGTCCCACGCCTTCTTGGGCAGGTAACGACTCGTCGTGTCGCCCTTGCGGGCGCGGGTGTCGCCCTCCTTCGTCTGCCACTTCTCGTTGCCCCAGCGCTGGAGCGACTTCTGCCGCTCGTCCTTCTCGCCCAGGAATCCCCCGCCGCGCCTCTTGTACTCCTGAGTGACCAGCTGTGACTTGCGCGCCGACCACTGCCCCGGCCGACCGCCCTTGTCGGAAGCCTTGATCTCTTCCTTGATCTGTTCTCTGAGCTCGGGTTTCGTATACCGCGCCATGGCTGGCAGCTACCCCGCACCGCAGCGGCTATGCCTCCCGCTCGGACGTCGGCGGAGCCTCCCGCCCGGACGTCGGCGGACCGAGGCGGAGCAGCACCTGCGCCCCGCCCCGCGGCCCGGTCCGCAGCTCCAGCCGACCGCCGCCGGCCTGCGCGGCGCGACGGGCGATGTCCAGGCCGAGCCCGGTCGACCCGACCGCGCTGGCACCCCGTCGGACCGCGCCCGACGGCATGCCCGGCCCCTCGTCGGCGACGGTGAGCAGCACCTCCCCGTCGTCGCGCGCGAGCCGGACGGCGAACGGGGTGCCGTCGGGGGTGTGCGCGAAGACGTTGCCGAGCAGCGCGTCCACGGCAGCCGTCAGGTCGTCGGCGGGCACCCCGACGGAGAGCGGGCCGGGGGCCAGGTCGAGGCGGACCGCCCGACCGGTGTCCTCGGCCAGCACCGACCAGAACGCCACCCGGTCCGCGACGATCGCCGCGGCATCCGACGCGGCCGTGCCCGGCGCGGGCGCGCGACGCCAGCGGGCCTGCTGGATCAGACCGGTGACCGCCCGTTCCAGCCCGTCGGCGGCGGTGGTGATCCTCGCCGCGTCGTCCCGGTCGCGCAGCGACTCCGCCTCCAGGCGCAACGCCGTCAACGGGGTACGCAACCGGTGCGACAGGTCCGCTACCTGCTCGCGCTCCTGCACCAGCAGGACCTGGATTCGACCGGCCAGGTGGTTGAGGGCACCGGCCACCTCGCGCAGCTCCGCCGGGCCCGCGGGCGTGACCCGGGCGTCCAGCTCGGCGTTCGCGAGGCGGTGCGACACGGCGGAGAGGTCGCTGATCGGCCGGACCAGCGTGCGCGCCAGCCGGTCGGCGACCGCCAACCCGATCAGCACCAGCACCACACCCAGCAGCGCCAGCACCAGCCAGGCCCGGGTCACACCGGCGGTCAGCTCCTGCCGTGGCACCACGATCCGGATCACGCCGGTGCCGTCCGCCCGGCCCTGCACGGCGATGACCACCTCCCGGCCGGCCGCCGACTCCCCGGTGAGGCTCTGCCCCCGCGCCGCCAGGGCCACCGCTGGCGTACGGGGCGCCTGGGCGCCGAGCACCGTGCCGTCGGGCAGGAAGACGCTCACCTGGCGACCGGACTCCGCGGCAAGCTGCTCGACGGTGAGCCGGATGGTCGGCGCGTCGGCGGTCCCGACCACAGGTACGAGGCTCTGCGCGTCGGCGGTGGCCCGCACGGTGGCCCGGTCCTGGGCGACGGTACGGACGAGCAACGCCAGCGGCACCAGGAAGGCGATGAGCGTGAGCACACTGACCGCCGCGACCAGCAGCGCGAGCCGTGCCCTCACGGCGCCTCCAGCCGTACCCCGACACCGCGCACCGTGTGCAGGTAGCGCGGCTGTTGGGCGCTCTCCCCCAGCTTGCGGCGCAGCCAGGACAGGTGCACGTCGACGGTCTTGTCGGCGCCGCCGTACGGGATCTGCCAGACCTCGGTGAGCAGCTCGCGTTTGGTGACCACCTGGCCGGGCCGCCCGGCCAGGTGGTGCAGCAGGTCGAACTCGCGCGGCGTCAGCTCCACAGGCGTGCCGTCCAATGTGACCTGCCGGGACCGGCTGTCGACCCGCAGCCCGCCGACGACGAGGGCCACCTCCTGCGCGTCGGCGCCGGCGGGGCCCCTCCGCAGCACCGCTCGGGCACGGGCGTCGAGCTGCGCGGCCGTGAACGGCTTGACCACGTAGTCGTCGGCACCCGCGTCGAGCACCCGGACGATCTCGGTCTCGTCGTCGCGGGCCGTGGCAACGATGACCGGCACCGAGCTGACCGCGCGCAGCATCCGCAGCAACTCGCGTCCGTCCAGGTCGGGCAGGCCCAGGTCGAGCACGACGAGGTCCGGCCGGTCCTCCAGGGCGTCGCGCAGCCCCGCCATCGCGGTCGAGGCCGCGGCCACCGCGTGGCCGCGTTCCCGCAGGGCACGGATCAGCGGGGTACGGATGGTCAGGTCGTCCTCGATGAGCAGCAGGCGGGCCACACCCGGCAGGCTAACGGCTCCCGCCGGCAGCGACGCGCACGTTAACCATGCCTTAGCCTCCGCATGTGCCAGCGACAAGGACGGATCGGGGATAGTCGTGTCATGGGCCGTCGTTCGCTTCTCGTCGCCGTCGGGTGGGTGGCCACGGTCGCCGTGGCGACAGTGATCGGGTTGGGCGCGATCCGTCTGGTGGGCGAGAGCCTCACCGGCACACCGGGTGGGGTGCGCAGCGAGGCAGAGATCGAACGGGCGCTCGCCGCGCCGGAGCCGACGTCCGCCGCCCCGACAGCCGTCGCGCCGGCCGGCACCGCGAGCGCCGCACCCAGCCCCGATGCCGGCGTCCCCCGCAGTTTCGCCACCGACGGCGGCACGGCCGTGGCCGAGTGCGGTCCCGCCGGCGTACGCCTCGTCTCCTGGGCGCCCGCGCAGGGCTACCGGGTGCGCGACGTGGACCGGGGCCCGGACGACGACGTCGAGGTCACGTTCGAGGGCTCGGCCGGCAGGCACGAGTTGAAGGTCCGTTGCATCGGCGCGGAGCCGGTGGCCGTGGCCGACGACTGACGTCGCGACAGCTCGCAGCGCCTCCCTCTGGTCGAGCAGCGACTTGCCGGCCACGACGAGCAGGTCGTCAGGGGTCGGCATCGGGACCTGAAGATCGTTTAAGCTCCCTGCCGTGAACCGCACCCTCGTTGTCGCCTCGCTGCTGCTGCTGACCGGCTGCTCCCCCGCCGAAGCCCCCGCCCCCAGCTCCACCACGCCCTCGGACAAGGCGGCCGCCTCCGCGTGCACGCGCGTGGTCCGCAGCATCGAGGCGAAGGATTCCCCCATCGGGGACGCGACCACTGCGATGGCCTCCATCGACTCGACCGATCCCGCCGTCCGGGAGGCGGGTCAGCGGCTGGGATCGGCGGCCAAGGAAGCCGGCGACCTCTGGGTGAAGAACGACCCCACTGTGGACGCGGGACCCGCCAACCAACGCCTGGCCGACGCCCGACAGGGAATGCTCACGGCGTGCACCAACCTCTTCGGGGAGTATCCGTGGCCGTTCACCCGGAAGCCCGCACCGACGCCCAGCAGCTGAGTGACGGACGTGGCACGGGCGCCCGTGCCGGCCACGTCAGCAGTGGGTCAGCTCGTCCGCACCGCCGTCGGCGCCGGTCACCGTCGTCACGGTGGCCCAGGTGGTGGGGTCGCTTCATCTCAGCAGCTCAGAGCGACTCCGGTCGGTAAGATCAAATTACGGTTTCCAGGCTTGCTCGCGGGGCGGGCCGCCGCAGCGCGGGCACCGCCGGCGCGAGCGCCACCAACATGCACAAACCGCCGAGCGGCAGCAGGTCGAGCGTGACGGCCGGCAGGACGATGCCGACCAGCAGCAGGGCGACGCTCCACCACGGCAGCCGCCGCCGGGCGGCGAGCATGCCCGCCAGGACGAGCAGACCGACAAAGAACAGCTGCGGTACGACGTCGTAGACGACCACGTCGACGCCGGGAACGTCCTTGAAGTCCGCGCCGAGCGCCGACATCTCGGCCCGGTCGGCGGCCAGCAGCCCCTCGACGATGTCCGCCCCGAACTGCACCATCGTGGCGGCGAGCCCGACAAGCGTGACGGACACCAGGCCGGTGCGCCACGGGCTGGGGCGCAGCAGGCCGGCCAGCGCCAGCACCGCCGGCACGAAGCACACCATGCCCGCCAGGGCGACCAGGTGCGCGGCCTGCCAGTCGAACCCCGGGCCGTACGTCCCGTCGGACTTTCCCCACAGGCGTACGAGCCCGTAACCCACGATGCAGGCCGGCCCGGCGATGACGAAGAATGCGGCGCGTCTCATGCCCAACATCATCTGGTCCCCAGCACGCGCCCGACTCCGGGCGAAGCCCCGGGGACGGCCCCGGTCTTCGCCTCAGGTTTTCCACCGAGCAACCCTGAACCCGGTCGACGAAACGCGTTACCGCCGGGCCGTGCTGGTCACGTCGCGCCGATCAGGAGATGCCGACTGGGTGAGTAGTCGATCTTCCAGTCGGTATAGACGCCGAGGGTTCCATCTTGTGTGCAGCGGAGCGCGACGCTGACCCACCGGACCTCTCCGTCGGCACGCAGGGCGAAACCGACGGCGACCTGGAAGGCTTCGCCGCCGCACGGACAGGCGCAGTCGTCGGGGTCGGCGTCCTGCCAGTGGTCGGAGCTGTCCGCGATCAGGACGTCGTCGTCGCAGGTCAAGCAGCGTGCCTGTGCACAACCGTTCTCGTCGTCGACGAGGACCGCGAAGGTCGCGCCCCCGCACTGTTCGCAGGCCATTTCCTTGAGCTGAGCCACCGGGTAGCCGCCAGGCTGGTATTCGCGGAGGTAGTCGGCGAGGTCGGTGAAGTTGTCGCCCCGCCAGAACGTTCCGGTGGTGTCGATTGCCATCGGTGCAGCCTAGGTTGACCCGTCACGTGCGCGCTCAACGAGCAGGCGAGCGTCTACATCGCCCCGGGCGGCGATGCGCTGGTTCAGCGTGTGCCCTGGCCGCCCCCGGACGGACCCGCGCCAACACCATGGGAATCGCGCAGGTGGCCCGCCAGTGTGTCGGCCCCTCCGACGACGCTGAGCACCACGGCGGCCATGACCAGGACCGCCAGTCCCGGCAGCAGGGCGCCGACCGGGGCTGCCGCCACCAGCACCAGCACCCCGGCCAGCCGGCGGATGGGGCGCCGCCCGAAGACCTCGTGCTCCGCCCAGCTCTGTGCGAGGAGGAACAGCGCCGGACCGCCCAGCACGATGACGGCCGTCGGCAACGTGCCCTCGCCGGTGGGGTGGGCGATGACCAGTTCGAATCCGACCGCCGTGATCAGCACGCTGGCGACCGTCACGAGGTGGACGTAGGTCGCCCTCTCGCCGAGTCGCGCCGGAGTCTGCGAATCGCGGATCGCCGTGGGGAGCCGGTGTCCGGAGCGGTGGAAGTAGATCCGCCAGAACAGCACGGTGACAGCGAACGCGACGACGAAGCCGGCGATCTCCGCAGGGGTCATCGGGGCCGCGCTGGAGGCCAGACCGATCACCAGGATCGCCTCGCCGAGTGCGATCAGGAACACCTGCTGGTAGCGCTCCACCAGGTGGACCCCGTTGATCACCCACTGGTTGACTCGGGAGGCGCCGAGCCGGGGTATCGGCCAGCCGGTGGCGAACCCGACGTACTCGATGGCCAGGGCGCCGGCCCATACCGCGGGCCGGGCGTGCTCGCTCACGGCGACCCCGACGAGCCAGGGCACCGCGGCGACCGCCGTCCAGATCGTGATGCGGGTGGTCACCAGCCGACGCGGATGGCCGCGCAACGCCAGCGTGAGCGCGAGCGGGCGGCCGAGCTGGATGACGACGTAGGTGGCCGCGAACAACACGGCTCGACCGCCGAACGCGTGGGGCATCGTGATGGCCAACACCAGCGCGCCGAACATGACCACGATCACCAACGCCTGGACGAACGCCAGCGCCGGGTCGTAGAGGCTGGTGACCCACGCCGCCAACATCCAGATCAACCAGAGCAGCAGGAAGAAGAACAGCGCCTCGGCAGCACCTGCCAGCACGTCGCGATCGGGCTCCCGGGCGTTCAACTCGCTTATCAGCCGTTGCGCGACACGGGTGAGGGCGAAGACGAAGGCCAGGTCGAAGAAGAGCTCGAGGAACGCCGCCCGGGGTGCGGCCACCGGATCCCGCAGAAGCCGTGCCGTCCACGAGTCCGACATCCGGTACACCCCTCGGCATCAACGATCTTTCGGGCGGGGGGTTGCGCGCGATCCGCCCGACACGGGGTTCCTATAGTCGGACGGTGGGCACGGAACAGGTACGGCAGGCGTACGCCTCGGTCGCGGATCTCTACATCGAACTGTTCGGCACACGCGAGAAGGTGGACCCCGACGACCTCGCCCACATCGCCCGGCACCTGGGGGGCCGACCCGGTCCCGTGCTCGACCTGGGCTGCGGCCCGGGCCACCTCACCGACTACCTTCGTTCGCTGGGCGTCGACGCCACGGGCATCGACGTGGTCCCCGAGTTCATCGCCCACGCACGGGCGACCCACCCCGGCGGCAGCTACCGCCTCGGGTCGTTGGACGACCTCGACGTCGTCGACCACTCCGTTGCCGGGATCCTGGCCTGGTACTCGCTTATCCACCTGCCACCGCAGCGCCTCGACGGCGTGCTCACCACCTTCCGACGTGCCCTGACCCCGTCCGGGAGGTTGGTGCTCGGCCTCTTCGCCGGTGACGAGGTGGACGCCTTTCCCCACAAGGTCACCACCGCCTACCGGTGGCCCGTCGACGAGATCTCCGGGCGACTGACGCGCGCCGGCTTCACGGAGGTCGAGCGCCTGGAGCGCCCCGACGGTGGCGTCCACCGGCCGCACTACGCCATCGCGGCGGTCGCCACCGGCGGGTGAGCGCGCGGCGCCGTTCCGGGCCCGGCCCAGCGCTGGGTGGTGGACGCGACGAGGCGACCGGATCGCCGGTCGGCCAGCGGCCTACCTGATCTGCTTGCTCACCCTGGCCGTGGCTCAGGCCCTGCTCGGCGTGCGGTCCGAAGCCCGTTGGCTGCGGTTCGTCCCCGGGCATCTGCCCGCTCAGTCCGGCCACCACAAGCGGTTGCGTGCCGCTGCTCAAGCAGGCGATCCGCGTGGTCGCGGTGGGCCGGCCACGGCCACGGCTACTGCGCCTCTGACCTCGTCACCGAGCGTCCAGGCCTGCTGATCGTCGCGGACAAGGGATAGGTGTCCGCGGAACTCGACCAGTGGCTGGCAGAGCGTGGGGCGCGGTTGCCACACTGTCGTACCGCAACCGTGCCCCACACCCGGGCGAGCACTTGCTGAAACCGATCCGGCAGAGTCGGTCAACGACACGCTGAAGGGCCAACTCGACCTCGAACTGCACGCCAGACGCGGCATCGAAGGCGTCGCGGCGCAAGTAGCACAACGGCCCTCGCGATGACCGCCGCACCTCCAATATCGAATCGCACCCGAAAGATCCCTAGCGGCGGCTGCCGCATGAGGACCGCTTAACTTGAGTTACGCGATCGCCAGCCGCGTCGGGTCCGTGGTCCCGGGGTTGGCGGCGATTACAACGTCAGCTGACCAGGCCCGGTCATTCATGATCCCGTTGTTGCGGAAAGCGGACAGGCTTCCGTCGCTGTTGATTCTGACGAGTTCTGCCATGCCGTCGTTGTTCAGGTCGGCGAATCGTGTGCGGAGCGGGTCCGTCGTGCCGGGGCTGGCTGCGATGACCAACGGAGACGACCAGGCGTTGCCATCCAGGATCCCATTGTTTCGGAAAGCGGAGAGCGTCCCGTCGCTGTTAATTCGCACGAATTCCGCCATGCCATCGTTGTTCAGGTCGGCGAACCGCATGCGGAGCGGATCGGTCGTACCGGGGCTGGCTGCGATGACCAACGGAGACGACCACGCATTGCCATCCAGGATCCCATTGTTTCGGAATGCCGAGAGCGTCCCGTCGCTGTTGATTCGCACGAACTCCGCCATGCCATCGTTGTTCAGGTCGGCGAACCGCATGCGGAGCGGATCGGTCGTACCGGGACTGGCTGCGACGACTAACGGAGACGACCACGCATTGCCATCCAGGATCCCGTTGTTTCGGAATGCCGAAACCGTCCCGTCGGTATTGACCCGAAGGAGGTCTGCATCTCCGTCACCGTCGAGGTCCGTGCTCTGGGAATCTGCCACAGCTTTCCCGGACCCCGCCAGCCATTGCTCCACCGTCTCACCACGAAGGACGCTGAGCAGCGCTCGCTTGTTGTCGAGACTCTCGACCTTATCTCGGTCCTCGCTCAGGTGGATGTGCCAGAGGTGCGAGCTGTCGGAGGTTACGGTGCCGTCGTAGCGAAAGTCGTAGCCTTCGACAGAGGTGTCATTGTCGGCTTGACCGTAGAACTCACGCCATCCGTTGAGGCGCGGATCATTCGAGTCCCGGCCGGACGCCAGAAGCCGGTTCGAGTAACGAGCGATGTTGGTGTAGTTGGATGCCGCAGCCGTTACGTCGGAAGGGAGTTGCTGATCCGCTCGGGGGTCGATCGGGTGGGTGGCCAAAGAGAGGCTTTGAGCTTCGGGGAAGGTCCAGTCGTAAGCGGCGGCCTTGTCAGAAGGACCACCCTTGTCCTCATCGTCGCGAACAGAATAGTCATTCGACGCGTTGGCGGCGCGTGTGTTGTGGTAGCCCGACTTGTTGGCGTAAATGCCGCCATTTTCCGTGCCTTCTTGAAGCTTCAGGAGTTCTTCCATCAACCACCAGGAGGCAGAGGCAATTCTCGCCGGATTCGGATTATCTGCCGCGCTGGCTGGTGCCGGAGTCGCGAAAGCGCCGACCACCAGTATTGCCGAAGTGGTGATCGAGGCCGCGACAAGCCTGGATTGGATTCCTGCTATTTCAGTTCTGATCGCCGATCGGAGTTTCACTCATTCGCTTTCATTTTAGTTGCTCGGGGATGCAGTGCGCCGACGCCCTACCACCAGCTTATTCTCATCAGATGGCGACGGCAAGCATTGCGTCGGCTGATTCTCGCGCCCGAAGTGAACGGCGCTGACCATATTCACCAGCGAGGGTTTGATGGCTGATGAGCTCTGTCGATAAACCGCCTCTGCCGGGTTTTGGGAACAGGGGTGATTCGGGGGCTAGCTCATGAAGAAGACCATGGCCGCGAGGCTCGCCCCCATGGCCAGGTGCTCCCAACGGAGCAGGTCCGTGATCGGTCGATTGCGCAGCCGGACGAGTGCGGCCGCCATCCAGCAGAGGTAAACCGCCGTGGCGGCGCGTAGCAACACGAGCGCCGCCTCATGGCCGGTGACGGTGCCGTGGTCCATCCGGGGCCCGGCGGCCATGTGGTGGACAGCCATCGACCCGCCGTGTTGATGCATCAGCACGGCGAGCGCCATGAGCACGGCCCCGGCCGCACGGTGCCACTCCACCTCCGGGCCGCGCTCGGTCGGACCGCTGGTGACGAGTGCCACCGCGAAGGCGAGGAGCAGCAGCGCGCCCGTCTGTTGCACAACCGGTGCGGCGTCGAGGGTCACCGCGACCATGACAGCCACCATCGCACCCGCGAGCATCCGGGTCCTGCGGGACGCGCCCGCCCGCGGCACGACGCAGCAGCAGGCCGACACCGCGGCCGACCCGAGCATGACCATCTCGAGCGTCAGGACGTCACCGCCGGCGTAACGCCGGGGCGTGACCATTGGGCGGTGGGGCGGCCGTTGAGCCGCCACGGGTGACCACTGACCCGTGGCCAACCCTGGGGTGAGTCTTCCCAGTTCTCCTGCCGGCCGTACACGGTGAGGTCCAGGGCGTGGTAGGTGGTCATCAACGCCTCCACGCCCCGCCCGGTGGTCCAGTAGGTCTCGTAGACCTGGTCGCCGTCGCGCAGGTAGCAGGCGATGAACCCGAAGTCACGACCGTCGGCCAGAGCCGGGTCGGACTCTTTCGCCGAATACCAGGGGAACGGGTAGCCCATGAACTCCGCGAACGGGGCACTTTCCTCGTAGGGACCCTGGCAGAACACGGCGTAGGTGACGTCCCGAGCGTGCAGGTAGTCCAGCATCTGCATGTGACAGGTCGAGAAGGTGCACCCCTCACACTGATGCTCGTGCGGCTTGCCGTCGTGCCACATGTGGAAGTAGGCGATGAGCATCCGGCGGCCCTCGAACACCTCCACCAGCGGGGTGTCCCCGCCAGGGCCCCGCACCGTCACCGTCGGCATCAAGGTCATCGGCAGCTGACGACGAGCGGCTGCGATGGCGTCTCCTTCGCGGGTATGGGCCTTCTCCCGGACCAGCAGTTCATCGCGCTCGCGCAGCCAGGTCTCCCGGTCGACGACCGGGGGCGCGGCGGCGCTGGACTCGGGGGTTGCCGTCATGGCTGTCTCCTTCATGGAGTGGGGATAGGTCACAGGTACAGACGACCGAGCCGGCGATCGTCATCGGTGACCGATGACGGATGGGTCCGCGGTCGTCAGTACGGTTGTGCGGACCACTCAGCCCAGGGGAAATCACATGTCCGACTCGCGTGACGAGCAGGCGGTCTGGCTGCAGCGCGCCTTCGACGAGCACCGGCGTGAGCTACACGTGCACTGCTACCGCCTCGCAGGGAACGTCACCGACGCGGACGACCTGGTGCAGGAGGCCTTCCTGCGTGCCTGGCGGGCTCGCGACCGCTTCGAGGGTCGGGCGTCGCCGCGCACCTGGTTCTACCGGATCGCCACGAACGTCTTCCTGGACAGCCGCAAGGCGGCCGGTCACCGGACGGTTCCGTATGGTGACCCGCTGGAGTGGTCCACCGAGCTCGGTCCCTATCCCGACGCCCTGTTGGCCGACGATCCGCAGACCGGTCTCGCCGCCCGGGAGACCGTCGAGCTGGCCCTGATCGCGGCGCTCATGTACCTGCCGCCGCGGCAGCGGGCGGCCTTCGTGCTGCGCGACGTCCACGGCTGGACGCCGCAGGAGATCGCCGGCGCGCTCGACACCGCCGTGGCGGCCGTCAACAGCCTCCTCCAGCGGGCCCGCCACACCCTCCGGCAGCGCGCTCCGTCGGACCCAAAGGACTGGCGCCGCCCGCGGCTCACCAGTGAGGACGAAGAGATCCTGCGCCGCTACGCCAACGCGAAGGACCCGGAGACGATCCGGGCACTGCTCGCCGAGGACGTACGGATCACGATGCCGCCCGAGCCGCCGGTCGTCGGGATCGACGCGGTCGCGGAGTTCCTCGGCCGACCGCTCGACTGGCGTACGTTCCCCACCTCGGCCAACGGGCGCCCGGCACTGATCAACTATCTCCGGCGGCCCGGCAGCCGGCACTACGAGGCGTTGGTCGTCGACGTACTCCGGATCGAGAACGGGAAGATCGTAGAGAGCAACGCCTTCATCGGTGCCCGTCACGTCGCCGCCTTCAGCATGCCCGCCACGCTCGAGCCGTAGGGCCTGTTTCAAGCTCGGTGGCCGGGCCTGCGCTGGTAGTGGGATCGCCGGGCTCGGGCTTGGGATGTTCGTCGCCAGGTGGACCAGTGCAGGGTGTGCGCCGGGGGTAGTGGCAGGGCGAGGACGAAGGCGTTGAGGAGTCAGGAACACCCCGACCTGGCTGTTCTCGACCCGGCCGGCGGTGCCCGCGTACTGCTGCCGCTGCACCCCGACCGAGCACACGCCCTTCTTCAGGAAGCCGGTCTCGTCGGTGACCACGGGTCGCGCGCAGTGGACACCCCGAGGATCCCTCAGCCGACGCTAAGACCGCTGTCACGGCCCGTTCCTAGCGTGTGCGGGCATGGCGACACCACACGTATCCGTGCCGACGACCGCCACCCGAGCGGCCGGCGCAGCAGCATGGTTGAGCTGCGTCGCGCCCCGCCCGGCCGCTCGGCTGCGGCTGGTGTGCCTGCCGTACGCCGGTGCCGGCGCTGCCGCGTACCGGCCGTGGGCCAGCCTGCTGGGCGACGACGTGGAGGTGTGGACCGCGCAGTTGCCAGGGCGTGAGCGTCGGTTGGCCGACCCGCCGCTGAGCACGATGGACGAGCTGGCGCCCCCGCTTGTCGACGCGATCGTCGCGCGGGTGCCGGCACCGTTCGCGATCTTCGGCCACAGCATGGGCGGTCTGATCGGGTACGAGGTGGCCGCGCGACTGGTCGCGCGGGGTGACCCCGTACCGCAGCGTCTGGTGGTGTCGGCGGCCCGTCCGCCGCGAAACGCCCCGCCGCTCGGCGCGGCGCACCGCCTCGACGACGCGGCGCTGACCCGGTGGCTGCACGACCTGGGCGGGATCCCCGACGAGGTGCTCGCCGACCCGGGCCTGCTGGAGCTGATCCTGCCCACCGTGCGGGCCGACCTGACGGTGGTGGCGTCGTACCGGCCGGCGACCGTGCCCCCGCTGCCACTGCCGGTGGACGCGGTGGCGGCGATCGACGACCCCCTGGTCAGCCCGGACGAGGTCGCCGGCTGGGCGGCCTGCACCGACGCCGGCTTCTCGCTGACCGTCGTGCCCGGCGGTCACCTCTACCTGCACGACTCCCCTCCCCCGCTGTCCCGCCTGCTCGACGGCGGGCCGGCCACCGACCGCGCGTACGTCGAAGGGGCCACCCGATGACCCAGGACCTGCACCCGGACCTCGCCGACCTCACCCCCGAGCAGCGGGAGCTGCTGTCCCTGCGCCTGCGCCAGGCCCGTGCCGACCGACCCGACACCGCCGACCCGACGCCGGCCACGGTGGACCGTCCGCTCTCCTTCACCCAGGAGCAGCTCTGGTTCCTGGACCGGCTGGAGCCGGGCACGCCTGTCTACAACGTGCCCTTCGCCGAGCGGATCAGCGGACCCCTGGACGTCGCGGCGCTGCACCGGGCGGTCAACGCGGTGGTGGCCCGGCACGACGCGCTGCGCGTCGTGTTCGCGTCCGTCGACGGCGTCGTCACCCAGCGGGTGTCGGACGCCCTGGAGGTTCCGCTGCCGGTGCTCGACCTGACGGAGGTGCCGGAGTCGGAACGGCAGGCGGCTGTCGACCGGGAGGTCGCCGCGCACGCGGCCGTCATCTTCGACCTCACCAGCGGGCCGCTGCTCGCCGTACGGCTGCTCGCCCTCGCCGGCGACGAGCACCTGCTGTTGGTGACGGCGCACCACATCGTCTTCGACGCCTGGTCGGCAGGCGTGTTCGTGGAGGAGCTGGTGAGCTGGTACGGCGAGTTCGCCGCCGACGTGCCGGCCGGGCTGCCCGCGCTGCCCACAGGGTTCGTCGCGCACGTCGCCGCCCGCCGCCGGCCGGAGGCCGAACGGGAGCTGGCCGGTCACCTGGCGCACTGGCGGGAACGGCTCGCCTCGGCGCCGGCCCGCTCGACGCTGCCACCGGACCGCCCCCGGCCGCCGGTGCAGACCCACCGTGGCCGCAGCCTGCCGTTCTCCGTCGACGCCGAGGTGACCGGCGCTCTCGCCGGGCTGGCCCGGGGGGCCGGGGCGACAGTGAACGCGGTTGTCCTCGCCGGGCTGACAGCCCTGCTGCGGCAGGCCACCGGCCAGGACGACCTGCTGCTCGGCATGCCCGCCGCCGGACGGGCGAGCACCGACCTGGAGCCGCTCATCGGCTGCTTCGCCACCATGCTGGTGCTGCGGGTGGACACCGGCGGCGACCCGAGCGTGCGCGACCTCGTCCGTCGGGTGCACCGCACGGTCAGCGAGGCGTACGCGCACCAGGAGGCCCCGTACGCGCGGGTGGTGGAGGAGGTCCGGCCGGTCCGCGACCCCAGCGTGAACCCGCTGTTCCAGGTGCTGGCCACGATGACCGACGGCGGGGTGCCGCAGCGGCAGGCCGCCGGAGTCACCTTCCGCCCGGTGCCCGCGGAGAGCGGCCTCACCGACTTCGACCTGTTCGTCAGCCTGACCGTCCAGGGTGACCGGATCGAGGGTGCTGTCGACTTCAACGCCGACCTGTACCTCGACGAGACCATCGCCTCGACTGTGGGCCGGCTGCCGGAGCTGCTGCGCGCCATGGCGGACGCCCCGGACCGGCCGCTGTCGGAGGTGACCGGGCTGCGCCGGCACCGCATCGCCCTGGCGGCCACCTTCACAGTGGACCCGCTGCGCGACCCGGTGGAGTTCTGGCTGCGCTTCCTGCGCGTACCCGCGTCGGTGGAGCTGGCCGGGTACGGCCAGTTGGTGGCCCACCTGCTGGCCGGGCCGACGGCCGACGCGACGGTCTGCCTGCTGCGGTGGGAGGACTGGCTGCGCCGGCAGGACGACACCGTCGGCGAGGCGGCCCTGGACACGGCGATGGACGACCTGGACGCGGCGGTGGCCGCGTACCGGCGGCGCACCGACGCCCCGCTGCTGCTGGTGGTCTGCCCGGCGTCGCCGCGCGCCGCCGAACGGCACGGCGAGCGGTCCGGCCGGCTCGACGACAGGCTTGCCGCGTTGGCCGCCCGCACCCCGGGGGTCCACGCGGTCTGGGCGGCCGACCAGGCCGGCGCCTATCCGGTGGCGCCTGTGAGCGACGAGCGCGCGGACGAGTTGGGCCACGTGCCGTACACGGGTGAGTACTTCGCGGCGCTGGGCACGATCGTGCTGCGGGAGCTGCGGCGGCTCGTCGGCCAGCCGCGCCGGCTCGTGCTCGTCGACGGCGAGCGGCTGCCGCTCGACAGGCTCGCCGACGCGCTGCCCGGTCACGAGGTGCGGCCGTTCTCGGCCGGCGAGCTGGCCGCCGCCGACCCGGCCACGACCGTGGTGCTCGACACCGACGCGGAGGCCGTCGCGGCGCTGCGCGACGCGTACCCCGGTGTGCTTGCGCTGGCCGTGCCGGCCGGGTGGGACGAGCTGCGTCGGCTGCTCGCCCACGTCTGGCCGCTGGACCCGCCCGCGCCGGTGGCGGCCAGCGCGGGGAGCGGGCTGCTGACGGCGATCGGCGCGGAGCGGGCCGCGTACGTCATCGAGGAGTTGAGCACCGCCGCGGCGATCGCCGAGCGCAGCCGCCCGGCCGTGGCGCGGGTCGACACGGACGACGAGGAGGTCGTCGCGCCGCGCACCCCGACCGAGGAGCGGCTGGCCGGTCTGTGGGCTGCCGCGCTCGGTGTCGAGCAGGTGGGCGTGACGAGCGACTTCTTCCACCTCGGCGGCCACTCGCTGCTCGCCACCGGCCTGCTGTCGCAGGTGCAGGCCGAGTTCGGCCGGGAGGTGTCGCTCTACACCCTGTTCACCAACCCGACGGTGGCCGGGCTCGCCGCCGTGCTGGACGCCGACCCGGACGCCACCGCCCTCGCCCCGCTCACGCCCGCACCGCCGGGAACACCGGCGGTGGCGTCCTCGGCGCAGGTGCGGCTCTGGGCCCTCGACCAGCTCGGCGACGACGTGGTCCGGCACAACACCACTGCCGCCGTCGAGCTGCGCGGCGACCTCGACACGACCTCGCTGCGGCGGGCGTTCGACGACGTGCTGGCCCGGCACGACGTGCTGCGGACCACCTTCGCCGGCCGGGGCGGCGAGCCGGAACCAGTCGTCCGTCCGCACGTCGACCCGTGGCTGGAGACGCTGGACCTGACCGGCCTGCCGGCGGCGAAGCAGGCCCGGGCGGTGCGCCGGGCGGCCGCCGAGCTGGCCGCGCACCGGTACGACCTGGCGGCCGGCCCGCTGGTGCGGGCCCGCCTGCTGCGGCTGCCGGACCGGCGCTGGCACCTGCTGCTCGGCATGCACCACATCGTCTGCGACAACACCTCGTGGAGCATCCTGCTCGACGAGGTCGCCGCCCGGTACGCCCACCACGCCACGGGCGTCGACAGGCCGCTGCCGCCGCTGCCGGTCCAGTTCGCCGACTACGCCCGACACCAGCGCGACTGGTTGGCGTCGACCGCCGTCGAACCGCACCTGACGTACTGGCGGGAGCGGCTCGCCGACGCGCCGCCGCTGCTGGACCTGCCCACCGACCACCCCCGCCCGACGGAGCGCTCGGACGTCGCCGGCTACCAGGCGCAGCGGCTGGGCAGTGGGCTCGGCGCGGCGGTGCGGGAGCTGGCCCGGGCGGAGGGGGTCACCCCGTTCGCCGTGCTGCTGGCCGGTTTCGCCGCCCTGCTGCACACCGAGAGCGGGCAACCGGACGTGGTGCTCGGCGCACCCACCGCCGGCCGGGAACGCGCCGAACTCGCCCCGCTGATCGGCTGCTTCGCCGACCTGCTGCCGCTGCGGATGGACGTCGGCGGCCGGCCCACCTTCCGGCAGTTGGTGACGCGGGCGTACCGCACGGCGCGGGAGGCGTACCGGCACCAGGGGCTGCCGTTCGCGACGATCGTGGAGGCGCTGCGGCTGCCCCGGCAGGCCGCGTACCACCCGCTGTTCCAGTGCGTGCTCAACGTCCTCGACGGTCCCGACGAGCTGCCGGACTTCGCGGGGCTGACCGCCACGCCTGTTGACGTGCCGAGCGTCGGCGTCGACTTCGACCTCTTCCTCAGCGTCACCTGGCAGGGCGACGACCTGCACGCCGACCTGGCGTACCGGGCCGACCTGTTCGGCCCGGAGCGGATGGTCCGGCTGCTGACCGGGCTCGCGAAGGTGCTCGACGAGGGGGTTCGCCGACCGGACGCCCCGCTCGGCGGGGGACGGCGCGCTGCGGCGCCCCGCCGCCTCACGCCGCCGGCGCCCCGGCTGGTCGTCGGCGGGACCGTCGAGGTGCCGGGGCTGGCGGCGACCGTCCGCTTCTGGACCGGGCTGCTCGGCCTTCCGCACGCCCTCGAACAGCTCGCGCCCGGCGCGCTGCTGCGGCTGCTGCGCGACCCGGCCGCCGGCCTGGCGACCGGCCGGCGGGACCACAACGTGCTGGTGCTGCGCTGGGAGGACCGCCGCACACCCGGCCCGCTCGGCGCGGGCATCGTCGGGCTGCGCGGCTTCTCCACCGAGCTGCTGGCGGCACTCGACGTCCACCGGGGACACAGCGCGGCGGCGCTGACGATAGTGGTGTGCCCGCCGTCGCCGCCGTACCGGACGTCACCGTGGAACGCGGTCCTCGCGGAGCTGACCGCGCGGCTGGCCGAGGCCCGGCCGGACGTCGACGTCGTCGCGGTCGAGGCGTGGGCGCGGAGCTACCGGGTGCCCGAGCTGTTCACCGGCGACGCCTGGTCACCGGAGCTGGCGGCCGTCACCGCGACGCTGCTGGTGCGGCGGGCGGTGCGGCACCCGGCCCTGGGCCGGCTTGTCGTACCGGCCGGGCCCGCGCACCGGCAGGCCGAGCTGGCAGGGCTGCTCGCGGCCCAGGCCCGGTCCGGGCGCGAGGTGCTGCTCACCACGACGCCGCAGGGCGCGCAGCTGTCCGCGCTCGTCACCGCCGGGATCATCGGGTACGCCCCGACCCCTCCCACGGACGCGGCCACGCTGGCCCTGCACCCGGTCACCGAACCCGCGCCACCGGACGCCCTGGCGCTGCCCTTCGACCCGGCGCACGGGCCGGTGGACGTGTTACGTGGCCTGTGGTCTCTCGACGCAGCCGTCGCCGGGGCCGTCGACGCGCCTGTCGACCGGATTCCCGCCGGGCTGCTCGCCGAGGTGGCCACCGAGCTGGGCGACGCGGTGGCGCTGCGCGGCGCGGTCACCGACGGGTACCGACGCTCGGCCGACCGGGCCGCCGCCGCGCCGCGTACCGACCGGGAGCGTCAACTCGTGGCGATCTGGTCGGAGCTGCTGCGCACCAACCAGCTCGGCATCAACGACGACTTCTTCGCCGTCGGCGGTGACTCGCTGCTCGCGATGCAGCTCGTCGCCCGCTGCGCGGCGGCCGGCATCCAGGTCACGCCGCGACAGCTCGTGCGCCACCCCACGGTCGCCGAGCTGGCCGCCAGCCTCGGTGACTCGGCCCCGAGCGGGGCGTTGGCGCTGGACGCCGAGCAGGGCGCGGTGCACGGCGACGCTCCGCTGACCGGTGCGCAGCGCTGGTTCACCGACCTGGTGGCCCCCACCATGGGCCGGCCCGCCCTGTTCAACCACCCCTACTACCTTGAGCTGACCCGTCCGCTGCCGGCCGAGCTGGTCCGCGAGGCGGTCCGCCGGCTGGTGGCCCAGCACGACGCGCTGCGGCTACGCCTGACCCGTCAGCCGGACGAGAGCTGGCGTCAGCACCACGCCGACCCCGCCGACGCCGTCCCGTTCGTCAGCCACGACCTGACCGGCCTCGGTGTCGACGAGCGGGAGGCCGCCGTCGAGGCCCGCTGCGCCGAGGCGCAGACCGGCCTGGACCTCACGGCCGGCCCGCTGGCCCGGGTGGCGCACTTCCGGCTCGGCCCGGAGCTGCCCGACCGGCTGCTGCTCGTCAACCACCACCTCGTCGTCGACGCGGTTTCCCGGGGTGTGCTCCTCGCCGACCTGGAGACGCTCTGCGACCAGCTCGAACGCGGGGTCGAGCCGGCGTTGCAGGCGAAGACCACGTCCTACCGAGCCTGGGCGCGGCGGCTCGCCGAATACGCGGGCTCCGCGGCGCTGCGCGAGCAGGTGCCGTTCTGGCTGGCGCAGGCCGACGACGGGGTGCTGCCCCGGCTGGCCGACGAGCCGACCGCCACGCCGTTCCGCCTCGGTGACCTGGGCCTGGCCACCGTGACGTTTGACGAGGCGGCGACCCGGGGACTGCACGCCGCCGCCCGCCGACTGCGGGCCAGTGTGCGGGACCTCGTCGTGTGGGCGGTGGTGGCCACCGTGGTGGGGCGTACGGGTGGCGCGGTCACCGTCGCCACGACCGGCCACGGCCGCGAACCGCTCTTCGACGACGTGGACGTCAGCCGCACCGCGGGCTGGTTCCAGGTGCTCTACCCCCTGCGGCTGGAGCTGCCCGCCACCGCCGACGCGGCCCGCTCGGTCCGCTCGGTGATCCGCCAGCTCGGCCGCGTCCCGGACAACGGCATCGGGTACGGCCTGCTGCGGTACCTGTGCCCGGACGACGACGTCCGAGCCCGGCTGGCCGCGACACCGCCGCCGCTGGTCGCCGTCAACTACATGGGCGGCTTCGGATTCGACGACGTCGCCCCGGCCAACCAGCTCCTCGACGTCTGCGCGGCGCCGTTCGGGCCGACCGAGGACCCCGACGGGCACTGGCCCTTCCCCTTCGACGTGACGGGATCGCTCACCGGCCCCGCACTCCGCGTCGATCTGAGCTACGCCACTCCGGCCTTCCGGCCGGAGACCGCTGAGAACCTGCTCGACGGCATCCGGACCAGCCTGTTGCGGCTGGCCGGACACCACGGGCAACCGCCACGGCAGTAGGAGGAGACCCCATGGCGTTCCGACGCCCGTCCCGGTTCGCCGGGTTCACCACGATCTGGTTCGGCCAGCTGCTGTCGGCGCTCGGCACCCGGATGACGAACTTCGCCCTGAGCATCTGGGTGTGGGACGCCACCGGCCGGGCCTTCGACCTGACCATGCTCATGGCGTTCGCGTTCGGCGCGACAGTGATCTTCAGCCCGATCGCCGGCGCGCTCGTCGACAGGTGGGGACGCCGACTGACGATCGTGCTCAGTGACGTCGGCTCGGCGATCACCACGGCCGCCGTGCTGCTGCTGTTCCTCACCGGCTCGGTCGAGGTGTGGCACCTGTACCTGGTCAACCTGGTCACCGGCGCGTTCCTCGCGTTCCAGCTGCCGGCGTACCAGGCGACCATCACCGTGATGATGGAGAAGGGCCAGTACCCGAGGGCCAACGCGATGATGTTCGCGGTCCGGACCATCCCGGTGATCTTCGCCCCCGGCTTCGCCGCCGCGCTGCTCGGCCTCATGGACATCAAGGTCATCCTGCTCGTCGACGCGCTGTCCTACCTGGTGGCGATCGGCGCGGTGCTGCTGGTGAAGCTGCCGCCCATCCCCCGCTCGACGCAGCAGGACGAGGGCGGCTTCTGGTACGACACGATCTACGGCTTCCGCTACATCCTGGCCAGTCGGGCGTTCACCGGGCTGGAGGCGATCATGTTCGCCATCAACGTGCTCGCCGCTGTCGGGTTCGCCCTGCTGGTGCCGCAGATCCTGGCCCGCACCGACAGCAGCACCAACGCGGTAGGCCTGGTGCAGACCATCGGCGCGGTGGGCGGTGTGGCAGGCGCGCTACTGCTCGGCCTGCTACCCAACACCCGCCACAAGATCCGCCGGATGCTCATCGCCATCCTGGTCTTCAGCGTCCTCGGCCGAATCATCTACGGCGTCGGGGACAGCATCATCGTCTGGTCGGTCGCCCTGCTCTTCCTGCACCTGTCCATCCCCTTCATCGACGGGTACGCCCAGTCGGTGTGGCAGGAGAAGGTCGAGCCGTCACACCAGGGCCGGGTCTTCGCCGCCCGCCAGTTCATCGAGGACCTGGCGTACCCCGGCGGCACGGCCCTGGCCGGCATCGCCGCGGACCGCTGGTTCGAGCCGATGATGCGCGACGGCGGGCCGGGGGTGCCGTACTTCGGCTGGCTCGTCGGCAGCGGGCCGGGCGCCGGAATGGGCCTGATCTTCGTGATCGTGGGCCTGTTCGGCATCGGCGTGGCCGCCGCCGGGTTCGCCTCGCCGAGCCTCCGCCGGATGGAGGTCGACCTGCCCGACTACGACGAGCCCACCGACCCGCCCGCCCCGCTGCCGTCGCCGACCGGCACCGAGGAGCTCACCGACGACCGCGCGGTGGTGGCCAAGTGACGCTCACCGAGGTGGTGGCCGGCGTCCTGGAGGTCGACCCGGCCGAGGTGACCGACGAGTCCGGGCCGGAGACCATCGGCACCTGGACCAGCCTGCGGCACCTGCAACTGGTGGTGACCCTGGAGGAGGTCTACGGGCTCTCCTTCGCCTTCGAGGAGATCCGCGACGTCCGCAGCGTCGGCGAGCTGCGGACCGTGCTGCGCGCCAAGGGCACGGAGACCCGATGAGCGCCGAGTTGTTCACCCGCCGCACCCGCTGGCAGGCGCTCACCCGCCAGGCGCCTGCGCCGGCCCTGCGCGTGGCGCTGCTGGCCAGCTACACCGTGGACCCGCTGGTGCCGTACCTCGGCCTGGGCCTGCACGACACCGGCCTGCCCGCCACGCTCGCCGTCGGCCCGTTCCAGCAGGTCGTCCAGCAGTGTCTCGCCACCGACGGCTTCCTCGCCGAGGCGCGACCCGACGTGCTTGTGGTGGCGCAGCGCCTGGAGGAGGCCGGCGATCCCGGCGCGGCCGGCGACGCCTGGGCGACGGAGCTGCTGGCCGGGGCTGAGGCGGCCGTCACCGCCGCGCACCGCCACGGCGCCCTGCTGGTGTACGTCCTGCCGCCCGTCCCCACCTCCCGCCGGTACGGGCCGGCCGACGCGCTGCACGCCGACGGGGTGACCGCCAGCGCCACAGCCGTCCGGCAACGGCTGCGTGATCGGCTGGCCGGCGACCCGTGGGTGCTGCTCGTCGACGCCGACGAGGCGGTACGGGCCGTCGGAGACGAGCGGGCGTACCACCCGGCGCTGTTCCGGTTCGCGAAGGTGCCGTACACCGAGGAGGTCTTCGCGCGGCTCGGCGCCGCCACCGCCGCGCTGGTGGCCTGGTGGTTCGGCGCGGGTTGCCGCGCGCTGGTCCTCGACGGCGACGGGCTGGCCGGTGGCGCCGTCCACCTGCTGCCGGCGCTGCGTGACCTGCGCGAGGCAGGCGTGCGGGTGGCGTTGCGGGCCACCGGCGTCGACTGGTGGTCGAGCGCCGACGCCACGGACCTGCTGAGCGTGCTCGACGGCTGGGTCACCGACGACCGGCCCCTGGCCGACCAGCTCGCCGAGATCGCCGACGAGTTGGACGTCGCGCCGGCCCAGCTCGTGCTGGCCGGCACCGGTCCGGCGCAGTCGCCGCCGCGGCACGTACCGCTCGGGTCCGACCCGGCCGGCTGGTCGGACGAGCTGCGGGCGGCGGGACTGACCGACCGGCTCCCGGCCCGGCGGTGGAGCGGCGGCACGTCCCGACCCGCCGTCGCGCCCACCGAGCTGTCCCTGGACGACTTCGTGGCCGGCCTGGAGGTGCACGTCGACTACCTGCCGGTGGCAGCCGACAGCGTCGCGGAGGTCGCCGAGGTGGTCGCCCGCGCGCACGACTTCGCGCTGGCGCCCGCCCCGCCGGCCGCCGTGCTGGCCGCGCGGGCCGCCGACCTGCTGGCGATCCGGGTACGCGACCGGCTCGGCGACTACGGCACCGCGGGCCTCGTGGCGCTGGACCGGTCCGTCGACCGCTGGACAGTGGACGTCTTCTCCCTCTCCTGCCCGGTGCTCGGCAAGGGCGTCGAGGCGGAGGTGCTGCGGGAGCTGACCCGGCGTGCCGGCGCGGCCGAGGTCGGCGAGGTGCTGGTCCGCTTTGCCGACACGGGCCGCAACGGCACCGCCCGGCGCTTCCTGTCCGAGCTGGACGGTGTCGCGCCCGCCGACCCCCGGGTCCGGCTACGCGCTGCCCGCACCGACGCCGACAACGACGCGACGGCGGTGCGGCGATGAGCGGCCCGCCGGTCGGCGTCGGGGTGGCCGCCCTGGCCCACGTGCTCGGCGAGCCTGTCGACGTGGCGGCGGCCGCGGCCGCGTACACCAAGGATCTGGACCGTCTGCGGTCCTGGGAGTACCGCGCCTTCCACCGCGCCGGCCCCGGCGTCGGGGTGACCGACCTGGCGGTGGTGGCCGGCGGTACGGCCCTGGACCGCGCCGGGTTGTCCGCCGCCGACGTGGACCTGGTGGTGCTGGCGATCCCCGACCTGGCCGAGTACCTCTACTGGGATCCGGCCGCGCACACCCAGGCCCGCCTCGGCGCGCACCGGGCCGAAGCGGTGCTGCTCAACCAGGCGTGCGGCGGTGGGGTGGCCGCGTTCGACACGGTGGCCGGGCGGTTCGCCACCCATCCCGAGTACCGGACGGCGCTGCTGATCGGCGCGAACCGGGTGTGCGAGCCGTACTGGAACCGGATGGAGGTCAACACAAGCGTCTTCTCCGACGGAGCTGCCGCGGCCGTGCTGGTGCGCGATCACGACAGGTGCCGCTGGCTGGCCACCGAGACGATCACCGACGGCCGGTACGCGGGCTTCATGCGGATGCCCGTCGGTGGCGCGGCGCAGCCGTTCACCCCGGACGGCGGCACCCCCCGCGTCGGTGACCCGGCCGACCGGCTCAACGAGTTCTTCGCAGGCGACGTACGCCGGATGTTCCGGTTCGTGGCGACCATCCGCGAGCGCAACCGGCAGGTGGTGGAGGCGGCGTGCGGCCGGGCCGGCGTGACGCTTGCCGACGTCCGCCGGTTCGTGCACTTCCACGACAACGCCCGACAGTTCGCCGAGCTGGCCAAGGACCTCGGCGTGGAGCTGGAACGGACGAACGTCGAGCTGGCTCTCGCCCACGGTCACATCGGCTGCGCCGACCAGCTCATCGGCCTGGAACGCCACCTCGACGGCGGCGAGCTGACCGACGGCGACCTGGTCGCCCTGACCAGCACCGGCAGCGGCATGCACTGGGTCTGCACCCTGCTGCGGGTCTGACCTGCCGCACCCAGCGACGGGAGCACCGTGCCGGCCCGTCGACGACCACCCCGCCCGGCGGGAGAGGAAGGACACCGACCATGCGAGACGAGGAGGTCCTGCACCGGATCCGCCGGCTGCGCCGACCCGACGCGGCCGCCGACCCGGAGCTGGCGCCCGCCCTGGTCCACCTGGACGACGCGGCGGTCACCGTCGTCGCGTCCGCCGGTCGGCTGCTCGCCGACGTGCCCGTCGAGAAGCTGACCAGCCCCGACTTTCCGCTGCGCCCCCTGCGGGTAGCGGTCACCGGCACGTTCACGCCGGGCACGCTGGAACCGCTGCTGCGGGTGGCGCTGCTGCGCATCGGCATCGCCCCCGAGATCCACGTCTCCGGCTTCGACCAGCTCGTGCTCGACCTCAGCGATCCCCGCTCGCCGCTCGCCGAGTTCCGGCCCGACGTCACGCTCTGCCTGCTGCACGACGGCTGGTTCCTGCCCAGCGAGTGGGACCCCGGCGACCTGGCCGGCCTCGCCGACGTGCTGGGCGAACGGGCCGGCGTGCTCGCCGCCGCGCTGCGCGGATACGCGGCCCGCACCGAGGGCGCGGTGCTGCTGCACACCGTGCCGCTGTCGCCGCCCGAGCACCGCGGCCTGGTCAGCTTCCGCGGCCGGGCCGAGCTGGGGCGGATCTGGCGGGAGCTGAACTCCCGGCTGTTGGAGCTGGGCGAGCGGGACACGACGTACACGGTGGATCTGGAGACGCTGCTGGTGGACCACGACGGCCCGGTGCGCGACGAGCGCCTGTACCGGTTCGCCAGCATGGCGTGGACATCGACAGTGGAACGTCGGTACGCGCACGAGGCCGCCACCTTCTGCCGCGCGGTCCTCGGGCGGACGGCGAAGGTGCTCGCGCTGGACCTGGACAACACCCTCTGGGCGGGCGTGCTCGGCGACGACGGGCTCACCGGCATCCGGCTGGGCACCGACTATCCCGGCAACTGCCACCGTGACGTGCAGCGCCGCGCCCTGGCGCTGCGCCGGCAGGGCGTACTGCTCGCGGTGTGCAGCAAGAACGACCCCGACCTGGTGACCGAGGCGTTCGCGCAGCACCCCGACCTGCTGCTGCGCTCCGACGACTTCGTCGCCCAGGCGGTGAACTGGGGGCGAAAGGACGAGAACCTGCGCCAGCTCGCGACCACCCTCAATCTGGGCCTGGACGCCGTCGTGTTCGCCGACGACAGCCCGTTCGAGTGCGAGCTGGTACGCCGCGAGCTGCCGACCGTACGGGTGGTGGAGCTGGCCGGCGACCCGGCGGGCTTTCCCACCAGGCTGCTCACCGAGGGGCACTTCACAGTGCTCGCCACCGGCGCCACCGACCGCGAACGCACCGAGCTGTACCGGGCCCGCGCCGGGCGGGAACGCTTCGCCGCCACGTTCGACTCGGCGGCCGACTACCTGCACGAGCTGAAGCTGCGCGTCACCGTCCGGGAGGTCGACGAGCACAGCCTGCCCCGGGTCGCGCAGCTCGGGCTGCGCACCAACCAGTTCACCATGACCGAACGCGCGCACACCGAGGCGCAGACCCGGGCGCGCGCCGGCTCCCCCGACCACCTGGTGCTCACCGTCGAGGTGACCGACCGGTTCGGCGCCGAGGGGCTGGTGGGCGGCCTGTGGCTGGACCGGGACGACCCGGAAGCCTGGGTGATCGAGAACTTCGTGCTCAGCTGCCGGGTCTTCTCCCGGGGCGTCGAGCAGGCGGCGCTGCACCGCGTGGCCGAGCTGGCCCGAGCCGCCGGCGCGACCCGGCTGGAGGCCCTGTTCCGGCCCACCGCCCGCAACAAGCCCGGCGCGGCCGTCTGGCCCGCCGCCGGCTTCACCGTGGGCTCCGTCGACGACGGCACCACCCGGCACGTGTTGCCGCTGCACCCCCCGCCCCGGCTGCTGCCGGCGTGGATCGCCCTGGAGGAGGGAGACATCCGTGCCTGACCTGTTCACCACCGTCGCGGGCCTCATCGAGCAGGTCGCGGACGTACCGGCCGAGGAGATCTCGCCCGACGTCCGGTTCGCGTCGCTCGCCAACTGGACCAGCCTGGAGGCGCTGCGTCTGCTCTCCGCGCTGGAGGACGACCTCGGCGTACGCCTGGACCTGCGGGCGTACCTGGCGGTGACCGCGGTCGGCGAGCTTGTCGACCTGGTCGCCGGTGAGCTGGACGGGGCAAACCGGTGACCGCCACCCGCACCGAGGCGCCGCCGATCGCGCCGACCCGGCTCGCCGACGCCGACCTGGACCTGTTGCTGCTGATCCGGCACTTCGAGCTGGCCCTGCTGGACATGTTCGGCAGGGGCGAGCTGCACGGCACCACCCACACCTGCCTCGGGCAGGAGTACGTGCCGGTGGCGCTGCGCCCATTGCTCACCGACGACGACTTCGTGTTCAGCAACCACCGGGGGCACGGCCACTACCTGGCCCGGTTCGCCGACCCGCACGGCCTGCTGGCCGAGGTGATGGGCCGCGAGGGCGCGGTGTGCCAGGGCGTCGGCGGCAGCCAGCACATCCTGCGCGACAGGTACCTGTCGACAGGGGTGCAGGGCGAGAGCGTGCCGGTGGCCGCCGGGGTGGCGCTGCACCTCAAGCGCACCGAGCCGGGCCGGCTGGCGCTGGTCTACCTGGGCGACGGCACCTGGGGTGAGGGCGCCGTCTACGAGGCGCTGAACATGGCCGCGCTGTGGGGCCTGCCGCTGCTGCTGGTCGTGGAGAACAACGGCATCGCCCAGTCCACGCCCACCGTCGCGCAGCTCGCCGGCAGCATCGGCGGCCGGGCACGCGCGTTCGGGGTGGACCACCTGCGGGTCACCTCCACCGACACCGAGGTGGTCCGGGCCGCGCTGACGCCGGTACTGCGCCGGGTCCGCGAGCGGTCCACGCCGTACGTGGTGGAGCTGCTCACCCATCGGGTGGGACCGCACAGCAAGGGCGACGACAGTCGTCGCCCGGAGGAGATCGCACACGCGCGGGCGCACGACTGGTACGCCCGCTACGCGCAGGCGTACCCGGAGCAGTTCGGTGTGCACGACGAGCGGCAACGGGCGTACGTGGCGCAGGTCGTCGCGGACGTCGCCGGCCGGCCGGCGAGCCACTGGGCGGAGGCCGACCGTGGCTGAGCGGGTGGTGGAGAACCTCAACCAGGCGTTGCACGCGCTGCTGACCGACGACCCCGCGCTTACCGTGCTCGGGGAGGATCTGGTCGACCCGTACGGCGGGGCGTTCAAGGTGACCCGAGGGCTGTCGGCGCGCTGGCCGGACCGGGTGCTGTCCACCCCGTTGAGCGAGGGCGGCATCGTCGGCGTGGCCGGTGGGCTGGCCCTGGCCGGGCAGAGCGCCATCGTCGAGATCATGTTCAGCGACTTCGTGGCCCTGGCGTTCGACCAGATCCTCAACTTCGCCAGCAAGTCGACGGCCATGTACGGCCGGCGGGTGCCGATGCGGCTGGTGGTGCGCTGCCCCAGCGGCGGCAACCGGGGGTACGGCCCGACGCACAGCCAGAGCCCGCTGAAGCACTTCGTCGGCATCCCCGGGCTGAGCCTGCACGAGGTGTCGCCGTTCCACGACAACCGGGCGGTGCTCGCGGGCATGCTCGCCACCGGCCGGCCGGGCCTGCTCTTCGAGGACAAGGTCCTCTACACCAGCCGGATGTACGCCGACGGCGTGGTGGACGAGCTGTTCCGCTACGACCTGATCGGCCCGGACGCCGACGTGGCCCGGGTCCGGGTGGACGAGGAGGAGCAGGCCGACTGCGTGCTCGTCGTACCCGGTGGGTTGGCCACCCGGGCCGTGGCGGTGGCCCGGGAGCTGCTGCTGCGCGACGACATCGTCTGCCAGGTGCTGGTGCCGTCGCGGCTGTGGCCCCTGGACGCCGACACCCTGTTGCCGCCGATCGCGCGGGCCGGCCGGGTGGTGGTGGCCGAGGAGAGCACCGCCGGTGGCACCTGGGGCGCGGAGCTGGCGCAGGTCGTGCACCGGCGGCTCTGGGGAGCGCTGCGCGCGCCGGTACGCCTGGTGCACTCCGCGGACAGCGTCATCCCGACCGCCGCGCATCTCGAACGCACAGTGCTGGTGCAGGACACCGACATCCGCCAGGCCGTGAAGGAGGTCATCAGTGGTGACTGACCTGGTCGTCCCCAAACTCAACAACAACGACACCACGTACGTCCTGCTCGACTGGCTGGCCGAGGACGGCGAGCAGGTGCGCTCCGGCGAGCCGATCGCCGAGGTGGAGACCTCCAAGGCGGCCGAGGAGCTGCTCTGCGACGGCGACGGGGTCCTGCACCGGCTCGTCGAGGTCAACCGGGAGTGCGCCCCTGGCGACGTCATAGGCCACGTGTTCGACAGCGAAGAGGCCCGGCAGCGCTTCCTGGCCGAGGCGGTCACACCGAGCGGGCCGCCGCCCGAGACTCAACCCGGCGGGCCGGTGCTCACCGACTCCGCCCGGGAGCTGGCCGCCGCGCACGGGCTCGACGACGCCGAGCTGCGCGGCCTCGGCAAGTCGGTCGTGCGGCGTACCGACGTGGAACGCCTGCTGGCCGACCGGTCGGCGGCGCCCGCCGCGACGACCGAGCCGGTGGTGGTGGCCGCGGCCGCCGCGCTGGCGGCCGGCGACGGCCCGGAGCCGGACGATCCGCGTCAGGTGCACACCCTCTCCCGCGCCCAGCGCGCGGTGGCCGCCGTGGTCACCGACTCCCACCGGGAGGTGCCGGCGGCGCTCGCGGTGATCAAGGTCCGCGCCGACGCCGCCCTCACTGTGGCCCGTGACCTGACCCGCGCGACCCGCACCCTTGTCGGCCTGCCGGAACTGCTGGTCAAGGCCATCGGCAGGTTGCGCGAGGACCACCCGTTGCTCTTCGCCTCACCCGGCGACGGCAGCAGCGTACGACTGGCCGAGGCGGCCCACGTCGGCGTCACCATCGACGTCGGCACGGGGCTGTTCATCCCGGTGGTGCGGGACGTGGAGGAGCTGACCTGCGCGGAGATCGCCGAGACGCTGATGGACTTCCGCTCCCGGGCCGGCGGTGAGGGCTTCCGGGCGGGTGAGCTGGCCGGCGGAACCATCGTCGTCTCCCTGCACACCGACCCCGACGTGGTGCTCGCCGGGCCGATCGTCTTCCCCGGTCAGACCTGCGTGGTGGCGATCGGCGGCACCCAGGACGAGTTGGCGCTGGACACCGACGGCCGGGTCGTGACGCGCCGGTTCGTCAACCTCAGCGCCGTCTACGACCACCGCGTGGTCAACGGGAGGGAGGCGGTCGCCTTCCTCCAGGCCGTGAAGGCGGCGCTGGAGTCCCCCGACCAGCTCGCCTCGGACCTCTCTTGACCGAGTGGTGTCGCTGCACTGACCAGCGGCGGCGGTTGCTCCGGTGGGGACGGCCGGGTCCGGGGCAGGGTCGCCGCTGCGGTCAGGCAGAGCGCGGCGGCGGCGACCAGCGGTGGACGGCCGCCGAGGTGGACGGCGGCGGCGCCGAGCGGGATCGTCAGGACGAGAGGCCCGAACATCACGGTGTTCGCCGTCGCGGCGACCCGACCGAGCAGCGCCGGCGGAGTGTGCGTCTGCACGGCGGTCACCGCCGCGACAAGGGTCCACGGCAGCCCGATGCCGGCGACCGTGGCACCCGCGACAGTGGCCGGCCACCAGGGCAGGCAGCGCGCCAGGCAACCCACGGCGAACAGCACGGCCCCGGCGACGCCGACCGCGGGCGGACCCCATCGGGTGAGGAGCTTTCCGACGATCAGTCCACCGAGGATGGAGCCCGCACCCTGCGCGCTGGCCAGGACTCCCAGAAACGTGCTCGGCAGCCGTAGATCGGTGACGACGATCGTGTAGACGGCCGCGGTCGTGAAGCCGGACATGGCGATCGACACGGCCGCGAGCACGAGCGGTACGCGGGTCGTCAGCTGTCCGGACAGGACCGCCAGCCCGTCGCGTGGACCCTGGCGCCGCTGGGTCGACAGCTCGGGTGGGATCCGGTTCAGGCGCACCGCCAGGTACAACACGGCGACCACAAGCGGCATGGCCGCGCTGAGAACGGCGACCGCGTGGCCACCGTGCCAGGCGTAGAGGCCCGCGCCGACCACCGGGGCGACGAGTTTCATGCCCTCCTGGGCGCTGGAGCGCCAACCGTTCACGTCGCCGAGGTCCGTTGGGGAGAGCGCGGACGGCAGCAGCGCCGTCTCGCCCGCGTCGATCAACACGTAGCTGACACCGTAGGCGCACGAGACGGCGAAGATCAGCCAGGTCTGGCCCGAGCCGCGTACCGCGAGGAGCGTCAGCAGCGCGGTCGCCAACAGGAGGTTGACGGCGATCACCAACGGTCGTCGGGGCACCCGGTCGAGCAGGCCGCCCAGCCACGGCCCGGCGAGCACCGGGGCGTACACGCAGAGCCCGGCCAGGGCGGCCAGGCCGGTGGAGCCGGTGAGGTCCAGGATCCAGATGCCGGACACGAGGGCCATGGCGCTGCTGCCGAAGCCGGACAGTACCGAGATCGCCACGAGCAGACCCGCGTTGCGCCGCATGAGCCCTCCAGGTTGAGTCGGGGTGACTCACATCCTGTTTCTTGAGCCCGGCTGGGGCAATACCGGCAGGCGACGTCAATGAGGCGTTGACAGCAGCCCGTCCATCGTCGTCGCCACCATTCGAACCGGCGACGGCAAGCGGTCGCCTGCGGCGTCGAGGTCGGCACGGAGGTGCAGGGCCAGCGCGTAGAGCGAGCCCGGGTCGGCGTCCAGAGCGGCGTCGACGGTGCTCCGCACCAGTGCCGCCCGGTGGAACCGCGAGTCCCACCGCCGGTCCGTTGCGATCCAGCGGCCCAGCTCGGCCACCGCACCCCGCACCGCCACGATCTGCGCCGCGTAGTTCCGGTCGAGGTCATGCCGCCGCGCCCGTCGAGCGGCCGCGAGGCGCTGCCGGCGCTGCTCGGCGGCCTGCCGACTGCCGAGCCCCAGCGCGGTCGCGATCTGCGCCCAGGTGGCGCCCTCGTGACGCGCCCGGTCGATCAGTTCGGCCTCCCGCTCGTCCAGGTGGGCACGAGCGGCACAGACCTCGGCCAAGCCGGCCAACGGCGTCGTCATTCGTCAACATTACATTGACAGTCCGGCGGCACGGACGCCCGGCTGCGGGGCTCACCGGACCTCCCGGCAACGCTGTAGAGCTGCCCCAGATGTGGGGCAGGCTCGCTCCCCAGGGACGGCAGGCTCACTGCCCCGAGACAGCAGGCGCGCTCCCCCGAGACAGCAGGCGCGCTGCCCCGAGACAGCAGGCGCGCTCGCCCGCGACGGCAGGCGCGCTCCCCGAGACGGCAGGCGCGCTCCCCCGAGACGGCAGGCGCGCTCCCCGAGACGGCAGGCGCGGTCCCCGAGACGGCAGGATCACTACCCCGAGATGGCAGGCTCACCGCCCCAAAGATGGGGCAGCTCTACAGGCAGCAGTGGAGGCCCGCCGCCTCCCCGGGGGTCGGCCTCCCGGGGGCGGTGACGTCGGCACGGCGCGGGCGATGACTAGCGGACGCTCAGCCCGGCGACGAGGATCTCGACCATGCGACGCGCGTCGTAGCGACTGTCGGCCGCGCCGACGCAGAGGTTGCCGACGCCGCGCATCAGCTCGACGGCGCTCAGGTCGGTGCGGATCTCGCCTGCGGCGGCGGCCGCGTCGAGCAGGTGGGCGCACACCGGCACCAGGCGGTCGAGGAAGTAGGCGTGCAGGGTCTGGAAGGCGGCGTTGTCGGACTGCAACGCCTCGGCGAGACCGTGCTTGGTGACCAGGAAGTCGACGAAGAGGTCGATCCACCGCGCGAGGGCCGCGTACGGCGTGCCAGCGGCTGCCAACAGCGTCGGACCGGCCTCGGCGCAGGTCTCGACCTGGTGCCGGTAGACGGCCACGATCAGGTCCGCGCGCGTCGGGAAGTGCCGGTAGATCGTGCCGACGCCGACGCCCGCCCTGGCGGCGATCTCGCGAACGGGAACGTCGACGCCGGACGCCACGAAGGCCGCGGCGGCGGCGTCCAGGAGGGTCGCCTCGTTGCGTCGCGCGTCCGCCCGCTTGCGGGGCGCCGGCTCCCGCCGGGACCCCGCTGCTGTCGATCCGCCGTCGATGTCGGCCACCGCGCCCCGACCTCCCATGATCAGTGTTGGCAAAACGGAACCATGTTCCGTATATTGGTTAGCGGAACACGGTTCCACTTGTTCAGGATGCCAGAACGGGTGGGCCACGACCAGCCACACCCCTTGCCCACGGAGGATCAGCCATGCAGTACCGCACGTTGGGTCGTACCGGCGTCCAGGTCAGCACACTCGTGCTGGGCGCCATGAACTTCGGCAAGCTGGGACGCACCAGCCAGGACGAGGTAACCGCGATCGTCGACGCCGCCCTGGAGGGCGGGATCAACCTGATCGACACCGCCGACATGTACAGCCAGGGCGAATCGGAGGAGATGGTCGGCCGGGCGATCGCCGGCCGCCGCGACGACATCGTCCTGGCCACGAAGGCCGGTATGCCGATGGGCGACAGGCGCGACCACCGGGGCAGCTCACGCCGCTGGCTCGTCACGGAGCTGGACAACAGCCTGCGCCGCCTCGGCGTCGAGCACGTCGACCTCTACCAGATCCACCGCTGGGACCCGACCACGAGCGACGAGGAGACGCTGTCGGCGTTGACCGACCTGCAGCGGGCCGGCAAGATCCGCTACTTCGGCTCGTCGACCTTCCCCGCGTACCGCATCGTGCAGGCCGAGTGGGCCGCGCGGGAGCACCACCTGAGCCGGTACGTCACCGAGCAGCCCAGCTACTCGATCCTGCAACGCGGGATCGAGAGCCACGTCCTGCCGGTGACCCAGCAGTACGGCCTCGGCGTGCTGGCGTGGAGCCCGCTCGCCTCGGGCTGGCTCTCCGGCGCGGTCCGGGCGGGCCGGGAGATCACCACCAGCCGGTCGACCATCCTGCCGGAGCGCTTCGACACCACGCTGCCGGCCAACCGGGCCAGGATGGACGCCGTCGAACGGTTGGCCACGCTCGCCGACGAGGCCGGCCTGACCATGATCCAGCTCGCGCTCGGATTCGTCACCGCGCACCCCGGCGTGACCAGCGCGATCATCGGCCCCCGCACGGTCGACCACCTGCGCTCCCAGCTCGCCGCCGGGGACACCGTGCTCTCCGCCGACGTGCTGGACGCGATCGACGCGATCGTCGCCCCGGGCGTCGACCTCGCCGCCCACGAGAAGTTCGACACCCCGCCCGCCCTGCTCGACCCGGCCCTGCGCCGCCGCTGACACCGGCGCGGGGCGCCACGTCGGTGCGCCGCCGACCTCACCGGGCGGTCGGTGATCGACCGGACGTCACTCGGCGGGTCGGTGACCGACCGTTCAGCCGGCGGCGAGGTGTTCGCGGACGCTGCGGGGACGCATGTCGGTCCAGGTGCGCGTCACGAAGTCCAGGCACTCCTGGCGGCTGCCGGCGCAGCCGGCGTCCCGCCAGCCGTCCGGCACCTCCTTGTGCCGGGGCCACAGGGCGTACTGCTCCTCGTCGTTGACCACCACGCGGTGTTCGTCAGCCATCGGGGTTGCCTTCCTCGTGTCGGGCCAGGTGCAGCTCGCGGGCGAGACTCTCCGGGGACAACGCCCGGATCTCCGCGAGCAGGTCGGTGAGGTCGCCGTCCGTGGGCGGGGAAACCGCCGGGAGTACGACGGGAGCCGGCCCCGCCAACGCGGCGACGGTACGGGCCAGCGCGGCGGGAGTGGGTGACTCGAAGATCGCGGCGGGCGGCAGGTCGACGCCGAGCGCGTCGCGCAGTCGCGCCACCACCCGGGTGCCGAGCAGCGAGTGCCCGCCCAGCTCGAAGAAGTCGTCGTCGGGGCCGATCTCGTCGACGCCGAGCAGGTCCACCCAGATGCGGCGCACCACCTCGTACGGCTCGTCGCTCGGCGCGGTAGTCGTCGAGGCCGCCACCGGTTGTACCGGGACCGGTGGCGGTGGCGGTGGCGCGGCGGCCGACGCGACCTCGGCAGGGGCGACGGGTCCCGGCCGGTACACGTCGACCCAGTGCCGCTCGCGGGCGAACGGGTACGTGGGCAGGGGCACCCGCCGTCGCCCGTCGGCGCGGCCGTCGTGCCGGCGCACCGGCGCCCCGGCGAGCCAGAGCCGGCCGACGGCCAGGGCGACGGCGTCGTCCTCGCCGGTCGGGGTGCGATGGGCGGGCAGGCTGGTCAGCACCGGCACTCCGCGTGCGGCGTCGTGCTGTCGGACGAGGGTGGCCAGGGTGCGTCCCGGGCCGACCTCCAGCAGCGCGTACCGCTCGGCGAGGAGCAGGCCGGCGGCGGCGGTGAAGTTGACCGGGCAGCGCAGCTGCCGCACCCAGTAGTCGGGGTCGGTGGCCTCGTCGTCGGTGAGCCAGCCACCTGTCACGTTGGACACGATCGGCACCGTGGGCGGGCGCAGCGGCACCTCGCGCAGGTGCGCGGCGAAGCCGGCCAGAGCCGGATCCATCAGGGCCGAGTGGAACGCGTGGGAGGTGCGTACCCCTCGGCAGGCCACCCCGCGCCCGCGCAGTTCGGCGGTGAGCGCGGCGACGGCGGCTGTCGCGCCCGAGACGGTGGTGAGGTGCGGCGCGTTGGCGGCTGCCACCTCCACTCCGGCGGGCAGCAGCGCCGTCACCTCGTCGACGCCGAGGGCCACCGAGAGCATCGACCCGGGGGCCTGCGCCTGCATGAGCCGGCCGCGCACGGCGACTGTGGCGAGCGCGTCGGGCAGGGTGAAGACACCGGCCAGGCAGGCGGCTACGTACTCGCCGAGGCTGTGTCCCGCCAGCGCGGCCGGGCGTACACCGTGGTGGCGCAGCAGTTCGGCGACTGCGTACTCGACGGCGAACAGGGCCGGCTGGGTGAGCCGGGTCTCGTCCAGCTCGGGTACGGCGGGGACGGCGTCACCGGGTGGGCAGAGCAGTGCCCGCAGGTCCACGTCGAGGTGCGGGCGCAGCAGGTCGGCGCAGCTGTCGAAGGCCTCCCGGTAGACCGGTTCGGTGCGGTAGAGGGTGCGGCCCATCCCGGCGTACTGCGCGCCCTGACCGGGAAAGAGCAGCGCGACCCCGGGTGGCGTACCACTGGCGACGCCGGTGCGGACGAGCGCCGAGTCGCGGTCGGCGAGCTGGGCGGCGGCGGTCGTGGCGTCGCGGGCGACGGTGACGAGCCGGTGGCCGAACTCCCGTCGGGTGTGGGCCAGGGTGTACGCGACGTCGGCCAGCGCCACGGCGGGGTGCTCGCCCAGGTGGGTGGCGAGCTGGGCGCGGGCCCGGTCGAGCGCGTCGGCGTCCCGGGCGGAGAGCACCAGCAGATGCGCGGATCCGTCGTCGGCGGGGACGTGATCGGTAGGTTCGGCGGCCTGGAGCACGACGTGGGCGTTGGTGCCGCCGATGCCGAAGGAGCTGACCGCCGCCCGGGGCGGCGTGCCCAGGTCGGGCCAGGGCTGCGACGTGGTGGGCACCCGGAACGGGCCGTCGCCGGCCAGCTCGGGGTGCGGCTGGGTGCAGTACGGGCTGGGCGGCACCACCCGGTGGTGCAGCGCCAGCGCGGCCTTGATCAACCCGGTCACCCCGGCGGCGACGTCGAGGTGACCGACTGTCGACTTGACCGAGCCGAGCGCGCACCGGCCGCCGTCTGCGCCCCAGAACGCCTCGGCCAGGGCACGCAGCTCGATCTGGTCGCCCAGTTCCGTGCCGGTGCCGTGCGCCTCGACGTAGCCGATCGTGGCCGGGTCGACCTCGGCCACCTCCTGGGCGGCCCGGATCACGGCGACCTGACCGTCCACGCCGGGCGCGGTGAAGCCGACCTTCACCCGGCCGTCGTTGTTGATCGCGGAGCCGCGGATCACCGCGTACACCGTGTCGCCGTCGTCGCGGGCGTCCGCCAGCCGGCGCAGGACGACCACGGCGGCGCCGTCGCCTCCCACGGTGCCGGTGGCGCGCACGTCGAAGGGTCGGCAGTGCCCGTCGCGGGACATGATGCCGCCGGCCTCGTGGCGATACCCGGTGCCGGTGGGCAGCAGGACGTGCGCGGCGCCGGCGAGGGCGACGTCGCACTCGCGGGCGAGCAGCGCCTGCGCGGCGAGGTGCACGGCGACAAGCGACGAGGAGCAGGCCGTCTGCACCGCCACGGCGGGGCCGCGCAGGTCCAGGTGGTACGCCACGCGGGTGGGCAGCGAGTCCTTGTCGTTGGCGAGGATCAGCTCGTACTCGGAGACCGAGCCGAGCCGCGGGTTGCGGAACAGGTGGTGCAGCAGATACCCGCTGGCCGCGGCGGCGGCGTACACCCCGACGAGGCGGTCGGGATCCCCGGCGAGGTGGCCGGCGCGTTCCAGGGCGGCCCAGGCGGTCTCCAGGAAGAGGCGTTGTTGCGGGTCGAGCAGCCGGGCGTCGCGGGGCGAGTAGCCGAAGAAGCCTGCGTCGAACCGGTCGAGGTCCGGCAGCGCGCCGTGCGCCGGCACGAGGTCGGGGTGCCGCCGCTCCTGCTCGGTGAGGCCGGCGGCAGCCAACTCGGCGTCGGTGAACCGGGTGATGGTCTCCTGTCCGGCGAGGATCCGCTGCCACAGTTCGTCGACGTCGGCGGCGCCGGGAAAGCGGCCGGCCATCCCGACGATGGCGATCTCCAGTCCGGTCTCCTGATCGGTCACGCTCGTCCCTCCCCCGCCGCCACCGGGCGGGCCCGGCGGGCCCGGTCGGCAAGCGCCTGCTTGCGTTCGTCTCGTCGCCGGCCACCGGCCGGGTCCCCGGTCGGCCGGGCCGTCGGCACTTCCGCGTCGGCGCCGTCGAGGAACCGGGCCAGCAGCGCGATCGTCGGGTAGCGGAACAGCTCGACGGCCGACACGGGTCGGCCGAGCTGTTCGGTGAGCCGGGTCTGCACCCGCGCCAGCAGCAGTGACGTGCCGCCCAGGTCGAAGAAGTTGTCGTCCGCGCCGACGTCGTCGAGCCCGAGCACCTGCCGCCAGGTGTCGGCGATGGCCCGTTCGACGCCGCCGTTCGGTGCCACGTACGCGGCGCCGAGGTCGGCGCGGGCCACGGTGGGGGCGGGCAACCGGGACGGGTCGAGCTTGCCGCTGGCCGTCACCGGCAGGTCGGGCACCACCACGAAGGCGCTCGGCACGAGATAGCGGGGCAACCGCCGCAGCAGGCTCTGGCGCAGTTCGTCGATCGCCAGCCCGTCGCCGACGAGGTAACCGACCAGTCGTCGACCGCCGGGCGTGTCGGTCCGCACCACGGCGGCGGCCCGGCGCACCCCCGGGCACTGTCGCAGTTGGGCCTCAACCTCACCCAGCTCGATCCGATAACCGTTGATCTTGACCTGGTTGTCGGCCCGGCCGAGGAAGACCATCTGCCCGTCGGCACGCCAGCGGACCAGGTCGCCTGTGGCGTACATCCGCTCCCCCGGCGTCGGCGCGTACGGGTCGGGCAGGAACCGCCCGGCGGTGAGCGCGGGGTCGCCGTGGTAGCCGCGTGCCACCCCTGCCCCGCCGAGGTGCAGCTCGCCGGGCACCCCGGGAGGCACCGGCCGCAGCTCGGTGTCGAGCACGTAGGCGCGCACCCCGGTCAGCGGCCGGCCGATCGGAAGCTCGGCGTCGTCGGGCGTGCAACGGGCGGCGGTGGCGGTGACTGTGGCCTCGGTCGGGCCGTACCCGTTGATCAGGAGCCGGTGGCGCGACCAGGCGGCGGCGACGTCCGGCGCGCAGGGTTCCCCACCGACGGTGAGGATCCTCAGGTCGGGCACGGCGGCGGGGTCCAGCGCGTCGAGGACCACCGGCGGCAGGTCCGCCACCGTGACGCGGTGCCGGGTGAGCGCGGCGGCAAGGTCGGGGCCGGGGGTGCGCTCGTCCGGACCGAGCAGGCGCAGCGTGGCGCCCGCCGTGAGGGCGGTGACCACATCGGACAGTGCCACGTCGAAGCTGATCGAGTGGAACTGCAGGACCCGGTCGTCGGCCCGGACGCCGACCAGCCGGGACTGCGCCGCGGCGAGGTTGGCCAGCCCCCGGTGGGTGCCGACGACACCCTTGGGCAGCCCGGTCGAGCCGGACGTGTAGATGAGGTAGGCGGCGGCGTCGGGGTGGATCGTCGCCGGGAGCGGGGTGTCGGCGGGCGGCGGCTGCTCGTCGAGGCGCAGCAGCGGCACGCCTGTGGTGGGCAACGCCAGCTCCGCGTCGGCGGTGGTGACCACAAGCGCGGCGGCGGAGTCGGCGAGCAGGTGCGCCAGCCGTGCCGCCGGCAGCTGCGGGTCCAGGGGCAGATAGACCCCACCCGCCCGGAGTACGGCGAGGAACGTGACCACCCACTCCGGACCGGCGGGCAGGCAGACCCCGACTGTCGTCTCGGCCCGCACGCCCCGCGCGGCGAGGGTCCGGGCCAGGTGGTCGGCCCGGGCGTACAGCTCCCGGTAGGTCAGGGCCTGATCGCGGTACGCCAGGGCGACCGTCTCCGGTGCCGTCGCGGCCTGGCGGGCGACCAGCTCGGTCAGGCTCGGCTGCCCCTGCCCCTGCGGCGCGGGGGCGGTGGCGGCCCAGCGGTCGACAAGTTCCCGGCCGGCGGCGACGTCGAGCAGCGGCAGCCGGTCCACGGGGGTGTCCGGGGCGGCGAGCGCGGCGGTGAGCAGCGTGTCGAGCTGGTCGGCGAGCGCACGGGCGGTGGACTCGTCGAAGAGCCGCGTCCGGTACTCGATCCGCCCGTCGATGCGGCCCTCCTGCGGAATGACGGTGAGCGTCAGGTCGAACATGGACGTGCCGGTGTGCGTCTCGCCGCTGGCCAGCACGCTCACCCCGGGCAGGGTCAGCCGCTGCTCCCAGCCGTCCTCGACGGCGAACATCACCTGGGCGAGCGGGTGACGCCCGGGGTCGCGGACCGGGCGCAGCTCCTGCACCAGGGCGTCGAACGGCACCGGGTCGGTGAGCGCGGTGAGCGCCGAGTCCCGCAGCCGGTCCAGCAGCGCCGCGAAGGTCAGTCCACCGTCGACCCGGCTGCGCAGAACCAGCGTGTTGACGAAGAAGCCGACAGCGGTCTCACTGTCGAGTGTCTGCCGGTTCGCCACCGGCGTGGCGATCAGCAGGTCCGGCTGCTGGCTGCGGCGGTGCAGCAACGCCGCCCAGGCCGCCGCGAAGATCATGTACGGTGTCGCGCCGGTGCGGCGGCCCGCCTCGGCGACCCGGTCGGCCAGCTCGGTCGGCCAGGAGAACTCGATCTCGTGGCCGGCGTCCTCCAGCTCGGCCGGGCGAGGCCGGTCGGTGGGCAGGTCGAGCCCCGGCGGCGCGCCGGTAAGCGCGTCGCGCCACCAGTCCAGGCGTCGGGCCAGCTCGGCCGCACCGAGCAGTCGGTCCTGGGCCAGCGCGGCGGGTACGTCCCGGGGCGCCGGCGGCAGCGTCGGAGACCGCCCCTGGAGCACTGCCGCGTACGCCGTCGACAGCTCCTCGAACAGCAGACCCATGCTCCAGCCGTCGCACACCACGTGGTGCAGGGAGAGCAGCAGCGAGAAGTCGGCGGGGCCGGTGCGGCACAGGGTAGCCCGCACCAGCGGCCCCCGGGCCAGGTCGAACGGGCGTACCGCCTCGGCGGCGGCGTACTCGTCGATCCGCTCCGGCGCGACGTCCTCGACGGCCAGCGGCAGGCCGGCCGGCGGCAGGACCATCTGGTACGACTGCCCGTCCAGCGGCACGAACACCGTACGCAGCGCCTCGTGCCGCGCCACGACCTCGTCGAGCGCGCCGCGCAGCGCCGCCACGTCCAGGTCGCCGCGCAGGTCCACGCGGTACGGCACGTGGTAGGCGGGACTGTCCGGGCGCAGCTGCGCCAGCAGCAGCATCCACTCCTGGGCGGCGGTGAGCGGGTGGATGCCGTACCGGTCGCCGTCGGCGCGGATCGCGGCGAGGAACGCCCGCCTCCGCTCCGGCGGCAGGGCGTCCACGCGCTGGCGCAACTGCCCGGGCGTGAGGGCGTCGATCATCGGGCGATCCCCTGTTCGAGCTGGTCGAGCAGGCCGGCGAGGTCGGCGGGTGGCGGCCCGTCCAGCGCGACAGGCGCGGCCGCGTCGGTGGGCTCGACCGGCGCCCCGCCGATCTCGTCGGCGGCGGCGGCCAGCCCGGCCACCGTCGGGTGGTCGAAGATGAGCCGCAGCGGCACCTCCGCGCCTATCGCGGCGGCGAGCCGGGAGCGGACCCGGGTCGCCTTCAGGGACCGTCCACCGAGGTCGAAGAAGTCGTCGTCGCGGCGGCGCACCGGCACGCCGAGGACGTCCTGCCAGATCTCGGCCACCGCTCGCTCGGTAGGCGTCTGCGGCGCGTCGTCGTCGCCCGTGGTGGCAACGTCGGGCGCGGGCAGCGCCGCGACGTCCACCTTGCCGTTGCGGTTGAGCGGCAGCCGCGGCAGCACCACGAACACGGCCGGCACCAGGTGATCGGGCAGTTGATCGCGAGCCCGTTCCCGGATCGCCTCGACGCGCACCCCGTTCTCGGGGACGACGTACGCGACAAGCCTCGCGTCGCCGGCGGCGTCACGGTCGGCGCGCACGATCGCGTCCCGCAGCAGCCCGCCACCGCGCAGCGCCTCGGTCACTTCGCCCGGCTCGACCCGGTACCCGCGGATCTTGACCTGGTGGTCGGAGCGGCCGACGAACTCGACCAACCCGTCCGGGCGTTGCCGGACCATGTCGCCGGTGCGGTAGAGCCGCCCACCGGGGCGCGGTCCGAACGGGTCGGGCACGAACCTCTCGGCCGTCGCGTCGGGGCGGCCGAGGTAGCCGCGGGCCACCCCGTCCCCGCCGATGAACAGCTCACCGAGCACGCCGGGCGGCACCGGTTGCAGGAGCCGGTCCAGCACGTACACCCGGGTGTTGGCGACCGGGCCGCCGATCGGCACGATCGGGTCGGCGGCGGTGAGCCGGGCGCAGTCGTACGTCGTGGTGTAGGTGGTGGCCTCGGTCGGGCCGTACCCGTTGACGAGCGTCGTGTCCGGGCAGGCCGCCCGCAGCCGGTCCACGGCCGTCCGGTCGGCCTGCTCGCCGCCGAACGTCAGGTAGCGCAACGCGCCGAGGGCGTCCGGCGCGTCGGTCGCCACCTGCCGGGCCACGGAGGTGGCCAGGAACATCATCGTCACGCCGGTGTCGCGCAGCCGGGCGCGCAGCCGGTCCGGCACGAGCACGTCGTTGATGTCCAGGTCCGCCAGGCAGGCGCCGTTGAGCAGGGCGCCCCAGACCTCCAGGGTCGCCGCGTCGAACGACATCGTCGCGGCCTGGCCCATCACGTCGTCGGGGCGTACGTCGACGAAGTCGGTGTCGCGGACCAGCCGGACGATGTTGCGGTGGCTGACGCCGGTGCCCTTGGGGCGGCCGGTGGAGCCCGACGTGTACATGACGTACGCGAGCTGGTCGGGGTGGACGGTCACCGCCGGCGGGGCCGCCGGGCCGTCGTCGGCCGGGAGCCGGTCCACGACGATCCGGGGCGTGTCGTCGGCCGGGAGCCGGTCGGCAAGCGCGGCGGTGTGCAGGATCGCTCCCGGTGTGGCGTCGCGGCACATAAGCGCCAGCCGCTCCGGCGGGTACCCGGGGTCGAGCGGCAGGTACGCGGCGCCGACCTTGAGCGTCGCCAGCGCGGCTGTCACCCAGTCGGTGGTGTCGGCGAGGCAGATGCCGACAAGCGTCTCGGCACCGATGCCCAGCCGACGCAGGCGCCCCGCCAGGTGGTTGGCGCGCCGGTCCACCTCCCGGTAGGCGAGGACGCGGTCGCCGGCACGCAGCGCGGGCGCGTCCGGGGTCTGCCGAACCCACTGGGCGAACAGGTCCGGCACCGACCTCTCGCGCGGATAGTCGGTGTCGGTGGCGTTCCAGTCGATCACCACCTGCCGCTCGACCGCCGGATCGAGCACCGGCAGGTCGGACAGGCGCACCTGCGGGCTCTCCTGCGCCCGGGCGAGGAGTACGGCCAGCGCCGCCCCGAGCGACGCCGCGTGCGGGTGGCTCACCGTGGCCGCCGACCGTTCGCTCGCGTCGTCGATCAGCAGCCGCACCGCACCCCGATAACCGGACAGTGCCGGATCGGGACCGATCGATACCACCGGCCGATAGTGGGGAACCGTTTCGGGCAATTCCGCGTCGTGCTCCCGGGCCTCGCGCAGAGCCGTTCGGACCAGGTCCCGCAGCTCCGTCCACGTGGGATCCTCGGGCAACCGGACCCGCACGGGCAGCCAGCGTCCCGAGCCGGTCGACGCAGCCGCCGTCTCGGCGAGCAGGTCCCGCGCGCCGGTCCAGCGGCGCAGCAGCGCGAACACGCCGGCCAACGCGCTGACCTGCGGCTCCACCGACTCGCCCGGCAACTCCGCACGGGCGTCACAGGCGGGTTCGGTGGTCGGCGCGAAGGGCAGGTCCGGCGGCTCCGGAAGGGCCGTGAGCTGTCGTTCCCAGAAGGCGGAAAGGCCAGGGAAAACTGTCTGTTCGGTCATCGGATCTCAGCTCCGATCGGCGGGTGACACGCAATGCCGGGAAGTCTGGGCCGCGCCCGTGCCAGTTGCTTGTAGGGGCCGTTCGGGTGCCGTTGCGGCGATCTGAGGGAAACCTGAGTGCGCCTTTATGCCGATAGCGCATTGCAGTCAGTAAGTACACCGACTCTTTTGGTTATGGCGATGCCGCTCGATGAAGACAATGATCGTGCCCGGGGGGAAGCCACGCCGGGGGCGACGACTCGTAGTGCCCGGTTGTCTCTTCGCTCGCCTGAGCCTCCACGAGAGAACACAGGAGCGGTGCATGTCCGGAGACAATGTCAACCATGCCTGGCGCCCGTCGACGCCGGCTCGCAGCGAAGGTGGGGGCGAGGCATCGACCGCGGAACAACACCGTACGGGTGGTGACCCGGGGCGGGCGCTGCGTCACCTCGCCGCCGCCGGTGACCGCGCGGCCGCACACCTGTGGCTCGCCACCCAGCCCGACCTGCTCGCCGCGACACCCGACCCGGCCGACGCCCCGGCCGCGGAGATCTGGCGGGCGGCGCTGCGGCACCACCTCGCCGGGGAGCCGCACCTGGCCGCGGCCCGTCTGGCGACCGCGCCGATCGGCGCGACCGGCCCGCATGCCGTCCAGATGTACTGCCACGCGGCGGTACACCACCTGCTCGACGACGACCTCGAGCGGGCCAGCGCCGACGTCGAGGAGGCCGCGCGTGCCGCCCACGCGTGCGGCGTCCCGTCCGCCCACCAGGCGTACGCCCGCATGGTCGTGCTGCTCGCCGCCGCCACCGGCGACGCGGCGGCGACCCTCGGGCGTGCGGAGGCGACCGACGGGCTGCGTCGCGCGGATGCCGACCTGTTCCGGTTGATGGTCCACCTGGATCTGGCCGGCCATCTGCTGTGGGCCGGCGACGCCGCCGACGCGCTGCGGCACGCCGAGGCGGCCGTCCGACTGACCGAGGTGGCAGGCGACACAGGCTACGAGCCGTACGCGCTGACCCTCGCCGCCGTGGCGAAGTGTCAGCTCGGTCGGTTGGAGGAGGCGCTCGCCGACGGCGCCGCCGGTCAACGCCTGCGGGAGCTGGCGGGGGTCGCCGCCGACGAGGCGATCTCGCTGGCCGCCCTCGGGATGGTGCACCGCCGCCGGCGGGAGCCCCGGCAGGCTCGGCAGGCGCTGGAGAGCGCCCTGGCCGCGGTGGGCAGCGGTCAGCCGCGCATCGTCTCGTCGGCCTGGGTCCTGGCGGAGCTGGCGCGTATCCGAGCCGCCGACGACCTGTGCGCCGCGCAGGAACTGGCCGAACGAGCGGTCACGATGGCCCGCGAGCCCGAACGGCCGTACGCCCTGCTGGCTCGCGGCTGGGTGGCGCTGCTGCGGGGTGACACCGCCGCCGCCCACTTCGACGCCGCCGAGGCCCGCACCGGCGCCACCGTCGGGCGGCGACGCGCCACCCTCGTCGAGGCGCTCCAGCTCACTGTGCTCGCGGCGGACGACCCGCGCGCGTCCGCCGGGCTGCTCGACGACGCCGCCGCGCTCTGCCGGGAACTGGGCGACCCGGCGGAGGAGGCCACAGTCGCGCTGATCGCCGCGCGGTTGCAGGGGCGGCAGGCCCGCCGGGGCGCCGAGGGCGCCGAGCAGAAGCTGCGCCGCTGCGGGGTACGCCTGGACCCGGGCGTCGCCGACGGGCTCACCGCGATCACGCTGCGCGTACCGGCGGTGGTCATCCACACCCTGGGCGACTTCCGGGTGTTCCGGGCCGGTGCCGTCGTCCCGTACGGGGAGTGGCAGTCGAAGAAGGCACGGGATCTGCTGAAGATCCTCGTCGCGCACCGGGGACGTGCCGTGCCCCGGGCCCGGCTGATGGAGTTGCTCTGGCCCGACGAGTCGCCGTCGCGTACCGCGAACCGGCTGTCGGTGCTGCTGTCCACGTTGCGCCGTGTGCTGGGCACCGGCCGCCGCACCAGCGGTCGGGGGGCGGTGCTGGCCGACCGGGGGTCGGCGGCGATCGACCTGGACGTGATCGACGTGGACGTGGAGACGTTCCTGACCGCCGCCGAGGAGGCGCAGGTAGCCCTGCGGGGCGGCCACCCGGACACGGCCCGTGCGCTGGTCCGCGCCGACGAGCTCTACGGCGGGGACTTCCTCGCCGACGACCCGTACGAGGACTGGGCGCAGCCGCTGCGGGAGGAGGCGCAGGTCGCCCACACCAGCGTGCTGCGGGCCCTGGCCCAGCACGCCTCGGACACCGACCAGAAGCTGGTCTACCTGATGCGGCTGGTGCACCGGGACCCGTACGACGAGGACGCCCACCTGGAGTTGGTGCAGGTGCTGCGCGCGGCCGGACGGCACGGCGAGGCGCAGCGGCGCTACCGCACGTACGTCGAGCGGATGCGGGAGTTGGGCATCGCGCCGGCCGGCGGCGAGGAGACCGAGGCACAGCCCACCGGGTCCGGCGCCGGGAAGCCTGGCGAGCCGGGGGCACGGGTGACCCGGTGGCGGGCACCGGCCGCGCAGACCCGACCGTGGACGACGGAGTTGGGCGCCGCCCACCACCCGGGCGGCGTCCCGGCGCAGCGAACGGGGACTCCGAGGAGGCTCATTGAGCACCCGGCCTGACCGGCGTTGCGCGCTCGTCGAAGCCGTGGCCTCCTGCCCGGTCACCGAGCGGCCCCGCAAGCGCGCTCAGGCAGCTCACGGGGCCGATGTCGGATCGGGCGTACGGGTCAGTGGCGGGGCTGGTAGCTCTTCGGCAGCCGCATGCCGCGCTCGGCCATGATCGCCCGGACCCGGTTGGGGTAGTTGGTGATGATCCCGTCGACGCCCATGTCCATGAGCGCGGAGACGGTGGCCGGGTCGTCACAGGTCCACGGAATGACCTTCAGGCCCCGCGCGTGCGCCTCGGCCACCATTGTCGCGTCCGGGTAGAAGCGGAAGGTCGGGTCGCTGATGGTGCCGTTCTGCGGGAACCCGTAGTTCGGCGACAGGGCGGTGACGCCGGGGATGGCGGCGGCGGCCTTCACGAAGTCACCGTCGTAGTCGTCGGCATCGATCCCGCCCAGCCAGGGGGACGCGCCCGGCTGGCCGACCTGGAGGAAGTCGTAGTTCGTGAGAGCCACCAGCGGCCACTTCGGCGCGAGGCGGTGCATCACCTTCAGCGCACCCCAGTCGAACGACTGGATGGTGACCTGCTTCTCGATGCCGGAGGCGTGGATCTCCTCGAAGACCCGCCGGACGAACAGCTCACGGGGCGCGGTCTGCTCGGGCGCGCCCGCCTCGACCTTGGTCTCGATGTTCAGGGTGAGCTGCTTGGCCTTGTAGCTCTTGACGAGGCCGAGGACGTCCTTCAACTCGACCATGCGGAAGCCCTTGACCTGCTCCTGCTCGGGGAAGCCCGGAAGCTGCTGGTAGCCGCAGTCCATGGTCTTGAGCTGGGCGAGGGTGAGGTCCTTGATGTACTTGCCGACGTACGGATACATCGGGTCACCGGCCTTGACCGGTGCGGTGTCGGCGCACTTCTGGGCGCTGACCTGGCGGTCGTGGTTGACGACGACCTTGCGGTCCTTGGTGATCTGGGTGTCCAGCTACAGCGTGGTGACACCGAGACGCATCGCCTTGCCGAAGCCCTCCAGCGACTCCTCGGTGGTCATGCCGATGCCGCCGCGGTGGGCCTGGAGGTCGAAGTGGGTCTTCTGGGGGTGCGGCGCGCTGGCGCTGTCGACTGTTGACGCGTGCGCAGCAACCGGAGTGGCGAGCGCGGGCAGAACGGCAAGGCCCGCCAGAACGTGACGCAGGGACATGGTGCAAACCTCAGCTCTTCAGGTGCAGATGCCCTGGTGAGGCTAGGTGGGAGGCCGTCCGGCACGATGACCTCGCCACAAGCGGAGGGTAAACGCTCGCCGAACCTCAGAGGTGCGCGCACCACGGCGGCGCGTCGTCAGCGTGCGGGAGTGCGCCGACGGCCACCGGATCGTCGCGGTGGCCGTCGGCGAACGTCCGCGCTAGTTGCCGAGGGTGACGTGCAGGATGCGTTCGTTGCTGTTGTTCGGGGTGCTGTCCTTGTCACCGGTGGTGGTAGTGGTGAGCCAGAGCCCCCCGTCGGGCGCCGGCTCCACCGTCCGCAGCCGGCCGTAGGTGCCGCTGAAGTACGTCTGCACGTTCGTCAGGCTGCTGCCGCTGATCGCGGCACGGTACATCCGCGTACCGCGGGCGCAGGCGACGTAGAGCGCGTCGCGCACGATCGCGATGCCGGAGCAGGAGCCCTCGGCGGTCGGGTAGGTGCGCGCCGGTGCGATGTAGCCGGCAGTGCCGCAGGTGCCGCTGGTGCCCTCGCAGGCCGGCCAGCCGTAGTTGCCGCCGCGCGTGATCAGGTTCGTCTCGTCCATGATCGAGTTGCCGAACTCCTGCTCCCAGAGACGCCCCTGCGAGTCGAACGCGAGCCCCTGCGGGTTGCGGTGGCCGTAGCTCCACACGTAGTTGCCGAACGGGTTGTCCGACGGGACGCTGCCGTCCGGGTTGAGGCGCAGGATCTTCCCCTCCAGGGTGGATCGGTCCTGGGCGTAGGCGCCGTTCTGCGCGTCGCCGGTGCTGGCGTACAGCTTGCCGTCCGGGCCGAACCGCAGGCGACCGCCGTCGTGGAACTTGTTGCGCCGGATCCCGCTGAGCAGGACCTGCTCGGTGGAGGTGGTGAGCCGGTCGTTCTCCATCTTGATCCGCACGATCCGGTTGTCGCTTGGCGACGTGTGCATGATGTAGAGCCACCTGTCGCTGGCGAAGCTCGACGAGATCGCCAGACCCAGCAGGCCACCCTCACCGTCGGTGCTCTGCACGTTCGGCACGGTGCCCACTGTCGTCTTCGCCCCCGTGGCGGGGTTGAGGTGGATGATGTCGTGCGCGTCGCGGCGGTTGTAGAGGACGGTGCCGTCGGGCAGCGTCACCAGCCCCCACGGGATGTCCGTGTCGGTGGTGACCTGCCGCACCGTGCAGACCGGGTTGGCGCAGCTGGCGCCGGTGCTCACCGTGACTGTGGAGCTGCGTGCCGAGGCGTTGTCCTGACCGTCGCGGGCGACCACCTGGTACTGGTAGGTGGTGTTCGCCGCCAGGCCGCTGTCGGTGAAGGTGGTGGCCGGCGGGGCGCCCGTGACGGTGCCGATCTTCACGCCACCGCGGTAGACGTCGTACGCCCGGACTCCGACGTTGTCGCTCGACGCGGCCCAGCGCAGGGTCACAGTCGTCCCCGACGCGGTGCCGGTGACCTGCGTCGGCGTGCTCGGCGGCACCGTGTCGGCCTGGCACTGCGGCGGCGTGATCGTCACGGTGGAGCTGGCCTGCGACACGTTACCGGCGGCGTCCCGCGCGTTGACGTACAGGCCCCAATTGGCTCCGGGGACGACTGTGAGGCCGGCGGACAGGGTGCTGCCGCTCACCGAGGTCATCAGCTGGCCGTCGTGGTAGATGTCGTAGAACGCCACCGCGACGTTGTCGGTCGAGGCGTTCCACGCGAACGTCACCGAGTTGCAGGTCAACCCGCTCACCCGAGGGTTGCCGGGCGGCGAGGGTGGCTGACTGTCGGTGCTGCCGAGCGACGACGTCCAGCGCTGGTTGGCCTGCCCGTTGCACGTCCAGAGGCCGACGGTGGTGCCGTTGGCGGTGCCGCCGCCGTTGACGTCCAGGCAGAGGCCGGACTGGACACCGACGATGCTCCCGTCGGTGTTGATCCGCCAGCGCTGGTTGGCGCCGCCGGTGCAGCCGTAGACCTGTAGCGCGGCTGGGGCGCTGGTGTCCTGACCGACCACGTCCAGGCACATCGTCGCGTCGTACACCCGCAACTCGCCGGCCGAGGTGAACGTCCACGCCTGGTTGGCCTGACCGACGCAGTCGTAGATGTTGATGCCGGCGCCGGGCGTGCGCGAGTTGCCCACCACGTCCAGGCACCGGCCGGACGCCACACCGACGACTGTCGACGGGCCCGCCGCCGACGCCGGCACGCCGACCGTCACGGCCAGCAGCACCGCCACGGCAAGCGCCGACAGCAGGCGTCGTGGTCTGACTCGGGCGAGATTTCGCATCAGTCCTCCAGGGTCGGGGCATCGGACGGCCCGACCCCCGCGCCGGACGACGCAGCGTCCGACCGGACCGACGAGGAAGCAACATCGACCATCAAAGATTGCGTCGCGGCACCTGTCAACGATCTCACTCCATCAAGGACAAAACCCATCATCGGGGTCACCGTCCGAGGTCGAAACAGGACGCCCCGCCACCGCACGCCGTGACCACGGTGATCCCCCCGCCGGCCGGACCGCCGTGCGGGGCGGTCCGGCCGGCGGTCGGCTCGCCCTGCGGAACACCGTCGGCCAGGGGTCCGGCCGCCCGCCGTCGCCGCCCGGCAGGCCAGGTCGCCGCGAGCGACCCGAATCGACATCCGTCCCGGTCTGTCGATGGCGACAGTATTGGGAGGGCCTCGGGACACTGTCAACGTTTACCGGAAAAGCTGCGGATCGGCTCGTCGGACCCTGAGCCGGCATGCGGCCTGTCTACGCTGGTCACGACCGTGATCTTTTGTGCGGCAACGGGTTCTCCCACGATGCCGTCTGGAGCCGATCGATCGGCTTTGGACCGATACTTTCGGTGGATTTCCGGATCATGGTCGCATGGCTCACCGGGATCAGAGGGCGGCTGACCTCCGTGCCGGACGACTGGGGCAGCATCGTGGCTGCTCCACGCCGGGTCGGACGTACGGCGGACCACCGATGGCCATTGCCGTAGGTTCCGGAAATTGTTGACGCTTCGAAATTCCCGCTGCAATACTCCGATCCATTCTGATCGATACGATCTCCGCTTCCGGCGGGTTCGGTTGATCTCCCCACCACCACCCACCCGTCCGGCTTGGACCGGCTACCCCGCACACCGGGGCGGCACGTCCGGGCCGGTAGAAGGAGCACAGATGAGCACTGTCTCCGCTGGCACGCTCGTACGGTCGAGGCGACTCCGAGCGGTGCTGTCCATCCTCGCCACCGCCGTCGCCACGTGCGGCGTCGTCGTCGTGGCCACGGCGACTCCGTCGAGCGCCGCCACCTGCAACGGCTACGTCGGCCTCACCTTCGACGACGGTCCGACCGGCAGCACCAGCGCGCTGCTGAACGTGCTGCGCGCCAACGGCGTACGGGCCACGATGTTCAACATCGGGCAGAACGCGCAGAACAACAGGTCGGCGGCGCAGGCACAGGTGGCCGCCGGCATGTGGGTCGGCAACCACAGCTGGAGCCACGCCCACATGACGTCGATGAGTCAGTCGCAGATGCAGTCCGACCTGTCCCAGACGAGTTCGGCGATCCAGTCGGCGACCGGCAGCCGACCGCAGCTGTTCCGGCCGCCGTACGGGGAGACGAACTCCACCCTCCAGTCGGTCGCCTCGTCGCTCGGGATGCGGCAGGTGATCTGGGATGTCGACTCGCAGGACTGGAACGGCGCGAGCGTCAGCCAGATCGTGTCGAACGCCAGCCGCCTCCAGGCCGGCCAGGTGATCCTCATGCACGACGGGATCCAGAACACCCGGGACGCGATCGGCCAGATCGTGGCCAACCTGACCAGCCGCAACCTCTGCCCCGGCATGATCTCGCCGTCCACCGGTCGCGCGGTCGCACCCGACGGCGCGACCCCGCCGCCCACCGGTACGACTCCACCGCCCACCGGGACGACCCCGCCGCCGTCCGGCGGCAGCTGCACCGCCACGGCGACGACGCCGAACGTCTGGGGTGACAGGTACAACACCTCGGTCACCGTCAGCGGGACCAGCACCTGGACCGTGGTCGTCGCCCTCACCGCGCCGCAGAAGGTCTCCACCATCTGGAACGGCAGCGCCAGCTGGGACAGCAGCGGCTACGTGATGACCGTGCGCCCCAACGGCGGCGGCAACACGTTCGGCTTCACCACGATGTTCAACGGCAACAGCGGCGCCCGACCGCAGATCCGCTCCTGCACGGCCGGCTGACACCAAGCCGTCCTGCGTGGCGTCGGCCCGGACGCCACGCAGGACCGGAGCGGGCGGAGTGGCGCGGAAGGCCGGCGACCGCCTACGCCGTCAGGTGGGGACGCAGCTTCGCGAGCGCCTTGGACAGGGTGCGACTGACGTGCATCTGGGAGATGCCGGTACGCGCGGCGATCTGCGTCTGGGTGAGGTTGCCGTAGAAGCGGAGGCTGATCACCCTTTGTTCGCGCTCGGTGAGGGCGGCGAGCGCCGGCCCGAGCGCGAGGTGCAGTTCCACCCGCTCGTACTCGTCGTCGAGCTGGCCGAGGGTGTCGCCCAGTTCGGTGTCCTGGTTGGCGGCGGTCGGGGTGGACAGTGAGACCGCGTGGTAGGCACGTGCGCCTTCCAGGGCCTCCAGCACCTCCTCCTCGCTGATGTCCAGCTCGACGGCGAGGTCGGCCACCGTCGGCGACCGTTCGAGCCGATGGGTGAGAAACTGCGTGGCTCGGGTCAGCGCGTTCCTGCGTTCCTGCACCTTGCGCGGGACCCGAAGTGCCCAGGTGCGATCACGGAAGTGCCGTTTGATCTCGCCGGTGATGGTGGGGACCGCGTAGCCGACGAAGTCGATCCCGAAAGCGGTGTCGAAACGGTCCACCGCGTTGATGAGCCCGATGGTCGCCGTCTGGACCAGATCGTCGAGCGGCTCACCCCTGCCGTGGTAGCGCAGGGCGAGGTTGCGGGCCAGCGGCAGGAAGGCCCGGATCACCTCTCTGCGGAGTTCCTGACGCCGTGACGTGTCGACCTCGGTACGAACGTACTCGGCCAGCAGGGCGGCGGCGTCATCGTCGGCGGCCTGCCTGACCTGGTCGCCCCGCGTCGGCGCAACATCCATGATCACGATTCACTCGATCCTTCGAAAGATGTCGGAACCCCCGGCCCGCAGCGCAGCCGGCCGTCCGGCGCCTCCGCGGGTCCGTCGAGAGTGGCGAACAGGTGCTCCACCTGGGTGATCCGCAGTACACGTCTGGTGATGCCGGCGGCACCTCGGATCGAGAAGCGGGAGCCGCCCCGCTTGGCCCGGTCGCCGGCCAGGAGGAGGACGTGCACTCCCGCGGCGCTGAAGAAGTCGACAGCCGCGAGGTCACAACAGACGTCGGGGTGGCTGTCCAGGGCGTTGTGGAGCGCCGCCGCAAGCAGCGGGGCGGTGTCCATGTCGACGTAGCCCGCCGGTGCGACGATCAACCGGTCGGCGGAGAAGGCGGCGGACGAGTCGGTGGGCTCGGTGTAGCGACGCACGGAGAAGGGCTGCTCCGGAACGGCCGGGGCCCAGAACCCGCCCGGATGGCGACGGGCGGATCGGGTGGGTGTCGCGTGCGGAGGCGGGACAGTCATCTCTACGCGGTCGGTCATGGGCACACGCCTCCCGTTGGAGATCCTGAACAGGACGGGCGCGTGACTTGACCCAATGACACCGTAATAAGGATTTCCGCTGGCCGCCAGTCGACTCGACGGCGGGCGACACGTTCACGGCACGGGGCCGGAAACGCCGCGGTCGCGTCTCGGGCTCGCGGGACGGGCAGCCCGTTCCACCAGAGTGCTCGCCACGTCGCGCAGCTTCCGGTTGGAGTCCTGGGAGACCTTGGCGAGGATGGCGAAGGCCTCGTCGGCGGTGCATCGCCGCTCGCCCATGATGATGCCCTTCGCCTGTTCGATGACGGCCCGGCTCTGCATCGCCGACTGCATCTGCGCGGCAAGGGTGACGGTGCTGTCGTACAGGTGCGCGTTGGCCAGGGCGATGGAGGCGTACCCGGCGAAGGTCTGGGCCAGGGTGAGCGCGTCGTCGTCGAAGGCGGCGGGCGTGTCACCGTAGATGTTCAGCGCGCCGAGCACCGACTCCCGGATCGGCAGGCCTATCGACAGGGAGCTGCCGACCCCGGCCAGAACGGCTCGCGGCGCCCAGCGCGGCCAGCGTTCCTCGACGGACATGTTCGGGACGGACACGACGACGGACTTCCTCGCCGCGTCCAGACACGGGCCCTGGTCGTACTCGTACTGCAGCTCGTCCAGTCGCAGCGCCATCTCGCCGCTGAACGCGGCGGTGTGCGCCCCCTCCTGCCGCATCAGGGTCACCGACACCTCCTCGGCGCCGGGAATCGTCCGTTGCGCGAGTTCGGACACCCGGGTCAGCACTCCGGACAGGTCGGTCTCGCCGAGCTTGATCCGGCCAAGCTCGAAGAACGCCTCGGCGGGATCAACCGGTCGCTGTGCCATGACGTCAAGATCCCTCGGAGCCCGGGGCGCATACCGGTTGCGAGGTGGCGTCGGCAGCGCGCGTGGTGATGGCGCACCGTGGACACGGGGCGCCACACCGAACTCGGCGGTCGAGTCCGGTCGCGCCGCTGCTGGACGCTGACTCGCCGACGCACCGGGCGTCGGCTGCCTGATCACTATACGACGCCGCCCGACGCCGCCCGGAACGCGCAGGTGGGTCGGCTGGCAGGGCGGAAGCGGGCGGCGTCGGCCGAGCGTCCGACGGCGCGGTCCGGAGAGTGACGTCCATCGTGGAGTGGGACCGGCCCGGTCAGCACCGCCAGTCGGGCGTGGGTGGTTTCGGCGAGCACCTGTGGGTACGTGATCGGTGCAGCAAGCCGACGAAGGGACATCCGATGAGGGCCGTCACGTGGCACGGCGTCGGGGACATCCGGTTCTCCGACGTGCCCGATCCGAAGATCCAGGATCCGACCGACGCGATCGTGAAGATCACTACCAGCGCGATCTGTGGCACCGACCTGCACATGGTCCGGGGCACGATGCCCGGCCTGCGACCGGGCGTCGTCCTCGGCCACGAGGCCGTCGGCGAGGTCGTCGAGGTGGGGTCCGGGGTCCGCAACCTCTCCCCCGGCGACCGGGTCATCGTGCCGTCGACGATCGCCTGCGGCTACTGCTCGTACTGCCGCGCCGGCTACTTCGCCCAGTGCGACAACGCCAACCCCGGTGGCAAGCGCGCCGGCACCGCGTTCTTCGGCGGACCCGAGGCCGCCGGCGGTTTCGACGGCCTGCAGGCCGAGTACGCCCGGGTGCCCTACGCCAACGTCGGCCTGGTGCCGATCCCCGACGAGGTCGGCGACGAGCAGGCGATCATGCTGTCGGACATCTGGCCCACCGCCTGGTTCGGCGCCCGCCTCGCCGACGTCCGCCCCGGCGAGACCGTGGCCGTGTTCGGCGCGGGACCGGTCGGCCAGCTCGCCGTCCTGTCGGCGTACCTGCAGGGCGCCGGACGGGTCATCGCCGTGGACGGGCTGGAGGACCGGCTCGCCATGGCCCGCGCCCAGCACGCCGAGGTGGTGAACTTCAACGCCGAGGACCCGGTACAGACCATTGTCGAGATGACCGGCGGCGTCGGCGTCGACAAGGTCATCGACGCCGTGGGCGTGGACGCCGAACGTCCCGCCGAGGGCCCCGCCACCGAGCAGACCGACGAGCAGGCCCAGCAGCTCGACAGCGAGGTCCAGCAGGTCGCTCCGGAGACCGACCCGGCGTGGGCACCGGGTGACGCGCCGAGCCTCGCCGCCCGGTGGGCCGTGCAGGCCGTGGCGAAGGCGGGCACGCTCGGCGTGATCGGCGTCTACCCGCAGACCGTCACGACCTGGCCGTTCGGCGAGGCGATGATGAAGAACCTGACGATCCGCAGCGGCAACTGCCACCACCGCCGCTACATCCCGGAGCTGCTGCAACTGGTCACCAACGGCACCGTCGACCCGGCGCGGCTGTTGACGAAGCACGAACCCATCGGTGACGTGCTGGAGGCGTACCGCCAGTTCCAGGACCGCGACCCGGGCTGGCTGAAGGTCGCCCTCACGGTCTGAGCCACCGACCACGCCGCGGGGCGCCGGCCCCCGCGGGGGCCGGGCCCCGGGCCGGGGTCAGCGCATGGTGGGCCCCCGATCCCCGCCGGCCCCCGCGCCGGCGCCGCCCGCGGCGGCGCCGACCCGGCCGGGGTGGGGGAAG
>NZ_JBICSN010000021.1:0-86745 GCF_043197115.1 Micromonospora sp. NPDC049275
CCACCAGATACGACAAACTCGCCGTGCGCTACGAAGCCACCCTCACCATCGCCGCCATCAACCAATGGCTTCGTGCCCTACGAAACACGGCCTAGACCAATACCGTTGGAAGTAGCAGCGACACAGCCTCCGACCTGCCCTTGACTCAATCGGATTCCCGAGGTTGGACGCCTGAGTCTCCCCTGGTGGCTCGGACGATCCGCATCGCGGCCTGGGCGGGAGTCAGGTGCGTGGTGTCGACGACCTCGGCCTCGGCATGAAGCCACGTCCGGGCCGCCTCGGCATAGGGCTTGAGGTACTGGAGGCGGAACGGGGAGGGGACGGGGTGTTCCCCCTCGATACGCCCGCGGAGGGTGTCTTCGTCGGCGTGAAGGACGAAGTGCCGTACCGGAATGGCATGAGCCTGCGATGTGCCAGCAGGACCGCGTCGTTGTCGACGAGTGCGCCTGCGACCACGACATGCATGACGGGAGTAGAGCACGGGGGTGGGACAGGCCGCGGCGCGGCATCACCGACAGGTGTTGGGGGTACGAACCGTCGATGCGCCTACATCCCGGTGAAACCGAAGCCGTTGGCTGGCGGGTGGTGACCGTGTTCGACGCCGTCCGGCAGCTCCGCGACGCAGCACCGGACGTCACCGGACGCCCGCGGGTGATCGCGATCGACGGCCGGGGTGGTGCGGGTAAGACGACCCTGGCGGAGAGGCTGCGCAAGGTCGAGGCCAATTCCGCCATCGTGCACACCGACGACGTCGCCTGGAACCATGCCTACTTCGACTGGGGCGCCGTACTCGCCGAGAACATCCTGCAACCCCTGCACCGAGGGGAATCGGTGAACTTCCGTCCCGATGCCTGGATCAGCCACGATCGGGCTGGGTCGATCACCATTCCTGCCGGCACCGACTTCATCTGGATCGAGGGGACCGGCATCATCCGGGACGAACTTGGCCCGTGGTTGGACGCCTCGGTGTACCTGCAGGGCGATCTTGATGAGCAGGAGCGCTTGCTGGTCGCTCGCGACGGCGACTCCCCCGAACAGCAGGAGCACGTGACGAACTGGCTGCGGGAGGAACTGCCCTTCATTCTGCGCGAACGACCGTGGTCCCGAGCCACCCTGATCGTCGCCGGCCCTTCGGCGATTGACCACGACCCGGAAACCGAACTGGTCGTAGCCCCACCGATCAGCCGGTAGCGCGCTTACTTCTCATTGCCTTGAGCCTGCTTCAGTGGGCCGTGCAGCCAGTGATCGGCGGCGACGTGACTGCGGAGGTGGACCACGGGAAGGTCCGGACGCCGGGCCGCCAGGGCCTCGATGCGCGCGGCGGTCTGGGGATGCGTGTTCCACGCCCAGCGGACGATGTGCTCGGGGTCGGTGAGCAGGGTCCAGAGGGGCGGTTCGACGTTGCCGTTCCACAGCCGCTGCCGTCGAAGGCGGCGCACGACGGTCCGCCGGACGACCTGGCGCATGACGGTGATCTTTGGCAGATCGAGCCACACCATCAGGTCGGCGAGGTCCGCGAGGTGGGTGCGGACCGCCTTGTACTGCCATTCGGTCACCCAGGAGGGGCCCGCGCTGAAGAGGCGTACGTCGTCTTCGAAGGAGGGACGCCTGGTCCACGAGGGGCCGTGGAAGAGGCCGTCGATCTCTACGTGCGGCGCCTGCAACAACGCGGCGATGCGGGCGGCGAGGGTCGTCTTTCCGGAGCCCGAGGTCCCGGCGACCAGTACGCGACGGGGACGGCGCGGCAGGGGATCGGCGGCGTCCAGGTGCGGCATGACGATGAGGGTAGTGCGACCGGCTCGACGGCCCCGTATCGCTTTACGCCTCGGTCCTAGGATCGGGAGGATGCGGGAGGCATCTCCGGAGATTCGGCCAGCGCGCTTGTCGGACGTCGCTTCGCTGGTGGAGTTGCGCCTGGCCAACGCCCAGGCACACCTTGCCCTCGACGCCTCCGTCTACCGCGTCCCGCAGCGTGACGCGGTAATGCGCCACTTCGTGGCGATGCTTACCGACCAGGCCGGACAGGACGGCCTCCTCGTCGCCGAGGCCCATGACGGCAAGGTTGTCGGGATGGTCGAGGTGCTGCCGCATCCCGATCCGCCCGAGCATCAGATCCTGCGTCCTGAGCCTTCGGCCCAGGTGCACACGGTTGTGCTGCCGGAAGCCAGAGGGCTTGGCGTGGGATCAGCGTTGCTGGCAGCGGCCGAACGTTGGGCAGGCGGGCGGGGGATCAGGTATCTGTCGGCGGGCATCTACCACCGCAACACCGATGCCGTGCGCTTCTACAGCCGGCACGGCTACACCGACGCGGGTCTCTCCCTCGGCAAGAGCGTGGATTAGCGGCCACGGTGTCGCTGCTTCCGCGTGTGGCTATCGCATCGCGTTCAGCGCGTCCCGGAAGTCGGCGGTGGCCTGCTCGTGGGGGTAGCGACGGTGAAGTTCGACGTCGACTTCGCCGGCGACGAGCAGCAGCGATGGCAGGGACCGGCGAGTAGCGGAGAACGCCTTCACTCCCTGCTCGACGGCCCGATCCAGCTCGCCGGCACGCAGCGCTGTGGCGGCGAGAGTGAGTCTGGCTTCGGCCATCCGCATGGGTGACCGCTCGATGCCGTCCGATCCGGTGCCGAGACGCAGAACCTCGTTGGCGTAGTGCTCGGCGAGCGTGTCGTGTTCGGCGAGGCGGTAGGCGTCCATCGCGTAGAACAGCCATTTGCCGGGATCGACGTCGAAGTGGTTGTCGGGCCGATCCGGCGCACCGAGGTCGTCGAGTAGCCGCCGACCTCGATCGAGCGCCGTCCGCGCGCCCTGGAGGTCGCCGAGGCGTGCCAGTGCCTTTGCTTCCTGGGCGATCAGTTGCACCCCCACCCGCTGCCGACCGGCGGCTTCCTGTCCAGCTCGGGCGGCCGTCAGCGCCGCCTGGTGCCGGGACTGGGTGAGTGCGAACCAGGCCGTCATCTCCCACGCCCAGCCGGTGATGGCAGCGTGACCGGCTTCGTCACCGAGCTGGCGGGCGGCAGTGCGGGTGGCCTCGGCGCTGGCGCGCATGCCGAGGTCGTACTCGACACAGCCGATCAGCAGTGCCAGCCAGCCCGCGCACACCAGCAGTTCGCGGTGCTGCCGTAGCCCGGTGGGTCGCTGAAGCAGCCGGGCGACCTCACGCAGCCAACCCTGCCCCTCGACGCGGAGTTCCCTAGCGTCGCGCCACCCGTACTGGCAGCACAGCTCGGTCACGGTCGCCTGCAACGTCTCGATGGTGGCGGGGGCGGTGTCGCTGGCGTGCATGCGATGCAGCAGTTCGACGGTCTCCGACGGCCGGATGTCGGTGGCGGCGGCGACATCCAAGGCGGCGCAGGCGATCAGCTCCCCGCGAGCGGCGAGGACGTCGTCGATCCGGCGGGCCAGGTCCTCGCCGGGTCGGCGACGGCCGTTCTCAAGCCGGGAGAGGTGCCCCTTGTCGGCGGGCAGCAACTCGGCGAGAGCGGCAAGGCTGAGCCCGCGCGCTTCCCGAGCTGCCCGCATTCGGGTGCCGAATGTCGGCGTGTCTCGCGCCTCCCGCCGGAGTTGCCGGGTTGCCGGTGCGGGTTGGCAACGCGCAACCCGTCGACCGATGTGAGCGTACCGCCGCACGGTGTATCGGACGAGCACGCGCAGTGACCGGCGGGAGACGCGATGGCGGTTCGGTGATGGGTGGAGGACGGGAGACTGCACGCGCCAATCAGGCTGAACGGTCGGTGTCAGCGCTGGATCGCCGGATGAACGGAGAGCACCTGCCACGCCGGCCGCAGTGGCACTGTCAGATGTGTGCGCCGGACACGCCCTGGCCGTGCCATCCCGCGCGGGTGCGCCTGGCCGAGGCGTACGGGCGGGACCGCATCGGCCTTTCCATGTACGTCGGTGGGCTGCTCTTCGTCGTCGTCGCCGAGCTACCCGAGGTGGCGCCGGCTGAGTTGTACGAGCGGTTCGTGGCCTGGACGCGCTGATGGGCAGCGTCCAGGTAGGGGGCTACTCGCGTCATCCGCCGGGCCGGCCGGACGGCAGCGTTGGTGCCACGGTGACGAATCGGGCCGTCGGTTTCAGGGAGGTGCAGAGTTTCCGGGGGAAGGCAGGCGCCGCCTTGCGAATCACGTCGCACCCACCCGACGTGGTCCGGGCGACAGTCGACCATCCGGCCGGCTCGCTACGCAGGAAGTAGCGCCGCACAGCGGTGTTCACCTCGCACCCGGGGCGTGGCTCGACGCCGCACGGTGTCGGGTCGTCGGCCACAGTCATGACCAGCCACTCCCCGTCGCAGGCTTCGACGTGACCCTGCGAGTGGCGGGAGACGTCCATCCCCCGTACGGCCGCGCGCGTCCAGGTCGGGTCGCAGCGGTCCTTCGGTGGGTTGCAGCCCAGGTTCTCGTCGCACCCGGTGTAGGCGCCGCTCTTCAGTGCCCACGTCTTCTGGTTGAGCGACAGCGGGCGGTTGCCGATCGGCTCCGCCGACGTGAGGGTCACCTCGACGGGCGCGAAGGTCGGGCAGGCGCCGAACGTGGCGGACTCGGCCGATTCCTGCACGATGTTGGCGAAGATGACGCCATTCTCCTCCTGGTGATAGCCGACCTGGACGTTGCGGGAGCAGCCGTCGCGACCGGCGAGCGCCTTGACGTGCACAGTGACCGCCCGGTCGCCCGGACCGGGGGTCACGCCGCTCACCTCGGCCTCGTAGGTGCCCCATACGGGGGCCTCGTCTGCGGGCCTCGTCCGGGGATCCGCGCAGGCAGCCACTCCCGGCAGCACGGCAGTGAGCAGGCAGAGAACGGTGGCGAGCCGGCGCATGGATGGCATTCTGCCCGCCCGTGTCACGTTTCGCGGCCCCGGTTTGACCCGTGCCACTATCAGACGGTGCCTCCGGCGACGGATGGCCGGCGCATCTCCATAGGATGCTTCGTCGGGCTCACCGACGACTGTCGACTGGCTCTCTGGTCGTAGTGAAGGGCGTTTCCCATGGTGGACAGAAACGACGTCGAGGCCGCTGCGGCGCTGGTCGAGGGGCGGGTCCGTCAGACGCCTGTCATCACCGTCGACGGCGCCGACCTCGGGGTGCCCGGCCTGCTCAGCCTGAAGTTGGAGCTGCACCAGCACACCGGTTCGTTCAAGACGCGCGGCGCGTTCAACCGGATGCTCCAGGGCGCGCTGCCGTCGGCGGGGGTGATCGCCGCGTCGGGGGGCAACCACGGCCTGGCGGTCGCGTACGCGGCCCGGTCGCTGGGCGTGCCTGCGGAGGTCTTCGTGCCGGTCACCGCCTCGCCGGTGAAGGTGCAGCGCCTGGCCGGGCTGGGCGCGCAGGTGCGGCAGGTGGGCCAGCACTACGCCGAGGCGTTGGCCGCCAGCACCCAGCGGGCAGACGAGACCGGGGCGCTTGTGGTGCACGCGTACGACCAGCCGGAGGTGGTGGCCGGTCAGGGCACCGTGGGTCGGGAGTTGGAGCGCCAGCTCGACGGGATCGACACAGTGCTGGTGGCGGTCGGCGGTGGTGGGTTGGTCTCGGGCATCGCGACCTGGTTCGACGGGTCGGTGCGCGTCGTCGGCGTCGAGCCGGAGCAGATCCCCACCCTGCACGCCGCCCTCAAGGCGGGTCGGCCCGTCGACATCGAGGTGGGCGGCATCGCCACGGACTCGCTGGGTGCCCGCCGCATCGGCGACATCGCCTTCGAGACTGCCCGTCGTACCGGCGTGGTCTCCGTGCTGGTGCGCGACGAGGATCTGGCGCGGGCGCGGAGGCTGCTCTGGTCGGAGCTGCGGGTCGCCGCCGAGTTCGGCGGCGCCGCGGCGCTGGCCGCCCTGGTCGGCGGCGCGTACGTGCCGCAGGCGGGCGAGCGGGTGGCGCTGATCGTCTGCGGTGGCAACACCGACCCGAGCGACCTGGGCCCGGCGGCGCCGCACTGACAGGTGGGTCCGGCGGCTGGTGTGCGCCGCCGGACCCACCGGTTCGTCTTGTCAGAGGGGATAGGTGCGGGCGACCGCCAGCATCTCGGAGCTGTGCGATCCGACCACGCCGACGGCCGGCGGTCGGGGCCGGAAGCCGGGCAGCGCGTCCAACCCGTCACTGGCGTCCATGGCCCGCAGCGCCACAGGCGTGGCGATCGGCCGCAGCGTCAACTTGATCTCGACACCCTCCGGCGGCGGGGCGTGGAAGACCAGTCCGAACCCCCACCTGCCCGCGCGGGGCTCCACCGGCACCTGGCGGCCGGACACCTCGGCGCGCAGCACGGTGGCGGTCGCCGTGTCGACGTGCAGGGTGGCGAGTCGGACCGCCCGCTGCGGGGTGAGCCGAAGCCGCAGTGTGCGCTCACCGCCGGCGCTGGTGTCGGCCAGCACGTCGAGCTTCGGCGCCGGCAGGTTCGCTGCCCGCGCCGGCCCGGACCGCAGCTCACCGTCGCCGAGCCCGGGGAAGTCGTCGCCGACGTCGGCCACCCCGCCGACGTAGCCGCCCGTCCACGGCTGCGGGTCGGTCTCGTGGCTCAGCCAGCGGGCCTGCCCGGTGCCGGCGTCCAGGGCGTACATCAGGTGGGTGGGCGCGGGGTGGGCGGCGTCGAACCGGTCGACGCGCAGCCCGACCCCGGCGAGCACCACCGTCGCCACGGCGGCGGCTGCCGCCGGCAGCACGCCCAGCCGGCGGGCCCGCAGCGCCAGTATGCCCCGCTGGCCGCCGGCCTGCGGGTGCAGCAGGTCGACCACCGGCAGGGCGGCCAGGCCGAGCAGCACCGCGACAAGCGCGGCCACCCCACCCATCGCCATGCCCAGGGCGGGGAAGAGCAGCACCACCGTCGGCAGCAGGATCACCACGCCGACCGCGGCGGCGGCCGTCACCGCCACGACCGGCCACGGCCCGGTCCGCCGGGTCCGCAGCGCGACCAGCCCGCCGAGGGCGCCGGCCAGGGCCGGCACTGTGGTGAGGTACGCCCCGCCGGGCACCGCCACGGCGAGCAGCACCCCGAGCAGGGCCAGCCAGGCCAACCCGCCGACGGCGAGCGCCGCCGGGCCGATCCGGCGGCGGAGCAGCGCGTACCAGGTGAACAGGATGGCGGTGGCGAGCGCCAGCACGGCCAACCGGTACCAGATCGGCCGGTACGGGTCGAGCAGTTCCGCGTACCCGGGACGGATCGCGGTGATCGCCAGCCAGAGCAGTTGCGCGGCGACCGGCGCGACGACTATCGGCACGAGAGCGAGGCCGAATCCGGCGGCCAGCCGTCCGGTGCTGGCCCGGCCGCTGCGGCGGGTCAGCCAGCCCAGTGCCACGACGGCCAGCACCGCGAGCAGGGCCAGCGGCAGCACGAGCCATCCCGGGTAGCGGACCAGCCCACCCGGGACGGGGAAGTAGGTCGCGTCGTATCCGGAGCGGAGGTCGGTGAGGTCGGTGCGGCCGAACTCCCGAGCCATGCCCAGCGCGTTGTCCCCGTGCTGCTGGAGGCTGCCCCGATCCATCGCCGCAGGGGTGTCCAACGGCGTGTGGTAGATCGCGCCGCCGTCGATGTACGCCGAGTTCAGCCCGACGAACTTCTGGTCGAGAAAGGCGGTGAAGTCGGTGTCGTTGGGCAGTGCCCGGTAGATCTCCACCGCGAACGAGGTGCCGACGGGGTGCGGGGCGGCCCGGCCGAAGACGTCCACGAGCTTCGCGTTGTTCTTCGACGTCTCGAACATGATCACCGGACCGGTGGCACCGCGCGCCTCCAGGTTGAGCACCACACCGCCGTCGGCGGCCAGCGGATGGCTCGCGGCGAACGCCGCGGCGCCGCAGAGGCACGCCTCCTCGGCGTCGGTAAGCACGAAGACGATGTCGTTGCGGGGCCGCGGGCCGGTGGTCAACGCGCGGGCCACCTCCAGGATGGCCGACGTGCCGGCCGCGTCGTCGTTGCCGCCCGGCCCGGTCTGCACCGAGTCGTAGTGCGCGACCAGGAACACGCGCCCCGTCGGGTCGGTGCCGGGCAGTCGGGCCACCACGTTGCGTACCCGGGCCAGTGTCGCCCCGCCGGCCGCTCCACTGAGCTGGCCGGCCTCGGGTGCGACGGTGTCCTGCACCTCCGTCTCCAGGCCCAGGCCGCGCAGTTTCTGCTCCAGGTGCGCGCGGACCTGGTCGTTGGCGGGGCTACCGGCGACGTGCGATCGGGCCGCGATCACCTGCACGTCCTCGTACGCCCGGGTGGCGCTGAAATCACCCGGCGGCGCGTCCGCCGGTCGCGGCGTCGGGGTGCGCAGGTCGAGCAGGCTGCCGGCGCCGACGGCCGCCAGCGCGACAAGCGCCGCGGCGGCGGCCAGGAGCCGCCGGCGCGGTCGGGTCAGCGCACGGTCGGCCGGGGGTACGCCCGGACCCGGCCGGAGCGGTACGCCCGCCGTGACGGGGGTGGGGGGTGCGCCCATCCGAACTCCTCGGGGGTGGTGGGGCCTGGGGTGGCACCATCCTGCCCTCCGGCGAAACGGGATGGGATGGCCGGGCGTCCACCGATCTCCCGCCCGTCGGCGGAGGGCTCGGCCGCCCGGTTTGTCCCCTGGCGAGCAGTGACCCGGCCCATGCCCGCCCGTGCCGCGCCCATCGTGTTGTGTGCGACCGTTGTCTAATACAGGATCAGCAGGGCACTCGAAAGGAGCCCGACATCACCAGCGAACTCCCGCGTCTCGCGGCGGTGACCCGGCCGTACCGGGGAAGCGGCCTGGCCGGTTCCCCCGTCGTGCCGTACCCGCACGGTGGCCTGGCGCGGCACGGCAACCTGCCGCCCGGCGAGCGGTTGCGGGTGCTGCTGGTGGAGGACGACGAGGGCGACGCCTTCCTCGTCGGCGAGCTGCTCGCCGAGACGAACTCGATGATCGACCTGGTGGTCGCCACCAGCCTCCGGGAGGCGCGGCAGCGGATCACCGGCGTCGACTGCGTCCTGCTCGACCTGGGTCTGCCCGACGCGCAGGGGCTGGACGGGCTGCGCCTGGTGCTGGAGATGTCGAGCGGGGCGGCGGTGTGCGTGCTGACCGGGCGCTCGGACGAGCACCTGGGTGTCGTGGCCGTCGCCGAGGGCGCACAGGACTACCTGGTCAAGGGCCAGGTCGACGGCGTGCTGCTGACGCGGGCGCTGCGCTACGCGGTCGAGCGCAAGCGCGCCGACGAGAACGCCCGCCGGCTGCGTGAGGTCGAGTTGCGCCAGGCCGAGTCGGCCCGCCTCGAACGCGGCCTGCTGCCGCAACCGCTGATGACCACCGACCAGGTGGCCGTGCACACCTTCTACCGACCGGGTCGGCACGCCGCCCTGATCGGCGGGGACTTCTTCGACGTCGTGCAGACCCGTCCGGACCGTCTCGACCTGATCGTCGGGGACGTCTGCGGGCACGGGGTGGACGAGGCCGCGCTCGGTGTGGAACTGCGGGTGGCCTGGCGGGCGCTTGTGCTCGCCGGGGTGCCGGACGACGAGGTGCTGCCCGCGCTGGAGCAGGTGCTGATGAGTGAGCGCCGACTCCAGGAGATCTTCGCGACGGTGGCCACCACCCGACTCGACCTGGACGCCAACCGGGCCACCGTCCGACTCGCCGGGCATCCGCCACCGCTGCTGCTCTCCGGCGGCCGGGTCGTCCCGGTGCCCGCGCCCGGCGGCCTGCTGCTGGGCGTACGACCTCGCCGGCCGATCGCCTACGACCTGGAGTTCGACACCGATGACTGGTCCCTGCTGATGTACACCGACGGCCTGATCGAGGGGCGGGTGGGCGCCGGCAACGAACGGCTCGACGTGCCGGGCCTGAGCGGGCTGCTCGACGAGCCGGCCAACCGGGAGGTGTCGCTGCCCGATCTGCCGGCCTGGCTGGTCGGTCGGGCCGAGCAGATCAACGGCGGCCCGCTCGCGGACGACGTGGCCATGCTGCTGGTCAGCCGGGGCGGTGGCCGGTGAAGCCGGTGGTCGGCGGCTGGAGTCTGCGCCGCCGGGTCATCACGCTGCTCACGGTCGTGGGCGTGCTGCTGATCGGCCTTGCCGCCGCGGAGGCCGCGATGGCCGCGCGCAACCGCACCCAGATCGACGCCATCCTCAACGAGACCGGCCCGCTGCGGGTGCAGTCGCAGGAACTGCTCAACGCGGTGCTCGACCAGGAGACGGCGGTTCGCGGGTACGCGGTGAGCGGTGACCCGGCCGATCTGGGCCCGTACGAGGCGGGGCTCGACCAGGAGAAGGCCACCGTCTCCGCGATGCGGGCGCTGCTCCACGACTACCCGCAGATCGGGCAGGAACTGCGGATCGTCGAGGAACGCGCCGAGCAGTGGCGGGTGTCGGTCGCCGAGCCGGTGATCACCACGACGGAACAGGACGGCACCCGCGCCGGCCAGGCGTTGGTCACCGAGCAGGCCCGGCAGCGTTTCGACGAGGTGCGGTCGGCAGTCGACGACCTCCAGCAGGAGATCCTGGCAGCCCGGGAACAGTCCGCGGCGAACGTCCGCAACAGCAGCAACCTGCTGGTCCTGCTGCTGATCATCGCGGCCCTGGTGGTGGTCGTGGCCGGCACGGTGCTGCTGCTCTCGCTGGACCGGATGGTGATCCGGCCGCTGACCGGGCTGGCCACCCAGGTCCGCGAGGTCGCCGAGGGCGACTACCAGCACCGCATCGCCACCGTCGGCCCACCGGAGTTCATCCGGCTCGGCGACGACGTGGACGCGATGCGCCAGAAGATCGCCTCCGACCTGGCCGAGGTGCGGGAGGCTCGCGAGCGCATCGAGTGGGTCAACAGCCAGCTCCAGAAGCAGGCCGAGGAGCTGACCCGGTCCAACCGCGACCTGGAGCAGTTCGCGTACGTGGCCTCCCACGACCTGCAGGAGCCGCTGCGCAAGGTGGCCAGCTTCTGCCAGCTGCTCCAGCGCCGCTACGCCGGGCAGCTCGACGAGCGGGCCGACCAGTACATCGCCTTCGCGGTGGACGGCGCGCAGCGGATGCAACGCCTGATCAATGACCTGCTCGCGTTCTCCCGGATCGGCCGCCTCACCACCGGCTTCGTCGACGTCGACCTCAACAAGGTGATGGGCGACGTGGCGGGTCAGACCGAGGCCGCCCGGCAGTACGCCGACGCGGAGCTGACCTGGACCGGCCTGCCGGTGATCCGTGGCGAGGAGCCGCTGCTCACCAACCTGCTGGCCAACCTGGTCAGCAACTCGATCAAGTTCCGTCGTCCGGACGCGCCGCCGAAGGTGCACATCTCGGCCCGGCTGGTCGGCGCGGAGTGGGAGATCACCTGCCAGGACAACGGCATCGGGATCGAGCCGGAGTTCGCCGACAAGATCTTCGTGATTTTCCAGCGTCTGCACTCGAAGGACGCGTACCCGGGCACCGGCATCGGATTGGCGATCGTCAAGAAGATCGTGGAATATCACGGCGGCCGGGTCTGGGTGGACACCGACGTGCCGGAGGGCACGGCGATCAGGTTCACCCTTCCGGCCCGCCCGGAGGACGTGGAGGCGGCGGCCGCCACCACCGCCGACCCGGCCGAGCAGCCGCAGCCGGCCGACGCGGGGGAGCCGACGCCCGCGGACGAGGCGTCGTCCGCGCTGCCGGAGCACTCCGCCGGGCCGGACCAGCCGGACCGGGCCGACGGGGCGTCGGAAAGCGGTAGAACGGGTGACATGAGGGAGACGGTGGGATGACCGCGCCGGCGGACGGCAAGAGCCCGATCGAGGTCCTGCTCGTGGAGGACGATCCGGGTGACGTGTTGATGACCCAGGAGGCGTTCGAGGAGCACAAGCTGCGCAACCGCCTGACCGTCGTCTCCGACGGCGCCGAGGCGCTCGCCTACCTGCGGCGGGAGGGCCAGTACGCCGACGCGGTGGCACCCGACCTGATCCTGCTCGACCTCAACCTGCCCCGCCGGGACGGCCGGGAGGTGCTGGAAGAGATCAAGAACGACCCGGAGCTGCGTCGGATCCCGGTGGTCGTGCTCACCACCTCCCAGGCCGACGAGGACATCCTGCGCAGCTATCAGCTGCACGCCAACGCCTACGTGACCAAGCCGGTGGACTTCGAGCGCTTCATCGCCGTGGTCCGACAGATCGACGAGTTCTTCGTCAGCGTGGTCAAGTTGCCGCCGCGTGGCTGACACCCTGCTCGACGACGTCGGTGACCTGCTCCGGGAGGCCGCCGGCCAGGTCGTGGTGCCGCTGTTCCGCAAGCTCGACGACGCCGACGTGTCGGAGAAGGCGCCCGGTGAGGTGGTCACCGTCGCCGACCGTCGGGCCGAGGAGCTGATCTCCGCCGGGCTGCGCAGGCTGCGGCCGGGCTCGGTGGTGGTGGGCGAGGAGGGCGTCGCCGACGACCCGGGTCTGCTGCGGCACCTGCGCGACGGCGGCGACGTGTGGTTGGTCGACCCGGTCGACGGCACCGCCAACTTCGCCGCCGGCCGCCGGCCGTTCGCCCTGATGGTGGCACTGCTGACCGACGGCCGTCCGACCGCCGGATGGATCCTCGACCCGTTGGCCGAGACGTTGGCCGCCGGTTGGGCCGACGAGGGAGCCCTGCTCAACGGCCAGCCGGTCGACGCCGCCGACGCGGTGCCGTCGCTGGGTGACCTGCGTGGCGTGGCGATGACCCGGTTCCTGCCGCCGGAGGCCCGCGACCGGGTCCGCGACGGCGGTCGGCGGCTCGGCGAGTTGCTGCCCGGCCAGCACTGTGCCGGCCGGGAGTACCTGGACATCCTCACCGGCGAGCAGCAGTTCGCCCTCTTCTGGCGCACCCTGCCGTGGGACCACGCGCCGGGCACCCTGCTGGTCCGCGCCGCGGGCGGTGTCGCCCGCCGGTTCGACGGCGTCGACTACCACCCCGCCGACGAGGGTCGCGGATTGCTCGTGGCGGTCAACGAACAGGTCTGGACCGAGGTGCACGACGCTCTGCTCGGCGTCTGATCCGCGCACCGCGACGACGACGGCGTGGCGTTTTCGCGCAGCGTGCGACGGCGGCGCCACGCTGCGTCGACACCGGGGCCGGTGGGCCGTCACGGGGCTGGTCGCTGGCGCGCGTTCCGGTATCGTGACCGGCGGTCTCCGCCAGCAGGCCGCCGACCGGCGCCGGCGGGGACGCCGCCGCGCAGAGTTCACCGGGGGCCGGCGGTCGACGGAAGGACGCTGTCGTGCCCAGGACCAGGCTCAGCCAGCGGCGCGTTCGCCGCGTACTGCTCCCTCTGCTCACCGCCGTCGCGCTGGTGCTCGCCGGTGGAGTGCCCGCGTACGCGGAGCCCGGTGAGGGTGGCACCAAGAAGTTGCAGGACGCGCTGGAGTTGACCGCCAAGGGCCACATCGAGGCCAAGGCCAAGCTGGACAACTCCAAGCGCCGGCAGACGGCGTTGACCGGGGAGCTGAAGACCGTCGAGGGTCGGCTGGTCGTGCTCAGCGCCCAGGTGGGCGAGGTGGCCGCGCAGTCGTACCGGGTCGGTCGGCTCACCCCGACGGCGATGCTGCTCAACACGGCCACGCCGCAGGCGTTCCTGCAACGCGCCGCCGACCTCGACCTGATGGCCCAGCGGGACAGCAAGCGGCTGCGCGATCTCACCGAGGCCCGGCAGGAGGCCCAGCAGGCCAAGATCGCCATCGACACCGAGGTTCGTGAGCAGCAGAAGCAGCTCGCCGTGATGGCGAAGAAGAAGAAGGAGGCCGAGGCGGCGCTCGCCGAGGTCAGCTCGGGCACCAGCAACGGGTTCAGCGGCGGCAGCTCCGCGTCGGCGAAGCCGGCCCCGCGCAACTCCGACGGGTCCTGGCCCTCGGAGTCCTGCTCCGTGAAGGATCCGACGACGTCCGGCTGCATCACCCCGCGCACTCTCAACGCGCTCAAGCAGACCCAGGCCGCCGGCTACAAGCGGTACGTCTCCTGCAAGCGCAGCGGTGGCGGAGGCGAGCACCCCAAGGGCCGGGCCTGCGACTTCTCGGCCGCCGCGGGCGGCTTCCAGGACAAGAACGCGACAGGTGGCGACAAGGCGTACGGGGACAGCCTGGCCGCCTGGCACGTGCGCAACGCCGACCGGCTGGGTGTGCTCTACGTGATCTGGTATCGGCAGATCTGGCATCCGGGCACCGGGTGGCGGTCGTACAGCGGCAGCGGCAGCCCGGCCGCCAGCCACACGAACCATGTTCATCTCTCGATGTACTGACCCGGGACGCCAGCTTCGCTGCGTACCATCGCGACGATGAGCACCTCACCGTCCGACGTCGCGACCACGACGGTCGCCTCGGACCCGTCGACGCCGGTCACAGGTCGGGCGTTGCCGGGCGGCCTGGCCGCCTTCCTGGTCTTCTTCGCAAGCGGCGCCGTGCTGGTGCTGGAGACTGTCGCGCTGCGCCTGGTCGGCCCGTACGTCGGGGTGACCCTCCAGGTGACCAGCTCGGTCATCGGCATCGCGTTGGCCGCGATCGCGTACGGGGCGTGGTCCGGCGGCTGGCTCGCCGACCGGCGTGACCCGCGCGGTCTGCTGGCGCCCGCGCTGGTGCTGGCCGGGATCGCCACCGCGGTGACCCTGCCCGTGGTGCGCTACGCCGGGGAGGTCCTGCGGGGTGGGGCGGCAAGCGCCATCCTGCTGCTGGTGGCGCTCGCCGTGTTCGTGCCGGCGGCGCTGCTGGCCGCGGTCACCCCGCTTGTGGTGAAGCTCCAACTCGCCGACCTGCGCCGCACCGGCCAGGTGGTCGGCCGGCTGTCCGGCATCGGCACCCTGGGCGGCATCACGGCCACCCTGCTCACCGGCTTCGTGCTGGTCGCCGCCCTACCCAGCACTGTCATCGTGCTGGCGCTGGCGGTGGCACTCGGGCTGGTCGGCCTCGGCCTCGGCTGGTATCTGCGCCGCCAGGCGTCCACCGAGCTGCCTGGTCCGGCCCGCACCCGGGCGGCGCTGGCCGTGCTGGGCCTGGTCGGGGCGGGGCTGTCCACAGTCGCGCCGAACCCGTGCGACATCGAGACCGCGTACCACTGCGCCCGCATCACCACCGATCCGGCCCGGCCCAGCGGCCGGATGCTGCTGCTCAACTCGGCCCAGCACTCGTACGTCGACCTGGCCGACCCGAAACACCTGGAGTACGCGTACACCAAGTGGATCGGCGCGGTCGCCGACGTGGTCGCGCCGGCCGGGCAACGGTTGGACGCGCTGCACCTGGGCGGCGGCGGATTCACCGTGCCGACGTACCTGACCGCCACCCGGCCGGGCACCGACAACGTGGTGTTCGAGATCGACGGTGGGCTCGTCGAGCTGGGCGAGCGGGAGCTGGGCGTACGCCCGGGGCCGGGGTTGCGGGCGGTGGTGGGTGACGCCCGGATGCTTGTCGCCGGTGAGCCGGCGGACAGCCGTGACCTGGTCGTCGGTGACGCGTTCGGTCACCTGGTGGTGCCCTGGCACCTGGCGACCCGGGAGATGGCCGCCGACATCCGGCGGGTGACCCGCCCCGGTGGCGTGTACGTGCAGAACGTCATCGACTACCCGCCGCTGCGGTTCATCCGCGCCGAGCTGGCCACGGTGGCCGCCGAGTTCACCCACGTCGCGTTGATCGCCCCGCCGGAGGCGCTCGCCGAGGAGCGGGGCAGCAACTTCGTCATCGTCGGCTCCGACGCGCCGCTGCCGCTGGCCGCCGTCCGCGCCCGCCTCGACGAGGTCGACAGGAGCGTCAGCCTTCTCTCCGGCGTGGACCTCACGGACTTCGTCGGGGAGGCGCTGGTGCTGACCGACGACTACGCCCCGGTGGACCAACTGCTGGCGACCGCCTGATCGGGTGAAATTCCTGACCGATTCCGATCCTTGAGGTGTAGCCCGGTCGCCTGCGGGCAACAACGGCCACCATGGGCGGTGGGGACCGGAACGGCGCGCAACTGCTCGATGAGCGGTACAGGCTCATCGAGCAGCTCGGCGCGGGCGGCATGTCGGTGGTCTGGCGCGGTTACGACGAGGTGCTGGGCCGCCAGGTCGCGGTGAAGGTGCTGGCCTCGCGGCTGGCCAGCGACCGGGCCTTCCGGCACCGGATCCGCGTCGAGGCGCAGGCCGCCGCGCGGCTCTGCCACCCCAACATCACCAACGTGTACGACTACGGCGAGTCCCACCAGGTCGGCCTGACCGTGCCGTACGTGGTGATGGAGCTCGTCGACGGTGGTTCGCTCGCCGGTCGACTCGGCCGGGAGGTGCGGCTGCCGTGGCGTGAGGCGGTGACGATCGGCGCGGAGGTCAGCTCCGCGCTGGCCACCGCGCACGGTCGCGGGGTCGTGCACCGCGACGTCACCCCGGGCAACGTCATGCTCACCTCGACCGGGGTGAAGGTGGTCGACTTCGGCATCTCCGCGCTGGTCGGGGAGAGCGAGAAGGGGCCGGACGGCGCGCTGCTGGGCACGCCCGCGTACCTCGCGCCGGAACGGCTGGACAACGGGCAGGTCTCGCCGGCCACCGACGTGTACGCCGTGGGGCTGCTGCTCTACCGGATGCTCACCGGTCGGCTGCCGTGGGAGGCGAACACGACCACGCAGATGCTGCGGGCGCACATGTACAGCGAGCCGGACCCGATGCCGGCGGTACCCGGGCTGCCCGAGGAGGTGACCGACCTGGTGCGGCGTTGTCTGGCCAAGCGTCCTGCCGACCGACCGGCCACCGCCGAGCTGGCCCGGACCCTCGCCGAGGCGGCCGGAATGCTGGCGGCGGTGCCGGTCTCGCCGGCGGGCGGTCCGCTGGACCCCGACGCCCTGGCCAACGCCGGCACCACGATCCTGCCCTGGTCGGCCGAGACGGACGCGCTTCCGCTGTCGCGTACCCGGCGCAGCCGCGCCGGACGGGTGAACCGGCGGCGACGGGTGGAGGCCGGAGTGGCAGCCGTCGGGCTGATCGCGGTCACCGGGGCGATGTGGGGGTTCACCTCCCGCAGCCCGGCCAGCGGGGAGGACCGGCCCACGACCGAGGCACGGATGGGCCTGCCCGAGACCGCGCCCTGCGAGGTGGCGTACGCGCTGCGTACCGACTCCGGCAAGGACTTCACGGCCGAGCTGACCCTGACCAACACCAGCGCCCGCGAGCTGCGCGACTGGACGATGCACTTCACGTTCCCCGGCCAGCAGAAGGTGACGAAGGCGCAGCCCGCCCCGGTGCAGCAGCAGGGCGGCACGGTGCAGATCCGGCCCGCGGCACAGCGGACGACCCTGGCGCCGGGCGCGGCCGAGAAGCTCACCCTGGCCGGGACGTACAGCGGGGCGAACCCGCTGCCTGTGGAGTTCCGTCTCGGCGACGCCACCTGCGGAGTACGCGTCTCGGGGGTGGCCGGAACGGCCCCGATCACGGCTCCGCCGACCAAGGCGCCCCCGGCGAAGGCCCCGGCGAAGAAGACGACGAAGGCTGCGCCCAAGGCGCCGACCGCACCGAAGGCACCGGCGAAGGCCGCACCCAAGCCCGAGAAGCCCGGGAAGGGCAAGGGGCAGGGTGGTCCGGGAAAAGGGTGAAGGCCCCCGCGGGGCACGGCGCGCACCGGAAGTGATGGTCAGCGCCGCCCCGCGAACCGCTGCACCTGCTCGATCCCGCCCTCCACGACCAGCACCCCACCCTCCGGTAGTTCGGTGTCGTCCGAGGCGTACCGGAAACGTTCGCCCGGGACCTTCGCGCCTATCACCCGGACCCCGTAGCGCTCGTCCGGGCGCAGGTCGAGCAGCGTACGGCCGACAAGCGACTGCGGCACCCGGACGGTGGCGATAGCGAAGTCGTCGTCGAACTCGATGAAGTCGAGCAGCCGGCTGACGATCAGGTGCGCAACCCGGTCCCCGGTCTCCGCCTCGGGGAAGATCACGTGGTGCGCGCCGACCGACGACAGGATCTTCGCGTGTTTCTGCGAGGTGGCGCGGGCCCAGATCTGCGGCAGACCCAGCTCGACAAGCGCCAGCACGGTGAGCACGCTCGCCTCCACCGACGCCCCGATGGCCACCACCGCCCGGCCGAAGCCGGGAACGCCGAGCTGCCGCAGGGCGTTCTCCTCGGTCGCGTCCGCCTGGACCACCCGGTCGAGCTGGGTCGAGAAGCGCTGCACCTGATCCGGGTCGCGGTCGATGGCCAGCACCTCACGGTCCATCCGGGTGAGAGCACCGGCCAGGTGGCAGCCGAACCGACCCAGCCCGATCACCACGATGCCGCTGCCGTCCGATCGTCTCGCCGACACCTCGACCCTCCTCTTCGTCAGCCGACAATGGGTTGTTCCTGGGGATAGCGGTAGAGCTTGCGCCTGGTGTTCAGGGCGATCGCCGACCCGAGGGTGAGCGGCCCGACCCGGCCGATGAACATCAGCACGGTCAACACCACCTGACCGCTCGCCGGCAGCTCGGCGGCCAGGCCGATGGTCAGCCCGGTGGTGCTGAACGCGGAGGTGACCTCGAACAGGGCGGCGACGAACCGCACGCCCTCGGTGAGCAGCAGCAGGACCATCGTCCCGGCCGTGACCAGCGCGACGCTGAGCAGGGCCACGGTGACGGCCTGTCGCTGGCTGGCGGTGGCCACCCGGCGGTGCCCGACCGTCACGTCGGGTTCGCCGCGCAGCTCCGCCCAGATGGTGAACGCCAGCAGGAAGAACGTGGACACCTTGATGCCACCGGCCGTGCTGGCGCTGCCGCCGCCGATGAACATCAGCACGATCAGCAGGGGGTAGCTCTCCTCCTGCAGGTCCGCGATGTTCAGCACGTTGAAGCCGCCGGTGCGGCTCAAGGCGATCTGGGTGAACGACGCGAGCACCTTGCCCTCGACGTCGTACGAGCCGATGGTGCTGACGTTCGTCCACTCGGCGGCGAGCAGACCGGCGACACCGATCAGTACCAGCGCCGCGCTGCCCCAGATGGTCAGTTTGGTGGCCACCGTCCAGCGCGTGGGCCTGCGCCACTCGCGTACGGCCTCGAACAGGGCGGGAAACCCGAGCCCGCCGACGATGGCACCGAACGCCAGCGGCAGCGACACCCACGGATCGCGGTCGAAGGCCAGCAGACCGTCGGTGTAGAGCGAGAAGCCGCCGTTGTTGAACGCCTGGACGGCGTGGAACACGCCCGACCAGAGGGCTCGACCGGGCGTGTAGTCGTACGCCCACCAGAGCCGGCCGGCGACCACCGCTGTCATCACCGCCTCGCAGGCGAAGACGGTGATCGCGATCCGGCGCAGCAATCGGGCCACGTCGCCGATGCCGAACTCCGCCGTCTCGGCCTGCACCAGCAGCCGGTTACGCAGACCGAGCTGGCGCGAGACGACGAGGATGACGAGCGCCGCGACGGTGAGGATGCCGAGACCGCCGAGCTGGGTGAGCAGGGTGATCACCAACAGGCCCCAGCCGGACCAGTAGTTGGGGGTGTCGGTGACGGCCATGCCGGTGACGGACAGCGCCGAGGTGGCGGTGAACAGGGCCGTGATCAGGGGTGGACGCTGGTGCTGGACTGTCGACCAGCGTGCCAGCAGCAGCCCGGTGCCGAGCAGGATCGGCACCAGGAACCCCAGCGGCACCAGCCGCACGGGGTTGCGGAGTAACCGGCGCACCAGACAATCTTCCTTTTCTGGGTGTCTGCCCGAGTGGGAACGCCCATTCCGGAGATTCACCTGCCGTCCAGCCATCGACCAACTCCCGGTCAATCGCGGGCGGTCTGCTGTCTGCGACATCCCCCAAGGACAGGAGACGGCGTTGCGACGTACCCTCTCGACCCTCGGCGTGGCCGGCGTGCTGCTCGCGGCGGCAGTGGCCGTGCCCACGATGGCCGCCGCCGACCCCTCGACCGGGGCGGCCCGCGCCCGAGGCATCGACCGTCCGATCGTGATCGGTCACCGGGGCGCCAGCGGCTACCGCCCGGAGCACACCCTGGAGGCGTACCGGCTGGCGATCCGGATGGGTGCCGACTACATCGAGCCGGACCTGGTGTCCACCTCCGACGGTGTTCTGGTCGCCCGGCACGAGAACGAGATCTCCGGCACCACAGACGTGTCGACGCACCCGGAGTTCGCCGCCCGCAAGACGACGAAGACCATCGACGGCGCCGCCGTGACCGGCTGGTTCACCGAGGACTTCACTCTGGCCGAGCTGAAGACGCTGCGGGCCAAGGAGCGGCTGCCGCAGGTACGCGTCGCGAACACCGCCTTCGACGGACGTTTCGAGGTGCCCACCCTCCAGGAGGTCATCGACCTGGCCCGGACCGAGGGGCGGACACGGGGCCGCACCATCGGCATCTACCCGGAGACCAAGCACCCGACCTACTTCACGTCGATCGGCCTGCCGTTGGAGGAGCCGCTGCTGAAGGTGCTGCGGCAGAACAAGCTGGACCGTAAGAATTCGCCGGTCTTCATCCAGTCGTTCGAGACGGCCAACCTGCGTCGCCTCAGCCGGCTGACCGACGTGAAGCTCGTCCAGCTGCTCGACGCCACCGGCCGCCCGTACGACTTCACAGCCGCCGGCGACACCCGCAGCTACCAGGACCTCGCCACGGCGGCCGGCCTGAAGTGGATCGCCGGGTACGCCGACGGCATCGGGGCGAACAAGAACCTGATCGTGCCCCGGGACGCCGCCGGCGCCCTGCTCGCCCCGACCAACGTGGTACGCGACGCGCACCGCGATGGGCTGCTGGTGCACTCCTGGACGTTCCGCGCGGAGAACCAGTTCCTCCCCGTGGACTTCCGAATCGGTACCGACCCGAACGCGCGCGGCGACATCACGGCCGAGTACGAGCTCTTCCTCGGTCTGGGTCTGGACGGCGTCTTCAGCGACCACCCGGACACCGCCGTCGCCGCCCGCGCCGGCCTCTGACCCAGTCCGAGCCCCGGCGGGTGTCTCCGCCGAGCTGACCTCGGCCCGGAGCTGATCCGCTCCGAGTCGACCGTCGGGCCGATCACGCCCGGCCCACCCGCTGGCCCGTCGTCCGCCACCCGGACGACGGGCCAGCGACACATCCGGGCTGACGCTCGGGGGCCCTCGCGGGCGCGGCCATCACGCTGCGGACGCTATGGAGCTGATGCCGTAAACGAATCGCACTTGCGCGCAATCTGTCCCGCGTGCTTTGGCGGCATGGCTGGCGGTTTCGTAGCCAGTGAAGATGACGGGCCGACACGCCGCGCAACCCTTCCCATGCGTACGGTTGTTCGACAGTATTGGCCCGTCGAGTGGAAGGAGAGGTGCATGGCAGACAAAAGCGCCATCGAGTGGACGGAAGCAACCTGGAATCCCACCACCGGTTGTGACCGCATCTCGTCGGGCTGCGACAACTGCTATGCCATGACTCTCGCCAAGCGCTTGAAGGCCATGGGCTCGGCCAAGTATCAGACCGATGGTGACGCCCGCACCTCTGGGCCGGGTTTCGGTGTGGCGCTCCACCCTGATGCCCTCGATATACCGCGACGCTGGCGTGACCCCCGGACGGTCTTCGTCAACTCGATGTCGGACCTCTTCCACGCCAGGGTTCCTTTTGCTTACGTGCAGCAAGTCTTCGACGTCATGCGCGAGACGCCACGCCACACCTTCCAAGTGTTGACGAAGCGCGCAGTTCGACTCGCCAAGGTTGCTCACGATCTTGACTGGCCGGCGAACGTCTGGATGGGTGTAAGCGTCGAGGACGACAGTCAGCGATCCCGGATTGATTTTCTTCGGCAGGTGCCGGCGGCGGTTCGCTTCATCTCGGCCGAGCCCTTGCTTGGTCCGCTGCCGCGGCTCGACCTCGCCGGAATTGACTGGTTGATCGCGGGTGGCGAGTCGGGCCAGGGCTGTCGCCCGATGAACCCGTCTTGGGTTGCCGATCTCCGCGACCAGTGCGGCCAGGCGGGAACCGCCTTCTTCTTCAAGCAGTGGGGTGGTCGCACACCCAAGGCGGGCGGTCGCCTACTTGACGGCCGTACCTGGGATGAGATGCCAACGCCTCGCGTGGCCGCTGCGGCCTGAGGGCAATCAGGCGGACCTTCGTTGAGGATCCGCCTCTCAGAGACGCCGAATGGGCTCCTTCCAGAAGTCCCCGACGCCGCTGTGGTCAATCAGACCTTGCCGGTGTAGCGACTTGACTGCCTGCCGCGCATGCCGCGTCCACGCCTGGCCGAGCACTCCCCGATAAACCTCAGGCACCCGCTCCGCTAGCTGGACCCGGCTCGATTCCCCAAGCATCCGAACGATGTTCTGCTCAACAACTCGCGCCACCCGCGGCAGGTTGCCGTTCACATATGCATTCCGGTCGAACGGAATCGACCCAAATAGAGTGTCCTGAGTCATCTGGCTGGTGTACCGGGCTTCCTCCAGGTCCACGCCTGCTTGCCCCAGGGCATCGGCGAAGTGCCACGCGCCTTCCGCGTGCCTGGTGAACAACATCAGGACATACTTCGGGGAGAGTTCCGGACGTGGTCGGACGGGCATCGTTATCGCGCTGAAGCTCGTCCCAGTGGTCAGGCGCTTCTCGTACTCGGCGCCGACCTTGAGGGCGACGTCGGTCGCGGTCTCCTCATCTCCGTCGCCGGTGACCCGAGCAAAGTGCTCCCGCCACCAGTCATCTCCCAGAAACCTCGTGAGGTGGTCAGCCGTCTTCTGCTCAGCAGGAGGCAACTGACCGCCTCTGGAGCGCGCCACTTGAACCGCTCGCCCCATCCTGGCGATGGTAGAGACGCTGAAGTGGAGGAGAACTTCCGTCGGCGGAGTAGCCGGTCGACCGAGGAGCCTTGAGCGCACCAGTCCGAAATCAAGCGCAAGGCCAAACGGATCGAGGAAGGCAAAGAGCGAAGCTTGACGAGCAACCGAGAGGACCTCCGGCAGGTGATCCGCGACGTCGCCCTGCCGAAGGATGCGCCTCGTCGAGCCCCCGCGCTGCTCCAGAACCCGCTCCAGATTGGCGAAGTTGGAAGGATTCTTCTCGACGAAAAAGAGCAGCACGCTTCGAAAGCCCCTGACCGTGTCGGCGCACCGGGACAGCAGGAGCGGCGAACCTTCCTCGCCTTCCTCCTCATACTCGCCTCGTCCGGCGTAACCGTCCAGGAAGACGACCGGTTTGCCCTGGCCGGTCTTGGACGCGAAGACGACCGGGTAGCGCTTCAGGATGCCGTGCTTGAGTACGGCGGCGGCCTTGCGGGACCGGAAGAAGTCGTCATTCGCCGACATCGAGCCTCCCTCGCGTCACCAACGGTGATGCAAAGGTAGCGAAGAGTGTGATTCCCTTTGGCCCCGCTGTTCGCGTCGAGCGCAGCACCCGACACTGGCACCCCGCCTACCAGCATCGATGGCAACGAGTGCTAGTTCGAGGCACCCGCCAAGTCCTTGATCTGACAGTGCGACGAGTCAGTCGCGTGGTCGCTCGGCTACGTAGGTGCCGCGGCCCGGTTGACCGGTGATCAGTTCGCGGTCGTGCAGCAGTGAGAGCGCCCGCGAGGCGGTGTTCATGTGCACGGCGTAGCTCTCGGCGAGTTCCCGAGTGGACGGCAGCTTGTCGCCCGGCTTCAGTTCGCCGCTCTTGATCTTCGCGGCGATCTCGTTGGCGATGCGACGATATGGGGCTTCTGCGGTGGGCATGGTGAGGACTCCGGTCGGTTCGGCGTCTTCGATCATGCCGGCCTACACCAGTTACTGCAACAGGTTGTGGTGTCGCTGCTTCGCACCGTCGACCTACACAAGTATTTGGTGTAGGTTGCTGGTGTCCGGCTCCGGTTGGTTCGGCAAACCCTCGGGGTGCGGGCGTGAGATGGGCTCCGCGTTCGTACCGCCGTCTGGGCTGCGGGTGTGGGGCCGGGCGGTCCGGTGGGCGTCCCCTACCCGCACACCGGACCGCCCACCAAGCCGACGAGGAGCCGACGAGGCGAGAGTGGATGAGGTGAGGATGGGCGCGGGGCGGGAACGGTTCGTGGTGCACCTGCCGGTGGTCGCGGAGGACCTGTCGGGAGCGGTGCGCTTCGCTCGGGCGATCACGCGGGCGCTGGGTTTCCTCGCCGACGTGGACCGTGCCGAGACGACGGTGTCGGAAGAGGATGCTCAGGGCGTACGACATCGGGTCTTCTGTGACCGTTTGCTCGGCGGGCGTCGGCGGTGTCCGCGCCCGGCCGACCACGACGGGCCCTGCGATTGAGCGGGCGGGCCGGATGGCGCGAGGCGACACACGGCTCGCGCGGTCCGTGGGGATTCGGGCCATCGGGGGCGCGGGTCACCGGGTGGTAGTGCGGCCCGCTGTAACCCTCGGCCACCCCCCTCCGGTTACTTGTGTGTTTCCGCCACATAGCCCGTGGGTGACGTCACTTCTAGCGTGAGCCGACAACACAGCATCCTGTCCTCACCTGGAGTCGCGATGACGGTCCGGCACACGCGGCGGGCGTTCCTCTCCGCCGCCACGATGATGGCCGCGGCGTTGGCCGCCACGGCCTGTGGTAGCCCGCAGGACACCGCCACCGGCGGCGGCGACAGCGCCGCCCCGGTCAAGGTCGGCCTGGTGTACTCCCAGTCGGGAGCCCTGGCCAGCTACGGAAAGCAGTACATCGAGGGGTTCAAGGCGGGGCTGGACTTCGCCACCAAGGGCACCGGCAAGGTGGGTGACCGGAAGATCGAGTTGACCGAGGTCGACGACGCGGGCGACCCGGCCAAGGCCGTCTCCGCGGCGAAGGACCTGATCGGCAAGGGTACGAAGATCATTGCCGGTTCGACCGCTTCCGGTGTGGCGCTCCAGGTCGCGCCGATCGCGGCGCAGAACAAGGTCCTGTTCATCTCCGGCCCAGCCGCGACCGACGCGGTGACCGGGGCGAACAAGTACACGTTCCGATCCGGCCGTCAGTCCTATCAGGACGTGGTGACCGCCAAGTCGTTCATCGGCGACCCGGCCGGCAAGAAGGTAGTGGTCTTCGCCCAGGACGGCGCGTTCGGCGACGCCAACGAGGCGGCCGTCAAGGCCGTCATCGGCAGCGCGGGCGCCACCGTCAGCAGCGTCCGGGCGCCGGCCAGCGCCACCGAGTTCACGCCGTTCGCCAGCCAGATCAAGGCCGCCAAGCCGGACCTGCTCTTCGTCGCCTGGGCCGGCACCACCGCCCCGGCCATGTGGCAGACGCTCGACCAGCAGGGCGTGCTCTCCTCCACCACTGTCGTCACCGGCCTGGACATCCGGGCCTCCTGGCCGACGTTCGGGGCGGCCGGCGCGAAGATCTCCTTCCTGTCGCACTACTTCGACGGCGCGTCCGACACCGAGGCCAGCAAGGCGCTGAAGGCCAAGGTGAACACCATCGACCTGTTCCACCCGGACGGCTTCGCCGCCGCCCAGATGGTGGTCCGCGCGGTGCAGGAGGGCGGTGACGACGTCGACAAGATGGTCACCGCGCTGGAGGGCTGGAGCTTCGACGGAGTCAAGGGCAAGATGACCATCCGCGCGGCCGACCACGCGCTGCTCCAGCCGATGTTCCAGGCCAAGCTGACCGGAAGCGGCACCGCCTTCACGGCTACCGCGCAGAAGAGCCTCACCGGTGACGAGACCGCGCCGCCGGCCGTGGCCATGAAGGGCTGACCATGCTCGCCACCCGCGGTCTGACCTGGCGGATCGGTGAGGTCGCCATCGTCGACAGCGTCTACCTCGACCTCGCGCCCGGGGAGTTCCTGGGCGTGATCGGGCCGAACGGCGCCGGCAAGACCTCACTGTTCAACCTGATCACCGGCCTGCGCCGGGCCACGGAGGGCCGGGTCGTCCTGGACGGGCAGGACATCGGGGAGCTCCCGCCGCACCGGCGGGCCCGCCTCGGTCTGGGCCGTACCTTCCAGGCGTCCTCGGTCTTCGGCTCGCTCAGCGTGCGGGAGAACGTCCGGCTCGCCGTGCAGGCGCACCGCGGGGGCTCGATGGCGCTGTGGCGTCGGGCGGCGGCCGACCGGGAGGTCGCCGCCCGACGCCGACGCGGCGCTCGACCGGGTCGGCCTCGCCCACCGGGGTACGGCACTCGCCGGCACCCTGGCCCACGGCGAGAAGCGCAAGCTGGAGATCGCCCTGCTGCTCGCCGGTGAGCCGCGGGTGATGCTGCTCGACGAGCCGATGGCCGGGGTCAGCGCCGAGGACGTGCCCGAGCTGGTCGCCGTCATCAAGTCGTTGACCGGCGACAGCGGTCGGGCGGTGCTGATGGTCGAGCACCACATGGACGTGATCCTCGAACTCGCCGACCGGATCGCCGTCATGCACCACGGCGCGCTGCTGGCCTGCGACACCCCGGAGACGGTGATGGCGAACCCCACCGTGCAAGAGGCCTACCTGGGGGAGTCGCTGTGAGCGAACCCGTTCTCACCGTGGAGGACCTGTCGGTCCGGATCTCCGGGCTGCACATCCTCCAGGGCGTGTCCTTCACCGTCGCGCCGACCGGCGTGACAGTCCTGCTCGGCCGCAACGGCGTCGGCAAGACCACCACGCTGCGCGCGATCGTCGGCCTCACCCCGCCCGCCGGGGAGGTCCGCGGCACCATCCGCATGGGCGCGCAGAGCCTGCTGGCCCGGCCCACGCACCGGCTGGTCCGTGGTGGGCTCGGCTACGTGCCCGAAGACCGATGCGTGTTCGCCGGCCTCACCGTCGCCGAGAACCTGCGGCTCGCCGAGCGGCGCGGCACCACCCCGGCGTACGACAAGGTCTTCGCGCTCTTTCCGGAGCTGGACCGGCGCGGACGCCAGAGGGCCGGCTCGCTGTCCGGTGGGCAGCAGCAGATGCTCGCGATCGGGCGGGTGCTGCTCAACGACAACCGGCTGCTGCTTGTCGACGAGCCGACCAAGGGGTTGGCGCCAAAGGTGGTGACCGAGGTGGCCGAGGTGTTGGAACGGGTCGCGGAGTCGGTGCCGGTGCTGCTCGTCGAGCAGAACCTGGCAGTCGTACGCCGACTGGCCCGCGACGCGGTGGTGCTGGCCGCCGGCAAGGTGGCCTGGACCGGCGACGCCCACGAGTTGCTGTTGGAGACCGCGTTGACGAAGTCGCTGCTCGGTGTCGGCTCCGCGGAGGTGAAGCACTGATGGGCACCGTGATCCTGTTGGCGCTGACCGGGCTCGGTCTGGCGGCGCTGTACTTCCTGGTCGCCTCCGGTCTGTCCCTGGTCTTCGGTCTGGCCGACGTGCTCAACTTCGCGCACGGGCTGTTCCTCGGCGTGGGCGCGTACGGCACCTGGTGGGCGGCGGGCAACCTGCCGGGCGCCGGCCCGGACGGGTTCGGCTTCGTGTTCGCTGTCGCCTTCGGGGTGGCCGCCGGAACGCTTGTGGCGATCCTTGTGGAGTTGGTGCTGATCCGGCCGCTCTACTCCCGCACGATCGAACAGGTGCTTGTCACCGTCGGTCTGTCCCTGGCCGGGGTGGCGCTGCTGCAGGCCACGTGGGGTGCGGACGCGCGCACCTTCCCCCGCCCCGACTGGACCCGGCAGGTCACCGGGATCCTCGGCGCGCAGGTGCCCAACGGCGGCCTACTGCTTATCGTCGCGGCGGTGCTGGTGCTCGGCGCGATCCTGGCGTTCCTGCGGTGGACCCGGTACGGCCTGGTGATCCGGGCCGGTGTGGAGAACCGGGAGATGGTGACCGCGCTCGGCATCGACGTCCGCAAGGCGTTCACGCTTGTCTTCGCCATCGGCGGGGCGGCAGCCGCGCTAGCCGGTGCGCTCGGTGGGGTCTACTTCGGCACCGTCTCGCCCGGCCAGGGCGGCTCGCTGCTGATCTTCGCGTTCATCGTGGTGGTGATCGGCGGGATGGGTTCGGTGGTCGGCTCCGCGTACGCGGCCGTCGTCGTCGGGCTGGTGCAGCAGTTCGTCAACTACTACGGCACGTCCGGGCTGGGCGACATCTGCGTGGTCGGGCTGCTGGCCGTGGTGCTGCTGCTGCGCCCGCAGGGCATCGCCGGAAAGGTGGCAACGGCATGACGGTGATCGACGCGCCTCGCGCGCAGGTGCCCGACGAACTGAGTCCGCAGCGGGGGCGGTGGCACCGGGTCCGTCCGTTCCTGCCGCTGGTCGCGCTGGCCGTGCTGGCGATCCTGCCGTACTCGACGATTTCCCTGCCGGGGATCTTCGAGGGGCCGGTCAACTCACCCGGCACCCTGCAACTGCTCGCCATCTGCCTGATCTTCGGCGGGTTGGCGGCCGGGTACGACCTGCTCTTCGGCCGGACCGGGATGCTCTCCTTCGGGCACGCGCTGTACTTCGCCGCCGGTGTCTACGGCACCGACATCCTGGTCACGCGTGCCGGTCTGCCGCTGTGGCAGGCGGCGCTGCTGACCATCACCGGCGGCACCATCCTCGCCGCGCTGCTCGGCGCGGTGGCGCTGCGGACGGTGGGCATCGCGTTCGCCATGGTCACGTTGGCCTTCGCCCAGGTCGGGGCGATCCTGGTGGCCCGGGACTTCGGCGGGCTCACCGGCGGCGAGGAGGGCCTGCCGCTGGACGTGTCGGGGCTGCCCGCCGGGCTGGTGGGGGTCACCAACACGGTCAACCTGTACTGGTTGGCGCTGGCGTACCTGACGCTGGTGGTCTTCGTGGTGCACCGGGTGAGCGGGTCACCTACCGGGCGGGTGCTCGCCGGGCTGCGCGACGACGAGCGGCGGATCGGCGTCCTCGGGCTGGACCCGTACCGGTACAAGCTGGTGGCGTTCACCCTCGCCGGCGGGCTGGCGTCGGCGGGCGGGGTGGTCTACGTCCTGATCGTCGGCGGCGCGTCGCCGCACATCACGTCCTCCGAGCTGACCCTGTCGCTGCTGGTCATGGTGGTGCTCGGCGGGCCGGGCACCCGGTGGGGGCCAGTGCTCGGCGGCGTCCTCTACATGTACCTGGACCACCGGCTCACCGCCTTCGGCACGAGCGACGCGGTCGACAACCTGCCGGCCTTTCTCAGCCGTCCGCTGAGCCAGCCCCTGTTCGTCCTGGGCACGGTCTTCATCCTGGCCGTCTACTTCTTCCCCGGAGGCCTAACCAGCCTGGCCCCCCGCCTATCCCACCTAACCAAAACCCTCCGCCCCCCACGCTGACCCCCACCCAACCCCACCCCCACCCCCACCCCCACCCCCACCCCCACCCCACCCTCGTCGATCATGGAGTTATTGCCACGACACGCCGTGTCGGATGGCGATAACTCCATGATCGACGGGGTTCTCCGGAACTGTCCGCGACGCTGAAAAGGGCGGCGGCCCCCCGTGCGGCCGCCGCCCTCCTGTGTCGTGGGTCAGCCGTTCAGCATCTCGTACGCCATCGCCGGCGCCTTCGTGACGGCGGCGCCGGTCGGCACGCTGATCTTCGGCGCACTGCCGTAGTCGGCGTACTTGACGACGTAGTCGTACGCCTTCGCCTTGCCGGCGGCGGGCATCTTCAGCGTCAGCGAGGCCAGGTGCTTGTCCGCGCCGACGACGGCGGTGAACGGCACCTTCTTGGCGGCCTCGCCGAGGGCGGCCGCCTCGCCGTCCTCCAGCGCCTTCGCCGCGTCCGTCTCGCTCACGTCGATGAACCCGACGTACTGGCCGGGGCTCTTCTCCTCGACCGAGGTGGCCGCCTGGAGGAGCGGCCCGGTGTTGCCCTGGTCCACGCCGTCGTAGGCGGGGATGTCAAGGGCGCCGGTCAGCTTCTTGGGGTCCAGCTTCATCCACTTGTCGGGGAACTTCGGGAGGCCGGGGTGGCCGCTGAGCTTCGCCTTCACCCAGTTCTGATCCTCGATCACCAGGAACGACATCTTCACGACGATGCCGTCGGAGTCCGCCGGCATGGCCATGTTGAGCTCGAACCCCTTGGCTGCTGGGTCGATCCGGCCGTTGATCGTGCTCGTCGCGTCCTTGCCGCTGAACCGGAACGCCCCCTCGGTGCCATCCGGGACGGCCTCCAGGAGCGCCTCCTTCGGGTTGGCGCTCGGGCTGGCGGACGGGCTGCTCTGCGGTGCCGCAGCCGGTTCGCTCTTCGGCCCGCAACCCGCGAGCAGGGTGGTCGCGGTCAGCACGGCGGCGGCCGTACCGACCGTCCGTCGGATGGTGCCGGCGGTGCCCGTTGCCTGTGTCATCGCACTTCTCTTTCTCGCTGCCTGGCTTCTGCCGACGACGATGCTGCCGGCCGGCACGGCGGACCGGCTGCCGATATGCTGCCGTCCGGCTGCCGGGCACTGCCGTCCGGCGCTCACGGGGGTGTCAGGAGCGGAAACTCGCATGTCAGGACAGCTGCGTTTCGAGATCCTCGGGCCTCAGCGGGCCTGGCACGCAGACCGGGAGATCGACCTCGGTCCGGGTAAGCAGCGCGCGGTGTTAGCCGTACTGCTGCTCTCCGCCGGCCGTCCGGTGTCCACCGGGCAGATCGTCGACGCGGTCTGGCCGGAGGAGCCGCCCGCGAACGGCCCGAACGTCGTGCAGAAGTACGTGGCCGGACTGCGCCGGGTACTGGAACCGGACCGGTCGCCGCGTACGCCGGGACAGGTGCTCAGCCTGACCGACGCCGGCTATCTGCTGCGGGTGGACCCCGAGGCCGTGGACGCGGTCCGCTTCGAACGGGGCGTGCAGGCCGCCCGCCAGCGGCACGCGACAGGGCGTACGGAGCAGGCGCTGAGTGAGCTGGCCACAGCCCTGGATCTCTGGCAGGGGGAGCCGTTCACCGGCTTCACCGGGCCGATCTTCGAGGCGGCCCGGCAGCGGCTGGTGGAGTTGCGGGCCGTGGCGCTGGAGACCCGGGCCGAGCTGACGTTGGACCTCGGGCGGCACCGCGAGACGGTCGGTGAGCTGGTGGAACTGGTGGCCGAGTTTCCCGTCCGGGAACGGCTGCGCCACCAGCTCATGCTCGCGCTCTACCGCAGCGGGCGGCAGGCCGAGGCTCTCGCCGCCTACCGGGAGTTCGGCGACCTGCTCCGCGAGGAGTACGGCATCGAGCCGGGCGAGGCGTTACAGGAACTGCACCGGCGCATCCTCCGCTCGGACCCCCGGCTGACACCTGCCAAACCAACGCCGACACCGACGCCGACGCCGACGCCAACACCGACTCCGACTCCGACTCCGCCCGAACCCGGGCCGGGCACGTCGCCGCCGCCCACCGGGCTCGCGTCCCACCCGCCGGCGCTCGGTGCGGCACCCGTGCCGTCTCCGCGGACCGGCGGCACGTCAGGTGTCCCCCCGTCGCTCCTGGCGGACCTGTCTGCCACCGCACCACAGGCGTTCGCCCGCCCGGACGCGTCCCCCTTGTCGAACAAGACCGTCCGGATCCTCGGCACGGCGCTCGTCGTACTCTCCTTCGGCTGCCTGACCTGGCTTGTGGTCCTGGCCTACGCCGCCTGGCGGCGGAGTTGGCGGCTCGCCTTGGCCGGTGTCGGGTACCTCGTCGTGCTCGTCGCCGAGATCGCCCTGCTCGAGCTCGACGCTCCCGAGGAGGAGGTGTCCGGACCGGTCGCGGCGTCCTTCCTGGGACTGGCCTGCATCACCTGGCTGTTCGGGGCGGCGCAGGTGGCCCTGCTCGGCAGTGGGCTCTGGGCGGCGATCATCGGCCGCCCGGGCAGCGCGCGGGATCGCGCCGGCGAGGAGCGACGCCTTCGTCGGGAACATGCCAGGTACCTGCTCTACCACTACCCGGCCGCTCGCGGGGAGTTGCGCCTCGGACGGCCCGACCTGCCCCGTACCTTCGACGACGGCGGTCTGATCGACGTCAACGCGGTTCCGGAGCAGGCGCTCATGGCCCTGCCCGGCCTGACACCCGAGCAGGGCCGGTTGATCGTGATGGACCGGTGGCTGCGCGGCCCGTACGCGTCGATGGAAGAACTCGCGGCGCGCTGCCTGCTGCCTCCGCACGCCACCGAGCCACTCCGCGACCTGTTGCTCTTCCTACCCCCGGCGTCCCAGCCCGACGAGGCCCGCACGGCCGGATCGTGACCGGAACCTCCCGCGCGGCCCGGGGTTCTGGCGTACGGCGCTGGTAGAAATGCCGGATGGGCGACGAGCGGGCGGCGGTACGGGAGCGGGCCGAGGCGGTGCTGCGCCGGCTGGCCGGTGAGCACGCCCGACTGCGCGAGGATCAGTGGCGGGCCATCGAGGCGCTTGTCGTCGACAGGCGACGGGTGCTCTGCGTGCAGCGGACCGGTTGGGGCAAGTCTGCTGTCTACTTCGTGGCCACCGCCCTGCTGCGCGACAGCGGGCAGGCCGACCAGGCCGGGCCGACGGTCATCGTGTCGCCGCTGCTGGCGTTGATGCGCAACCAGGTCGAGGCGGCCGCTCGGGCCGGCATCCGGGCTCGCACGATCAACTCGGCGAACCTCGACGAGTGGGCCGAGATCACCGCCGAGATCCAGACCGGCGCGGTGGACGTGCTGCTGATCAGCCCGGAACGCCTCAACAACCCGGACTTCCGCGACGGCGTCCTGCCGAAGTTGGCCGCGACCACCGGCCTGCTGGTGGTCGACGAGGCGCACTGCGTCTCCGACTGGGGGCACGACTTCCGACCCGACTACCGCAGGCTGCGGACGTTCCTCGCCGAGCTGCCCGAGCGCACCCCCGTGCTGGCCACCACCGCGACCGCCAACGCCCGGGTCACGCAGGACGTGGCCGAGCAGTTGGGCGACGCCCTCGTCCTGCGCGGCACGCTGGACCGCGAGTCGCTGCGCCTCGGTGTGCTCGACCTGCCCAGCCCGGCGCACCGGCTGGCCTGGCTCGCCGACCATCTGGATCAGCTGCCCGGCTCGGGCATCGTCTACACGCTCACCGTCGCGGCAGCGGGGGAGACGGCCGATTTCCTGCGCTCCCGGGGCTACCCGGTCTCCTCGTACAGCGGGCAGACCGACGACGCCGACCGGCGGGCCGCCGAGCAGGACCTGCTCGACAACAAGATCAAGGCGCTGGTCGCCACAAGCGCGCTCGGCATGGGCTTCGACAAGCCCGACCTGGGCTTCGTCGTCCACCTCGGCGCGCCCCCCTCGCCGATCGCGTACTACCAGCAGGTCGGCCGCGCCGGCCGCGCCGTCGAGCACGCCGAGGTGCTGCTCCTGCCCGGCATCGAGGACGCCGCCATCTGGCGCTACTTCGCCTCCCTGGCGTTCCCGCCGGAGCAGCAGGTTCGTGCCGTGCTGGCCGCCCTGCACACCGACCGCCCGCTCTCCACCCAGGCCCTCGAACCCCTCGTCGACCTGCGCCGGGCCCGCCTCGAGCTGATGCTCAAGGTGCTCGACGTGGACGGCGCTGTCCGCCGGGTGCGCGGTGGTTGGCTCGCCACCGGCGAGCCCTGGGTCTATGACGAGGCCCGGTTGCGCCGCGTCGCCGAGGCGCGCACCGTCGAGCAACAGGCCATGCGGGAGTACGCGACCACGTCCGACTGCCGAATGCGGTATCTACGGGAACGCCTGGATGACACCGAGGCGACCGACTGCGGCCGGTGCGACAGGTGCGCCGACCCGCTCTTCGCCGCCGACGTGTCGACGGCAGCGCTCGCGGCCGCACAGACCTTCCTGGGCCGCCCCGGCGTGGAGATCGCCCCGAAGAAGCTCTGGCCGACCGGGCTGGACGCGGTGGGCGTACCGCTGAAGGGCCGGATCGCCCCGGCGGACCAGGCGCTGCCCGGCCGCGCGGTCGGGCGCCTCTCCGACCTGGGCTGGGGTGGCCGGCTGCGCGACCTGGTCGGCCCGGAGGCACCGGACGTGCCGGTGCCCGACGACGTCGCCGGCGCGGTGGTCGAGGTGCTGAAGGCGTGGGCGCACGGCGACGACCCGTGGCCCCGCCGTCCGGTCGGGGTGGTCGCGGTGGGCTCCCGCCAGCGGCCCCGGCTGGTCGGCTCGCTGGCCGAGCGGATCGCCACCGTGGGTCGGCTGCCGCTGCTCGGCGCGGTCACCTCGACCGGTCCCAGCGGGCCGCGCGGCAACAGCGCCCAGCGGGTCCGCGCGCTGCACGACGCCTTCTCGGTGCCGGCCGACCTGGCCGACGCGCTGGCCGCCCTGGAGGGGCCGGTGCTGCTCGTCGACGACCTGGTCGACTCGGGTTGGACGATGACGATGGTGGCCCGTGCACTGCGGCGGGCCGGCGCTCCGGATGTGCTGCCGCTGGCTCTCGCCGTGGCCGGCTGATCCGCTGCTCGTGGCGCTCGTGGCGCTCGTGGCGCTCGTGGCGCTCGTGGCGCTCGCGGCCCGGCGGTGCTGGCGGGCCGGCCTCCGGGCCAGAGAGTGCTGGCGGGCCGGGCCTCGTGGACTGGCGCGGGGTGGGCGGCGGGAGCCGGCGGCCCAGCGGTTCGGCTGCCGGGCGGAAAGTTCCCCGGCTGTGCGGATTGCGACGGTCGCCACGCCGTCCCGGCGTCGGGCGGGGCTGGCCGGGCGCGGCGGTACGGTGGCGGCATGACCGATCAGCAGCCCGTGACCCGCGCGTACGCCGTCACTGGCATGACCTGCGCGCACTGTGTGCGTGCGGTCACCGATGAGCTGTCGGCGCTGCCCGGCGTGCGTCAGGTCCAGGTCGACCTGGCGTCCGGCACCGCGACGGTGACCAGCGACAACCCGCTGTCCGACGAGTCGGTGCGGGCGGCCGTCGACGAGGCCGGCTACGTGCTGGACGCTGGCCGTGCCTGAGCAGACCGCCGTCACGCCGGACCGGAGCACCGTCCGGCTGGCGCTGGTCGTCGGCGGGCTGGTCCTCGCCGTGCTGCTCGGCTTCGGCCTCGGCCGCATGAACGGCACCACCACCGGCGGTAGCGGCGGTGCTGCGGCGCTGACCGCCGACCACACCCACCCGCCGGGCACCGGGGCCCACGACCACGGGTCGGTGGCGGGCGCCGACCAGGGCGCTGCCGCCGAGCCGGGCGGCCTGTCGGTCAGCTCGGGCGGATACACGCTCGTCCCGCTGGCCACCGAGTTTCCGGTTGGCCGCCCCGGGCAGCTCCGCTTCCAGGTCCGCGACGTGCAGCGACGCCCGGTCACCAGGTTCGCCGTCGTGCACGACAAGCCGATGCACCTCATCGTGGTCCGTCGGGACCTGACGGGCTACCAGCACCTGCACCCCACCATGTCACCGGACGGCACCTGGGCGGTGCCGATGACCCTCGCGCAGCCGGGGGCGTGGCGGGCGTACGCCGACTTCACGGTGGTCGCCGACAACGGCGCCCAGAGCGCGCTGACCCTCGGCGTGGACCTGGTCGCGCCGGGCCGATACGAGCCTCGTCCCCTGCCGGCGGCAGCCACCTCGACGACCGTGGACGGGTTCACCGTCGGTTACCAGGGCAGTCCACAGGCCGGCGTCACGGTGCCGCTCACCTTCCGGATCGACGGCGCGGCCGGTGGCGCGGTGCTGCAGCGCTACCTCGGGGCGTACGGGCACCTGGTCGCGTTGCGCGAGGGCGACCTCGGCTACCTGCACGTGCATCCGGAACCGGAGCTGGCCGACGGCCAGGTGAAGTTCTGGCTGACCACCCCGGGGTCGGGCCGTTACCGCCTCTACCTCGACTTCCAGGTAGCCAATGAGGTGCACACCGCCGAGTTCACCCTCACAGTCCCCTAACCGGCTGGTAGACCCCCGCGCTCGCTGCGTTGATCATGAAGTTATTGCCACTGCCCGCGGCGTGTCGGGGCAATAACTTCATGATCAACGCGGGGGTGGTCCCTGGGGGTGGTCCCTGGGGGTAGTCCCTGGGGGTGGGGGTGGGGGTTAGCTGGCGCGGCGGGTGGGGCGGCGGGCCAGGTAGCGCAGCAGGTCGCGGATGTGGTGCTTCTCCTCGGCCGGGACGGCGGGATCGGCCAGCCGGTCCAGGATGGCCCGCACGTCGGCCTCGACCGGGCCGTCGTCGCTGCGACGCCTGGTCACCGAGCCGGTGTCGGGCAGCCCGAGCGCCCGGAACGCGGCAGCCACCGGCAGATCCAGTGCGGCGCAGAAGCCGCGTACCTTGGCCAGCTCGGGGTAATCCTGCCAGTCACCGGCGAGCCAGCGGAACACGGTGGAACGGCCCACGCCCGTGTGCGAGGCGAGATCGGTCACGGTCCATCCGCGCTCGTCCCGAGCGTCATCGATGGCACGCCGGACGAAGCGGGCGAAAGCCATCTGCGGTGATACGTCTGCCGAGCTCATCCCGGTCTGTCTGTCCCTCCCGGCTGGGTACGGGGAAGTCGCGCTACCCGAGAGTAGTACGCCAGGGGTCGGAAACCACTGACTGACCGCACAAACTGTCCCATGGACGAGACTCCAACTCGGGCAGTATTCGGACCGGCACCGAGCGATAGTCATCGTTCTTCCCGTAAGCTCGGTGCCCGTCCCGGCACGGCGCACGCGCGCCTGCCGCGTCCGCCGGACCACCGCCGAGGAGCACCATGGCCGAATCGAGCCGTCCGCAGCCGCACCAGCCCGGTGCGGTGAGCCTCTTCTTCGTCGCCAAGGCCGGCGTCTTCGCCGCCGGGTTCTGGGTCTGGCTGCTGATCCTGGTGCTCCGCACCGACGCGGCGACCGGCACCCACGTGCTGGCCGCCACCGGCGCGATCACCACCACGCTGGTCGGCGTGGTGCTGGGCGCCCGGATGGCGCTGCAACGCAACGCCGCCATCCGGCACGCCGAGACGAAGAAGCTGCTCGTGGACATCTCCTGGAACGCGTTCACGGCTGCCGGTAACGCCGAGAGCTCGGGAAAGGTGGTGCCCTTCCCGAGCAGCTCGAGCGAGGACGACCGCTCGACCCTGCGCCCCAGCGGGGACCGGGTGTCGGTCTTCGACCGCTCCGGCGGCCGGGACCGGGGCAACAACGGCGACCGCCGACGCTGAAACCGGGTCGATCGCCGAGGCAGGCCGGCCAGCGGCTTGACCAGGCCCTAGGCGGCGGGCGGCTCGTCGGCGGCGAGCAGGGTCTCCAGCCGGGGTGTGACCCCCCACTGGCCGACGAGCTCGCGGTACTCGGTGCTTCGTGGGTCGCCGGTGCCGCTACGGCGGGCTCGGATCAGCAGGTTGCGGGGCGTGTGCTGGGAGTCGACGAACTCCACCACCTCGGCCCGATACCCGTGCACCCGCAGCAGACCCGCGCGCAGCGCATCGGTGAGCACGTCGGCGAAGCGCTCGCGCAGGATGCCCTGCCGGGTCAACAGTTCGTACGGCGCCGGGGTGGGCTGCGCGCGTAGCTGCTTGGCCAGGTCGTGGTGACAGCACGGGGCGGCGAGCACCCAGCGGGCCTCCCAGCGCACCGCGCGGGCCAGCGCCTCGTCGGTGGCGGTGTCGCAGGCGTGCAGCGCCAGCACCAGATCAGGGGCGGGGTCGACAACGGCCTCGGCGATCGTGCCGGCGACGAAGCTGACCCTGTCGGCCCAGCCGAGTCGCTGCGCCAACTCGGTGTTGCGCTGTCGCTGGTCCTCGCGGACGTCCACGCCCACCAACTCGACGTCCAGCCCTCGGCTGGTCAGGTAGCGGTACGCGGCAAAGGTCAGGTAGGCGTTGCCGCAGCCCAGGTCGACCACCCGCAGCGAGCCGGTCAGGTCGTCGGGCAGGGTCGCGGCCAGGGCCCGCAGGAAGGCGTCGACCTGGCGGCGCTTGGCCGCCGAGCCGCCGATCTCCGCAAAGATCTCATCGCCCGGGTCGAGCAGGTATTCCTTGGCCCGGTCGTTTCCGCCCGGCGTCGCCGCAGGCCGGGTTGTCGCGGCCCGGTGCACCTGCGCCTCGCCGGACTTGGTCACCCGTAGTTGCAACGTCGCGGCGGTCGTCTCCACGTGCCAGTTGCCGAACGGCTCGGCCAGCAGTTCGTCGACCACAGCGGCGGCCTCGGGACCGGAGGCGATGTTGCGGGTGTACGGGCGAGCGCCATCGGACGTGGTGATCTGCATTCGGGGCCCGGCCTTGAGTGTCACCGGCCGCAGTTCGGCCCGCTCAACTGTGGGACGGCGGCCACGGCGACGTCCGGCGGCGACCGCCCGGGTCAGCGCGGGGTCGAGCAGCAGGGCACGAACCTCGGTCAGGGCGGCATCCAGTGGTTCCGGCATCGTTCCATTTTCGGCAGGTGGGGTGGGAGAAGGGAACATCCCCCGCGCCGCGTGCGGCGATGCGGGGGATGTCGGGTGTGGCTGGTGGTCAGTCTGCGGTCGCCTCGGCCGGCGTACCCGCGTCGGAACCGCCACCACGGCGGCGCCGACGGCGGCGCGGCTTCGACGGCTCACCGTCGGACGAGGTGGCGGCCGGCTCGGTGGGACCGGCGTCGGCGAAGATCACCGCGGTCGGCTCGCCCGCGACCGCCTCGCCGGCCCGGCGGCGACGCCGGCGGCGCGGGGTACGGGTGCCTTCCTCGGCTGCGTCAGCCGTGGGTGCCTCGGCGACGGCGGGCGTCGACGTGCCGGCGTCGGCGCGGTCGCGGCGACCGTCGCCCCGGCCGCGGCGCTCGCCCCGACCCTCACCACGGCCGTCGCCGCGGCTCTCACCGCGTCGGGAGCCCCGGCCACCGCTGTCACCCCGGCGGGAGCGGGTCGTCCCACCCAGGTCCTCCTCGATCTCGGCGGACAGCCCGGCCCGGGTGCGCTCGGCAGTGGGCAGGGTGCCGCTGACCTCGGTGGAGATGTGCAGGTCGGTGTAGAGGTGCGGCGACGTGTGGTACGTCTCCGGCGGCTCCGGCATCTCCAGACCGAGGGTCTTGTCGATGATCCGCCAGCGCGGCATGTCGTCCCAGTCGACGAAGGTCACCGCGACGCCCGTGGCCCCGGCCCGGCCGGTACGACCGATCCGGTGGGTGTAGGTGTCCTGGTCTTCCGGGCAGTCGTAGTTGATCACGTGGGTGACGCCCGTGACGTCCAGCCCGCGGGCCGCCACGTCGGTGGCGACCAGGATGTCGATCTTGCCGGCCCGGAAAGCCCGCAGCGCCCGCTCGCGGGCACCCTGGCCGAGGTCACCGTGCACCGCGGCAACCGCGAACCCGCGGAAGTCGAGATCCTCGGCGACCCGGTCGGCGGCCCGCTTGGTGCGGGTGAAGATCATGGTCAGGCCACGCCCCTCCGCCTGGAGGATGCGTGCCACCACCTCGACCTTGTTCATCGAGTGGGTGCGGTAGACCAACTGCTCGGTCTGCGGCGACGGCCCGGTCTCGGCGGTGTGCCCGGCGTGGATCGTCATCGGCTGGCGCAGGAAGCGCCGGGACAGGGTGACGATCGGGTCCGGCATGGTCGCCGAGAACAGCATCGTCTGCCGGTCCTCCGGAAGCATCGCCAGGATCTTCTCGACGTCGTCGAGGAAGCCCAGGTCGAGCATCCGGTCGGCCTCGTCGAGGACGAGCGCGTGCACGCGGTCCAGTCGGAGGTGCTTCTGCTTCTGCAGGTCCATCAAGCGGCCGGGGGTGCCGACAAGGATCTCGACGCCCTTGCGCAGCGCGTCGATCTGCGGCTCGTACGCCACACCGCCGTAGATCGGCAGCACCCGGACGCCGCGCGTCCGGCCGGCGGCGGCCAGGTCCTTGGCGACCTGGATGCCCAGCTCGCGGGTGGGGACGACGACAAGCGCCTGCGGGACGCCGTCGCTGCCCTCACCAGGCGCGAAGACCCGGTCGAGCAGCGGTACGCCGAAGCCGAGGGTCTTGCCGGTGCCGGTCGGCGCCTGACCGATCAGGTCGACGCCGCGCAGCGCGATCGGGATCGCGTACTCCTGGATGGCGAACGCGCGGGTGATGCCGGCCGAGGCCAGGGCCTCGACGGTCTCGGCGCGGGCGCCGAGAGCGGCGAACGTGGGGGCCTCCGGGCGAACCGGGGCGGTGGGGGCCAGTTCCTGGCCGTCCAGCAAATCTTGAGTCAGGTCGCTCATGTGGATGTGGGGGTGCCCTCTCGTGGGTGCGCCCGTCATGTCCTCAGGGCGCGTTCGGTATGACGCGGGCCACACGGTCGGCGGCAGATTGCCGAGCCGGACCGGGCCGCACGCGCGCCGCGGGCTGAGCTTCGATCAGATCGGCGCCCACGGCAACTGCTCTATGCTACCTGAACAGGCAAGCTCACGTCCCGATTCCCGGTCGGCCAGCCGCCACGCGGGGGCAACGGATGTGACCTGCGCCACATCTCTTGATCGCGTTGGGTGCGCCGCCGGAGGAGGCGACGACGCCCTACGCGCAGCCGTTGCGGGCGTACCACGACCCCACCGAGCCGCGGGACTGGGCGGAGGTGGTCACCAAGGCGTACGTGGGCGACGCGATCACCGACGACTCCATCAGGAGATCGCCGACGCGCTGGACGAGCCCGACCCCGCGCTGGTGCTGGACGTGCTGCACGACTCCCGGTACGCCCAGTTCGCCGTCGCCGAGATCCGGGTGGCCGTCGCCGACGATCCCCGGGTGGCCGGTCGGCTCTCCATGTGGGCCCGGCGGCGGCTGGTCGGCGAGGCGTTGTCCCAGGCCGGGCGCGTCGCCGCCGAACGGGCCGCGCTCACCGCACTGATCACACGGGGTGACCGGGTCGACATGCCGGGGCTGTTCGGGAGGCTCACCGCCGCGCACACCGCGCGGATGGCGGTCGCCGGACTGAACAACTGACCGCCACCCGTCGGGTGCGGAACCGGCCCGCGGCAGGTGGCCTGGAAGCGCCTACCTGCCGCGACGGCCGGACTGGTCAGCGAACGGTGAAACCGACCGATCGCGGGGACGCCTCGGCGATCTCGACGTAGGCGACCTTCTCGACCGGAACGATGACCCGTCGGCCCTTCTCGTCGGTCAGGGAGAGCGTGCCGCCGTTGCCGGCGAAGGCGTCGGTGACGATCTGCTCGATCTCGGCCGGCGTCTGCGCGCTGTCCACTACCAGCTCGCGCGGCGCGTACTGCACGCCGATCTTGACCTCCACTGTGCCTCCTCAACTGGGGCGATAACCGCCCTGCGAAGGCTATCCGATCACGGGGTCGGCGGTCAGGCTGACTCACCTTGCAGCGGGAAGCTCGCGATGCCCCGCCAGGACAACGCCGCCACCAGGGCCTCGGCCTCCGCCTTCGGCACCTGCCGGCCGCCGGCCAGCCAGAACTGCGCGGCGGTTTCCGCCGCGCCCACCAGCCCGGAGGCGAGCAGTTCGGCGTGCGACCGGCTCACGCCGGTGTCGGAGATGATGGTGTCGGTGATGGCCGCGATGCAGCCCTGCTCGACCCGCTCCACCCGCTGCCGCACCGCCGGGTCGTTGCGCAGGTCCGATTCGAAGACGAGGCGGAACGCCTCGCTCTCGTGATCGACGAAGTCGAAGTACGCGCGCACCGACGCGCTGACCCGCTCCTTGTTGTCGCTGGTGCCGCGCATCGCCTCGTGCACCTGAGCGACGATGGCGTCACAGTGCGTGTCCAACAGGGCCAGGTAGAGGTCCATCTTTCCCGGGAAGTGTTGGTAGAGCACCGGCTTGGAAACCCCGGCCCGCTCGGCGATGTCGTCCATCGCCGCGGCGTGGTAGCCCTGCGCGACGAATACCTCCTGCGCCGCCGCGAGCAGCTGCTTACGGCGCGCGGAGCGGGGCAGGCGGGTGGGCCTGCCGGCGGTCTGTGCGCCGTTCCCCACAGCGGTCATGGGATCCTCCGAGTTCTCGGTACGGGCCGGCATTTTCCCCCCAGATCGGGACGGCCCTCGACCGTGTCGTGGAAATGGCCCGCCGCTGTAACTTATCGCCACTCTCCCCACACGGTAGCCTCAGCGAGGGCGACCAAGGAGCGCGCGGTGAGTGAAACAGAGCAACCCGGAGCCGCCACCCCGGGAGAGCACGGTGACGGAACGGGTCAGCACGACGACCCGGCCCGCTCCGGCAGCGGGTGGGCGCCCCCGACGGGCGGGTGGTCCCCGTCCGCCGAGCGTGCGGCGGCCGGTGAGCAGGCACCGCCGTGGCAGTCCGCCCCCGCGGCCGGTTGGCGCACCTCCTCCACCAGGCACGGCGATCTGCCCGCGCCCCTGCCCGGGCTGGTCGGTGACTCCGAGCGGCAGGCCCGGGTCAACGGCCACCACACCAACGGCGTCCACCATGACGAGGCCGAGATCGACAGCGACAGCGACAGCAACGGTGACGGCGAGCTCAACGGCGTCCGCCACGGCGATGCGGAGATCAACGGCGTCGCGCACCTCGGCGGCGGGGCCTCGCTGGCACGCCAGACACCGGTGAGCGCGCCACCCGGGCGGACCGTCGAGGACCGGCCCGACGTGGGCGCCGGCCGGCTGGTGGTGCCCGCCCAGCGTCCCGCGCCGGTCGTCGAGCAGGGGCCGGGCGATGCCGAGACCGGTCCGGCCCGGCACTCCACCACCGATCCGGCCGCGCCGCGCAGCGTCCGCTGGGCCGACCCCGGAGTACCCGGCACGGCGCCGGCAGCCATCCAGGTGCCGCCCGTCGGCACGGCCGCCTCGGGTTTCGAGGTGCCGCCCGGTCTCCACGCGCCCACCGGCGAACGGTCGACCGTCGACGATCGACCGGCCGTGTCGCACGGCTGGCGGGCCCCGCTCGCAGCGGAGGCATCGGCCGAGTCCGGGCGCGGCGACGACTCCGAGCCGGAGCGCCCCACCGCAGACACGCACCGAGCCGGTGAGTCTCCCTCCATCGAACCGGACTGGTCCGGCCCCAGCTGGAACCGCCCGAGCTGGGGCAGTGGGTGGGCGCCGCCCTGGTCCCGCCAGGACGGCGAGCCGGCCGGCCGCACGCCGCGGGACGAGTCCGCGCCGGGCTGGGCCGCCGAGCCCCACCTGCCCTACGAGCCGGTGCGCGCCGAGCCGACCCGTCCGTACGAGCCGGTGTCCGCCGAGCCACCCCGTCCGTACGACGTCACCCGGGACGCCCCCCAGGCCGAGGCGAGCGCCGACCGCGGCACGCCCACGCGCCCATCCTGGGCCGGTGAACGTCCGGCCACGACCCCGACCAGCGGGCCTCCGGAGGCGTCCCGACCCGAGCCGGCCGAGCGCCCCTCCTGGGCCGGTGGACTGACGCCCGAGCCGACCAGCACCCTCCCCGCGGGCCGCCCGTCCTGGGCCGCGCCGGTCCCGGTGAGCCCGCCGGCCGACCCGCCCCGCGCGGCTGGCACGGACCCCACCCCGACCAGCGCCCCGCCCGTGCCCCCACGCACCCCTTCGCCCGCCGCCGAGCGCCCCTCCTGGGCCGGCGGCCCCACCCCCACCAGTGGTCCGCCGGCCGCCGGCCGCCCTTCGTGGGCTGGTGCGTCGCCGTCGGACAGCGCCCGCGCCGAGCCGACCAGCGGCCCGCCGGCCGTTGACCGCCCCTCCTGGGCCGGTGGCCCCGCCCCGACCAGCGGCCCGCCGGCCGATGACCGCCCGTCGTGGGCTGGGGCTGCGTCGGGCAGCGTCGCCCGTGCCGAGCCGACCAGTGGCCCGCCGGCCGTTGACCGCCCGTCGTGGGCTGGGGCTGCGTCGGGCAGCGTCGCCCGTGCCGAGCCGACCAGTGGCCCGCCGGCCGTTGACCGCCCCTCCTGGGCCGGTGGGTCGGATCCGACGCCGGCCAGCGCCCCGCCGTCGCGCCCGTCCTGGGCCGGCCCGGCAACAGCCCTCCCGCCGCCGCCGCGACCGTCCTGGGCCGGCGGCTCGGACCCGGCGCCGACAAGCGTCCCGCCGTCGCGTCCGTCCTGGGCGGGCGATCCGACACCCGTCGGCACACCTGCGGGCACGCGCCCGTCCTGGGCGGGCCCGGCACCTGTCGATCCGCCCGCGCGTGTCGATTCGCCGCCACCGGCGCCCGCCGGCCCACCGCCGACGGTGACGGATGCGCCGCCGTCGGCACCACCGGTCCGTCCGGTGGCCGAGCGGCCCTCCTGGGCCGGCGGATCACCGACGCCCGTGGCGGCCGAGCGGCCCGACTGGTCCGAGGGGCGCATCCCGGCAGCTCCGGCCGAACGTCCCTCCTGGCCGGCCACCCGGCCGGCGACCTCTCCCCGGGCGAGCGACGCGGGCGAGTCGACGGGGCCGATCCGGCCGACCGCACCGTTCCGGCTCCGACCAGCTACCCCCGAGCCGCCCGAGGCCTCACCCGCCGAGCCGACACCTGCCGCCCCGACGGCGAGCGGTCCTGCCCTCGCCGGTCCTCCGCCTCCCTCGGTCGGCACCGGTCCGGCCTCCGCCACGAGCGGGCCGGCGCGCAACGACCAGTTGTCACCGGCGTCCGCCCCTCCCTACGCGGCTCGCCGATCCGCCCCCGACCCGGCGTCGCCGACCGAGCCCGCCGACGGCGGTCGACGGCCCGACACGTCGGCGGTGCTGCCGCAGCGCGTCCCCGCGGAACCGGACGTGCCCGTTGTGCCGGAGCCGCCAGCCGTGGAGCCACCCGCCGAAACCCCCGAACTCGCTCGCATCGCCACTCACCTGCGCCGCGACGACGAGCCCGCTCCGTTGCGGGAGCGTCCCGAGGGCTTCGACGTCAACGCCATCCTGGACGCCGTACGGGAGGTCGCGGGCGTCCGGGACGCGGCCCTGCGACGTACGCCGGCCGGGGCGCACAGTCTGCGGCTGGACCTGGCCGACGGTGCCGATCCGGCCGAGGTGAGTCGACAGGTGGCCCGGCTGCTCCAGGAACGGATGGGGCTCGCCGCCGCTCCGCAGAACGTTCCCGGCCTGCCCACCACGCCGACCCCGCCGGTCCGCCGTCGCGCCGCCGAGCCGCGCCCTGCCGCGCCACGACCCGTCGAGCCGCGCGCCGTCGTCGAGCCGCGAGCCGCGGAGCCACGGGTGGCCGAGCCGGGCGACACCGGCGCGGAACCGCGTACCGCCGAGGCCGCGCCGGCGGGTCCGGAGCAGTGGGGCGGGCCGGACGCCGCACGTCGACGGCGGGCGGGCGCCCCGCACCGGGGCCGCGCCACGGTCGAGGAACCCGGCTCGGTCTCGGCGGCGCCCACCGGCGGGGCCACCGGCAGCCCGGCAACGATCGGTACGTCGTACTCCGGCGGGCAGGTGACCACGACGGAATCGGCGCCCTCCCGGCCGCTGGACACCGGCGGCGTGCTGGGGCCGCGCGTGGTCATCGACCACGTGCAGGTCAGCACCTTCGGTCTGGACGCCAATGTCGAGGTGCGGCTGCTGGCCGGCGAGGACAACGCCGCCGGGTACGCGACCGGGCCGGCGGTGGACGGGTACGTGCTGCGGCTCTGTGCGGTGGCCGCGGCCGCCGCCGTGGACGAGTTGCTGCGCGGCGCCGAGAACGCCGAGCGGGGCCGCTGCTTCGTCGAGCACGCGGCGGTGGTGCCGTTCGGCAACTGCGAGGTGGCCACGGTGGTGGTGCTGCTGGTCTGCGAGGGCTGGGTCGAGCAGCTCGCCGGCTCCGCCCTGGTGGCAGGCGACCCGCGGCAGGCGGTGGTTCGGGCGACGCTGGCGGCGGTCAACCGTCGGCTGGAGGCGCTGCTGTCCTGAGTGGTCCGAGGCAGACTGGGAGGATGAAACGCGCCTCCCTCTGGCCGGACCATCTCCTCCCCGAGGTCGGTGTCCCACCGCCGTGGCCGGGCCGGGAGGTTCGCCTCGACGGCGTCACCACGTATGTCCGGGACACTCCGGCGACGACCGTCGGCGCGGAGCCGGCGCTGTACGTGCACGGGCTGGGCGGCTCGTCGCAGAACTGGACCGACCTGGCCGGGCTGCTCGCCGACCGGCTGGACGGCCAGGCCATCGACCTGCCCGGGTTCGGCCGCAGCGAGCCGGGCCCGCGCTACACGATCCCTGCCTTCGCCGACCTGGTCATCCGGTGGATCGAGCACTCCGGTCGGGGGCCGGTCCACCTGTTCGGCAACTCGCTGGGCGGCGCGGTCTCGGTCCAGGTGGCGGCGCTGCGGCCCGACCTGGTCCGTACGCTCACCCTGATCTCTCCGGCGCTGCCTTTCCTGGACTTCCGGCGGTCGTTGCAGGGACGGATGCTGCCCGTGCTTGTCATCCCCCGGGGTGAGCGGCTTGTCGCCCGGCACCTCACCCAACTCGCGCCCGAGGTGATGGCCGAGCAGGTGTTGGAGGCGTGCGTCGCCGACCTCAGCCGCATCTGCGCCCAGCGCCGTGCCGAGGCGTTGGAGGAGATCCGGGTCCGGTACGAGGCGGAGCACTACGCGGCCGCGTACGTCCGGACGTTTCGCGGGCTGGTCTCCAGCTTCCTGCGGGCGTACCTGCCGGGGGCGGGCTCGCTGTGGCGGCTCGCCGGGGCGGTCCGCGCGCCGACGCTTGTGGTGGGAGGCCGGCAGGACCGGCTCGTCGACGTTCGCGTGGCGCCGCAGACCGCCCGGGTCATCCCGGACAGCCGACTGCTGATGCTCGACGGTGTCGGTCACGTGGCGCAGCTGGAGGTTCCTCGGCTTGTCGCCCGGGCGGTGGTCGGCCTGCTCGCCGAAACGGAGGAGGCCGTTCGGCCGTCCTATCTGGCAGGCTGACCAGGATGTTCAGGTCCGCTCGCCGCCGCCGACGCTTCGCGCTGATCGCCCAGTTGGTGGCGGTGGTGCTGGCGGTCGGCGCCGCGGTGAGCGTGATCGCCGAGAGGCCGGGTGAGCCACCCGATCGGCTGACCGCCGAGGAGGTCGCCCCGCCGCCGCTGGTGGGCCGGCCGTTGCCGCCGTCGGCGGATCCGTTGCCGACCGCCATCGCCGCGCCGCCGAGTCCGTCGCCGACCCCGCCGCCGGTGCTGCGGATGCCCGGTGCGGTGCCGACCGCGGGGACCGGCCGGTTCCGCCACGACGACCGCGCCGGCCCGGTGCTGGGTCGGGCGGGTCAGCTGCGCCGCTACCGGGTGGCGGTCGAGTCGGGCAGCAACGAGGACGTCGCCGAGTTCGCGCAGGCTGTCCAGGTGGCGCTCGCCGGGCCGGGGAGCTGGGTCGACAGCGGCCGGTTGCGGTTGCAGCAGGTCCCGGGGGACGCTCCCCGGGACTTCACCGTCTATCTGGCGACCGCCCGTACGGCGGGCCGGATGTGCGCCGACGGTGGCGTGGACATCCGGATCGGCGGGCGGCCGTACACGTCCTGCCGGGCACCCGGCCAGGTGATCATCAACCTGGATCGGTGGCGGTTGTCGGTGCCGCACTTCGTGTCGGCGGGCGTGCCGCTGGCGGTCTACCGGACGTACGTGGTCAACCACGAGGTGGGTCACCAGCTCGGGCACCGGCACGAGCGCTGCCCCGGCGCGGGGCGTCCGGCGCCGGTGATGATGCAGCAGACCCTCTTCCTGCACGGGTGCCGGGTCAACCCGTGGCCGTACGTCGACGGTCGGCGCTACACCGGGCCGGCTCTCTGACCGTTCGGGTGCATAGCGCCGGGAGCCTCGGCATATTGCGTCAATGGCGGTAAAAGCGGAGAATCACCCGAAATATCTGGCAGGCTGGGCGTCATGACGCCGTCGTCCCCTTACGGCCCGCCCGCGCCGCCCGACCCGCCCGAGGGATCGGTGTACGAGGGTGCGCGTCCCACGCTCGTACGGATGCGCCGTCGACGACGTCGTAGCCTGCTGCTCGGCCTGCTCGTGACCGCCACCGCCGCGGCCGTCGTCGGCGTGACAGTGACGCGCGGTGACGAGCCGCCGGTCGACGTACCGGCCGCCCCGACCCAGGGCGGGATGGGCCTGGGTGGCGGGGAGGCCCACCCGGTGCCCAGCGGTTATCCGTCGGTCGGCTCGGGACACTTCACAGTCGCCCACGGCGGGACGACAGTGCACGGTACGGACGGACCGCTGCGTCGCTACCGGGTCGTGGTCGAGCGCGGCAGCGGTCAGAGCGCCGACGCGTTCGCCACACGGGTGGACGAGGTGCTTGCCGACAGGCGCAGCTGGATCGCCTCCGGCGAGCTGCGCGTGCAGCGGGTGGCCGACGCCCAGATCGCCGACTTCACCGTCTACCTCGCCACCCCTGTCACGTCGGAGCGGATGTGCGCCGAGGGTGGGTTGACCACCGAGCGCTACACCTCCTGCCGGCTGCCCGGGCAGGTCATCATCAACCTGGCCCGCTGGCAGGAGGCCGTGCCCGACTACGGCGCCCCGCTGGAGACGTACCGCACCTACGTCATCAACCACGAGGTCGGCCACGAGTTCGGCGAGGAGCACGAGGCGTGCCCCGGCCCGGGGGAGGCCGCCCCGGTGATGCAGCAGCAGACGTACGGGCTGCGGGGCTGCGTGGCCAACGCCTGGCCCTACCTCGACGGCCGTCGCTACGCCGGCGACATCGTCCCCTGACCGACCCGCCGTCAGATATTCCCCTCCCGCATCGCGGGCCACGTGTCCTCCCTCATGGCCGAGTGCGGCCCGGGCGAGCAACAATGGCGCGGTTCACACCGCCGATCCCGGGGAGTCCACCGTGTCGTTGCCCCCGCTCGTCGAGCCCGCCGCCGAGCTGACCGTTGACGAGATCCGCCGCTACTCACGCCACCTGATCATCCCGGACGTCGGGGTGACCGGCCAGAAGCGGCTGAAGAACGCCCGGGTGCTCTGTGTCGGCGCCGGTGGCCTCGGCTCGCCCGCCCTGCTCTACCTCGCCGCGGCGGGGGTCGGCACCCTCGGCATCATCGACTTCGACACCGTCGACGAGTCGAACCTCCAGCGTCAGATCATCCACGGCGTGTCCGACATCGGCCGTTCCAAGGCCGAGTCGGCCGCCGCGTCGATCCGCGAGATCAACCCGCTGGTCAACGTGGAGATCCACAACACCGCGTTGGACCGCGAGAACGTCCGCGAGATCTTCGCCCAGTACGACCTGATCGTCGACGGCACCGACAACTTCGCTACCCGGTACATGGTCAACGACGCGGCGGTGCTGCTCGGCAAGCCGTACGTCTGGGGCTCGATCTACCGCTTCGACGGCCAGGCGTCGGTGTTCTGGGCCGAGCACGGCCCCTGCTACCGGTGCCTCTACCCGGAGCCGCCGCCGCCCGGCATGGTTCCGTCCTGCGCCGAGGGTGGCGTGCTCGGTGTGCTCTGCGCGTCGATCGGCTCGATCCAGGTGAACGAGGCCATCAAGCTGCTCACCGGCATCGGTGAGCCGCTTGTCGGCCGCCTGATGGTCTACGACGCCCTGGAGATGGAGTACCGCAAGATCAAGGTTCGGAAGGACCCGAACTGCGTGCTCTGCGGCGAGAATCCGAGCGTCACCGACCTGCTGGAAGACTACGAGGACTTCTGCGGCGCGGTCTCCGAGGAGGCCCAGGAGGCGACGCTCGACTCGACCATCACCGCCCTGGAGCTCAAGGAGTGGCAGGACGCCGGCAAGGACATCTTCCTCGTCGACGTGCGGGAGCCGGCCGAGTACGAGATCGTGCGGATCCCCGGTGCCACCCTCATCCCCAAGGGCGACATCATCTCCGGCGAGGCCCTGGCGAAGCTGCCGCAGGACAAGCAGATCGTGCTGCACTGCAAGTCCGGCGTCCGCTCGGCGGAGGCGCTCGCCGCGCTGAAGGCGGCCGGGTTCCGCGACGCCGTACACGTGCAGGGCGGCGTGCTCTCCTGGATCAAGCAGATCGACCCGTCGCTGCCCGCGTACTGACCGGCCCGCCGGGGCGACGCCGCACCGCGCCGCCCCGGCGCCGGCCCTCCGTGGTTCCGCGCCGGCCCGCCGACGGTAAATCGACGCAGCTGGCTGCGTGCGGCGCTCGTGCCGGAGCGACGCAGCCAGTTCCGGCTGGCCGATTCACCGAGGCGCGATCGCGTCTGCGCAGGTAGCGTCTCCGCCGTGGTCGACTTGGAAGCCGCGATCGGGTTCGTCGTGGCGCATGGGGACGCGGTGGAACGCGCCCGCCTCTCCTGGCTGCGCAACGGCACGCCGGTGCCGCCGGAGCTGTTGGAGACGGCCGAGGTCGGCCAGTCGCCGGACGGCGCCTGGCCGGCGACCTGGGGTGGCGAGGTCGCCTCGGTCGACGCCACCTGCTTCCGGCTCTCCGAGTTGGACGACCTGGGCGCGCTGGGCCGTCCCGCCGCCCGCCGGGCCCTGGACTGGCTGGCGTCCCGTCAGCAGCCCGACGGCGGCTGGGACGAGGACCTCTCACTGACCGGCTCGGCCCCGGAGTGGGCCCGCCCGGGCGATCCGGAGGCCAAACTCTTCCTCACCACCAACGCCGGCTTCTGGCTGACCGTCGCCGGCCTGGACGCCCGCGCCTCGGGCCCGCTGGATCACCGGGTCGGCGGGGCGTACGCCGGTGTGGTGCAGGCGGCGGCGCAGTCCATCGTCGCGCGGCTGCGCCCGGACGGCAGTTGGCCGTCGTTCCTCGCCGCCGGCTGGCTCGGTGCGGCCGTTCTGCACCGTCAGGACATGTTCCAGGAGTCGGCACGGATCCAGGTGGTGCTCGCCGAACGGATGCCCACGATGTCACCGGGCGACGTGGCCTGGCTGGCGGCCACGCTGCGTCGGGTCGGCATCGACCACCACGACTGGATCATGGTGCGGGCCCTGCGGCGGCTCGCCGAGACCCAGCGCAGCGACGGTGGTTGGGAGAGCGACGACGGCCACCAGTTCGACGTGCACTCCACGCTGTCCGCGATCCGGGCCTGCCGACCGCCGGCGAGCGGAGCAGCCCCGCAGCCGGGCTAGCGCAGGTGCCCGTCCCCGGTGACGACGTACTTGGTGCTTGTCAGCTCGGGCAGACCCATCGGGCCGCGGGCGTGCAGCTTCTGCGTCGAGATGCCGATCTCCGCGCCGAAGCCGAACTCGCCCCCGTCGGTGAACCGGGTCGAGGCGTTCACCATCACCGCCGCCGCGTCCACCCGGGCCACGAAGTCGCGGGCCGCGCTCGCCGAGTCGGTGAGGATCGCCTCGGTGTGCCCGGTGCCGAAGCGGCGGATGTGCGCGACCGCCGCGTCCAGCGACTCGACCACCGCCACCGAGATGTCGGCGGACAGGTACTCGGTGGCGAAGTCCTCCTCGGTGGCGGGGACCACCGCCGCCGAGTACGCGGCCACCTCGGGGGAGCCGTGCACTGTCACGCCGGCCTCGGCGAACGCGGCAAGCACCGGCGGCAGGAACGCGTCGGCGACGTCGGCGTGCACCAGCAGCGACTCGGCCGTGTTGCAGGTGGACAGGCGCTGCGTCTTGGCGTTCAACGTCACCGCCACGGCCTTCGCCAGGTCGGCGGCGGCGTCCACGTACACGTGGCAGTTGCCCACCCCGGTCTCGATCACCGGCACTGTCGACTCCTCGACCACCGTGCGGATCAGCGACGCGCCGCCGCGCGGGATGAGCACGTCGACGAGCCCTCGGGCGCGCATCAGCTCCTTGACCGAGTCGCGTGAGCTGGCGTCGAGCAGCTGCACCGCGTCGGCCGGCAGGCCGGCCTCGGCTATCGCGTCGCGCAGCACCGCGACCAGCGCCGCGTTGGAGTGCGCGGCCGAGGACGATCCGCGCAGCAGCGCCGCGTTGCCGGACTTCAGGCAGATCCCGGCGGCGTCCACAGTCACGTTGGGGCGTGCCTCGTAGATGATGCCGACCACACCGAACGGCACCCGGATCTGGCGCAGCTCCAGCCCGTTGGGCAGGGTCGAGCCGCGGACCACCTCGCCGACCGGGTCGGGCAGCGCGGCCATCTGGCGCAGCGCGTCGGCGATGCCCGCCACCCGGCCAGTGTCGAGCGCGAGCCGGTCCAGGACGGCCGCGCTCAGCCCGGCCTCCCGGCCGGCCGCCAGGTCCGTCTCGTTCGCTGCCAGGATCTCCGGGGTACGCGCCACAAGCGCGTCGGCCATCGCGACCAGCGCGGCGTCCTTGGCCGTACGCGTGGCCACGGCCAGGTCGGCGGCGGCGTCCCGCGCCCGCTTCGCCTGCTCCACGACGCTCATGCCGGCACTCCTCGGTGGTGGGAAGGAACTTGTTTCACAGCAGCACGAGGTCGTCGCGGTGGACGACCTCCCGTTCGTACGCCGGGCCGAGCGCCGCGGCGAGTTCGGAGGTGGAGCGGCCGAGCAGCCCGGGCAGCTCCACCGCGTCGTAGTTGACCAGGCCCCGGGCGACCGGGGCGCCCGCGGTGTCGACCAGGTCCACTGGATCCCCGGCGGTGAACGTGCCGTCCACGGCGGTGATGCCGGCGGGCAGCAGCGACTTGCGTCGTGCGACGACGGCGGCCACCGCGCCCGGGTCGAGGTGCAGACGCCCCCGGGGCGAGGTGGCGTGGGCCAGCCAGAACAGTCGGGCCGTCGGGCGCTGCCGCTGCGGGTGGAACAGCGTGCCCACGGGCTCGCCGGCCAGCGCCGACGCGGCCAGGTCGGCGGCGGTGAGCACCACGGGGATGCCGAAGCCGGTGGCGATGCGGGCCGCCTCGACCTTTGTCACCATGCCTCCGGTGCCGACCCCGGACCGGCCGGCGCCGCCGACGGTGATCCCGGCGAGGTCCTCGTCGCTGCGGACCTCAGCGATCCGGGTCGAGTGCGGGCGGGCCGGGTCGCCGGTCCAGAGGGCGTCCACGTCGGAGAGGAGCACCAGCAGGTCGGCGTGCACGAGCGCGGCCACCAGCGCCGCCAGTCGGTCGTTGTCGCCGAACCGGATCTCCTCGGTGGCCACCGTGTCGTTCTCGTTGACGATGGGCACCGCGTGCAGGTCGAGCAGTTTGCGCAGCGTGCGGTACGCGTTGCGGTAGTGCGCGCGTCGGGTCACGTCGTCGACGGTGAGCAGCACCTGCCCGACGGTGCGGCCGTGCCGGGCGAAGCTGGCCGCGTACCGGCCGATCAGCAGGCCCTGCCCGACGCTGGCGGCGGCCTGCTGGGTGGCCAGGTCACGCGGACGCCGGGTCAACCCGAGCGGGGCCAGGCCGGCGGCGATGGCGCCGGACGAGACGAGCACCACCTCGCGTCCTTCGGCGGTGAGCCGCCCGAGGGTGTCGACAAGCGCATCGACGCGCTCGTCGGCCAGTCCGCCGGTGGCGGTGGTCAACGAGGAGGAGCCGATCTTGACGACGACCCGTCGGGCGGCCGTGACTGCGTCGCGCACCCGCCCATTCTGCGTGGTCACGCCCGCGTCGCCCGGCAGCGTTCCCATATGGTGGCCGATTGTGACTCCTGATGAGTACGTCGAGGCGGTGCTCGACCTGGTGGAGCGGATCCCGGAGGGTCGGGTGATGTCGTACGGCGGGGTCGCCGACGCGCTCGCCGAGCGCTCGGGGCGCTCCTCCGCGCGACTGGTCGGCAACATCATGGCCCGACACGGTGGCTCGGTGCCGTGGCACCGGGTGGTGACCTCGGCGGGGCGGCTGCCCCCGGGGCACGAGCGGGAGGCCCGGGCCAGGCTGCGCGCCGAGGGCTGCCCACTGCGGGGAGACGGGGTGCGGATGAGCGACGCGAACTGGCACCCCGACGCGACCGGTTGACCGGCCGGGCAGATCCGTCGGAAGTTTCTCGTCGGACAGGCATCGCGGGCGGGCTCGCCGCTGTCTTCCCGGGTGACGGTCACTCACCTGGGAGGCACATGTGTCACATCGATCCCGCCGTACCGCGCTGGCAGGCGTCCTGACGGCGTTCTGCATGCTGGTGACGCCGGTCCTGGCCGGTCCGGGCGCGGACGCCGCCACGGTGGCGGTCGGCGACAGCGGGCGGACCGACGGCGCACAGGTCACCTTCCCGGTGCCCGGTGGCGGCCCGCAGGCGATCCACGCGTACTCCAGCCTCGGTGGTGACGCCGCGTACGTGCTGGACACCCGCGCGGGAAAGTATCGGCGGGTGCCGTACGTCAGCGTGCAGGTCTCGCCGGACGGCCACACCGTCGCGGTGGAGCAGACCGATGGCCGGATCGGCGTGGTGGCCCGGGCCGCGCTCGCGGGCGGCGGTGCGGTGCGCTGGACGGATCTGCCCCCGGGAACATTCACGGGCTGGTCACCGGACGGGAAGGCCCTCCTCACCACCACCCTCGACAAGGAAACCCGCAGCTTCGCCGTGCACCGCTACGACGTCGCCACCGGGCGACTCCGGCACACGCCCGTCAACCTCGACTGTGACGTCTGCACGGCCGGCTGGGCGGCCGACTCCACCCGATACGTGGTCCAGCTGCGTGGCACCGATCCGGATCTGCCGACCGGACCGATGCGCTACCTGAACCCGGATGGCACCGCTGGCCGGTTGGTCGGCGCGGAGGGACACATCTGGGACGCCACCGCCTACTCGCCGTCACGCCGGTACGCGGTGGTCGAGCCGGCGCGCGGCGTCGGTTTCGAGGGCGTCGATCCGAGCCTCCTCGCCGAGTGGCAGCGCCCCCGGATCCTGGATCTCGCCACCAGACGGACCATCGGGTCGGTGGCGACCTCCTGGCCGGTGCTCGGCTGGTACGACGAGCGACAGGTGGTGAAGGTGGCGCACACCAGCGGCGGTTCGACAGTGCTGGAGGTGACCGATGTGCGTACCGGCAGAGTCAGCAGGTCGGTGCCCGCGCCGGGATTGCCACCGGCGCTCCTTCAGATCGGCTCCTCGGCCGGCCTGAAGGGTGACGCGGCGAAGTTCGGCTTCTGACCGGATGCGGCACCGAGTGGTGATCGATTCGCAGGGGGCGACCGTTCCGGCGCTGCCCCGGGCGGGGACAGCGTCGGTGATATCGGCTGCGGGTTGGGGAAGGTGCATGAACGACGAGCACGAGCGGGAGTTCCGCGACTTCGTCGCCGCGAGGTCTCCGGCGTTGCTGAGAACGGCGTACCTGCTTACCGGCGACGTGCACCACGCGCAGGATCTCCTGCAGACGGCGTTGCTGGCCAGCGTCCGCCACTGGTCGCGGATCCGCCGCCGGGACGAGCCGGAGAGGTACGTGCGCCGGGCGATGTACCGGCACCAGGTCAACTGGTGGCGAGCCCGGGCTCGGCGGCCCGAGGTGCTGGCGGCCGAGCCACCCGACCGCGATGCCCGCGCCGACCATTCCGCTGCGACGGTCCAGCGGCACGCGCTGATGGACCTGCTCCGGCGACTGCCGTCGCGGCAGCGGGCGGTGGTGGTGCTGCGGTACTACGAGGACCGGTCCGAGGCGGAGGTCGCGGAACTGTTGGGCATCTCGCTGGGCACGGTTCGCAGTCAGGCGTCCAGGGCCCTGCGCAAACTCCGGGCCTACCAGGCCGAATCGTACGAGTCTCCGGGCTACGTGAGGGCGGGACGATGACCTTCGAAGACGAACTGCGTACGGAGCTGCGCCATGCGCCGATGCCTACCGAGCTCGCGCCGCCGATCGGGCTCGCCGACACGGTGCTGCGGGGCGCGCGTCGCCGGAAACGCCGCACCGCCGGTCTGTTGGCGGGTGTCGTCGCCCTCGTCGCCCTGGTGCTGGTCACCCCGGCCGTCCTGCCGCCCGACGCCGGCCCGGACACGCCGGCGCTGCAGGTCGCGGCGGGCGCGTTCCCACAGCCCGGTGGCGGCCCGCTGGCGGTCCACGCGTACGTGACCTCCGACCTGAACCGGGCGACGTTCACCACGCTCCTGCTCGATCCGACCAACGGCGAGTACCGCGAGGTGCCGTACCGGGCCCTGCTCGCGCCGGACCGGAGCAGGGTGGCGGTGGATGACAACGGGCGTACCGGGCTCGTCGACCGGGCCGCGCTGCTGCGGGACGGCACGTCGGCCATCCAGTGGCTCGATCTGCCCGTCGGCAACGGTCTCGCGTGGTCCCCGGACGGCGCGGCGCTGCTTGTCACGTCGATCGAGAAGGGGGACGCGACGGTGTCGTTCACCGCTCACCGGTACGACGTGCGCTCCGGGAAGGTCACCGCCACCCCGGTGCCCGTCGACCTCCTCGGTAGTGCCGTGGGCTGGGCGCCCGATTCGGTCGGCTACCTCGCGCTGCTGCGTGGGTCGGAGACCGGCGACACGGTGCGGCCGGGTGCGCTGCAGGAGATCCGCCCGGACGGTGCACTGGGGCGCCGGCTCGCCGCTGACGGCGGGGGCTGGGTCGGCGGTGCCGAGTCCTACTCGCCGTCCCGCCGGTACCTGCTCGCCGACGTGTCCGAGCTGCAGTCGGACCGGCCGCTGCCGTCCCGGGTGGTGGACGTCGTCAGCGGCCGGGTGGTCCGCCTCCTGCCGGTCGGCGCGAAACCCCTCGGCTGGTACGACGACCGGACCGTGGCGCTGCTCGTCGACCCCCCCGGCGGGCGGCCGGTGCTGCGCCTGACCGATGTCGCCAGTGGTGCGACGCGTCGGGAGGTGCCGCTGGCCGGCGTACCCGGCCTGATCGGGGTCTGTATCGCGTCCTCGAGCGGCCTGCCCGAGGACGCCGTGGCGCTGGGGTTCTGACCGGCGTTGGCGCGGGGGCCGGTGCCACGACCGGGGGCTGTGGCCCACGGCACAACATGAGTAGCATTCGGAAACATGGACGCGCCTCCGGTCGTTCCCGGCTCGTCGACCGGGACCGTCGATCACTCTGCGACCGGGCCGCTCCCTCGCCGGGTGCACGCCGGGTACGCGCTCGGTTCCCTGGCCACCGGCGCGTTCGGCACCGTGCCCGGCCTGCTGCTGCTGCCGTACCTCACCGACACGTTGGGCGTGGCCGCCGGGCTGGCCGCCCTGCTGGTGCTGCTGCCCAAGGCATGGGACGTGCTGGTCAACCCGGTCGCCGGGCGGATCTCCGACCGCACCCGGTCGCGCTGGGGCGCCCGCCGCCCGTACCTGCTCGTCGCCGGTCTCGCGCTCGCCGTGCTGTTCGCGGCCATCTTCGCCGCGCCGTTCGGCAACGGGCCGGCCGCCGCGGCGTACGTGGCGCTCGCCTTCCTCGCCACGGCCACCGCGTTCGCCTTCTTCCAGGTGCCGTACGTGGCGATGCCGGCCGAGATGACCGACGACTACGCCGAGCGCACCCGGCTGATGACCTGGCGGATCGCCGTGCTGGCGCTGACCATCCTGGTCTCCGGAGCGATCGCCCCGCTGGTCGTGACGGCCGGCGGCGACGGCGTGCCCGGTCACCGCTGGATGGGCCTGTTCGTGGCGGCGCTCATCGCCATCGGTGCCGTCGGCGCGTTCCTCGGCACCCGGTTCGCCCCCGGTGGCGTGGTCGGCGCCAGCGAGCCGACACTGCGCGCCCAGCTCGCCGTGGCCGCCGCCAACCGGCCGTTCCGGGCGCTGCTGGTCTGCTTCGTGGTGCAGTCCGCGGGGGTGGCGACCATCCTCGCCGGGGTCAACTACTTCGCCGGGCAGATCCTGCGCGACGAGCAGAGCGGGCCGACACTGCTCTTCGCCTGCTTCGTCGGGCCGGCGCTGCTGGTGATGCCGCTCTGGTCCCGCGTCGGCGCCCGGGTGGGCAAGCGGTCCGCCCTGGTCGCCGCCGGGCTGATCCTCGCCGTCGGGGCGCTCGCCCTGGCCGCCGCCCCGGTGCTGCCCCCGATCGTCGTCTACCTGGTGGTCGCGGTCCTCGGCGTCGGGTACGCCGGGCAGCAGGTGTTCGCGCTGGCCATGCTTCCGGACTGCATCGCGTACGACACGGCGCGTACCGGCCGGCGGCAGGCGGGCGTCTTCACCGGCCTGTGGACCGCCGGGGAGACCCTCGGCCTGGCCCTCGGCCCGGGCGTGTACGGGCTGGTGCTCCAGCTCGCCGGCTACGTCTCCTCCGACACCGGAACCGCGGCCACGCAGTCCGACACGGCGCGACTGGGCGTACTCCTCGGCTTCACGATCATCCCGGCCCTGCTGCTGGGCCCCCCGATCCTGCTCCTGCGCCGCTACACCCTGACCCCCGCCGTCCTGGCCTCCGCGCAGGGCCAGCACCTCACGGCGGTGGGCCGCATCGAGAAGGGCACCAGAACTCCATGATCGACGAGAACACGGTCGGGGCGGGGGCGCTGTCCCGCGACGGGGTGGCCGCCGATGTCGCGCTGGCGGAGGTCCGGCGGCTGCGCGCGGGCGACCGGCCCACCCACGGGGGACGCCTCTTCGCGTACGTGTACGACCCGGCGGTGCCGGGACTCGACGACCTCGCCGCCGCCGCGCACCGGGAGAGCGCCCATGTCAACGGGCTCGACCCGACCGCGTTCCCGTCCCTGCTGGCCATGGAGAACGCGCTCGTCGGCGCCGCCGGCCGGGTGCTCGGCGGTGGGCCGGGCACCACCGCGCCGGACGTGGTCGGCAGCGTCACCAGCGGCGGCACCGAGTCGCTGATCCTCGCCGTCAAGGCGGCCCGGGACGCCCACCCGGAGATCAGCGCACCCCGGATCGTGGTGCCGTCGAGCGCGCACGCCGCGTTCGCCAAGGCGGCGCACTACCTGCGGGTGGCGCTGGACGTGGTGCCGGTCTCGGTGGAGACGCTGCGCCCCGATCCGGCCGCGCTGGCCGCCGCCATCCGCCCGGAGACGGTGCTTGTCGCCTGCTCCGCGCCCTCGTACGCGCACGGGGTGGTGGACCCGGTCGCCGAGATCGCCGCGGCGGCCGCCGACGCCGGGGTGCGCTGTCACGTCGACGCCTGCTTCGGCGGCTGGACCCTGCCGTACCTGCGTCGCCTCGGCGAGCCGGTGCCAGCGTTCGACTTCTCGGTCCCAGGGGTCACCTCCATCTCGGTCGACCTGCACAAGTACGCGTACGCGCCGAAGGGCGTGTCGGTGCTGCTGCACCGCGACGCCGCGCTCCGCGCGCCGCAGTACTTCGCGTACGCGGACTGGCCCGGCTACACCATGATCAATCCGGTGATCGCGTCCACCCGCTCGGGCGGGCCGATCGCCGCCGCGTACGCCACTCTGCGGCACCTCGGCGACGCCGGCTACCTGCGGCTGGCCGCCGTCACCCGGGACGCGGTGGCCGGTCTGGCCGACGCGGTCCGCGCCGTCGACGGGCTGCGGCTGCTGGCCGAACCGGAGTCCACAGTGGTGTGCTTCACCGCCACCGAGGGCGGCCCCGACCTGTTCGTCCTGGTCGACGAGCTGACCGCGCGCGGCTGGCACACCCAACCCCAACTGTCGTACGCCGGTCTGCCGGCCAGCGTGCATCTCACGGTGACCGCCTCGGTCGCGCCCCGGGTGGCCGAGTTCGGTCCGGACCTGACCGACGCGGTGGCGGCGGCGCGTGCGGCCGGCCCGGTGCGGCTGCCTGCCGAATTGGCGGCCCTGGTCGGCGCCCTCAGCCCCGAGGCGCTGACGCCTGACCTGGTCGTCGGCCTGGCCGCCGGGCTGGGCCTGGGCGACGGCGGCCCAGATGACGGCGACGGACCCGCCGGAGGGCCGCTGCCGGAGCGGATGGCGCTTGTCAACACGCTGCTCGACGCCGCCCCGCCGGCGCTGCGCGAACGGCTGCTTGTCGAGTTCGTCGGCCTGCTGCAACGGCCCGCCTGGGGTTCGGACGACTGACCGCCGCATGCCGACACGGCCGCGCTCAGGTGAGCGCGGCCGTGTCCCGTCCCGGCAGAGCCGGATCAACGGTAGGTGATCACCACGGTGTTGTCCGGGTCGTAGACCTCCTGCACGAAGTCGAAGTTCGCGTTCATCGGACGGGCGTCCACGTCGGCCTTGCCCGTGCCGGCCGTGGCACCCGCGGCGACCCGGAAGCCCAGCGTGAGCCGGACCTCCTTGCCCGCCCCGAGCTGGTTCAGGTCGCAGGTCAGCGGCTCCCGGGTCTGCTCCGGGTCGTTGCGGCAGGCCGCCCAGCCGTCACCGTCCGGGCGGACCGCTGCCGGCAGGCCGAGCCGCAGCGCCACGTAGGCGGCGGGTCCCTTGCCCCCGTTGCGGATACGCACGGTGATCGTGCCGGTCCGGGAGCCGTCCGGCGCGTCGGCAAGCACGAGGTTCGTGGCGGTGACGACGAGGTTGACGTCGTGCGGGTTCGGCCCGAAGCTCGTCGGCCCGGAGACCTGCGCGAAGGACTCGCCCTTGAAGCGGTAGCCCCGCCACTGTCGCTGTGACCATTCACCGGGCCAGCCACCACCGGGCGCGATGTCGCCGACCTGTACCCGCACGGTGCCGTCGTCCACCACGTCGAGGGCGAACAACCACTGCGGCTTGTCGATGGTGGTCGCGACCACCCGGCCCAGCGTGACGATCTTGCCCTGCTGGTCGCGGTCGAAGGCGACCACCTGCATGGGACCGCCGCTGCCGAGCACGCACTGCACAAGCGCCACCGCCTCCTGGGCGCCGTCGCCGTCGACGTCCCCCTGGTCGAACGCCAGCAGCCAGTTGGCACCCTCGCGGTCGTCGCCGCTGAGCCGGATGCCCGACGTGGGGCATCCCCGTCCGGCTCGCCACGCGGGCAGGGTCACCGCCGCGCCGAGCAGTTGCGCCCGGCTGATCGTCCCCGCCGGCGGGGTGGCGGTCGGGCTGCCGCTGGTGGCAGAGGGGTTGGGGGTCGGGCTCGCCGTGCCGCTCGGGGTGGGCGACGCGGAGATGGTCGGCGTGGGGTCGACCGGGCCCGGCTCGCGATCCGGGCCGCTCATCGCCGCGTATCCGACGGCGGCCCCGCCGAACAGCGCGAGCACCGTCGCGGTGGTGGTGGCCATGCGGCGACGGCCGCGTCCCCGTGCCGTCCGCCTGACGGCGGCGGGCCCGGGCACCTCGACCTCCTCCAGCACGGTACGGCGATAGTGGGCGAACTCTTCGGCGAGGCCGGGGATCTCCTGCTCAGACATCTCGCACCCCCTCGGTGGTGTCGCGTAGGTGCGTCGCGAGGGCCGCCCGGCCCCGGTGCAGCCAGGACTTGACGGTTCCCTCGGCGACCCGTTCCTGGGCGGCGATCTCGGCGACCGTCAGGTCGGCGAGGTAGTGCAGTACGACGGCCCGTCGCTGCTTCGGCGGCAGCTTGGCCAGTGCGGTGTCGAGCGCGACCCGGTCGGGGCTCGGCTCGGCGACGTGCGTCTCCCGCTGCCGCAGCAGCCATGCCTGCGCGGTCCGCAGCCGCCGCCAGCGGTTGTGGCCGAGGTTCCAGGCGACCCGGCGCACCCAGGCCAGGGGATCGTCGTACCGGGCGAGCCGGCCCCAGTGGGCGTACGCCCGGCAGAACGCCTCCTGAACCAGGTCCTGCGCCTGCCCCCGATCACCGGTGTATGCCGTGAGCTGCACCACCAGCGACCGGAAGTGGGCGTGGTAGAAGTCGTCGAAGACCAGTTCGGCAGTCGCGGAGGCGGGGCTTCCCGGCGGGTCGGGGGGTGGTCCGCCCACCCGTACTTCTCTCGTCACAAGCACTCGTCCTCCCCGTGGTGGCCGCAGGCGGCGTGTTCGCCAGCACCGGTCACACACTCGGCTACGCCCGCCGGTTGCGGTCGAGACCGTTCGGGTCGCCTGTCCGGTCCGTGACAACCGACTGTGATTCACTGTGCGGTGAGGAGAGGGGACGTCCGTGCAGCTACCGGCAGTGCTCGGTGAGCCGATCCGGTTCGTGCTGAACTGGGGGCGCCGCTACTCGCTCTGGGTCTTCAACTTCGGGCTGGCCTGCTGCGCGATCGAGTTCATCGCCACCAGCATGGGGCGACACGACTTCATCCGGCTGGGCGTGATCCCGTTCGCGCACGGTCCCCGACAGGCCGACCTCATGGTCGTCTCCGGCACCGTGACCGACAAGATGGCCCCGGCCATCAAGCGGCTCTACGACCAGATGCCCGAGCCGAAGTACGTCATCTCGTTCGGCGCGTGCTCCAACTGCGGCGGCCCCTACTGGGACTCGTACTCGGTGACCAAGGGCGTCGACCAGCTCATCCCCGTCGACGTGTACGTGCCCGGCTGCCCGCCGCGCCCGGAGGCGCTGCTGCACGGCATCCTGCGCCTCCAGGAGAAGATCGCCGCCGAGCAGTCCGGCATCGGGGGTGTGCCCCAGCGGGACGTGCTGGCCGCGCCACTGGACGCCCCGCCCCGCGAGGCTGCCGCGCCACGTTCGGTCGACTCGCTCACCGCCCCGCCGGTGCGCCCACCCACCGCGAGCTGACGCCGGTGCTGGCCGGGGCCGGCTAGCCTGCGCATCATGAGCAATTCCGTGGACCAGCGGTCCGCCCACATCATCGACGTGCTCACCGAGGAGTTCGGCGCGTCGATGGCCATCGACCCGGCCGCCTTCCGCCGTAAGTTCCGCAAGATGGCCGCGTCGCCGTTCGCCTTCTACCGGGGCAGCGCCGCGTTGTTCTACGCCGACCAGCGTGGCGACTTCGCCGACGACAGCTTCCTCGACGAGCGGACCGGCCGGGTGTGGATCCACGGCGACCTGCACGCGGAGAACTTCGGCACCTACATGAACGCCTCCGGGCAGTTGGTGTTCAACGTCAACGACTTCGACGAGGCGTACGTCGGGCCGTTCACCTGGGACCTGCGCAGGTTCGCGGCAAGCGTCGCGCTGCTGGGCTACAGCAAGGCGCTCTCCGACACGGCGATCGGTGAGCTGGTGGCCGGCTTCGCCCGCTCCTACCTGACCGAGCTGCGGGCGATCGCCGCCGGCGGGGACGACGCGATCGGCTCGATCACCCTGGAGAACGCCGACGGCGTACTGCGCCGGGTGCTCCAGCAGGCCCGCCTCAACACGCGGGTCGACCTGCTCGCCGAGCAGACCACAGTCGACAACTACGAGCGGCGGTTCTCCGTCGGCGACGGGGTCTTCGAGGTCGACGGGGAGACCCGCGACCGGGTTGTCGCCGCCTTCGAGGAGTACCTGGGCACCCTGCCCGCCGCCTCGGCCCGGCTGCGCCCGGTGGCGACTCGGATCAAGGACGTGGTGCTGCGCAAGGGCGTGGGCATCGGTTCGGCCGGCCTGCCGTCGTACAACCTGCTGCTGGAGGGGCACACGCAGGCGCTGGAGAACGACGTCGTGATCTACATGAAGCAGGCGCAGGTCCCGGCGGTGGCCCGCTACTCGACCGACGACTCGGTACGCGGCTACTTCCAGCACCAGGGTCACCGGACCGCCGAGTCGCAGCGGGCGTTGCAGGCGCACGCCGACCCGTGGCTGGGCTTCACCGAGCTGGACGGCGCCGGACAGCTCGTCGCCGAGGTCTCCCCGTACGCGGCCGACCTGGACTGGTCCGACGTCAACGAGCCGGACGAGCTGACCGGGGTGCTGGCCGACCTGGGTCGGGCGGTGGCCCGGATGCACTCGGTCGCCGACGACGAGTCCAGCCACGATCTGGTGGACTACTCCACCGAGGAGGCGATCGTCGCCGCCGTGGACACCGACGCGTCGGGCTTCGTCACCCACCTGGTGGACTTCGCGCACGCGTACGGGGTGCGCGCCCGCCAGGACCACCAGCTCTTCGTGGACCTGTTCCGCAACGGCCGGCTACCCGGCATCTGACGTCGGCGGGCCGCCGGTCAGGAGGCGAACTCCAGCACCACCTTGATGTCGTCCGGGCCGGCGGTGTACGCGTCGGCGTACCTGTTCACCGGCACACGACGGGTGATCAGCGACTCCAACCAGACCTGGTCGGCGCGGGTGAGCGCCTGCGCGGCCATGGTCCAGTGCCGCCGGTTGGCGTTCACCGAGCCGAAGACCACGTTGTTCTCCAGCACCAGCGCCCGGTTGAGCGCCCCGGCGTCGAAGTCGATGCTCCGGCCGCCGCTGGACACCCCGGCCAGGCAGACGATGCCGTTCGGCGCGGCCTTGCACATGACGTCGAGGACGACAGTGGGCGCGCCGGTGCACTCGATCACCACGTCCGGCTCGAAGGGCAGGTCGTTGACCGGCACCGTGTGGTAGGTGGCGCCCAGCCCGGCGACCAACTCCGGCTTGGGCCCGTCGGTGGCCCGGTCCAGCACGTGGACGGTGAGCCCGCGCTGGGTGGCGAGCAGAGCGGCCAGCAGCCCGATCGGCCCCGCGCCAGTCACCAGGACCGTCTGCGGCTGCCACTCGGCCCGGTGGCCGATCCGCTCGATGTGGTCCCACGCCTTGGCCACCACGCTCGTCGGCTCCAGAAGCACGCCGACCTGGGCCAGCGCCGGGTCGAGCTTGACCGCGAACTGGGGCTCGATCCGCCAGCGGTCCCGCGCGAACCCGGGCAGCGCCTTGATCCCGTGCTCGGTGTACAGACCGTTGCGGCACATGTCCCACTCGCCGACCGCGCAGTTGGGACAGGGCACCGGGTCGGGATGCCTGACGATGCCGGCCACCAGGTCGCCCGGTTGCACGGTGCCGGTGGGGTCCTCCAGCACCCGGCCCAGCGACTCGTGGCCGATGACCAGGCGGTCCGCACCGGGTGGCGCCTCGCCGTACGCACCGGAGATGATCTCGTGATCGGTGCCGCAGATCCCCACGGCCAGTGCCTCGACCAGGACCGCGCCCTCCTGGGGCGCCGGCTCCGGCTGATCCTCGGCGAGGCTCAGCGAGTTGGCGACCCCGGGTTTCACAGTGACAGCGCGCACGCCCTCATCCTTCCCCCTCCGCGGGCCGGCCGCCCGGTAAAGCGGGCAGATCACCGGGGGTCGGTCGTGGACCGCGGGCCGGGTCGGCGCGGGGCGGACGCCCTAGGATCAGCGGCATGACTGGAGAAGAGGTCGGCGCTCGGCTGGTCGCGCTGCTCGCGCCGGTCGAGGCGACCCCGTCGGTCTCCGGCGGGCAGCGGTTCGCCCGGGGCACCGTCGACGTACCCCCGACGAGCTGGTCGGCCGCCGTCCGCGCCGCCCGCGACGACAGCGAGCTGGCCTGCGACTTCTTCGACTGGCTCTCGGCTGTCGACGAGCTGGCCGAGGGCTTCGACGTGGTGGCGCACCTCTGGTCGACGCGACTGCGCCACGGCGTGCTGCTGCGCACCCGGGTACCCCGCGACGCGCCCTCGGTGGCCTCGGTGGTCGACATCTACCCGGGTGCCGCCTGGCACGAGCGGGAGACGCACGAGATGTTCGGCATCGACTTCGACGGCCACGGGGAGCTGCGACCGCTGCTGCTGCCCCCGGAGTTCGAGGGCCACCCGCTGCGCAAGGAGTTCGTGCTCGCATCGAGGGTGGCGAAGCCCTGGCCGGGCGCGAAGGAGCCGGGCGAGTCGGAGGCCGGCGGTGGCCGTCGACCGATCCGCCCGCCGGGCGTGCCCGCTCCGGGCGAGTGGGGAACGACGCCGACCCCGGCCGGCGCGGGCGGCGTGGGGGAGGGGCCACGCGGCGGCACCCCGGCCCGACCGGCCGTCGAGCGACAGGCGCGGCCGGCCCCGGGGGCCCGTCCGGCGCGTACTCCCCGGGCCGCCGGCACGGCCGACGGCCCGCCGCCGGCCGACGACCAGGCGCCCGGCGCGGGCCCGGCCGCATCCCGTGGCGAGCCCGTCGCGGACCCGCCGGCAGGCGACGACCGGCCCGACCACGACGGGGGTACGGCCTGATGCCGCTCTGGGTGGAGCTGGTGCTCCGGGTGGGCGGCGTGGTCGTCGCGTTCCTCACCCTGCCGCTGCTCGTCGGCCAGGCCGAGCACAAGGTGATGGCGCACATGCAGGGTCGCCTCGGCCCGATGTACGCGGGTGGCTTCCACGGTTGGGCGCAGCTCGTGGCGGACGGCGTCAAGTTCGTGCAGAAGGAGGACATCACCCCGCGCGAGGCGGACCGGGCGGTGTTCCGGCTGGCGCCCGCGGTGGCGCTGGTGCCCTATCTGCTGGTGCTGCTGGTCATCCCGCTCGGCCCGAACGACCTGGTCGGGCAACCGTTGGACATCGGCCTGTTCTTCGTGCTGGCCGTGGTCGGCATCGGGGTGGTGGCGGTGCTCATGTCGGCGTGGGCGTCGGCCAACAAGTACAGCCTGCTCGGCGGGCTGCGCGGGGCCGCCCAGCTACTCGGCTACGAGCTGCCGTTGGTGCTGGCCGCCGCCTCGGTGGCGATGGCGGCGGGCACGCTCAGCCTGTCCGGCATCGTGCAGGCGTGGCAGCCGTGGTGGCTGCTCTGGCAGGCCCCCGCGATGATCATCTTCTTCGTCGCCGGACTGGCCGAGATCCGCCGGCCGCCGTTCGACATGCCGGTGGCCGACTCGGAGCTGGTCTTCGGCTACATGACCGAGTACACGGGGCTGCGGTTCGCGTTCTTCCTGCTCGCCGAGTACGTCGGCATCGTGGTGATCGCCGCGCTGACCACTGTGCTGTTCCTCGGCGGCTGGCAGGGCCCGTTCGCCGACGACCAGCTCGGCTGGCTCTGGACGCTGCTCAAGATCTTCGCGGTGGCCTTCGTGATCATCTGGCTGCGGGTGTCCTACCCCCGGCTGCGCGAGGACCAGCTCCAACGCCTCTGCTGGCTGGTCCTGGTGCCCGCGTCCCTGGCACAACTGGTCCTCACGGCAGCCGTCCGAGTAGCCCTCTAGGCGCCCCGGTCAGCGCAGCGGGGTGTGGGCCGGGTCGACCGGCTCGACCGGCGGTGGGGGTGGGGTGCCGTCGCCGAACGGGCGACCACCCAGGGCCTCCCGACCGTGCGGGGTGACCCAGTTGGACAGGTCGGGGCCGAGCGGCACGATCCCGGTCGGGTTGATGTCGCGGTGCACCTCGTAGTAGTGCCGCTTGATGTGGTCGAAGTCGATGGTGTCGCCGAACCCGGGGGTCTGGAACAGGTCCCGGGCGTACGCCCACAGCACCGGCATCTCGCTCAGCTTCTGCCTGTTGCACTTGAAGTGGCCGTGGTAGACCGGGTCGAAGCGGACCAGCGTGGTGAACAGCCGCACGTCGGCCTCGGTGATCGTGTCGCCGACCAGGTACCGCTGGTCGGTCAGCCGCTCGGTCAACCAGTCCAGCCTGTCGAACAGGCGGTGGTACGCCTTGTCGTACGCCTCCTGGCTGCCCGCGAACCCGCACCGGTAGACGCCGTTGTTGACGTCGCGGAACACCACGTCGTTGACCTCGTCGATCTGCTGCCGCAGGTGCTCGGGGTAGAGCTGCGGGGCGCCCTCGCGGTGGTACGCGGTCCACTGGGTGGACAGGTCCAGGCTCATCTGCGCGTAGTCGTTCGTCACCACCTGCCCGGTGGGCACGTCGACGATCGCCGGCACGGTGATGCCGCGCTCGTAGCCGGGGAAGCGCTTGAAGTACGCCTCCTGGATGCGCTCGATGCCGAGCACCGGGTCCCGGCCATCCGGGTCGAGGTCGAAGGTCCAGCTCCGCGCGTCGTGGGTCGGGCCGGCGACAGCCATCGAGATGGCGTCCTCCAGGCCGAGCAGCCGCCGCACGATGATCAGGCGGTTGGCCCACGGGCAGGCCCGGCTGACCGCCAGCCGGTACCGACCCGGCTCCACCGGGTAGCCGTCCCGCCCGTCCGCCGTGATCCGGGTGGCGATGTACCGCTGGTCGCGGGTGAACTCGCCACCCGGCTCGACGTACTTGCCGCCTGTTTCCTCGCCCACGTCACCCTCCCGGTCCGGTTCAGTGTCTCTACCCCATCCTTGCGGATCTACCGCTCAGCGACGCCGGATACCCTGCCGGCATGACCGATGTCGAGGCGGCGGCCCGGCGCTTCATCGCCGACGTGTGGAACGCCCGCCGGGAGGAGTCGGCCCACGAGTTGATCGCCGAGGAGTGCCCCGGACTGGGTGGGACCGGCCCGGAGGCGACGCTGGCCTGGCACCGTGAGCGGCGGGCGGCCTTCCCGGACCTGCGCTACAAGATCGTCGACGTGGTGGCCGCCGGTGAGCGGGTGGCCGTGCACTGGCGGGCGGCCGGCACCCACGCCGGGCAGTTCGGGCCGGTCCCCCCGACCGGGCAGGTGGTCAGCTACTCCGGTGCGACGTTCCTGCGCTTCGACGCGGCGGGCCGGATCGTCGAGGTGTGGAGCTGCAACGAGCTGTTCCAGCTCCTGCAGCAGCTCGGCGTCGAGATGCTCCCACCGACAGTCGTCAGCGGACCCGGGGCGTGATTCGCCTGATCGGCAGGTTGATCGGGAACGGCTCGCCGGTGTCGACGAACTTCGTCCACCGCCCCGTCTCGGTGTAGACCTCGTTCACCGCGTCGATCCGGTAGGTGACGACTTCCAACGCGCCACCCTCCGTCTCGATCCGCCAGTAGAACGGGATGCCGGCCTGGGCGTACAGCGCCGGCTTCAACACCCGGTCGATCGAGCGGGTGCTCGGCGAGACGATCTCGACGGCGAGCACCACCTCGTGTGGCTCGTACTTCGACGGCTCCCGAGCCGCTGCGGTGGCCGTGGTGATCAGCACGTCGGGGATGAAGGACCGGGTGCGGTTGATCCGCACCTCGACCGCCTGGGTCACGTCGTAGCCGTCGGGGCAGTCTTCGTCCAGCGCGACCATCAGCCGGCCGGCGATGGTCTGGTGGATACGGGTGGGGGAGGGGGACATCAGCAGCACTCCATCGAGCAGTTCCCGGCGGCGACCATCCTCGGGCAGCGCATCCAGGTCGTCAGTCGTCCACTCGCTCTCGGGCGGGTAGTCGCTCTGCAGCGCGGCGGTCATGGCAGGTCCTTCCAGGTGCGTTCGTTCTCCCCGCGACCACGGTACCGCTCTGGACCTGTGGGTGGTGGTCGCGCGCGCCGGGGCCACAGGGCAGGATGGTCCACATGACCGACCCCAGCGAGCACGGCGGCCCGGCCGGCGGCGCCAGCGAGCGCGGCCTGCCCGGCGCGGGCCTGGTGAAGGGGCTGGCGGTCACCCTCAAGACGATGACCAGCCGCTCGACCACCCAGCAGTACCCGGACGTCGCCCCCGAGCTGCCGCCACGCTCGCGCGGCGTGATCGCGCTGTCCGAGGAGAACTGCACGGTCTGCATGCTCTGCGCCCGTGAGTGCCCGGACTGGTGCATCTACATCGACTCGCACAAGGAGGAGGTGGCGGTGCCCGGCGCCGCCCGCCCCCGCCAGCGCAACGTGCTGGACAAGTTCGACATCGATTTCTCCCTGTGCATGTACTGCGGCATCTGCATCGAGGTCTGCCCGTTCGACGCGCTCTACTGGTCTCCGGAATTCGAGTACGCCGAGTACGACATCAAGGACCTGCTGCACGACAAGGAGCACCTCGGCCAGTGGATGGCCACGGTTCCGCCGCCGCCGGCGCACGACCCGAACGGCGAGCCGGCCAAGGAGGAGACCGCGGCGGCCAAGAAGGCTGCACGTTCCGTCCCACCGGCGCTGCGCCCCGAAGCCGACCCGGGCCCGGCCTCGTGACCGGCGCGGATCTGCTGCTGCTCGCCCTGGGCGCGGTCGCGGTGGGCGCCGGCGTGCTGGTGGTGACCACGAAGCACCTGGTGCGGGCCGGGCTCTACCTGGTGGTCTGCCTGGGCGCGCTGGCCGGCGACTATCTGGTGCTCGGCGCCGAGCTGGTCGCCTGGGTGCAGGTGCTGATCTACGTGGGCGCGGTGGTGGTGCTGCTGTTGTTCGCGGTCATGTTGACGCGGGCTCCGATCGGGGCGTCCGACGACCTGGACCGGCCGGGCTGGCCCGCCGCGCTGATCGGTGGCGGCGCGGGCCTGGGGCTGAGCGTCCTGCTCGTCGACGCGTACCGCTGGAGCACCGTCACGCTGCCCGGCGCGGGCACGGCCGAGCGGCTGGGCGAGCAGATCTTCCGGTCCTGGGTGCTGCCGTTCGAGGTGCTGTCCGTCCTGCTGCTGTCCGCGCTGGTGGGCGCTGTGGTGCTGTCCCGGCCGGACATCGGCCGACCCGCCCCGCGGAGCGGAGGCACGCCGGCGGCGCCGCGGGCGGCCGGCGCGGATTCCGGGGTACGCCGGTGAGGCCCGTCATCCCGTACGTCACCGCGGCGCTGCTGTTCGGCCTCGGCGTGTACGGCGTGCTGCGTCGACGCAACGCCGTGCTGGTGCTGATGGCGGTCGAGCTGATGCTCAACGCGGTCAATCTCATCCTGGTCACCGCGGACACCACGGCCCACGCGGTGCTGCCGCACTCGGGTCAGGTGTTCGCGCTGTTCGTCATCGTGCTGGCCGCCGCGGAGATCGGGGTGGGGCTGGCGATCGTCCTGCAGCTCTATCGTCTGCGGTCCACCGTGGCGGTGGACGACGTGGCGTTGACCGAGCCAGTGGTGTCGGCGCAGCCCGTCGGCCTGGACGCGGAGGCGGGCCGGTGACCGGGCTTCTCGGAGCGGCGCTGCCGGCCGTACCGCTGCTCGCTGGTCTGCTCGGTCTGCTGCTGCCGCCGGCCCCGCGTCGCCCGGGCGGCGCTGCCGGCGGTGACCGGGCCCGGACGGCCGCCGTGACGATCGGCGTGGCCGGCGCTGCCGGCGCGCTGGCGTTGGCCGTCGCCCTGCTGGTGGCTGTCGACGGTCCGACCGAGACGTCGACGACCTGGGTCGACATCGGTGGGCTGAGGGTGACCCTCGGCGTCCGCCTGGACGGCGCCGCCGCGCTGGTCGCCGTCGCGGTCGCCGCGGTAGCCCTGGCCGTGCAGGTCTACTCGATCGGCTACCTGCGGCGCGGCCCCCACGACGACGTCGACGTCGACCACCGCTACCCGCCGTACGCCGCCCAGATCAGCCTCTTCACCGGTGCGATGCTGCTGGTGGTGGTCTCCGGCGACCTGATCATGCTGCTGGTGGGCTGGGAGGTGATGGGCCTCTGCTCGTACCTGCTCATCGCCCACGACCGCCGGCTCGCGGGCGCACCGGCCGCCGCGATGAAGGCGTTCCTGGTGACCCGGGTGGGTGACGTCGGCTTCCTGCTCGGCATCGCGCTGCTCGGCGTGTCGACGGGCAGCTTCCGGATCGCCGACGTGCTCGCGCACGACCACAGCGGTGCGACCCTCACCGCCGCCGGCCTGCTGCTGCTGGCCGGGGTCGCCGGCAAGAGCGCGCAGTTCCCGCTGCACACCTGGCTTCCGGACGCGATGGCCGGCCCGACGCCGATCTCCGCGCTGATCCACGCCGCGACGATGGTGGCCGCCGGCGTGTACGCGGTGACCCGCCTCTACCCGCTGTTCACTGCCGCTGCGGTGACGTTGACAGTGCTCGGGGTGCTCGGCGCGATCACCCTGCTGCTCGGGGCGCTCGCCGCCACCGCCCAGGACGACATCAAGCGGGTGCTGGCCTGGTCGACCGTGTCCCAGCTCGGCTACATGACCGGCGCGTTGGCCGTCGGCTCACCGTCGGCGGCGCTGTTCCACCTGCTCACCCACGCCGCGTTCAAGGCGCTGCTGTTCCTCGCCGCCGGCGCGGTGATCCACTCCGTGGGCACCACGCTGATGTCGGAGATGGGTGGTCTGCGCCGCAGCATGCCCGTGACGTTCTGGTGCACAGTGATCGGCCTCGGGGCCCTCGCCGGTGTGCCGCCACTGGCCGGCTTCTGGAGCAAGGACGGCGTGTTGACTGTCGCCGAGTCGGCCGCGCTGGAGGGCACCGGGCCGGCGCCGTCGTGGGTGGGTTGGCTGGTCTGGCTGGCCGGGTTGGCCGGTGTGGCGATCACCGCCTGGTACGCGGGCCGGCTGTTGCTGCGGGTCTTCTTCGGCGAGCCCCGGCTGCCACTTGTCGCGCCGCACGACCCTCCGGCGGTGTTGCGGTGGCCGGTGGTGCTGTTGGCCGTGCCGGCGGCGCTGCTCGGCCTGGCCGGGTTCGTGGGCGCGTTCGCCGACCGGCTGCGGTTCGCCACCGTGCCGGTCGCCGGTGCGGAGGACGGCCTGGTTCACGTCGGGCCGGCGCTGCTGCTGCCGTTGGCGCTGCTGGCGATCGGCGCGGGTCTGGTCTGGGCGGGCTGGCAGCGGGACAGGGCCGCCGACCCGGCGACCGCGCTGGGTCCGCTGCGGCCGGTCTTCGCCCGCGCGTTCCGGCTCGACGACGTGCAGCACACCCTTGTCGTACGCCCCGTCCGGGCGCTGGCCCGTCTCGCCCGCAGCGGCGACGAGGTGGTGGTCGACGGAGTGGTCGAGGGCAGCGGCCGGGCTGCCTCCGGCCTGGGCGCCGGGCTGGCCGCGCTGCACCGGGCGGCGCTGCCCCGGGCCGCCGCCGGTGTGCTGGCCGGCGCCCTGCTGATCGGCCTGGCCGCCGCACTGCTGGGAGTAATCGAGTGAGCGCGAGGAGTGAGCCGGGTTTGCGAGCCCCGCAGTCGCGAACAGAGGCGAACCGATGACGCTTGGGCAGGTTCTGCTTGTCGCCGTGTTGGTGGTGCCGGCGCTGGGTGCGGTCGCGGTGGCGGCGACTCCCCGGGACCGGGCGGCGCGGATCGTCGGGACTGTCGCGGCGGCGCTGACCCTGCTGGCCGCCGTACCGCTGGTGTTCGGTGGGCGAGGGTGGTTCGCCTGGTCGGCCGGTACGCCCGCGGTGCGCCCCTGGCACCAGGTGGACCTGCCCTGGGTGCCCGGTCTGGCCCTGCGCTTCCACCTCGGCGTCGACGGCATCTCCTGGCCGCTTGTGGTGCTGACCGCGCTGCTCACAGTGCTCTGCTGCGCGTACACCGTGTGGCGCGTGCCGGGCGGCGGCAGCGGTCGGGCGCTGGTGGCCCTGCTGTTGGTGGTCGAGGTGGGCATCCTCGGTACGTTCCTCGCCCTGGACCTGGTGCTGTTCTTCCTCTTCTTCGAGGTCGTCCTCCTCCCGATGTACGCGATCATCGCCGGCTGGGGTGGCGCGGACCGGCGGCGGGCGGCTCGCAAGTTCGCGCTCTACACCCTGTTCGGGTCGGTGCTGCTGCTGGTCGGTGTGTACGTCGTGGTCGCTGCCGCGGGCACCGCCGACGTGGTCGCGCTGACCGGTGGGGGCGGACTGTCCCGGGGCACCCAGTTGGCGGCGTTCACGCTGCTGGCGCTCGCGTTCGCGGTGAAGAGCCCACTCTGGCCGCTGCACTCCTGGCTGCCCGACGCGCACACGCAGGCCCCGACCGTGGGCAGCGTCGTGTTGGCGGGCGTGCTGCTCAAGATGGGCACGTACGGCCTGATCCGGGTGGCGGTGGGGGTGGCTCCGGAGGGCGCCCGCTGGGCCGCGCCGGTGCTCGGCGTGCTGGCGGTCGCCGCGATCCTGGTCGGCTCGCTGGTCTGCCTGGCCCAGGCCGAGGTGAAGCGCCTCATCGCGTACTCCAGCGTGGGCCACATGGGATTCGTGCTGCTGGGCGTCGCCACGCTCACCGCCACCGGCGTCCAGGCGGCCCTGATCGGCAACGTCGCGCACGGCGTGATCACCGGTCTGCTGTTCTTCCTCGCCGGGGCCGTGAAGGACCGCACCGGCACGGGAACGCTCGCCGAGCTGTCCGGGCTGCGGGAGACCGCGCCCCGACTGGCGGGTCTGCTGGCGTTCGCGGCGATCGCGTCGCTCGGCCTGCCCGGGCTGGCCGGCTTCTGGGGGGAGGCGTTCGCGGTGGTCGCGGCGATCCAGGTGGGCGGCGCGCTGTGGACCACTCTCGCGGTGCTGGCGGCGATCGGTGGCGCGCTCACGGCCGCGTACTTCCTGCGGTTGTTGCGTCAGGTCACCCACGGGCGGCCGAGCCCCACGGTGGGCCGGGTCGGTTCCGGCCTGGCCGGCGCGGAGCTGACCGCGTGGGTGCCGCTGGTGCTGCTCGCGCTGGCGATCGGACTGGTCCCGGCGCTGGTCCTCGGCGTCGCCGAGGCGCCCGTCGACGCCCTCATCGAGGTGGTCTCCCGATGAGCGCGACGCGGTGGGTGGACGCGAACGAGGGCGGGTCCGCATGAGCGCCGTGCAGAGCGTGGACAGCGTGGCGTTGCTGCCGGCGTACCTGGCGGCCGGCACCGCCGTACTCGTGCTGGTTGTCGATCTTGTGTTGGCGCGGCCTCGGGCCACCGTCGCGATGGCCGCCCTCGGCGCGCTCGGGACCGCCGTCGGCGCCGCCCTTGTGGGTGCGGGCGACGAGCGGCGCACCTTCTGCGTCGGTCCCGACTGCTCCTGGGTCTTCGGCGGGCGGGCGGCAGTGGTCGCCGCGGTGGTGGCGCTGCTCACCCTGGGCGTCCTCGGGCTGTCGGTACCGGCGCTGCGGGCCGGGCGGTCGCCGGTGGGGGAGTACGCCTTCCTGCTCGCCTGCTCGATGACCGGCGGTGTGGTGCTCGGTGCGGCCGGCGACCTGATCACCCTGATCGTGGCGTTGGAGACGCTGACCCTGCCGCTGTACGTGCTCGTCGGCCTGCGCCGGGGCAGCCTGGCCAGCGCCGAGGCGGCGGTGACGTTCTTCGTGGTGAGCGTGGTGGCCACCACGATCACCCTGCTCGGCGCGGCGCTGCTGTACGCGGTGACCGGTTCGCTGCACCTGGACCGGCTCGGCGCGCTGCTGGCCGAGCGGCCGGACCTGCGCGACCTGCCGTTGACCACCGCCGCGGTGGCGCTGCTGCTGCTCGGGCTGGCGTTCAAGGTGGCGGCGGTGCCGTTCCACGCCTGGGCGCCGGCCACCTACGACGGCGCTCCGCTGCCGGTGGCCGCGTACCTGTCGACGGCGTCGAAGCTGGGCGGCCTCGTCGCGTTGCTGGCAGTGGTGCAGCGGGCGCTGCCGGCGGACCAGACCGGCCCGGTGCTCGCCCTGCTGGCCGTGCTCACGATGACAGTCGGCAATCTGGTGGCGCTGCGCCAGCGGCGTACCGTCCGGCTGCTCGCCTGGTCCTCGGTGGCGCAGGCCGGCTACATCCTTGCCCCGCTGGGCGCGTTGGCGCTGGCCGCCGGCCGCACGGGCGAGGCGCGGTCCGCCGCGTACGCCGCCGCGGTGGCGTACGCCGTCTTCTTCGTGGTGTTGGAGCTGGCCGCGTTCGCCGGGGTGACCGCGCTGCGCCCGGCGGGCGCGGACGGCGGCACGCTTGACGACCTGCGCGGAGCGGCCCGCCGGCACCCGTGGCGGGGCGCGGCGCTCGGCCTCGCGCTCGTGGGTCTGGCCGGGCTGCCGCCGGGCCTGGCCGGCCTGTTCGCGAAGGTGACAGTGGTCAGGTCCCTGCTCGACGGCGGAGCGGCCTGGCTGGCGCTCGTGGTGGCGCTGAACGCGGTGATCGGGTTGGCCTACTACCTGCGGGTGACCGCAGGCCTGTGGGCGCCGACGGCGACACCGGGTGCCGTGGTTCCGGTCGTACCGGCGGGGGGCGTGGTGGCGGTGGTGCTGGCGGTGGCCACGGTGGCCGCCGTGGTGCTCGGCGTCGCCCCGCAGTTGGTGCTCGACCTCGCCGGGCGCTGAGTCTCAGTCAACTCTCAGCGTTGAGACGGATGGTTGACGGGTACCGGGTTGTTGAACCGGTCAGCGGATCCCGGCGATCCGTGCACCGAAGGAGAGATCGTGCACCACAACCGTCTGAAGACCGCCGCGCTGCTCGGTCTGCTCACCGCCCTGATCCTCGCGGTGGGCTACGGGTTCGGCGGCAGTGGCGGCCTGGTCATCGCCGTCCTCATCTCACTTGTCATGAACGGCATTTCCTACTTCTACTCCGACAAGCTCGCGCTGCGCTCGATGCGGGCGCAACCGGTCAGCGAGGCGCAGTTCCCCGAGCTGTACCGGATGGTGCGCGAGCTGGCGACGGAGGCCCGGCAGCCCATGCCGCGCCTGTACGTCAGCCCGACCGCCCAGCCCAACGCGTTCGCCACCGGGCGTAACCCGCAGCACGCGGCGGTCTGCGTGACCCAGGGCATCACCGAGATCCTTGATTACCGGGAGCTGCGGGGTGTGATCGGGCACGAGCTGTCCCACGTCTACAACCGGGACATCCTGATCTCCAGCGTCGCGGCCGGTCTGGCCGGCATCATCACCTTCCTGGCGAACATCGCCTGGTTCATCCCGCTGGGCGGTGGGGACGACGAGGACTCGCCGAACCCGGCCGTGCTGCTGCTGACCCTGATCCTCGGCCCGATCGCGGCCACCGTGATCCAGTTGGCGATCAGCCGCAGCCGCGAGTTCCAGGCGGACCAGTCGGGTGCCGAGCTGAGCCGCGACCCGCTGGCCCTGGCGAGCGCCCTGCGCAAGATCGACGCCGTGGCCCGGCGACGCCCGCTGCCCGCCCAGGGCACGCTCACCAGCACCGCCCACCTGATGATCGCCAACCCGTTCTCCGGTGGCGCCGTGGCCGCGCTCTTCTCCACCCACCCGAAGATGGAGGACCGGGTCGCCCGCCTGGAGCGGATGGCCGCCAACTCCGGACCGGTGCAGTTCCAGCGCTGACCTTTCTGCCCTCCGCCCGTACCCGCGATGCAGCGGGTGCGGGCGGAGTGCTGTGTCGGGGCCGATATCCGGTACAGCCCGAAGACCCGGCGGCGTTAGGGTCGTAACCGCTCACACTCGTTACATCCTGGGGAGGTTCACGGTGGCCGCGCTGCGTCAGTACCTGGGTGTCTGGCGGATCCCCGGTGCGCCGATCCTGCTGGTCACCGGCATCATCGGGCGACTCGGAATCGGCATGACGCCGCTGGCGCTGCTGCTGGTGGTCGAGCAGGTGACCGGCCGGTACGCCCTGGCCGCCGTCGCCGGCGGCATCTACGCCGTCGCCGGCGCCGCGCTCAGCCCGGTGGCCGGGCGGATCGCCGACCGCGTCGGCCCGAGCCCGGTGCTGCTTGTCACCGCCGTGGCCCACCCGCTGGCACTCACCGGACTGCTGCTGGCCAGCCGCTCGGGCGACGACGCCCTCGCCGCCATCTACCTGACGGCCGGTGTCGCCGGTGCGACGTACCCGCCGCTCAGCGCCGCCATCCGCGGCGCCTGGAACGAGCTGACCAGCCCCGCCTCCGGCCGGTACGCCCTGCGCAACACCGCCCTGGCCGCGGAAACCTCACTCTTCGAGATCGTGTTCGTGCTCGGCCCGCTGCTCGTGGCCGGTTTCGTGCTCGTCGCCGACGCGGCCGCCGCGCTGATCGGGGCGGCAGTGGTCACCCTGGTGGGCACCACCGCCGTGGCCCTCGGCCGGGTGATGCGCGGCTGGCGTCCGCACCCGCGCGAACACCACGCCCGTGGACTCGGCCCGCTGCGGGTCGGCGGCTTTCCGGCCCTGCTGGTCTGCGTGGCCGGACTGGGCATCGCGTTCGGGGCCGCCGGTGTGATCGTCCCGGCCTACGCCGGCAACGCCACCACCGGGGATCCGGAGAGCCTGGCCGGGCTGCTCCTGGCGCTCTGGGGGATCGGCAGCGCGATCGGCGGATTCTCGTTCGGTGTCCGCCGGCCGGCGCCGAACATGACAAGGCAGTTCGCCCTGCTGCTCGGCGCGCTGGCCGGCACCTTCGTGGTGTTCGCCGTGATGCCCACGCCACTGGCGCTGGGTGTCGCGCTTGTCGTCGGCGGGGCCACCATCGCGCCGGCGCTGACCCTGGAAAACACCCTGGTCGGCCGGATCGCCCCGGCGGGCATGCTGAACGAGGCGTACACCTGGGTCGTCACGGTCGCCGTGGCGGCGAGCGCCGCCGGCGGCGCGGTGGCCGGCCTGATCGTGGACCGCGCCGGCGGCGTTCCGTGGGCCTTCGTCTTCGCGGGGGCCGCGGTGGCCGTCGGGGCCGCGGTCGCCGCGCTGCCCGCCGGGCCCATCGCCCGGGCAGAAGCCTCGGCGGTACGCGCCGAAGAGCTCATCCCCGTCTGACCCCTCACCGACCGGCTCGGTCCGGTCAGGCCCGCGCCTTGATCGACTCGGTCCGGCCCCGCGCCTTGGTCGACTCGGTCCGGTCCCACGCCTTGATCGACTCGGGTTCCTGCAAGTCGCGGTGTCCCGTTGACGAGGACGCCCCGATATCCAGAAACCCGAGTCGATCTCAGTGGATGTGCTCAGGTGCTGCTCGGGGCCTGGGTGCTCATGTTCGGCGACCCGGGCGGCGCGCGCGTGCGGTTGGCGCCGCCCCCCGGCGAGACCGAACGCTGGTACCGCGTCGCCCGCTGACGAGCGGCGACTACCGGTAGTTGGTGAACTGGAGGGATGCCGCCCACTACCAGCCGGAAGACGACCATGATTGCCGCTGGGCCGTCGCCAGGCCGTCCGAGGGTGACCCGAGCACCTTGTCGACAGCGCGCCGCGTGCGGTCCTCGCTGGTCGGCATCAAGGCGGTCCGAGACGGGCGGCACGCGGCGGGGGCGCAACGACTCCGAGATGGCCGGGGCGGTCCGCGCCTCGGTGGGCGGGTCGGCGGCAGACAGGATGGCAGGCGCGGCTTGCGGGGATTGCTGACGACCTCCGGCGAGCATCCGTCTGCCCGGTATCCTGCGTCCCTCCCCGGCAAGAGAGTTGACTACGTGGAGGAAGCGTGGGATACGAGATTCACATCAGCCGAGCCGAGGAGTACTACGAGAGCGAAGGGCAGCCGATCACCCTGCCCGAATGGCAGTCCTACGCGGACGGCAATCCCGCGCTCAGCGTAGGCGGATGGCTTGGTTGGGATGAGGACCGTCAGCCCATCTACGAATACACCTGCGCGGACGGAAGCCCGGTTTCCCTGACCTGGTTCGAGGGTGCGATCGACATCAAGGGTCATTTCGAGGGCGACCCCTACCGCGAGTTCGGAACTTTCGCCGAGGACTTGCAGGCCAATCTCCAAGGCGACGACGGTGAGCGGTACACGGCGAACGGTGTTCTTCTGCCTGACCGACTAACTGAGTGACGATCAGGGCGGACGCGGGCGGACAACGACGGACGATGGGGGATGGCCTCGGCAGGCCAAGGTCCCGCCCGTTCCTGGTCAGCAGCCTGAGTGGGTTGCCTGGGGGTCAAGGGGTCGCTTTTGACGTCTATAGGAGCATCGGGATAGCAGGCGAGCCGTGTGCTGGCTAGAGGCCGCGCAGCGCCTCGTAAAGGTCGTCGCCGTAGTACGCCCAACATGACAGAGAACCGTCGGCGTTAATGCTGCCCATATACCAGCCGTCATCGGCTACATGAGCGAGGCAAAGACCGCTGAAACCTAGTACGAGGTCCGGCAAGATCGGGTTGTAACCCGAGCCTGGCTGCCAGACTGCCGCTGGTTGGTTCGCCGGTAGAACGACGGCAGTTTCGGACCCAGATACATGGCGGATGCGCTCCAAGGTCCAGCCGTGAGGAAGGGGCAGAGTCATGCCTCATGATCGCAGTCCGTGCGGAGGAGCAGGCTGGCCCTTGGGCACGCCAGACGTTGGCGGAGTGCCCGACCCGTCGGCTATGCGCGACGCCCCGGTCGCAGTCGTAGGGTTCGCTAGTAGGGGACCAGCAAGCTTCGGGCGTGCCGACGAGGACCTGGTCTAGGTCGTCATCAGGCCGTCGGAGGCCGATCGCGAGCCACCAACGACGACCATTGGTGATGACATCCGCCCAGGTGACAAGGCGTGGCCGGCCCGATGACCAGGCCGCCCGCAGCCTTCTTACCTGTAGTTGGTGAACTGGAGGGCGACGCCGAAGTCCTCGCCCTTGAGCAGCGAGATGACCGCCTGGAGGTCATCGCGCTTCTTGCCGGTGACGCGCAGCTGGTCACCCTGGATCTGCGCCTGGACGCCCTTGGGGCCCTCGTCGCGGATCTTCTTGCTGATCGCCTTGGCCTTGTCCGTCTCGATGCCCTGGATCACCTTGCAGTCGATCTTGAACACCTTGCCGGACGGGCGCGCCTCACCGGCGTCGAGCGACTTCAGCGAGATGTTCCTCTTGACCAGCTTCTCCTTGAAGACGTCCAGCGCGGCGCGGACCCGCTCCTCGGTCTCCGCCTGGAGGCCGATCGCCTCCTCGCCCGACCAGGAGATCTCCGCGCCCGTGCCGCGGAAGTCGAACCGCGTCGCGAGCTCCTTCTCGGCCTGCCGGAGGGCGTTGTCGACCTCCTGGCGGTCGACCTTGCTCACGATGTCGAATGACGGGTTCGCTGGCATGCTTCTGCTCCTGCTGTCGGGCGGTCCGGGCGTGCCGTCGGCCGCCGACCAGCGGCACGACCCCCTGACCGTACCCGGTTGCGCCGGTCCCGGGGTGAGCCGCTATCCTTGCTTCCGCCGCCGCGTTACGACGCGGTGGGGTGCCCTGGCGGGTTGCCCGAGCGGCCAATGGGAGCGGACTGTAAATCCGTCGCGAAAGCTTCAGAGGTTCGAATCCTCTACCCGCCACCAGGTGCAGACACGGCCCCTGACCAGCAGAGATGCTGATCGGGGGCCGTTGTCGTTGATCTAGCCGAGTCCGGCTGAGTCCACGCGTTGACGACTGGTTGTGGGCAGATGGTGGCAGATCGGTCTTGCCCCTGAGGGCTCTACTGGGCTGCGGGGTCATCCGATGGCGGCCACCCTCGTCGCCGGCCGGCGGCTACCGGAACTCGTGCACGACCTCGATCAGTCCGACGATGTGAGCGTTGAACTCGTCCAGCTCCTCGGCCGGCACCCACAACTCCAGAATGGTCTTACCGCCTGCCTGGCGGACCGGGTAGCGGCTCAGAAACTCCGACTCGACCCGGAAGCGGGTCACGTAGCCGACGCCGGACGCGGGCACGTTCCAGTCCCGGGCGATCATCACCGCGTAGTCCTCGTTCAGGACCGGATAGAAGATCGGCTGATCAGGCAGGCGCGGCGGCCACGCCCGCCAACCCGACTCGCGGACGAGATCCAGCTCTTTCGGCCCGGTTGGGCGCCACAGCACCGTCGTACCGTCATCGCTGTTCATGCCGACCTCGCCGCTCGGATCCTGGGTGAGCCCGGACAGTACCGGCGGGCCGGCACCCGAGACCACCGCATTCGACGCGCGGTAGGGGTGGACCGATGACGGCTCCGACCCTGCCCGGCCTCGAAGCGCTCCCGGCCTCGGTTGCTCCTCGGCCGGGGCCGCGGGCGGGTGGAGACGCGGGCCGTCGTTCGTCCGGCCGGTCCGACTGGCAATGACGGCGATCCCACGAGCGGCCCGGACTGAAGGTCGATCAGCTCGCCTGCCAGGGGGTGGCTTCCCAGGTTGCGAACTGGTGCGCGGGGTGGGCGGTGGCGCGGAGCCGTCCGATCTGGGACTCTCGCCATCCGGGCTGTGCCACGAGCTGCGAAAGTCTGCCGTCCGGAGTATCGGAAAGGAATCCGTCAGGGTGCTGGCGTGCTGGCGCAGACCGAGTATGGTGGTCGATGGTCGGACCCGCAGCGCAGCGCGAGCTGGCCGACTGAGCCTGTCACTGACAGTAACCGCCACGCAGGATCAGCCGGCTCTGCCACGGCCGGGCCGAATTGTGGCGAAGGTCGTAATCCACGCTGTGTGAAGCGATGAGCTGGCTCGAAGGCCTGTGATCTGGTCCCGCGTGACGAGGGCGGTGGGCCGAACGGCGGGAAGTCACGGACGGTGGGGTCAGTCCGGGCCTCCGCTACTTTTCTGGCTGTCGGTGCTGTGGCACGATCGTGGAATCTCCATCAACGCTGCAAATCTTCCGACAGGAGCGATCATGTCTGGTCGTAGGTTGGGCCGACTGCTTGGCTCATTTTTCGTTCTCGCCGCACTCTTCGTCGGCGGTGTCGGCAGTGTCGACCTCGGCGGCAAGCCGGGGGATATCGTGCAGACCGCAGATCTCATCTGGCAGTGAGCCTGGTTCCGACCCTGTCGTGGTGAACGGGCTGTTGCGCGCCGGTGACGGGACGTCTCGCGACGGTGCCGTGACCGGCGCGGTGCCAATCTGAAGGAGCACCATGATTGGTCGCGGTCAGCCCCGGCGCAGATCGTCGGAAGACGCCTGGATCATCACCGCGCCTCTCACGTTGGTCGCGATCTCCTGCGCGACCGTCACCGGATTGGTCGCGCCGGAGCCGTTCGGTGACTGGCCGGCGGCGGCTCTCCTGCTCGTCCTCATGATTGCGGCGGGGTTGCCGCTGCTGAGCCTGGTCGTTCGGCGCCAGACCCTGGGTGTCACGCTCACCGAGCTGCCGCTGGTGCTCGCGCTCTACTTCCTGCCGCCGTTGACGGTGGTGGTCATCTACACGTTGACCTCACTCATCACCCACACTCGGCAGCGGCTGTCGGCCCCCAAGGTGTGGTTCAACGTGGCGCGGGCCGCAGCGGGGACCTCTCTGGCCGTCCTCGTTCTCCAGGCGCTTCCGCCCATCGACGGGGTGGGCCCGCGCACCTGGGGCAGCATCTTCGCTGCCGTCAGCATGGTGATTCTCATGAGCTACGCCAGCGTGGTGGCCGTGCACACGCTGCTGCACGGGTGGCAGACCGGGCGCGGGGCGTTGCGTACGGCCAAGCCGGTGCTGCTGACCGCGGCGATCAACGTGTCGGTCGGCCTGATCGTGCTGATCCTGGTGCGGAGCACGTGGTGGTCGCTGCTCCTGCTCGCCGCCCTCGGCGTCGGCCTCGCCCTGGTCTATCGGGCCTACTCCCAGTTCTTCCGCCAGCACCGCACCCTCACCGACCTGTACGACCTCACCCGGGCAGTGGTCGAGAGTGGGCAGAGCGGCACCCTGGCGGACGCGTTGCTCGGACGGGTCCGTGCCCTGATGCAGGCGGAGTACGCGACGCTCTGGCTCCCGGCACAGGGGCGGCATCCGGAGACGCTGTTGACCGCCCGGGTGGACGACCCCGGTCTGCTCGACCTGGCGCTCACCCCGCCCGCGATGCGGGAGCGGGTCCGCGACAACCGGCGCACGGTTGCTGTCGGCCGCGGCGTGACCACCGACGGGGAGTTCCGCGCCGACCTCGCGGAACGGCGGATCAAGGACGCGGTGGTGGTGCCGCTGCGGTCCGGTCAGGTCGTCATCGGCACCCTCGAGGTGGCCAATCGCCTCGGTGACGGCAACAACTTCACGGCCACGGACATCGCGGTCTTCGAGACGGTGGCCGCGCACGCGGCAGTGGCCCTGGAGAATTCCCGCCTGGTCGATCGGCTGCGACACGACGCGTACCACGACGCGCTGACCAAGCTGCCCAATCGACGGCGGGCCACCGGCGCGCTCGAGGAATCGGTCAAGATCCGTACCGACGACGAGGTGGTGGCGCTGCTGCTCTTCGACGTCGACGGGCTGCGGCAGGTCAACGAGTCCCTCGGCCACGCGGCCGGGGACAAGGTCCTCGTCGAGGTGGCGAGCCGGCTGCGGGCCAGTGCGCCGTCGTCGGCCCTGGTCGGCCGCGCCGGCGGGGACGAGTTCCTGGTGACGCTGCGGTTGGAGAGCGCCGACGCGGCGTTGGAGATGGCCGCCCAGTTACGCGAGCAGATCCGCGACGAGATGGTGTTCAACGCGCTCACCCTCGACGTGGACACCGCCGTCGGGGTGGCCGTGTATCCCGATCACGGCAGTGACGCGGCGACCCTGCTGCAACGGGTCGACCTGGCGGCCACGGCGGCCAAGTCGGTGCCGGGCAGCGTGCAGTTGTTCAACCCGGCTCTGGAGTCCCGGTCCCTGCGCCGGTTGGGTCTGGCCGGCGACCTGCGCCGCGCGCTGGACCAGGACGAGCTGGAGGTCTACTTCCAGCCCAAGGTGACCCTGGGGGACCGGCGTCTGGTCGGTGTCGAGTGTCTGGCCCGGTGGGAGCATCCGACCCACGGCACCGTCGCTCCCGAGGACTTCGTGGCGGTGGCCGCGCACACCGGCCAGTTGAGCCGGCTGACCGAGGTGGTGCTCCGCGAGGGGTTGCGGCGCAGCCGAGACTGGGCCCAGGCCGACCAGCCGCTGCCCATCGCGGTGAACCTCGCCGCCCGTTCGCTGACCGACCAGCACTTCCCGGACCGGGTGCAGGAGCTGTTGACCGAGTACGGGGTGCCGGCGCAGCGCCTCACCCTGGAGATCACCGAGTCGGGGGTCCTGGACGGCACGGACCGACCGATCCCGACGCTGCGCAGGCTCCGCGATCTCGGCGTCCGGCTGTCGGTGGACGACTTCGGCACCGGTGACTCCTCGCTCGCCCATCTGCGCCGCCTGCCGGTGCACGAGGTGAAGGTGGACCGGTCCTTCGTGCAGGGCATGGCGACCGATCCGGGGGACCTGGCGATCGTCAACGCGGTGGTGACGCTCTCCCAGCAGTTCGGTCTGGCCGTGGTCGCCGAGGGTGTGGAGAGCGAGCTGACCCTGGAGCTCCTTCAGGACATCGGGTGCGAGATCGGCCAGGGCTTCCTGTTCAGTAGGCCGCTGCCGTACGAGCGGTTGGCGGCCTGGTTCGGCGCTCAGGTCGACCCCGAAACGATCTCCGGCGCCGAGCTTCCGCGCCTGCGTGTCGTGCCCTGAGCTGGGTGTAGACGATCACCGGGGATCCGATTTCACCTGCCGACCCGGGCCGTGTACTCTTACTTCTGCGCGCCCCACGGGGAGATCGCGCAGGCCCCCTTAGCTCAGTCGGCAGAGCGTCTCCATGGTAAGGAGAAGGTCTACGGTTCGATTCCGTAAGGGGGCTCGAGGGTTCAGCTGGACCCACCGCGGCGGTGTAGCTCAGATGGCAGAGCAAGCGGCTCATAATCGCTGTGTCGCCGGTTCAAGTCCGGCCACCGCTACTCTCGTCTTCCGGGCTCGTTCCCGGTGGTCGTTGAGGTGGGCGCCACTGGCGCCCACTTTGCATGTCCGCGCTGTCAGCGTCTAGGCTGACGCGTCGTAGTTGTTTCCGTTAGCGAGGAAGGCACTCCGCCGTGGCGAAGGCTACCGATGTCCGGCCGAAGATCACTTTGGCGTGTGTGGAGTGCAAGGAGCGCAACTACATCACGCGCAAGAACCGCCGGAACGACCCCGACCGCATCGAGCTGAAGAAGTTCTGCCCGCGCGACGGCCGGCACACGGTTCACCGCGAGACCCGCTGATCTCTGACCGGCACACGCCGGTCATTGACGAAGCCTTTCCAATCGCCGATCTGACCGGCACGTCGCGGTTCCGCCGCAGCCTGCCGACCGGATCGGCGATTGTGCTTTCCGTGTAGGTTCGCGGCATGTCTCTGGACCCTTCCTTCGTCGGCCGGACGTATCCGCCGACCGCCCCCTATCAGGTGGGCCGAGAAAAGATCCGTGAGTTCGCCACGGCCATCGGGGCCACCGACGCGGCCCACCACGACCCGGTGGCGGCGCAGGCGCTGGGCCACCCGGACGTGGTCGCCCCGCCGACCTTCCCGGTGATCGTCACCATGGCGGCGAGCCGTCAGATCATCGAGGACCCGGTCCTGGGCGTGGACTACAGCCGGCTGGTGCACGGCGACCAGCGGTTCGCGTACACCCGGCCGGTGGTCGCGGGCGACGAGCTGGTCTGCACGAACACCATCGAGGACGTCAGCAACAGGGGCGGGCACGGCTTCCTGACCACCCGCACGGACGTGAGCACCGTCGACGGGGAACCGGTGGTCGCCGTCTGGGCCCGGTACGTCATTCGCGGGGAGGCCTGAGATGGAGTTGCCAGTCAAGACGTTCCGGGTGACCCGGGCGGACCTGGTCCGCTACGCCGGCGCCTCGGGTGACTTCAACCCGATCCACTGGAGCGACCGGGTCGCCACGAAGGTGGGGCTGCCCGGGGTGATCGCGCACGGCATGTTCACGATGGCCCTGGTCGGTCGGGCGGTCGCCGAGTGGGCCGGCACGCCCGACGCGGTGGTCGAGTACGGCGTCCGCTTCACCCGACCGGTGGTGGTCCCCGACGACGACCAGGGGACCGAGATCGAGGTCACCGCGAAGGTCCGTGAGGTGACCGAGGCCGGGCTGACCCGGCTCGATGTGACGGCGACCTGTCTGGGCGAGAAGGTCGTCTCGCAGGCGCGGGCAACCATCCGCACAGCGAGCTGAACCGCCCCGGCGGCGGTCGGCGACGACACGCCGGATCAGGTCCGCCACGCGTGGCGGGGAGACCGGTTGGGAAAGTCGGGCGCCTACCCGTACACTGGTCCGCCGTGGGGCAAGTGACCCCTGCACGGTCGTCTGTGACCGCGTGGGGCGAGTGTTGCCGCACAGGGGTGTAGCTCAATTGGCAGAGCAGCGGTCTCCAAAACCGCAGGCTGCAGGTTCAAGTCCTGTCACCCCTGCGCCTCAGGCCTGACCGTTCCCGTGGGTCGCGCCGCCGACAAGGCGGCGTCCGGCCCGTGGTGGTGGCATCGGCGGGGTGGTTCCGAGGCATTCGGGCCCCCGGTTGATCCACCGGCCGCGGCCCGTCGCGGGACGGTTTGGCCCGGCTGGCGTGACCAGCGCCGCGCACGCCGCCCGGCGTGCGACCCGAGATTCCGCGACGGAGGGCGAAGTGGCCGACAACAAGCGGCGCGGCGAGGACGCCGGCGACGATCGTCTGGACGACGAGGTCGTCGACGACGTAGCCGACGACGACGCCACCAGCGCGGACGAGCCGGTCTCCCGGGGAGGCACCGCGACGCGGTCCCGCGCCCGGGCGGAATCGGCGGACAGCCGGCCGACCACGAGGTCGGAAACCGGTCGGGTGGGCGTGTTCGGCCGCATCGCCCGGTTCTTCCGCGAGGTCGTTGCCGAACTGCGTAAGGTCATCTGGCCGACCCGCAAGGAGTTGCTGACGTACACCGCCGTGGTGGTCACGTTCGTCGCGGTGATGCTGACGATCGTGGGCGTGCTGGACTACGGCTTCGCCAAGGTCGTGTTGTTCGTCTTCGGCAACTCGGACTGACCGGCTGTCTCCAGCCGATAGTGACGGAAGTGAGCGAGCGTGCCTGAGTACGACGAGACCGCCGGACCGGTGGACGAGCAGTCCACGGTCGCGACGGCGGCTGGTGACGAGTCGGTTGAGGCCGCCAGCGAGCCGGAGTTCCCCACCACCGAGCCTGAGCCGGACGAGGAGTACGACCCGGTCGCCGAGCTGCGGCAGAAGCTGCGCTACGCACCGGGTGACTGGTACGTGGTGCACTCGTACGCCGGTTACGAGAACAAGGTGAAGACCAACCTCGAGACCCGGATCACGAGCCTCGACATGGAGGACTTCATCTACCAGGTCGAGGTGCCGACCCGGGAAGAGGTCGAGGTCAAGAACGGTAAGCGTTCCCAGATCCAGGCCAAGGTCTTCCCGGGCTACATCCTCGTCCGGATGGAGCTGACCGCCGAGTCCTACTCGTGTGTCCGCAACACCCCGGGTGTGACCGGCTTCGTGGGCGCGACCGACCGGGCCGACCGGCCCGCGCCGCTCTCCCTCGACGAGGTGCTGAAGTGGCTGGCGCCGGCCGTCGAGACCGAGCAGAAGAAGGCCAAGCCGGAGATCAAGGTCCTCGACTTCGAGGTCGGCGACTCGGTCACCGTCACCGACGGCGCGTTCGCGTCGCTGCCGGCCACGATCAGCGAGATCAACGCCGACCAGCAGAAGCTCAAGGTGTTGGTGTCGATCTTCGGCCGGGAGACCCCGGTGGAGCTCAACTTCAACCAGGTCGCCAAGATCTGACCGGTCGTGGGGGGGGGGGGCGGCCCCCCCCCCCCCGGGGGGGGGCCCGCCCCCCCCCCGGCCCCCCCCCCCGGGGGCGGGGGGGCGGGGGCGGGGGGGGGGGGGGGGGGGGGGCGCCCCCCCGGGCGGGG
>NZ_JBICSN010000022.1:0-63012 GCF_043197115.1 Micromonospora sp. NPDC049275
GCCCCGGGTGGGGGTGCGCCCCCGGCGCCCGCCCCCCCCCCCCCCCCCCCGGCCCGCGCCGCCCCCGCCCCCCCCCCGGGGCGCGGGGGGGGGGGGGGGGGGGGGGGGGGGGCGCCCCCCCCCCCCCCCCCCCCACGGCTCTCAGACCGCGAGGCAGTTGGGCCGCACCGGGCCGTCGACCAGGGCGCCGCGCACGATTGTGTACGCGGTGCCGTCGAGCACCAGGCCGAGGTGGCCGACCACCCGCAGCGGGCAGTACGCCTGGATGAGGACGTTCGTCGCCCCGTCGTTGACCGCCGCGTTGCCGGTCGGGCGGACCAGCTCGTCCTGCAGCGTGCGGATGGTCGTGTAGCGCACCGACCCGGGGGTGTCGTCGCCGGCGTTGAGGTCGGCGAGGAAGCCGGAGCCGATGGTCATCTGCTGGCAGGCCACGATGCCGGCGCAGCTGCCGAGGCCGAGGAACGCCACGATGTTGGCGACGTAGGTGCCGTACTGGGGTGTGCCCAGGCTGACGTACCGGCCGATGCTGGCGGTGCCGCCCAGCCGCTTGAGGTAGTAGCGGCTGACCAGGCCGCCCTCGGAGTGGGCGACGAGGTCGACTGTCGCCGCGCCGGTGCTGGCGCGCACCTGCGCGACGTAACCGGCGAACGCGCGGGCCGAGGCGGGGATGTCACCGAGGCCCAGCCCCGGCAGCTGGTAGATGAAGGTCCGGTAGCCGTCGGCGCGCAACCGGGCGGCGATGGGTTCGTACGCCACGGCGACGCCGCTGAGGCCGCCGACCACGATGACCGGGTTGGCGGCGGTGACGGCCGCCGCGCTGACCGGTGCTGCGGGGGCGGCTGTCGAGGGGGCGGGTGTCGACGGGGCCGCCGTCGCGGCGCCGGCGGGCGCGAGCAGGGCGGCGGTGGCGAGGAACGCGACGAGGACGGTCTTTCGGAGCAGCATGGCCGCACCTCCGGGGGGAGGCGCCCGGCGTACCGGGCAGGTGGGTGGGGGTGTCCGGTCGACCGTGCGACGATCATCCCCGCAACAATTCAGAAACGTCAATCACTTGTTACGCACCGGTAACCCGTTGTGCCACCGACGGCGCAAACCGGCAAACCGGTCGCGCTCCACAGCGGACACCCACCGATGTCCGCGTACCCCCGTCCCGTGCCGGCCGATGGCATGCTGTGGCCGTGGCCGCCGACGAACCCTCCGAGCGCCAGTTGCGGGTGCTGCCGTGGTGGCTGGTCCTGGTCGGCCTGCTGCTCGCCGTCGCGCTGGGCTGGTTGGTGCTGGATCTGCTGCTCACCGAGGCCGACCGGGCCGTCGCGCCGGACACCCGGGCCACGCTGCGCATCGACGCGATCCGCACCGGCCTGACAGTGGTCGCCGGCACCGGCGGTGGACTGGCCCTGCTGCTGGCCGCCCGTCGGCAGTGGATCACCGAGCGCGCGCAGCGGCACCAGGAGAGCGTCGCCGTCCGCGACCAGGCACACCGGGACCGGGTGCAGGCGCACGCCGAGTCGGTGGCCGAGGCCGCGCAGCGCCAGCAGGACCGGCAGTCCGGCGCGGCCGAACACGACGCGGCCGAACGCCGGCTGACCGAGCTCTACACCCGGGCCGTCGAGCTGCTCGGCAGCGACAGCGCGGCGGTACGCCTCGGCGGGCTGCACGCTCTGGAACGCCTCGGGCAGGACAATGCGGCGCAACGGCCGACGATCGGGGCGGTGCTCTGCGCGTACCTGCGGATGCCGGCACCTGACGACGAGCCGCGCGAGACCGAGGTCCGGCGCACCGCGCAGCGGGTGCTGACCCGACACCTGCGCGCGGACGACCCCGCGTACTGGCCGGAGCTGACCCTCGACCTGGCCGGCGCGGCGCTTGTCGACTTCGACGCCAGCGGCTGCACGCTCGTCGACGCGAACTTCACGGCGACGGCGTTCACCGGTACGACCACCTTCGCGGGCGTGACAGCGCGGGGGCGTCTCCTGCTCGCGGCGGCGACCTTCGACGACGTGGTCTTCGAGGGCCTCGCGGCCGACGGCGAGGTCATGCTGGACGGCGTACGCGTCGGCGGCGCGGCCAGCTTCGACGGCGCCGCCTTCACCGACGGGCTGTCCTGCCGGCGGGCCGGCTTCGCCGGTCTGACGTCATTCCGCCGAGCGACCTTCGGCCAGCCGACAAGCTTCGACGCGACACGCTTCGAGGACGCCACCACGTTCCGGGAGGCCATCTTCGACGGCGCCCTGTCGATGGAGCACACCGAGTTCGGCCGGTCGGCCAACTTCCACTCCGTCCGCTTCGTCAACATGGCGCTGTTTCGCTGGACGATGTTCGGCGCGGAGGCGCTGTTCGACCGTGCCCGCTTCGCCGACGCCGCGAACTTCGGCCGGGCGCGGTTCCACAGCATGGCCAGCTTCCGCGACGCACGGTTCAGCCGTACGCCGCAGGTCGAGCAGGCCCGAGCCGTGCTCGACCCCGGCCACCGTTGGCCGCCGGGCACCGTCGTGGAACGACTCGACGACGAGTGGCTGCTCCTCGTCGACCGCTGACACGCTGGCGCCTGCTCAGCGAGCGGACGCGCTGAAGCCTGCTCAGCGAGCGGACGCGCGCAGCCCGTCCAGGGCCACGCCGAGCACCCGGTCCCGCTGCTCGGGTGCGGGGAACTGGGCCATCGTGAGGCCGCTGATCAGGCGCACCACGTCGTCGAAGCCGATGTCGTCGCGGACCACCCCGGCGGACTGGGCGCGGCGCATCAACGGCTCGCCGGCGGCGTAGATCTCCGTCCGGCAGCTGGCGAAGATCTCCGAGTCGTGCAGCAACTGCTCGGCGAGCGCCCGCTTCGTGGCGACGTACGCGACGAAGCGGTGCAGCCACGCGACCAGCGCGTCCCACGGGGGCAGCTCGGCCAGGTCGGCGGCGGAGCTGCTCAACGCGCGGACCTCCTCGACGTAGACGGCCTCGAACAGGTGCCGGCGGGTCGGGAAGTTGCGATAGAGGGTGCCGATGCCGACCCCGGCCCGGCGGGCCACATCCTCCAGGGAGGCGGCCGCGCCGTTCTCGGCGAAGGCGTCGCGCGCCGCGGCGACCAGCGCGTCGTAGTTACGCCGCGCGTCGGCCCGCTTGGGCCGCTGGGCGAAGACCTCGGGCATCTGCCCCGCGCTGGTCATGACGTGCGTCACCTCACCTTGGTTGCATCCGGAGGCACCCCTCCGCTAGCTTAGTGGAGGCACCCCTCCGGACATGCCGGAGGATAGCCTCCGGTTAGCTTACCTCGGGGTCCGCCCGATCCGCCTGGCCACCCGATCGCCCGGACCGACAGACCTGCCCGCCTCCGACGACGGGCGACAAACCTCCTTCCGTACCAATCAGGGAGTTTTCTCTCGTGTCAGTGACCTCCCGACGCAGCTCGCGTCGGCTCACCTTCACCGTGCTCGCGGCCGGCGCCGGGTTCTTCGCGATGCTCCAGTCGTTGATCACCCCGGTGCTGCCGACCATCCAGCAGGACCTGCACACCTCGCAGAACACCGTGACCTGGGTCCTGACCGCCTATCTGCTCTCCGCGTCGATCTTCACGCCGATCCTCGGACGGGTCGGCGACATGATCGGCAAGGAGCGGATGCTTGTCGTCTCGCTCGCCGCCCTCGCCCTCGGCTGCCTGGTGGCTGCCATCGCGCCGAACATCGGCGTGCTCATCGTCGCCCGGGTCATCCAGGGCATCGGCGGCGCGGTCTTCCCGCTGTCGTTCGGCATCATCCGCGACGAGTTCCCCGCCGCGCGGGTCTCCACCGCCGTGGCCAGCATCTCGGCGATCGTCGCCGTCGGCGGCGGCCTGGGCATCGTGCTGGCCGGCCCGATCGTCAGCACGTTGGACTACCGCTGGCTGTTCTGGATCCCCATGGTCGTGGTCGGGCTGACCGCCGTCGCCGCGTACCTGTTCGTGCCCGAGTCGCCGGTGCGTACCCCCGGTCGGATCGACTGGCGCGCGACAGTGCTGCTCTCCGGCTGGCTGGTCGCGCTGCTCCTGCCGATCAGCCAGGGCGCGGCCTGGGGCTGGACTTCGGCCCGGGTGCTCGGCCTGCTGGCGCTCGCCGTGGTGTTGCTGGTCGGTTGGCTCATCGCCGAGGTGCGCTCGACCAACCCGCTCATCGACATGCGGATGATGCGCCTGCCCGGCGTCTGGACCACCAACCTGGTCGCCCTGCTCTACGGCGCGTCGATGTTCTCCGTGTACGCGTTCCTTCCCCAGTTCGTGCAGACGCCGACCGCGGCCGGCTACGGCTTCGGCGCCAGCATCAGCCAGGCCGGTCTGCTCATGCTGCCGATGCTCGTCGCGATGTTCGTCGCCGGCATCATCGCCGGGCGGCTCCAGGCCGTGTTCAGCTCCAAGGCGCAGCTCGCCACCGGTGCCACGTTCAACGTGGCAGCCTCCGCGATGCTCGCCAGCGCGCACGACACCCGCTGGGAGGTCGCCGTCGCCGGTGGCCTGGTCGGTCTCGGCATCGGCCTGGCCTTCGCGTCGATGGCCAACCTGATCGTCGCCAGCGTGCCCGCCAGCCAGACCGGCGTGGCGACCGGCATGAACGCCAACATCCGTACCATCGGCGGCGCGATCGGCGCGGCCGTGGTCAGCGGCGTGATCACCGCCCACCCGCAGGCCAGCGGCCTGCCCCGGGAGGCCGGCTTCACGACGGGGTTTCTCGTCCTCACCGCGATCGCCCTCGCCGCCGCGCTCGCGGCCCTGGCCGTCCCGTCCGCCCGGCGGGCGTCGGCCGGTCGCCGGCCGTCCACCGCGACGATCGTCGAGTCCGAGCTAGCCGCCGAGTTCGCCACCATGCCCGCTACCCGCTGAGGTTTCGTGTCGCAGCCCGGGCGGTTCGCCGCCCGGGCTGCTCCATGTTCGGGAGTACGCTGGCCGCTTCCCCGTCCGTTCGTCGCCCTTCAGGATGCGCCCATGTCCGAACTGCTGACCGCCGACCGCATCGAAGAGATCGGCAAGCTGGGGCCCGAGAGCCCGGACCCGGCCGCGCTGGTCGCGGAGCTGGTGGGTGCCGTCGACGAGGGGCGGGTCGCCGACCCCGACGACACCGGTTTCGCGCTGCTGGTCGCCGCGGACATCCTCGAACAGGCGGGCGACCTGGCCGACGCCCTCGCGCTGGTCACCCGCGCCATCGCCGAACAGCCCGACGAGGACGCGTACGCCCGAGCGGTGCGCGGCGGCCTGCTGCTGCGCCTCGGCCGCTCCGACGAGGGCATGGCCGAGCTGACCGAGCTGCGTCCACTGCTGGAGACCGCCCCGGACGCCACGTACCTGATCGACGAGCTGGTCGAGTCCGGCCACACCGAGACGGCGTTGGAGTGGCTCACCGCCGCCCTGGACGCGATCCTGGAACGGACCCGGACCCAGCAGCACGAGTCCGAGGACGCGCAGGACGAGGCCGCCGCCATGATCTTCGGCCTCAGCCAGCAGCGGCACGACCTGCGCGAGGAGCTGGGCCTGCCGCACGACGAGTACGACAACCTCGCCGACCGGCTGCGCGCCGCGACCGATCACGCCCTCGACGCGCTCGACGACGGCCCCGCGACGCTGCTGTACTGGCCGCAGGCCGAGTTCGACGCGTTGCTGATGCGTTGGCCCGCGCTCGTCGACAGCTACCCGAAGACGTGGGACGAGCACCGTACCCAGATCGAACGCGCCCTCGTCGAGGCGTCCGGGCTGGGCGGCGGCGACCTGGGCGTCGTCGCCGGCACCGTCGCGGGCCTGGCGACCTTCGCCGGCGACGACCCCGTCGACGAGGAAACCCTCGACGAGTACGCCGACAGCCTCAGCGTCGACGAGGCGGGCCTCACGGCCTGGCCGCCGAGCCGCAACGACGCCTGCTGGTGCGGGTCGGGGGCGAAGTACAAGAAGTGCTGCCTGCCGCGCTCGCGCGACTGACCTGCCCCGGGCGGGTGCTGCCCTTGGTGTGCGCTGCGCGCCGTATACCTGTGAGTCATAACCGTGACTCACAGGTATAGCGTCCACTCGCGATCGCGTCCGCGATCGGCCGGGCTCGGTGACGGAGGCGATGGCGTGACCGCACAGGACCAGCACGAGACAATCGAGGACAGCCCGGTCGACTGGGTCGCCAAGCACATCCGGCGCTACGTGGAGTCCGACGGCGCCGACGGCGGGACCTTCTACGGAATCCCCTCGCTGCTGCTCACCACTCGCGGGCGCCGGTCGGGCACGCTGCGCCGCACCGCCCTCATGTACGGCCGCGACGGCGACAACTACCTGCTTGTCGCGTCCAACGGGGGCGCGGCGAAGCACCCCGCCTGGTATCTGAACCTGAGCGCCGACCCCGCAGTGGAGATCCAGGTCGGCGCGGAGCGGTTCGCCGGCCGGGCCCGGACCGCGACGGGCGAGGAGCGCGTCCGGCTGTGGCCGGTGATGACGAAGGTCTTCCCGACGTACGCCCGCTACCAGAAGGAGACCGATCGGGAGATCCCCGTCATCGTCATCGAGCGGACATCCCGCCCCTAGCCAGGGAAGCGGATGACCGGCAGGTCACCGCCGTCGCCGTACGCCTTGCCCTCGCTTGTCAGCACCGAGGCATCCTGCTCCAGGACAGCCATCACGGCGGCAGCGAGGTCGACCCGACCGGTAACCAACCGCCGGTAGGCCAACTCCTGCCAGTCCTCACCCCAGGTCGGCAGCACCGCGCAGGCGGGACGTTCGAGCAGTCGGTGCAGCACCGCACGGTCGGCCGCCGGGCGACCACTCCTGCTCGACCTGAGCGCGTTCGGCCCTGGCGCGAGCCTGCCCCTCGGCCGTCACGGTCATGCCCCGGCGGGCCAGCTCGGCGTCGAGATCCTCGGCGCGCATCCGTGCCCGGATCGTGTCGACCACGTACGCGCTGGCGTTGGGCTCACGCTCCAAGCGTCAGTTTCCCAGTGCGCGGACCTTGGCGATCGTCTCCTGGACGTGCTGCTTGGCCGGCTCGCCGCCCTGGGACGCCTGCGCCAGCGCCTGGCGGTACGCGTCGATCATGCCAACCAGTGGACCGGCGGCAACACCTTCCAGCGCGCCGGCGACGAGCGTTCGCGCCTCGGCCGCGTCCTGCGCTGCCGCTGCGGTTTTGGCCCTCGCCTCGTCGAGCTTCTGCGATGCCGCCGCCAACCTCGCGATGATCTGTGCTGCGCTCACTCGCGCCCTCCCCCTGGTCGACCATCGCCTCCACCACCGCACTGGTGGTGACCACAAGGGAGCGTACGAGATCCGCACACCCAGCGCGACCACACGATCGCCCAGTCGTGACCTCACTGGAAAGATCTTGGTACGAAACTGCCCCTGGAGGGGCGTTTTCGTACCAAGATCTCTGACGGCACTCGGGATCGCACGTGATCAGCGCTCGGCGACGAACACACCTACGCCACCGACACCCTCTACATCGGCGGGCGAAGCCGGACCACAAACCGTCGAGAGCTCTGGCACGCTGACGATCGTCACCGGAGCGACGACCGCTCGTGACGGATCGACATCCTCGCATCGACAGGGCGGGGAGAAGGGACGACGGGTGGAAGCGCTCAGCCGCACCCAGCGGTCACTCGACCATGATCAGGTGCAAGGCTTCGTCGACGCGTCCTTCGGCGCGGATCGCCGGGTGGTGGACTGCGGACCGATCCCGGGGGGCGGCTTCGCGACGGTGTGGCGGGTGACGCTGGACGACGGGCGCGAGGTCGTGCTGAAGGTGCCACCACCGCCGGACGCGCCGCTGCTGCGCTACGAGCGGGGCCTCGGCGGGGCGGAGGCCCGCTACTTCCGCCTCGTGGCCGCGCGCGCGCCGCAGGTGCCGGTGCCGCCGCTGCTGCACTACGGCAACGATCAGCAACAGGGCGAGTGGCTGTTCAGCGGCCTGCTGCCCGGGCGGTCGCTGACGGAGTGGTCGGACTCCGAGCAGCACCTCGACGACTCCCCGGCCCGACGCGACTTCGGCGCCGCGATCGCCGCCCTGCACACGGTGACCGGCGACCACTACGGCTACGACGGCGGCCGGGCGAGCGGCGTGACGTGGCGGGAGGCCTTCGCCGCCATGCTCGGCGACCTGCTCGCCGACGCGGTCGACTGGGAGGTGCGGCTGCCCGTCCCGGCCGCGCGGATCCGGGAGCTGACCGAGCGGTACGCCTGGGTGCTGGACCAGGTGCGCCGGCCGGCGCTGCTGCACTTCGACGGTTGGGACGGCAACGTGCTGGCCGAACCCGAACCCGAACCCGAACCCGCTGGCGCCCTGCGCCTGCGCGGGATCGTCGACGGTGAGCGGTATCTGTTCGGTGATCCGCTGATGGATCTCGTGTCGCCCCTGATCTATCGGCGGGTGGAGGACGACGCGGACCATCCTTTCCTACGCGGCTATCGCTCCGCCGCGGCCGAGCCGGTGGTCTTCGACGAGGCCACCCTGCGGCGGCTCAGCCTCTACCGTCTGCACCTGTATCTGTTGATGACCGTCGAGATGCCCAGCCGTGGGATCACCCGGGAAACTCGTCCGGACCGGTTCGAGCGGCTGGCCGACCTGCTGGATCATGAGCTGACCGAGCTGCGGCGTGCGAGTCCGTCGGCCATCGCAGGCGGTACCGGCTGACGTCCTCGGAGGCGGCCACACCTGCCTTCAGGAACATCGTCAGGACGGCGTCGCGCGCCCGCCGCTCGCGGGCGCCGGTCGGAAACTTCAGGCTGCCGGTACGACGGGCGAGGGCGGCGACCGCCGCCACCCGCGACTCCCGGAGCTGTTGAAAGCGCGCGAAGGCGTCGGTGAGGTCGTCGGCGCTGGCGAGGCAGCGGGCCAGGACCTGTGCGTCTTCGAGGGCCATGGAGCTGCTCTGCCCGTCGTGCGGCGGCATCGCGTGCGCCGCGTCGCCGACCAGGCAGATCCGGCCTCGGCTCCACCGCGCGGGCGGATCGAGATCGTGCACCGGCCACCGGATGACCGGGCCGGTGCTGGCGTCGATGATGCCGGGGATCGGCGGGTGGTCGGCGCCGTGCAGCGCGACGAGTCGCTGCCGCCACCGGTCCATCGGGTCGGCACGTGGCGCCGCCACGACATCCCCGTCCCCGCTGAGCATGCTCTGGAACCAGACCACCTCGCCGTCCGGCAGCGCCTGAAAGCCGAAGAACGCGTTGACGCCGAACGTCAGGCGCAGCACCGGCTCAGGTGCGATTCCGTCGACCCGGGGGGCCGAGCCGCCGCCGTCGAGGACGCCTGTGAACCGCGCCGACGGGTGGTCGGGGAACAGCGTCCGACGGGTGTGGGAGTGGACCCCGTCCGCACCGATCAACACCTCACCGCCGTGAGTCGATCCGTCGGCGAGGGTGGCGACGACCCCGTCCTGCCCGTCGTCGCGCAGCCCGACGACGCGCCCGCCCTCGACGACGCGGACGCCGGCCTCGCGGGCCGCCTCCCGCAGCACCTCGCCGAACCGGTCCCGGCGGATCAGCGTGCTCACCTGGTTGTTGCTGCCGATCTCCCGTCCCCGGTGGTCGTGGAAGGAGATGCGGTCGGTGGGCGTGCCGGCTTCATCGACCGCGGCGAGGAGCCCCAGCTCGCGCAGCACGGTACGGCCGTTGTCGGCGATGCTCAGGTGCGAGCCGAGTGGTCGCTCCCGCGCCGGGCGGGCCTCGAGAACCGTCACGCGCCAGCCGATCCGGCGCAGGAAGAGACCGACGGCGGTGCCGGCGATTCCCGCGCCGACGACCACGGCGTGCGCGGGACTGATCATTGTGGGCCAGCCGTCATCGGCGGTCCGAAAGGACCTGTCGCACCCATGTGCTCCCCCGTGTGGCGGGCGCTGTGGACACGTCCGCCGCCCCGACCGTAATCACCGCCGGGGCGGCGGTCAAGACAGCAAGATCCATCAATGTGAGGCTTGACACGGCCATTGACGGCCGGAATGCTGTGGGAGTCCTGCTAACCGAGGCGGGGCCACGTATTGGGGGATCGGTTCTTTTACTGCATTCGCCCGCGCGCGGCTCCATGGCCTGCACCGGAAGCTCATCCGCCACCGAATGCTCCGAATGGGACGGCCATCGTCCGTGTTCGCCGCAGGATGCCGCAGAATGCATCCGACGTTGGGCGTGGACAATTGCCGTACCAGCTCGGTCGATCGCTGGTCGGACTGCTGCCGTTGCATCCAACCGTCATCCGACGGCGGCGCGTCATGCACCCCTAAGCACGGCGCAGGGCCACGGCCTCACTTCCGACAACCGCAATTCTTCGGGAGGTGTCGTGATGAAGAACAACTCGGCCGGCTGACGCACACCAATTACCTTTCGTCCCGATGAGCGTGTGTCGCGTCGCGGCACACGCTCATCGGCGGCGCAGCCGTTCCCGCTCGGGAAGGAAGAGGTGTGGCCCCGGAAACGACCTATCCGATGACTCTCGGCCAACTATCGGTCTGGCGGGACATCGAAAGAATGCATCCGGAGAAGTGGTGGGAGGGCAACCTCTGCTTTTCCTGGTCGTTGCCGGAAAATGTGACCGCGGCGCAGGTCTGGCGTGCGGTCGGAGCGCTCGGCATGCGGCACGCGTCGCTGCGCACGACGTTCGACGTCGAGGACCCGACCGATCCGCGGCAACGCGTCGCTGTGGACTCCCCCGCCGACGTGGTCGCGGCGGTACGACAGCCCGACGGCGAGACGGGGATGTCCCGGATCGAGACCGAGGAGATCCAGCGTCCGTTCACGCTGACCACCGACCTGCCGTGGCGGGTGTGGCTGACCGAGAGCGACGGCCGACCCCGCGACCTGTTGGTCGTCATCCACCACATGGCGGCCGACGGTGCGGGCATCAACACCATGGAGCGGGACTTCTTCGCGCTGCTGGCCGGCGAGGCGCTGCCACCGGCGCCGCAGCCGGCCGACCTCGCGACGCGGCAACGGTCCGGCGAGATGGACGCCCGACTGCTCGCCGCCGAGTCCTACTGGCGCAAGGTGCTGTCGGGGGCACCCCGGCGGACCCCTCCCCCACCGGGGCCGGTGCTGCGGGCGACGATGCACACAGGCATCCCCGAGCCCATCCTCCGGCAGGCGGCGCGCGGCATCGGCGTCACCGTCGCGGGCGTCCTGCTCACCGCCTACTGCCGGGCGGTCATCCGGACCGGCACCACCGGCACGCCGGTTCTGCTCTACCCGATGTCGTCCAACCGCTTCGACCCGGCGGTCACGTCGCTCGTCACGTCCATGAACCAGTGGGTTCCGCTGCTGGCCGCACCGGCCCCGGACGAGTCGTTCGCGCACACCGCGCGCGCCCTGTACGTCCGGAACATGCGCGCCCTCAAGCACGGGGTCTACGACCCGGACGCGGTGGCGCGGATCCGCGAGGACGCCGAACGGGAGGGCGGCGCGCTCGACCCGGGATACCACTTCACGTTCCTCCTGCCCCCGATGGAGGTGCGGCCGCCGGAGGAGATCCAGGAATCGCGGATCGAGTGGCACGTGCCGATCCGCTCGACCGGGCCCGGCTTCTACCTGATGGCCAACGCCGACACGACGGTCCGGTTGACAGTCCGGGTGATCCGCGAGGGCTACCGCCGCGAGGAACTCGACGCTCTGCTCGTCGCCATGCGCGACGACCTGCTCGACCTCGTCGGCGCGAACGCGGAGGCCACCGCATGACCACTACCGCGCCGCCCACCACCGTCCCGGTCACGCCGAGCCTGTGGCGTCACCGGGACTTCATGACCCTGTGGACCGGGCAGACCCTCAGCGAGACCGGTTCCGCGGTGTCCACCCTCGCCGTCCCGCTCATCGCGGTGTCGGTGCTGAACGCGTCGACGTTCTCGGTGAGCCTGCTGCAGGCCGCCGGGATGGCGGCGTACCTGCTCGTGGCGCTGCCGGCCGGAGTCATCGTCGACCGGATGCGCAAGCGGCGGCTGATGGTGTTCTGCAACCTGGTGCGGGCCGCCGCGATGGCGACCATTCCGCTGGCGTTCTTCGCCGGTGAGCTCACCATGGCGCAGTTGTGGCTGGTGGCGGCGCTGTGCAGCGTCTGTTCCGTCTTCTTCGAGGTGGCCTACCAGTGCTACCTGCCGGCGGTGGTGCGCTCCGACCAGCTGCTGGACGCGAACGGCAAACTCAGCACCACGTACTCGGTGGCCCAGGTCGCGGGCATCGGGCTCGGCGGAGGACTGGTCGCGGTCTTCGGTGCGGCGCGGACGGTACTCATCGACGCCGCCTCGTTCGCGGTCAGCGCCGTCTCGCTGCTGCTGATCCGGCGCAAGGAGCCGGAGATCGCCGCACCGGAGGGCCCCCGGCCACGGCTGCGGGAGGAGATCTCCGCCGGTCTCGCCTTCGCCTTCCGGCATCCGGTGCTGCGGAAGATCGTCGCGGCCAGCGGCACCCTGAACGTCTTCAGCCAGGTGATCTACGCCCTCTCGGTCATCTACCTGGTCCGGGTCCTCAAACTGACGCCGGCCGAGGTGGCCGTGCAACTGGCGCTCGGCACGGCCGGCGGCATCGCCGGCGGGCTCGCCTCGGGCCGGCTGGCGCGACGGATCGGCACCGCCCGCATCATCTGGGTCTCCCTGCTCGGGCTCGGCTGGACGATGCTGCTGGTGCCGCTGGCCGAGCCCGGCTGGCGTGTCGCGTTCTACACCGTCGGCATGACCGGCTTCGCCGCGCTCTGCGCGATCTACAACGCGGCCCAGATCAGCTACCGGCAGCAGATGTGCCCGCCGGAACTGCTCGGCCGTCTCACCGCCGGGGTCCGCTGGATCGTGTGGGGCGCCCTGCCGATCGGGGCGGTCCTCGGTGGTGTGCTGGGCACCTGGCTCGGCGTCCGCGAGACCCTGGTGATCGCCGCCCTCGGCGTCTGGGCCTCCGGACTGTGGGTCTACTTCTCCCCGCTGCGCACAATGCGGGACTTCACGCCCGTCCCCGAGCCGGCCGGCCAGCCCTGACTCAAAAGGCGCGGGGCGTCAGCGCCGCCCACGTCCGGGCCACCCCGGTCCGCAGGTCGGTGCCGGGACGCCAGCCCAGCAGCGCCGACGCACGCCGGACGTCGAGCCAGATGTCGCGCCGGTCGAAGGCTCGACGAGCCGCGTACCGCACGGTCAACGGCCGGCCGACGGTCGCCGTCACCACCTCCAGCAGCTCGGCGAGGGAGGTGGGCCGGCCGGCGCCCACGTTGAGCACCGCGCCGTCGAGCCCTTCCAGGGTGTCGCGGTCGAGGTGCCGGTCCCACACCGCCAGCAGGGCGGCCACGACGTCGTCGACGTAGACGTAGTCGCGGCGGGTCGCCGGATCGCCGAACACCTGCAACGGCCGGTGCGCGGCCGCTGCCTCCAACCAGTGCGACACCACACCGAGCCCACCCTCGGCGCGCTGGCCGGGCCCGTACACGTTTGACGGCCGCAGCACGACCGGCCGGAGATGGTCGGCGGCCTCGCGCAGGGCCTGCTCCTGGGCCACCTTCGCCCGGCCGTAGACGCTGTCGGGGCCGAGTGGGCCGGTCTCGTCCACCGGCGGCGGCACATCCGGCCGGTACGCCGTCCCGCCGGATCCCAGCAGGACGACCGTGGGACGACGGGCGCCCAGCTTGCACGCCTCCAGCGCGGCGGCGAGGGCACGCTGGTCCAGTTCGGCGAGTTCGGGCTGGCTCACCGCCCGCTTCGGCGTAACCGTGCCGGCAGCCCAGAAGACCAGGTCCGCGCGCCTGATCGTGTCGGCGTACCGGTGCTCCTCGGCGGCGTTGCGGGGTCGGGTCACCCGGTGCGGAGGCCGGCGGCGGCGGTCGAGCGCACGGCACAGACTCGCGCCGATGAACCCGTCCGACCCGACGACCACCGTGACCGGGGCCGGCGCCGCGGTCATCTCCCGACCTCGGTCCGGGCGGCGAGGGCCGCCAGTTCGGCGGCGTAGTCGGCGGTCCCCTCGCGGGCGGCCAGCAGGTTGCGGTGCAGGGTCTCCAGCAGGGCGAGGGAGTATCCGCTCTCGCGCCATGCGTCCTCGGTGACGCCGTAGCCCAACCGACGCCACAGGTCGGCGTTCACCTGCTCGTGCGCGCCGAAGGGTGCCAGCAGCACGATCGGCGTGGCCGACCACAGCGAGTCGATGAGGGTGCCCCCGCCGGTCTTGCAGAGCATCGCGACGCGGTGCCGGGCGAGATCGAACGAGTCGTGGTGCGCCCGACCCCTGCGGTATCGCACCGTGCCGTCGGGACGGATCTCCCCGAACGGCGGGAAGTCGCCGTCCTGCCACGCCTCCCACTCCGGATCGATCATGTACGCCCGGCAGCCGGGGGGCAGGCCGGACACGTCGGCCGGGTCGTGGGTCACCACGTCGACAAGCAGCCCCGCACGGGCGAGATCCACCGCGCGGTCCCGGTAGGTGCCCAACCCCCAGCCGCCGCCGTGCGCCAGCAGGCGTTGTTCGCGTTCGTGCCACGGCACCGGGTCCTCGTCGCCGACGCGGATGCTCGTCGGCGCGGTGCCCCGCTCGGCGTCGAACATCCACACGTGCCGGAAGCGCTCGGTGCGTGCCCGGAAGAGGTTGAAGGAGGCGGTCGGCGCGGCGTCGAGGTGGCAGATGTCGACCCGGGGCGTCCGGGACGCGAGCGCCTCGTACCGTTCGACGACGGGCACCCAGAAGCCGGAGAAGAGCACCACCTGGTCGACGTCGGCGGCCCGCCATCCGCGCAGGAGGTCATCGACAGCGGCGCCGTCGAGCGCCGGCATCTGGTCCCGCACCATCCGCTGGGCGGTGACCGCGAGCTTGAAGTTTCCGCGGAAGGCCCGCTTGGCGGCCCTCAGCCTGTCGAGCTCGTCGGGTCGCAGCAGCCGCTCGAACACCTCCACGCGCACCTCGATCCCGAGGGCCCGCAGCCGGCCCGCCAGGATGAGGGCCGGTACGTGGGTGCCGAGCGTGGCACCCGACGTCAGCAGCACAATCGCCATCGTTGCTCCGATCGTCGGGAGTCAGGAGACGAGACTCGCTGCGCCGCCCGTCGCGGCGCGCACGTCGCTCACCTGTGCTTCGAGGGCGATCCGACAGGCGTCGTCCGGGGCGAACACCGCGAGGAAGAGCCGGCCACGGGGCGGGGTGAGCGTCCCCGAGGCCAGCGGCAGCACCCCGGGGTCGGTGCCCCGGAACAGCAGCTTCGCGTCGTCGAGCGCCGACACCAGCCGGGCCACCGTGTCGCCCGGGCGCACAGGTGTCGGGCGGCAGCGCAGCCAGGAACGCAGGCCGACCGCCCGGGCCCGTCGGTCGAGGTGCAGGTTCAGCAGGCCCATCGATCGCCGGGCGTTCACCTCCAGCACCGGCACGACTATGCCGTCGTGCAGCCGCAACCCGTCGACGCAGACGGGACCGCGGTAGCCCTCCGCCGCGAGCGCCGTCCCGACCCGCGTGATCGCCTCCCGATGCGCGGACGTGTCGAGGCTCGCGTGCTGATCCGCGGGGAGCGGACCGGAACCGCGGTAGGCGAACTCGGCATTGTCGACGTGCTGCACGCCCCACCACCGCACCACGCCGCCCGGGTCGACCTCGACGTGCGTGGAAAAGCTGGACGCCTCCTCGAAGAGGGGCTGCACCAGCAGTTCCACCCGAGCCCCCCGCGCGACCTGCCGCTCCAGGTGCCGGACGACCGTGTCCAGCATCCGAGGGGTGGTGACCCGCAGGGCGCCCCGGCCGGCGACCCCGTACGGGTCCTTGAGCACGACGTCGCCCTGCGCGTCCCGCACCAGCCGCCGCACCTGTGCGGGCGTGGTGGCCAGGACGGCGCCGCCGGGCAGGCCGGCGTCCCGGACCAGGTCGTTCGACCAGACCTTGGAGTTGACGCGGGCGACGACCTCGACGGCGGGGACCACGGCACGGAGGCCGAGCCGGCGCACCGCCACGGAGGTGTCCGGTCGGACGGCGTAGAACGCCGCGGCCCACCCGGACACCGCCGGAAGGGACGTGCCGCCGGCCGCGGCCAGCCGTTCCTCCACCGTGGAGTCCGGGTGGCCGGGCACGGCGGCGACCCGTGGCGCGATGCCGGCGACCGCCAGCGCCTCGACCAGGGCCTCGTCCATCGGCTCGGCGGTGAGCAGCAGATCGCCCGGAGCGCACCCGACCGCCAGCAGCTCGTCCATGCCGCGACGTCCCCGACTGCCACCCGCCGTCGGGGCGGCAGGCAGCCCGGCGAGATCCTCCGGCCGCCACACCGCCTCCGCGTCGAACGAGCCGAAGTGAACGGTCCCGCTCACCTCACCGACCATCGCCGTCGAGGGCGAAGTGGCAGAACGCCTTCACCGACTCCAGGTGGATGGTGTCCAGCGACTCGAAGTCGATCTCGATGTCGAACTCCTCCTCGACGGCGAGCAGGAACGTGATCATGTGCAGCGAGTCGATTCCGAGGTCGAGCAGCAGATTCGTGTCCGCCGTCACCTCCTGGGCCAGCGCCGGATCCTCCAGAACCCGCGCGAGCAGGGCCGCCATGCGGGTGATGACCTCTGCCATGCGTTCACTCCCCGCTCAGGTAGAGAAGGATGCACTTCGAGCACACAGGCATGAGCCCGCTGTCGCGCAGGATGCCGCGGACCCGGGTGAAGCGTTCGCTCTGCCAGATGTCCTGCATGGGCTGCTCGCTCAGGTCGCCGATGACGAACTCGGGGAAGAACTTGCACGAGCTGACCCGGCCGTCCGCGTGGATCTCGATCCGGTTGGACACCGCCAGGCAGCGGCTGCGCCGCTGGGCGGGACGGGAGGTGCCGCGGATGAAGTCGTCGATCTCGTCCTCTTCGACCTGCGGCTGGTAACGCACCCGCAGATCCCACACCCGGCTCGCCAGTCGCGCCATCGACTCCTTCAGCACCGGCAGGTACTGCTCGGGCAGCGCGTAGGTGTACGAGTGCCACGTCGGCTTGTCGCCCGGCTCCGGCGGGTTGAGCCAGGAGAACGACTCCGCGTAGAGCCGGTCCATCGCCGACGCCGTCTCGGGGCTGATGTACCAGGGCAGCAGCCAGTAGACCGAGTTGAAGCCGGTCTGCTCGGCCCACTCGGTGAACTCGTACATGCGGCCGACCATGTCCTCGCTGACCATGCACGCGACGGACAACTCGCCCTGGTACGCGCCGCGCCGTTGGAGGTCGAGCATCGCCTCGACGTTGCGCATGGTGCGCCGGAACGATCCCTTGCCCCGCAGCGCCTCGTGCTCCGGTTCGAAGCCGTCGAGGCTGACCAGCAGGTTGAGTCGCGGTCCGATGGTCAGCAGGTGTTCCGCGTTGCGCTCCATCAACAGGCCGTTCGTGCACATGTTGACGACGCGCGGCACGGCGCCGAGCAGCTTCGCGATCTCTCCGAACCGGGAGTGCATCAGCGGCTCGCCGCCCCACAGGAAGACCTTCGCCTGCTCGGGGGCGGTCGTCTCCAACACGTCGCGGACGACGTCGAGGTCGAGTTCGGAACGCCTGCGCTTGCTGTCGTAGTTGTGGAAGAAGCCCTGCTCGTTCCACTGGAAGCAGTGGTGGCACCGCAGATTGCACCGGTAGGTCAGCTGCATGCTGACCTCCTGTGGCAACGCGGTCGCGTAGAGGGGGTCCGCCGCCAGATTACGGCGCGTCGCCGACCGGATCGCCACCGTCCGGCGCAGATCGTGCAACTCACCGGACGTGAAGACCTTGTTGGTACGTGGGTAGGACATGCAGGCTCCCCGCTCGTCTGCCACGAAGCGAATCGTGATGGTTCGGGGGCCGAACGCATCCCTACATGCGCACGAACCCCCGCTATCACTGGGGAACCGGCGGCGGTCGTCCGACGTGGATGTGAGTGTCCTGCTCACCCCGCCACGGGTCGTTCACCACACTGACACACGAGGTGTTCGTCGTAAACCCCTCAGCGCAGGGCGCGGAACAGCAGCAGATAGGCGCAGTAGCCCAGCGGCACCAGCAGGAAGCAGATCAGGAACCCGAGCGGCAGGTAGCGGGGTGGGGTGCCGGCGACCATGGCGGGCCTCCCCCACCGGCCCAGCACCAGGTATCCCCCGAAGAACGCCAGCGCCGGCAGCCCCGCACAGATCCACGCACCGAGGGTGAAGCCATCCACCAGACCGACCCCGGAGGCGAGCACCAGGGTCAGCATGAGCACCCCCGCCGCCGCACCGCACGCGGCGTAGACGGCGACCGCCCGTGCCAGCGCGGACCACGTCGGCAGCAGCGCCGGCCGTTGGGCCAGCACCTCGGCCTGCTGCCCGTGCCGGTCCGCCTCGTCGGCCATCCGCCGGGCCAGCTCCAGCTCCACCACCGGGTCGACCACGGCCGCCCGTTGCGCCGGCACCCCGGCGCCCGTCGGGGTCACCGCCGTCGGCAGCGCCAGCCGCGCCTGCACCCCCGGCAGCTCGGGGTACGCCCCGACACCCGCCCGCCCCGGCACGCCGGCTGCGCCGGCGGAGCCGCCGTCCCCCGATCCGGGTGCGGTTTCCGAGCCGGACCCCGCCGGCGGACCAGGCCAAGCGGCAGGGTCACCGGCCGACCCGGTCGCCGCCGGCGAGCCCGACCCCACGGGTGGGACGCCCGGCCTCGCTCCCGACGCGTCGTTGCCCGGTGCGGCAGTCGGACCGGCGGGTGGCTGGTCGATGCCTGTCGCGCGGCCGAGCTGGTCGAGGCGGTGGCCCTGGGCGGTCAGCCGCTGGTGCAGGTAGTCGGCGGCGGCGTGCAGGTCACGGCGGCGCTCGGACTCGGCCGCGGCGTCCCGCTCGCCGGCACGGCGGTGCTCGGCGAGCTGTCGGGCCAGCGCCGCGTACTCCTCGAAGGACACCGTCACCGCTCCCCGTACGACTCGTGCCCGTCGCGGGCGAACGGCACGATCAGCCTCGTGCGCTGGTCGTGCCTGTCGACAAGCAGCGCCCGGTCGGCGCGCGGCGTGTAGGCCAGGTCGTGCACCCCGAGGTGCAGGGCCAGCTCGGCGCCGGGCACGTTGAGCGCGACGAGGCAGGCGACGTCGTCGCGGTTCTGGGTGCCGCCGAGGTCGTCGGAGAGCCGTCGCAGGCCCCGCCACCAGCCGAGCAGGTGCACGCCCTGGGCGGGACCCTGGCGCAGCAGCGTACGCAGGTCGTCCAGACCGGAGCGGAACGTGACCGGGTCGGCCGCGCCGAGGACTCCGGCAGCGGCGTCCATCCCGAACACCACCAGGTATTCGCGGCCGGCCGGTTCGGCGGCCAGCGTGACGATCCGGTCACGCAGGCCGGCCGCGTCGAGGCGGTGCACCGGGTGACCGGCGGCCCGTAGCGCGGCCTCGGTCTCGGCCGCGATGGGGTCGGCGGCGGTGACCACGGAGGCCACCTGGAACCGGGCGTCGCCCGGGGTGTGTTGGCGGGCCAGGCTCAGCGCCGCGGCGCGCAGCACGTCCGCGCCGGCCGGTGCGGTGCCCACCACGGCGAGGTGCCGGCCGGGAGTGGAGTCCATCAGGAACAGGGCGGTGGTGCCGTGCACGTCGACTGTCCGGCCGACAAGCGCCATGGGGCGGCGGCCACCGGGGCGCAGCCCGGCGAACGTGGGATCGTCCTCGACGCGCGCCGCCTCGTACCCCTTGAAGACCGCCGGGGCCCGCGAGCCCGGCGGGCGGGCCTGCCACAGCTCGTGGCGCAGCGCGGCGAGGTCAGCGGCGGCGGCGTGCGCGTCGGGGAAGCGCAGCACGGTGTCGGCGCCGACCGCCCCGGCGGCCGTGTTGATCACGGCGGAGCCGATCGGCAGGGCCGCGGCTGCGTCGTTGAGCTGGTCGAGGACCCCGCCGCCGCCGGGCAGTGCCACCCGCAGCGCGAACTGCCCGAAGATCGCCTCGGCTCGACCGTAGAGCGCCTCGATGCCTGTCATGCTCTGACTCGCCAGCACCAGGTGGATGCCGTAGGAGCGGCCCTTGCGGGCCAATTCCTCCAGCAGGTCCACGGATTCGCGGGCCAGGGCGTCGTTGCCGGCGAGCAGCACGTGGAACTCGTCGATGACTGCCACGATGCGCGGCAGCGGACTGTCGCGTGGCAGGTCGGCGAGCTTGGTGACGCCGTGCCGCTTCAGTGCGGTGGCCCGACGCTGTGCCTCCCGGCGCAGCTCGCGCAGCACCGCGAGGCCGTACTCGCGATCGGATTCGATGCCGACGGCACGGGCGTGCGGCAGCCAGGACGGGTCACGGCCGGTGGGCACGAACTCGGTGAAGCTCACGCCCTCCTTGAAGTCGAGCAGGTAGAGCTGCAACTCGGCAGGCGAGTAGCGCGCGGCCAGCCCGTAGAGGACGTCGAGGAGGAAGACCGTCTTGCCGGCGCCGGTGCGCCCGCCGACCAGCCAGTGCGGGGTTGCGTCATCGAAGGCGACGGTAAGCGGCGCGGTGCCGGCCCGGCCGACGACGGTACGCAGGCCGTTCGCCGCGGACTCGGCCCAGCGCCGCTCGGGCATCAGCTCGGCGAAGGGCAGCGCGTCGGCGCGGCGGGCGGCGGCGCCGAGGTGCTCGGCCAGCGCGCGGACCGAGGCCGGCGGCGGATCGCCGTCGAGCAGCACGGGTGCGGCGAGGCCGCTGCCGTCGGCGCTGAACGGGGCGCCGGGCGGGTCGCCGACGTGCGCGTACCCCTCGCTGAGCCGGATGGCGGTGGTGCTGCCCAGCGGCGGCGACATCTCGCCGGGCAGCCGCGACGGATGGCCGGCGAGGAGCACGCAGACGGCGGCGGCCGGGCCGGCGTGGGTGAGCGCGGCGAGCCGGGCCAGCTCGCGCGGCGGCGGAGCGGCGGTGGCGACCACCAGCAGCAACTGCCGGGTGGAGGGCTCGGCGTGCTGGGCCTCGCGGGCGTGCCGTTCGGCGGCGGCCAGCAGGGCGGCCACCTCGGATTCGCCGGTCGCCGGCGCTTCGAGCACCCCGGCGTCGAGCAGCGGGCGCAGCGGGCCGAACGTGGCGCCCAGCGCGGCGGTGTCGATGCCGGTGACCCGCACCCGACCGGGTGGCGCGGTGGCGACCAGCCGGAGCACCAGCGCGCGCAGCAGCGCGGCGACCCGCCCGTCCCGGGCGTCGGTGTCCAGGGCCAGGTGGTGGCCGCCGCCGAGCGGCAGCAGCACCGGGAAGCCACCGTCCGGGGTGGACGCCTCACCGATCCGCACCGCGGCGGGCGCGTCGGTGAGCGCGGTGGCGCCGGGGGTCGGGGTGGCCAGCGCGCCGCCGAGACGCGCGAGTCGGGCGACGAGGTCGCCCCCGCCGGCCTGCGGCCTCGGAGCCGGCGCCACGCCGAGCACGCCCCGGGCGGCCTCCAGGTGCGCGCGGGCCGACCGATGGGCGGTGACCGCCTGCCCGTACGCCGACGCGAGCCTGCCCACGCTCTGCCTCCCACGCCACGGCCGTCCGGTTCGCCGAAACCCTAACGGACAGCTGTCACACCGGGACAGTAGCGACCCACTCTTTCGCGACGGCGACGCCGTGACCCATCCGCGGCGACGACCGGCGAGCAACGTTCACAGTTGTCGATTAGGTTGGCGGTGCGTACACCCGATGGAGGGAGTCCACCTCGTGCGACGAGTCCTCACGGCGGCCACCGCCGCCCTGACCCTCACCACCGCCGGCACCATGCTCACCGGCACGCCCGCCCCGGCCGCCCCGACGGGCTGGGGCCGGCCCGTCGTCTCGGTCGCGCCGCAACCCGGCGCCCCCGGCCTGGGCGACACCTACTTCCCCGACTACGGCAACGGCGGCTACGACGTCTCGCACTACGACGTCCGGCTGCGCTACGACCCGGCCACCGACCGGCTCACCGGCACCACCACGATCCTCGCCACCGCCACGCAGGACCTCTCGGCGTTCAACCTGGACTTCCTGCTCGACGTCGAGTCGGTGCGGGTCAACGGTTGGGAGGCCACCACCGGCACGGCGGGCGCGCACGAACTGGTGGTCACCCCGGCCCGCACGATCACCCGGGGCCAGCAGCTCACCATCGTGGTGCGCTACGGCGGCATCCCGTCGGAGACCCTTGTCGGCGGCTACACCGGCTGGACGCGCACCGACGACGGGGCGCTCGCGGTCAACGAGCCCGAGTCGGCGTGGTGGTGGTTCCCGAGCAACGACCACCCGCTGGACAAGGCCACCTTCGACATCTCCGTCTCGGTGCCCACCGGCGTCGAGGTGATCAGCAACGGCGTGCAGCCCCGGCCACCGGCGGCCGAGGCCGGCAACCGCACCCGGTGGATCTGGCGGACCACCACTCCCACCGCCACCTACCTGGCCTTCATGGCGATCGGCCAGTACGACATCGTCACCGACACCACCCCCGGTGGCCAGCCGGTGATCAACGCGTACAGCACCTCGCTGGGCGCGCTCGGGCCGGCCGCGCGGGCCAGCATCGAACGGACCGGTGAGATCACCGACTGGGAGAGCGGGATCTTCGGCCCGTACCCGTCCGAGGCACGAGGCGGCGTTGCCGGGCCGGTCGACGGCATCGGCTTCGCCCTGGAGACGCAGACCCGCCCGGTGTACGGCCCGGGTTTCTGGCGTCGCGGCGCCAACACGTACGTGGTGGCCCACGAGAACGCCCACCAGTGGTTCGGCGACTCGGTCTCGGTCGCCGAGTGGCGCAACATCTGGCTCAACGAGGGCTTCGCCTCGTACGCCGAGTGGCTCTGGTCGGAGGAGCAGGACGAGGGCACCGCGCAGGAAATCTTCGACTTCACGTACGCCAGCTATCCGGCCGACGACGAGTTCTGGCAGGTGCTGCCCGGTGATCCGGGCGCCGATCGGGTCTTCGACGACGCGGTCTACGACCGGGGCGCGATGACCCTGCACCAGCTCCGGCTGGCCGTCGGCGACGACGCGTTCTTCGCGATCCTGCCGGCGTGGACGGCCGAGCACCGGCACGGCAACGGCACCATCGAGGAGTTCCAGGCCCTGGCCGAGCGGATCTCCGGCCTGGACCTGGACGACCTGTTCACCACCTGGCTGTTCACCCCGGGCCGGCCCGACGTGGCAAGCGCCGCCCGCAAGGCCGCCCCGCCGACCGAGCCCAAGTCGTGGGGCAAGATCCGCGAGTCGCACCAGCTGATGTCCCACTAGCGATTCGGTGTGGACCGGAAGGGCTCGCCGCCCCTGCGGCGGGCCCTTCCGCGCCGGCCGCCCCTGCGGCGGGCCCTTCCTCGCCGACCTCCGCTTCAGCCAGGGCGGCCCCCCGGTCACCAGCGCCCCACCTTCGCGGCATCCCGCTGTTCTTCAGGGCCGCGGATCGACGGCCGACCACTTTGGTGCCGGCCTGTAGAGCTGCCCCAGGAATGGGGCAATGGCGGCGGCCCATATCTGGGGCAGCTCTACAGGGATTGCGAGGAGTGTGACTCACCCGCCCGGCCGGCCTTCCGAGGGGAGCCGATCACACGACCGCTGGGTCAGCCACCGGCTCGGCCGTGCTCGCCTCGACCGCACGGATGTGCCGATAGGCGAACCAGAGCGGCGCGAACGCCCCCACCGCGAAGGACAGGTCGACGAGGGTCCAGAACCAGGGAATGTCTCGGACCGGGCCGCAGATGAGCGCCAGCGGAATGATCCCCGCGCAGGCGATCATGCCGACCTGCACCGCTGTCTCATGGTCCGGCCGGCGCGGCAGATGCCTGCCACGCCGGCCGGAACTGCTCGAACGAACCTCAGCGAACGGCGAGCGGCTGCGCGGCCGGGCCGACCGGCGCCGGCAACGCGACGGCGCCACCCAGGTAACCGTGGATCGCGGCGGCAGCCGCGCGCCCCTCGGCGATGGCCCACACGATCAGCGAGGCGCCCCGGTGCATGTCACCGGCGACGAACACGCCGTCGGCGGCCGTCTGCCAGTCGTCGCGGGCGTCGATCGCCCCCCGCGGGTTGCGGGTCACGCCGAACTGCTCCAGCAGCGGCTGCTGCTCGGTGCCCTCGAAACCGATCGCCAACAGCACCAGGTCGGCTGGCAGCTCCCGCTCGGAACCCGGGACGACGGTGACCACCCGTCGACCGTCGCGCTTCTCGACTGTCACCTCGGCGATCCGCACCGCGCGCACCTGACCGGTGCCGTCGTCCACGAACTCCTGCACCGCGACGGCGAAGACCCGCTCGCCGCCCTCCTCGTGCGCCGGGTAACTGCGCAGGAGCCACGGCCACGTCGGCCACGGGTCACGGGCCTCGTCGCGCTCCTGCGGCGGCTGCGGGTACAGGTCGAGCTGGTGGACGCCGGCGGCGCCCTGCCGGTGGGCGACGCCGAGGCAGTCGGCAGCCGTGTCGCCGCCACCGATGATCACCACGTGCTTGCCTGCCGCGTCGATCGGGGTGCCGTCCGGCAGCACCGCGCGGGCCGCCCGGCCCTCGCCGGTGACCGCCACGCCGGGCCCGCCGTCGGTCGCCGTGGCGACCGCGCGATTCGCCGCGACCAGGTGCGCCATCGCCTGGTGTACGCCCCGCAGCGCCCGCCCCGGGGTCTCCGGGGTGTCCCGGCCCTGCAACGCCCCGGCGGCCAGCAGCACCGCGTCGTGCTCGGCGCGCAGCTGCTCGGCGGTGACGTCGACGCCTACGTGCACGCCGGTGCGGAAGCGCACCCCCTCGGCGGTGAGCTGCGCTAACCGGGCGTCGATGTGCCGCTTCTCCAACTTGAAGTCGGGGATGCCGTACCGGAGCAGGCCGCCGATCGCGTCGTCGCGCTCGTACACCGTCACGCTGTGACCGGCGCGGGCCAACTGCTGGGCGGCGGCCAGGCCTGCGGGCCCGGAGCCGACCACGGCGACCGACCGGCCCGACGGCGCCGGCGCCGGACGCGGGGTGAGCCCGCGCGCCGCCGCCGCGTCGGCGATCTCCACCTCGACCTGCTTGATGGTGACCGGCTGGCCGCCGGCGATACCGAGCACGCAGGCCGCCTCGCAGGGCGCCGGGCAGAGCCGGCCGGTGAACTCCGGGAAGTTGTTTGTGGCGTGCAGCGACTCCACAGCGGCGTCCCAGTTGCCGGTGCGGACCAGGTCGTTCCAGTCCGGGATGCGATTGCCCAGCGGGCAGCCGTCGTGGCAGAACGGGATGCCGCAGTCCATGCATCGGGTGGCCTGCTCACGGACCAGTTCCTCGCCGGCCGGCGGGTACACCTCCCGCCAGTCGCTGATCCGCACCGGCACCGGGCGGCGGGCCGGCAACCGCCGGTCGTAGCGCAGGAAACCGTTCGGGTCAGGCACGTGCCACCTCCTGGGCAGCCACCCGCGGGGCGGGCGGCACCGGCGCGGCGGACGGCACGCTGAGCGCGCTCATCACCGCGTCGTCGACGTCGCGGCCGGCTGCTTCGGCGGCCCGCATGATCTCCAGCACCCGGCGGTAGTCGCGGGGCACCACTGCGGTGAACTCGGACACCGCCTCCGGCCAGCGCTTGAGCAGCTCCTCGGCGACCGCCGACCCGGTCTCGGCCACGTGCCGCTGCACCAGCTCGTGCAGCAGCGCCTGCTCCTGCTCGCGCAGCGGCGCCAGGTCGACAAGCTCCGCGTTGACCCGGGACCGGTCCAGCCGGTGCACGAACGCCGTACCGCCGGACATACCGGCGGCGAAGTTGCGGCCGATCGCGCCGAGCACCACCACCGTGCCACCGGTCATGTACTCGCAGCCGTGGTCGCCGACGCCCTCGACGACGGCGACCGCGCCGGAGTTGCGCACCGCGAACCGCTCCCCCACCCGACCGCGCAGGAAGACCTCGCCCGCCGTGGCCCCGTACAGGATGGTGTTGCCGGCGATGATCTGATCCTCGGCCCGCTGCCCCGGCTCGGCGTCCGGGTCGAGGAACGGCGCGGTGGCGTCCGGACGGACGATGAGCCGGCCCCCGGAGAGGCCCTTGCCCACGTAGTCGTTGGCGTCGCCGTGCAGGCGCAGCGTCACCCCGCGCGGCAGGAACGCGCCGAACGACTGCCCGGCGGTGCCGTGCAGCACGAACTCGACTGTGTCGTCCGGAAGGCCGCCCCCGCCGAAGCGGCGGGTCACCTCGCCGCCGAGCATCGCGCCGACGCTACGGTGCTCGTTGCGCACCGCGACCTCGACGCGGACCGGTGCCCCGTCCTCCAGGGCCGGACGGGCCAGCGCGATCAGCTCGTTGTCCAGAGCGTGCTCGAGACCGTGATCCTGGGCGCGCACCCCGCGCCGGGCAGCGCCGGCCGGCAACTCCGGCAGGTGCAGGACGGATGCCAGGTCGAGCCCGGAGGCCTTCCAGTGCGACACCGCCGGGGCCACGTCGAGCAGTTCGGTCTGCCCGATGGCCTCCTCGATGGACCGGAAGCCCAGCTCGGCCAGATATCCCCGCACCTCCTCGGCGAGGAACAGGAAGAAGTTCTCCACGAACTCCGGCGTGCCCGTGTACCGCTCGCGCAGCACCGGGTTCTGGGTGGCGATGCCGACCGGGCAGGTGTCCAGGTGGCAGACCCGCATCATCACGCAGCCCGAGACGATCAGCGGCGCGGTCGCGAAGCCGAACTCCTCCGCGCCGAGCAGCGCCGCGACCAGGACGTCGCGGCCCGTCTTGAGCTGGCCGTCGACCTGCACGGTGACCCGGTCGCGCAGCTTGTTGAGCAGCAGCGTCTGCTGCGCCTCGGCCAGCCCCAGCTCCCACGGGGTGCCGGCGTGCTTGAGCGAGTTCATCGGGGACGCGCCGGTGCCGCCGTCGTGGCCGGAGATCAGGATGACGTCGGCCTTGAGCTTGGCCACCCCGGCGGCGACGGTGCCCACGCCCACCTCGCTCACCAACTTGACGTGCACCCGGGCCGCCGGGTTGACGCACTTCAGGTCGTGGACGAGCTGAGCCAGGTCCTCGATGGAGTAGATGTCGTGGTGCGGCGGTGGCGAGATCAGACCGACGCCGGGAGTGGCGTGCCGGGTCCGGGCGATCCACGGCCACACCTTGTTGCCGGGCAGCTGGCCGCCCTCGCCGGGCTTCGCGCCCTGGGCCATCTTGATCTGCAGGTCGTCGGCGTTGACCAGGTATTCGCTCGTGACACCGAACCGGCCGCTGGCGATCTGCTTGACCGAGGAGCGCCGCAGCGGGTCGTGCAGCCGGTCGACGTCCTCGCCGCCCTCGCCGGTGTTGGACTTGCCGCCGAGGCGGTTCATGGCGATGGCGAGCGTCTCGTGCGCCTCGGCCGAGATCGACCCGTACGACATGGCGCCGGTGGCGAAGCGCTTGACGATCTCGGTGGCCGGCTCGACCTCCTCGATCGGCACCGCCGGACGGACCCCGGTACGCAGGGTGAACAGCCCACGCAGCGAGCCGGCCTGCGCCGCGAGCGCGTCGACCTTGGCCGTGTACTGGCGGAAGACGTCGTACTGCCGGCTGCGGGTGGCGTGCTGGAGCAGGAAGACCGTCTCCGGGTTGAACAGGTGCAGCTCACCCTCGCGGCGCCACTGGTACTCGCCGCCGACCTCCAGCCGGTCGGAGCCGGCGGTGTTCGCCGGCGGCCAGGCCAGCGCGTGCCGGGCGGCCACCTCGGTGTGCACGCCGGCCAGCCCGACGCCGCCGATCCGGCTGGGGGTGCCCCGGAAGTAACGGTCGATCAGCCGGGTGTCCAGGCCGACCGCCTCGAAGACCTGCGCACCGCAGTACGACGAGACCGTCGAGATCCCCATCTTGGACATGATCTTCAGGACGCCCTTGCCGAGCCCCTTGGCGTAGTTGCGCACCGCCGCTGCCGGTTCCACGCCGAGCAGCGCGCCCGTGGCGATCATGTCCTCCACGGACTCGAACGCCAGGTACGGGTTGACAGCCGCCGCGCCGTACCCGATCAGGACCGCCGCGTGGTGCACCTCCCGGCAGTCGCCGGACTCCACGATCAGCGCCGCCTGGGTGCGGGTCTGCTCCCGCACCAGGTGCTGGTGCACGGCCGCGGTGAGCAGCAGCGACGGGATCGGCGCGAGATCGGCGTTGGAGTCCCGGTCGGAGAGCACCAGGATGCGGACGCCGTCCTCGATGGCCTCGGAGACGTGCCGGCAGATCTCGGTCAGCCGCGCCTTGATCCCGGCGGCGCCCTCGCGGATCCGGTACAGCCCGGAGACCCGCACCGCCTTGAAGCCGGGCAGGTCGCCGTCCTCGTCGATGGAGAGGATCTTCGCCAACTCGTCGTTGTCGATGATGGGGCGGGGCAGCACGATCTGCCGGCAGCTCGCCGCGTTCGGGTCGAGCAGGTTGCCCTCCGGCCCGATCGTCGACGCGAGGCTGGTCACCAACTCCTCGCGGATGGCGTCCAACGGAGGGTTGGTGACCTGGGCGAAGAGCTGGTGGAAGTAGTCGTAGAGCAGCCGCGGCCTGGTGGACAGCGGCGAGATCGGGGTGTCCGTGCCCATCGAGCCCAGCGGCTCGGCGCCGGTACGGGCCATCGGCGCGAGCAGGATCTTCAGCTCCTCCTCGGTGTAGCCGAAGGTCTGCTGGCGCCGACGCACCGAGTCGTGGGTGTAGACGGTGTGCTCGCGGGGCGGCAGGTCGTCCAGCTCGATCAGCCCGGCGTGCAGCCACTCGCCGTACGGCTGCGCGGCGGCCAACTCGGACTTGATCTCGTCGTCGTGCACGATCCGCCCGGCCACGGTGTCGACCAGGAACATCCGCCCCGGCTGGAGCCGCCCCTTGGCGACCACCCGAGCCGGGTCGAGGTCGAGCACGCCCGCCTCGGAGCCCAGCACCACGAGGCCGTCGTCCGTCTGCCACCAGCGCCCCGGGCGCAGCCCGTTGCGGTCCAGCACCGCGCCGACGATCTCGCCGTCGGTGAAGGCCACCGACGCCGGACCGTCCCACGGCTCCATGAGGCTCGCGTGGAAGCGGTAGAAGGCCCGCTTGGCCGGATCCATCCCGGGGTCGTTCTCCCAGGCTTCGGGGATCATCATGAGCACCGCGTGCGGCAGGCTCCGGCCGGCCAGGTGCAGCAGCTCCAGGACCTCGTCGAAGTTCGCCGAGTCGGAGGCGGCGGGCGTGCAGACCGGGAAGACCCGTCGGATGTTGCCCGGCACGTTCGGCGAGCGCAGCAGCGCCTCGCGGGCCTGCATCCAGTTGCGGTTGCCGCGGATCGTGTTGATCTCGCCGTTGTGGGCGATGAGCCGGTACGGGTGCGCCAACGGCCAGGACGGGAAGGTGTTCGTGGAGAACCGGGAGTGCACGAGCGCGATCGCGCTCTCCACCCGCTCGTCGCGCAGGTCGGGGTAGAACGCCGGCAACTGGTCGGGCGTGAGCATGCCCTTGTAGACCATGGTGCGGCTGGACAGCGACGGGAAGTATGCCGGCACGCCCCGCTCGGCGGTCTCCCGCTCAGCCTGCTTACGCAGGCAGAAGGCCACCCGGTCCAGCTCGATGCCGCTCAGTGCGGAACCGGCCGGCCCGGCGGGCGAGTCGGTGAGGCGGTGCGCGGCCACGAAGACCTGCCGCACCCGGGGCATGGCCGCGAGAGCGGTTTCGCCGAGTCCCTGCGGCTCGATCGGCACGTCCCGCCAGCCGAGCAGCTCCGCGCCTTCGACCAGCGCGTACTTCTCGACCACCCGACGGGCACGCGCCTCGGCAGCGTCGTCGTCGGGGAGGAACACCAGGCCCGTGGCGTACTCGCCGGCCGGTGGCAGCGTCACGTCGGCGACCGCGCGCAGGAACGCGTCCGGGACCTGGATCATGATGCCCGCGCCGTCGCCTGTGTTGGGCTCCGCGCCCCGGGCGCCACGGTGGTCCAGGCGGCAGAGCGCACCGAGCCCGTTGGCGACGACCGCGTGGGACCGTCGGCCGTGCATGTCCGCCACGAAGGCCACCCCGCAGGCGTCGTGCTCCTGCGCCGGGTCGTAGAGACCCTGGGCGGGCGGATGGGGGCCGGGCGTCGGGGACGCCTGCGGGCTGTGCGGGTGCGGCTGTGTCGTGTCCGCGTACGGCTGAGCCACCGGGCCTCCTGTCGTCACTCAGGTTGGATCATGGTGGGGACGACGTCGGCCCGTGGGTCTATTGAGTCTACGTTAGGGCTGGGGGCGCAAGGCCACTCAAGATTGATCACACCGTCCAGAGTCTGGGACGTGTAGTCTCGCGCGGTGGATTCGGTGCACAAGGACATCTTCGACCGGTTGGAACGCTTCTACGACGCGGTGCCCCGCGACGTCGCCGGTGTCGAGGAGCATGGCGGGCTGGTGCTGTTCGTCCGCGAGGGCGTCGGCTGGCCGTTCTACGCCCGCCCCCGGATCGGCGCCACCGAGGCGCCGTCGCTGGCCGACGTGAGCTCGGCGCGGGAGCGCCAGCGGGAGCTGGGCCTGCCGGAGGCCTTCGAGTGGGTGCACGAGACGACCCCCGAGCTGCTGGCGGTGGCCCGCTCGGCGGGGCTGAACGTGCTGGAGGCCCCGCTGATGGTCCTCGACCCGGCCGCGCTGCCCGACCCGGCGACGCTGTCCGACGTACCGGTGCGGGTGCTGGCGGCGGACGCGCCCGACCTCGCCGCCGACGTGGCCGCCCGGCGGGCGGTGGCGGCCGTGGCGTTCGGCGCCGCTGGCACCGCGCCCGGCACGGCCGGCCCGGCCGAACGGGACGCGGCGGTCACCGAGTTGGAGCTCGCCGCTCTGGACGAGGAGCGGGTCCGCATCGCCGACGGCCGGCGGATCTCGGCGCTGGCCGGGACACCCACCGAGGGCGCGCTGGCCAGCGGCATGGCGATGCGGGTGGACGACGTCGCGGAGATCGCCGGGGTGGCCACCCTGCCGGCCGCCCGACGTCGCGGCATGGGCGCCGCGTTGACCGCCACCCTCGCCCACGAACTGCTCGCCGCCGGCACCGGCCTCGTCTTCCTGTCCGCGGGCAGCGAGGAGATCGCCCGGGTCTACCTGCGCGTCGGCTTCCGACGCATCGGTACCGCGTGCATCGCCGAACCCACCGCCCTGATCCCCTGAACCGCGCGGACGGTCAGGCCGGCGGACGCCACTGGGCCGCCGAGGCGGCGGCGCTGGAGAGCAGCCGCGAGTTGATGGTGCCGAGCGCGGCGTCGCGGGCGCGCAGCGCCAACCGGCCCCGGGTCTGGAGCACCGCCGACATGCGCCGGGTCTGCCGGACCACTGTCGCGGCCCGGGGACGGCGCACCCGGTCGTACGTCTGCACGGCGTCCGGCAGGCGGGCCTCGCGCAGCAGCGAGGCGAGCGTGGCGGCGTCCTCGAAGGCGAGGCACGCGCCCTGACCGAGGTGCGGCGGCATGGCGTGCGCAGCGTCGCCGAGCAGCACCACCCCGCCCGGCCCGACGCCGAAGCCGTAGGCGCGCGGCAGCGGACGCAGCTCGCGGACCTCCTGCTGCACGAGGTCGCTCGGGTCGGTGGCGTCGAGCAGCGCGGCGATCGGCGCCGGCCAGCCGGCGTACCAGCGGCGCAGGAGGGCGAGCTGGGTCTCCGGCGGCTCGGGGCGCGGAGCGCCGGCGGCGGTGGCCACCCAGTAGATGCCACCCCGGCTGGAACCACCCGACGAGCCACGCTCACCCAGCGAGGCGGCCACGAACCGGTAGCCCGCGCCGAGAACCTCGCCGGCGATCGGCTGGTCGGCGGGCAGTCGGGGCGCCCGGTACCAGGGGATGACGGCCCGCCACGCCGCGCAGCCGGAGCTGACCACGCCGGACTCGGGGGCCAGTTGGCGACGGATGACACTGTCCGTGCCGTCCGCGGCCACCACCAGGTCGGCCTCGATGGTGTGCCGCCCGTCGTTCACCCCGGGGCGTTCCCCCGGCTCGACGCGGACGTGGCGCACTGTCACCCCGGTACGCAGCTCGACCCGGTCACCGAGGCCGGCGATCAACGCGTCGTGCAGATCCTCCCGGTGCACCACCACAGGCATCCGGTCGGCAGGCGTCGGCCGGGGTTGCACCAGCCAGTGCCCGTCCGGACGGCGGACCCCACCGTCGGGCAGCGGGGTGGCGATGGCTGCCAGACCGGCGCCGAGGCCGAGGGCCTGCAACGCGCGGACACCGTTGGGCCAGAGCACCACAGCGGTCGGCTCGGGGCGGACCCGCTCGGCGCGGTCCAGCAGGGTGACCTGCCAACCGGAGCGGGCCAGCGCGCCGGCGACCGCGAGGCCACCGACCCCGGCACCCACCACCACCGCGCTTCGCATCGGTGTCGCCCCCGCTCAGCTGTCCCGGTCGGCGGGCCGCACGCCGGCGGCGTCGGCCCGGTCGTCGTCGCGCGCCTCCCGCGTGCCGTCCACCGGCCCGTCGTCGCGGGTGCCGGCTGCCTCGTCGTCGGCCGCCTCGTCGTTCACCTCGTCGTCGAGCGGCTCGGCTCCCTGGGGGCGTACCTCGTCGGCCGGCTCCGGAGGCGCCACGCCGGTGTCCCGCCAGGTGTCGTACTGCTCCTCGCTGACCACCCGGTAACCCTCCGGGGCGGCGGCGCGCGCGCTGGTCTGGCCCTCGGAGATGTCGACCTGGGACAGGTCGGACGTGGTCGGCGGCGTGGAGGTGGCCGCCACACCGATCGGGATCAGGTACTCCCGGGGGCCGCGGACCCGCACGAAGTAGATCAACGCGCCGAGGAAGACCAGGGCCGCGGTCCAGACATTGAGACGTACGCCGAAGATCTGGTTCGCCTCGTCGGTCCGCATGAGCTCGATCCAGAACCGGCCGGCGGTGTAGCCCATCACGTACAGCGCGAACGCCCGACCCCGCCCCAGCCGCAGCCGCCGGTCCAGGAGAAGGACCAGTGCGACGACGCCGAGGTTCCACAGCGCCTCGTAGAGGAACGTCGGGTGGTAGAGGCCGGGTTCGAGGATCGGCTTGCCGGCGTCGTCCCGCAGCGCGTGCCCCGGATTGTCCGGGTCCATCCGGTGGATCTGCAGACCCCACGGCAGCGTCGTACGGCCGCCGAACAGCTCGTTGTTGAACCAGTTGCCGAACCGGCCGATCGCCTGGGCCAGCGGCAACCCCGGCGCGAGCGCGTCGGCCACCACGCCGAACGGGATGCCGAGCTGCCGGGCCGCGATCCACGCGCCGACCGCGCCACCGGCGACGGCACCCCAGATGCCGAGACCGCCCTCCCAGATGTAGAGCGCCTTCAGCGGTTCGCCACCGGCGCCGAAGTACTTCTCCGGGGAGGTGATCACGTGGTAGATGCGGGCGCCGATGATGCCTGCCGGCACCGCCCAGACGGCGATGTCGAGCACCGCGCCCGGAGCGACGCCGCGCTGACGCAGGCGCCGCTCGGTCACCCAGCAGGCCACCACGATGCCGGCGATGATGCACAGCGCGTACGCCCGCAGCGGGAACGGCCCGAGCTGCCAGACGGCGGTGCTGGGACTGGGCAGGGCCGCCTGGGGGGACAGCGAGGCGATGGTCACGGGTGCACACGCTACCGCTGCGCACCCCCGCAGCGGCACCCCGGGCCGCCGTGCGCGGATCCCGATGACTTCTGGTTTGCGCCGCCGTACGCTCTTTGTCCATGAGCGCGCTCACCTGGGCGGTCGTCGCGGTCGTCACCGACGACGCGGGCCGGGTGCTGCTCTGCCGCCAGGGCCGGGGCCAGCGCCGGTACGCGTTGCCCGGCGGCCGGCTGCGCCCCGCGGAGAGCCCGGTGCGGGCGGCGCTGCGCGACATCCCCGCCGAGACCGGCTGGGAGATCGACCTGGTCGACCTGGTCGGGGTCTACCACCTCGACGGCCCGACGACGCATGCGCGGGCGGGGCGGGCCGGGCCGCTGCCGGACGTCCTGGTGCACGTGTTCCGCGCGCGTGCCGCCGAGGGGCGACCGACAGCCGATCCGCCGCCGGGCTGCCGGCTGTCCTGGCACGCCCCCGACGCGCTGCCCGAGGCCGTCACCCCGCTCACCCGGGCGGCAGTCACCGACGCGCTCGCCGGCCGTTCCGGCGTCCTGCGGACCGTCCCTCGGGTGCCCGATACCGTCGACTCCCCGCCACCGGCTGCCGCGCCCCCGACCGAGGGGACCAGTCCGGCAGCCGGTATTCCGCCGGAGCAGCGCGGTGAGGCGCCAGCAGACCCCTCCCTCCTGCTCTGAGCGTCGCAGTGCCCTCCGGCGTCGCAGTTGTTCCCGGCGCGTCCGCGCGCCAACGCCCAGAAGGCAGGGCCCGCGAGCCACGGCTCGCGGTGCCCAGCAGTGAAAGACCAGCGAGGTGGGCTCAGCGGGCGGGGTTGCGGACGCCCTCGGCGAGTTCGGCGCTCAGGGTGCGCAGCGCGGCCAGCCCTTCGGCCTCGGAGGGGGCGTCGAGCACGCAACGGACGAGCGCGCTGCCGACGATCACCCCGTCGGCGTACCCGGCGACCGTGCTGGCCTGCGCGCCGGTGCCCACGCCCAGCCCGACGCCGACGGGAAGGTCGGTGACCGCGCGAACCCGCGAGACCAGCGTGGGGGCCGCGTCGGAGGTACGCGTGCGGGCGCCGGTCACCCCCATCACGGCAGTGGCGTAGACGAAGCCCCGGCAGTTGTCCACCGTCATCGCCACCCGGGCGTCGGTGGACGACGGCGACACCAGGAAGGTGCGGTCCAGGCCGTGCGCGTCCGAAGCGGCCAGCCACTCGGCCGCCTCGTCGGGGATGAGGTCCGGCGTGATCAGGCCGGTTCCGCCGGCGGCGGCGAGGTCGCGGGCGAACACGTCCACGCCGTACCGCTCGATGGGGTTCCAGTAGGTCATCGTGACGACCGGCGCACCGGTCGCCGCGACCGCCTCGATGATGCGCAGCGTGTCGGCCGTGCGGACGCCGCCGGCCAGCGCGATGTCGCTGGCCTTCTGGATGACGGGGCCGTCCATCACCGGATCGGAGTACGGGATCTCCACCTCGATGACGTCGACGCCTGCCTCGACCATCGCCGTCATGGCCGCGATGCTGCCCTCGACGGTCGGGAACCCGGCCGGCATGCAGCCGACCAGCACGGCCCGCCCGTCGGCCCGGGCCTTGTCGAAGGCCACCCCGATGCGGCTCATCTCAGTGCTCCTTGTCGAGGATGCCGAAGTAGTCCCCGGCGGTGTGCACGTCCTTGTCGCCCCGCCCCGAGAGGTTGACCACGATGGTGGGCTCCCGGCCCAGCTCGGCGGCCAGCTTCGGAGCGAGGGTCACGGTGCCGGCCAGCGCGTGCGCGCTCTCGATCGCCGGGATGATCCCCTCGGTGCGGCAGAGCAGTTCGAACGCGGCCATCGCCTCGGCGTCGGTGACGGGCAGGTAGTTGGCGCGGCCGGTGTCGTGCAGCCACGCGTGCTCGGGCCCGACGCCCGGGTAGTCCAGGCCGGCGGAGATCGAGTGCGATTCCAGCGTCTGCCCGTCGGCGTCCTGCAGCACGTACGTGCGAGCGCCGTGCAGCACGCCCGCCGACCCGCCGGTGATGCTCGCGGCGTGCCGACTGGTGGCGACCCCGTCGCCGCCGGCCTCGAAGCCGTAGAGGCGCACGTCCTCGTCGGGGACGAAGGCGTGGAAGATGCCCAGCGCGTTGGAACCGCCGCCGACGCAGGCGGCGACCGCGTCCGGCAGCGCGCCGGTCAGGTCGAGGCACTGCTGGCGGGCCTCGTCGCCGATGCCCCGGACGAAGTCCCGGACCATCGCCGGGAACGGGTGCGGCCCGGCGGCGGTGCCGATCAGGTAGTGGGTCTCGTCGACGTTCGCCACCCAGTCGCGCATCGCCTCGTTCATCGCGTCCTTGAGGGTCCGCGAGCCGGTGACGACCGGGACGACCGTGGCGCCGAGCATCCGCATCCGGGCCACGTTGAGCGCCTGCCGCTCGGTGTCGACCTCGCCCATGTAGACCACGCACTCCAGGTCGAACAGGGCGGCGGCGGTCGCGGTGGCGACGCCGTGCTGCCCCGCCCCGGTCTCGGCGATGACCCGGGTCTTGCCCATCCGCTTGGTGAGCAGCGCCTGGCCGAGCACGTTGCGCACCTTGTGGGCGCCTGTGTGGTTGAGGTCCTCACGCTTGAGCAGCACCCGCGCGCCGACCTTCGCGGAGAACCGCCGGGCCTCGTAGAGCAGCGACGGCGTGCCCGCGTAGTCGCGCAGCAGCGCGCCGAACTCGGCCCGGAAGGACTCGTCCGCGATCGCCGTACGCCACGCCCCGTCGAGCTCGTCCAGCGCGGCCACCAGGGCCTCGGGCACGAACCGGCCGCCGAAGCGGCCGAAGTGGCCGGCGGAGTCGGGCTGCGAGCCGGCCACCGGGGCCAGCGCATCGGCGCTCATCGGAAATCCTCTCGGTGGGGCGTCACACCGGCGCGGGTCAGCGCACCGGCCGGGGCGTCGCCGGGTGGTTGCCGGCGTTGACCAGTTCGGCCACCGCCTCGCGTGGGCTCTTCTGGGTGACGAGGCCCTCGCCGACGAGAACCGCGTCCGCGCCCGCGGAGGCGTACCGGATCAGGTCGTGTGGCCCGCGGACGCCGGACTCGGCGATCTTGACGACGCTGCTCGGCAGGCCCGGCGCGATCCGCTCGAACACCGACCGATCCACCTGAAGGGTACGCAGGTCACGGGCGTTGACGCCGATCACCTGCGCGCCGGCCTCCAGGGCGCGGTCGGCCTCCTCCTCGTCGTGCACCTCGACCAGCGCGGTCATGCCCAGCGACTCGATCCGCTCCAGCAGGCCCATCAGCACGTTCTGCTCGAGGGCGGCCACGATCAGCAGGACCAGGTCGGCGCCGTGCGCGCGCGCCTCGTGCACCTGGTAGCTGGAGACCACGAAGTCCTTGCGCAGCACCGGCACGGTGACCGCGGCCCGCACGGCGGCCAGGTCGTCCAGCGACCCGCCGAACCAGCGCCCCTCGGTCAGCACGCTGATGGCCCGCGCCCCGCCCGCCGCGTAGTCGACGGCGAGATCGGCCGGATCGGCGATCTCGGCCAGCCGGCCCTTCGACGGCGAGGAGCGCTTGACCTCGGCGATGACCGCGACGCCGGGCTTACGCAACGCCGCGTACGCGTCCAGCGGCGGCGGCGCCGCCGCGGCCAGCTCACGGATCCGTTCCAACGGAACCTGCTCCTGGCGTCGGGCGACGTCCTCGCGCACGCCAGCCAGGATCTCGTCGAGCACGCTTACGGACGCCGCCTGACCGGCTTCGTCCCCCTCCGCGTGCGCATGCTCAGCAGTCACCAACGGACTCCCCTCTCCGGGTGTCATGGGCCGATGCTAGGGGCAGCCGACCGACGCCGGGAGCCGGGGGTATGGCGCTGCTCACGAAAAGGGCTGCGGCATAATGGCCGACTTGCCGTGAACGGGATGTCACGCAGCGCCACCTCCGGTATCGACCGCCGTCACACGACGGGAGCCCGGCGGCCCCGGTCGAACCGGGCCGACCCATCGATCATGCCACTGGTTCCGCCCCGCCGCCCGACGACAACGACACCGATCGATGCTGTGAGCAAGCTCAAGGCCGAACGGCCGGTCCCAGGTCGCGGGCATGGCGGGACAGTTGACCGGGCGGTCACCCCGGCGAAACGTCAGCCGGGCAGCATCGTCCTCGGGCAGACTCGATGACGCGCCTGCCCGACCGTCCGCCAACTCCTCGTGCGGGGTGACCCATGAGCATTGCCGAGTCGAACCCGAGCATCGGACTGACCACCATCTCACGGACCGTGGCGTCGCTGGCCGTCGGCGTGGTGCACACCCTGGAGCGGGCCGTCGTCGGCGAGGGCCGGGTACGCACGGCGCGCGGCAACGCCTGGGAGGCGGTCTGCGCCGACCGTGCCCGCGCCGACCAGCGTGCCGAACTGGACCGCCTGGTGGCCGAGCTGGCCGCCGCCCGCGCCGCCTCGGCCCGCCGGCAGCGGGAACGTCAGCCGGTCGGCTGATCAGCCCGCTGTCGGGTCCTCGCCCCGATCCAACGCGTCCCACGCCTCGGTGGTCCGCCGCCCGACCATCGGGCTCGGCGGGGCGACCGCCGGGGGGCCACTCTCCGTGACGGTCCGCGTCGGCCGCTCGTAACGTGCGCCCATCGCCGGCCACCCGCCGCCCCGCAGCGCCGTCCACCCGCCGCCCACGGCGGCGAGCAGACCGCCGAGCAGGCAGAGCGCCGGCCACTGCCGGCTCACCACGCCGCCGAGATCGGCTACCAACCCGTACCCGCCACCCGCCGCCACCGCCACGCCCAGAGCGCCCAGCAGCACGCCCAGCACCCGCCGCACCCGACCGCGGGTCGCCAGCACCGCGCCACCGCCGGCCAGCGTGACAAGCGCCAGCGCCGGCAGCCACGGCAGCAGGGCGGCCCCGCTGCGGGCCTCGCGCACCGGCGGCAACGGCGCCGGACGCGCGGTCACCTCGACCGACCAGCCCCGGGTCGCCGCCCACAGCGCCAGGCCCGCGCCGGCCAGGCAGAACAACATGGCGTACGTCAGCTGACGCCGACCACCCACGCCCGCGCTCATCGGGCCGGCCTCAGCGTTTCGGCGGCCGCGATCGCGGCCAGCACGGCGGCGGCCTTGTCGCGGGTCTCCTGCTCCTCGGCGGCCGGATCGGAGTCGGCGACCACCCCGGCGCCCGCCTGCACGTAGGCGCGTCCGTCGCGGATCAGCGCGGTCCGGATGGCGATCGCCATGTCCAGGTCGCCGCCGAACCCGAAGTAGCCGACCGTGCCGCCGTAGAGGCCGCGGCGAACCGGCTCCAACTCCTCGATGATCTCCATGGCCCGCACCTTGGGCGCGCCGGAGAGCGTGCCGGCCGGAAAGGTCGCGGCGAGCGCGTCGAACGCCGAGCGGTCGTCACGCAGCGTGCCGGTCACCGTGGAGACGATGTGCATGACGTGGCTGTACCGCTCGATTGTCGCGAACTCGGGCACCTGGACACTGCCCGGCTCGCAGACCCGGCCCAGGTCGTTGCGGCCCAGGTCGACGAGCATCACGTGCTCGGCGCGCTCCTTGGGATCGGCGAGCAGCTCGGCGGCGAGCCCGGCGTCGGCCGTCGCGGTGGCGCCGCGCGGCCGGGTGCCCGCGATCGGGTGCAGCAGCGCCCGACGCCGTCCGTCGACGTCGGCGGTGACCTTCAGGTGCGCCTCCGGTGACGAGCCGACGATGTCAAACCCGTCGAAGCGCAGCAGGTACATGTACGGGCTGGGGTTGCTGGTGCGCAGCACCCGGTAGACGTCCAGGGGGTCGGCGCGCGTCGCCCGCTCGAAGCGCTGGGACAGCACGATCTGGAAGCACTCGCCCGCCCGGATCGCCTCCTTGGCGGCCTCCACCGCCTTCAGGTAACCACCCTCGGGCGTACGACAGAGGACCTCACCGGCCGGCGGACGCTCCACTGTGGAGATCATCGGTGGGATCGGTCGGGACAGCGCCGTGGTCATCGCGTCGAGGCGGCCCACCGCGTGGTGGTACGCCGCGGCGACCTGCGCGTCGCGGCCCGGGGTGTCCAGCGGCGGCAGCACCGCGTTGGCGACCAGGATCGCCGAGCCGTCGTAGTGATCGAGCACCACCAGGTCGGTGGCGAGCATCATGCCCAGCTCCGGTACGCCCAGGTCGTTCTCGGTCAGCTCGGGCAGCCGCTCGAAGCGGCGGACGAGGTCGTAGCCGAGGTAGCCGACCATGCCCCCGGTCAACGGGGGCAGACCGTCGGACGGGTCCCCGGGCGGGCCGGCGAGCGCCGCGACGGTGTCCCGCAGCACCCGCACCGGGTCGCCGTCGGTGGGCAGCCCGGCCGGCGGCTGGCCGAGCCAGGTCGCCACCCCGTCCCGCTCGACGAGGGTGGCGCTGCTGCGGACGCCGATGAACGAGTACCGCGACCAGGCCGTGCCCGCCGAGCCGACGCCCTGTTCGGCGGATTCGAGCAGGAACGTGCCGGGCCCGCCGGCGAGCTTGCGGTAGACACCCACCGGGGTCTCGGCGTCGGCCAGCAGGCGTCGGGTGACCGGCACGACGCGCCAGCGGGCAGCCACGTCGGTGAACGTGGTCAGGTCGGGGCTCACCGCGCCGTCGGTCATGCGTCCGCCCTCGTCACCGGCAGTTCGGTGTAGAAGCAGGTCCGGTGCCCGGTGTGGCAGGCCGCGCCGACCTGGTCGACGCTCACCAGCAGCGCGTCGCCGTCGCAGTCCAGCGCGACCGAGCGCACGTACTGGTGGTGCCCGGAGGTGGCGCCCTTGACCCAGTACTCCCGGCGGCTGCGCGACCAGTAGGTGGCCCGGCCGGTGGTGAGGGTGCGGTGCAGCGCCTCGTCGTCCATCCACGCGACCATCAGCACCTCGCCGGAGTCGTGCGCGCGCACCACGGCGGCGACCAGACCGTCGGCGCTGCGGCGCAGCCGGGCCGCGATGGCCGGGTCGAGCCGGGACGGACGGACCGGCGTCGACGCCGCCGGGCCGCTCGGTTCGCTGGGGACGCCGGTCACCGGCGCGTCAGGTACGGGCACAGTTGCCCATTGTCCCGCACGCGGGGCGGGAACCGGCGACGGCTCCCGCCGAGAGTTCGGCGGGTGGGCCACCGGCCGGGCGAGTTGGGCCACGTAGCGGTCCAGCCGGCCGTCGATGAGGGCCTCGGCCAGGTCGGTGCCGGCCGCCTCGGCGATCTCCGCGGCGTACGGGCGGATCAACGGCAGGGTCCCGGCGACCAGCCGCACGGCGGCGGCCCAGAGCTGCCCGGTGCCGCCGGGACGCAGCCCGAGGCAGAGCAGCATGTCCTCCCGGTAGCCGGCCGGGGCGACCGGGAGCTCCAGGGCGGCCTCGAACGCCGCCCGACGGGAGGACACCCGTACCGACGGGTTCGCCGGGCGCAGCACCGACGGGCAGAGTCGGGCGAGGTCGGCGACGGCGAGCCGGACCCCGAGGCGGTCGACCGCGGTCCGGGCGGCGGCGGCCTTGCCGAGCATGGCGATCAGCTCCTCCAGCCGGGGTGGTTCGGCGGGCTGGCAGAGCACCGGCAGGTCGATCCGGGGCCGCCAGTGCGGGTCGGCCCAGAGCAGCCGGGCCGGCGCGGTGACCGGCAGCCCGAACGCCCAGTCGGCCGGTTTCCCGAGCCGGCGCACCCAGGAGCGGACGTCCCGCGCGGCCACCGAGACGTGGGTGACCCGGCCGGCCGTCTCGGCCAGGTACGCGCGGCGGGCAGCGTACGGAGAGCCGCCGACCAGCACGTCGAGGTCGACGTCGCTGTGCGCGGTGGCGGCCCGTCGGGCGTGACTGCCGCGCAGCAGGATGCCGACGACCGGCCGTTCGGCGGCGTCCCGCAACCGCGCGGCCCAGTCCTCGAGAAACCCGCTGTGCGGTAACGGAGCGTGACCCACGGCGCCATCGTGCCGTACGCCCGATCGGTGCGCAATGCCCGTTGCCGGACCTGCTGTCCGGTCCGGAGCCTACTGCCCGTTCTGCCGCTGGGTGCGACGGCGGGCACCGGCGGGGAGGCGGGTCGTTGCGCGGGCGGCGGTATCTCATCTAGCGTTGAGTTCAACAGATGATGAGTTTCTCGGAGGTGCGCAATGGACGACGCGATACGCGTCCGCGACCTGGTGGTCGACCGGGGCGGGCGGCGGGTGCTGGACGGCATCAGCTGCGCCGTTCCGCACGGCGCCGTGACCGGTCTGCTGGGGCCCAGCGGCAGCGGCAAGACCACGTTCATGCGGGCGGTGGTCGGGGTGCAGGTGGTCAGCACGGGGACGGTCACCGTGCTGGGCCAGCCGGCGGGCACTCCGGCCCTGCGGCACCGGGTGGGTTACCTCACCCAGGCGCCGAGCGTCTACGCCGACCTGACCGTCCGGGAGAACGCCCGCTACTTCGCGGCCCTGTACGGCCGTGGTCGCGCCGAGGCCGACCAGGCGGTGCGTGACGTCGGGCTGGCCGAGGCGGCAGGTCAACTTGTCGTCACCCTCTCCGGTGGTCAGCGCAGTCGGGCCTCGCTGGCCTGCGCCCTGGTCGGCGACCCGGAGCTGGTCATCCTCGACGAGCCGACAGTCGGTCAGGACCCGGTGCTGCGGGCCGACCTGTGGGCCCGGTTCCACGCCATGGCCGCCGCCGGCACCACCCTGCTGGTGTCCAGTCACGTGATGGACGAGGCGGCCCGCTGCGACCGGCTGCTGCTGATCCGCCAGGGGAGGCTGATCGCCGACGACAGCCCGGCCGCGATCCGCGCCGCCGCCGGCGTGGACGACCTCGACGAGGCGTTCCTGCGACTGATCAGGGCCGGCGCGGCCGACGCGCCGGCCGGACGGGAGAACTCGTGAACCCGCGGATCCTGGCGGCCACCACCGGCCGCATCCTGCGTCAGCTCCGGCACGACCGGCGCACGATCGCGCTGCTCGTGCTGGTGCCGGCCCTCCTGCTCACCCTGGTCTACTTCATGTACGTCGACCACCCGACCCCGCCGGGGCAGCCGTCGATGTTCGACCGGATCGCGCTGGTGATGCTGGGCATCTTCCCCTTCGTGATCATGTTCCTGGTCACCAGCATCGCGATGCTGCGGGAGCGCACCTCCGGCACCCTGGAACGGCTGCTCACCACCCCGCTGGGCAAGCTCGACCTGCTCTTCGGGTACGGCATCGCGTTCGGGCTGGCCGCCGCCGTGCAGGCCGCGGTCGCCGCCGGCGTGGCGTACTGGATATTCGATCTCCGCACCGTCGGCAGCAGTGGTCTGGTCATCGGGATCGCGGTGCTCGACGCGGTGCTCGGCGTCGCTCTCGGGCTGCTGTGCAGCGCCTTCGCCCGCACCGAGTTCCAGGCAGTACAGTTTCTGCCGGTCGTGGTGGTCCCCCAACTGCTGCTGTGTGGGCTGTTCGTGGCCCGCGACCAGATGGCCGGCTGGCTCCAGGCGCTCAGTGACGCCTTCCCCCTGTCGTACGCCATCGAGGCCTTGCAGGAGGTCGGCGCCAACGCCGAGCCGACCGGCACCATGTGGCGGGATGTGGGTGTGGTGCTCGGCGCGGCGGTGCTGGCGCTGGTGCTCGCGGCGGCGACCCTGCGCCGGCGCACCGGCTGACCGGCCGGCGGCGGCCCGCGCACGCGGGTTGCCGCCAGCCGTCGGGCGACCGGCGGTGTGAGCGACGAACGAAGGGCGGCGATGACGCGGCGGACCGGCCGGCGACCCGGCAACCCGGACACCCGGGAGTCGATCCTGGACGCGGCGCGGGCGGCGTTCGCCGAGCGCGGCTTCGACGCCGCTCCGATCCGCGGCATCGCCGCCGCCGCCGGGGTGGACCCGGCGCTGGTGCACCACTATTTCGGCAGCAAGGACCAGCTCTTCCTGGCCGCCATGAACTTCCCCGTCGACCCCGGGGAGATGCTGCCGAGGGTGCTCGCCGGTGACCGGGACGGCGTGGGTGAACGGTTGGTACGCACGTTCGTCGGCATCTGGGACTCCCCGGCCGGCAGCGCCGGGGTGGCGCTGCTGCGCTCGGCGGTGAGCAACGAGTGGACGGCGCGCCTGCTGCGGGAGTTCATCACCACGCAGGTGCTGCGCCGGGTGCTCGACCAACTCGACGTCGACCCGGCCGAGCTGCCGCTGCGCGGATCACTTGTCGCCACCCAACTGGTCGGGTTGGCGATGATCCGGTACGTGGTACGCATGGAGCCGGTGGCGTCCGCCGACCCGGACACCCTGGTCGCCGCCATCGGCCCCACCATCCAGCGGTACGTCACCGGAGAGCTGCCCACCTAGACCGGGCGGGGTGGGTCAGCGCGGTGGGCGGGCGTCGGCCGGGCGACGCAGCGGCGGCAGCAGCCGGCCCAGCTCGTCCGGGTCGGCCAGCGGACACGGGAACGCCAGCCGGACGCGCCGCCGCGCGCCGGGGCGACCGAGGGTGACCACCAGGCCGTAACGGTCGATGCGTACCACGCGGGGTGGCCCGTCCGGGGTCTGCTCGGTCAACCCGAGCTGCCGGCGCAGGTAGGCGGTCACCTGGTCGGCGTCGCGCTCGGCGAGGTCGGCCAGCAGCAGCGCCTCGAACGGGTGTACCGGGTCCGGCTCGGCCTCGGCGTACTCCAGCGGGTCGATCCGGTGCACGACGCCGGCCCGCTCCCAGCGGACCTCGGCCACCTCGAAGCGGAACAGCCGGAACCGGACGCCCACGTCGAGCAGGTCGCCGGTCGGCTCGACCGCGGCGAAGTCGAGCGCCGCGCGACGCGCCTCCTCGTCGTGCAGTTCGGCCGCCCAGCCGGACACCCAGGCCCGCCCCAGCCCGGGAGCGCCGGCGGCGGGCGGCAGGTCGAGGACGTCCAGGACCACTGCGACGTCGGCGCCCCCGGCGACCGGTTGCAGCGCGGCGCCCAGGTGGCTGGCCACCGGCACCAGCAGCAGCACCCGGCCGTCGGGGTCGGTCACGTGCCGGGCGTGGTGCGGGCCCGGCCGGCGGGCCAGGTGGACGAGACCGGGCAGCCGACCGGCGACGAGGGTACGCACGATCTCGGCGGGGCTGGGCCGCATGGCACGACCTCCTTAAGAGGTTAGGCTAACCTAACCCGGAGCGTAGAGCACCCGGTCCACGACGTCCACCAGCCCGTGCGCTCCGTTATCGGGTCTGCTCCAGCCAGGAGGCGTACAGCAGCCCGTAGACCGAGTCGGGGTCGTGCACCAACTCGTCGTGCGGGCCGCGCTGCACGATGCGCCCCCGGTCCACCACGATCACCTCGTCGGCTGCCTGGGCGGTGGAGAGCCGGTGCGCGATGGCGAGCGTCGTGCGACCCCGCGTGACGGCGTCCAGGGTGCGTTGCAGCCGCACCTCGGTCGCCGGATCCACAGCGCTCGTCGCCTCGTCCAGCACCAGCAGGTCCGGATCGGCCACGTACGCCCGGGCCAGCGCGACAAGCTGCCGCTCCCCGACGCTCAACGCCTCGCCACGCTCACCGACAGGCGTGTCCAGGCCTGCGGGCAGACCGTCCAACCAGTCCGCCAGGCCCAGCTCGGTGAACGCGGCGGCGAGCTGCTCGTCGGTCAACTCCGGCCGGGCGAACCGCACGTTGTCCCCCACCGTCGCGTCGAAGAGGAACCCGTCCTGCGGCACCATCACCACCCGGGAGCGCAACGAGTCGAACCGGACGTCCGCCAGCGGCACCCCGGACAACAGCACCGCCCCCGCCGACGGGTCCATCAGGCGGGTGAGCAGCTTCGCGAAGGTCGTCTTGCCGCTGCCCGTCTCGCCGACCACCGCCACCCGGCTCTTCGCCGGAATCTCCAGGTCGATGTCGTGCAGCACGGCGGGGCCACCCGGATAGGCGAACCGCACCCCGGCGAACCGGATGTCCAGCGCACCGGCCGGCAGATCCCGGCCCTGCTCCCCCGGGTCCGCCACGTCGGGGGCGACGTCCAGCACGTCCAGCACCCGCCGCCAGCCCGCGATCGCGTTCTGCGCCTCGTTGAGCACCTCGGTGGCGATCTGCACCGGTTGGATGAACAGCGTCACCAGGAAGAGGAAGGCGGTCAGCTGGCCGATCGACAGCGTGCCGTCCACACCCAACGTCACCCCGAGCACCACCACGCCCGCCAGCGCCAACCCGGCCGCCAGCTCGCCGACCGAGCTGCCGACGATGCTGATCCGGATCGCCCGCTGCTGCGCCAGGCGCTGGTTGTCGATGGCGTCGTCCAGCCGCCGCGCCGTACGCCCCGCGATGCCGTACGCCCGGATCACCGGCGCCCCCACCACGCTCTCGCCGATCGCGCCCAGCAGCGTGCCGGTGCGCTGACGCACCGTCGCGTACGCCGCGCCGAGGCGACGCTGCAACTGACGGATGACGAGCACCGCCGGCAGGAACGCCGCCAGCACCACAAGGGTCAACTGCCAGGAGTACGCCAGCATGACGGCCGTCGTCACCACCAGCTGACCCAGGTTGACCAGCAGGATCACCCCACCCCACTGGAGGAACTGGGTGATCTGGTCGACGTCGCTCGTCACCCGCGAGACCAGCGACCCACGCCGCTCCGACTGCTGGTGCAACATCGACAGGTCGTGCACGTGCCGGAACGCCCGCGTCCGCACGTTCGCCAACGCCGTCTCGCTGACCGTGAACAGCCGGCGCATCATCAGATAGCCGCACGCCGTGGTGACCACGAGGATCGCCGCGGTGACCGCCACCACCGACCACACCACGTCGAGGTTCAGACCACCGACGAGGCCCCGGTCGATGCCCTGCTGCACCGCCACCGGCACGGCCACCCGGCCCACCATGTAGACCAGGGCCAGGCCCAGGGTGGCGGCCAGGCCGGTCCGCAGCTCCGGGGAGAGCGCCAAGCCCCGCCGCAGGGTCTGCCAGGTCGTCTCCGCCCGCGCGTCCCGCTCGTCGTTCGTCACCGTCGTACTCAATGGTCCACCTCGATCTCCAGGCCCGACGGCAGCTGCGCCACCTCGTCGTCGTACGCGCGCTCCTGGGCGCGGTCGACCTCCGCCTGCTCGTACGCGGTGACCAGATCCACGTAGCCCGCGACGGTGGCCAGCAGCTCGGTGTGCGTGCCCCGGGCAACCACCCGGCCCTGCTCCACGTAGACGACCTCGTCGGCGAGGGCGATGGTCGCCCGGCGGTACGCCACCACCAGGATCGACGCGGCCGGCACTCCCGGCTCACCCGCCGACGCCCGCAGACCGGCGAGGATGGCCGCCTCCACCCGGGGATCCACGGCGCTCGTCGCGTCGTCGAGCACCAGCAGGCGTGGCCGCCCCGCCAACGCGCGGGCCAGCGTGAGCCGCTGCCGCTGGCCGCCGGAGAGCGAGGTGCCCCGCTCGCCGACCATCGTGTCCAGCCCGTCGGGCAGCGCGGCGACGAACCCGTCCGCCTCGGCCAGGCGCAGCGCCGCCCAGACGGCCTCGTCGTCGATGCCCTCACGGTCCAGGGCGACGTTGGCCCGCACGGTGTCGTCGAAGACGAACGGCACCTGCGCGACCAGGGCGACGGCGCCGGCCAGCGACGCGGCGGTCAGGTCGCGCACATCCACGCCGTCCAGCTCGACGACGCCGGAGTCCGGGTCGACCAGGCGGACGGCCAGCGAGGCGATGGTGGACTTCCCGGCGCCGGTCGGCCCGACCAGGGCGACCGTACGGCCGGCCGGCACGGTGAAGCCGACCTCGCCGAGCACCTGCGCGCCGGGCTGGTGCGCCTCGGCCGGCGGATAGGAGAAGTGCACGTCGGTGAACGTGAGCGTGGCCGGGCCGGAGAGGGCCGGGTCGAGCACACGCTCCCCGTACGGCATCTCGCCGGTGGCGTCGAGCACCCGGCGCACCCGGTCCCAGCCGGCGACGCTGCGCGGCAGCTCGGCCAGCACCCAGCCGATGGCCCGCACCGGGAAGGCCAGCACGGTGAAGAGGAACGCGACGCTTACCAGCTCGGTGACGCTTATCGCGCCCTGGCGCAGGCGGAACGCCCCGACCACGAGCACCGCCAGGGTGCCGAGGCTGGGCAGCGTCTCCAGCAGTGGGTCGAAGACGCCCCGCAGCCGGCCGACCGAGATCAACGCGTCGCGCAGCTCACCGGCGCGGCCGGCGAACCGGGCCGTCTCCTGCGCCTCGCGGCCCATCGTCTTGACCACCAACGCGCCGTCGAAGCTCTCGTGCGCGATGCTGCTGACCTCGGCGCGCAACCGCTGCGCCCGGGCCTGCCGGGGCGCCATCCGGCGGGAGTAGACCACGTTGAGCGCGAACAGCGCGGGAAAGACCGCGAGGCCGACCAGGGCGAGGGCCCAGTCGGTGGCGAACAGCGAGACGATCGCGCCGACAAGCATCACAAGCGTGCCCACCGCGAAGGGCAGCGGGGCGATGGGATACCAGGCCGCCTCCACGTCGGAGTTGGCGTTGGAGAGCAGCGTGCCGGTGGCGTTGCGGTGGTGCCACGACAGCGGCAGGTCCAGGTAGCGGCGGGTGACGCGGCGACGGTAGGCGGCCTGGAGCCGGTACTGCATGTAACCCGCGCCGAGCCGGCGGCCGAAGATGCCCACCACCCGCAGCACGCTGATCCCGAAGAGGGCGCCCGCCGCCAGCGCCAGGGCGCCGACGCCCACGTCGCCCCGCGCGATGGCCGGCACCACCACGTCACCGACCACCGCGCCCACCACGTACGCGCTGGCGATGACCATCGAGCCGAACAGCACACTGCCGAGCACGGCAACCGCGAAGATCCGCGGCTGCTCCCGGATCGCCTGCCGCAGAACCCCCAGCCCTCTGCCGAGCACGTCTCGGCTTGTCCTGCTCGCCACGCTCTCCCCCGCCGTAAGCCACAATTATCTCCCTCATCCTTACCGTTGCGGACCGGCACCGCCGACCCGGACGGGATATGTCGACCGTCACGTACCGGACGCGCGGGCCCGGGGGGTGCGACCCGGCGTCCGCCAACGCGCGGCGGCGCGTGCGCGGGCCTACGATCGGGCCATGTCGCGGTACGCCCGAGCCGAGCGCGAGGCGCTGGCCGATCTCCTCCTGGCCCTCGGGCCCGACGCGCCGACGATCAACGAGGGCTGGGCGACCCGTGACCTCGCCGCGCACCTGGTGTTGCGGGAGCGTCGTCCCGACGCGGCCGGCGGGATCCTGCTGGCGCCGCTGCGGGGGCACGCCGAACGGGTTCGCCGGCGGCTCGCCGCCGGGCCCTACCCCGAGCTGGTGGCGCAGGTACGCCGGCCCCCGGTGTGGAGCCCGATCAGCAACCCGCTGACCGACGAGCTGGTCAACACGATGGAGTTCTTCATCCACCACGAGGACGTGCGGCGGGCCGTTGCGGGGTGGCAGCCGCGCGAGCTGGCCCGCGGTTTGCAGGCGACCCTGTGGAAGCGGGCCGCCCCGCTGGCCCGGTTGACGCTGCGCCGCTTTCCGGCGGACCTCTACGTGCAGGCGCCCGGCTACGGCGAGGTCTCCGTCGGCCGCGGCGGCGAGCGACTGCGCCTGGTGGGCGCTCCCGCCGAGTTGGCCCTGTTCCTCTCCGGGCGGCAGCGGGTGGCCCGGGTACAACTGGACGGTTCGCCGACATCCGCGCGGCAGCTCCGCAATGCCAGCCTGGGCATGTAACTTACTGCACCTAATCGGTCACACGAACGCGGGCATTTGCCTCAGTCCCAGCGATGCGTGCCGATACCTCCTCCCGTACGCTTCAGCGCGCCGTTCCGCGCCGGGGCGGCACGATGTGGGGGCACACGATGCGGAGCTTCGCGATCTCGGCGCTACGGGAACCCTCCTTCACGGCGGGGCGCCACAGGTCCACGGATCGGGTGGCCAGCGAGAGCGTCGAGTGGGCGCGCGCGTTCGGCCTGGTCATTTCCGGTCATCAGGTACACCGACTACAACGGGCGGACGCCGCCGGCCTGGCCGGCCGGGCCTGCCCGGACGGGCCGACGCGGGGGCTGCGGCTCCTCACCGACCTGATTTCCTGGCTCTTCGTCATGGACGACGCCTGCGACGAAGATGGCCTCGGCGCGGACCCGAGCCGGCTGGCGCCGGTCATCGCCGCCCTGCTCGACGTGCTGGACCGGTGCGGTGACCCGCTCGCGACACCGCCTCCGGACGCCGGCCCGCTGGGGGCCGCGTTGCACGACCTGTGCCGCCGGACCCGGGCACAGGGCCGGGCGCCGATGTTGCTGCGTTTCGTCAGTCAGGTGCGCCAGTACCTGCTGGCGCTGCTCTGGGAGGCCGCCAACCGGGAACGCCGGCGGGTGCCGAGCGTGACGGAGTACGTCCAACTGCGTCGGCACATCGGCGGGGTGCACCCCTGCCTCACCCTGACCGACCTGGCGTCGGAGCAGCCACCCGGGCCGACCCGGCGTGCCGATCCGGCGCTGACCGCTCTGGACCTGCTGGCGGTGGACCTGGTCTGCTGGTGCAACGACCTCTTCTCGTACGGCAAGGAGAGCCGGACCGACCCGGACGCGCACAATCTGGTGACGGTCATCGCCCAGGAGGACGGTCTGGCCGAGGCGGACGCGCTGCGGGCGGCCGCCGACCGTTTCAACAGGGGGTTGGCGGCGTACCTGGCGGCGGAGGAGAGGTTGCTGGCCGGCGGTGTCGAGGCGTTGCACCCGCCGCTGGCCACGCGGCGCAACTGGGTCCGGGCCACCTACGACTGGTCACTCGTGGCCGCCCGCTACGCCTGATGCGGGGGCACCGGCCGGCGGAACGGGCCGCCGGTCGATCACCCGCACTAGCCGATGCCCGGTGGCAGGCAATACTCTTCGGTAACCACTATGACGTGACGCCCGTCACGCCACCACCCCCGAAGGCGGCTACAGCGATGGCTCTCGATGTACCGTACCGTTCCATCCCGGACATGTTCCTCAAGCGCGTGGCGGCCACCCCCGACCAGCACGCGTTCGCGTCCCCGACCCCCGACGATTCGGGCCCCGACTGGCTGACCTGGGAGCAGGTCGGCCAGCGCGCCAAGGCCGTGGCCGCCGGCCTGCACGCGCTCGGCGTCGGCCAGGAGAACCCGGTCGCCATCCTCGCCAACACCCGGCTGGACTGGGTGGTCGCCGACCTCGGCATCATGTGCGCGGGCGGGGCGACCACGACCGTCTACCCGACCACCGAGCCGGCGGACGCGACATACATCATCGCTGACTCCGCCTCACGGGTGCTCTTCGCGGAGAACCCGGCACAGGCCGCCAAGATCGCCGGAGCGGCCCTGCCGGCGCTGACCCACGTGGTGCTCTTCGACGGCGCCCCGGACCCGAGCGCCGCGGTCCCCCAGCTCACCCTCACCGAGCTGGAGGCGCGGGGCACCGACGTGCTGGCCGCCGAGCCCGATCTGATCGACATGCTGGTGGCCGGCATCGGTCCGGACCACCTGGCCACGCTGATCTACACCTCCGGCACCACGGGCCAGCCCAAGGGTGTCGAACTGCTGCACGGCGGCTGGTGCTGGGAGGCCGTGGCGCAGGCCGAGGTCGGGCTGCTGCGCGACGACGACCTGCAGTACCTGTGGCTGCCGCTGGCCCACTCCTTCGGCAAGACGCTGCTCTGCGGCGCGATCCACGTCGGTCTGCCCACCTACGTCGACGGGCGGGTGGAGAAGCTCGTCGACCTGCTCGCGGTGATCCGGCCGACCCTGATGTGCGGGGCTCCCCGGGTCTTCGAGAAGGTCTACAACCGGGCGGTGACCACCGCCCAGGGCGCCGGCGGCGCGAAGGCGAAGATCTTCGCCTGGGGTGTCCAGGTCGGCAAGGAGAAGGTCGCCCTGGAGCAGGCCGGCAAGCCGGTGCCGGCCGGGTTGAGGCTGCGCTACGGGCTGGCCGAGAAGCTGGTGTTCAGCAAGCTCCAGGCCCGCCTGGGCGGCCGGATGCGGGTGCTGGTCTCCGGCGCCGCACCGCTGAGCCCGGAGATCGCCACCTTCTTCGCCGCCGCCAACCTGCCGATCTCCGAGGGCTACGGCCTCACCGAGACCAGCGCCGGCAACTTCGTCAACCCGCCCTCCGGGCTGCGGATCGGCACGGTCGGGCAGGCGATGGGCGATCTGGAGTGCAGGATCGACAGCGACGGCGAGATCCTGGTCCGTGGCCGGCCGGTGATGCGCGGCTACCACAACCTGCCGGAGGAGACCGCCGCCGCGTTCACCGAGGACGGCTTCTTCCGTACCGGCGACATCGGCAGCCTGGACGAGCAGGGCTACCTACGGATCACCGACCGCAAGAAGGATCTGGTCAAGACCTCGGGCGGCAAGTACATCGCGCCCTCGCACATCGAGGGAATGTTCAAGGCCATCTGCCCGTACACCTCGCAGGCGGTCGTGGTCGGTCAGGCCCGCAACTTCTGCACGATGCTCGTCACGCTGGACCCGGACGCCATCCGGGGCTGGGTGGCCGGCGGCCCCCTCGAGGGCCGCGACTACACCGAGATCGTCGCCTCGCCGGAGGCGAAGGCGATGGTCGAGGAGTACGTCGCCCAGCTCAACGCCAAGCTCAACCGCTGGGAGACGATCAAGAAGGTGGCGATCCTGCCGCGCGACCTGACCATCGAGAACGGCGAGATCACCCCGTCGTTGAAGATCAAGCGGCGCGGCGTGGAGAGCAACTTCGCCGCCGAGATCGACAAGATGTACGCCGGCACCCTCGCCGAGCTGTAGAAACGGCCGCCGGTGGCCCGCACCTTGCGGGTGTGGGCCACCGGCGTGGGTGTCGGATGCTCAGGCGATGACGGACGGCTCCCGCCACCGCTGCCGGCCGGTCCGATCCAGGTCGTAGCGGACCGTGGCGATCCGCTCCACGGCCTCCACCAGGTCGGCGGCCGGCAGGGTGAACGGCAGTCGCAGGAACCGTTCCAGGGTGCCGTCCAGACCGAACCGGGGGCCGGGCGCGAGGCGGACGCCCACCTCCTCGGCGGCCCGCGCGAGGGCGCTGGAGACCGGGCCGTCCAGCTCGGCCCAGAGGGTCACGCCGCCGCGCGGCACCGTCACCCGCCAGTCCGGAAGTCGGTGCGCCAGCGCGTCCAGCAACGCGTCGCGCTGGGCGGTGAGCTGCGCCCGGCGGGCCGCGACGATTGCCGACGCGTCGGCGAGCAGGTGCACCGCGACCAACTGGTCGAGCACCGGGCTGGACATGTCCACGCCGACGCGGACGGCGGCCAGCCGCTGCACCTGCGGCGCGGAGGCGCGGACCCAGCCGATCCGCAGACCACCCCAGTACGGCTTGCTCATCCCCCCGATGCTCACCACCCGGGAGTGCCTGTCGAACGTGGCAGTGGGCGGGGGAAGCTCGGTGCCGTCCAGCGGCAGGTCCACGAAGGACTCGTCGACGATCAGGTCGGTGCCGACCGCGTGCGCGGCCGCGACCACCCGCTCGCGCAACGCCGACGGCATCAGGTGCCCGGTCGGGTTCTGGAACTCCGGAATCAGGTACGCCAGCTTGGGCCGGGTCTGCCGCAGGCTGCCCAGCAGCAGGTCGGGCTCCCAGCCACCGGCGTCGGCGGACAGCCCGTGGGTCGTGATCCGGGCCCGTCGGCCGGCCAGCGCGGCAAGCGCGTTGGGGTAGGTCGGAGACTCCACCAGAACACTCCCGCCGGGCGCGAGGGCGAGACGTAGCACCAGGTCCAGGGCATGTTGGGTGCCACTGGTGACCATGATCTGGTCGGCCGAGGTGGGCAACCCGCGGGCGGTGTAGCCGGCGGCCACCGCCTCGCGCAGCTCGCCGATCCCGGTCGGGTGGTAGCCGGCCCCGCCCAGGTAGCGGGGCAGATCCTCGGCGGCGGCCCGCGCGGCGCCGAGCAGCTGCGGCGGGGCGGCCAGCGCGGCGACGCCCAGGTCGATCATCTCCCGGTCGTCCAGCGGGGTCCACAGACCCGTACTGGCGACCCGGTGGTTGCCGGGCAGCATCGTCCAGCTGCCGGCGCCCCGGCGACTGGCCAGGTGCCCCGTCTCGCGCAGCTCCCGGTACGCGGCGGTGACAGTGGTGCGGCTGATCCGCAGCGCCTCGGCCAGCTCGCGTTCCGCCGGGAGGCGGACGCCGAGCGGAAGCCGGGCGTCGGCGAGCAGGCCACGCACCGCCCCGGCCAGGGCGGCGTAGTCCGGGCTGCGGCGACGGCCCGGCAGAGCGTGCCACTGCCCCAGCAACCGGGCCAATTGGACGCCTCGCACCTGACCTGTCATGGCCACTCCTCGAATATTGGCTTCTTCCAGAGTCAGAATTGGCACCTAGGGTGGCATGCATGGCACTGATTGGCAATCTGCGGCAACGGCCGGTGCGGCGGCTCACCCAGCTCTACGCCGGGCTCGTCCTCTACGGGGTCAGCATGGCCCTCATGGTCCGCTCCGACCTGGGCCTCGACCCGTGGGACGTCTTCCACCAGGGGTTGTCCGAGCTGACCCGGCTCTCCTTCGGCACCGTCACCATCGGCGTCGGCGCCCTGGTGCTGCTGCTGTGGATCCCGCTGCGCCAGCGACCCGGTCTCGGCACCGTCAGCAACGTGGTGGTGATCGGCCTGGTGGTCGACGCCACCCTGGCCCTGCTGCCCGCCGGCGGCCCCCTCGGCGTCCGCATCGCTCTGTTGATCACCGGGATCGTCGCCAACGGCGCCGCCACCGCGCTCTACCTCGGCGCCCGGCTGGGTCCCGGCCCCCGCGACGGACTGATGACCGGCTTCGTCGCCCGCCGGCCCGGGTGGTCGATCCGGTTGGTACGCACGGTCATCGAGGTCACCGTGCTCGCGCTGGGCTTTCTGCTCGGCGGCACAGTAGGCGTGGGCACCGTCGCGTACGCGCTGGCCATCGGCCCACTGGCACAGTTCTTCATCCCGCTCGTCGCGGTGCCCGCGCCGGCTGCCGTCACGGGCGACCCGCCGAGCGCCGCTCCCGCCCCGGCAGCCTGAGCGCTCACCTACCGTTCACACCCCGGCACGCCGCGCTGGTGCGAGTGTGCTCGTTGGAGGGTGGGTGTTCCCTTCCGCGACGCTCGCCGTCATCATCTCTGCATGGGGGAGAACGGTTGGCGCTGGAGCGACGCCTGGATCTTCGTCTCGTTGGTGATCGCGAGCGGGGCCGGGCGGCACCGACGGTCCGCGACCAGTCGCCGGCCGGAGGGCGTACGTCTGACCGACGTGCTGTCCACCGCCGATCACCTCAACCAGACGATTCCGCAGCGGCACGAGGTGGAGGTAGCGGTCCAGCGGCTGGTCGGGGCGGGTCTGGTCACCGTCGCGGACGGCTGGTTCCGCATCACCTCGGAGGGTGAACAGCTCTGGCGCTCCCGGCCCCGCGCCGGGGTGGCGACGATGGTGGACACCGTGCAGGGGGTGTTGAGCCGCCGGCACGCGCCGGGTCGCGCCGAGTGGATCCTGGACGAGGCCGAGCACGCGGCGGCCGTACAGGAATACGCGGTACGGTCGATCCCCACGCCCCGCCGGTCCTCCGAGGGCCACTCCGGCGGGCACTGACGGCCTGGGGACCGCAGGCTTCGTGGAGACGTTTAGCGTCGCGGACGCGGCCCGGCAGTCAGCAATGCTGGACCGGCGCTGCCGGTAGCGGCAGAAGAAGCAGGTGCATGGGAGTTCCGTCGGGCATCGCTGACCCGCCGACCTGCTGCCAACCCGCGCGCTGGTAGATGGCGCGGGCGGGTGCGGCCGGGTTGGACGCGAGGGTCGCCCACGGTTCGGACCGCCCGTCGAGGAGCCGGCGCATGAGTTCCGCGCCGATGCCCTCACCCCGCCGATCGGGGTGCACGACCCACTCCATCACCGCGAACTTGTCGGCGTTCCGGACGTGGGCGGGCGGCTCGGTGTCGGCGCGCGTCCACCACCGGCCGGCGGGCATCGTCCACCCATAGGCCGCACCAACCAGTCCGCCCGCGTCGTCGGCGGCGACGAGTGTGAACCCGGGGCGCTGCGTTTCGGCGGGCAAGCCGTTGGCGAACCCGACCACCTGCTCCGGTCCCTCGTTGTACGGCTGCTCCGCGTAGACGACCGCGTACAGGCCGACCAGCGCCGGAAACAAAGCAACAGCCGATCCGGGGGTGTACGCGGTGTACGTCACGGGCATCGCGGGAGGACCCTAGGTGTAAACCCGGTCGGCGAGTTCAACGAACGCGGTCCGAGACCGCTCCGTTGTGGGTACGGCGGCCGCGACCTGCGTGGCCACCGACCGCAGCAGGTGGTTGTGCAGGTGGGCTGGGAGCGCATCAAGGGTGTCGGCGGCGTGCCGCAGCCCGTCGGGAATGTGCCCGCCACGGATCAGCCGGGCAGCCTGGTGCAGTTGCACCTGCGCACGTAGCCGGGTCTGCGAGGCGGGATACAGGCCGAGGGCCAGATCCTGCGCGACCTCGGCTTCGGCCAGCCGGCCGGCGTGGGTGTACACCCAGGATTCGGTGTGGCGGACCCGATGCTCCGGCCACCCCCACAGCGACTCCACGTCGCTCACGATCGTGGACGGCAACCGCGGAGCGAGGTCGACGAGTTGCCGCACCGTCGCCACCGCCTCCGCATGCCGCCCGGCCAACGAGAGGGCCTGGGCCCGGCCAGCGAGTAGTCCACACGCGGCTGACGTGGCCTGCCGACCCAGCAGGGGCAGCACCTCGTCCGACAGGGCGACGACCGCCGATGGTGGTCGTCCGTCGTAGCAGCCGTTCACCACATCCCAAGCCCGCACCAACACCCGGGTCTCGGTGTCCTCGGACTGGTCGGCGATCCGATGGGCGGTCTGCCACCAGCGCCGACCCATCACGACCTGGCCTGACGCGACAAGGCTCAACGCGACGATGACGGACAGGCGCGCAGCAGCCCGCAGGAGACCAGGTCGACGCGCGCCAGGGTCGGCGGCAATCTGGTGTTGCAGCACCGTCAGGTCGGCACTCAGATGGGCCATCAACGCGGGACGGGGTTGCCGGTAGTAGCCGTGGCCGTAGTCGGCCGCAATCTGGTCCCACTCGTCATGGCCGGGGGTCGCCGCGTCGCTGAGGCCGTGGCGAAGGGCCTCCAATCCAGCCAGGGGCGCGACGGCAGGGGCGGCGGCCAACGCCGTCATGGCACGCAGCATGGTGCGCCGGTGCAGGTCGGTGACACCGGCCCGCTCGCTCCGGTACGCCTCGACGAGCGCGCCGTCGGCGTCCAGTGCCCGGTCGCAGGCCGTGGCCAGCGCCTCGGTGGGGCGGCGGTCACCGCGTTCCACCTGAGAGATGTGGCTGTACTGGAAATGGATGATCGCACCGAGCTGTCGCAGGGACAGTTCAGCGTTCTCCCGATGCTGCCTGAGCAGCTTCCCGAAAGCGTCCATCGTCGGCTCCCAGCGTGTGCAGGAACGTGTGCACACCGCGCACGCCTGCCGTATGGGCAGCATATCGGCCACTCTCGGCGTATCAGCCCACCTGGCACAGCAGCTTCCAGCGGGAGTAACGGGAATGGTCGCTCGGTCGGCTGGTGCCCATATCCCCCTGCCTCGGAGCCGAGCATGACCGACAGACTTCATGTGCCTGCGGGCACCCTGCTGCACTTGCTGGCATGGGAGATCACCCCCAATCCCACCAACCGCGACGAACTGGTGTGGACGGTGGTCGTAGACCAGCAGCCGGTCGGCGGCATGGTTCGGATGCGAGGGCACACGTGTGCTGGCCCCGTACCGGGCTGTGCCGGCGGGTGGTGCTTCGAAGCGCAGGTCTCGGTCGCGGCGGTCCGCGCGAACATGGGTGGAGCCCGGTGACTGCACCCGCCGCCGAACTACTGGCCCGCTGGTGGCGGGTTCTGGCTGAGCATGAGCAGCGACACGGGCGATGCCCGATCTGCGGCACCCGCGCACGGTGCTGGGAACGGGCGGAAGCGTTCGCGAATCTGATCGCGCACGACGCGTACCAAATGGGCCCACCGTCACCGCGTGCCGAAGCCGGCGGTTCACCGCCAGCCGCGTCCCCAACCTCCATGGCAGAACACCTAGCACGACGGCAGCTTGAGGCCGATCAATGACCTCGGTGTTTGAGTCGCACGGATCAGGGCCGCAGGCCCGCGTCCTTGACCCCGCCGATGAATGCCATCCATTGTGGGGCGGTCACGACCAGCGAGGGGCCGCGCGGGTCTTTGGAGTCACGGATACCGACTGCGTGCAAAGCCAAAGCGACCTCGACGCACTGTGCGTTTTCGTTCAGGCTACGGCTGCTCTTGCGCCAGATAGCGGTGGTCAGGAAATCACGGTTCATGTGGTCTCCCTACCACGGGTTGGTGGGTGGCGTTGGTACCAGTCAAGCGTAGGTCACTTGGGACTTGCGTTGAAGCAGGAGACATCGACGACATGGGGGGGTACCACGTGCGCGGGGGCGAGGGTGGACCGAGCTGGGGCGTTGGACCGAGCGATAAGGACGTCGACCAGAAGTCGGCTAGCGCACCGGGTGACCGCTGCGGCGCAGCGCGTCCTTGACCTCGCCCACCGTCAGCTCGCCGAAGTGGAAGACGCTGGCGGCGAGGACCGCGTCGGCGCCGGCCCCGATCGCGGGCGGGAAGTGCGCCACCTCGCCGGCCCCACCGCTGGCCACTACCGGCACGTCCACGACGGCCCGTACCGCGCCGATCAGCTCCAGGTCGAAGCCCGCCTTGGTGCCGTCGGCGTCCATCGAGTTGAGCAGGATCTCGCCCGCGCCCAGCTCGGCCACCTGCCGCGCCCAGTGCACCGCGTCGAGGCCGGTGCCGCGCCGACCGCCGTGGGTGGTGACCTCGAACCCGCTGGGCGTGACGCCGGCCGGGGCACGGCGGACGTCCAGGGAGAGCACGAGCACCTGGCGGCCGAACCGGTCGGCGATCTCGGCGATCAGCTCCGGCCGCGCGATGGCCGCGGTGTTCACACCGACCTTGTCCGCGCCCGCCCGCAGCAGCGTGTCGACGTCACCGACCTGCCGGACCCCACCCCCGACGGTCAGCGGGATGAAGACCGACTCGGCGGTGCGGCGCACCACGTCGAGCATGGTGCCCCGGTCACTGGAGGAGGCGGTGACGTCGAGGAAGGTCAGCTCGTCGGCGCCGGCCCGGTCGTACGCGGCGGCCAGCTCGACCGGGTCGCCGGCGTCCCGCAGGTCGAGGAAGTTGACCCCCTTGACGACGCGCCCGGCGTCCACGTCGAGGCAGGGGATCACGCGTACCGCCACCGTCATGCCGCCACCCTATCCTCCACGCGAGGCGCGGGGGGGGGGGGGGGGGGGGGGGGGGGCGCCCCGCCCCCCCCCCCCCCCCCCCCCACACCACCCCCCCCCCGGGGGGGGGGGGGGCCGCCCCCCCGGGCCCCCCCGCCGCGCACCACGAACCGATCACAGACGAACGAGCATCTTGCCCAGGTTCTCGCCGCGCAACAGGCCGAGGAACGCCGCCGGGGCGTTCTCGATGCCGTCGACGACCGTCTCGTCGTAGGAGAGCGTGCCCTCGCGCAGCCAGCCCGCGACGTCGCTGACGAACGCGTTGCGCAGGTGGTTGTGATCGTTGACCAGGTAGCCGCGCAGGGTGAGCCGCTTGCCGATGACCAGGGACAGGTTGCGGGGCGCGGCCGGCGGCTCGGTGTCGTTGTACTGCGCGATCATGCCGCAGATGGCGACCCGGCCGTGCAGGTTCATGGCCGAGATGGCCGCCTCCAGGTGGTCACCGCCGACGTTGTCGAAGTAGACGTCGATGCCCTCCGGAGCGGCCGCCCGCAGCGACTCGCGGACGCCGTCGTGGTAGTCGAACGCGGCGTCGAAGCCCAGCGCCCGCAGCCGCTCGACCTTGACGGCCGAGCCGGCGCTGCCGATGACCCGGCCCGCGCCCTTGAGCTTGGCGATCTGGCCGACCAGGCTGCCGACCGAGCCGGCCGCGGCGGAGACGAAGACCGTCTCGCCGGGCTTCATCGCGGCGACCTCCAGCAGACCGGCGTACGCGGTCAGCCCGGGCATCCCGAGCACGCTGAGGTACGCGCTGGCCGGCGCGAGGGCCGGGTCGACCGTACGGGCGGCGCTGCCGTCGAGCAGCGCGTACTCCCGCCAGCCCAGCCCGTGCAGCACGGTGTCGCCGACCGCGACGTCGGCCGACTCGCTGGCCACCACCTCGCCGATCGCCGCACCGTCGAGCGGGGCGTCGAGGGCGAACGGCGGCACGTACGACTTGACGTCGTTCATCCGTCCCCGCATGTACGGGTCGACGGACATGAACTGGTTGCGGACCACGATCTGGCCCGGTCCGGGCGTCGGGACGTCGGTCTCGACGAGCCGGAAGGTGTCCTCGGTGGGCCAGCCCTCGGGGCGGCGGGCCAGGTGGATCTCACGGTTGCTGGTCATCGGGTGGTCGTCCTCTCGTCCGCGGGTGGGGTCCGGAGCCGCGGGCGTCAGGCGGCCAGGGTCTCGCGGACGGTCAGGGCGACGTCGATGTTGCCGCGGGTGGCGTTGGAGTACGGGCAGACCTGGTGGGCCTGCTCGACGAGTTGCTCGGCGGCGTCGCGGGCGACGGCGGGCAGATCGACGACGAGCCGCACGGTGAGCCCGAAGCCACCGCTGCCGTTCGGGCCGATGCCGACCTCGGCGGCGACGACGGAGTCGCTCACGTCCGCCTTGGCGCGGCGGGCCACCAGGCGCAGGGCGCTGTGGAAGCAGGCCGCGTAGCCGGCGGCGAAGAGCTGCTCGGGGTTGGCGGCGCCACCCGCGCCACCCATCTCCTTCGGCACCGCCAGGTCGAGCGCGAGGGTGCCGTCGGAGGTCTCGACGTGGCCGTCCCGGCCGTCGCCGGTGGCGGTCGCGGACGCGGTGTAGAGAGCCTTCATGAGAGTCACTGCTCCTTCTGTCGGTGGATGGTGTCGGTGACCCGGGTGAGGGTGTCGCGCAGCGCGACGAGTTCGCTGATGCCCAGGCCGGTGGCCTGCGCGATCCGCAGCGGGACGTCGCACACCTGCTCCCGCAGCGCCCGACCCCGCTCGGTGAGGCCCACCTCGACCCGCCGCTCGTCGCGCGCCGACCGCCGCCGCACCACCAGGCCCGCCCCCTCCAGTCGCTTGAGCAGCGGGGAGAGCGTGCCGGAGTCCAACCGCAGCTCGGCGCCGAGCTCGGACACCGTGGGCGCGTCGTCGGGGCGTTCCCAGAGCACCAGCAGCACCAGGTACTGCGGATAGGTCAGCCCGAACTCGTCGAGGATCGGCCGGTACACGTCGGTCAGGGCGCGCGACGCGGCGTAGAGCGCGAAGCACACCTGCCGGCGCAGCACCAGGTCATCGGTCACCCGTGAACCGTAGCCCGCAATTGAGTTGTGCACAACTTATCGGGCCGGAAGGCGGTCGTGACGAGCGCCACCGGCAGCTCAGCTGTCGCCGACGTACGCCTCCAACTCCACCTCGACCAGATGCTCCGGATCGAGCAGGCCCGCCACCACCACAAGCGTCGCCACCGGCCGGACCGCCCCGAAGACCGCGTTGTGCGCCCGACCCACCTCGTCGGCGTGCAGCCGGTCGGTCACGTACATCCGGGTCCGGACCACGTCACCCGGCTGCACGCCCACCTCGGCCAGCGCCGCCAACCCGATCCGCAACGCCTGCGCGGTCTGCGCGGCGGCGTCCCCGACGTGCACCACCCGACCGTCGACAGTGGCCGTGCAGCCGGCCGTCAGGGCCAGGTCACCGGCCCGGACCACCCGGGAGTAGCCGTACTGCTGCTCCCACGGACCGCCCGAGCCCAGCCGGGTGACCGTCACGCCTCGGCCAACGTCCGCAGCGCCTCGGCCACCGTGAACGCGCCCGCGTACAGCGCCTTGCCGGCGATCACACCCTCCACGCCCAGCGGCTCCAGCGTGGCCAGCGCCCGCAGGTCGTCCAGGGTGGACACCCCACCCGAGGCGATCACCGGCCGGTCCGTACGCGCGCACACCTCGCGCAGCAGATCCAGGTTCGGCCCGCGCATCGTGCCGTCCTTGGTGATGTCGGTGACCACGTACCGCGTGGCACCCGCCTTGTCCAGGCGCTCCAGCACCTCGTACAGGTCGCCGCCGTCGCGGGTCCAGCCCCGCGCCGACAGGGTCTGACCGCGTACGTCCAAGCCGATGGCGACCCGGTCCCCGTACTCCCCGACCACCCGGTCACACCACTCCGGGTTCTCCAGGGCGGCGGTGCCGATGTTCACCCGGCTCGCCCCGGTGCCCAGCGCCGCGCGCAGCGACTCGTCGTCACGAATGCCACCTGACAACTCCACCTGCACGTCCAACTGGCGCACCACCTCGGCGAGCAGGTGCGCGTTGGTGCCCCGGCCGAACGCCGCGTCCAGGTCGACCAGGTGGATCCACTCGGCGCCGTCGCGCTGCCACGCCAGCGCCGCGTCCAGCGGCTCGCCGTAGTTGCTCTCGCTTCCGGCGGCGCCCTGCACGAGCCGGACAGCCCGGCCGTCGGCGACATCCACGGCGGGTAACAGGGTGAGACTCAACGTCTTCTCCTCGATCAGGTACGACGGTCCAGAGCGATCACCACGATCGCCGGCAGTACGAGCAGCAACAGCACGATAAGCGCGACACGCAGCGCCACATCGTCGACGAGCGTCCAGATCAGGATCAGCGCCGCCCCGGTGAGCAGCACGATCGCCGCGCGCTCACCCCGCGTGTGCCGAGCCAGCCGACCCGTGCGGCCCCGCCGCAACTGCGGCGTCAACCGGCGGACCACCGCGCGGCGGCGCTGCCGACGCGCCACCCGGCGCTGTCGGACCGCCCGCTCCCGAGCCAGGACCGCCTCACGTTCGGCCCGCCGACGGGCCCGCTCCCGGCTCACCGCGACGCCCGCCCGCCGGACGCCCGCCCGCCGGACGCCCGCCCGCCGGACGCCTGGCGGTGCCGGCGCTCAGTCACCGGCGGGCAGGGTGGCGAGCCAGTTGCGCAGCAACGCGGCGCCGGTGTCGGCGGACTTCTCCGGGTGGAACTGCGCCGCCGACAGCGGCCCACGCTCCACCGCCGCCACGAAGTCGGTGTCGTGGTGAGCAGTCGTCACCACCGCCCCCGCAGCCGCCAACGCCGCCGGCTCCCCCATCGCGTACGAGTGCACGAAGTAGAACCGGCTCTGCGCCGGCAACCCGGCGAACAGCACCGACCCCCGAGGCGCGCGGACCGTGTTCCAGCCCATGTGCGGCAGGCGGTGCGCGGCCAACCGGGTCACCCCGCCGGGCAGCAACCCGAGGCCCTTCGTCACCACTCCGTGCTCCTCGCCGTGCTCGAACAGCACCTGCATGCCCACGCAGATACCCAGCACCGGCCGGCCCGCGGCCACCCGCTCCGCGATCACCGGGCCGGCACCGAGCGCCTCGATACCCGCCATGCACGCCGCGTACGCGCCCACACCCGGCACCACCAGGCCGTCCGCGGCGGCCGCCGCGGCGAGATCGTCGGTCACCCGGACCGTCGCACCCGCGGCGGCCAACGCCCGCTCCGCCGAGCGCAGATTGCCCGAGCCGTAGTCGAGCACCACCACGTCGGCGGTCACGAGCCCGAGCCCGGGATCAGCCGCAGCACGCCGGCGGCCGTGGCGAGCAGCGCGAGCAGCGCCGTGATCACCACGGCGCCCCTCGGCGCGCCCTGCCGGTGCAGCGACCAGGCACCACCCACCAGCACCCCGGCCAGGATCAGCAGCAACGTCGGCAACGCGGCACCCATTAGAGAGCCCCCTTCGTGCTCGGGATCGCGCCCGCCGCCCGCGGATCGATGGCGGTGGCTTCGCGCAGCGCCCGGGACACCGCCTTGAACTGGGCCTCCACCACGTGGTGGGGGGGCGGGGGGGCGCCCCGGCGCGCCCCCCCCCCCCCCGGGGGGGCGGGGGGGGGGGGGGGCGCCCCGCCGCAAGAAACACCCAATGTACCGGGGAAGAAATTAGGGTATTCAAG
>NZ_JBICSN010000023.1:0-58809 GCF_043197115.1 Micromonospora sp. NPDC049275
AAGCTAAGCCCTCCAGCGCCGATGGTACTGCACTCGTGAGGGTGTGGGAGAGTAGGACACCGCCGGACAATCTTTCAGAAAAGCCCACCCCTTTCCGGGGTGGGCTTTTCTGCATTTGCGCGCCTGGCACCGGCGCCCCCGATCGTGGAGGCCCCGACACCGGAAGGGCGGGATCAGTCGCGGGTCTGCATGTCCCCGCGAAGGTCGCGGAACAGGGCGCTGGCGTCGGTCACCGACCTACCGGGGAACATCGCCATCACGACGCTGCCGTGGTCCGCCCAGCCGCACACCGCGAAGTCGCCGCCGTCGCCGCTGGTGCTGCCGCACTTCATGACGCCGCCCAGGTCACCCGCGGGCACCTCGCGGAGGTCTGCCACTGCCCCGGTCTCGTCGGACATCAGGCCGAAGAGGCTGTCCAGGTCGCGTTCGGGCTGCCAGAGCAGCGTGGTGCCACCGAAGATCAGCACCGAGCGCTTGTCGTCGGCCGGATCGCGGTAGACGGTGCCGAAGCTACGGTCCAGCTCGATGTCGGCGGCCAGGCCGCTGCGCAGATAGTCAGCCGTGCTCCTGGCCCGCTCGCTGTCGTCCCGGGTCAGCCCCGCCACCTGGTCGGGCGAACTCAGCCGGGTGTCCTTCTGCTGCGCCACGCGCCACCCGCCGACCCCCAGCACACTCGCACCCGCGAGACCGACGACCAGCGCGACCGTCCAACCGATCTTGCGGCGCCGGGACCAGCCGCCGGACCGCTCGTCGGGGTCGCCCCCGGTGTCCCGGGTGCTCAGCTGGATCGGCTCCTCGGTCAGCTCGACCGGCTCGCGACTGTCGTCGAGCGAACGTTGGGTGAGATGTGCGTCGGACATAGCCGACACCGTACGCGAACGACAGGTGGCGCACGTCAGGTCCGCGGAAGCCCTCCGTAGACTTGTCAGGTGACCGAGAGACTGGATGCCCGACGCCCCGACGCCCCGACCCTTGCCGGCCAGTATCAGCCCGGCGAGGTAGAGCAGCGACGGTACGAGCAGTGGGTAGCCGCTGGGCACTTCCGGGCCTCCTCCGACAGCGACAAGCCCCCCTTCACCATCGTCATCCCCCCGCCGAACGTCACCGGCTCGCTGCACATGGGCCACGCGTTCGAGCACACGCTCATGGACGCGTTGACCCGGCGCAAGCGGATGCAGGGCTTCGAGGCGCTGTGGCTGCCCGGCATGGACCATGCCGGCATCGCCACCCAGAACCTGGTCGAGCGTCAGCTCGCCGCCGAGGGCCTCTCCCGCCACGATCTCGGCCGGGAGAAGTTCGTGGAGCGGGTCTGGCAGTGGAAGGCCGAGTCCGGTGGCGCCATCCTCGGCCAGATGCGCCGCCTCGGTGACTCCGTCGACTGGGACCGGGAGCGTTTCACGATGGACGCGGGGCTGACCCGCGCCGTCCAGACGATCTTCAAGAAGCTCTTCGACGACGGCCTCATCTACCGGGCCAACCGGATCATCAACTGGTGTCCGCGCTGCCTCACCGCGCTCTCCGACATCGAGGTCGAGCACACCGACGACGACGGTGAGCTGATCTCCATCCGCTACAGCGACGAGGTCGTGGTGGCCACCACCCGGGCCGAGACGATGCTCGGTGACACCGCCGTGGCGGTGCACCCCGACGACGAGCGCTACCAGCACCTGATCGGCACCGAGGTCGAGCTGCCGCTGACCGGCCGCCGGATCCCGATCGTCGCCGACGCGCACGTCGACCCGAGCTTCGGCACCGGCATGGTGAAGGTGACGCCCGCGCACGACCCGAACGACTTCGAGATCGGCCAGCGCCACGACCTGCCCGCGCTGACAGTGATGGACGAGCGCGGCGTGATCACCGTGCCCGGCCCGTTCGAGGGACTGGACCGGTTCGAGGCGCGGCCGGCGATCGTGGCCGCCTTGCGTGAGCAGGGCCGGATCGTCGCCGAGAAGCGTCCGTACGTGCACGCGGTCGGGCACTGCTCCCGCTGCAAGACAACTGTCGAGCCGCGGCTGTCGCTGCAGTGGTTCGTCAACACCGCCCCGCTCGCGCAGGCCGCCGGCGACGCGGTCCGCGACGGCCGGGTTCGCATCGAGCCGGCCGAGTTGGCCAAGCGCTACTTCGCCTGGGTCGACAACATGCACGACTGGTGCATCTCCCGCCAGCTGTGGTGGGGGCACCGCATCCCGGTCTGGTACGGCCCGGCGGGCGAGATCGTCTGCGTCGGCCCCGACGAGGAGGCGCCGACCGGGGAGGGCTGGCACCAGGACGAGGACATCCTGGACACGTGGTTCTCCAGCGGCCTGTGGCCGTTCTCCACCCTCGGTTGGCCCGAGCAGACCCCGGACCTGGCGAAGTTCTACCCGACGAGCGTGCTGGTCACCGGGTACGACATCCTGTTCTTCTGGGTCGCCCGGATGATGATGTTCGGCCTCTACGCGATGGACGGCCGGCCGCCCTTCGACGTGGTCGCGCTGCACGGCATGGTCCGCGACCAGTTCGGCAAGAAGATGTCGAAGTCGTTCGGCAACGTGGTCGACCCGCTGGACTGGATCGACAGGTACGGCGCCGACGCCACCCGGTTCACCCTGGCGCGGGGCGCGAACCCCGGCCAGGACGTGCCGGTCAGCGAGGAGTGGTGCCAGGGTTCGCGCAACTTCTGCAACAAGCTCTGGAACGCCACCCGGTTCGCCCTGATGAACGGCGCGCACACCACGGGCGACCTGCCGCCCGTCGAGCAGCTCTCCACCGTCGACAGGTGGATCCTGTCCCGGCTGGCGCACGTCACCGCCGAGGTCGACGAGCAGTTCGAGGCGTACGAGTTCGCCAAGGTGTGCGACCTGCTCTACCACTTCGCCTGGGACGACGTCTGCGACTGGTACGTGGAGCTGAGCAAGCCGGTGCTCGCCGAGGGCGGCGAGCGGGCCGACGCCTCCCGGCGGGTGCTCGGGCACGTGCTCGACCAACTGCTGCGGCTGCTGCACCCGGTCATCCCGTTCGTGACCGAGGAGCTGTGGGTCGCGCTTACCGGTGGCGAGACGGTGCAGGCCGCGGCCTGGCCGGTGGCCGACCGGTCGCTCGTCGACGACGCCGCCGAGGCCGAGCTGGCCGGCGTGCAGCGGGTCGTCACCGAGATCCGCCGGTTCCGTTCCGACCAGGGGCTGCGCCCGACGCAGCGGGTGGCCGCCCGCCTGGACGGGCTGGCCGGGGCCGGCATCGCGGCCCACGAGCCGCTGATCCGGTCGCTGGTGCGGCTGGACGCGGCCGGCGACGACTTCCAGGCCAGCGCCACGCTGGCCATGCCCGGCGCGGTGGGTGTCGCGTTGGACACCCGGGGGTCGATCGACGTGGCCGCCGAGCGGGCCCGGCTGACGAAGGACCGTGCCGCGGCCGAGAAGGAGATCGCGCAGGCACGGGCCAAGCTCGACAACCCTGCCTTCATCGGCAAGGCCCCCGAGCCGGTCGTCGCGAAGATCCGCGAACGGCTCGCCACCGCCGAGGCCGACCTGGTCCGGATCACCGCTGCTCTGGAGACACTGCCCTCGTGACCGACCGTACCGATTTCGCCGCCGCCGAGGCCGAGCTGAACGCCCGCGGTTTCACCCGCATGGTCTTCGAGCTGGACCGCATCGAGTCGCTTCTCGACCTGCTGGGAAGCCCGCAGCGGGCGTACCCGTCGATCCACCTGACCGGCACCAACGGCAAGACCTCCACGGCGCGGATGATCGACTCGCTGCTGCGGGCGTTCGGGCTGCACACCGGCCGGTACACGAGCCCGCACCTGGAGACGGTGCGGGAGCGGATCAGCCTGGACGGCGAGCCGGTGAGCGAGGAGCGGTTCGCCGCGGTGTACCGGGAGATCAAGCCGCTGGCTGAGCTGGTCGACGCGCGGTCGGACGAGCCGCTGACGTACTTCGACATGACCACCGCGCTGGCGTTCGCCACGTTCGCCGACGCGCCTGTCGACATCGCCGTGGTCGAGGTGGGCCTCGGCGGCGCCGAGGACGCCACGAACGTCATCCAGGCCGGGGTCTGCGTGATCACCCCGATCGGCCTCGACCACACCGAATGGCTCGGCGACACCCTCCAGGACATCGCACTGGCCAAGGCCGGCATCATCCATCCGGGCGCCACGGTGATCGCCGCGGCGCAGGAGGAGGAGGCCGCGCGCCCCCTCCTCGAACGCTGCGCCGAGGTGGGTGCCACCATCGCCCGCGAGGGCGGCGAGTTCGGGGTCCTGAGCCGGGCGGTCGCCGTCGGCGGGCAGGTGCTCAAACTGCAGGGCCTCGGGGGCGTCTACGACGACGTGTTCCTCCCGCTGCACGGCGCGCACCAGGCGCAGAACGCCGCGGTGGCGCTCGCCGCGGTGGAGGCCTTCCTGGGTGCCGGGGCCCGGCGGCAGTTGGACGTCGAGGCCGTCCGGGAGGGCTTCGCCATGGCCAGCTCGCCGGGCCGGCTGGAGCGGGTCCGCAACGCCCCGACGGTCCTGCTCGACGGCGCGCACAACCCGCACGGCATGGCCGCGACAGTCACCGCACTGCAGGAGGAGTTCGCGTTCAGCAAGCTGGTGGCGCTGATCGGCGTGCTCGCCGACAAGGACGCGAGCAGTCTGTTGGAGTTGCTGGAGCCGGTGGCCGACGTCGTGGTGGTCACCCGCAACAGCTCGCCGCGGGCGATGCCGACGAAGGAACTCGCCGCGCTGGCCGCCGAGATCTTCGGCGAGGAGCGCGTCGAGGTGGCCGAGGAGATGCCGGACGCGATCGAGCTGGCGGTCGCGCTGGCCGAGGAGGACGTCCCGGGCGAGCTCAGCGGCGTCGGGGTCCTGGTGACCGGTTCGGTGGTCACGGTGGCCGACGCGCGCCGGCTGTTCAAGCGATGACCGGCCCGGAACCGGACCCGCACACCACGAAGGACCCCGCCGAGGCCTCGGCGGGGGAGCCGGGCGTCGGCCCGGCGCGGCGGTCCGGGCTGCGCAACCCGGAGCGGGCGGTACGCGGCCTGGGCGCGGGAACGCTCAGTCTGGAGGCGCTGGTGCTGCTGCTGGCCATCCAGCCGATCCGGGTGGTCGGTGGCGACCTCGGCGGGGCGGCAATCGCGGCGGTGGTGGCCCTGGCGGTGGCCGCCGTCGTGCTCGCCGGCACGATGCGCCGCCCCTGGGCCTGGCATGCCGGCACGGTGCTGCAGGGCCTGCTGATCCTGGCCGGTCTGCTGCACTGGTCGCTGCTCGTGCTGGGCATCATCTTCGCCCTGGTCTGGGCGTACGCCCTGCACGTCCGCCGGGTCATCCTCGGCTGACGGTCCGGCCGGGTCGGGTCAGGCGTCGGCCCGTTCGCGCCACTGGGTGAGGGCGATGCCGTGCCCGTCCGGGTCCCGGAAGGCCGCCGCCCACACCTCCAGCCTGCTGCCCCGGTTGACCACCCGGGGCGCGTACGTGAAGCGGACGCCGGAGTCACGCAGCCGGCCGTACGCCGCCTCGATGTCGTCCACCTCGAGGTTGACGTGTACCAGCCGGCGGCTGATCGGCGCCGCCCCGGTCACCTCGCGCAGCACCAGCCGGGTCGTGCCGGAGGCGAGCACGGCATTGCCGGCGCCCTGGTCGACCTCGGTGAAGCCGAGCATGTCGCGGTAGAAGCCGAGCGACCGGGACAGGTCGGTGACCAGCAGGGTCAGGCCGACACCGCTGATCGGGCCGGCCGGATCAGCGGCGGACGCGCCGTCGTACCCGAAGATCGCCTCGTCCAGGGCCTCGGCGGTGACGGTCTCGCGGGCCGTCCCGGTCGGGGTCGGATCGTCCAGTGGCAGGTCCAGCGGGTCCAGTGGGTCCATGGCGACCGGGCCGGTGCGCTGCGCCGGAGCTGGGTCGACGCGCGGAGCACCGGGCGGTTCGAGGCGGTCCTCGGCCTTCGCGGGCCGGTCGTCGGGCCCCGGGCCGAAGCGGTCGTCGGGCCCCGGGCCGAAGCGGTCGTCGGGCCCCGGGTCCACGCGGTCGGCGGGCCCCGGGTCGAAGCGGTCGGCGGGCCCCGGGTCGAAGCGGTCGCCTGGTCGGTCGACGCGGTCGTCGAGCGGGTCGGGGCCGGGCTGGTCGAAGTGCTCCTCCGCCGGCGGGCGTGGGGCGGGAGTGGCGCGTCGGGGCAGCCCCGGGCCGCTCTGCGGCTCGACGACTACGCCTTCGAGCACCACCGGGCCGCCCGGGCTCTGGCTCATCACCACAGGCTCGCGCTCGTCGGGGACGACCGCCGGGTCGTCGCGCAGCGGGTCCGGGCCGCGCGGGTCGCGGAACACGTCGGGGCCGCGCGGGTCGCGGAAGGGATCGCCGTCGCGGGCGTCGCGGAACGGGTCACCGTCGCGGGCGTCGCGGAACACCTCACCGCCACGCGGCTCACGGAACCCCTCGCTGTCGCGCGGATCCCGGTAGTCGTCACGAAAGTCGTCTTCCGTCGCGCGGTCCGCCCACGGAGGGGCGTCCTGCTGGATGAGCACGTCGTCCACGGCGTCGATGTCGCCGAACTCCGGTGGCAGGTCGCCGACGGCCGCGGCGGTCTCGGCGTGGGTGGGCACCTCGTCCCAGAGAACCTTGACGTGCCGCTGGTCGTCCAGCGCGACCCGGATCGGCAGGGTCTGACCCAGCGACGGCCACTTGGAGACCGGCACCCGCGGCTCGATGATCTTCTTGGATCGGGGCGGCAGGCCGGGCGCGTCGATGACCAGTTGCAGCTCACACCGGCCGAACGCGTACTGGGTGGGTGGTTCGGAGGCGCTGTGCACGTGCGCCACGCCGACCACCCAGGTGCGCCCGCCGCCGCGCACGGTGGCCAGCGCGATCGCCAGCACCAGCAGGGCGACCCCGAGAGCCACGATGGCCCAACTGGGCATGCCCAGCCCGAAGACGACGACGAAGGTGGCCACGGTGCCCAGCACCACGCCGACCAGCTTGCGTACCGGCGCGATGGGTCGGTTCCCGCCATTCGCCACAGTGGACCTCCCGGGGTCAGGGCCAGGCTAGGCCGGATCGGCCACCGGGCGAAAGGCCGGCCGCCGCGCCGGCGCCGGGACCGGGTCGCTACGCTGACCGTACCGATCCCAGGCGTTCAGCGTGCACAGGAGGAACCCAGCGTGTCCAGCAACAGTCCGGATGAGCGCAGCCTCGTTCTGATCAAGCCCGACGCGGTCCGCCGTGGCCTGGTCGGCGAGCTCCTCTCCCGCTTCGAGCGCAAGGGGCTGCGGATCGACGCGATGGTGCACCGGACGATGGATGCCGCGCTCGCCGACGAGCACTACGCCGAGCACGTCGACAAGGCGTTCTACCCGCCGCTGAAGGACTTCATGACGGGCGGCCCGTTGGTCGCCCTGGTGCTCTCCGGCGACCAGGTCATCGACGTGGTCCGCGGGCTGGTCGGCGCCACCGACGGCCGCAAGGCCGCCGCCGGCACGATCCGGGGTGACCTGTCGCTGTCCAACCGGGAGAACCTGGTGCACGCCTCCGACTCGACGGACAGCGCCAAGCGCGAGATCGCGCTCTGGTTCCCCGAACTGGGCTGACGCTGAGCTGAGCTGACGCGACACGGTCAGGGCTGACGCCCGGTGCCGGGCTGACGCGACACGGTTTGGGCCCGCCGACGGCACCGGGATTCAGTCGACCGGCGGCAGTTTCGTCGGGTTGCCGACCACGTAGATCCCGGTGATCCGTCCGTCGGCCGCGGCGATGGTCAGCGTGTACCGACTGCCGTCCGCGCGCATGATCCACACGGCGGGTTCCCCGTTCAGCTCGACCGGACGCACGGTCATGGGGCGGCGGCCGGGGCCGTAGATCCCGGCGTAGAACCGGGCGATCCGGTCCGCGCCGGTGACCGGGTTTCGGGCGGCCCGGACCCGACCACCGCCGTCGTTCCAGGCCGTGGCGTCCGCCGCGACCAGGCCGGTGAGCGTCGCCAGGTCACCGTCGCGGGCGGCGGCGAGGAACGCGTCCAGCAACCGTTCCCGTTCGGCCCGGCTGGCGGTGAAGCGACGCTGCTCCTGATGGACCCGGGTGGTCGCCCGGTGATGGAGTTGGCGGCAGTCCTCCGGGGTCCGGTCCAGGATCTCGGCGATCTCGGCGTACGGCAGGTCGAAGGCGGTGTGCAGGACGTACACCGCCCGCTCCGGCGGGGTGAGCCGCTCCAGGACGTGCAACAACGCGGTGGAGAGCGAGTCGCGCAACTCCGCGCGGTCCAGCGGCCCGAACGGCGAGGGCGCGGTCGGCACCGGCTCGGGCAGCCAGGTGCCGACGTACGTCTCGCGGGCCGCCTGCCGGGACCGCAACCGGTCCAGGGCCAGCCGGGTGACCACCCGGGACAGGTACCGGCGGGGTTCCTCGACCGCCGACCGGTCCACGCCGACCCAGCGCAGGTACGCCTCCTGGAGCACGTCCTCCGCGTCGTGCCGGCTGCCGAGCAGCCGGTACGCGAGCCCGAGCAGCATCGGCCGGTGCGCCTGGAGCGCACCGGCCGCCTCTGCCGCCTCGGTCGTCACACCTGCGCCGGGGGCTCCGTGTGCGTCGTCACGGCGATGCGATTCCACACGTTGATTGTGGCGATCGCGAGGACCAGATCCGCTAGTTCCTTCTCCGACCAGACCTTCGCGGCGGCGTCCCACACCTCGTCCGACACTCCGTGCTCGCCGAGCCGGGTCACCGCGTCGGTCAGCGCCAGCGCGGTCTGCTCCCGCTCGTCGAAGAGCGACAGTGCCTCCCGCCAGGCGGACACCGCGAACAGCCGCCGGCTCGACTCGCCGGCGGCGAGGGCGTCGCGGCTGTGCATGTCCACGCAGTACGCGCAGCCGTTCAGCATCGACGCCCGCAGCTTGACCAGCTCCAGCACGGTGTGGTCGACGTTCGCCTGGACGTACTTCTCCAGGCCCGACACGGCCTGGTATCCCTGCGGCGCGACCTCGAAGAGCTTCATTCGTTGCATGACCAACTCCCTGTTCGATCCGACACCGCTACGACGCGGGAACCGGGGCGTGCCGTGACAATCGCGGCGGTGACCCGGGTCACGTCGCCGGGGCGTGTCGTCCGGACAACAGGCGTTCCGACCGCGGACATCCGGGCCGCCGATCGCGGTCATCTCCGCCCGGTAGACCGACGGGGTCAACCCATGACCGGGAGGAAGCATGACCGAGCTTGATCGACGTACCCTGCTGCGTGCCGGCCTGGTGGCCGGGGCCGGAGTCGCCGGCGGCGCGTTGCGGGGCGGCGCCGGCGCGAACGCCGCTCCGGCCTGGCGCCCGGCGGGACGCCCCGTGCTCACCCACGGTGTGCAGAGCGGCGACGTGACAGCCGATTCGGCGCTGGTCTGGACGCGGGCCGACCGCCCGGGTCGGATGCTTGTCGAGGTGAGCCGGCGGCCCGACTTCCGGGGCGCGCGGCAACTGCGTGGCCCGGTGCTCGGCCCGAGCACGGACTTCACCGGCAAGGTCCGGCTGCGGGGCCTACCGGACGCCGAGCGGCTGCACTACCGGGTCCGGGTGGAGAGTCTGGAGCGGCACGGAGTGGTCAGCGAGCCGCTGACCGGGTCTCTGACCACCGCACCGGGCCGGCACCGGCGGCGCGACGTGACGTTCGTCTGGACCGGTGACATCGTCGGGCAGGGCTGGGGGATCGACAGCAACTTCGGCGGACTGTCGATCTTCCGGGCGATGCGGGAGACGCGTCCGGACTTCTACCTGTGCAGCGGCGACACCGTGTACGCCGACGGCCCGCTTGTCGAGTCGGTGACGCTGCCCGACGGGCGGATCTGGCGCAACCTGGTGACCCCCGAGAAGAGCAAGGTCGCCGAGACGCTCACCGAGTACCGGGGCCAGTTCGCCTACAACCTGCTCGACGCGCACCTGCGGGAGTTCGCCGCGGCGGTGCCGCAGATCAACCAGTGGGACGACCACGAGGTCCTCAACAACTGGTACCCGGGGGAGATCCTGGACGACCCGCGCTACACCGAGCAGCGGGTCGACGTGCTCGCCGCGCGGGCCGCTCAGGCGTTCCACGAGTGGCTGCCGGTGCCGGACAACGGGCCGCTGTACCGGCGGATCCCGTACGGGCCGCTGCTGGACGTGTTCGTGCTCGACATGCGGACCCACAAGGACCCGAACGACGGCAACACGTACGCCGACCCGAAGCGCGGTCTGCTCGGCCGCGAGCAGCGGGAGTGGCTGATCCGGGAGCTCAAGCGGTCCACGGCGACCTGGAAGGTGATCGCCAACGACCTGCCGATCGGGGTGGTGGTGCCGGACGGTCCGACCGCCCAGGAGGGCGTCGCGCAGGGCGACCCGGGCGCACCGGCCGGGCGTGAGCTGGAGTTCGCCGAGGTGCTGCGGGCCACCCACCGGGCCGGCGTGACAGGCATGGTCTTCCTCACCGCCGATGTGCACTACTCGGCCGCGCACCACTACGACCCGTCCCGCGCGGCGGTCGGTGACTTCACCCCGTTCTGGGAGTTCGTCTCCGGACCCGCGCACGCCGGTGCGTTCGGCCCGAACGCGTTGGACGGCACGTTCGGCCCGCAGGCGGCCTTCGTGCACGCCCCGCCGCAGGCCAACAGCTCACCGGCGGAGGGCTTCCAACACTTCGGCGAGGTGTCCATCGACGGAGAGTCGGCGGCCCTGACGGTCCACCTGCGCGACCGCGACGGCGCCTCGCTCTGGAACACCACCCTCCCGGCCCCGTAACCCCACCCCCTTTCGGTCGATCATGAAGTTGTTGTCACGACACGCCGCTGTGACGGGCAACAACTTCATGATCACCGGGGCGGGGCGGGGCGGGGCGGGGCGGGGCGGGGCGGGGCGGGGCGGGGCGGGGCCGGGCGGGGGTTAGAGGGTTTCTAGGGAGGCTCGGCGGCGGGATTCGGCTTCGAAGACCCTGAGCAGGGCGGCGGCCAGGATCGCGTACCCGACGCCGATGGCCAGTTCGGCGGCGAGTTGGGGCGCGGCGGCCCGGAAACCCTCGCCGGCGACAAGCCGGCGGGCCGCCTCGGCCGCGTGGGTGATCGGCAGCAGCTCGCCGGCGACCCGCATCCAGGCCGGCAGCCCGGCGGCCGGCACGTTCACCCCGGTCAGCAGGAGCAGCAGAGCCACCGACACGTTGGAGACCAGCCAGACGTCGCGGAACCGCAGCCCTATCGCACCAAGCGTCAGGCCGAAGAACCCGCAGGCCAACGCCGCCACCGCCAGGGTGAGCAGCAACCCCGGCAGCGCGTCGACGGGCACCCGCAGGCCCAGCAGCAGCGAGGCTGCGGTAAGCGTGGTCACCGCGATCAGCAGCCCGTTTCCGGCGTACGGCAGGACCCGACCGAGGAACACCGCGGTGCGGCTGCGGGGGGAGAGCAGTACGTGGCCGAGGGTCCCGAAGCGCCGTTCGTTGGAGACGGCCATGGTGCCGCCGAACACGCAGGCCAGTGAGGCCGCCAGCACGGCGTTGCCGGTGATGTAGAAACCGTCGTCGGCGACGCCGAGCTGTCGTCCCAGGTAGGCGAAGAAGAGCAGTTGGAACAGCGGGCCGACGAGCAGCGTGCCGACGAACATCGCCGGGGTGGTCCAGTTGAACAGGGCACGGTAGGCGATCACGCCACCGGTGCCGATCAGGCGCAGCAGTGCGGTCATCGTCGCCTCCTCAGGCCAGGGCGAGGGTGGCCGCCGCGCGGGCCCGCCGCTCGACGTGGGTCATCATGAGCGCGCCGAGGGCCAGGCAGGCCAGGCTGATCGCCAGGCAGATGCCGAGCGAGGGCCAGACCGGTCCGCTGCCGGTGGCCGCCTCCCGGACCGCCCGCGCTCCCCACGTGGTGGGCAGCACGGCGCCGATCGGGCCGGTCCAGCCGGGCAGGGCGGTGATCGGGATGAGCATCCCGGAGACCAACCAGATGGGGTACTCAAGCGTGTTGGTGAGCGCGTTGGCGTTGCGCAGCAGCACGAACGTCGAGGCGAGCAGCAGGCCGAACATTCCGAGCCCGATGATGCAGCCGGGCACCGCCACCGCGAACGCCAGCGGGTCGGCGAAGGTCAGCCGGATGCCGTACAGCAGGCGACCCCAGGCCAGGGTGGCGAGCATGGCGTACGTGCCGGTGAGCGCGGTCGCGAGGGTGATCGGCAGCACCACCAGGGCCGGCGGCCGGGGCGCCAACATGATCATTTCCAGGGTGCCCTGCCAGCGCTGGTTCTGGATGGCGCCACCCGAGCCGAACAGCACCGACGACCAGATGCCCATCAGCCCGGCCCCGACGGCGGCCTCCAGCAGCCGACCCGGCTCACCGCCGGCCCGGAACAGGTAGACGGCAAGGGTCGCCTGCACCACCGGGACGATCAACGCGGTGGCGATCTCGAACGGTGAGCGGCTGAGCTGCTTGGCGTGCAGCAGCGCGCCGACGGCGATCATGCGCAGCGTCCTCACACCCCCACCGCCTCGGCGGGGCGGGCCTGCGCGTCGACGCGGTTGACGATCGCCACGTACGCGTCCTCCAGGGTGGGTTGCCGGGCCGTGACCCGACCCAGCCGCACCCCGTCCAGCGCCCGCAGCACGTCCGCCTGCACGTCCACCCCCGCGTCGGACTGCACGGTCAGCATCTGCGCCGCGCCCGCGACGACGACGCTCGCCTCACGCACCCCCGGCAGGGCGTGGATGGCGGCGAGCTGCGAGTCGCCCACCCCGTACGCCTCCACCTCCAGCACCTGCCGGCCGTCGGCGTGGTGCCGCAACTCGGCAGGGGTGCCGAGGGCCTGGATCGTGCCGTTCGCGATCACGGCGATCCGGCCGCACAGCTCGTCGGCCTCGGCCATGTAGTGGGTGGTGAGCAGCACTGTGGTGCCGGTGGCGGCGAGGTCGGCCACTGTCTGCCGCAGTTCCCGGGCCGCCACCGGGTCCACCCCGATCGACGGCTCGTCGAGGAACAGGACACTCGGCCGGTGCAGCAGGCCCCGGGCGATGTGCAGCCGCTGCCGCATGCCCCGCGAGTAGCCCTCCACCCTGTCGTTCTCCCGGCCGGTCAGCCGGACCAGCTCGAACAGCTCGGCGATCCGCCGCTTCTGCTCGCGCCCCGGCACGCCGTACAGCTCGGCGAAGTAGCGCAGATTGTCCCGCGCGGAGAGCCTGTCGTACAGGCCGCGGTCGCCGCCGAAGACGTACCCGATCCGCCGGCGTACCTCCCGGGTCTGCCGGACCACGTCGAACCCGCAGACCCGGGCCTCGCCGGCGGTCGGGATGAGCAGCGTGTTCAGCAGCTTGATGGTCGTCGTCTTACCAGCGCCGTTCGGCCCGAGCAGGCCGAACAGCTCCCCGTTGCCGACCGTCAGGTCGACGCCGCGGACCGCCTGGACCTCCCGGCGCTGGGGTCGTAACCACCCGGTACGGCTGCGGTACGTGCGGCGCAGCCCGACCGCCTCGATCGCGTGTTCGCTCATCCCCGGAGGCTAGGAGTGGCCGGGGCGGGTGGGAAACGAATTCGGGCCGGGCCGAATCCTCAGGCCGAGGCGGACGTCGGCCCGTCGCCGACGAGCTGTACCAGGGCCACGCCGGCCGGCTCCAGGCCGTACAGCACCCGACGTCCGACCCGGCGGCGGTGCACCACGCCGGCGGCGAGCAGCGCGGAGAGCTGCTCCGAGACGGTGCTCGGGGCCAGTCCCAGGGTCGCGGCCAGACCGGCAGTGGTCGCCGGTCTGGTCAACGCCCGCAGCACCTGGGCCCGGCCCCGGCCGACAAGCACCGCCAACCGGTCGGTGGTCGGTGCGGCCGGAGACGCCGAAGCCGGCGTGCCCTCGGCGAGCAGCACCGCCCCGCGGGCCTGGTAGGAGACGGCGACGATCTCCGGATGATCGGTGGAGCAGGTGAGCGCACCCCGCGAGAAGATCAGCGGAACGAGCAGCAGTCGCTGGTTCACGGCCTCGAAGCGCTGCTCCAACGGCTTCTTGAGCGTCAGCACCGGCTTCTCCCAGTGCACCCGTTCGTGCAGGTCGGCAAGCAGCGCGTCCGGGCCGTCCGCGGCGAGCGCCCGCGCCCGGTGCAGCACCTCCTCGTCCAGCGCCGCCCGCATCGCCGGCCACCACGGCGCGATGGCCGCGTCCCAGTACGCCTCGATGCCCTCGGCGAGTCGGTCCAGCGCGGCCTGCCGGTCCGTCACGAACGGGCTCAGCCACCCGGGCAGGTCGTCCAGGCGGTGGTAGCGGGGGATCTGCTCGGCGATGACCTCGCCGGGCGTCGCGCGCAGCTCGGCGAGCTGCTCGCCCAGCGTCGGCGCGGCGGACGTGGGGACCGGGCTGAGGAAGTCCGGCGCCCGCGAGCCGACGCTCAGCAGCCGGACCGGTGCGGTCGCCGGCACCTCGGCGAGGACCCGCCGGGCGTGCCGCGCCCAACCGGTGTACGGCCACGGCGCCTCGCCCGGATTGCGCTTGAGCACGTACAGGCTCGTCAACACCTCCCACAGCGGGCTGGTGGCGATCCGGGTGCGGGCCAGCGTCGGCTCGTCCAACTCGATCCGGATCACCCGGCAAGCCTAGGGTCCCCCCGCGCGCCATTACTCGGCGGCGCGGCGGTGGGCGGGTCGAGTATCGTTGAGCACCGTAAGGCGATGACCCGGCCATCACCGGTGAGCCTCCGGAAGAACAGCCGGGCAACCGGCCCAGTAGAACCGGACGGGTGCGGCCCGTCACAGCCGGCAAATGAGCGGGCGGTCGATCCTGACCGCCAAGCGGGGTGGTACCGCGGACCACCCGGGAGCGCCGTTTTCCAGGCGTACCCCGGACGGTTCGTCCTCGCAGACCCACGTTGAGTGAGCTGCATGAGGAGAGCGACCCCCGATGGCCTATCCGTTGCACGACCCGACCGCCGCCGGTGTCCCGGCGAGCCCGGACCTGCCCGCGGTCGAGCGCCGGGTGCTGGAGCACTGGACGGCCGACAAGACCTTCGAGGCGTCCGTCGAGGCCCGGCCGGCCGGTGACGACGGTAAGAACGAGTACGTCTTCTACGACGGCCCGCCGTTCGCCAACGGCCTGCCGCACTACGGCCACCTTTTCACCGGTTACGTCAAGGACGTGGTGCCGCGCTACCAGACCATGCGCGGCCGGCACGTCGAGCGGCGCTTCGGCTGGGACTGCCACGGCCTGCCCGCCGAGGTGGTGGCTGAGAAGCAGCTCGGCATCACCAGCAAGGCCGAGATCATCGACCTGGGGGTGGCCCGGTTCAACGAGGCCTGCCGCACCTCGGTGCTGGAGTTCACCCAGGACTGGGAGCGGTACATCAACCGGCAGGCCCGCTGGGTCGACTTCGCCAACGACTACAAGACCCTCGACCTGGACTACATGGAAAGCGTCATGTGGGCCTTCAAGACCCTGCACGACAAGGGTCTGATCTACGAGGGCTTCCGGGTGCTGGCGTACTGCTGGCGCTGCGAGACGCCGCTGTCGAACACCGAGACCCGGATGGACGACGTCTACCGGGACCGGCACGACCCGACCCTGTCGGTGTGGTTCGGGCTGACCGCCGACGAGTCCGCGCCGGAGCTGGTGCGCGGGCCGGTCCGGCTGGGCGTCTGGACGACCACGCCGTGGACGCTGCCGTCGAACCTGGCGCTCGCCGTCGGGCCGGACATCGAGTACGCGGTGCTGGAGCGCGACGGCGACCGGTACGTGGTCGGCGCGGCGCGGCTGGCCGCGTACGCCAAGGAGTTGGACGGTTTCGAGCAGGTCGGCACGGTGTACGGCCGGGACCTGGTCGGACGCCGCTACACGCCGCTGTTCGACTTCCTCGTCGAGCAGGCCGGGGAGAACGCCTACCAGGTGCTCGGCGCGGAGTTCGTCACCACCGAGGACGGCACCGGGATCGTGCACCTCGCCCCGGCGTTCGGTGAGGACGACCAGAACGTCTGCAACGCCGCAGGCATCCCCACCATCGTCACTGTGGACGACCACACCCGGTTCACCGCGCTCGTCCCGCCGTACCAGGGTGAGCAGGTCTTCGACGTCAACAAGCCGGTGATCCGGGAGCTGAAGGAGCGGGGGGTGGTGCTCAAGCAGGACACCTACACCCACTCGTACCCGCACTGCTGGCGCTGCGACACCCCGCTCGTCTACAAGGCGGTGTCGTCGTGGTTCGTCGCGGTGACGACGTTCCGGGACCGGATGGTCGAGCTGAACCAGGAGATCAACTGGACGCCCGGCCACATCAAGGACGGCTCGTTCGGCAAGTGGCTGGCCAACGCCCGGGACTGGTCGATCAGCCGGAACCGGTTCTGGGGCTCGCCGATCCCGGCGTGGAAGTCCGACGACCCGAACTACCCGCGCCTGGACGTCTACGGTTCGCTGGCCGACATCGAGCGGGACTTCGGCGTACGCCTGACCGACCTGCACCGGCCGGCGGTGGACGACCTGGTCCGCCCCAACCCGGACGACCCGACAGGTCAGTCGATGATGCGCCGGGTGCCGGAGGTGCTGGACTGCTGGTTCGAGTCCGGGTCGATGCCGTTCGCCCAGGTGCACTACCCGTTCGAGAACGCGGACTGGTTCGAGCACCACTACCCGGGTGACTTCATCGTCGAGTACATCGGGCAGACCCGCGGCTGGTTCTACACCATGCACGTGCTGGCCACCGCGCTGTTCGACAGGCCGGCGTTCCGCAACTGCCTGAGCCACGGCATCCTGCTCGGCTCGGACGGGCGCAAGATGTCCAAGAGCCTGCGCAACTACCCGGACGTCTACCACGTCTTCGACTCGTACGGCTCGGACGCGATGCGCTGGATGCTGATGTCCTCGCCGGTGCTGCGCGGCGGGGACATGGCGGTCACCGAGACGCTCATCCGCGACGCCGTCCGGCAGGTGCTGCTGCCGCTGTGGAACGTCTGGTACTTCTTCTCGCTGTACGCCAACGCGGACGGGTACCAGGCGCGGCGGCGCACCGACTCGACGCACCTGCTCGACAGGTACATCCTGGCGAAGACCAACGAGCTGGTGTCGACTGTCGGCACGCAGATGGACGCGTACGACATCTCCGGCGCCTGCGCCACCGTCCGGTCCTACCTGGACGCGCTCACCAACTGGTACGTGCGTCGCTCGCGGGACCGGTTCTGGTCCGGGGACGCCAACGCGTTCGACACCCTGTCGACGGTGCTGGAGACGCTCTGCCGGGTGGTGGCGCCGCTCGCGCCGCTGACCGCGGAGGAGATCTGGCGTGGGCTGACCGGGGAACGGTCGGTGCACCTGACCGACTGGCCGGAGGCGAGCGAGTTCCCGGCCGACCACGACCTGGTCGCGGCGATGGACAACGTGCGGGCGGTCGCCTCGGCGGCGCTGTCGCTGCGCAAGGCCAAGGGCCTGCGGGTACGGCTGCCGCTGTCGACGCTGACCGTGGCCTCGCCGGCGGCGGAGCAACTGCGACCGTTCGCCGACCTGATCACCGACGAGGTGAACGTGAAGGCGGTCGAGTTCAGCGCGGAGCTGTCCGAGTACTGCCAGCAGGTCCTGACCGTGGTGCCCCGGGCGCTCGGCCCGCGCGTGGGCAAGCAGGTCCAGCAGGTGATCAAGGCGGTCAAGGCGGGCGACTGGGAGCTTGTCGACGGCGCCCCGGTGGCCGCCGGCGTCACCCTGGCCGAGGGCGAGTACGAGCTGCGTCTCGTGGCGGCCGACGCCGAGCACTCCGCGCCGCTGCCCGGCGGCGAGGGTGTGGTCGTGCTGGACACCGAGGTCACCCCGGAGCTGGCGGCCGAGGGGCTGGCCCGCGACGTGGTGCGGGTGGTGCAGCAGGCCCGCCGCGACGCCGACCTGGACGTGTCGGACCGGATCGTGGTGTCGGTGTCGGCGTCCGAGGAGGTGCGCGCGGCAGTGAGCGCGTACGTCGACTTCGTCGCCGGTGAGGTGCTGGCCGACTCCATCGACTTCGCCGAGGGCCTCGACGGTTTCGCCGGCGAGGTGGGCGAGGGTGAGCGGGTGACTGTCACCGTCCGCCGGTCGTAGAGCGCGGGTGCGGACGCCTCGACACCTCCGTCCGGGAGGTGTGGAGGCGTCCGCTACCGTGACACCGCCTGCTCGCACCTCATCTGCCGGAGGACCAGTGCCCCTGCTCTACACCATCGGCAAGCTCACCGTGGCGCCCACGCTGCGGTTGGCGTTCCGCCCGACCGTGGAGGGTCTGGAACACGTGCCGGAGACCGGCGGCGCCATCTTCGCCGGCAACCATCTCTCGGTGGCCGACGAGCTGTTCCTCGGCACTGTGGTGCCCCGACACCTGGCGTTCTGGGCCAAGTCGGAGTACTTCAAGGGCACCGGTGTGAAGGGCGCGTTCTCGAAGTTCGTCCTCACCGGTCTGGGCGCGATCCCCGTCGAACGGGCCGGTGGGCGGGCCGCGCTGTCCGCGTTCGACGCCGCCGTTCCGGCGCTGCAGGGCGGTGACCTGGTGGTGGTCTACCCGGAGGGCACCCGATCCCCGGACGGCAAGCTCTACCGGGGGCGGACCGGCGCGGCCCGGCTGGCGATCTCCGCCGGTGTGCCGATCATCCCGGTCGGCACGATCGGCACGGACAAGGCCCAGCCGATCGGCGCCCGGGTGCCCCGCCCCGGCAGCGCCAAGATCACCGTCCGGTTCGGCAAGCCGCTGGACTTCACCGGTCGCCCGGACGACCGCACCTCGCTGCGCCAGATGACCGACGAGGTGATGAGCGAGATCCAGAAGCTCACCGGCCAGGAGTACGTCCCGCGCTACGCCCCGCCGCGCGCCCACCCGGACCCGACCCGCGACGCCTGACCTCGGGGCTACCGCGTTCGCCGACGCTACGCGTTTGCCGGCGGCAGGCCAGCGCGGCGCGCGGGTGGGGCTCAGCTCTTGGGCTGGACGATCTGGCTGCGCAGGGTGTTCAGCAGGTCGGCGCTGTCGGGGACGGAGAGCCGCGTGAACACCCCGGTGGCGATGCTGCCGTGGTCGACCGAGGTGCACACCACCACGTCACCGTCGGCCGGCCGGCCGATCGCGCAGCGCTCGTGCCGACCTCGCACGCTGGTCTGCACCGTCTCGGGCGCCTCCAGCGCGTAGCGGTCGGTGAGCCGGGCGATCTCCGCCTCCGCGTCCGCCTCCGGGTTCAGCCGGAAGCCGGTGCCGCCGAAGACCGTCACCTGCTTGCCGTCCGCCGTGCCGTAGACGCCGGCGAACGTGTCCTCGGCCAGCCAGTGCTCCTGGCGTACCTCGTTCTCCAACTGTCGGGCCGTCGCGGCACTGCCGTCGTCCTGGCGCAGGCTCAGGTCGACGACCTGCTCGGGCAGGGCGGCGCGGGCCGGGTACTGGGACGAGATCGGTAGGCCGTAGTAGGCGGGGCACCCGCAGCAACAGGCCAGGGTGAGCAGCAGCAGCCACGGCCAGCGACGTCGACGGCGGACCGGGACCGGAACGTACCCCCTGGGGGCTTCCCAGCCCGGTGGTGGCGTGACCGGCGGTGGCGTGGCCGACCGCCGACCCCGCTGCTTCGGCGCCCGAACCGGCGGCACCGGCCGGACCGGCGCGGTGGGCCGGGCCGTGCCGGGCTGAGCCGGCAGGGTGGGCCGTGCCGGCGGCACCGGATGGGCCGGCGGCACCGGGTAGGCGGGTGCCGGGTAGGCGGGCGACGTCGGATAGGCGGACGCTGCCGGGTGGGCGGGCGATGGCGAGACCGGGTGCGTGCCGACCGGCGGTGCGGGTGGCCCGGACCACTGCCGGGTCGACGGGGGCGCCGGGTAGTCCAGCGTCGGGGGCAGCGGGGGCAGTTCGGCGGAGGGCAGGTCCCAGCCTCCGGTGTCCACCCCGGCCCAGGGATCGACAGGGGTGCGGTGCTCGGGCGGCTGCTCGGGCAGGGGCGGCGGCGGAGTCGGCTCGGCCGACTCACCCCAGGCACGCCTGCGCGGCAGCGGGGGAGGGACCGGCGCGGACCCACTCCATCGGGGCGCGGGGACCACCGTGGGCGCGGCGGGGGAGTCCGCCGACCCGGCCTGGGCCGTCGGCCCCGCCTGGGCCTGGGGCTCCGGGGCCGTGGGGTCGGGCTGGGCCGCGGACGCCGGGGCCGTTGCCGGCTCGGCCGCGGGTTCCTGGGCCGTCGGCTCGGGCTGGGCCCCGGGTTCCTGGGCCGTCGGCGCTGGCTCGGCCGCGGGTTCCGGCTGGGACCGGGCGGTGGGCTCGGCCGTGGGTTCCGGCTGGTCGGGGGTGGCGGGCTGGTCCGGCGGTACGGGTGGGGAGGTCGACTCGTCGGCGACCGCCGGAGCGTCGTCCAGCTCCGGGCCCGGGGTGCGCCCGTCGGCCGGCCGTGCTCCCGGCTGGGGCTCCGGCATCGCGGCAATCTCCTCTCGCGCCGGTCCGAGGTTAGTACCGCGCCGCCACCACCGCCGCCCGGGCACCGAGACGGAGTGCGTGAACTGGTGGCCGGTCGGGCGGCATCGTGGCGTGCGCGCGGTCGCCGGCCGGTGGGCGCGTACCCTTGGGCATCATGAGTGCCCCGTCCACGACGCCGCGTGCGGCCGCGACCAATTCCGTCTGGCCCCGGCTCGAACCGCTGCTCCCTCAGGTCTCCAAGCCCATCCAGTACGTCGGCGGTGAGCTGGGTGCGGTGGTCAAGGACTGGGACGCGGCGACCGTGCGCTGGGCGCTGATGTACCCCGACGCGTACGAGGTTGGCCTGCCCAACCAGGGCGTGCAGATCCTCTACGAGGTGCTCAACGAGCTGCCCGACACCCTCGCCGAGCGGACGTACGCGGTCTGGCCCGACCTGGAGAACCTGATGCGCACGCACGGCGTGCCGCAGTTCACCGTCGACGCGCACCGGCCGGTGCGCGATTTCGACGTGTTCGGCATCTCCTTCTCCACCGAGCTCGGCTACACCAACATGCTCACCGCGATCGACCTGGCCGGCATTCCGATGCTGGCCGCCGACCGCACCGACGCCGACCCGGTGATCGTGGCCGGTGGGCACGCCGCCTTCAACCCGGAGCCGATCGCCGACTTCATCGACGCCGCCGTGCTCGGCGACGGCGAGGAGGCCGTCCTGGAGATCACCGCGATCGTCCGGGAGTGGAAGGCCGAGGGTGCCCCGGGTGGCCGTGACGAGCTGCTGCTGCGGCTGGCGCGCACCGAGAGCGTGTACGTGCCGCGCTTCTACGACGTCGACTACCTCCCGGACGGCCGGATCCAGCGGGTCGTGCCGAACCGGGCGGACGTGCCGTTCCGCGTGCACAAGCGCACGACGATGGACCTGGACGCGTGGCCGTACCCGAAGAAGCCCCTCGTTCCGCTGGCCGAGACGGTGCACGAGCGGTACGCGGTGGAGATCTTCCGGGGCTGCACCCGGGGCTGCCGCTTCTGCCAGGCCGGCATGATCACCCGTCCGGTGCGTGAGCGGTCGATCACCACGGTCGCGCAGATGGTCCGCGAGGGCCTGGAGTTCTCCGGCTTCAACGAGGTGGGCCTGCTGTCGCTCTCCTCCGCCGACCACTCGGAGATCGGCGACATGTGCTCGGGCCTCGCCGAGCAGTACGCGGGCACGAACGTCTCGCTGTCGCTGCCGTCGACCCGGGTGGACGCGTTCAACATCGACCTGGCGCAGGAGCTGTCCCGCAACGGGCGGCGTACCGGTCTGACCTTCGCCCCGGAGGGCGGATCGGAGCGGATCCGCAAGGTCATCAACAAGATGGTGTCGAAGGAAGACCTGATCCGGACGGTCGTCACCGCGTACAGCAACGGTTGGCGGCAGGTGAAGCTCTACTTCATGTGCGGCCTGCCCACCGAGACGGACGAGGACGTCCTCGAGATCGCCGAGATGGCGCACGAGGTGATCAGGGCCGGTCGGGCCGCCACCGGCTCCAAGGACATCCGCTGCACGGTCTCCATCGGCGGTTTCGTGCCGAAGCCGCACACCCCGTTCCAGTGGGCCGCGATGGACCGTCCGGAGGTCATCGACCACCGGCTCAAGATCCTCAAGCAGGCGATCAACTCGGACCGCTCGCTGGGTCGGGCCATCGGCTACCGCTACCACGACGGCGAGCCGTCGCTGATCGAGGGCCTGCTCTCCCGGGGCGACCGCCGGGTCGGCTCGGTGATCCGCAAGGTGTGGGAGAACGGCGGTCGGTTCGACGGGTGGAGCGAGCACTTCTCCTACCAGCGGTGGGTGGACGCGGCGGCCGAGACGCTGCCGGCGTTCGGGGTGGATCTCGACTGGTACACCACCCGGCAGCGCGAGGAGCTGGAGGTCCTTCCCTGGGACCACCTGGACTCGGGCCTGGACAAGGACTGGCTCTGGCAGGACTGGCAGGATTCGTTCAGCGAGTTCGAGCAGGACGACTGCCGGTGGACCCCGTGCTTCGACTGCGGTGTCTGTCCCTCGATGGACACCGAGATCCAGATCGGCCCCACCGGCAAGAAGCTCCTGCCGCTGACGCCGATCAAGGGCCTCAAAACCCCCACCGCCTGAGGAGCGAGACGATCAGTAAGAAAAACCAGCCGGAGGGCGGGCAGGCGCCTGTCGTTCAGCGCGCCCGCATCCGGTACGCCAAGCGCGGGCCGCTGCGGTTCACCTCGCACCGGGACTTCGCCCGGGCGTTCGAGCGTGCGCTGCGCCGTGCCGCCGTACCGATCGCCTTCTCCCAGGGCTTCACCCCGCACCCGAAGATCTCCTACGCCAGCGCCGCGCCCACCGGAGTGGCGAGCGAGGCCGAGTACCTGGAGATCGGCCTCCAGGCGCCGGTCGAGCCGGAGGCGCTGCGCGCGGCGCTGGACGCCGCGCTCTCGCCCGGGCTGGACGTGCTGGAGGTGGTGATCGCCGACGGTGGCAGCCTGGCGGACCGGATCGAGGCGTCGCACTGGCACATCGAGTTGCCCGAGGTCGAGCCGGTGACGCTGCGCGCGGCCGTCGACGCCTTCACCGCCGCCGACGAGGTGCTTGTCGAGCGGATGACCAAGCAGGGACGACGCACCTTCGACGCCCGCGCGGCGGTCATGTCGATCGATGTCATCTCCCCGACGCAGACGCCTTCCGGGGCGCCGGCCGTACCGTGTGCGATACTCGAACTGGTCGTGCGGCAGGTCACCCCGTCCGTACGGCCCGATGACGTCCTTTCCGGCCTCCGCGTGGTGGCCGACCTGGAGCCGCCGGTCTCGCCGAGGGTGACCCGGCTGGCTCAGGGCACGCTGACCGCGCAGGGTGCGATCGTGGATCCGTTGGATGCGGACCGCGGCGGGGCAGCCATCGTTGGGCACTGACCGACGGTCAGCGCTCTTGCAGGCAGACTTCGGCGGTCGCGCACCACGCGCGCCCGGCGGAAACACTTTTGCGGCGACCCTGCGTGGCAGCGCTCACCCGCGCCCGGGGCAGCCAGAACTGGAGAACGTCCATGCTCGAGAACGAGCCCGAGGGCGGCGAACGGACCGGTTCACAGCCGGCCGGGGACACCGCTGACCAGAGCACCACCACCGACGGCGCCACCGGCGCGGAGCAGGCGGGCGCGGCGAGCGCCGAGCCGACCGCACCGCCGCGGCGGGCGCGGGCCACCCGGCGTCGGGCCGCCCCGCTCAACCAGCCGGAGCAGGCCGAGGCGCCCGTCGAGGCGTCCACCGGCGGGGCCGGCGCCGTCGAGTCACCGCAGGCGGAGGTCTTCGCCCCGATCTCCGGTGACCTGGACGTCGCCCCGAAGACCCCCCGACGCCGGCGCAAGGCGGCCCCCGTCGAGACGACCGCCGAGGAGCCGCTGGTCGCCGCCAGCGCGGAGCTGGCCTCCCCGGAGGTCGTTCCTCCGGTCAAGGTGACCCGGACCCGGCGCAAGAAGGCAACGCCCGCCGTCGAGGAGCCGCCCGCCGTCGCGGAGCCCGCAGCCGTCGAGGAGCCGCCCGCCGCGGCGCCACCGGCTGTCGAGGAGCCCGTCGCCGAGGAGGACGCCGCCGAGACGCCGGCGGAGTCCGACCTGCGGGCGGCGGAAGCCGAGCTGAACGAGGCGCGTACCCTGCCGGGCGGTCCCGTCGCCGAGCAGGCTTTCGGCGCCGGGCAGGAGCGCTCTGGCGACGTCGCGCCCGGTGTGGCAGTGGCGAACGTGGCCGATGAGCCGATCGAGCCGGCCGAGGTCATCGAGGCCGAGCAGCCGCGTACCCGCCGTCGGCGGGCCGCGCTCTCCGCGCCCACAGTGCTGTTCATGGCGCCCCAGCCGGACGCCGTGCCGGTGACCCGGCCGGCGGAGCCCGCTCCGGTCGCCGAGGAGCCGGCCGTCGAGGCCGAGCCGTCCCGTCGACGGCGGCGCGGTCGCCGCGACGCCGAGCCGGTCGAGGCCGTCGAGGTCGAGGTCGAGGAGGAGCCGACCGAGGAGGCCGACGAGGCCACCGAGGCGGACGAGGACGACGACGACAGCGCCGCCGCGCGCCGTCGCCGCCGCCGTGGCCGCCGAGGTCGGGGCCGGGGCAAGGGCGGCGCCGACGACGCCGACGACGACGAGTCCGACGAGGCCGCGCAGGCCGACGAGGAGGAGACCGCCGAGGCCGAGGCCGAGGGCGACGAGGACGAGGAGCCCGAGGGCGGGGACGGGTTGACCCGCCGTCGCCGTCGCCGCCGCCGCCGGGGCGCCGGTGACACCGAGGGCGCCGCCGCCGACGACGGCGTGCCGACCGTGGTCAAGATCCGTGAGCCGCGTCGCACTGTCGACGAGGTCCAGGGCGTGTCCGGCTCGACCCGGCTGGAGGCCAAGCGCCAGCGCCGCCGGGACGGCCGGGAGCAGCGGCGTACGCGGCCGCCGATCCTCAGCGAGTCGGAGTTCCTGGCCCGCCGGGAGGCGGTCGATCGGGTGATGGCGGTCCGGCAGCGCGGTGACCGCACCCAGATCGCCGTCCTGGAGGACGGCGTGCTGGTCGAGCACTACGTCACCCGCAACTCCTCGGGCACCATGGCCGGCAACGTCTACCTGGGCAAGGTGCAGAACGTGCTGCCCAGCATGGAGGCGGCGTTCGTCGACGTCGGCCGGGGCCGCAACGCGGTGCTGTACGCCGGCGAGGTCAACTGGGACACGTCGGGGCTGGAGGGGCGTGCCCGCTCGATCGAGCAGGCGCTGCGCTCCGGCGACTCGGTGCTGGTCCAGGTCACCAAGGACCCGATCGGGCACAAGGGCGCGCGGCTGACCAGCCACATCGCCCTCTCCGGCCGGCACCTGGTCTACGTCCCCAACGGCAACGCGTCCGGGATCAGCCGCAAGCTGCCGGACACCGAGCGCAAGCGTCTGCGGGACGTGCTCAAGAAGCTCGTCCCGGACGGGGCCGGCGTGATCGTCCGTACGGCCGCCGAGGGCGCCAGCGAGGACGAGCTGGCCCGCGACGTCAAGCGGCTCCAGGCGCAGTGGGAGGACATCCAGGCCAAGGCCGCCGAGGGCGGCGCGCCGGTGCTGCTCTACGAGGAGCCCGACCTGGTCATCCGGGTGGTCCGGGACCTGTTCAACGAGGACTTCCGCGAGCTGGTCATCGAGGGCGAGCAGTCGTTCGGCATGGTCGAGTCGTACCTGTCGCACGTCTCTCCGGACCTGGTCGACCGGGTGCGCCGGCACGTCGGCACGAGCGACGTGTTCGCCGAGTACCGGATCGACGAGCAGATCATCAAGGGCCTGGACCGGAAGGTGTTCCTGCCCTCCGGCGGCTCGCTGGTGATCGACAAGACCGAGGCCATGACCGTCGTCGACGTCAACACCGGCAAGTACACCGGCTCCGGCGGCAACCTGGAGGAGACGGTCACCCGCAACAACCTGGAGGCGGCGGAGGAGATCGTCCGCCAGCTCCGGCTGCGCGACATCGGCGGCATCGTGGTGATCGACTTCATCGACATGGTGCTGGAGTCGAACCGGGAGCTGGTGCTGCGTCGGCTCACCGAGTGCCTGGGTCGGGACCGCACCAAGCACCAGGTCACCGAGATCACCTCGCTCGGTCTGGTGCAGATGACCCGTAAGCGGATCGGCGCGGGCCTGCTGGAGGCGTTCAGCGAGACCTGCGAGTGCTGCAAGGGTCGGGGCGTCATCATCCACACCGAGCCGGTGCCGGAGAAGCCACGTACCGGTGGGACCGCGGAGAAGGTCAAGGCGGTCGCCTCGTCGGCGCCGGCCGCTCCGCCCGTCGAGGCCGGCACCGCGTCCTCCCGCCGCCGGTCGCGCAAGAGCGCTCCGGCCGAGCGCGCGGTGGTCGAGGTCGTCGACACCGACACCAGCGTCGAACCGGACGCCGACTACCAGGACACCATGGGGTACGACCTGTCCCGCTACGAGGCGGAGACCGAGGCCGCGCCTGCGGTGTCCGACAGTCAGCAGGGCGAGTCGGCCCGGCTGGCCGCTGCGGACGATCCGGACGCGCTCGCCGACGGTGACACCGACGAGGAGGCCGCCGAGGGCGGTGCGGGGCGTCGCCGCTCCCGTCGCGGTGGCACCCGGCGGCGGACCCGCCCCTGACGCCTGACCGGCCCGGTGTTTGACGAGGTCCCTTTCCCGGCAATGTGACGGGGGAGGGACCTCGCCGTTCCGGTCGCCCCGGGCCGGGAGTGGTCGGCCCCCGGTCAGGAGAAGAAGATGCGTCGCCTGCTTGCCGTCAATCTGCTGGTCGCCGTGCTCGTGATGGGCGCCGGCTGCTCCGCCGACCGGTCGGGCGGTGCGGGTCCGGCGGGTCCGACAGCCGGGGGTTCCGGGTCGGCTGCCGGGTCCGGGGGTGCTCCCGGAGGCTCGATCGGTGCGCCGGTGGGTGGCGGTGTCGCGGGCGGCAACGCGCAGGTCTGCGCCGAGGCGCAGCAGGCCGGCGCCACCGCCGTCCGGGAGTACGTGGCGGAGCTGGGCCGGATGGTCGCGGCGGTGGGTGCGGGGGACACCGCCACCGCCGATGCGGCCCGCACGAGGGCGCAGACGGCGCTGGCCGGCTGGCGGGCCGCACTGCGGGAGCAGTCGGCACGGTCCACCGATCCGCAGCTCAAAACGCTGCTCAGTGACATCGGCACGGAGGTCGCCGCGCTCGGCGCCGACGTCGAGTCGATCGACGAGACCGAGCTGGACCGGCTTCAGCAGCGCCTCGACCAGCTCTGCGCGCGCTGAGCAGGGCGGGCCGGTTTGGGGTCCGGGCCGGCGATGGCGTACTCTTGCCTGCGGCCCACCTTTGGTGTGCCGAGTTCCCGTGTGCCCGCGCCGCCGTGCACTGCTACCCGGCGAGCCGCCACGGGGACGACCGCCAGCAGCCTCAACGACAGGGAGTCCGCCTCCGATGTACGCGATCGTCAAGACCGGCGGCAAGCAGTACAAGGTCGCCGAGGGCGACGTGATCGAGGTCGAGAAGCTCACCGGTGCCCCCGGTGACGCGGTGAAGCTCACCGCGGTGCTCCTCGTCGACGGTGACGACCTGGTGACCGACGCGGCGAAGCTTGCCGAGGTCGCGGTGTCCGGCGAAATCGCCGCGCACACCAAGGGCCCGAAGATCCGGATCCACAAGTTCAAGAACAAGACCGGCTACCACAAGCGCCAGGGTCACCGCCAGCCGTTGACCCAGGTCAAGGTGACCGGCATCTCCAGCGGGAAGTAGGTCGTCCTCCAATGGCTCACAAAAAGGGTGCGTCCAGCTCGCGTAACGGTCGTGACTCCGCGGCCCAGCGACTCGGCGTGAAGCGCTTCGGTGGTCAGGTCGTCAGCGCCGGTGAGATCATCATCCGGCAGCGTGGCACCAAGTTCCACCCCGGTGACCTGGTCGGCCGTGGCGGCGACGACACGCTGTTCGCGCTGTCGGCCGGTGCGGTTCTGTTCGGCACCAAGCGCGGTCGCAAGACCGTCAGCATCGTTCCGCAGCAGTAGTTCTCGAGCCAAGCGGGCCGCGGACCTACGGGTCCCGGCCCGTTTGGCTTTTTTCGAAGTGCGGGGTTGGACCTCGCTGGAAGGATTGACGCCGTGGCGACGTTCGTTGACCGGGTCGTCCTGCATCTGCAGGCCGGCGATGGTGGGCACGGTTGTGTCTCGATCCACCGCGAGAAGTTCAAGCCATTCGGTGGGCCGGACGGCGGCAACGGCGGGCACGGCGGCAGCGTGTCGCTTGTCGTCGACCCGCAGGTGACCACGCTGCTCGACTTCCACTTCCACCCGCACGTCAAGGCCGACAACGGCAAGGGCGGCGCCGGGTCGAACCGGGACGGGGCCAACGGCCACAACCTGGTGCTGAAGGTGCCCAACGGCACGGTGGTCCAGACCACCGACGGCACCGTGCTGGCCGACATGGTCGGTGCCGGCACCACCTTCGAGGTGGCGCGGGGCGGGCGTGGCGGTCGCGGCAACGCCTCGCTGGCCAACGCCAAGCGCAAGGCGCCAGGCTTCGCCGAGCTGGGCGAGCCGGGCGATCAGCTGGACATCGTGCTGGAGCTGAAGAGCGTCGCCGACGTGGGCCTGGTGGGTTTCCCGTCGGCCGGTAAGTCGTCGCTGATCTCGGTGATCTCCGCCGCGAAGCCGAAGATCGCCGACTACCCGTTCACCACCCTCGTGCCCAACCTCGGCGTGGTCCGGATGGACAACCACACCTTCACCGTCGCCGACGTGCCGGGCCTGATCCCGGGCGCGGCCAACGGCAAGGGGCTGGGGCTGGAGTTCCTGCGGCACATCGAGCGCTGCGCCGTGCTGGTGCACGTCATCGACTCGGCGACCCTGGAGCCCGGCCGTGACCCGGTAGCCGACATCGACGCCATCGAGGCCGAGCTGAGCCAGTACGGCGGGCTGACCGACCGCCCGCGACTGGTGGCCGTGAACAAGGTCGACGTGCCCGACGGCCGGGACCTCGCCGAGATCGTGCGCCCGGACCTGGAGGAGCGCGGCTACCGCGTGTTCGAGGTCTCCGCGGCCACCCGCGAGGGGCTCAAGGAGCTGACCTACGCGATGGCCGAGCTGGTCGACGCGGAGCGCAAGGCAGCCCCGCCGGCCGAGCCGACCCGGATCGTGATCCGGCCGATGGCAGTGGACGACGACGGCTTCACCATCACGACCGAGGCCGACGGCTCGTTCACCGTGCGCGGCGTACGCCCGGAGCGGTGGGTCAAGCAGACGAACTTCGACAACGACGAGGCCGTCGGCTACCTCGCCGACCGGCTGGCCCGGCTCGGCGTGGAGGACAAGCTCGCCAAGGCCGGCGCCCAGCCCGGTGACCTGGTCCGGATCGGTGTGCGCGAGTTCGACTGGCAGCCGACGCTGTTCGCGGGTGTGGATTTCGTGCCCGGCAACCGGGGCACCGACGTCCGCCTGGAGGAGAAGTCGAACCGGGCCTCGGCGGCGGAGCGGCTCGCCGCGCGCAAGGCCCGCCGGGTGCGCTCGGCGGACGAGGTGGGCGCGGACGCGTCCGACGACGACGTCGACATCGACGAGGACGACGCCGAGTAGCCCGTTGCTCTCCGTGATCGGGACGACTTCCGGAAACCTTCGCGAAATCCACCCCGCCTAGCGTGGAGTGATGCTGATCGAGTCGCGGCCCGCCACCGATCCCGAGGTCGCCGCCCTGCTCGTCGCCCAGCAGCGTGAGCTGCGCGAGGCCGACGGCGGGGTGGACGGGCAGGTCTTTGTTCCCCACGACGACGTCCGCTACCTCGCGGTGGTGGTGAACGGTCGGGCGGTCGCCTGTGGTGGGCTCCAGGCCCTCGACGCCGCCACCGGCGAGATCAAGCGGATGTACGTCCGGCCGGCGTACCGGGGGCGGGGCGTCGCCCGTCAGCTGGTCGCCGCGCTGGAGGAGTGCGCCTTCCGGCAGGGGCACGCGGTGGTCTGCCTGGAGACCGGCACGTACCTCCCGGCGGCCATCGCGCTGTACACCTCGTGCGGCTACGAACCGATCCCGGTGTACGGCGAGTACGTCGGCAATCCGTACAGCGTCTGTTTCGCCAAGCGGCTCCCCGTCGCGGCCTGACGGCGGCGGTCGGCCCGGCCGCGCCTGGGGTCAGGCGCCGGTCTCGGCGTGCGCCACAGTGACCGGCTTCGACTCCGGCGAGGCGTGCTGGCGCAGGACGATGCTCAGCAGGATCAGGGCGCCGACCGCCAGGAACTCGCTCTGCCAGTTCTGCATCGACTGGAACCAGAAGTCGCTGGTGCCGAGGAAGTCCCACACGCCGATCGGCGGCGCACCGCTCTGCAACGCCTGCTCCTGGTTGTAGGCGGCGGTGCCGCCGAGCAGGTGCCCGACGAACGAGCCGGCGAAGATCAGCAGCAGCGCGAGGGAGAGGCTGTTGCGGTAGACCACCAGCGGAAGGCCACCGGCGCGTACCGGCCACGGTGACCGGGCTGTCGCGCGGCGCTCATCGTCCTCCGGCCGGTCGGTCTGGTCCACCGGCTTCGACTCGGCCGAGCCCCGCTGCACCAGGTACGCGGTGAGCAGCACGTACCCGCCCATCTGGAGGAACTCCGACTCCCAGTTCTCGAAGACCGCCTCGGCGAAGTGCCCGCTGGCCAGGTACGCCGGCCAGCTGAGCGGGGCGGCGCCGAACTCGGTCAGCTCCTCGTTGTGGGTCTGCCAGCCGAAGACGCTCTGCAACGCCAGGAAGACCAGGAAGGCGCCCAGCATGGCGGCTGCCAGCGCGTTGTCGCGTATCCAGCGAGGCATCATCGACCCCCTTCACGGATTCTCGGCTGGTCACCTACCCATGCCACGGGCGCCGCCAAACCAGTGAATTAGCAGCTCAGGGCCTGTCGATCGGGGTGTCCAGGCGTCCGCCGGTGCCCGCCTGGTTGGACAGCAGCAGCCCGAGCGCGAGCATGCCGAAGCCGAGCGCGAGGTGCAGCCAGTTGTCGGCGGAGTTGACCGGCAGGATGTTCGCGCCGCCGTCCTCGTCGACCGCCTCGATCGCCAGGCCGTACAGCCAGAGGGCCAGGTAGATCGCCCCACCGCCGGCCAGGAAGAGCCGGGCGCCGGCGACGCTGCGGGCCAGCACCAGGCCCACCAGGCCGAACAGCAGGTGCACCGCGTTGTGCAGGATCGACACCTGGAACAGCCCGAGCAGCTTGGCGTCCGAGTGGTGCCCGGCGAAGGTCAGCTCGCCGTAGTCGGTGGTGATGCCGGGGATGTAGCCGAGGATACCGATCAGCAGGAAGACCCCGGCCACGGCCAGCGCGACCACCTGCACCCGGGGCCGGGGTGCGGCAGGTCGGCCACCTCGCGCGTCTCGTGCCATTCCTGCCCCCTCCGGTGGATCTGCCGTCCGGCGAACCTCGCTGTCCGCAGCGGCGACGTGACGCAGCCCGACGATCCTCCATTTTGAAGTCGATCCCGCCGCCTCCGCAGAGAAATGCACGAAGAGGTATGGAAGCCGAAACGCAGGGTAGGTGAGTTGTCAGCGGCCACGGCGTCACGGCCGCATCCCCCAGCACAACCGCGACGACACCTCTGAGCGGAAGGGAAATCATGACTTACGATCTGTCACCCACGTCTTCCACGTACGGGCACGAGTCCACCAACGGCGGCGGCGTCCGCGAGCAGGCCCGCCACGTCGGGTCCGAAGCGGCGCACGCCGGTGGCGCGGTCGCCCAGACCGCCAAGGAGCAGGGCACCGAGGTCGGCCGCGAGGCCGCCCGGCAGGCCCGCAACCTCTACGGCGAGGCCCGCAGCCAGCTCGCCAGCCAGACCGGTGAGCAGCAGCGCCGGGCTGCCGGTGGACTGCGATCGATCGCCGACGAGATGCGCACCATGGCCGAGCAGGGTGGCCAGGCCGGCCCGGTGAGCGAGCTGGCCCGCCAGGCCGCCGACCGGGTGCACGGCGTGGCCGGCTGGCTGGAGGAGCGCGAGCCCGGCGACCTGATCAACGAGGTACGCGACTACGCGCGGCGCAACCCGGGCACCTTCCTGGTCGGCGCGGCGGTGCTCGGCGTACTGGCCGGGCGTCTGACCCGCAGCATCTCCGACTCCGGTGACCACTCCGGCAACGGCTCCGCGGGCTACCGCGGCGCCGGGGCGTACGACCCGGAGCAGACCGCGGTGATCCCCACGCCGCCGCCGGCGCCCCGGACGGCCCCCGACGCCACCCCGCCGGGCGGCTACCTCGACCCGACCCCCGGGACGTACACCGAGCCGACCTCGGGCGGCTACGTCGACCCCACGCCGGGCGGCTACAGCGACCCGACGCCGGGCGGCTACAGCGACCCCACGCCGGGCGGTGCGGGTGGCTACTCCGAGCCGGCCAGCACCGGTCAGCCGCTGCCGCCGGTGACCCAGACCGACCCGCTGCCGGGCGTGCCGTCCAGCGGCAGCCCCCGCCCGTGAGGCGCCGAGTCATCCGAAGGGAGGCGACGGCATGACCATGCCGACGCAGGGGTCCGGCCTGGACTCCGGTTACCACCCCGACGCGGGCGCCCCGCACACCGCGGCGGACGTGAAGGGCAGCTCACTCGGTGACCTGATGCGCCAGGTCACCACCGACCTGTCGACGCTGATGCGCCAGGAGGTCGAGCTGGCCAAGGCCGAGATCCGCCAGGAGGGCAAGAAGGCCGGCAAGGCCGCGGGCCTCTTCGGCGGCGCCGGCTTCGGCGGCTACATGGTGGCGTTGTTCGTCTCCATCGCCATCTGGCAGTTCCTGGACAACGTCATGGACTCCGGCCTGGCCGCGCTGATCGTGGCCGTCATCTGGGCCGTGGTCGCCGCGGTCCTCTACTCGATGGCCAAGAAGAACGCCCAGCACGTCCGCGGGCTCAAGCAGACCAACGACAGCGTGCAGCGGATCCCCGACGCGCTCAAGCCCCACCCGGAGGGAGTCACCCGATGAGCACCGATCCCGACCAGATCCGCCGGGAGATCGAAGCCACCCGCAACAGCCTCAGCTCCGATGTGGACGCCCTGGCCTACAAGGTCAGCCCGAGCCGCATCGTCGACGACCGCAAGCAGCGGGCCCGTTCCGCGCTGCAGAATGTGAGGGACAAGGTCATGGGAACCGCTTCCGACCTCGGCCACGGCACCGGCCAGGCCGCCCACTCGGTGGGTGACCGCGCCTCGTCGGCGGCTTCCAGCGTCAGCGACGCCGCGCACTCGGCGGCCTCCTCGGTCGGCGACGCCGCCCACAGCGCGCCCCGGGTGATCCGGCAGAAGTCGCAGGGCAACCCGCTGGCCGCCGGCCTGATCGCCTTCGGGGTCGGCTGGCTGGCCTCCTCGCTGATCCCGGCCTCGCGGCGGGAGCAGCAGGCCGCCGCGCAGGTCAAGGACAAGGTCGGCGAGCACAGCGGCGTCGTGAAGGAGAAGCTGGGCGAGGTGGCCAGCGAGCTCAAGGACGAGCTGCGCGGGCCGGCCCAGCACGCCGCCGAGTCGGTGAAGTCCACGGCTCAGGACGCCGTGCACGCGGTCAAGGACGACGGCCGCTCGGCCGCCCAGGACGTCAAGGACCAGGCCCAGCAGGCCCGCCAGCAGGTCAGTTCCTGAGCCCACCGCAATCGCCGACAGCTCGCGGTCACTCCGGTGGCCGCGAGCTGTCGCACGTCCACCCCGGCAGGGTCGCGTTGCGGACGCCGGCTCAGCGCCCGCTTCGGCCCGGTCGACGAGCGGCCTGACGGATACGGGAGTTGCCGTAGCGGACTCCGCCGTACACGAGGCGCTGGGCGACCGCCAGCCAGCTGCAGATGCCACGTTCGAGCAGCCAGAGTGGGGCGGCCAGCGAGGTGCTCGGTGGGTAGACGATCCCGCCGTCCGCGCGGCGGCGGCCCATCTCGGCCACGGCGACGACAGCGGCCGCCGTGCCGAGCAGCAGCCGGGGCCGGCGGGACGCGACAGCCGCGGCAAGCGCCGGCAGGACCGCGAGCGCGGTCAGCAGGCGGGCCGGCTGGGCCAGATCGTCGTACGCCTGGCGGACCCGTTGGCCACGGAAGTGCGCCGCGTCCGGCGGCAGCCGGCGTACGTACAGCCAGGGCGGCGCGACCTCCACCCCGCCGTACGCGCGCACGGTGCGGATCAGCTCCAGGTTCTCGAAGAGCACGTCGGAGGCGTACCCGCCCATGGCGAGGAACGTGCTGCGGCGTACCGCGAGGGTGCCGGGGTAGTCGTTTCCGAGCGCCCGGTTGAGCAGCGTCCGCCCGGTGTCCCACCAGGCGTGCCAGGGCAGCGGGTCGAAGTAGTTCTGCGGCCGGACCAGGTCGACCCGGCCCAGCAGTCGGTGCGCGGCGCGCAGCCCGGCCTCGTCGTACCGGACGTCGTCGTCGGCGATGACCACGTGTTCGTGGCATGCCGCGTCGAGGCCGGTGTGCACCCCGACCACCTTGCCGTTGATCCCCCGCCCGGCGGGGTCGGGCGGAAGGTGCCGGACCAGCCCTCGCCATGCCGCCACGTGCCGGGCGAAGAGCTCCGGAGGCGACCCGTCGACGACGAGCACCTCGACGAGGCCGCTTAGCCAGCGCAGGTAGCCGGTCAGCTCGTCCAGACCGGCGTCGGTGTGCCAGCGCAGCGGCAGCACGTACGTCATCGGCAGGGTGGTCGGCGGCGTGCCGGTGTGGCCGTGCCCGGCTCGCCGGGCGGCGTCACCGGTGGCCTTCGAGGGCATCGGCGCCTCCTGGGCAGGCGGTCCGCGCCCGGCGGTGGGCGGGCCGCCCGCTGCACGTGCCCGCCCTGGCGCGATCCAAACCGGGATGTCGTTTCGGCCGCCGGACCGGGGGTAGCGGTGCCGGTACGGCAGTCCATCCCCGCACGACGGGTGAAGGAGACGAACATGACCAACAACGGAACGAGGTGGGCGCTGCTCGGTGTCGGCGCGGCGACCGCCGTCGGCGTCGGACGGGTGGTCGCGCGCCGTCGGCGTCGACACCAGCCCGACCGGCAGGACGGCTGGTACGTGGTGCGCCGCGCGGTGACCGTGGACCGGCCCCGGGACGCGGTGATCGGTTTCTGGACCGATCGCGAGCGGCTGGACCGCGCCCTCGGCGAATGGGCGACCCTGGACCAGCTCGACGAGCGTCGCTGGCGCTGTGTGGCACGTGATCCCGCCGGTCGTGGCACCGAGTGGCGGGCGGAGATCACCGTCGACGAGCCGGGTGCGCTGCGCTGGCGGGTCGAGGACACGTCGACGCCGCAGGAGGGACGGATCGAGTTGACCGACGCGCCAAAGGGCCGGGGCACCGAGATCCGCGCCGAGCTGCGCTACCGCTCGGGGCCCGTACGCCGGCTGTTCGGGCTGGTCGGCGGCGACGAGCCGGACCTGGCGTTGCGGGACACGCTGCGCCGGGTGAAGGCGCTCGTCGAGTGCGGCCAGGTGGTCGACACCCGGCGTGACCCGTCCGGCCGCAGTCCGGCCCAGGAACGGGCGACCGACCGGATGCGGGAGAAGCTGATGACGGGAGGACGGGCGTGAGGGCGCTCTGCTGGGAAGGCGTCGGCAAGCTGGCCGTCCGGGACGTGCCGGACCCGACGATCCGCGCCGAGGGAGACCTCATCGTGCGGGTACGGGCCAGCAGCGTCTGCGGTTCGGACCTGCACCTGATCAACGGGTACCTGCCGGCGATGCGGGAGGGGGACATCCTCGGCCACGAGTTCATGGGCGAGGTGGTGGAGGTCGGGCCGGGCGTACGGCAGCACCGGGTCGGCGACCGGGTGGTGGTCGGGTCGGTGGTCGCCTGCGGTGGCTGCTGGTACTGCCGGACCGAGCAGTACTCGCTCTGTGACAACTCCAACCCGCAGCCGGTGTTCACGGAGAAGCTGTGGGGGCACTCGCCGGCCGGCATCCTGGGCTACTCGCACGCGGCGGGTGGCTATGCCGGTTCGCACGCCGAGTACATCCGGGTGCCGTTCGGCGACGTCGGCGCGTTCGGCGTACCCGAGGGGGTGCCGGACGACTCGGTGGTGTTCGCCTCCGACGCGATGCCCACCGGGTGGATGGCGGCGGACTTCTGCGGGCTCACCGGCGGGGAGGTGGTGGCCGTGTGGGGCGCCGGTGGCGTCGGGCAGATGGCGGCCCGCTCGGCGCAACTCCTCGGCGCCGAGCGGGTCATCATGATCGACCGGTTCCCGGACCGGCTGGCCACGGCGGCGGAGCGGGTCGGCGTCGAGACGATCAACTACGCCGACACCGACGTGCTGGAGGCGCTGCGCGAGCTGACCGGTGGACGCGGGCCGGACGCCTGCATCGAGGCGGTCGGGATGGAGTCGCACGACGTCGGGCCGACCTACGCGTACGACCGGGTGAAGCAGTCGGCGCGGTTGCAGACCGACCGGCCCACCTCGGTCCGGCAGGCGATCATGGCCTGCCGCAAGGGCGGCACGGTGAGCATCGTCGGCGTGTACGCCGGCCTGATCGACAAGTTCCCGCTCGGCGCGGCCATGAACAAGGCCCTGGTGCTGCGGATGGGGCAGATGCACGCGCAGCGCTACATCCCCATGCTTCTCGACCGGCTGGCCGCTGGTGAGATCGACCCCGGCTACCTGGCCACCCACCCGATCCCCCTGGAACAGGGTGCCCGAGGCTACGAGCTGTTCGAGAAGAAGCAGGACGGCTGTCTGCGCAGCGTCCTGCACCCCTGAACGTCGCGCACCCCGTCCCGTCGGCGCCTCCCGACACCGACGGGACGGGGTCAGGCGCGGCGGATGTTGGTGAGGGTCAGGCCGCTGGGCGGCAGCGCGGGCATCCGCCGCAGGTCCAGGGTCAGGTCCTGCGGCGGAACGTCGTAGCGCATGCCGCCGGTCAGGTTGGTGACCGCCCGCTTCATCAGGTCGACGGTGATCCACTCGCCGGCGCAGCGGTGCCCGGTGGTGTGGTCGCCGCCGCCCTGCGGGATCAGCTCGAACGGGTCGACGTGGCGGCCGGCGAACCGCTCGGGGCGGAACAGCTCCGGCTCGGGCCAGAGCGCCGGATGGTGGTTGGTGCCGTACAGGTCGAGCAGCACCCGCCGTCCGCGCGGGAAGTGGTGGCCCTCCCAGTCGAACGAGCGTCGGACCCGGGCGGCGGCCATCGGGAAGAACGGGTAGTAGCGACGTACCTCCTGGACGAACTGCTCGGTGGCCTCGCCGTCGCCGTGGACCCGCTGTCGCCAGCCGGGATGGTCGCGCAGGGCGAGCGCGGCGAAGACGATGTACCGGTCCACGGCGACCACCGGGCGCAGCAGGTTGAGCAGTTCGACTGCGGCGATCCGGCGGGGGAGCAGAGCCCCGCGCGCGTCGCGGTGCTCGGACACGATCTCCAGCGGGCTGCCGGCCGGCGCCGGGTGGATGCCGGTCCGGGCGCGTTCGACGAGGTCGCCGATCCAGCGCTCGGCGCGACGGCGGGCGAAGAGACCCCGCCAGTGCCGTGAGCCGACGACAGCCGGACCTTCGATCATGGCGTGCAGGTCGACGGCGCGGCGGTCGACCTGCGACTCGGCCAGCGGCACCCCGGCCCAGGCGCAGACCACCCGGGTCAGCAGCCGGCCCAGCTCGTCGTAGAGCGGCAGCGACCCGGCCGCCTCCCACGCGGGGATCCGCGCCCGCCACTCGTCGTCGAAGAGCTGTCCGAGGCGCTGGATGGCCGTCGGCGTCATGATCGACATGAACATGGCCTTGCGGCGGAGGTGCTCCGATCCGTCCAGCCCCTGCACACCACCGCGGCCGGTGAGCGTCCGCTGGACCCGCAGGGGCATGGCGGCGTCCCGCTGGAAGCGCTCGTTGTCGTAGAAGAGCATCGCCGCCGGCCGGCCCCGCAGGCAGATGGTCGGCGCGAGCAGGATCCGGGTCTGGAAGACATCGCTGCCGTACCTGTCGCACCGCTCACCGATGAACCGGTAGCCGGCCCGGAGCAGGGCGAGGGTGCTGTCCGGCGTGCGGTCGGCAGGCATGGTCGCCATCGGGCCTCCTCGGGTGCGGGTGGTGGCCGGCGTCGTCGTCCCGCTGCATCTACCCGTGTCGCCGCCGCTGAATCCCCGCGCCGACAGCGCGTCGGCTGGCCCCTCCCACGGGCGGCGAAACCTGGTTGGCTTGCTGGTGGGGCCGCCATGAGCCGGCATCACCGGTCGGCCGGTGCGGCCCCGGTGGGCCACGACCACGGGGAGGGCGAATGCACGACAACAGGTCGCCGCGCTGGCGGCAACGGCGGGCGGTAGGGGCGACGGGCGCGGATCGTGCCCGGCCACTGATCGGCCCGCCCGGTCGGCCGCCGAGGCCGCGCCGGTTCTTCACCGTGCACCTGGGCTTCACCGCGCCTGGCGCGGCCGACGCCCGCGAGCAGGCGGTGGCGTACGCCGAGGCGCTGAGCCTGCTCCGCCCGGAGGTGGCCCTCGGTGCGGCGGCCCTGTCACCGGCCGACGCCTGGCACCGGGCCGAGCGACTGTTCTGTGGTGCCGTCGGCCCGGACGGGGAGCGTTGCGTCGACGTCGCCGAGCATCCCGGCTTCCACCACGCGCCGGGGCCCGGTGGTCTCGGCTGGGGCGACGGTGATGCCTGACCTGGCGTCGCGGGCGGCAGTCGTTCCTCGCCACCCGCGACCGCCGCGCGATCAGTCCAGGTCGAACTCGCCGTCCTGTGCGCCGGCGACGAACGCGTCCCACTCGGCCTGGGTGAAGACGAGCACCGGGCCGTCCGGCTCGGCGGAGTTGCGCATCCCGATCAGATCGTCGACGAACGCGACCTCGACGGCGCTCTCCGAGGTGTCCCCCTCGGCCCGTTGCCAGACCGCCCGGGAGAGGTCGAAGTCGCCCTTGGGGTGCTGCGCCATGGTTCTTTCCTCCAGTGCCGGGGCCGTCTGGGGACCGCGTGCCGATCCCCATCGGGCAGGATAAGCGGATGCCGAGCCTGACCCGTGTAGAGGCGACCGCGCGTGGCGCGGCGATTACTGTCGAGTCCTATCAGGTGGACCTCGACCTGACCGGCGACGGGGACGTGTTCCGGTCCCGCGTCGAGATCCGGTTCCGGGCGACGCCCGGCACCGCGACCTTCGCCGAGGTCAAGCCCGCCAACCTCCTGGCGGTACGCCTCAACGACCGTGACCTCGACCCCGGCTCGTTGACCGACAACCGGCTGCCGTTGGCCGATCTCGCCGCGACGAACACCCTGTTCGTGGAGGCGGAGATGGCGTATTCCAACGCCGGGGAGGGGATGCACCGCTTCGTCGACCCGGCCGACGGCGAGACCTACCTCTACGCGGTGACGTTCCTCGACAACGTGCAGCGCATCTTCGCCGCGTTCGACCAGCCCGACCTCAAGGCGTCGTTCACCCTCTCAGTCACCGCGCCGCCGCAGTGGACGGTCTCCAGCAACGCCGAGGTGGCCGCCAACCCGGCCCCGGGGCGCTGGGAGTTCGCCCCGAGCGCGCCGCTTTCGACGTACTTCTTCTCGCTGATCGCCGGTCCGTACCACGTGTTGCGGGCCGAGCACGACGGCGTTCCGCTGGGCCTCTACTGTCGACTGTCGCTCGCCGAGCACCTGGACGCCGACGCCGAGGAGATCTTCACCGTCACCCGGCAGTGCCTGGACCGGTTCCACAAGCTCTTCACCGAGCGCTACCCGTTCGGCAAGTACGACCAGGCGTTCGTCCCCGAGTTCAACGCCGGCGCGATGGAAAATCCGGGCATCGTCACCTTCCGCGACGACTACGTGTTCCGCTCGGCGGTCACCGACACCCAGCGTGAGCTGCGGGCCACCACGATCGCCCACGAGATGGCCCACATGTGGTTCGGCGACCTGGTCACCATGCGCTGGTGGGACGACCTGTGGCTCAACGAGTCCTTCGCCGAGTACCTGGGCACCCGGGTCACCGCCGAGGCGACACGCTTCGACCAGTCGTGGACGACGTTCGCCATGCGTCGCAAGGCCTGGGGGTACGCCGCCGACCAGCGCCCCTCCACCCACCCGGTGGCCCCCGAGGAGGTGGCCGACGCCGACGAGGGCCTGCTCAACTTCGACGGCATCTCGTACGCCAAGGGTGCCTCAGTCTTGCGGCAGCTCGTGGCGTGGCTCGGCGACGAGGCGTTCCTCGCCGGGCTGAACGCGCACTTCGCCGCGCATCGCTTCAGCAACGCCACCCTCGCCGACCTGCTGGCCAGCCTGAGCGCGGCCAGCGGCCGGGACCTGTCCGGTTGGGCCGACCTGTGGCTGCGTCGGCCGCAGGTGAACACGCTGCGCGCCGAGGTCGCCGTCGACGCCGACGGCCGCTACACCGAGGTCGCAGTGGTGCAGACCGCGCCCGAGTCGCATCCGGTGCTGCGTCCGCACCGGATCGGCGTGGGCCGGTACGCGGCGGACGGCACCGTGCGGCGTGCCGAGGTGGATCTCGACCCGGCCGTCGACGGCGGTCGGACCGTGCTCGGCGAGTTGACAGGCGAGGCGGCGGCCCGGTTGCTGCTGCTCAACGACGGTGACCTGACCTTCGCCAAGGTGCGCCTCGATGAGGCGTCGGCGGACGCCGTCGCGCTGGTTCTGCCGAGCCTGACCGACCCGCTGACCCGGGCGGTGCTCTGGAGCGAGGCACTGGACGCGGTGACCGACGGCGAGCGGCCGGTCGGCGGCCTGGTCGACCTGATGGTCGCGGCGCTGCCCGCCGAGACCGAGGTGATCATCGCGGAGGACGTGCTGACCCTCAGCCGGTCCCTGGTGGACCGCTATCTCGACCCGCTGGCCCGGTCGGCGGCGCTGGCCCGGATCGCCCTGGCCTGCCGGCAGCTGCTGGACGGCGCCACGGCGGGGGAGTCGTTGCAGCTCGCCGCCGCGCGCGGCTGGATCGCCGCGACCACCGACACGGACCTGCTCGTCGGTTGGCTCGCCGGCCGGGACGTGCCGGCCGGGTTGAAGGTCGACGCCGAGCTGCGGTGGGCGGTGCTGCGCCGGCTCGTGGTGCTGGGCGCGGCAGGCGAGGCCGAGATCGCCGCCGAGGCGGCCGCCGACGTCAGCTCCACGGGCGCGGAACGGGCCGCCCGCTGCCGGGCCGCCGTGCCCGACCCGGCCGCGAAGCAGGCGGCCTGGGAGATCATCGTGCGCGACACCGAACTGTCCAACCGGCTGCTGGAGGCGACGGCCGAGGGGTTCTGGCAGCCCGAGCAGGGCGAACTGACCGCCCCGTACGTCGAGCGGTACTTCACCGAGATGCCGGCTGCCGCGCGTCGGCGTACCGCATGGACGGCCGACCGGGTGGCCAAGCTGGCGTTTCCCCACTACGCCGTGGCGCAGCCGACGCGGGAGGCGGCCGCGGCGCTGCTGGCCCGCGACGACCTGACCCCGGGCCTGCGCCGGGTGGTCACCGACGCGGACGACGACCTGCGGCGCGCGCTCGTCGCCCGGACGGCGGTGGCCGCCGCGGCGGCCTGAGCCGAGGCGGGCGCGGGGTGGCGTGACGGCCACCCCGCGCCAGGCGTTCAGCCCAGCGCGGGCTCCGCCGTCACCGGCGCGTCGAAGTCGATGACGTAGCGCTGCTCGTGGGCGATGGTCCGCTCCGGGTCCATCGCCGTCCGCATCAGCAGCGGCATCAGCAGCGGCATCAGCGTGCGGGCCACCGGCCCCGGCGCCTTGGCGTGGTTGATCCGCGCCGCGCGGGCGGCGACCTTCTCGACCCGGTTGCGGCGCAGCCGCACGTACGCGTCGAACGCCGACGCCACGTCGGGCAGGTCCCGCAGGCAGCGGGCGAGCTGCACGCCACTCTCGATGGCGAGCGAGGCGCCCTGCCCGGAGCTGTTCGACGGCGCGTGTGCCGCGTCGCCGACCAGCACCATCCGCCCCCGGTACCAGTGCGGCACCGGCGGCATGATCTGCAACGAGCCGACCACCTGAAGTTCGTCGGCGGCGCTGGTGGCCATCAGCTCGCGCCCCGGGTCGTCGTCGCCGTAGCTGGTGCGCAGCGTGTCCAGCCACTGGTCCGCCGGCACCGCGCGGGCCTCGACGAGACTCATGGGTCGCTGCTGCGGCAGGTTGGCGCCCCAGCGGGTGCCGCCGCCGGGCTCCGGCCAGTACAGGTAGTAGCCACGTCGCCCGAACGCGAACGTCATCGTTCCCGGCGCGACACCCACGTCGTGCCGGGCCACCGCCTCGAAACTGAGCAGCCCGGTGAACCGGGGGCCGGGCGCGGCCGGGTCGATGAGGCCACGGACCGTCGACCGGATCCCGTCCGCGCCGACCAGGACGTCGGCGGTGGCCGTGCTGCCGTCCTCGAAGCGGGCGGTCACGCCGCTGTCGGTCTGCTCGACGGCCACCAGCCGCTTGCCGTACGCGAAGGCGACGCCCTCGGCGACCGCCCGGTCGTGCAGCACGCGGTGCAGGTGGGCCCGGTGCACCACCCGCAGCGGCGGCACCCCGGCCAGCGTGGGCAGGTCGATGCGTCGACGGCCGACGGCCATGACACTGCTGTGGATCGGGGTGGCGGTCGCCGTCACCGCCTCGTCGGCGCCGACCGCCCGCAGGGCCGCCACGCCGTTGGGCGCGAGCGCGAGGGTGCCGCCGATGCCGCCCACCCCACTGGCGGTGGCCGGGTACGCCTCGTGGACGGTGGCGGTGATGCCGGCGCGGTGCAGTGCGAGTGCCGTCACCGGGCCGGCGATGCCGCCGCCGATGACGATCGCGGTTCGTACCGTGGTCATGCTCTCTCCCTGGGTGTCGTCGGTGCGTGCGCGCGAACCGACCTGGGAGGGAACCCGGTTATCCTCGTGGTTGCCGCTTCGGGCCGGGTGCCTGCTCAGGTGTCGGTTCGAGGTAGGGCTCCGGCGGGGTGTTGGCGCACCCCGCCGGAGCTGTCTTTCTCAGTCGGTGGTGTCCGGGGCGCTGCTGGTCCTCTCTGCCAGCTCGATCAGCTCGGCCGGTATCTCGCCGGTCTCGTGGAAGGCCCGCCACATGTCCAGCCCCGGGTAAGTGCCCGAGGTCAGCTCGGCGAGCAGGGCCCGCAGCCAGGTCGCCTCGGCGGCTCGCATGGCCAGGTCGTACTCCGACTCCACCAGGAACAGCCGGGGGATCTCCGACAGGTGGGTGTCGAGCGTCTCGCGGTCCCGGCGAAGCGCGTCGTCCAGCCGGTCCAGCCTCTGCCGCAGCAGGTCGATGGCCTCGTCCGGGTGCAGGGCGGCGAGCACGGACAGACCGGCCCGGAAGCGGGGATGCTCCGGCATCGGGGTGGAGACCAGCTCGCGCGCCCAGTCGACAAGCTCCGCCCGCCCGGCATCGGTGATCCGGTAGACGGTGCGTTCCGGGCGTCGTCCCTCGCGCAGGCTCTCGACCGCCTCGATCATGCCGTGTTTGTCCATATTGCCGATGACTGTGTAGAAGGAGCCCCACTTGAACTCCATGTCCTGGTCCTTGCCCCAGGCGCGCAGTGTGGTGGCCATCTCGTACGGGTGCATCGGCCGCTGGACCAGGGCGGACAGCACGGCCAGTGCCAGCAGGTTGCCGACCTTGCGCCGCTTCGGCATGACCTGCCTCCCTTGCTCGTGAACGATTACTCGTAAACGAGTATACGCGCACCGGGTCCGCCTGCAAGTGATCGACTCGCGTTCCATGAAGTTGCGGATTCCGGGCCGGTGCGACCCACCGATTTCCAGCAAGCCGATTCGATCACCGCGGGAAGCGAGTCGATCAGCGCGTGCCGGGCCGGCCTCGCCCGTTGCCGGGCCGGGATGGCCGCCCCGGACGCCCGGCCTACGATCACGGGGTGGAGGAAGATATCCGGCGGATCGGGATCATGGGCGGCACCTTCGACCCGATCCACCACGGGCACCTCGTCGCGGCCAGCGAGGTGGCGGACCGGTTCGGCCTGGACGAGGTGGTCTTCGTCCCGACCGGCCAGCCCTGGCAGAAGGCTGACGAGCCGGTCAGCCCCGCCGAGGACCGGTACCTCATGACGGTCATCGCCACCGCCTCCAACCCCCGGTTCCAGGTCAGCCGCGTCGACATCGACCGCAGCGGGCCGACCTACACCGTCGACACCCTGCGCGACCTCCAGGCCGAGTACGGCCCCAAGGTGCAGCTGTTCTTCATCACCGGCGCGGACGCGCTGCAACGCATCCTGTCCTGGAAGGACCTGGACGAGATCTTCGAGCTGGCCCACTTCATCGGGGTGACCCGGCCCGGCTTCCCGCTGACCGACAAGCACCTACCGGCGGACACGGTCAGCCTGATCCAGGTGCCCGCGATGTCCATCTCGTCGACCGACTGCCGCGCCCGCGTGGCCCGGGGCGAGCCGGTCTGGTATCTGGTGCCCGACGGTGTGGTGCAGTACATCGCCAAGCGGAGCCTCTATCAGTCCTGATCCCGCCCGGTATGCACCGTTTCGTGCCCCTAACCGACCAGAACTGACGGGTCGGGACCTCGCCGGGTGTGAGACGCTTGGAGCATCGCAGGTTGATCGAAGGAGAACGGTGACAGTTTCCGAACGCGCTCACGAGCTGGCTATCGCTGCCGCCCAGGCCGCCGCCGACAAGAAGGCGCAGGACATCTCGATCATCGACGTCGGCGACCAGCTCGCCATCACCGACGCGTTCCTGCTCGCCGCCGCCCCCAACGAGCGTCAGGTGCTCGCCATCGTCGACGCCATCGAGGAGCGCCTGCTGGAGCTTCCGGAGAAGGCCAAGCCGATCCGGCGCGAGGGTGAGCGGGGCGGCCGCTGGGTGCTGCTCGACTACGTCGACATCGTGGTGCACGTCCAGCACACCGAGGAGCGCGAGTTCTACGGGCTCGACCGCCTCTGGAAGGACTGCCCCACCATCCCGTTCGTCGACCGCGACCTGGTCGAGGCCGACGCCGGCGGGACCGCCGCCGCCGAATGACCCGGCTGATCGTCTGGCGGCACGGCAACACCGACTGGAACGCCGCCAACCGCGTCCAGGGGCAGACCGACGTACCCCTCAACGAGCGGGGCCGCGACCAGGCCCGCGCCGCCGCGCCGCTGCTCGCGGCGCTGCATCCCGACGCCATCGTGTCCAGCGACCTGAGCCGCGCCGCGGAGACCGCTGCGGCGTTGGCCGCGCTGACCGGGCTGCCGGTCCGCACCGACGCCCGGCTACGCGAGCGGCACTTCGGCAAGTGGCAGGGCCTGCACCTCACCGAGGTCGCCGAGCGTTTCCCCGCCGAGTACGCCCGCTGGCGAGCCGGCGACCCCGACCCGGGCGCCGATCTGGAACCGCTACACGATCTCGGTGAACGTGTCGCCGCAGCCCTGCGGGAAGCGGCCGACGCGGCCCCCGACGGCACGGTGGTCATCGCCACCCACGGTGGCGGCTCCCGGCAGGGCATCGGTCACCTGCTCGGCTGGGACTCGGGCGTGCTGCGCAGCGTCGGCTCCCTGGCCAACTGCCACTGGACCGAGTTGCGGCGCGCACCCAGCGCGCCGGCCGTCGGCCGTCCCCAGGACGTCCGAGGTTGGCAGCTGCGGGCCCACAATGTCGGCCTGATCAGCGCGCCGGTCGCCGTCGACGCGATCTGAGGGTTCGCGCTTCGGCGTTCGGGGCCTCGATCGGCTAGCGTGCCGGGCATGCCCGTCGCGGTCGTCATCGATTCCACCGCCTACCTTCCGCCCGAGCTGTCGCACGCGCACCGGCTGACGGTGATTCCGCTGACCGTCGTGCTCAACGGCGCGGAAGGGCTGGAAGGGGTGGAGACCCAGCCCGCCGACGCCACCCGGGCACTGAGCGCCCGCCGGGTCACGGCGACCACCTCCCGCCCGGCGCCCGAGCAGTTCGCCCGGACGTACCGCCGCCTCCTCGACGAGGGCGCCGACGGCATCGTCTCGGTGCACCTGTCCTCCGGCCTGTCCGGCACCGTCGAGGCGGCCCGGCTGGCCGCCGCCGACCTCGACGGTCGCGTCGAGGTCGTCGACAGCCGCTCCGCCGGCATGGGACTCGGCTTCCCGGCCATCGCGGCCGCCACGGCCGCCGAGGCCGGGGCAGACCTCACGGGTGTACGCGACGCGGCGCTCGCCGCCGTCGCCCGGACCAGCGTCTGGTTCTACGTCGACACGTTGGAGTTCCTCCGCCGGGGTGGCCGGATCAACGCGGCCGAAGCGCTGCTCGGCACCGCACTGTCGGTGAAACCGATCATGCACATGCCGGACGGTGCGATCGTGCTGCGCGAGAAGGTGCGTACCGCCAGCCGGGGAGTGGCCCGTCTCGTCGACCTGGCCGTCGAGGCCGCCGGCGACGACGACGTGGACCTCGGCGTACACCACCTGGCCGCGCCGCAGCGCGCCGAGGCGCTGCTCGCCGCGCTCACCGAGCGGCTCGGTGCCCGGCTACGCGACACGTACGTCTCCGAGGCCGGCGCGGTGGTCGCCGCGCACGCCGGGCCGGGGCTGGCGTGCGTGGTCGTACACCGCCGGTCGGAGGGTTGAGCCGGTGGCCACCGCCTGCGTGGTGACCGGGGGCGGCCGCGGCGTCGGCCGGGCCGTGGTGCAACGGCTGGTGACGACAGGCGTCACAGTCGTCGTCGTGGAGCGCGACGCCGAGGCGGTGGACTGGCTGGCCGGACATCCGGCAGCCGACCGCCTGCTGTCGGTGGTCGGCGACGCCGGTGACGAGCGGGTGGCCGAGCACGCCGCAGAGGTGGCGGAGCGCGCCGCCCGACTCACCGGCTGGGTGAACAACGCGGCGGTCTTCCGGGACGCGGCGTTGCACTCGGCCTCGGCCGACACCGTCCTGGACCTGATCGGGCTGAACCTGCGCCCGGCCGTGGTGGGCGCGGCGGTGGCGGTCCGCCGGTTCCTGGCGCACGGCACGGGCGGGGCCATCGTGAACGTCTCGTCGCACCAGGCCCGCCGACCGGTGTCGGGCGCCCTGCCGTACGCCACGGCGAAGGCCGCCGTGGAGGGTCTGACCCGGGCGCTGGCCGTCGAGTACGGGCGGCACGGCATCCGCGCCAACGCCGTCGCGCTCGGCTCGATCGCCACCGAGCGGCACGCCGAGTTCCTCGCCGCGCAGGAGCCGTCCCAGGCCCAGTGGATCGACGCCGAGCTGACCCGGCTGCATCCCGTGGGCCGGATCGGGCGTGCGGAGGAGGTGGCGGAGGCGGTCGCGTACCTGCTGTCACCGGCCGCCAGCTTCGTCAACGGGGTGACGCTGCCGGTCGACGGCGGACGAGCGGTGCTCGGACTCGACCCGGAGGCCCGCTGATCCGCTGCTCGTCGGTTGCTCGGTTGCTCGGTTGCTCGGTTGGCCGGTTGGCCGGTTGGTTCGGCGCGAGCGTGCTGCCTCCGCGTCGTGGTGCTGACGCCGAGGCAGCACGCCCGGCTGCGTGATCAGCTACGCAGGGCCCACTGCTGGTTCTGCTGCCCGTTGCAGGCCCAGAGGATGACCTTCGTGCCGTTGGCGGTGCCGGCGGCGTTGGCGTCGAGGCAGAGCCCCGACTGGACGCCGCTGATGGAGCCGTTGGAGTTGATGTTCCACTGCTGGTTCGCCTGGCCGTTGCAGTCCCAGATGATGACCTGGGTGCCGTTGGTGGTGCCCTGGCCGTTGGCGTCGAGGCACTTGTTGCCGTACACCTGGATCTGCTTTCCGGCGGTGTAGGTCCAGCGTTGGGCGGCGCTGTTGCTGATGCAGTCCCACAGTTGCACCTGGGTGCCGTTGGTGGTCGTGCCGTTGGGGACGTCGACGCAGCGGCCGGACTGGGCGCCCACGACCTGGACGTTCTGCTGGGGGTTGCTGCTGCCGCCGGCGGGGGTGTAGGCGGCAGCGGCGATGTTGGCCTGGACGGCGTCGTCGGTGGCCGCCGACGGGTAGCCGGACGTCAACACACCCTCGAAGAAGGTGCCGCGGCCGGTGATGCTGTTGTCGCCACCGATACCGAGCAGGATCGCCCCCTCCTTCTTCATGGGGTTGTAGCCGTTGGGGCGTCGACCGTCGAAGTAGGTCGTGAGACCGCCCGACTGCGCGTTCCCACCCCGGATCGCCCAGTGGTTCGGCTCGCCCTTGACCATGGCGGTCACGAAGCGGTGGTTGATGGGCGCGATGTTGTTGTAGCCGGCGTTCACGCCGGAGAACAGCCCCCACTCCAGGTCGGCCATGATCCAGGGGCCGGCCCCTGCCCCGTAGCCCCACTGCTTGTTCGCGCCGAAGTAGACCGTCTCCATGATGGCGCGTTCGTCGGCCAGGACGTTCGTCTGCGCGTTGCCGTAGTCGAAGCAGCACCACTGGTTGTAGTGCGTGCCGTCGACGACGGCGTAGATGCCCTCGGGCTGGTCGCCTGTCGCGACCCCGTTGGTGTTGTTGTTGCGGTAGCCGGTGCCGGGGGCGATGTAGACGCCGTACGCCTTCTGGCCGCCGATGGTGACAGGTGCCGCCTTCGCGTCGGCGAGATTGTCGTACCCGCCGGCGGCGGGACCCTTGAAGCCGCCCGGAGGCGCCTGGGTGAGGCGGTTGTTGCGGCCGGACTGGTCGTAGATGACCGTGATCACGCAGTTCGTGTTGGCGCAGAACGTGTCCTGCGTCGCGGCGTTGGCGACGCCGCCGGCAGCGAGTACGCCAACGTCGCGCGTGGTGTTGTCCGACGAGCGGCGGACCTGGTAGAGCGGGCCGTTGTACGCGCCGTACAGGGCCCGGGTGGTGCTGTGCGCGGCCACGCACGGTGTGCCGCCGGCGGCGTAGATGTCGCACGGGCCGGTCCCGGCGGCACGGGCGACGCCGGGCGTCTCCGAAACCACGTAGGCGCCGGCGCCGGCGGCGAGGACCACCAGGGTCCCCGCGGCGGCCAGCAAACGGCTCAGCCTTCTCTTGACGTCCATGGATTCCTCTTCACTGCTGGTGGGGTGGTGGGGACGGGTGGCGGCCAGGCGGTCGGGGAGCCCACGGACGTCAACGGAGGGGTTTCCGGTGGGTGGGCGCGGTACGGATCGATCCGCTGGGCGCTGGTTCACCGTGACGTAACACGTCACACCTCTCACATTAATGGTTGTCCATGCACCCGCGCTACCTCTCGCGCCCGGCCCCGGTGCGCCGCGACCTGTCGTTGCCCCGGGTTGCCGATAGCAGATCCGGACATGATCAGGGCGTTGTCCACAGTGGCGCCGGTTGTCCACAGGCCGAGGTCGCAGCGCCCCGCCGTTCCGCCCGTCGTCCTAGCGTCGCGGTGTGTCGCAGGACGAGGAGACAGAGGTACGCCAGCGTCTGCGCCGGTTGACGTCCCGGGCGGGTGGCGGCGGGCCGTTCGGGGAGGCGCTCTCGCCGTCACCGCGGGCCGGTGCGCCGCTGGCCAACCCGGCGGACGTGCCCCCCGAACCCGACGACGGCGGTGCGGCACGGCTGCCGGGCCCCGGGGCGTTCGATCCCGGGCGGCGCGGCGTACGGGCGCTGGCGGTCGTCGCCCTCGTGGTGGTGCTGGCCGCCGCCGGTTGGGCCTGGCGGTCCCGGCCGCACGCGGAACCGGTCGCCCCGTCGACCGCCGAGGCGGCCCCGGCCGTCGCGGCGGAGCAGGGGAGCGCCTCGGCGGCCGGCGAGCTGGTGGTGGCGGTCGCGGGCAAGGTCCGCAGGCCCGGGTTGGTGCGCCTGTCGGCCGGGGCCCGGCTCGCCGACGCCGTGCAGGCGGCAGGCGGCCCGCTGCCCGGGGTCGACGTGGCGCTGCTCAACCCCGCCCGCAAGGTCACCGACGGCGAGTTGATCGTGGTCGGGGGGACGCCACCACCGGCACCGGGCGGTGGGGCCGATCCGGCGGCCGGCGGAGCACCGGCCGCCGGCGGTCCGCTGAACCTCAACACCGCGACGCTGGCCCAGCTCGACGCGCTGCCGGGGGTGGGACCGGTGCTCGCCCAACGGATCCTCGCCTACCGGGATCAGCACGGCGGGTTCAAGGGCGTCGGTGACCTGCGCCAGGTCGACGGGATCGGTGACGCGCGCTATGAGCAGCTCAAGGACCTGGTGACGGTGTGAGCGGCGGTCACCCGGCACCGTCGCGTCGCGCCGCCACTGCCCCACGCGGGGCTGCCCCACGCGGGGCCCCGCCGCCCGATCTTCGGCTCGCCGGGCTGGCCGTGGCCGCCTGGCTCACCGCGCTCACCGGCCTGCACGTCGGCGTCCGCCCGCTCCTGCTGGTGGGCGGGACAGCGGCCGTGCTGTCGGCGTTGAGCGCCCTGCACCTGCTCGGCCGACTCGGTCACCCCGGGGCTTCCGCCCGTCGGCACGGCTGGATCGTCGTCGCGGTCGGCCTCGGCGTGCTCTGTGGCGCGGCGGCGACCGCCGGCCGCCTGGCCGTCCGGGACGCGCCGCCGATCCGCGTCCTGGCCGAGGAGCGTGCTCCGGTCACCGCCGAGCTGGTCGTCCGGGATGATCCACGCCCGATCCGATCCGCCGGCCGTCCCGGCATGCTGCTGGTGTCGAGTGAGCTGAAACGGCTGACCGGGCCGAACGGCCAGCGGGTCCACACATCGGCGCGACTGCTGGTCCTGGCCACCGACCCGGGCTGGCGAGGTCTGCTGCCCGGGCAGCGCGTGACCGCCGAGGGTCGCCTCGGTGTTCCGCGCGGCGGCGATCTCACCGCGGCGGTGCTCGGCGTCACAGGTCCCCCCGAGCGTCACGGTGCGCCGTCCTGGGCGCAGCGCGCCGCCGGCACGCTGCGAGCCGGCCTGCAGCGGGCCTGCGCGCCCCTCCCCGACGACCCGGGTGGCCTGCTGCCAGGGCTGGTCGTGGGGGACATCAGCCGCCTGCCACCCGCCGTCGAGGAGGACTTCCGGGCGACCGGAATGACACACCTCAATGCCGTCTCGGGCAGCAACGTCGCGATCGTGTTGGGCGCGGTGCTGTTGGTGGCCCGCTGGGCGCGCGCCGGCCCGTGGCTCGCCGGCCTGGTCTGCGCGGTGGCGCTCGTGGGTTTCGTCATCCTGGTCCGCCCGTCGCCGAGCGTCGTCCGGGCCGCCACGATGGGGGCGATCGGGCTCGTCGCGCTGGCCGCCGGTCGGCCCCGGGCCGCACTGCCCGCACTGGCCGCCGCCGTCACGGTACTGGTGCTGGCCGACCCCGAGTTGGCCGGCGACGCCGGGTTCGCGCTGTCGGTGCTGGCCACCGGGGGTCTGCTGCTGCTCGCGCCGCGCTGGCGGGACGGGCTGCGCCGCCGAGGTGTCCCGGCCGGGCTGGCCGAGGCGTTGGCGGTGCCGGCGGCCGCCCAAGTGGCCTGCGGGCCGGTCGTCGCCGGCATCTCCGGCACGGTCAGCCTGGTGGCGGTGCCGGCCAACCTGCTGGCGGTGCCGGCCATCGCTCCGGCCACGGTGCTGGGCGTGACGGCTGCCGTGCTGTCACCGGTCTGGCCGGCCGGCGCCGGGTTCGTCGCGTGGCTGGCCAGCTGGCCGGCCTGGTGGCTCGTCGTCCTCGCCCGCCACGGCGCCCGCCTCCCCGCCGGCACCCTGCCCTGGCCGGGCGGCGCGTGGGGTGCCCTGCTGTTGGCCGGGCTGACCGCGGCGCTGCTGGTCGCCGCACGTCGACCGCTGGTACGCCGACTGGTGGCGGTCGTCGCTCTCGCCGCGCTGCTCGGCGCCCTCCCGGTCCGGCTGCTGGCCACCGGCTGGCCGCCGCCCGGCTGGGTGGTGGTGGCCTGTGCCGTGGGGCAGGGCGACGCCCTGGTGCTGCCAGTCGCCCCCGGTCGGGCGGTGGTGGTCGACGCCGGACCGGACCCGGGCGCGGTGGACGGGTGCCTGCGGCGGCTGGGCATCCGGGAGGTGCCGCTGCTGGTGGTCAGTCACTTCCACATCGACCACGTGGGCGGTGTGGCCGGGGTGTTCCGAGGCCGGCGGGTGACCGCCGTGCTGACGCCACCATCGACGGACCCGGCGAGCGGCCGGGACGCGGTCCGCGCGGCGGCGATGAGCGGGCGGGCCGCGCTGCTCGGCACCACCGCCGGGGCGCTGCATCGGGTCGGCGGTGTCGACCTGCTCGTGCTCGGTCCTCCGTACCCGCTGGCCGGCACCAGGTCCGACCCGAACAACAACTCGCTGCTGCTGCGCGCCACCGTCGCCGGTGTACGAATCCTGCTGCCCGGCGACGCCGAGACCGAGGAGCAGCACGCCGTGCTGGCCCGTACGGCGCCGGAACAGCTACGTGCGGACGTGTTGAAGGTCGCCCACCACGGCTCGGCGTATCAGGACGACGGCTTCCTGGCCGCCGTCCGGCCGGCAGTCGCGTTGGTGCCGGTCGGTGCGGGCAATACCTACGGGCACCCGAACCCGGCGCTGCTGGCCCGGCTGAGCAGGAGCGGCACCCGGGTCCTGCGGACCGACACCGACGGCGACCTGGCAGCGATCCGAACCGGCGCCGGCCTCGCGGTGGCCCACCGAGGGGTGCCACCCGGACGACCGCCATAGGAGGCGACCGCCGCCATTCGGCCTGCCCTGGCGTGGAAATTGCAGCACCGGGAGTGAAATGAGGGCCGTCTTGCGGATTAGATGGTGAACCGAGGTAAATGTCTGGATTTGCGCTAAGTGCGGGCTGCCCCGCCCGGGCGGCGAATGAGCAGGCCCGTACCCGCCATGGGCCGTGCGAATATGGGCGACGTGACCCCCGCCAGCCTCGCACCCATTCTGCTCGTCCTCGGCGACGAGGAGTTGCTCGCCACGCGCGCCGTGACCGAAGCTGTCGAGCGGGTCCGCGGCATCGACGCCGGGGCGGACGTTCGCGAGTACCAGGCAGGTGCGCTCACCGTCGGTGAGATCGCCGAGATGCTCAGCCCGTCGCTGTTCGGTGGGCGGCGGCTGCTCATCCTGCGCTCCGGTCAGGACGCCCGGAAGGACCTGGTCGCGGCGCTGCTGGCGTACGCGAAGAATCCCGACCCGGACGTCCAGTTGCTGGTGCTGCACCTGGGCGGGGCCAAGGGCAAGGCGTTCGCCGACGGGCTCCGGTCGGCCGGCGCGACGGTAGTCCCGGCGGCCAAGCTCAAGGGGCACCGCGAACGGGTCGCCTTCGTCCGCGACGAGATACGCCGGGCCGGCGGAAAGTGCACCGACGACGCCGCCGAGGCGCTGATCGCGGCCGTCGGCAATGACATGCGTGAGCTGGCCGCCGCCTGCTCCCAGCTCATCGCCGACACCGACGGGCGGATCAGCGCCGAGACGGTGGCCCGTTACTACCGGGGCCGGGTCGAGGTGACCGGCTTCACGGTGGCGGACGCCACAATGGTCGGCGACGTGCCGGCCGCTCTGGAGGCGCTGCGCTGGGCCCTGCACGTCGGCGTCGACCCGGTGCCCATCGCCGACGCCCTGGCCGACGGGGTGCGTACGGTGGCACGGGTGGCGTCGGCCGGGCGGGGCAACCCGTACCAGCTCGCCAGCAGTCTCGGGATGCCGGCCTGGAAGATTGAGCGAGCGCAGCGGCAGGGGCGCGGCTGGACGCCAGAGGGGCTGGTCCGGGCCATGCAGGTCGCCGCCGAGTGCAACGCGGCCGTCAAGGGCGGCTCGGACGACCGGGCGTACGCCCTGGAGCGGGCGGTCTTCTCGGTGGCGGCCGCCCGGCAGGGCAGCAGCCGGTGACGGGGCCGAACCGTACGGCGTGGGCCACCATGCCCGCCGACGAGGAGCGGTACCGGCCGCTCTACGCCCGGCTCCTCGGCCTGCGGTTCGTCAACCCGGGAGGGGTGCTCTGCTTCCTCTTCTTCGAGGGCGCCATCGCCCTGGCGGTGCTGCTCGCCCTCGCGGAGCTGGTGACCTGGTGGGCGGTGCTGGTGCTGCCCGTCGTGGTGGCGGCGATGGTCAAGCTCAACGACATGGTGGCCGCCGTGGTGGTGCGTTCCGCCGCGCTCGTGCCCGAGCAGGAGCGGGACCGTTTCCGCCGACAGATGGAGCCGGTGGTCGGTCGCGCCCGGGTCGCGAACGCCATGACACCGGTGATGGTCACGGCCGACCCGATACGCCCCGCCCGCCGCACCGACCAGTCGGACTGACCGCCGCCGAGCGCGCTGCCGTCGTGGACGACGAGCCCGGTGGGCCACGGCGTCGCCGACAGCACGGATGCGCTGATCAGCCCTGACGCCGCAGGCGTGCCGATCCGCCGCTTCGCTAACGCCGCAGGCCCGCCGACCGGGCCGCTGGCGTCACTCGCGCTCCGGCCGGGCCGCTGGCGTCACTCGCGCGCCGATCCGCCGCCGACGCACCGCCGGCGCGCGCCGACCCGTCCGTGGGCACACGGAAGCCCCGGACCGGGGTCCGGGGCTTTCCGAATCAGTCTGACGGTGAGCCGTCAGGCGGAGAGCGCCACCACGCGCTTCGCGATCGCGGACTTGCGGTTCGCGGCCTGGTTGGAGTGGATCACGCCCTTGCTGACGGCCTTGTCCAGCTTGCGAGAGGCGTCCAGCATGAGCGCGGTGGCCTTCTCGACGTCACCGGCCTCGGCAGCCTCGTTGAACTTCCGGACGGCGGTCTTCAACGACGACTTGACCGACTTGTTGCGCAGCCGGGCCTTCTCGTTCTGCCGGTTGCGCTTGATCTGGGACTTGATGTTCGCCACGCGACAGCCTCGTCTTGATAGCTCGGGTTGGTCAGCTTCTGTGCGCCGGATGACGACCATGCGTCATCGCTGCGCGAAGAGCCAGGTTACCAGGTCGCCCGGGACGAGCCAAAACGGCTCGGTCGGAAGCGGCGTCCGCCCGGTTCGCAGGCGGCACCCAGGCGCCTCGGGTTCCTGGAAACCAGGGTATCCGCCCGCGGTCGAAAGCCCGGTTTCCAGGAACCCGAGTCGATCACGGTCTGCCGCGGTCACGGTCTGCCGCGGTCACGGTCTGCCGCGGTCACGGTCTGCCGCGGTCACGGGCCGCCGCGGTCACGGGCCGTTATGTCCCGTCACCGCCAGCGCTGCCGGCGGGCGAGCCAGTCGAGAGCCTGTTCGCCGCTCCACCGCTGGTGCGCCGAGCGGTGCGGAGAGGCAGTCACAGGTGTCGCGTCCGCTCCGGTGAGGTAGTAGCCGGCCAACGCGGCAAGGGTGGCGTCCAGCGCGTCCGGGGGAGCGCCGGCCGATGCCGGGTGCCCCGCGAAGAGCCGGTCGGTGTCCAGGCCGCTGGCGTACGCGGTGAGCAGCAGGCCGGCCAGATCGAACCAGGCCGGCCCGGAGCAGGCCCAGGTCCAGTCGCAGAACCAGGCGCGACCGTCTCCGTCGATGAGCACGTTGTCCACCCGCAGGTCGCCGTGGATCATGCCGGTCGCGCCGTCCGCGTACCGGGGGAGGCGGGACTCCAGCGCCACCAGCTCGGGCAGTCGACCCCGGGCTGCGGCGGGCAGCGCCGGGGACGGTTCCCGGCCGGCGAAGACCTCCTCCCACCAGAGGATGTCCGAGCGGGCCAGCTCGGCGAGCTGTGGCAGGCCGAGCGCGGTCAGCCCGGCCGGCGGGGCGGCCAGGGCGGTGGCGACCTCGGCGTACGCGGCGAGCGTGGCGTCCAGCTCGGCGGGCACCCAGGGCAGGCGCGGGGTGTGGCCGTCGACCGCGTCGGTGCAGAGCGCGAACCAGCCGGACTCGTCGAGCGTCCACCGCAGGCGGGGCACCGGCAGGCCGGTCGGCAGCCGGTCGAGGATCGCGGCCTCCCGCGCGTACCCCTGTGCGAGGCGCGGTTGCGCGACGGCGGGTGCCGCCTTGACGAAGGCCCGGCCTCCGTCGGCGGTGTCGAGCACGGCGGCGAAGCCGCGGGTGAAGCCGGCGGCGGCGATCCGGGCGGCGACCACCGGCGCGCCGAGGCGGCCGGCGATCGCGGCCCGCAGCGCCGTCGGCAGCGCCGGCCACGACGGGCGCAGCGCACCCGCGTGGTACGGCAGCGGGGGCAGCGGCGGGGAGGACACCACACCATGCTGCCCCGGGGTACGTGCGCGGCGCGCGACGACACTGCCAGACTGCCAAGCCATGAGGACCGAGGACTTCTGGCAGCTGATCGACCAGGCCCGCGCCGGGGGCGGGGGAGAGCCCGGGCCGGTCGCCGCGCGGGCCGTCGCCCTGCTCGCCGAGCGCGACCCGGAGGACATCATCGGGTACGCCCACCACCAGCGCAGGGTGCTGGCGGCCTCGCACAGGGCGGACCTGTGGGGCGCGGCGTACCTGATCAACGGCGGTGCCTCGGCGGACGGCTTCGAGCACTTCCGGGGTTGGCTGATGACCCAGGGGCGGGCGGTCTTCGCCCGCGCGGTCAGCGACCCCGACTCGCTGGCCGAGCTGGCCCAGGTGCGGGCCGCCTCGCTCAGCGGGGAGGAGTTCTCCGCCGAGCAGATGCTCTCGGTGCCGTGGGACGCGTACCGCAAGGCCACCGCGTCGGATTTGCCGGAGGACCGCGAGCCGGTGCGGACGCCCGATCTGAACGACTTCTGGGACTTCGACGACGAGGAGGAGGCCCGTCGTCGCCTGCCCCGGCTGGCCGCGCTGTTCGTCGAGCCGCCCCTGGAGTGAGAGGTCCTCGGGGCCCATCCGTCGCCCGCGCAGCGGGCGTACCCCGACGGCGTGGGAACATGGAGGGGGTCGGCGGCGCGCCGGCCTGTTCACGTCAGCCGACCAGAACGGACCGCTGTGCCACCGAAGCTCGATCCCGGCGCGAACGCCCCTGGAGCCACCGACCCCGGTCGCATCCGGAACTTCGGCATCATCGCCCACATCGACCACGGGAAGTCGACCCTGGCCGACCGGATGCTGCAGCTCACCGGCGTGGTCGACCCCCGGCAGATGCGCGCGCAGTACCTGGACCGGATGGACATCGAGCGCGAGCGCGGCATCACCATCAAGAGCCAGGCCGTCCGGATGCCGTGGACCATCCGCGAGGGCGAGCGGGCCGGCGAGCACGCGGTGCTCAACATGATCGACACCCCGGGGCACGTCGACTTCACCTACGAGGTGTCCCGGTCGCTTGCCGCCTGTGAGGGCGCCGTGCTGCTTGTCGACGCCGCGCAGGGCATCGAGGCGCAGACCCTGGCCAACCTCTACCTGGCGCTCGAGAACGACCTGCGCATCATCCCGGTGCTCAACAAGATCGACCTGCCGGCCGCCCAGCCGGAGAAGTACGCCGAGGAGTTGGCCCACCTGATCGGCGGCGACCCGGCCGACTGCATCCGGGTCTCCGGCAAGACCGGCGAGGGCGTCCCGTACCTGCTCGACGAGATCGTCCGGCAGTTCATCCCGCCGGTCGGTGACGCCGAGGCGCCCGCCCGGGCGATGATCTTCGACTCGGTGTACGACGTCTACCGCGGCGTCGTCACGTACGTCCGGGTCATCGACGGCCGGATCAGCGCCCGCGACCGGATCAAGATGATGTCGACGGGCGCGGTGCACGAGCTGCTGGAGATCGGCGTCATCTCACCGGAGATGGTGAAGGCGGAGGCGCTCGGGGTCGGCGAGGTCGGCTACCTGATCACCGGTGTGAAGGACGTCCGGCAGTCCCGGGTCGGTGACACGGTCACCATCAACGCCCGGCCGGCGGCCGAGGCCCTGGGTGGCTACAAGGACCCGAAGCCGATGGTCTACTCCGGCCTCTACCCGATCGACGGGTCCGACTACCCGAACCTGCGTGAGGCCCTGGACAAGCTCAAGCTCAACGACGCCGCCCTGGACTACGAGCCGGAGACCTCCGGCGCGCTCGGGTTCGGCTTCCGCTGCGGCTTCCTCGGCCTGCTCCACCTGGAGATCATCCGGGAGCGGCTGGAGCGCGAGTACAACCTCGACCTGATCTCCACCGCGCCCAACGTGGTGTACCGGGCGATCACCGACGACGGCGAGGAGATCGTCGTCACCAACCCCAGCGAGTACCCCAACGGCAAGATCGCCGAGGTGTTCGAGCCGGTGGTCCGGGCCACGGTGCTGACCCCCAACGACTACGTGGGCGCGGTGATGGAGCTCTGCCAGGGCCGGCGCGGCAGCCTGCTCGGCATGGACTACCTCTCCGCCGACCGGGTGGAGCTGCGCTACACGCTGCCCCTCGCCGAGATCATCTACGACTTCTTCGACCAGTTGAAGAGCCGTACCAAGGGCTACGCCTCACTCGACTACGAGCCCTCCGGCGAGCAGGCGTCCGACCTGGTGAAGGTGGACATCCTGCTGCACGGCGAGCCGGTGGACGCGTTCAGCGCCATCGTGCACAAGGACAAGGCGTACAACTACGGCGTCACGATCGCCGCCAAGCTGCGTACGCTCATCCCGCGCCAGCAGTTCGAGGTGCCGATCCAGGCGGCCATCGGCAGTCGGGTCATCGCCCGGGAGACCATCCGCGCGATCCGCAAGGACGTCCTTGCCAAGTGCTACGGCGGTGACATCAGCCGAAAGCGCAAGCTGCTGGAGAAGCAGAAGGAAGGCAAGAAGCGGATGAAGATGGTCGGCCGCGTCGAGGTGCCGCAGGAAGCCTTCATCGCCGCACTGTCCTCCGACTCGGGCGACACCAAGACCCCCAAGAAGTAACCCCCCCCACCTGCCCGGTCCCCTCGGTCCCGCCTGGGCCGGCCTCGCCGTGCGCCGTGCGGTGATCAAGAGGTTCGCGTCAGCTGGGACCGGATCCTGACGCGAACCTCTTGATCACCGGCGCCGGGCGGCGGGGTCGGCGGGGGCGCCGGGGGAGAAATTTTTGGGCCGTCGCGTGAAGTCGTCGCCCTGGGCAACATGATGCCTGACCTGTGTGGACGCGTTTCCCCCTCCAATCGACGCAGCCCCTCGGCATCGACGGCGACAACTTCTTCGCGGTTGAGTCGGTTTGGATTTTTGGTGGGTCGGGAACTTAGTCGCCACGACAGGAAGCACACATTGTGTGTCAGACATTCTTAGAAGGAGGGCGACCGTGGAGCTCACCGTGTGGGGCATCATCACTGCCATCGTTGTTGGTCTCATCGTCGGGGCGCTCGGCCGCCTGGTTGTCCCGGGTCGGCAGAACATGCCGATCTGGCTGCACCTGCTGATCGGTATCGGTGCGGCTCTGCTGGGGACGGTGCTGGCGCGGGCGATGGGCATCGCGACCGAGACGTCCGGTATCGACTGGACGGAGCTGCTGGTGCAGGTCGTGGTGGCCGCGATCGCGGTCGCGCTGGTGGCCGGTGTGGGTGG
>NZ_JBICSN010000024.1:0-53601 GCF_043197115.1 Micromonospora sp. NPDC049275
ACGCCAACGACCCAGAAGACCCCAAACCCGAAACCTGACCCACCGACCCCATCCGGGGGGGGCCCCCCCCCCCCCCCCCCCCCCCCCGGGGGGTGGGGGGGGGGGGGGGGGGGGGGGGGGGGCCCCCCCCCCCCCTCGGCCGGTCACCGGCACACTTCGGTCTCCTGCGCCCCGCACCGAGAATCCACCCCGGAACACGCCGCACACCGTCCGCGTGTTGGCCCCCCGACAGATTGATGGCCGCCGTCGCCCGTTCGGTAACCTCTGACACGCTCTCACAACGCCTGACGACGTCGTCTGACATGGGGGACCGATGAAGGACCAGCGTGCCGCCGCGCAGTCGATTCAGGACGGACGGGCCGCCGAGGGGTTCGCCGAGCAGTTGCGGACGCTGCGCAGAGCGGTCGGAGACCCGTCGTTCCGGAAGATGGCGGCGCGATCGGGCCGGATCTCGCACACGACGTTGCACGAGGCCGCCGCGGGGACCAGGTTCCCCTCGTGGGAGACCACCCGGGAGTTCGTCCGGGCCTGCGAGGCCGACGAGGCCCAGTGGCGGCGCCGATGGGAGGCCGCGCAGGGCCCGGTGACGGACCAGGCCGGCGGGCAGGCCGATCCCGCGTCGGATGACGCCGCGTCGGCGCCGGAGGAGCAGGTCGAGGATCCACCGGCCGAGGACGGCGTCGCGGGTACGCGGCGCCGCCGGCTTCCGTGGCTCAACGCCGCCGCGGTGGTGCTGGTGGTGGCGGTGGCCGTCGTCCTGGGCGTGACCGTTCGCGGTCACTCGGCCCCCGACGACTCCGGCACCCCGTCCGCGGCACCGTCGTCGGCGGCGTCGCCGTCGGCGGCGTCGCCGTCGGCGTTCTCGGACTCGCTGATCCCCGGGGACGCGAGCAAGTTCGTCGCCGACGTCACCATCCCCGACGGTACGCAGGTGAAGGTGAACGCCCAGTTCGACAAGGTGTGGGCCCTCGCGAACGTGGGGAAGGTCGACTGGCACAACAGGTTCCTGGTGCGAATGGACCCCGCCGCCGACGGTGCCGGTTGTCGGACGCCGGATCGGGTGCCGATCGGTGACACACCGCCCGGCGAGCAGGTGATGATCCGTGTTCGGGTGACCGCGCCGAGCCGCCCCGGCAAGTGCTGGGTCAGTTGGAAGATGGTCGACGAGACCGGGCGGGAGTACTTCCCCACCCGCCGGCCGGTGTACTTCATGGTCACCGTGACCGCCTGAGCCCTCGAGCGGCCGTCCGGACGCGAACGCCGGTGTCAGGTGCGGGCCCGACCCAAACTGACAACACCACGTTCGCCGAGGTCAATGACGGCCTGACGGATCTGACAGGACACCGGGGGTACCGAACAGCGGGGCACTTCTCGCAGGGTGATGTCGAACCGAGAACGACTCACCAACAAAGAGGAGGACCCATCTTGCGCCGTCCCTGGTTGACCGTCGGGCTCGCCGCGCTCTGCGTGGCCGTCGGCGTCCCGACCCACGCGGCATCCGGCGCCACCGCGCAGCGGACCGTCGCGACAGCCGCGCGGCCCGTCGTGGACATGGAGGCCACCGTCCTGGCCGCCCAGATCGACCCCCGCCGGGCGGACAACACCCTGACCCCGGGTGCGAAGAGTTCCGTGCTCGCCGTCGAGCAGGCGCTCCAGGCCAGGAATCTGCTGGACGCGCAGTGGGTCGACGGCTACTTCGGCACCGTGACCATCACGGCGTACGCGGCCTACCAGCGCTCGCTCGGCTACACCGGCCTGGCCGCGAACGGGCTGCCGGGCACGACGTCGCTGACGAAGCTCGGGCTGAACCGCTTCACAGTCGGCAACACGATCGGACCGGGCGCGAAGGTCCCGCGTGACGGGTACCTCGTCAATGCCCGTACCCAGGCGATGCTGACCGAGGCGCAGCGTCTGCTCGGTCGTACCCTGCTGCTCGAACAGGGTTCGTACAACCCTGGGGGTGACCCGACCTCGGCCGGCACGCACGACGGCGGGGGTGTGGTGGACATCGCGGTGGCCGGCATGACCGCGGCCCGGCGCACCGCTGTGGTCCGGGCGCTCCGACAGGTCGGCTTCGCCGCCTGGGTCCGTGACCCGAGTCAGGGTGACTGGCCGTGGCACATCCACGCCACGGCGATCAACGACACGGACCTGTCCAGCCAGGCGCAGCACCAGGTCGGCGACTACTACCTCGGCATGAACGGCCTGGCCAACCGTGGCCCGGACGACGGCCCCCGGATCCCGATCCAGACCTGGGAGCAGTACCAGCGCGGGCAGTGACCCGCACCCCTAACACCGTTCCGGAAAGGACACCATGAACATCCGCAAGAGTCTCGCCGCCGCCGGCGTCGTGCTGGCCGCGAGCACCTCGATCCTCAGCCTCGCATCGCCCGCGTCGGCGGCGGCCCGCGACGGGGTCTGCGACAGCGGCGAGTTCTGCTACTACTACAACAGCGACAACGCGGGATCGATCTCGGACTTCACCGGGTCGCTCGACGACTACGGCACCGAGCAGCCCTCGTGCTACGACTTCAAGGGCGCTGGCGCCGGCAAGGGCCTGTGCATCAAGAACGAGGCCGCCTCGGTCTGGAACCGCAGCACGAAGACCGTACGCGTCTACTACAACAGCGGCTACGCCGGTTCTTACCAGGACTTCGCCGCCGGCGCGAAGGCCAACCTCAACGCCACGCTGAAGAACAACAACGCCTCGCACCAGTTCTCGCCGTCGGCGCGCACGAACCTGTCGTACGCCCTGTACCAGGCCAGCGGCGGCTCGGTCACGTGCGGCTTCGACGGTTACACCACCACGCCCGGGCGGCACGAGGGCATCGACATCGCTCGCAGCGTCGGCTCGGACGTGCACGCGGTGGTCTCCGGGACCGTCATCTACGTCGCGCGGGGCAGCACCGGCAGCGGCGGCCTGTCCACGATCTCCGTCTACAACTCCTCGCTGAACAAGACGGTGATCTACCTGCACACCGCGCCGAAGTCCGGGGTGAGCGTGGGCGACGCCATCAGCAAGGGCGAGATCATCGCCGACGAGTCGTGGCACGGGGTGTCCTCCAGCTCGGGCGCGCACACCCACGTCGAGGTCCGGGCCGGCCGGCAGACCCACGCGGCCGTCAGCGTCGGTGACCCCACCCTGGACAACGCCGACCCGACCGCGTTCTGGAACTCCCAGGGCTACAACGAGAAGTAGGACGCTGTGAATATTCGCAAGGGCCTCGCCATCGTCGGCGCCGTCCTCGCCATGTGCACCTCCATCCTGAGTGTCGCGTCGCCGGCATCGGCTGCCGCACGGGACGGAGCCTGCGACAGCGGCGAGTTCTGCTACTACTACAACAGCAACCAGGCCGGCTCGGTCTCCGACTTCACCGACTCCCTGGACGACTACGGCACGACCCAGCCGTCCTGCTACGACTTCAAGGGCGCGGGCGCCGGCAAGGGCCTGTGCGTGAAGAACAACGCGGCGTCGGTGTGGAACCGGACCGGCAAGACCGTGCGGGTCTACTTCAACAGCAACTTCGCCGGTTCTTACCAGGACTTCGCGGCCGGTGCGACTGGCAACCTCAACGCCACGCTGAAGAACAACAACGCCTCGCACGAGCTGCTGAGCGGGTCGACGGGCTGCAGCACCGACGGCACCAACACCAAGCTGCCGAGCACCATCCTCGTCTACCGGGTCGGTCTCGGTCGCGTCGACCGGGTCGACTTCAAGACGTACGTCAAGAACGTCCTCCCGAACGAGTGGATCACGAGCTGGCCGCGAGCCTCGCTGGAGGCCGGCGCCGTGGCAGTCAAGAGCTACGGCTGGTACTGGGCGCTGCACTCGACCCGGAAGACCTCCGGCGGCCAGTGCTACGACGTCCGGGACGACACCGGCGACCAGGTCTACCGGCCGTCGTCGGCGCAGGCGTCGACGTCCGCCGCGGTCGACAGCACCTGGTCGACCCGGATGACGCGCAGCGGCAACATCCTGCAGGCCCACTACTGTGCGACCACGACGGCGTGCGGTGGCTGGGTGGACGGGGACTGGCTGTCGCAGTACGGCTCGCGTGACCAGGCGAACGCGGGCAAGAGCTACCAGACGATCCTGCGCTACTACTACCGCGACGTGGTCGTCTCCTGACGTTCCGCGTCAACCGAACCATCCTCGGGCTCTGCCTGAGCGGGTCCGCCGGGCTCGACGAAGCGCCCCGTCCACATCTGGACGGGGCGCTTCATCGTGTCAGCCGAGGTCCGTGCCGGACACCGGGCGGAACTTGTCGGCGCTCGACTCCGGGGCGGCCACCTCGATCCGGGGCGACCGGTCCGGTGGAAGGTGGGCGAGGTCGGCGATCACGACCACGTCCACCTCACCGTCGACCATCTTCTGCTCGACCCTCTCCCACGCTGCCCGCATGATCCCGTTCAACCGGTAGTCATGTCGGCGGAGGTGGTGAAGGCATGTCGCGATGGCGTGCTCCGACGGCTCGATGTCGGCGGGTACCCAGATAACGGCCAGTTCCATGATTATCTCCTGATCAACGCAGTGGACGCGGATGGAAGATCAGGAGCTGCCGCGGCGGCGGGGGACCCCGCTCCACGGGCCGACTGGCGGCGTGGCTGTCGAAGGGGACGACGGCGCGCCCCCGGTGCAGCGGTGCGACGCGTGGTGGCCCGTCGGTCGCCGACGACGTCTGGTCGAGCCCTCCGACACCGGTGCCGACGGATGCGGACACGTGTGCCGGCGCCAGCGCCGGTTGACCGGGGAAGGGCCCGGCCGGAGGGGGCGGCGCCGGAAGCGGAGTGGTCATCGTGACAGGCGTTCGAGCCGGCGCGCGACCGATGGCGGGGAGGCCGGCGCGGGACGCCCTCGCTGTCAGCTGTGTCTGCGGTGCTTGTCGGGTGGGACGTGCGGCCGGCGAGTCCGCGGTGGACGGGACGGGCGCGGTGGGAGGCGGAGCGGGGTGTCGCGCACGGGGTGGTCGAGTTGGCGCGGCCGTCGAAGGTTCGACCGATGGCTTCGGTGCGGCGGTGGCCGTCGGCAGGGGCAGGGGAATGGCCGTCGGCACCGGCAGCGGGAGGACCGTCGGCACCGGCAGGGGGATCGCGGTCGGCAGGGGCAGGTCGACGCCCAGTGGCCTCTCGACCACGTCGTGCAGCAGCGCCCCGACGATCCCCGGTGCGGTGGCGTCGGCCGCCGCTGAGCCGGTCGACGGCGACGGCGACGGGCCGGCGTACGCGGGCTCCGCGCCCAGGGCGGCACCGAGCGCTGCCGCCCCCAGCGCGGCCGCCCCGAACGCCGCAGCGCCGAGCGCGGTCGGCGGCGGACGCCGCTCCGGCCGCCTCACGCGCTCCCACCCATGCCGGACTGTTGCCCCCCGACACCTCGCGCTACACCTGTCGCGGGCCGGCGTGCCGACACCGCGTCGGTCCGGCTGCGCCGCGCGCGACCGGCACGTGGACCCCGCTCCACACCCCCTGCCGTTCGCGGGGCAGGTGACCTGGACTGTGAGCGATAACAAGACCTCCGCCCGGTGCGCTCAGCGCGTCGAGGAGGGACGGATCATCGACCCGTTTCGGCGCGGACGTCGACAGGTAACGATGAGACGGGCAGCGCGAACCGATTCGGCCGGGTGGCTATGTGGCCGGCTCGTTACGTCTTGACGAACAGCATGTTATCGCTCACTCTCGATGCAGAGGTCGGCGGCGTCGGTGGCTCACCGGGCGAGTCCCGCGGTCGCGCCTCGAAGAAGCACGGCGTCCCCGGGCAGCGGACGTCGTTCAGGACTCGCGTGGTTACCGGCGAGCGCCGGCCAGGCCGCGTGTGCCGGTGCGAGGTGCCCAGGATGACCGTCCCGGATTCCTTGGCTCACACCGGCACCAGCCGTCGGGGCCAGTTCGTCCTGAGTGACGTGGCACATCACCCCACCGATGCAACCACTGAGAAGGAACGACATGAGACCCAAGAAAGCTCTGCTGGCGACGGCGACCCTCGCTGTCGCACTGACCGCGGGTATGACTGTGGCGCTCGCGCCCATGGCCAGCGCCGGAACGACGTTGAGGGCGTCGGCGGCCGAGAAGGGCCGCTACTTCGGTGCCGCCGTCGCGACGGGCAAGCTCTCCAACAGCCAGTACACCGGCATCCTCAACAGCGAGTTCAACAGCGTCACCCCCGAGAACGAGATGAAGTGGGACGCCACCGAGCGGTCCCAGGGTCAGTTCAGCTACACCGGTGGTGACCGCCTCGTCAGTCACGCGCAGGCCAACGGCATGAGCGTCCGGGGGCACGCGCTGTTGTGGCATGCCCAGCAGCCGCCGTGGGCGCAGGGCATGTCCGGCACCGCGCTGCGCAACGCCGCGATCAACCACGTCACCCAGGTCGCCACCCACTTCCGGGGCAAGATCTACGCCTGGGACGTGGTGAACGAGGCGTTCGCCGACGGTGGCAGCGGCGGACGGCGCGACTCGAACCTGCAGCGCACCGGCAACGACTGGATCGAGGCGGCGTTCCGCGCCGCCCGCGCCGCCGACCCGGGCGCGAAGCTCTGCTACAACGACTACAACACCGACGGGATCAACGCGAAGTCCACGGGCATCTACAACATGGTGCGCGACTTCAAGTCCCGCGGCGTCCCGATCGACTGCGTCGGCTTCCAGTCCCACCTGGGCACCACGTTGGCCAGCGACTACCAGGCCAACCTGCAGCGCTTCGCCGACCTCGGCGTCGACGTGCAGATCACCGAGCTCGACGTGATGACCGGCTCCAACCAGGCCAACATCTACGGCGCGGTCACCCGTGCCTGCATGGCCGTCGCACGCTGCGCCGGCATCACCACCTGGGGCGTCCGGGACAGCGACTCGTGGCGCGGCAGCGACAACGCGCTGCTGTTCGACGGGTCGGGCAACAAGAAGGCGGCGTACACCTCGGTCCTCAACGCCCTCAACGGGGGCAGCACCAACCCCACCACGCCCCCGCCGGGCACGGGGGTGGACACCACCGCCTGGTACGTCCTGGTGAACCGCAACAGCGGCAAGGCGCTCGACGTGTACGAGCGGTCGACCACCGACGGCGCCCGGATCGACCAGTGGGCCCGTAACGACGGAGCGTGGCAGCAGTGGCAGTTCGTGGACTCCGGCAGTGGCTACTACCGGCTGAAGTCCCGTAACTCCGGCAAGGTGCTGGACGTCTCCAACCGCTCCACCGCCGACTCCGCGCCGGTCGTGCAGTGGAGCGACGCCAACGGCACCAACCAGCAGTTCCGGCTGGCCGAGTCCTCTGGCGGCTACCAGCGCCTGATCAACCGCAACAGCGGCAAGGCCGTCGAGGTGCAGGGCGCGTCCACCGCCGACGGCGGCAACATCGTGCAGTACGCCGACTGGGGCGGCACCAACCAGCAGTGGCAACTGGTCCGAGTCGGGTAATCTCCTGACCCGCTGAACCGGCAGCGCGGTGGCGCGGACGCACCTCGTCCGCGCCACCGTCGCCGCTGACCGTGACGCGCGTCGGTACCCGGCCGTTGAACCCGGTGCCTGCGCATCCACGTTTCGGACTGCGGATGGACAAGGCCAGCACTATTGGAGAGCATCTATTTCATGATTATCCGGTCCGCCACCCCGCCACCGACCACGGAGAGCGTGCCGCCCGAGCCGACCTCCGGCGACCGGCCGCCGGCCGATTGGGGTCGATGGCGCTGGGCCCGATCCGAATGGACGGTGGCGGTACTGGCGAGCCTGCTGGTGGCGGCGGTGCTGACCTGGCCGACACTGCGGCATCCCGCGAGCACGATCCCCGGCGACCTGGGTGACCCGCTGTTGCAGGCGTGGCAGGTCGCCTGGTCGGGGCACGCCCTGCTCAGCAACCCGGCCGACCTCTGGAACTCCAACACGTTCTACCCCGAGAAATACACGTACGCCTACAGCGACACCCTGCTCGGCTACGCGCCGATCGGGCTGCTCGGCTCCGGCTTCGAGGCCGCCGTGATCCGGTACAACGTGCTGTACGTGCTGCTGCACGCGTTGGCGTCCCTCGGGGCGTACGCCCTGGCGCGGCAGCTCGGTGCGAACCGGTGGGGCAGCGCGGTCGCCGCGGTCGCGTGGGCGTACGCGCCCTGGCGGTTGGCGCACTCCGGGCACCTGAACATCCTGTCGAGCGCCGGAATCGCGCTGTCCCTGGCCATGCTGGCCCGTGGTCACGGCTGGTCGCTGCGTCACGGGTACCGGCCGGAGCTGCGACGGCCCGGCTGGGCGTTGGCCGGGTGGCTGGTCGCCGCCTGGCAGGTCAGTCTCGGCTTCGGCATCGGCCTGCCGCTCGTGTACTTCCTGCTGGCCACGGTTCTGGTGGCGGCGGGTTGCTACGGCTGGTCCTGGTGGAGGCGGCGGGAGCGCCCGCCGTTCGGCCGGCGGCTGCTGCTCGCCGACCTGCTCGGTGGGGGTGCGTTCGGCGCGGTGACGCTGCTGCTGGGCATGGTCTACCTGCGGGTCGTCGACCTCAACCCGCAGGCCGAGCGGACGCTGGACTGGACGAAGATGTTCTCGCCTCCGCTCCTCGGCTTCGTCACCGCGCCGGCCGATTCGTGGTTGTGGGGCGAGCGACACGCCGCCGCACGCGAACAGCTGTCCTGGCCGCCGGAGATGGCGCTGCTGCCGGGCATGATGCTGATCGGGCTGGCCGCCGCGGGGCTGTTCCTCTCGGCGTATCCCATCCGGCACCGCGTCGCGCTGGGGCTCGGCGTGCTCGGCACGGTGCTGCTGGGCCTGGGCGCCACGCTCGGCGGTGACGGCGATCCGGGGTACCTGACCCTGTCCACGCTCCTGCCGGGTTGGGACGCGTTGCGTACCCCCGGGCGGATGATGCACTGGACGAGCCTGCTGCTGGCGGTGTTGGCCGCCGGAGCGGTGACGGCGTTGGCCGAATCGCTGCGCGAGTCCTCACCCCGCCAGTGGACGCGGATCCTCACGCCGTTGGTCCTGCTGGTGCCGTTGACAGTGGTCACCCTGGAGGGCGTCAACCGGACACCCCACCCGACCGTGCCGCAGCCGCCGGCCGCGATGAGCACGGTGCAGGACCCGATCCTGGTGCTGCCGGCCGGCGGGCTGGGCGATCTGGCGTACATGTTGTGGACGACCGACGGGTTCCCCCGGGTGACAAACGGTCTGGCCGGGTTCGAGCCGGTGAGCCAGGCGCAGACCCGGACGGCTGTGGCGTCGTTCCCCGATGCGGGCAGCGTGGCGTACCTGCGGGGCATAGGCGTGCGGTCGGTGCTGGTCGTACCGAGCCGCGCCGCGGGGACGCCGTGGGACGGCATCGCGGCCCGGCCCTTCGACGGGTTGGGCATCACCCGGGAGGATCTCGATGGCACGCTGGTCTACCACCTCTGACCGTGCCGGCGCCGGGTGGGCCGGCGTCGGTGGCTGCCCGCGTACGGGCCGGGTGGGGTGACGACTGTGCGATTGTCCGTCGTGGTGCCCTGCTTCAACGAGGAAGAGTCGGTGGAGCGGTTGCACGAGACCGTGTGTGCCGCCCTCGCCGAGCTGCCCGACGTGGACGTCGAGGTGGTGTACGTCGACGACGGCAGCGAGGACGGCACCCTCGCGGCGCTGCGTCGGCTCGCCGCCGCCGACCCCACAGTCTGCTACACGTCGCTGAGCCGCAACTTCGGCAAGGAGGCGGCGATGCTCGCCGGGTTGCAGCGGGCCACCGGCGACGCGGTCGTCATCATGGACGCCGACCTGCAGCATCCGCCGCGTCTGCTGCCCGAGATGGTGCTGCTGTACCAGCAGGGCTTCGACCAGGTGATCGCGCGCCGGGACCGGCGCGGTGACCGGTTCGTGCGGATGGTCGCCTCGCGGTCCTTCTATCGCATGATCAACTGGTGGATCGACGTGCGCCTGCAGGACGGGGCGGGCGACTTCCGTCTGCTGTCCCGCCTCGCCGTGGACGCGATCCTGGCGATGCCGGAATACAACAGGTTCTCCAAGGGACTGTTCTCCTGGATCGGCTTCCGGACGGCGGTGGTGGCCCACCCCAACGAGACCCGGCAGTCGGGGCGGAGCAGGTGGACGTTCGGCAAGCTCTTCAACTACGCGTTCGACGGCCTGCTGTCGTTCAACAACAGGCCACTGCGCCTGGCGATCTACGGTGGAATGTTCCTCACCCTCATCGCACTGGTCTACATGGCCTGGGTGGTCGCGGACGCCGTCGAGAAGGGCATCGACGTCCCCGGCTACACCACCATCATCGTCAGCGTGATCGGGCTCGGCGGCATCCAGATGACGATCCTGGGCGTGATCGGGGAGTACATCGGCCGGATCTACTACGAGACCAAGCGGCGACCGCACTATCTGGTGCAGGAGACCGAGCACCTGCTCGCGGAGACCGGCGAGGCGCCGCGGCTGTCGGTCCCACCCGCGCCACGCGCGACCGTACGGGGCCAGCGGACGGTACCGGCCCGCGAGGAAGCCTTCCGCCGGCCCTCGGCGCCCCGCCGGCAGGAGGTCGACGACCGCGACCCGAGCTGACACCGGGCCGGCGGGTGTCGGCCGTCCCGCCGGGATGGCCTTGCTCAGCGACCGCAGGAGCGGCACGCGCCGCGGGTGCGCAGGTGGTAGTCGGCGGACGCGGCGAGCAGGCCGAGCCCCAGGAGGAGGTACGCCGACATGGCCACCCAGAGGAACGCGTCGGAGAACTCACTCTCGGATCCCGATGCCACCTGTGTCAGCCCCATGCCGAAGTAGGCCACGATGCCGGCTCCGAGCCCGAAGCCCGGCACCAGCAACAACCGTCGGGGGATCGTGCGGCCGGCGAGCAGTGGCACCCAGCGCGGCCAGACCTCACCCCAGTGCCCCACCAGTGCCAGCGGCAACAGCGCCCCGGCCAGCACGAGTCCGATCTCCAACCCGATCATCGAGGCGTCCCGCGTGAGGCCGTCGGGGTCCACCACGACCTGGGCCGCGAACCGGGTCACGAGGCCGGCCACCGAGACGTACGCGGCCCAGCGTGCCCACGGCGCCGGTACCGAGCGCCGTCGACCGGGTGCGATGGTGCGGCAGCAGTCCGGACAGTCGCCCCGGGTGCGCCGCTGATAGCGGGCGGTGGTCAGGCCGAGCAGGGCCGCTCCGGTGACGCACCCGAGCCGACTCGCGAACGCCACCGGGTCGAACGACGGGCCGGGAGCGAACAGCAGGAGACTCACCAGTTCCGGCAGCAGGATCGCGGCCGCCGCGACCAGCGCCCCGCCGAGGGTCCACGCGAATCCCGCCAGTACCGGCCGCCAGGTCGTCGCCCGGGCCAGCGCCACCGCCACCGCGCCGGTGCCCAGGCACAGGCCCACCGACCACCAGCCGGTGAAACCGAGCAGGTCGGACCCGAACGGCGGGAACTCCGGCGCCTCGCCGACCGTCCACGCCAGACGTAGTCCGCCGTAGGCCACGGCCCAGGCGAGGACTGCGTAGGCCAGGTCGCTACCCCTGCCGCGCGCTGCCGATGTCGTCATGCGTCCGATCCTCGCGGGGCGCCGGCAAAAGCGGTCCCCTCCGGTCGGGGAGGTCGATCCCCGCCGGGAGGGAGTCGCAGTGGCGCGACGCGGTCGGGGACCTCGTACTCCGACGTCGGCGCGGTGGTGGTCCCACGCGTTGACGCGGTGGGGCGTGGGGGTGGGCACGATCGCGCACACCCCCACGCCACGTCGACACGGTCAGAGAGTGAACACGAGGGTGGAGATGCTGCGGGCGCCGACGTTGATGGTGGCCTGTCCTCCGTTGACGCTCGTCGGCTGGCTGGCCGCGTTGACGTTCTGCGAGGTGAGGTAGTACTCGGCCTTGCTGACGTTCTGCGGCGCCTGGATCACGGCGTTGTTGACCGCGCTGTTCGACCGGTTGAGGATCACCAGCGTGATCTTCCCGTCACCCTGGTAGGCGGTGACCTCCAGCGGCGAGGCCTTGGAACTCTTGGTCAGCGCGACGCGCTGGTAGCCGGGCCGCACGTACTTCGCGTACTGCGAGAACGCGTACCCGCGCTTGAGCGGAGCGCCCGCCGTGGTGCCGTAGGCCGCCTCGCCGTCGCCGATGAAGGAGTAGTAGCGCTTGCCGTACCACCAGATGTAGGCGCTCCAGTTGGCCTCCATCGACTTGTGCACCGTACGCATGATGTCGTCGAGCGTCTCGTCCCAGACGGCCTGGTTGGCGGGGTTGCCCCAGATGTTGGAGCCGCTGCCGTCCGCCTCGTGGTAGTTCCACTCCGTCATCCACACGGGCTTGTTGTACTGCTGGGCCAACGGGTACGGCTTCAGCCGGCCCGAGTCCTCGGTGCCGTACAGGTGGCCGCCGATGTAGCCGATGTTGTTCCGGGCGGTCGCGTCGTTCAGGGTCGGATCGGTGTAGCCGTAGTTCAGGTTGACCGCCTCGGCGACCATCAGCTTGCTGTTCTGCACCTTCGTGCCCTGATCGCGGACGAAGGTGCGCAGCTCGGTGCCGCTCCAGTCCATCGAGTCGTAGTCGGGGTGCCAGTCCGGCTCGTTCTGCACCGATGTGACGTCGATGGTGACGCCCTGGCCACGCATGTACTGGACGTAGCTGTTCAGATGGTTCGCGTAGTCGTCGTAGTAGTCGGTCTTCAACTTGCCGCCGCCGGTTCGGCTGTTGTTGGTCTTCCACGCGGCCGGCGCCGTCCAGGGCGAGGCGAGGATCTTGACGTTCGACCCGTACGACTTCGCCGTCTGCAACGAGCTCACGTGGGTCGCCCATTCGCTGGACACCGGCGAGAGGCCGGTGCGAACGATGGACAGACCGAGCTGGTTGGGGCCCATCCCGACCAGCGTCTGGGTGTCGGTCGTCGACCAGGCGCTGCCCCAGATCGACTGCGCGGCCCCGAATCCGTCGACCGTCTGGTACCGGGTGGCGCCGTTCACCGTGATGTCCGCGGGCCCGGTGGGCGGCGGGGTGGTGGGGGGTGGCGTGGTCGGGGGTGGCGTGGTCGGCGGCGGTGTCGTCGGTGGTGGCGTGGTGGGCGGCGGGGTGGTCGGCGTCGTGTCGCCGGTGCAGGTCACACCGTTCAGCGCGAAGCTGGCCGGTTCGGGGTTGCTGCTCGTCCACGAGCCGTTGAACCCGAACGACGCCGTGCCGTTGGTGGGGATGGCCCCGTTGTAGCTGACGTTCTTGGCGGTGACCGCGGCGCCGCTCTGGGTCAGAGTCGTGTTCCACGCCTGCGTGACCGTCTGGCCGGCGCTGTAGGACCAGGTCAGCGTCCAGCTGCCGACCGCGTCGCCGAGATTGGTGATGGTGACGTTCGCGCCGAAGCCACCCTGCCACTGCGACGACACGGCGTAGTTCACCGAACAACCCGCGGCGGCGGCTCCGGCCGGTGCGGCCAGGGCGACCGCCGTCGATGCCAGTAGGACGGCGCCGGCCGACACCAGGGCGGCGTTGGTCACTCTTCGTTTTCTCATTCGGACTTCTCCTGAGGTGGTGGTGGCGGCCGTCGACCGCCAGCCCTCATCAAGGGCGAGGGATCACCGGGGGAGCGCCGGTGTGGCGACCGGGACGTCGGCACCGGACCGAGCCGCGTGTCGCCGGTCGCGGATGCGGGAGCGGCGGCATGACGGCGATGGTGCGGCGAACGGCCCGGCGGGACTGCGGCACCCTCCTCTGCCGGCCGGCCCATGGATCGGACCGGCCTCGCTGCTCATTCGCAGGCTCGCGGGTGAGTGCCGCACGGCGAGCGCACGAAACAGTTTCTCGTTGCCCGGAATTTATTTCGTCGAGTGGTGCGTGTCAATGCCTCGCGGGTTGCCCGCCCGCTCGGACGAGGCGCGGGACGTCGTCGGCGGCACCGGTCCGGCTGGCTCCGCGGTCAGGCGAACGTGGCCAGGCGAACGTGGTCAGGCGAACGTGGTGAGGCGGGGCGCTGACCCGGGTCGGTGGCCCCCCGTCTGACCGACGTCTGCAAAAAACCTGCAAACGCCAGCCCTTGCCGAAAGGGAAACCGCTTTCCTACGATTGCGTTACGTCGATGTTTCCTCCCCCGAGCCGGGCGGCGCGTGTCGGGATACGCCTCCGGTGGACGTGCCGCTTGGGCAGCGGTTTCGCCGCGCACGCCAGGGCGACGAAGGTTTCGGCGATTGGCGAGCAATTTGTTGCCGTCAATGCACAGTGATCGACCTGACTCGCGTCCCCGAGGAGGGTCGGCGCGTCGATCGCCGCTGCCGTCGGCACATCGAAACGACGATGAAGGAGACGCGAGATGAGACGACCAGTCGCACTGCGACTTCAGGCGGCGGTGGTTACGGCCGCTGTCGGGGTCGCGGTCGGGGTGACACTGTCCACCCCGCACGCGTCGGCGGCGGCCGGCGCCGCCACCGGCTACGCCACCCAGAACGGCGGGACCACCGGCGGCGCGGGCGGGCAGACGGTACGGGCCAGCACGGGCACCGCGATCCACGCCGCGCTCTGCGGACGCGCCAGCAGCAGCACCCCGATCACCATCGAGGTCACGGGGACGATCAACCACGGCAACACCAGCAAGGTGTCGGGATCCAGTTGTAACACCGCCGACGGCGTGATCGAGCTCAAGCAGATCAGCAACGTCACCATCATCGGGGTCGGCAGCGGAGCGGTCTTCGACCAGTTGGGCATCCACCTCCGGGACTCCAGCAACATCATCATTCAGAACGTGACGGTCCGGAACGTCAAGAAGTCGGGTTCGCCGACCTCCAACGGTGGAGACGCCATCGGCATGGAGAGCACGGTGCGCAACGTCTGGGTCGATCACGTCACCCTGGAGGCGTCCGGCGGGGAGTCGGAGGGCTACGACGGCCTCTTCGACATGAAGGACAACACCCAGTACGTGACCCTGTCGTACAGCATCCTGCGCAACTCCGGTCGTGGCGGACTCATCGGGTCCAGCGAGAGCGACCTCTCCAACGGGTTCGTCACCTTCCACCACAACCTCTACGAGAACATCGACTCCCGTGCGCCGTTGCTGCGCGGCGGCATCGCGCACATCTACAACAACCACTACGTCAGCCTGCACGAGTCCGGCATCAACTCCCGGGCCGGCGCCCGAGCCAAGGTGGAGAACAACTACTTCCGTAACTCGAAGGACGTCCTGGGCACCTTCTACACCAACGAGCGCGGCTACTGGCAGGTCAGCGGCAACACCTTCGACAACGTCACCTGGTCCAGCGCCGGCAGCGAGAACTACCCCGCCGGCCCCAACCCGACGTCCACCACCACGGTCAGCATCCCGTACGCGTACCGCCTCGACGCGGCGAGTTGCGTGCCGGACGTCGTCCGTCAGACGGCCGGCCCCAATACCGGCCTGCGGGTCTCCGACGGCAGTTGCTCGCCGCAGACGCCGCCACCGACCACTGCGCCACCGACCACCGCGCCGCCCACCACGCCTCCGCCGACCAGCGGGACCAACCTCAGTCTGGGCGCCGGCGCCGACGGCTCCAGCAAGGCGAGCGGGACCAGTTACGGCAACGTGCGCGACGGCGACAACAGCACCTGGTGGTCGCCGGTCGGGTCGACCGGGTCCATCTCGATCAAGTGGGGGTCCGCCACCCGGGTGTCCCGGGTGATCATCCGGGAGCCCTCCGGGACCCAGGGCTCCATCGGTGCCTGGCAGCTCGTCAACCACGACACGGGCGCCGTCCTGGCCTCCGGCAGCGGCGCGGGTGCGATCACCTTCTCCGCGACGGCACTGAGCAAGATCACCTTCAAGATCAACAGCTCGAGCGGTACGCCGCGGGTCGGCGAGTTCGAGACGTACGCCTCCTGACGACCGGGACGGGCGGGGGCGGCAAGGGCCGCTCCCGCCCGACGCGTCGGTCCACGAAGGACGCCCGCACGGGTCGCGGCAATCGCGCTCGCGAGCGGTTCGCCGGCTGTTAGCGTACGGCAATGTCCGCAGCTCAAGAGGGTACCCAGGCGGGCGATGGCGGTCCCGCGGTGACCGACGCGGGTCGCCTGGCGGCATTCAGCGACGGTGTGTTCGCCATCGTCATCACCCTGCTGGTGTTGGATCTGCGGGTCCCGGAGTTCCACGAGGGTGGGTTGGCCGAGGGGCTCCTCGGGGAGGGCCCATCCTATCTGGCCTTCGTCGTGTCGTTCATCTATGTCGGCGTCCTCTGGCTGAACCATCACGCGGTGCTCCAGCTGGTCCGGGGCACCACACCCGCCTTCAGCTCCATCAATCTCGCCATCCTCTTCGGCGTGGTGATCATCCCGTTCCCGACCGCCGTCCTGGCGTCGGCGCTGGCCGACGGCAACACCGACGACCTGCGCGTGGCTGTCGTCCTGTACGCGTTCGCCGCATCGCTGATGTCCGCGCCCTGGTGGGTGCTCTTCGCCTACGTGCGCCGCCACCCGGCGCTGCGCGCCGAAACGGTCGACCAGGAGCAGGTCCGGGTCCAGGAGGCACGTCCGATCGTCGGCCTGGTCCTCTACGGCCTGACCGGGGTGCTCGGCTGGTTGGTGACCCCACTGCTCGGCCTGATCGGCGTGGTCGTGATGATCATCTTCCACGGCGCCACCAGTCAGGGCCTCCGCCACCGGCTGTGGTGGCGCGGGCGGAACGCCCACCCGCGCTGATCCACCCGGCGCTCCGCCGGACCCGATTCGCGCAGGTCACGACCCTGCGGCTATCTTTCTGGCTTCGCTGGAGATCGTCCGGGGGAGGGCCATGAACACCATCGCCGATCGAATGGCGACGGCGTACGACGACGCCATCGAGGATCTGTGCGGGGCAACTCCGCAGGGCTGGTACGCGAAGCGGGGCACTGCCCGCGGCGCGGTGACCCACGCGGGCGCGGCGACGTTGAACGTCGCCTACGACCTGTCGCCGGAGCCGGATCTGGAGTCGCTGGACGAGCTGGCGGCCGAGGTGGGCCGGCAGGTGCCTGTGTGGTCGGTCATGACCCGGGCCGCGGCGGACGGCGCGGTTGCCGATCTCGCCGGCCGGCACGGGCTCCGGGAACGCAGTGAGCTGCCGCTGCTGGGCTGCACGGCGGACGAGTTGGTCTTCCGGGCCGACCCGGCGCGGCGCGAGCTGGTGCGGCGGGTCGGCGCGGCCGAGAGTGATCGGTACACGGACGTCCTCACCAGGGGGTTCGAGGTCCCGGACGGTCTGTTCGGATCGCTGATGGGCGGCGATGTGCTCGACGCCGAGCGCATCGTCGGTTACCTGTGCGAGGAGGACGGTCAGCCGGTCGGAACCGGGCTCGGCATGTGGACCCGGGGTGTGGTCGGCGTGTTCAACATCGCTGTCGTTCCGGGTGCGCGGGGTCGCGGTCTGGGTCGCGTGCTCACCGAGGAGGTGCTGCGCGACGGCGTCGCGGCCGGAGCGGATGCGGCGTACCTGCAGTCCAGCGCGCTCGGCCGGCCGTTGTACGAGTCGATGGGTTTCCGCCTCCTGGAGAACTGGACCGCCTTCCATGCCTGACGGTGGGCGGAGGCGGCCCGGGCAACGGCGGGAACACCGCGCCGACGCGACCGGGCACGACACACGAGAGGGCGCCATCCGTGAGCTTCAGTGACGACGTCCGTTCGGCCTTCCGGCGTGGCGAGACGGACACGGTGGTGCGGATGAGCACCGCCGAGATCGAGCGGGCCCGGGCGGTCGGCGATGCGGCGGGCGAGGTGGAGGCCCGGTACAGCCTGGCCCGGGTGGCGATTCGTGGCGGTGACCTGCCGCTCGGTGAGACGCGGGCCCGGGAGGCACTCGACGTCGCGGTGCGCTCCGGTGATCGCGCGTTGGAGGAACGGCCGCGGCACGTGTTGGCAGCGGTGGCGCGGATGGCAGGCGACCTGGCGCGGGCGCGGGACCTGTACCGGGAGAGCATCGCGCTGAACGAGGCTCTGGGCCAGCCGGAGATCGTCAACTCGGAGACGCACAACCTGGCCTTCTGCGAGCTGGGTCTCGGCAACCTCGCCGAGGCGAGGAGGTTGTTCGGGGTCAGCCGTGCCCGCGTGTTCCTCCAGGGGTGGGACGATTTCGTGCCGTACGTCTGTGTGGCCGGCGCGGCCCTCGCCTCGGCCGAGGGTGATCACGCGCGGGCGGCGCGCATGGTCGGCCTCGCCGACGCGGCGTTCGCGGCGCTGGGCCAGGTGCCGGACCCGGACGACGCGGCCGACCTCGCCGTGGTGCGGGACGCCGCGACCGAGGCGCTCGGCCCGGACGGTTTCGCGACCGAGCACGAGCGGGGCCACCGTCTCGATCCCCGTACCGCTTTCGACGACTGAGACATCCGCGCCCGGACCGCGGCTGCGGGCGCGTCACTTCCCGTGGGCCAGCGCCCTTCGCCGCAACCCCCGCCCTGCCTTGAATGGAAAGTTACTCGTCTAGCCGTTCCTGCCGGCTCGCGCGGTGGCGACGGCTCGGCCCCGCTCGGATGCGGGAAAGCGGTCGAGCATCGCGCGCACCTCGTCGGCGCTCACGTTCGCGCCGAACAATTCGCTGCCCGGTTCGAGTCGTACCCCCTCGGCCAGGGGTCCGGCGACGACCGGGTCGAAGCCGAGGGCGTCCACCAGGGACGCGACCGGGGCGAGGTCCGTCTCGTCGTCACCGGCGATCGCGATGGCCTTGCGGCCGGCCGCGCCGGACGGCCGCGCCTCGTCCTCGAGGTCGTGGTAGCCCATGTGGTTGAACGCCTTGACGACCCGCGAGCCGGACAGGAACGCCTGGACGATCTCGCTGGACGAGGTGCGCGGGTCGGTCAGGTCGTCGCGGATGCCGTCCACCTCCCACCAGTAGTTCATGGCGTCGATGACGAGCTTGCCGCGCAGCGTCTCGGCGGGGAGCGCCCGGTACTTGCCCAGCGGGAGGGCGAGGATGACGATGTCGGCGTCGGCCACGGCGTCGGTGGCGGTGGTCGCCACCGCTCCGGGCGTGAGCACCTCGATGGTCAGCGCGATCTTCGCCGGGTCACCGGAGCCGGCGACGAGCACCCGGTGGCCGGCGGCGAGCGCGAGCCGGGCGAGTACGGTGCCCACCTTGCCTGCGCCGAGGATGGCGAGGGTCCGGGGTGGGTCGGGGGCGCTGTCGAACATGTCGTCCTTTCCAGGGTGTCGGCCGGCTGGTCAGCCGGCCAGGATGTCGCGGACCATGGGGATCACCCGGGCGCCGTACAGCTCCACGGCGCGCATGCGGGCGCTCACGGGCTGCGCGCCGGCGGTGTAGATGAGGTCGAACCGACCGACCCCCAGGCTGCGGATGGCCTTCGCCATCCGGCGGGCCACCGTCTCCGGCGAGCCGATGTAGAGCGAGCCGTGCTCGACCTCGGAGTCGAACTCCGTACGGCGGATCGGTGGCCAGCCCCGCAGCGCGCCGATCCGGTCCCGCATGACCCGGTAGTGCGGCCAGAACAGCTCCTTGGCCTCCTCGTCGGTGTCGGCGACGAAGCCGGGAGAGTGCATCCCGACCGGGTACGCGGTGGTGCCGAGCTGGTCGGCCGCCCGACGGTAGAGGTCGATGTAGGGCGCGAAACGCTCGGGAGCGCCGCCGATGATGGCGAGCATGAGCGGCAGGCCGTACCGGGCGGTGCGTACCACCGACTGTGGTGAGCCGCCCACGCCCACCCAGGTGGTGAGGTGCCCCGACTCCGTCTTGGGGAAGACGTCGGCGTCGGTGAGCGGCGCGCGGGTGGTGCCGCTCCAGGTGACCGGCTGCTCGTCGAGCAGCTTCGCGAACAGCTCGATCCGCTCCTCGAACAGCACGTCGTAGTCGGCCAGGTCGTAGCCGAACAGGGGGAAGGACTCGGTGAACGAGCCCCGGCCGAGGATGACCTCGGCCCGGCCGTGTGACAGCGCGTCGACAGTGGCGAAACGCTGGAACACCCGGATCGGGTCGTCCGAGCTCAGCACCGTCACGCCGGAGGACAGCCGGATCCGCGAGGTACGGGTGGCGATGCCCGCCAGCACCGTCTCCGGCGTCGAGACCGAGTACTCCGGACGGTGGTGCTCGCCGAGGGCGATGACGTCGACGCCGAGGTCGTCGGCCAGCACCGCCTCGTCGACGACCTGCCGGATCGCGGCGGCGTGCGACACGGGCCTGCCGGAGTCGTCCTCCGGTACGTCACCGAAGGTGTCGAGGCCGAACACGAGATCAGACATTGGTGGGCTCCTTCGCCAACAGCTCCCGGACCCGCGGCGCGACCTCGCTGCCCAGCAGCTCGATGGTGCGCGCCCGTGCCTCGCGAGGCAGGTGCATGATGTCGTACTTCAGGTCGAACCGACTCAGCCGCAGGTCGCGGGCCATAGTGGCGATCTTGCGGGCGACCGTCTCCGGTGAGCCCACGAACAGCGCCCCGTGGTCGATCTCGGCCTCGTAGCGCGCGCGGTCCGGTTTGTAGAAGCCGCGCTCCTCGGCGAGCCGCGCCACGGTCGGCTGCCAGTACCGCCACCAGGTCTCCACCGCCTCCTCGTCGGTGTCCGCGACGAGGCCGAGCGAGTGCTGACCGACCGGTTGCGTCGGCTGCCCGAACTGTTCGAGCGCCTGGTGGTAGAGGTCGACGTGGCCGGCGAAACGCTGGGGACGCCCCCCGATGATCGCGAGCAGGAGAGGAAGCCCGTGACGGGCGGCGCGGACCACCGAGTTGGGGCTCCCGCCGACGCCGATCCAGGTCGGAATTCCACCCGGTCGCATCCGTGGATGCAGTCGCTGGGCGACCAGGGGACTGCGCACCGTCCCGGACCAGGTGACCGTCTCCTCGCGCTGGAGCCGTAGGAAGAGGTCCAGCTTCTCCTCGAACAACCGCTCGTAGTCCGCCAGGTCGTAGCCGAACAGCGGGAACGACTCGGTGGCCGATGCCCGACCGAGGACCAGTTGGGCCCGGCCGTCGCTCACCGCGTCGAGGGTGGCGAACTCGTGGTAGAGCCGTACCGGATCGTTCGTGCTGAGCACCGTGACCGAGGTGCCGAGGCGGATCCGCTCGGTCGCCGTCGCGATCGCCGCGAGCAGGACGGGTGTGGCCGAGTCGTTGTGGCCCTCCCGGTAGTGCTCACCCAGGCTGAACACGTCGAGCCCTACCGACTCCGCGAGCCGGGCCTCGTCCACGAGCAGTCGTACGGTCTCGGCGTCGCTCAGGGTCCGGTCGCCGTCGGTGGCCACCTCGCCGAACGAGTTGAGCCCCAGTTCGAAGCTTTCCGCCGTCATGTCTCCTCCTCGGCGATCCTCGCCGCCAACCACTGGGAAGCTCGGTTGACGTGTCAATCATGCTAACCTGCTGATTGACGCGTCAATTCCCCGGGAGATTCGCATGGCGAACGCCACACCCGAGCGGCGGAGGGGCCGCCAGCTGCCGACCGCGGAGGAGCTGCGGATCTGGCGAGACTTCGTCGAGACGACGGAGGTGCTCACCTCCCGGGTCGCCGCACGCCTCCAGGTCGACTCTTCCCTCTCGTCGGGGGACTACGCCGTCCTGCTCGCACTCACCGAGGCGCCGGGCCAGCGGATGCGCTCGTCCGCCCTGGCCGCACACATCGGCTGGGAACGGAGCCGGCTCTCACACCACCTGGGGCGGATGGAACGGCGCGGGCTCATTCGTCGCGAGGAGTGCGCGACAGTGCCCCGTGGGGCGGAGGTGCACCTCACGCCGAGCGGGGCGGAGGCGTTCGCGCAGGCGACCTACCCGCACCTGCGCGCCATCCGCGAGCTGTTCGTCGACGCTCTTGCACCGGATCAGCTCCGCGCGGCCGGCGACATCGCGGCGACGCTGCGCGAGCACCTCGGACCGCGCCCCGAGGAGTAGGCCGGGTCGGCATGCGACGCTGCCCAGCGGGTACGCGGCTGCGGCCCCACACCCCAGCCGCGCAGCCGGAGGAGCACCGACATGTCGATCGCGGGGCGGACACGACTGCCACCGACCGTCTCCCTCGTGCTGCTCGCGTCGATCCTGGTGTCGTTCCTGGCCGCGTCGGCGGCGCCGACCCCGCTCTACGGGATCTACCAGGAACGCTGGCACTTCTCGCCGGTCACGACGACCCTGGTGTTCGCGGTCTACGCGCTCGCGGTGCTGGCCTCGCTGCTCATCTTCGGCAGGTTGTCCGACCATGTCGGCAGGCGTCCGGTCCTGGCTGTCGCGATCGCCGTGCAGATCCTCTCGCTTGTCGTCTTCGTCCTCGCCAACGGCGTCCCCGCGCTGTTGGCCGCCCGCCTCGTGCAGGGGCTCGCGGCCGGGGCCGCCACGGGCGCCGTCGGCGCCGCCATGCTCGACATCGACCGTGCGCGCGGCACCCTGGCGAACTCGATCGCCCCCGGTCTCGGCACCGGCAGCGGCGCGCTGCTCTCGGCGCTGCTCATCCGATACCTGCCCGCGCCGACGAGGCTGGTGTACGTCGTCCTCATCGTGATCCTGCTGATCCAGGCCGTCGGGGTCGCCCTGATGCCGGAGACGGTCACGCCGATGGCAGGCGCCCGACAGAGCCTGCGGCCGGAGGTCAGGCTGCCCCGCTCCGTACGCGGGCCGGTGCTGGTAGTCGTTCCGGTGCTGTTCGCGGTCTGGGCGCTGGCCGGCTTCTTCGGCGCGCTCGGCCCGGCGCTCGTGCGCAGCCTCATGGACACGTCGATCGTGGTCGCCGGTCTGGTCCTCTTCGTCTTCGCACTCTTCGGGTCGGTCGCCGTCCTGGTGCTGCGCAACACGGCGGCACGGACCGTGATCCTGACCGGGATCGTCGCCCTCATCCTGGGCATGGTCGTCACGGTCGTGTCGGTGATGGCCGAGTCCGTGCCCGGATTCTTCGTCGGCCTCGCGCTCGGCGGGATCGGTTTCGGCGGGGGATTCCAGGGCAGCCTCAAGACGATCATGCCGCTGGTCGAGGCGCACGAACGCGCGAGCGTGTTGTCGCTGCTCTACGTCGTCTGCTACGTCGGCTTCGGCCTTCCCACAGTGATCGCCGGCTTCCTCGTGGTTTACGCCGGTGGCCTGCCGAGGACCGCCGACGAGTACTCCGTCGCCGTCATCCTCCTCGCCCTCGTCGCCCTGTTCGGGGTGCGCAGGGCGACGAGGGCGGCACCCCGCTGAAGCCGGAAACGCCGCACCCGGCGCCGGAGCGGCACGTAGCGTGGTGATCGCCGATGGCAGGTGCCGCACGCGATCCAGGAGGCCACGATGAGCCCGAAGGCCGGGCAGGGCGACGCGAGCGCCACGCCGCGTGTCGACAGCGTCGAGGGCGTGACGTCGTACGCGTCCGCGGGCGACCTGGCGAGCGCGTTGCGGCGCGCGGCCGCCGCCCACGGCAAGCACGAGGAACGGACCGGTGAGCGGGACGACAACTGGCCCGACTGGTACGCCTCGTACCTGGTGAGCGAGCAGTCGGGGGCGACGCCACCGGAGTGAACGCGTCGACGGGGGCTTGATCGCCCCCGAGGCCGACGTGGTGGGCCCGCCTCCACTGGCAACAATTCATCAGATGTATCGGCGCCGTGCGGGTGGCACTGCGACCCTGCGCTCAGGTCGAGGCTGTGCCCGGAGCGGCCGGTACCCCACATCCGCCTCCGCCGAGAAGCGTCGTCCGCCGCCGGCGATCCTCCCGGCGATCGACCGTTGCCTATTGCGTGACACCGGAGTAATCTTCCCGAAACACATCGGACGTTTGGTCGTCCGAGGGTCTGCCAACGGCCTGCGCAGCGAGGTCGTGCCACCGCGCGGACCCACTATCGGGGGTCGTCGTTGTCGCGCTTGGGTGGCCGGATCGGTCACCGTTTGGAGGATCGATGTCAGACCTGACCCGGCGGCAGGCCCTCAAGATCGGCGCAGCCGGTGCGGGTGGCGCCATGCTGCCCCTGCCCTGGACGGCGACCGCCCGAGCCGACTCGGTCGCGCCGCCGCAGGTGCTGGCCGCCGGTGACCTCGCCCTCTGGTACGACGAGGGCGCCGGCACCGACTGGCTCCGGGCCCTGCCGATCGGCAACGGTCGGCTCGGCGCCATGGTGTTCGGCAACGTCGACACCGAACGGCTTCAGCTCAACGAGGACACCGTGTGGGCCGGCGGCCCGCACGACCCCAGCAACACCCGAGGCGCGGCGGCGCTGGCGGAGATCCGGCGGCTGGTGAACGCGAACCAGTGGACGCAGGCTCAGGACCTCATCAACCAGACCATGATGGGCAACCCCGGCGGGCAACTGGCCTACCAGACCGTCGGCAACCTCCGGCTCGCCTTCGGATCCGCCAGCGGGGCGTCCCAGCACAACCGGACGCTCGACCTCACCACCGCCACGACCACCACGTCGTACGTCCTCAACGGGATCCGTTACCAGCGCGAGGTCTTCGCCAGCGCACCGGACCAGGTCATCGCGATGCGACTGACCGCCGACCGCAGCAACTCGATCAGCTTCACCGCCACCTTCGACAGCCCACAGCGCACAACCGTGTCCAGCCCGGACGGTGCCACGATCGGCCTCGACGGTGTTTCCGGCAGCATGGAGGGTGTCACCGGGCAGGTCCGCTTCCTCGCGTTGGCCAACGCCACCGTCAGCGGGGGCACCGTGTCCAGCTCCGGCGGGACCCTGCGGGTAACCAACGCGACGAGCGTGACGGTGCTCGTCTCGATCGGCTCCAGCTACGTCAACTACCGCAACGTCGGCGGCGACTACGGGGGCATCGCCCGACAGCGTCTCAGCGCCGCCCGGGCCAGCAGCTACGACCAACTGCGCAGCCGACACGTGGCCGACTACCAGGCGTTGTTCGGTCGGGTCACCCTCGACCTGGGCCGCACCTCGGCGGCCGACCAGACGACTGACGTCCGGATCGCGCAGCACAACAGCGTCAACGACCCGCAGTTCTCCGCGCTGCTGTTCCAGTTCGGCCGGTACCTGCTGATCTCGTCGTCGCGGCCCGGCACCCAGCCGGCGAACCTGCAGGGCATCTGGAACGACTCGCTGGCCCCCTCCTGGGACTCGAAGTACACGATCAACGCCAACCTGCCGATGAACTACTGGCCGGCCAACACGACCAACCTGGCCGAGTGCCACAACCCCGTCTTCGACCTGGTCAGAGACCTCGCCGTCACCGGTACGCGGACCGCCCAGGTGCAGTACGGCGCCGCCAGTGGCTGGGTCACCCACCACAACACCGACGCGTGGCGGGCCACCGCGGTGGTGGACGGAGCGTTCTGGGGCATGTGGCAGACCGGCGGCGCCTGGCTGTCCACGCTGATCTGGGACCACTACCTGTTCAACGGCGACATCGAGTTCCTGCGGACGAACTACCCGGCCATGAAGGGCGCGGCACAGTTCTTCCTGAACACCCTGGTGACCGAGCCGACCCTCGGCTACCTGGTGACCAACCCGTCGAACTCGCCGGAGCTGAGCCACCACGCGAACGCCAGCGTGTGCGCCGGCCCCACGATGGACAACCAGATCCTGCGGGACCTGTTCGACGCGTGTGCCCGGGCCAGCGAGATCCTCGACGTGGACAGCACCTTCCGGGCCCAGGTCCGGGCCACCAGGGACCGCCTCGCACCCATGAAGATCGGCTCGCGGGGCAACATCATGGAGTGGCTCTACGACTGGGTGGAGACCGAGCCCAACCACAGGCACATCTCCCACCTGTACGGGCTCGCCCCCAGCAACCAGATCACCAAGCGCGGCACGCCGCAGCTGTTCGAGGCCGCCCGCCGGACGCTGGCGCTGCGTGGCGACGACGGCACCGGTTGGTCGCTGGCCTGGAAAATCAACTTCTGGGCGCGGATGGAGGAGGGTAAGCGTGCCCACGACCTGATCCGCTACCTCGCCACCACCGCCCGGCTCGCGCCCAACATGTTCGACCTGCACCCGCCCTTCCAGATCGACGGCAACTTCGGCGCCACCGCAGGCATCGCCGAGATGCTGCTGCAGAGCCACATCGGGGAGCTGCACATCCTGCCCGCGCTGCCGCCGGCCTGGCCGAGCGGGCGGGTGACAGGTCTGCGGGGTCGCGGTGGGCACACGGTCGGCATCACCTGGGCGAGCGGTCAGGCGACCGAGGTGCTCGTCCGACCGGACCGCGCCGGCGCCGTCCGCCTGCGCTCCCGGATCCTCACCGGCACCGTCACCGTCGTCGACACCGCCGACGGCACCTCGCCCCGGGTCACCCGGATCGAGTCCGACCTCGTCGAGGTCGCCGTGCAGGCCGGACGCACCTACCGGGTCACCAGCACGGGCGTCGCCACGCCGACGCTGGAGCAGAGCTTCACCAACGCGGGCATCACCAACGACAGCAACACGAACGTCGGCAACTTCGACGGCAACGGGGCCAGTCTCTCCGCGCAGGCCCTCGCGCAGGCCGGCGCCAGCCCGGGCAGCACGGTGAGCCGCAACGGGGTGACCTTCCGCTGGCCCAACGTCAGCCCCGGCACGGCCGACAACGCCATCGCCTCGGGCCAGACCATCGGCATCAGCGGCACCGGCAGGACCCTCGGCTTCCTCCTGACCGGCACGTACGGCGCCGTGTCGGGCACCGGCACGGTGGTCTACGCGGACGGCACCCGCCAGACGTTCACGCTGAGCACGCCCGACTGGTACGGCGGCCCGGCGTCCGGTGCGACCGCCGCCGTCGTCTCCGCGTACCAGAACCGGCCCAACAACGGCCGCCAGGCCACGGCGGCCTGCGTCTACTACGTGGGTGTCACGTTGCAGAGCAAGGCGGTGACCCAGGTCGTGCTGCCCAACATCAGCGCACGAGCCGCGGCCAACGTGCCGACGATGCACGTCTTCGCCATCGCCATCGGGGGCTGACGGCGACGGATCCCGCTCGGGGAGCGCGACCGGGCCCGCCCCGACGGGGACGGGCCCGGTCGCGGCTTTCGGTCTGTCCGCTCAGCCGGGGTCGGCGCAGAGTTGGGTGGTCAAGGCGGTGCGGGCCCATACTTCCCAAGCGTCCGGTGACCAGTCGCGGTCACGGACGAAGATCAGGTAGAGCTGCGGGCTGAGCAGACCGAACAGCAGGTCCGCCGCCATCTCGACGGAGAGGCCGGGACGGGTGTCGGGCTTGCCGACCAGGGCTTCGGCCGCTGCGTACTGCACCGTGTAACGCGGGTCGGGGCCGTCGGGCCACTGTCTGGCGATCTCAGGGTCGGTGGCCGCGGCAGCCGCGATCAGCGGCATGATCGGGGCGACCCGGCCCAGGATCTCGCGGGTGCCGTGGACGTGCGCGCGCAACTGCCCGGCTGCGGTGGGTTCGGCGCACGCGGCGCGGAACCACTCACGTTCCATTGTGGCGATCGGCTGGGTGTCCCCGGCGATGGACGTGTCGACGACGTCCTTGAACAGTGTGCGCTTGTTGCGGAAGACGAAGTAGACCGTCTGGACGGCCACGCCCGCCCGGTCCGCGACCTCCTGCAGGCTCGTCGCCCCGTAACCCTGCGCGACGAACAGCTCGCGAGCCGCCTCGACGACCTTCTCCCGGGTGCGGCGTGAGCGCTCGGCTCGCTTGTCCGGCCGCTTGACGGTGTCCATGCCACGAGTCTAACTTTAGAGCGTGTAACTAGAGTTGAACTCTATACTCTTGGAGGACGTCATGGCCCAGCCCAACGCCACCCAGAAGCCAGAACCAGACCCGGCCTCGGCGCAGCGACACCCGGAGGAGGAAGCCGTCCACCGTGCGCTGGAGGGCTACTACCGCACCGGCAAGCCGCCGTGGGACACCGGCGTGACGCCACCCGAGCTGGTCGACCTGGTGGAGGGGCCCGAGGCGCGGCCGCCCGGCCGCGCCCTCGAACTCGGCTGCGGCACAGGGACCAACGCCACCTACCTCGCACGGCACGGCTGGGAGGTGGCGGCCGTCGACCTGATCGACCGCGCCGTCGACCAAGCCAGGGAGAAGGCCGCGGCGGCGGGAGTGACGGTGCGGGTGCTGCACGGAGACGCCACCCGCCTCGACGAGCTGGACGTGCCGGGCCCCTTCGACCTGTTCTTCGATCTGAGCTGCTACTGCGGGGTCCCGCTACACCGCCGCGACGCCTACGCCGCCGGGCTCACCCACCGCGCCGCTCCCGGAGCGCTGTTGCTGATGTTCGGGTACGGCCCCGAGCCGCTCGGCAATCCGACCACCGAGATCACGTCGTGGGCGGCGGGCGTCACCGCCGACGAGCTCCGCGCCAGATTCCCCGGTTGGGAACTGCTCGACGTCACACCGGGCACCAACTCCGTGCCGACCTTCTGGTTCACGCTGCGCCGCGACGCCTAGCCCGCGTTGGCGATCATCGACGGCGCGGCGCGACAAGTCCCGACTCGTACGCCCACACGACGAGCTGGGCCCGGTCACGGCAGTGCAGCTTCGTCATCGCCCGGTTCACGTGCGTCTTGGCGGTCAACGGACTGATCACCATCCGTAGGGCGATCTCGTCGTTGGTCAGCCCCCGGGCCACCAGCTCGACGATCTCCCGTTCACGGGCGGTCAGCACGTCACGGCCTGCCGCCGGCACGGCCGGCGGTGGGCCGGCCACGAACTCGCTGATCAGCGTACGGGTGACGGCCGGCGCGAGCAGCGCGTCGCCGCGTGCCACGACGGCGACGGCCTGCAACAGGTCGGCGGGGTCGGCGTCCTTGAGGAGGAAACCGCTCGCGCCCGCTCGGAGTGCGGCGAAGACGTACGAGTCGAGCCCGTAGTTCGTGAGGATGAGGATCCGGATCGTGGCGAGGTCGGGGTCCGCGGCGATGCGCCGCGTCGCTTCGATGCCGTCGAGGCCCGGCATCTGCACGTCCATCAGCACGACGTCGGGGCGCAGGCGTCGCGCGAGGTGCACGGCCGACGCGCCGTCGGTGGCCTCGCCGACGACCTCCAGGTCGTCCTCGGCCTCCAGCAGCGCCCGGAACCCGGCTCGCATCAGCGCCTGGTCGTCGGCGAGCAGAACCCGGATCATGCCGGCTCGTTCAGGGGGAACGTGGCCCGCACCCCGAACCCGTGGTCGTCGCGGGCGGCGGCGTGCAGGGTGCCGCCCAGTCCGGTGACCCGCTCCCGCATACCGCGCAGTCCCACCCCCGGAGTCGGCGGCAGCGCCGGCGACGCCTGCCCGTCGTCGGTGACCGCGACGGTCAACCCGGCCGGGGCGTACTCGACGTGGACGTGCGCGCTCGCGGAGCCGGCATGCCGGGCCACGTTCGTCAACGCCTCCTGGATGACCCGGTAACCGGCCTGGTCGACCTCGTCGGGCAGGTGCCGGGGCCGGCCGGTGACGGTGACCTGGACCGGCACGCCGACAGCTCGGGTCCGCTCGGCGAGCTCGTCCACCCGGGCCAGCCCGACGCGGTCGTCGTCGGGTGCGCGCAGGACGTCGAGGGTGGTGCGTAGTTCCCGCATCGCCGCGCTGCTGGCCTCCTGGATCGCCAGCAGCGTGGCCGACGGCTCGTCGCCGTGCTTGCGGGCCAGGTGCACGGCGATTCCGGCCTGCACCTTGATCACCGAGATGCTGTGGGTCAGGGAGTCGTGCAGGTCGCGGGCGATACGCAGACGCTCCTCCCCGGCTCGCCGCAACGCCATCTCCTCCCGGGTGCGTTCGGCCTCGATGGCCCGCTGTTCGACCTGCTCCAGGTACGCCCGGCGTTGCCGACCGACCAGTCCGGCGACGTTGGCCGCCACGAACCAGCCCAGCAACAGGGCCGTCCGCTCGACGATCAGCTGGTTGGGCCGGTCGACCGCCGCCACCGAGACGTCGCGGGCCAGGAAGCCACCGAGGAAGGCGAGGCTGGCCACGGCGGCGGCCGCTCGGCGACCCCGCCAGGCGGCGAGGTAGACCACGCCGAGGACGGGAAACGCGGCGGAGACCCCGGAATGCACCCGGATGTGCAGGGCCAGCATGGTGGCGGTCACCACGCCCAGCGCGACTACCGGGTACCGCCGGCACACCGCGAGGGCCGTGGCCATGGCGAGGACGAGGGCGACGTCGAGGGCCTCGACGGGCGCGGCGTCCGGCGCGAGCGCGGCGTTGCCGAGCAGGAGGCCGCCGAGGGCGAGGCCACTGAGGGCGTACGGCAGGTCGCGGCGCATGGTCGCACTGTAGAACGGCAGTCGTTCGTGGAGCATCCCGCGCGCGCGGTAGATCAGGCGTACCACGGGCGTGGTATCGCGCCGGGGCAAGTGTCTGCGGCGGCACGACGTTTTGCCAGCCCGCCACGACAAGCATCGAGCCATGACATACCGCTTCTTCACCCCCGTCCCCCCGAAGGCGGCCACCGGGCGCACCGCGGAGGTCTACCAGCAGTCGCGGGACGACTTCCTCGGGCCGCTGCCCACCTTCCAGGTGCTCTCGGCCGTGCCGGAGGTGCTGGCCGCGACCTGGTCGCTGCTGCGCGAGGCCCTGCTTGCCGGGGACGCGTCCCGGGTCGAGCGTGAACTCGTCGCGGCGACCGTGTCCCGGGCCAACCGCTGCCAGTTCTGCGTCGACGCGCACGTGTTGCTGCTGCACGCCCTGGGCGAGCACGGGCTGGCCGAGGTCATCGCCCGGGGCGGGACACCAACCGACCCGAGGCACGCCGAACTCGCCCGCTGGGCCCAGGCGAGCCGCAGCCCGCGCGCCGCCGACTGGAGCAGCGCGTACGGCCCGGAGGTCACCGGCACCCTGCTCGCCTTCCATTTCATCAATCGGATCGTCTCGGCTCTGCTCGACCCCGACCTGCTCCCCGGCGGCCTGCAACGCTCCCCGCTGGTGCGTTCGGTCGGGGGCCGGCTGTACGCCAGGGCTGCCCGGGAGCGCAAGGAACCCGGACGTAGCCTCCCGCTCCTGGACGCCGATTCGACGCCGCCGCCGGCCTGGGCGGGGAACAGCCCGGTCGGTGTCGCCTACGCGTCGTTGCGAGCCGCCGCCACCCGGGGCGAGGACCTGCTGGGCGACGTGGCCCGCCAGACCGTGACGGCCACCGTGCGCTGGGAGGACGGGCGGTTTCCGGCCCGGCCCGCGGACTGGGCCGTCGACCTGGTCCGGGACGTGCCCGGCAGGGACCGCATCGGAACCCGGATCGCGTTGCTGGCGGCGTTCGCGCCCAGCGCGATAAGCGTGGGGGACGTCGCCCTCTGGCGACTGTCGCACCCCGCCGACGCCGACCTCGTCGCCCTGGTCGCCTACGGGGCGATCACGGCCACCGACCACGTCGCCCAGACCCTGGCCTCGGCGCACCTCAGGGGAGGTCACCATGCGTAAGGCATTCGTCGTCAGCGCCGCCCTGCTGCTCGTCGCGTTCGCCCTCCAGTTCGTCTTCGCCGCCGTCGGCGGGTTCACGAAGCCCTCGGGCGACGGCGCGTACGCCCTGCACAGCGTCAACGGCATGGCCGTCATCCCCGTCCTCACGGTGCTCACCGCCCTGTTCGCCGCGCTGGCGAGGGCGCCCGGCCGACTCGTCGCACTGGCGGTCCTGCCGCTCGGCCTCGTCGTCGTGCAGGCACTGCTCGCCATGCTCGCCACCGCCTCCACCGACGCCGCAGGCGTCAGCACCGCGTTCGGCCTGACCCTCGGTGGGTTGCACGCGCTCAACGGCATCATCGCGGTGCACGTCGTGGTCGGCGTCCTGCGAGCCGCGCGCAGGCTGGGCGGTCCGGTGCCGGTGAGCGACACCCGCGAGGCCGTCCGGGAGGGGGAGCCGGCATGACCACCGGCTCGCTGCTCGTGGCGGACCTGGTGCTCGCGGTCCTCGCCGCCGGCGGATGGCTGGGCGGCGGCGCGGCGGCGGCCGCCCGACGCCGTCCGCTCGCACTCGGGCTGGCCGCCGTCGCGCTGCTCGCCACGGTCGGCCGCGCGATCACGGTGGTCGCGCTCGCCCGCGCCGGCTGGTGGTTCGCCGCCGAGAAGGTCCTCATCGCCGCGCCCCTGTCGCTCGCGGCGGTGGCCGTCGCCGGGCCGCGACTGCTGCGGGCCGCGGGCGACATCCGGTCCGTCGTGCTCCCGCTCCTCTTCGCCGGGTACGCCGTGAGCGGCGCCCTGCTCGTGACGATCCTGCACGGCTATCCGGCGTCGGCGTCGGTGGGGCTGCTCGCGGTCGCCGGGGTCGGCACGGCGACGGCTGTCACGTGGCGCTTCCTCGACGCGCGCCCGTCCCGGACGGCGTCTCGGGCGGCTGTCGCGGTGACAGTCGCGGCGCTGTTGGCCGGAACCGGGCTGGCCGTCGCCCCGGGCGCCGCGCCCGCCGTACCGCATGATCACGGCTATTCGCAGGTCCGGACCTCCGACGAACCGACCCGGCGGTTCAGCCTGACGGCCGGGACCACCACGGTGCGCGTGGACGGTCGCGACGTCGCGGCGTGGGCGTTCAACGCGCAGGTACCCGGGCCGGAGCTGACCGCCACCGTCGGCGACGTCGTCGAGGTGACGTTGCGCAATCGGGACATCGGGCGGGGCGTCACCCTGCACTGGCACGGGTACGACGTGCCGAACAGCCAGGACGGCGTACCCGGGGTGACACAGGCGGCGGTGCTGCCCGGCCAGGAGTTCGTCTACCGGTTCCGTGCCGACCAGGCCGGGACGTACTGGTACCACACCCACGCGGTGTCCGACGTCGGTGTGCGGATGGGCCTGTACGGCGTCCTGGTGGTGCGTCCGGGGCCACCGACCGGTCTCGACGTCACCGTGCCGGTGCACACCCTGGCGGGTCGTCCGCTGCCCGCGGCGAGAATGGAGCGGGTCGAGGCCGGCGTGCCGGTACGGCTGCGCCTGATCAACACCGACAACACGACGCACCGCTACGCCCTGGCCGGGACCGCCTTCCAGGTCGCCGCGATGGACGGTTTCGATCTGCGGGGTCCGACGCCGCTCGCGGACACGGCCGTGCTGATCCCGGCCGGGGGCCGCTACGACCTGACATTCACCGCGCCCGCCACGCCGGTGGCCCTGTTGGTCGACGGACGGACGGTCTACGCCACCGGCGAGGTGTCGACGGCGACCGGCGGGTGGCCCGTCCTGGACCCGCTCACCTACGGCACGCCGGCGCCGGCGCCGTGGACCCGGTTCGACAGGGAGTTCACCCTCGTCCTCGATCGTGGTCTCGACCTGCACGGACTGCTTCCGCGCTACGCCCACACGGTGAACGGCGCGGCCGATCCGGACATCCCGCCGCAGGTCGTGCGCCGAGGCGACGTCGTCCGCTTCACGATCGTCAACAGGTCGCAGACCGTGCACCCGTGGCACCTGCACGGCCACCACGTCCTCGTGCTGTCCCGGACGCGGAGGGCGGCGGTCGGCAGTCCGTTGTGGCTGGACTCGTTCGACGTCCGGCCGGGAGAGGTGTGGGAGGTGGCGTTCCGGGCCGACAACCCGGGGATGTGGGCCAACCACTGCCACAACCTGGGGCACGCCGACGCCGGGATGACGCTGCACCTGATGTACTCGTGATGTCCGTCGCCGTCCTCGGTTTCGGCCCGACCCTGGCGGGAACCCGTCGCGCCCGTGCAGCACAGGCAGGCGACGAAGAGGTGGCTATGACCCTGGCCAATCCGGCTCCCGACTATTTCCAGCCCGAGGACGGCATGTTCCTGGCGACGCTGCTCATCGTCCGCGACATCGATCGGTCACGGGAATACTACGAGCGGGTGTTCGGGGCGACGTGCGTCCACGACGAGAATCCGCTGATCATGAGGTTCTTCAACAGCTACATCATCATCAACGTCGAGGGCGGCCCGACGGACGACAAGCCCACCGTCCAGGCCAAGGCCCCGGATGACTCCAACACCCTGAGCTGCGCGATGAATATCCGGGTCCGGGACATCCGCACGCTCTACACCGAGTGGAAGGCGCGCGGCGCGGACTTCCTCACCGAGCCGAAGGACCACGGCACGGAGATCCGTTGCTACCTCCGCGACCCCGACGGCTATCTGGTGGAGGTCGGGCAGGGCCTGTAGCGCCGGCGGAGTCGTACCGCGAGCCGGATTGGGCCGGCACGGCACCCGGCCCCGCCGCGAGGCGGCGGGGCCGGGTGTCGGTGCGCGGGGTCGGTCGGGATCAGCCGGTGGTGCAGCTGATCGTCGGCCAGTTCCAGTTGCCGTTGGCCATGACGGTTATCCCGAAGTTGTTGCCGTTGCCGTTCGGCCGAGCGGTGACGGTGCCGCTGGTGCCGTTGACGGAGGCGTTCCAACTGTTCTGAATGCTCTGGCCGCCACCGAGGCCGAGGCTGACGACCCAGTTGTTGGTGCCACTGACCGCGACGTTGAGGTTGAAGCGGTCGCCCCACTGCTGACCGGCGGAGATTGTCGCGTTGCAGTTGCCGGTCCCGGGGTTACCGGTGGTGGGCCCGGAGGTGGGCCCGGAGGTCGGGTTGCCGCCGCTGCCCTCGCGGACGGTGACGTCGGAGCTGCCGCTGCTCTGGTAGCCCTCGGTCGCCATGATCTGGTAGGCGTGGTTGGTGCCGAGGTTCAGGCCGGCGCGGGCCCAGGCGTCGAAGTGGTTGGCGGTGGTGATGGTGCCACTCGAACGCTTCTGCTGGCGGACGCTCCAGTACTGGTAGAACGTCTGGTTGCCGTCGATCGACGGGGCGTTGACCCGCTGGCTGCGCAGGATGTCGTAGGTGCCGCCGTCAGTGGTCACCGTGCCCATCCGCTGGGCGCCGCTGCTCGGGTTGTAGCTGCCGAAGTTCTCCACCACGTAGTACTCGATGAGCGGGTTGCGCGTCCATCCGTACAGGGCGAGGTAGGTGTTGTTGTTGCCCGGGTTGTAGGTGGCCGAGTAGCTGACCGTCCGCCGCGAGCCGGTGGCCCAGCCCTTGCCGCCGACCCAGTTGTTGGTGCTGCGGTCCCAACTGCTGGAGTACCGGCCGTCGGCGCGCAGCGTCATGCTGGCGTTGCCGCCGTCCTTCCAGAAGGAGAAGTAGTAGCCGTTGTGGGTGCCGGTCAGGCTCGAGGTGAGCGTCCGGTCGGCCTCGGCGTACGCGTTCGTCGCCGTCACCGTGCCGGCGACGGCCAGGACGGCGGCGCACGCGGCGCCCAGGAGCAACCGGATGCGGCCGCGCCTCCCTGGCCTGGTGGGGGTGTGGCTGGTGTCGGTCATGTGGGTGGTTCCTCCTCGTGACGGCCACGGCGTCGTGCCGCGTGGTGGTGGTTGGCCGGTCGTCCTGCACGACGACCGGAGGAGTGGGCCGTGGTGGCGGGTGCTGACGCCAATTGAACGTCGTCGATGGCGACCGTATTAACCCGGTCGTCGACTTGTCAACAATTTCCGGAAACACCATGGCAACATCGCCCTCGCCCCCTGCCTGCACTGAGAGCGTGTCGCGCCAGGTCAGTAGTCAATCAAAGTTCCGTATCGTCATACCAATGCCCGCGCTTACGGTTGCGGCCGGGCGAGGCGCGACCGAAATTTCCGAGGACTTTTCGGGGGGCAGTGGCTGCGGAGAGAGGGCCCGGGGGAGGCGCGCGCCGCCACCCCGGCGCGCCGGATCGGATGAAACTTGATTCGTTCCAGAAAAGTGAGCTAGTGTTCGTCGGGTGATGTCCGACTTCGAGGCGCAGCTGCGAGCCGCCTCGCTGCGCGTGACCCGGCCCCGACTGGCGGTGCTCGCGGCCCTGCGCGATCACCCCCACGTCGGCACCGACGCGGTGATCGCGCTGGTGCGGGCCGAGCACCCCAGGGTGTCCCACCAGGCGGTGTACGACGTGCTGCGGGTGCTCACCGACGCCGGTCTGGTCCGCCGCATCCAGCCTGCCGGCGCCACCGCCCGCTACGAGTCCCGGGTCGCGGACAACCACCACCATGTCGTGTGCCGCTCCTGCGGCGCCATCGCCGACGTCGAGTGCGCCGTCGGTCACGCTCCCTGTCTCACCGCCTCGAACGACCACGGGTTCGTGGTCGACGAGGCGGAGGTCGTCTACTGGGGCACCTGCCCCGGTTGCGCGGCCGCCAGCACCTCCCAGTGATCCGCCAGTTCGGAAGGAAGTACATGAGCGACACCCAGGACAACGGTCCCACCAGCGCGCAGGGCGTGGACCAGAAGGCCGCGGCCGGCTGCCCGGTCGCGCACGACTCGGTGACCGCGCACGGCAGCGAGAGCGAGAACCCGGCGATCGACTCGCCGACCCCGAAGACCGGCGGTCGTCCGCGCACCAACCGGGACTGGTGGCCCAACCAGCTCGACCTCTCGGTGTTGCACGCCCACTCGTCGAAGGGCAACCCGCTCGGTGCGGACTTCAGCTACGCCAGGGAGTTCGCCAAGCTCGACGTCGAGGCCCTCAAGCGGGACATCACCGAGGTCCTCACCACCTCGCAGGACTGGTGGCCGGCCGACTTCGGCCACTACGGCGGCCTGATGATCCGGATGAGCTGGCACGCCGCCGGCACGTACCGCATCGAGGACGGCCGCGGTGGCGCCGGCGACGGCGGTCAGCGGTTCGCCCCGCTCAACAGCTGGCCGGACAACGCCAACCTGGACAAGGCCCGTCGGCTGCTGTGGCCGGTCAAGCAGAAGTACGGCCAGCAGATCTCCTGGGCCGACCTGCTCGTGCTCGCCGGCAACGTGGCCCTGGAGTCGATGGGCTTCAAGACCTTCGGCTTCGGCTTCGGCCGCGAGGACGTGTGGGAGCCCGAGGAGATCTTCTGGGGCCCGGAGGACACCTGGCTCGGCGACGAGCGGTACGCCTCCGAGAAGGAGATGGCGGCCGGCGTCGGCTCGACCGAGATGGGTCTGATCTACGTCAACCCGGAGGGCCCGCGCGGTAACGCGGACCCGGCGGCGGCGGCGCACTTCATCCGGGAGACCTTCGGCCGGATGGCGATGAACGACGAGGAGACCGTCGCCCTCATCGCCGGTGGCCACACCTTCGGCAAGACCCACGGCGCTGCCGTGGCCGACAGCCACGTGGGCCCGGAGCCCGAGGGCGCCCCGATCGAGGCGCAGGGCCTCGGCTGGCTGAGCAACCACGGCAGCGGCAAGGGCGGCGACACGATCACCAGCGGTCTCGAGGTGACGTGGACCGACGTGCCGACGCAGTGGAGCAACCGCTTCTTCGAGATCCTCTTCGGCTACGAGTGGGAGCTGACCACCAGCCCGGGCGGCGCGAAGCAGTGGGTCGCCAAGGACGCCGACGCGATCATCCCGGACCCGTTCGACCCGGCGAAGAAGCACCGGCCGACGATGCTCACGACCGACCTGTCGCTGCGCGTCGACCCGGCGTACGAGAAGATCTCCCGCCGCTTCCTGGAGAACCCCGACCAGTTCGCCCTGGCCTTCGCCAAGGCGTGGTACAAGCTGCTGCACCGCGACATGGGCCCGATCGAGCGCTTCCTCGGGCCGTGGGTGGCCGAGCCGCAGCTCTGGCAGGACCCGGTGCCGGCCGTCGACCACGAGCTGGTCGGTGACGCCGACATCGCCGCGCTCAAGTCGACGATCCTGAACTCCGGCATCCCGACCGACCAGCTGGTCTCCACCGCCTGGGCATCCGCCGCGAGCTTCCGGCACACCGACAAGCGCGGTGGCGCCAACGGCGCCCGGATCCGCCTGGAGCCGCAACGCAACTGGGAGGTCAACCAGCCCGAGCAGCTCGCGTCGGTGCTGAGCACCCTGGAGGGCATCCAGCAGGAGTTCAACGCCGCCGGTGGTGCGAAGATCTCGCTCGCCGACCTGATCGTGCTGGCCGGCTCGGCCGCGGTCGAGAAGGCGGCGCGCGACGCGGGTGTCGAGGTGACCGTGCCGTTCCGGCCGGGCCGCACCGACGCCACCCAGGAGCAGACCGACGTCGAGTCCTTCCGGGTCCTCGAGCCGCGCGCGGACGGTTTCCGCAACTACCTGCGCGCCGGCGAGAAGACCCAGCCGGAGGTGCTGCTCGTCGACCGTGCGTACATGCTGAACCTGACCGCGCCCGAGATGACAGTCCTCATCGGCGGTCTGCGGTCGCTCGGTGCCAACACCGGCGGCAGCCGGCACGGCGTCCTCACCGACCGGCCCGGTGTGCTCACCAACGACTTCTTCGCCAACCTGCTCTCCCCGGGCACCCGGTGGAGCGCGTCGAAGTCCGACGAGCACGTGTACGAGATCCGGGACCTGGGCACCGACGAGGTGAAGTGGACCGCCACCGCGGTCGACCTCATCTTCGGCTCCAACTCCCAGCTGCGCGCCCTCGCCGAGGTCTACGCCTCACAGGACGCGCGCGACAAGTTCGTGCACGACTTCGTCGCGGCCTGGACGAAGGTCATGGAGCTCGACCGGTTCGACATCGCCTGATCCTGCGCACACCGACGAGCCCCGGCCGATCCGTTCGTGATCGACCGGGGCTCGTCCGACGGCCCCGCCGTGTTCGGTCCCGTTCCGTCGGCGGCGCGCGGTGCGAGAGGCCGGTGAGTGTCGGGCGAGTTTGGGATGCTGTGGCCGTCTATCTGCCGACAGCACCTGACGTGAAGGAGCACACCGCGATGGCGAAGGTCATCTCCACGCTGTTCATCTCGGCCGACGGCGTGGCCGAGATCGATCCCGACTGGCACTTCCCGTACTTCGACGACAACATGGGTCGCGCCGTCACCGAGGACTACGACACCTCCGACGTGCTGCTCATCGGCCGGGTGACCTACGACAGCTTCGCCGGCGCCTGGCCCGGCCGGGAGGCGGCGGGTGGCGAGGACGCCGGGTTCGCCAAGCAGCTCGGTGACGTACGCAAGGTGGTCGTCTCCCGCCAGCCGCTGGAGTTCTCCTGGCGCAACTCGGAGATCATCGACGGCGACCTCCCGGCTGCCGTCGCCGCGCTCAAGGCCGACGCCGGGATCAAGGGGATCCTCATCCCCGGGTCGATCTCCGTGGTGCAGCAGCTCCTGGCCGCCGGGCTCGTCGACGAACTGCGCCTGCTGGTACACCCGGTGGCGGCGCGTAAGGGCCGCCGGCTGTTCGACGAGGGCGACACGGCGTACCACCTGCGGGTGACGGCGACCGAGGCGTTCCCGACGGGCGTGCTCCGCGTGATCTACGCGCCGACCGACGCGCCCGGCGCGGCCGGCTACGACGACGTCAAGGAGCAGGTGCCCGCGGGCAGCTAGGGCACCCCTCCGCCGCCCGTCGACGGCGTGCGTCCCGCGGTACGGGACGCACGCCTCGGGCGGAGCCGGCCTCGTCGTCGCCGCGCGACGAGGCCGGCTCGATCTCGTCCGGCCCATCGGACGGGTCGCCGTCGTGGGCCGGTCGACGGTCAGGCGATCGTGCAGGCCGCCCCGTTGAGGGTGAACGAACCCGGCCGGGCGGTGTCGCCGGTGTGCGTGGCCTGGAAGCCGATGGTCACCGATCCGTTCGGCCCGATGCCGGCGTTGTAGGCGACGTTCCTGGCCGTCACCTGCCCGGACGCGGGGGAGTAGGAGGCGTTCCAGCCCGAGGTGATGCTCTGCCCACCCGGCAGGGTGAAGACGAGCGACCAACCGTTGACGGCACTGGACCCGGTGTTGGTGATGGTGAGGTTCTCGGTCAGGCCGGTGTTCCAGGCGTTGAGGCTGACGACCACCCGGCACGCGCCGGACCCCGGCGGCGGCGTGGGCGTCGCGGTCGGGCTGGGCGTCCCGGTCGGTGTGGGTGTCGCCGTCGGGGTGGGCGTCGTGGTCGGTGTGGGTGTCGCCGTCGGGCTGGAGGTCGCGGGCGGCGCGGTCAGGCCGAAGAAGGCGATGGCGGCGGCGGCCATGCCGCCGGCGGGCAGGCTGTGCCCGGCGCCCTGGATGCTGTACGCCTCGACCTGGACGGTCCCGTTGGCGTCGGCGTACCGCCGCCGGTTCCAGTTGCTCTGCGGGGTGTCGGTGGAGGTGGGTGTCTGGCTGAGCCCGAACACGTTGGTCCACTGCTCGATCGTCTCCTGCAGCAGCGAGTACGGCACGAGGGTGTCGCTGGTGCCGTGCCACAACTGCACGCGCGGGCGGGGGCCGGAGTAGCCGGGGTAGGCCTGACGGACCGCGTCACCCCACTGCTGCGGGGTCCGGTTCATGTTCCCGCCGGTGCACTGGCTGCTGGTGGGTGGGTAGTCGGCCGCGTTGGCGAAGCAGTTGTAGGGGACACCCATGAACGCCGCGCCGGCCTTGAACACGTCGGGGTAGAGGGCCAGCATGTGGTTGGTCATCATGCCGCCGGACGAGCTGCCGGTGGCGTACACCCGGTCGGGGTCGGCGCCGTACTGCTGCTGGGCGTAGCGGACCATCGAGATGATCGACACCGGGTCGCTGCCGCCGCCACGGCGCTTGGCGGCATCCGACCAGGTGTCGAAGCAGTTGCCGAACCCGGCCTGCTGGGTAGCGCTCGGGTAGATCACGATGAACCCGTACCGGTCGGCCTGGGCGGCGAACTCGCTGCCGGAGTAGAAGCCGGGGCCCGAGCCTCCGCAGCCGTGCATGGCCACCACGATCGCGGGCCTGGTCGGGCGGGCGTCGGGCACGTAGACGTGCATCCGCATCCGGCCCGGGTTGTCGCCGAAGGCGGTCACCTCGGTGAGCGACGCGGCGTACGCGGGCTGGAGCGTGGGTGCCACCAGGCCGGCCGCCGCGAGCGACGTGACCAGGCCGAGCAGCAGCAGTTTCCTTCGGATCTTCACGGGGACGACTCCTTCGATCACGTGTGCGGGGATTACGTGTGGTCGCGCGGCGCGCTCACGGGTGCGCCCGACTGCCCGTGGTGATCGCGCCTCACCCACTACGTGTGCGTGCCCTGTTCCCGGCTCCGTACGGCGTCGCGTAGCAGATAGTGTTCCTCGCGGTCGCCGAAGTGTCAATCGACGTACCTCAATTGATCGCCTCGTCGTGACGGCTGCGGCGGGCCCGGCGGCCCGGCGGTCCGTCTACAGTCGGTGGACCGTCCCTGAGCCGAGCCGGGAGCGCCCGTGGCAAGCCCCTTCACCATCGAGGAGATCTATCCCGACGACGGGGACGAGGCGCCGCGGCTACCCCGACGACAGGCCGGCAGCTCGCCGCAGGATCTCGCGGTGACCCTGCTGGCCGACTACACCCTGCGCCACCGCGCGCGGATCCCGTCCGCCGCCCTCGTCGCGCTGCTCGCCGAATCCGGGGTGAGCACCGCCGGCGCTCGGGCCGCGATCAGCCGCCTGGCCCGTCGCGGTGTGCTGGAGGGCAGCCGGGAGGGGCGGCGCAGCTCCTACCGGATCAGTCGCGCCGCCGCCGCGAACCTGTCCAGCGGAGGCAGCTGGATCCTGGCCGCGACGACCGAGGTGTCGGAGTGGGACGGCTGCTGGACGATCGTCGCCTTCTCGCTGCCCCAGGATCGCAGCACCCAGCGGCGGGCCCTGCGTGGTCAACTCCGCTGGCTCGGGTACGCGCCGCTGTACGACGGGTTGTGGATCTCGCCCTACGACCTGAGCGCGCAGGGCAGGGCACAGCTCGCCCGGTTCACCCCCGGCGCCGTCACGGTGTTTCGCGGGCCGCAGGCCGCGCTCGACGTGATCGGCCAGCGCGCTCCCATCGACGCCTGGGACATCGCGGCGATCGGTCGGCACTACGAGGAGTTCCTGCGCCTGTGGACGCCCCTGGTGCCGAAGCTGCGATCCGGGGGCGTCGACGGCGCGGCGGCGGTGCGGGCGCGTACCGAGGTGATGGACACCTTCCGGCGGTTTCCCACCCTCGACCCTCGGTTGCCGCTGGACCTGCTGCCGGCCGGATGGCTCCGACAGCCGGCCCGGGAGCTGTTCGAGGCCGTCTACGACGGCCTCGCCGAACCCGCCGCGCGCCACGTCCGGTCCGTCGTCGCGCGGTTCGCCGACGGCACGCAGCCCGGCATCCAGGCGCACACCACCGCCGACCTCCTCGCCGGTGTACGCGATGCGGAACCGGCTCCGGAGCCGGGCGGCGCGTCGGCGACGGTCGAGAGCTGCGCGACCTGAACGGGGGACGCCGGGGTCTGCCCACCGGCGGCGAGGTGTGTACCTTGTGGAGGACGTGCAGCGCTGGGAGGTCGAATGACGTTACATGATGCCAACCCCTCGGCGGCTGACCGGATCGACACCTCCGTCGCGCACCCGGCCCGCAGGTACAACTACCTCCTGGGTGGCAAGGACAACTTCGCCGCCGACCGGGAGTCCGGCGACGCCCTCGCGGCCGCGATGCCCACCATCCGGCTCTCCGCCGTGGAGAACCGGATGTTCCTGCAACGCGCGGTGCGCTTCCTGGCACAGCGCGGCGTCCGGCAGTTCCTGGACATCGGGACCGGCATCCCGACCGCCGACAACACCCACGAGGTCGCCCAGGCCATCGACCCGTCGGCACGGGTGGTCTACGTCGACAACGACCCGATCGTCCTGGCCCACGCCCGCGCGCTGTTGTCCAGCACCCCCGAGGGGCGGACGACCTACCTCGACGCGGACCTGCGGGAGCCGGGCGCGATCCTCGCCCATCCCGATCTGCACGCGACGCTGGACCTGACCCAGCCCGTCGCGCTGATGCTGGTTGCCATCCTGCACTTCATCCGCGACGACGAGGACCCCAGGGGCATCCTCGATCGGCTCATCGCGGCGCTGCCGTCCGGCAGCTATGTGGTCGCCTCGCACGTGACCTGGGAATACCTGCCACCCGCCGTCACCGCCCAGCTCGAAGCCAACAACCGCGACGGCCGGTTCCAGGCCCGGAGCACCGAGCAGTTCGCGGCGCTCCTCGACGGGTTGGAGCTCGTCGAGCCCGGCATCGTGTCGGTGGCGCAATGGCACGCCGACGACGCGCCGCAGCCGCGACCGTCCGTGCAGGACGTGTCGTTCAACGCCGCCGTCGCCCGGGTCCGGTGACGACGACCGCCACCGAAACCGGTGCGACGGTCGCTCAGCGGGTCTTCTTCGTCGGCCGTTTGCGCGGCGGCGTCAGCAGGTCGGCAATCGCCGCGATCGCCGACGGCACGATGCGGTAATACGCCCAGACGCCGCGCTTCTCGCGCTCGATCAGACCGGCCTCGGTGAGAATCCGCAGGTGATGGCTCACGGTCGGCTGAGAGAGGTTGAGTGGCGCGGTGAGGTCGGTGACCGAGGCCTCGCCCTCCGGGGCGGCCTGGATCAGGCTGAGCAGTCGCAGTCGGGCCGGATCGGCGAACGCCTTCAGCACCCCCGCGAGCCGCTCGGCATCCGCGCGTTTGATCGGCTCACCGGCGAGCGGTGAGATGGCAGGCATGGCAGTCTCGGCAGTTCCCACGACAGCCATCGTTCCACCTACCTGGGGAAAAGAGCAGCGGAACCGGACAAATCCCCGAGCCGATGATGTGCTCTCCGCAACACCAGCGGCTCGGGGCGGCTCACGTGCAGCGAACAGCTCCCGGGGGAGAGCTGTCTCAGGGCAGGTTGATCGTGTACTCGGCGGTGTGGACCTTCCCGTCGACCTGGAAGTCGAAGAACGCCCGGTACCGGCCGGAGCTGGGGACGGTCAGCCAGAACGCGACAGTCCCGTCGACGAGTTCCTGTTCCGGGTGCACGTGCACGTACCCGAGGTCACCCTCGCGGACCACGACCAGGTGTCCGTACGCGCCGAGGTACCGCTGCGGCTGGACCGGCCCGGCGGCGTCGGTGCGCGTGAGCTGGAAGCGCACCGGCGCCGTCACGCCGGCCGTGGGCGTTCCGGTCATCGACACGGTGAACGGCCCGACCGTCGCCTGCGGCTGGGCCGGTGGCAGGGCGGCCGGGGCGTACGCGCCCGGGACCTGGTGGTCGACGCCCAGCACGAGGGGGACCTGTCGACCGTCGGGAGCGGCGACCGAGAAGTCGGCGAAGACGCGGTAGCCGCCCGGTCGGGCCAGGGTCAGCGGAACGCTCCAGGTGCCGTCGGGCGCCATCGTCGGGTGCAGGTGTTGGTAGCCGCCCAGGTCGCGACCCACCACGATGAGGTGCAACGGCTTCTCGTGTACGACGGCGAAACGCGTCGCCGGCTGCCGGTCGGTTCCGACGATCCGGAACCGGTAGTCCGCGCGTACGCCGGGCGGCTGGGTCCGCTCCAGCGGCTGCAAGGTGTAGCCACCGGCGCTCACCGTCGTCCCGGTCGCCAGGGTCTCACCCGCGCTGACGTCGCCCGGATGCGAGTGCGGCCCGGTTCCGGGCGCGTGGTCGTGCCCGGTGCCGGCCGACAGGGCCTCCCCGGAGCCGCTCGGTACGCCGCCGGGGGCCGCGGGTCGGCGCGCGTCACCGGTGGGCGACGCGTCGCCGGTGCCGATGCGGGCGAGCCCGAAGCCGGCCAGCAGGGCCAGCACCAACCCACCGACGAGCAGCGCCAGGTGGGTGTTGGTCAGCCGTGACCCGCGTACCGCCGTGGTGTCCTGCGTGTCGGGCTGCGACCGCTCGGCGGGCGACGCGTCCTCCGGTGTGGCCAGGGCCTGCGCGGTCGGCGTCGGCCGTGGCGCGGACTCGACCGCGACCGAACTCCGGGCGCCGGCGAGCGCGCCGCTCCCACGTGCCGCGGGTACGACGACGCCTCGCTGCCGGCCGCCGGAACCGCCCGCCGCGCGACTGCCGCCGGTGGTCGCCGGGCTCTTGCCTGTGGTCGCCGGGCTCTTGCGGGTGGTCGCTGCGTTCCTGCCGGCGGCGGACTTGCGTGCCGAGGGTGCTCCGCGACCACCCCGGCCGGCCGGAGCCTTCGACGCGCGTGCCCGGCCAGTCGGTCGACCGGCGGGGGACGTGCGACGACGCCAGACGACGAGCCCCGCCACCGCCGCGAGGGCCGCGACCGCCCCGCCGATCCAGACCACCGCGCCCGGGCCGCTTCCCTCATCCGAGGGCACGGCGGGAGCCGCCTGCGGTGTGCCCGTCGGCCCGGCCGGTGCGGCCGAGGCCACCGGCTGCTGCCCCGAGGACGCGTGCTGGTCGATGGCGGCCAGAAGCGCGGGGTCGGGCTGCTGAGTCGGCGGCTGCCACCCCTGCGGAGCCTTGGTCGCCCGGCCGGTGTAGCGGAACGTCATGGTGCCGCGCACCGCGTCACCGTCGGAGGCCACCGACAGATAGCTCACCGAGTACTGGCCGGCCGCCGGCAGGTGCGCGACAGACACCACAGCCGGAAAGCCCGTCGTGTACTCACGAGGCTGGAACTGGCCGTCGACCAGGAAGTACTCCCGCACGGGCTTGGTCAGCGCCTTCGGCTCCCCGTACGTCCAGCCGTTGTCGACACGGACGCCGTTCGGCGCGGTGACAGTGAAGTACGCGTTGGCGCCGACCTTCTCCGTGAAGTAGAGCGCCACCGACGTCAGCGGCGCTCGCAGCGTGGCGCCGCTCTCCGGAGTGGACATCGCGAGCGTCCCGTGCGCTGCGGCGGGCTGGGCGGACGCGAGGAGGGTGACCGCCGTGGCGAGGGCGAGCGCGAGCAGGCCCGCGACCGGCCGGCCGAAACTCTGGGGGAGACGACGCATCTGAATATCCTCACCGGGGTGAGGCTTTCTTCACAAGAAGCTGATCTTTTTTCCTGAACGGCGAAAGTCGGCCCCGCTGCGCACGGCCGATGCCGCGAGAGGCCACGACCGTCGCCGCGGCCTCGACCCCGGGCCACACCGACGCGTGGCCCGGGGTCGTCGCTCAGCAGGTCGCGGGTGGGATGCTCTGCTCGTACTGGAAGACGTTGTGCGGGTCGTACTTCGCCTTGATCTTGCGCAGTCGGTAGAAGTTGGACCCCCAGTAGGCCGACTCCCACTCCGCCATCCCGATGTTCGGCACGTTGACGTAGGCGCCGTCGACGTACGGCCGCAGGGCCTGGCTGAACTCGGCGATCCAGGTCTGGGCGACAGGCGTGAGAGCGTCGCCGCTGTCCGGCTCCCCGCGCGTGCCCCAGCCGACGCCGGGCTCGGAGTAGAAGAGCGCGTCACGGTGCGGGAACGCGGAGCCGCCACGCGGTTCGTGCGCCTGCTTCCCCCGGCCGAACGCCTGGAGGAAGAAGTTGCTGTCGTCCGTGGGCGCGTCCTCCATGAAGGCGCGGACCACGCCTATCGCCTTCTTCGGGAACGGCTGGTTGGAGAACTGCGAGAAGAACTTCCAGTTCGCGGGCTCGTCCTCGGTCGGGATCTGGAAGCCGTTGTAGATCTCGCCCCAGCCCCCGGTCTGCACGGTGACCTCGGGGTTACCGATCGACAGGATCGGCTCCAGCAGCTTCCTCGCCTCCGCCTCCGGGCCGTCGGCGAGCACCGCGAACAGCAGGATCGCGGACTTGTGGATCTCGACCTGCGTCCCCAGGCGGTAGTCGGTGAACGGAGCGATGCGCTGCCAGGTGTCGAAGATCTCCTCCAGGTCGCCGAGGCTGTCCCAGGTCGCCTGAACGTAGGCGACGCTGCGCAGCGGCGCCACCCGGTAGGTGAGCGAGGTGACGATTCCGAAGTTGCCGTTGCCCGCGCCGCGTAGGGCCCAGAGCAGGTCCTCGTGGTTGTGCAGGTCCACCTCGATGGCCTTCGCGCCGTTGCTGCCCCACGCGACGACGATCTCCGCCCCGATCAGGCTGTCGCAGGCCATGCCGAGGTAGCGGGTGAGGAACCCGAGACCGCCGCCGAGGGTCGCGCCGGACAGGCCCACGCTTCCCTCCGTTCCGGTCGTCACCGCGAGGTCGTGCTCGCCGAGCGCGGTGACCGCCTCCAGTTGGTTGAGCCCGGCGCCCACCCGTGCGGTGCGGCTCGCGTAGTCGATGTGTGTCGACTTCAGCTCGCTCACGTCGATCACGATGCCGTTGTCGACGTTCGACCAGCCCTCGAGGCTGTGCCGGCCGCTGCGCACCCGCAGCGCTACGTCGTTCTGCCGCGCCCAGGTCAGGGCGTTGACCACGTCCTGGGTGTTCTGCGCGAAGACGATGACCAGCGGGTAGCGGACGAACAGCTCGTCCCAGCCGAGGCTCGCGTTCGCGTACCCGGGATCCTGGGGGCGGACGATGCGCCCGGTCAGCTCCGTCGGGGGACACTCGGCGGTGGAGGACGGACCCGGGCCGCCGTCGGCCGCGAATCCGGGGGTGCCGGCGGCCACGATGCCGGGGAATACCGCGGCCCCCGCGCCGACGGCCGCCGTCGCCTTGAGTACTTCGCGACGAGATAGGTCGCGCATGGTCCGATCCTCTCGAAGTGGGTGACGCCAGCGATCGACCAGAGTGACTCTGGTTCGGTGGCACGCAACTCACGGTATTACGGGAGAGATATTCGGAGATGAGCCTTTTTGTCCGAAAACCCGGTCGAGTGATCAGGGCGGTCGGCCGGCCATCGACCGGCACCGGGGGTCGCTGCCGCCAGAGCTGATGGTTGGGCCCCCCACGTCGGCGGCGGCGTGCGCTGCATTGACCGGCTACGACTCGCGGCAGCGGCGGCGGACGACCCGCCGAACCTCGATCGTCGGCGTCTGCCTGGTTTGGCGCTGTGGATCGGGGTACCGCCCCAGGTGGACAGCGGCGAGGCGAGGAGACGGCGATGGCGGATGCGACGGTGTCGGACCTGGTGGTGGCCCGGTTGGCGGACTGGGGTGTGGATCGTGTCTTCGGCTACTCCGGCGACGGCATCGACGGGGTGATGGGGGCACTGCGCCGGGCCGGCCGGCCCGAGTTCGTGCAGGCCCGACACGAGGAGACGGCCGCGTTCATGGCCTGCGGTCACGCGAAGTACACAGGCGGCCTGGGGGTGTGCCTGTCGACGCAGGGGCCGGGGGCGGTGCACCTGCTCAACGGCCTCTACGACGCGCGGCTGGACTCCCAGCCGGTGCTGGCCCTGGTCGGCCAGCAGGTGACCTCGGTGCTGGGCAGCGGATACCAGCAGGAGATCGACCTGGTCCGCCTGTACGGCGACGTGTGCGCGCAGTTCGTGCAGACCGCGTACACCCCTGAGCAGTTGCCGATGCTGCTGGACCGGGCGATCCGTACCGCCCTGGCGACCCGCAGCCCGACCTGCGTCATCCTGCCGCACGACGTGCAGACCGCGCCGGCCCCGGATCTCGGCGCGCACCAGCACGGAGTCATGGTGACCAACCCCGGGCTGCCGGTGCCGGAGCTGCGGCCGCGCCCGGACGACCTACGTGCCGCCGCCGACCTGCTCGACGCCGGGCAGCGGGTGGCGATCCTGGTGGGGCAGGGCGCCCGCGCCGCCGCCGACGAGGTGGTCGAGCTTGCCGAGGCACTGGGCGCGGGAGTGACCGCCTCGCTGCTGGGCAAGCCGGTGCTGGACGAGGCGTTGCCGTTCCACACCGGAGTGATGGGCCATCTGGGCAGCACCGCCAGCAGCGCGCTGATGAGCGAGTGCGACACCCTGCTCATCGTCGGCAGCAACGACCCCTGGTCGGAGTTCTATCCGGCGCCGGGGCAGGCCCGGGCGGTGCAGATCGACATCGACGGCCGGCGTCTCGGCATGCGCTACCCGGTGGAGGTGCCGCTGCTCGGCGACGCCGCCGAGACCATCCGGGCGCTGCTGCCGCTGCTCAAGCCGCGCGCCGACCGGAACTGGCGGCAACGCGTCGAGGGCGAGGTGGAGCGCTGGCGGGACATCGCCCGCCGCCGGGCCACCGCCGAGGTCGAGCCGCTCAATCCGCAGTACGTCCTGCACGCCCTCACCGACCGGCTGCCCGGCGACGCCCAGGTGTCGGTGGACGTCGGGTCGGTCGTCTACTGGTATGCCCGGCACCTGCGCCTGCCCGTCGGCGTCGACGCGCACCTGTCCAGCACCCTGGCGTCGATGGGTTCGGCACTGCCGTACGGGCTGGCCGCGAAACTCGCCACGCCGCAGCGCCCGGTGGTGGCCCTTGCCGGGGACGGCGCGATGCAGATGAACGGGCTCGCCGAGCTGCTCACCGTCGCGCACCGGTGGCGGGACTGGGCGGACCCGCGCTTCGTGGTGCTGGTGCTGCACAACCGCGACCTGGCCGAGGTGAGCTGGGAGCAGCGGGAGATGGAGGGCGATCCGCGTTTCGTCGACTCGCAGCGCCTGCCCGACGCCCCGTACGCCCGTTGGGCGGAGCTGCTGGGTCTGCACGGCGTGCGGGTCACCACCCCGGGCGAGGTCGACGCGGCCTGGGACCGCGCGCTGTCGGCGGACCGGCCGACGCTTATCGAGGCGGTGGTGGACCCGGCGATCCCGTTGCTGCCGCCCGCGCAGCCGTACGAGAAGGTCGCCAGCATGTACGAGGCGCTCGGCCGGGAGGACACCGACCTCGGCCGCCGGGCGCTGGCGCACCTGCGCCGCGAGCGAGCCACCGAGGGCTTCGACGACCCGCGGTGACGGTCGGTAGGTGTGCGGATCGGGATCGCGGGGACATACCTCCCGAGTTCGGGCCCCGGATCCGCCGTGGTGGGCGGCAGGAGAGTCGTCGGAGGGAGCGCGTCGTGGTTGATCGGATCGCCGAGCCGTGGGGTGAGCGGACGCCGTACGGGCCGGGGGGCGAGTGGCCGGTGCGGGTGGACCGCTTTCTGGCCGATGGGCGTACCGAGGCCGACGTGGACCGGTGGGTGCAGTCGGCGTCGGTGCTGCACTCCAACGGCGACGCCATGGACATCGGGGTCGCCGACGGGCGGATCGTCGGCGTGCGGGGCCGGGCGGTGGACCGGATCAACCGGGGTCGGCTCGACCCCAAGGACCTGTACGGCTGGCAGGCCAACAACAGCCCGGACCGGCTGACCCGACCGTTGGTCCGCGACGGTGACCGTCTCGTGGAGACGGACTGGGACACCGCAATGGGCCGGATCGTGGCCCGCTCGCGGGACCTCCTCGACGCGCCGGGCGGGTGGGGACGCTTCGGCTTCTACACCTCGGGTCAGTTGTTCCTGGAGGAGTACTACGCGCTGGGCGTGATCGGTAAGGCCGGGCTGGGCACGCCGCACATGGACGGCAACACCCGGCTGTGCACCGCGACCGCGGCGGCGGCGATGAAGGCGAGCTTCGGCACCGACGGGCAGCCCGGGTCGTACACCGATGTGGACCACTGTGACGCGATCGCGCTGTGGGGTCACAACGTCGCCGAGACGCAGACGGTGCTGTGGATGCGGATGCTGGACCGGCGACGCGGGCCGAACCCACCGGCGATGCTGGCCGTGGACCCCCGGGCCACGCCTGTCGCCCGGGAGGCCGACCTGCACCTCGCGGTCCGCAACGGCACGAACGTCGCCCTGCTGAACGGGTTGCTCCGCGAGATCATCAGACGTGGCTGGTACGACGGCGACTACGTCGACGGGCACACCATCGGCTTCGACGAGCTGTGCCGGATCGTCGACGGGTACCCACCGCGCCGGGTCGCCGACATCTGCGACGTGCCGGCCGCCGACGTGGAGCGCGCCGCGGAGATGCTCGGCACGTCACAGCGGCTGCTGTCGACCGTGTTGCAGGGCTTCTACCAGTCGAACCAGGCCACCGCCGCCGCCTGCGCCGTCAACAACCTGCACCTGCTCCGGGGCATGATCGGCCGCCCCGGCGCCGGGATCTACCAGATGAACGGCCAGCCGACCGCGCAGAACACCCGCGAGACCGGCGCCGACGGCGACCTGCCCGGCCTGCGCAACTGGGCGAACACCAGCCACATCGAGGAGCTGGCCCGGCTGTGGAACGTCGAGGTCGACACCATCCCGCACTGGTCGCCGCCGACGCACGCCATGCAGATCTTCCGGTACGCCGAGCAGGGCTCGATCAAACTGCTGTGGATCAGCGCCACCAACCCGGCGGTGTCGTTGCCGGACCTGGCCCGGATCCGGCGGATCCTCGCCAAGCCGGACCTGTTCGTGGTGGTCCAGGACCTGTTCCTGACCGAGACCGCCGAACTGGCCGACGTGGTGCTGCCGGGCGCCACCTGGGGCGAGAAGACCGGCACGTTCACAAGCGTCGACCGGACGGTGCACCTCTCCGACAAGGCCGTCGACCCGCCCGGCGAGGCGAGGCCCGACCTGGACATCTTCCTCGACTACGCGCGCCGGATGGACTTCCGCGACCGCGACGGGCAGCCGCTGATCCGGTGGACCGGCCCGGAGGAGGTGTTCGAGGCGTGGAAGGAGTGCTCGCGCGGCCGGCCGTGCGACTACACAGGCATCACCTACGCCAGGCTGCGTGGCGGGTCCGGCATCCAGTGGCCCTGCACCGACGAGCGGCCGGACGGCACCGAGCGGCTCTACACCGACGGGGTGTTCCACACCGACCCGGACTACTGCGAGACGTACGGCCAGGACCTCGCCACCGGCGCCGAGTTCACCGAGCCCGAGTACCGGGCCAAGGAACCGAACGGCCGGGCGTTCCTGCACACCGTCGACTACCAGCCCTCGCCCGAGGTGCCCGACGAGGACCACCCGATGCTGCTCACCACCGGGCGGACCGTCTACCAGTTCCACACCCGCACGAAAACCGGCCGCGCGCCACAGCTCGACCGGGCGGCACCCGACGTGTGGGTGGAGCTCAACCCGGCCGACGCCGACCGGCTCGGCATCGCCGAGGGCGACCTGGTCGGCGTCTCCTCGGCGCGCGGCGGCATCCAGGCGCGAGCACGGCTCTGCGGCATCCGCCCCGGCGTGGTGTTCCTTCCGTTCCACTACGGCTACTTCGACCAGGACCCGGCCGACCGGACCCCGCGGGCGGCGAACGAGCTGACCATCACCGCGTGGGACCCGGTCTCCAAGCAGCCCCTGTTCAAGGTGGCCGCCGTCGCCGTGACGAAACTCGCCGACGGGCGGGGCGTACCCTCGCCGGCGCCGACGATCGGCGGCAGCGCGCCGCCGGCGGACGCCGACGTGCCCGCGACAGTCGGCGGACCGGCCGCCGAGGCCACCAGCGGAGAGGAGTGAGCCGTGCATCTCGCCCACTATCTCGGCCTGCTGCACCGCGCCCAGGTCAACCTCGCCGAGGCGTTCCGGCAGGTCGGCGACGCGCACGCCGAGGAACCCGACGTCCACCACCTCTGCCAGCAGCAGGCGAAGCGCTGTGACGGGCACGCCGAACGCCTGCGCCCGTTCGCCGCCCGTTACTCCGAGGACGCGCCCGCCGAACCCGACCGGCTGCACTCGCAGTTGTTCACCGGCACCCGCACCGGCGGCATCGGTCTGCTCCGTGATCTGCAGGACCTCTACCTGATGGCCGCCGAGTGCGACATCACCTGGACCGTCGTGGGCCAGGCCGCCTACGGCGTCCGCGACGAGGACCTGCTCGCGGTGGTGCGCGACTGCGAGGGCGAGACCGCCATGCAGCTCACGTGGCTGCGGACGCGAATGAAGGCCGCCGCGCCACAGGCGCTGGTCCTGGCGGACTGATCGGGTCGCTGCTCAAGGGGCGTTCGGCGGGCCGGGCGAGTACGGTAGGAGACCTGTAGTCCACGTTCGAGGTATCGGCGTGGCGAACCGGCGTCAAGAAACGGCGTGGGTCCCGGCTCCGCCACGGCGGGCGTCGTGCAGCGGCCCGCCCAGGCGAGCTGCCATTCGCGCGTCTGCCGGGCTGTTGCTGTATCGCAGGGGCGCGCACCCGCCGTGAGGACCTGCCGTGGTGACCCACCCGATGTCGGACCCAGCCGACGCCTTCACCGAACTCGGCCGCATCAATCTCGGTGAGGTCGGTCTCGACGATGTCCTGCAACGCGTCGCCGAACTCGCCAAGCGCGTTCTGCCCATGCCGGTGGAGGTGTCGGTCACACTGGCCCGCAACGGCGCCGGGCACACCGCGGCGTCCACCGACGAACTGGCCCGGGATCTGGACGAGCGGCAGTACGCCCAGGGACGCGGCCCGTGTCTGGACGCCGCCGCCAGCGGCCACATCCTGCCCGTACCCGACCTCCGGGCCGAGGATCGGTGGCCGGAGTGGGCCGAAGCGGGAGTGCGAGCCGGGTTCGGCAGCTCGTTGTCGATCGGCCTGCCGATCCACGAAGCCGTCGTCGGCGCGCTCAACGCCTACGCCCGTACCCCGCACGCCTTCGACGAGGACACGGTGGTGATCCTGGAGACGTTCGCGGCGTACGCGGCGGTCGCCCTGGCCCACGCCCAGCTCTACGACAGCACCGCCAGCCTCGCCCGGCAGATGCGGGACGCGATGACCAGTCGTGCGGTCATCGAGCAGGCCAAGGGCGTCGTGATGGCCGAGCGGCGGTGCACACCCGGCGACGCGTTCGCGGTCCTGGCGAGGGCTTCGCAGGACTCCAACCGTACGGTGCGCGACGTGGCCCAGGGCCTTGTCGACCGGGCAGCCGAGGCGCAGGTCCCCTCCTGACCGGGCGCAGTGAAGGGCGTCAGTGACCGATAACAGGTGTGTATCGGGACATCCCGGGTAGGGCCCAGGCAGCCGAGAGAAGGGGCCTTCCGGATGCCGAGCACCACGATGCCGATGCTGGAGACGTACCCGAAGTCGATCAACCTGGACCGGGCGAAGCTGGCGGCGACTATCGACGCCCTCACCGACTGCGCCCAGGCCTGCACCGCGTGCGCCGACGCCTGCCTCAGCGAGGACATGGTCGGCGACCTGACCACGTGCATACGCACGGACCTGGACTGCGCCGACATCTGCACGACCACGGCACGGGTGCTGTCCCGGCACACCGGCTACGACGCGAACCTGACCCGCAGCCTGTTGGAGGCGTGCGCCACCGCGTGCAGGTCGTGCGGGGACGAGTGCGCCCGGCACGCCGACATGCACGAACACTGCCGGGTCTGCGCCGACGCGTGCCGCGCCTGCGAGCGGGCCTGCCGGGATCTGCTGGCCACCATGAGCTGAGAACGGCACGCGGCGGGGGGGGGGGGGGGGGGGGGGGGGGGGGGGGGGGGGGGGGGGGGGGGGGGGGGGGGGGGGGGGGGGGCGGGGGGGGGGGGGGGGGGGGGGGGGGGGGGGGGGGGGGGGGGGGGGCCCCGCGC
>NZ_JBICSN010000025.1:0-51442 GCF_043197115.1 Micromonospora sp. NPDC049275
CCACCCCGGCCCCGGCCGCCCCAAAGGCACACCACGAGGCCCCGCACCACGACACCCCGTGATCAAAAAACCCCACACACGTTAAAACGCAAGTAGTTATGACTCACAGGTATATCGCTCGTCGGGTCGATGGCCCCGGGATCGGCCCACGTCGACCGCCGGGCCGAGTGCCGGGCCCCAACGTCTAGCGCCGCGCTGAGTGGCGGGCCGCGCTGAGTGGCGGGCCGCGCCGAGTGGCGGGCCGCGCCGAGTGGCGGGCCGCGCCGAGTGCCGGGCCGCCCACGTCGACCGCCGGGCCGAGTGCCGCGCCGGCGCCGGCGCCGCGCCGGGCCAAGCCGAGATGGGGGTCGAGCGCTGCACCGGGCCGGGCCGAGCTGGGCCGGATCGACCGCCGGGCCACGTCACGGCGAGGCCACGTCAGGGCCGGGCCACCTCTCAGATCAGGCCGGCAAGGTAGCGGCCGTTACCCGGGGCGGCACGTCGCGCTGGGGCTCAGCCGATGGCGGTGGCCGACGGAGGGGCGCTGCTGCCCCGGGGCACCCCCGGGGTCATCAACCGGATGATCTCCTTCTGGTCGGTCGGCGAGGGCAGACCCCAGTGCGGACGGTAGCCGTACACCTCGTGCAGTGGGGTGGAGCCGGTGCGGCCGTCCAGGATCTCCACGGCGTCCGTGCCGATCAGGCCGGGGTGTTCCACGCCGCACGCCTCGGCGACCTTGGTCAGGTCCCGGCGCAGCGTCTGCAGGTAGTTGGCGGCCCGGACGGACTTGAGCGTCGGGTCGAGGCCCCGGGCCAGCCACGCGTTCTGCGTCGCCACCCCGGTGGGGCAGGTGTCGGTGTGGCACTTCTGCGCCTGGATGCAGCCGATCGACAGCATCGCCTCCCGGCCCACGTTGACCATGTCGCAGCCGAGCGCGAACGCCACGATGGCGTTGTCCGGAAGGCCCAGCTTGCCGCTGCCGACGAACACCACCTGCTCGTGCAGGTCGTGTTCGGCGAAGACCTTGTAGACCCGGGAGAAGCCCTGCTGGAACGGCAGCGACACCGAGTCGGTGAAGATGAGCGGCGCGGCCCCGGTGCCGCCCTCGCCGCCGTCGACGGTGACGAAGTCGACTCCCCGGCCGCTGTCCCGCATCAGGCTGGCCAGTTCCTGCCAGAAGCTCAGGTCGCCGACAGCCGACTTGATGCCGACGGGCAGGCCGGTCTCGGCGGCCAGCAGCTCCACCCAGTCGAGCAGGCTGTCACAGTCGGAGAACTCGGCGTGCCGCGACGGGCTGACGCAGTCCTGACCGGCCGGGATGCCCCGGGTGGCGGCGATCTCGGCGGACACCTTCGCCCCGGGCAGCAGCCCGCCGAGGCTCGGCTTGGCGCCCTGGCTCAGCTTGATCTCCAACGCCCTGACCGGTGCGCCGGCGACCAGGTCCTTCAGCCGGTCGAGGCTGAACCGGCCGTGCTCGTCGCGGCAGCCGAAGTACGCCGTGCCGAGCTGGAAGACCAGGTCACCGCCGTTGCGGTGGTACGGCGACAGGCCACCCTCGCCGGTGTTCTGCAGGCACCCGGCGAGCGCGGCTCCCTTGTTGAGGGCGGTGATGGCATTGCCGGAGAGCGAACCGAAGCTCATCCCGGAGATGTTGACCACCGACTCCGGACGGAACGCGCGTGCCCGCCCCCGCGCCGCGCCGAGCACCTTCGCGCACGGCAGCCGCACGTCGTGCCCGGCGGTCGGGGAGGACGGCGGCACTGCTCGACCGAACGTGCGGTGCTTGATGATCGGGTAGCCGGGCGTGAACTCGATGTCGTTGTCCGTACCGAAGCCGAAGTAGTTGTTCTCCTGCTTCGCCGACGCGTACACCCAGCGGCGCTGGTCGCGGGTGAACGGGCGTTCCTCGTTGTTGCCGGCCACGATGTACTGCCGCAGCTCCGGCCCGACGGCCTCCAGCAGGTACCGGGCGCGGCCCAGCACCGGGAAGTTGCGCAGCAGCGCGTGGTCGCGCTGGATCAGATCCCGCGCGGCGAGTGCCGCGACGGCGGCGGCGACTGCGGGTACGGCTCGACGGGCCCATGTCATGCCGGCAACCTTTCCGCCCGCGCCGTCGCCCAAACCGCCGACGCTTCGACATCGTGCTGCTCAGGCGTGGGGCGCGTGCTGGTGTCAGGCGTTCGCCCACGGCGGAGGCGGCACGGGGATCACCCCGCGCCGCCGCCGACCGAGGGTCAGTGGTGCGTGAACGACTGGCGGACCGTGCCGCCGACGATCGTGCACCACGTGCTCGTGCTGAGCTTGCCGTTGCGGGGCAGCCCGTGCAGCGCCTGCAGGTCCTGCACGGCCCTGCGGGTGGCGTGGTCGTACGCCCCGGTGACGGTGACCGCGTACCCCTTGGTCGCGAGGATCTCCTGGACGGCCGTGACCGGCGCGCCCACGGCGTGCTGGTCCAGCTCCGGCGCCAGAGTCTCCCAGGTGGGCGTGGTGAGCGTGGCGTCCACGTCCACGGCGATGCCGTTGCGGGCCTGCCAGTCCTGTACGGCGGCCACGGTCGCGGCGTCGAACGTGCCGCTGACCGTCACGGCGTAGCCACGGTAGGCCAGCAGGTGCTGCACCACCCGGACCGACGGTGAGTTGACGAACCGCCACAGGTCCGGCCAGCGGCGTGCCGGCACGTCACCCAGCTTGGTGCCGAGGGCCGCGTGGACCCGCCGTCGCAGAGCCGGGAACTGCCGATAGAAGGCCGCTCCCGGGCAGTCGGTGGTCCGGAAGTCCCAGTGGCCGAAGATGTCGTAAGCGTGCAGCCCGTACTGCCGGCAGATCGTCACACAGAGCTTGACCAGCGAGTCGGTCAGCGCCTCCGGCGGCGTCTCGGTGACGTAGGTGCCCTCGTTCTCGATGCCGATGGCCCGGCCGTTCTCGCCCGGACAGTGCGCCGAGATCATCTGGCGGTCGCCCGCTTCGAGGCGTTCCAGGCTGCCCCGGCGGCCCTCCAGCACGTAGCCGCCACGGCTCACAGTGAAGTGCTGGCCGGTGTCCGACCAGCCGTTGCCGTCGATGTGCAGGTCCTGGCAGTCGTGGGCCAGCTTGACCGCCTGCTCACGGGAGTAGTCGGTGACGTTCGGGAACGCCATGTGATGCACGATGATCTTGTTGGTGGCGATGGCGCTCACCGACAGCGGGTCCTTCGGCGGGCGGGCGGCCCACTCGTCGCAGCTGATGATCCAATCCAGGTCGGTGCCGGGAGCGGCCTGCGCCGCGCTCGAAAAGGCGAGTTCGCTTCCGACGACGGCGACCGTGGCCGCGCCGAGACCGGCCCGCAGCAGCGTTCGGCGGTCCACTTCGGAATGGTCGACGTGCATGACATCTCCTCCTGCGGCCGACGGCGGGGGATGAAAAGTAGCTCCAGTGGCCGCACGCACTCCGGAGAATATTGCCAAGCTCGCCCGCGCGCTAGACCTGCTCCGGCCTGAGTGGCAGCCGGATAAACCGGTCGGCTGGAAGATCGGCGATCGGCTAGTCTGGCCGCTCACTCGGGGGTGGATGATGAGGCTTGGTGAGGCGCTGACAGAGCGCGCCGAGGCGGTACGGCGAGTCGAGCAGTTGCGGGCTCGCATCACCGGCAGCGCCCGCTACCAGGAGGGCGAGGTTCCTCCGGAGGACGCCGCGGAGCTGCTGGCAGAGCTGGATCGGGTTCTCGACGACCTGGAGACGCTGATCCGCAGGATCAACCGGACCAACGCCGCCGTGCCCGTCGGCGACCTCGGCACGCTCACCGACGCGCTCGCTCGACGCGACGTTCTGCGCCTGCGGCACTCCGCGATCACGGCGGCCGCCGACGCCGCTGCGGGCGGTGGGCGTGGCCATGCGGCCCGCCAGCTCCGCTCCGAACTGAAGATGCTCGCCGCGCTGCCGGTCGCCGAGCTGCGCGGCCGTGCCGACGAGCTGGCCCGGGACCTGCGCGAACTCGACGTGCAGATCCAGCGGACGAACTGGGAGGCGGAACTGCTGGACTGACCGGTTCCAGGAACGATGTGGAGCAGGTAGCCGTCGTGGAGGCGTGTACACCCAGGGCCGGGCTGCAATCCCGGCACTTCTTGGCGCGCGGTGGGCAGCGTGGGGGTTCGACTCCCCGAGCACGATGCAGCCCAGCACCGAGGACAGGTAACGGTGCATCACGCACGACACACCACCACGTACAGATCCACGGCGGCGAGGGCGGGCTCGGGGCACTCCACATCGTTGCGATCACTTGGGTTGTCGCACGGTCGCCTGATCGACGGGACAGTCGCGAACCGGTCGGCGTTTCCGCGTGAGCTGGTGGGGGTAGGTGGGTGGCCTATCATCCCGGCTGCTCCGCGTGGAGGAACGACCATATGAGTGACAACGTCAGCGACGCGGTGGGCGACGCCCTTCGCTCGGTGATGCTCTTCCTGCCCAAGGCCGTCGCCTTCCTGGCGATCCTGGTGGCCGGTTGGCTGATCGCCAAGGCCGTACTGAAGATCGTGGAGAAGGTCCTCGAACGCGTGGGCTTCGACCGCGCCGTCGAGCGCGGCGGCATCCGCCGTGCCCTGAGCCGCTCCCGGTACGACGCCAGCGACATCGTCGCGAAGCTCGTCTACTACGGGGTGCTGCTGCTCACCCTGCAACTCGCCTTCGGTATCTGGGGGCCCAACCCGATCTCCGACCTGATCACGGCTGTGGTCGCGTGGTTGCCCCGCGCCTTCGTCGCGATCGTCATCGTCGTGGTCGCCGCCGCTATCGCCAACGCCGTCAAGGACATCATCAGCGGCGCGCTCGGCGGGCTGTCGTACGGTCGGGTGCTGGCCGGTATCGCCTCGGTGTTCATCCTCGGCCTGGGTGTCATCGCGGCGCTGAACCAGATCGGCGTGGCGACCGCGGTCACCACCCCGGTGCTGATCGCCGTGCTGGCCACCGTGGGCGGGATCCTCGTCGTCGGGGTGGGTGGTGGCCTCATCCGTCCGATGCAGAGTCGCTGGGAGGCGTGGCTGACCCGCGCCGAGCAGGAGTCGGCGCTGATCGCCACGCACACCCGCGCGTATCGCGCCAGCCGACGCGAGGCCGAGGCCGAACTGGACCGGTCGGCGGCCACCCGCCCCGCCCCAGTGGCCACCCCGGCGCCGGCCCGCTCGACGGACCCCGAGGCCACGCAGGTGGTGACTCGCCCGACCGACCCGGACGCCACGCAGGTGACGGCCCGCCCAGTCGACCCGGACGCCACGCAGGTCACGGCCCGTTCGTCCGACCCGGAGGCCACGCAGGTGGTGACCCGCCCGACCGACCCGGACGCCACGCAGGTGGTGCGGTCGTCGACCGACGACACGACCCAGGTGGTCGCCGGGAACAGGCCCGCCGTCGGCGTCCCGGCCCGGGAGAGCGCCGACGACACCACGCAGGTGGTCGCCCGTCCGGCCGACCCGGACGCGACGCAGGTGGTGGGTCCCGGTCGGGAGGCCGACACGACCCAGGTGATCGGCGGTGGCACCGTTCCCGGGCAGCGCACCAGCGACGACAGCGAGACGACGACTGTCATCCCGCCGGTGGACCCGAACCGACGCTGAGCCGCGGCGCGACAGCGGGGCGGGATCCAGGCGGATCCCGCCCCGTTCCCGTCGCACCCGGCACGCCGTGTGCGCTTCCGGCACGCCGAAAGCGCTGGCCGGCGCGATGACGCCGGTCTAGCATCGCCGACATGACCTGGCGACATTGATCCGACGCCGTAGGCCGCACCCGTGGGCCGCCACGGGCACCGCACGTCCGGTGTCCGTCTCCACTCCCACGGGAAGGCCCCATGACCCACCTCGCCTCGCGCGCGCCCGACCCGGCGGTCCGCCGGCTGTCGACGACCCTCTACGGGTACGCGTTCCTCAGTGACCTCGTCCTGCTCTATCCGCTGTACGTCGTCCTCTTCGCCGACACCGGCCTGTCGGTGGGGCAGATCTCGTCGCTGTTCGTCATCTGGTCGGTGGCCGGCATCCTGTTCGAGGTGCCGTCCGGCGCGTGGGCCGACGTGGTGTCGCGCCGGCTGCTGCTGTGCCTCGCCCCGCTGGTGACGGCCGGCGGCTACGCGCTCTGGGTGCTGGTGCCGTCGTACCCGGCCTTCGCGGTGGGGTTCCTGTTGTGGGGCGCGGGCGGGGCCCTGGTCTCCGGCGCTCTCGAGGCGCTTGTCTGGACCGAGCTGGACCGGCTCGGCGCCGTCGGACGGTACGCCCGGGTGCTCGGTCGTGCCCGGACGGCGGGTGTGCTGGGCGTGGTGGTCGCCGGGGTGCTGGCCGGTCCGGTGCTCGCCGTCGGCGGATACTCGGCGGTCGGCGCGGCCAGCGTGCTCGCCTGCCTGCTCGCCGCCGTCGTCGCGACCCGCTTCCCCGAGCAGGCCCCACAGGCCCCACCTGACACCTCCGGTACGTCGGACGACGACATCGATCTGACCTGGTGGGACACGCTGCGGGAAGGCGTGACGCAGGTCCGCACACGGCCCCCCGTGCGGGCTGCCGTGCTGCTAGTCGCGGTGGTGGCGGCCGACTGGGGCGCGCTTGACGAGTACACGCCGCTGCTGGCCGTGGACACCGGCGTCGGCGCGCGGGCCGTGCCGCTGCTGCTCCTGCTCCTGTGGGCCGGCGTGACCATCGGTGGGCTGCTCGCCCCGGCGGGGGAGCGACTGGGCCGCCGGGGTTACGCCGCGCTGCTCGGCCTGGTCGCCGTCGCGCTGGCCGGGGGCGCTCTCGTCCGGCACCCGGCCGGTTTCGTGCTGCTCGCGGTGGCGTTCGGTGCCGCGCAACTGGCCACCGTGCTGGCCGACGCGCGGTTGCAGGCCCGGATCACCGGCAACAGTCGGGCCACCGTCACCTCGCTGGCCGGCATGGCCACCGACCTGCTGATCATCGGGACGTACGCCGGCTACGGTCTCGTCGCCACGGCGGCCGGCAACGCGGTGGCGTTCGCGGTGGCGGCCGCGGCGTACCTCGTCGTGGCGCTGGTGCTGCTGACCCGCCGGCGATCTGGGCCACCTGTGCGGAGAGTTACGTCGGAAATTGTTGACGCGTCGGGAAGTCCCGACGCATCATTGCCGACGTGCCCGACGACGATCTCTTCCTCGCCCTGGCGAACCCGGTCCGCCGACGGCTGCTGGAAATCCTCACCGACGGTCCCCGGACGGCCGGCGACCTCGCCGCCAGCTTCGAGCTGAGCCGACCGGCCGTCGCCGAGCACCTGCAGATCCTGCGGCGGGCCGGGCTGGTTCACGACCAGCCCGCCGGACGACAACGGCACTACCACCTGACCGCCGAGCCACTCGCCCAGGTGGGCGACTGGCTCCATCCATTCGAGCGGTTCTGGCGTCATCGCCTCCGCACCCTTGCCAATCTGCTTCAGGAGGAACCCGTGACCGACACCGCCACCATCGCCGTGGACCAGTTCATCGCCGCCGCGCCGTCGAAGGTCTGGCGCAGCCTCACCGAGCCCGACTTGCTCGCCCGGTGGTGGGTGCCCGGGGACGTGGCCGCCGTGGTCGGCCACCGCTTCCACCTGCAGATGCCCGGCTGGGGCGCGGTCGCCTGCGAGGTCGTCGAGGTCGAGCCCGAGCGGCGCCTCGTCTACACCTTCAACGAGAACTGGACGCTGACCTGGCGGCTGGTCCCCGAGGGCACCGGCACCCGCCTGTTCCTGGACCATTCGGGATTCGACCTCGACGACCCGCGGAGTCGCGATGCCTTCGCCCGGATGGGGCCGGGTTGGCGTGACAAGATCGTGCCCGCGCTCGGCCGTGTGGCGGCCGACCTGGCGGACGAGTCAGGCGTGTGACGGCGGGGCCCCGGCGGCGGGCCTCGTCGACCCGCTCGCGGCTCTCGGCCGACAACCCCACGATGACCTCCCGGCTGGTCGCCGGGTCCGTGGCGGGCACACCCGTCTACGGACGCTGACCCGGGCCTTCGACTCGCCGACCGCGTCGAAGCCGACGACCAGCAGGGTGGGACGCGGCCGCGCAGGAGTCAGAGTTGGTCGCCGTCGAGGTAGACCCAGCGGCCGTCCTCGCGGATGAACCGGCTGCGTTCGGTGAGCGCGCCCGGCCGGCCCGCCTCCCGGTAGTGGGCGTGGAACGTCACAGTGCCGGTGGCGTCGAGCAGACCGCCGCGCTCGGTCTCGGCGATCTCCAGCCGGGTCCACCGCTGCCCCGGGGTCAGTTCCAGCCGCGCGGGCCGGGTCGACGAGTGCCAACTGCGCAGCAGGTAGTCGGCGTCGCCGAGGGCGAAGGCGCTGAACCGGGAGCGCATCAGTGCCTCGGCTGTCGGCGCCTGGGCAGCGCCGCCGTGTACCGGAAAGCAGCAGTCGGCGTACGCCTGGCCGGAGCCGCACGGGCAGACCCGTCCGGCCGTCGCGTTCGCCCGCCGGCCACCCGTACCCCTGCCCATCCCGCCATCCTGCCGCACCGCCGAGCGGTCCCGGCCGTCAGCCCTCCAGCGGCACCGGCAGCGGAACCGGTCGTTTCGCGACCCGGTCGTCCCCGGAGGACCGGCCCCGCAGGTGCCGGGCCACCCAGGGCAGCAGGTGCCGGCGGGCCCAGGCCAGCTCGGCGCCGAGCACCTCGGCGCGACGCCGCAGCGGCGCCGGCGGCAGCGGCGCCGTCCAGGAGTCGTCGAACCCGGGCAGACCCGCGGTGTACGCCAGGGCGGCGGCGATCCGCGCGTGCCCGGCGCTGTTGGCGTGCAGCCGGTCGTCGCTCCACAGCCGCGGATCGGAGGCGACGGGATGCGCCCCCAGGTCGAGCAGCGTGGCCCCGGTCTGCGCGGTGGCCGCCCGCAGGGCCTCGTTGAGCGCCAGCATCCGGCCCCGCAGCGGCCGGGCCAGCGGCATCACCGGCGCCGGGTCCGGCATGGTGAACGTCAGGACGGTGGCGCCCTGCCCGACGAGCGCCCGCTGCATCGCCGCGACGTCCTCGGCGACCTGGGCCGCGTCGAAGGAGGGGCGCAGCACGTCGTTCATGCCGGCGACCACGGTGGCCAGGTCGGGGGCGAGATCGAGGGCCGGCTGGAGCTGCTCGGCGCGGATCAGCGCGGTGGTCCGGCCGCGGATGGCCAGGTTCGCGTACTCCAGGCCGCCCTGGGAGCGCGCCACGGCCAGGGCGAACCGGTCGGCCCAGCCCCGGTAGCCGCCGGCGCCGTCCGGATCGTCGAGCCCTTCGGTGGTGCTGTCACCGATCGCCACGTACCGCTGCCACATCACCCGGGCGAGGTTAGCCCCCGCCCGACACGTGCCGACCGCTGACCCGGCAGACCTCCGTACACGATCGCGGGGAGGGGTCAGAGCCAGCCGGAGCGGCGGAACAGGCGGTACAGGGCGAGGGCGATCGCCGCCATCAGGGTCAGGGCGCCGGCGTAGCCGTAGCGCCAGGCCAGCTCGGGCATGTGCTCGAAGTTCATGCCGTAGAGGCCGGCGATGCCGGTCTGGGTGGCCGCGATGGCCGCCCACGCGGCGATCTTGCGCATGTCGTTGTTCTGCTCGACGGCGAGCTGCGCCAACCGGGACTGCACGATCGAGGTGAGCAGGTCGTCGTACGCGGCCACCCGGTCCACCGCCCGCGCCAACCGGCCGTCCACGTCCACGAACCAGCGGTGCAGGGCACGCGGCGGTCCGTCGGTGCCCGGGTCGAGGAGCATCCGTACGGGCGCCTGGAGGGGGAGCACGGCCCGCTTGAACTCCACCACCTCCCGTTTGAGCTGGTAGATGTGCTGGATGTCGGCCGAGCGGTCGCGGGCGAACACCGCCTCCTCGACCCGCTCCAGGTCCCGCTCCACGTGCCCGGCCACCTCCAGGTACGTGTCGACCATCCGGGCGCAGACCGCGTACGCCACCGCCCAGGGGCCGGCGGCCAGCAGCGCGGGGCGGCGCTCGATGTCGGCGCGGACGTCGCGCAGCGCCCCGGCGGCGCCGTGCCGCACGGTGATGGCGAACCGGTCGCCGAGCAGGACCATCACGTCGCCGGTGTCGATCACCTCCGAGGTGTCGGTCAGCTCGGCGTGCTCCACGTACCCCGCGGTGCGCAGCACCAGGAGGGTGACCGGTCCGTTCCGCTGCATCGTGGGCCGGTGCCCGTCGGCGAGCGCCTGCTCGACGGTCAGCTCGTCGAGGCCGAAGGTGCGGCCCACGGCGGCGAGCACCGCCGGGCCGGGCTCGTGCAGACCCAGCCAGACGAAGGAGTCGCGACCGCGCCGGGCTCGGGCGTACGCGTCGGCGTAGTGCGGCCGGTCCGGCTCCCGTCGACCGTTGACGTAGACGGCGCAGTCGACGACGGCGTCCGGATTGGACCGGCGGGGGGTCGGGGAGTCGGCGTCGGGGCGGCCGAGCAGCCGTCGGGCCAGTGCGCGTACGCCACGGCCGGCCCGGTCCCGTACCGCTCGCTGATCCACGCATGCCTCCCCGCCGCCGGCGCCCCCGATCAGGGATGGCGCCATTCTGCCGAGCGGGGGCCAGCTTCCGACAGGGGGCCGCCGGCTCAGGCGGTGCGGGTGGCGAAGACGACGATGTTGTCCACGTAGTTGCCTGTCGCGTCGTCGAACGGGCCGCCGCAGGTGATCAGGCGCAGCCCGGCGGCGTCCGCCGGCCCGTAGACCAGGCCGCTGGGAAAGGCATCCTTGGGGTACGCGTGAACGCCGTCCACTGTGAACGTGGTGACCCGTGCGTCGGCGCGGGTGACCTGGATCTCCTGGCCGGCGCGCAGTCGTCCCAGGTCGAAGAAGACCGCCGGGCCGGCCGGGGAGTCGACGTGGCCCACCAGGACGGCGTTGCCGATCTCGCCGGGGCTGACCCCGTGCCGGTACCAACCGGCCAGTGTCGGCTTGTCCAGCGGGGGGACCTCCAGCACCCCGGCGGCGTCCACGCCGACGGCGACGATCTCGGCGCGTACGCCGATGGCGGGAATCCGCACCCGGACGGGCGCGGCGCGGGGCAGCGGCGCCAGGTCGGGCGCGGGCCGGGAGCGTGTCGGCGCGTCGGCAGGCGGCCGTGGGGGGCGGGCCGGCTCGGCGGTGAGACCGACGGTGATCAGCCCCAGCCCGGACACGGCGAGCAGGGCGACTACCGCCGGCAGGGTCCGCCGCCACCACACGTGCTGACCTCCGTGGGGATCGTCGGGTGCCCGTGCCGGTGTCACCGGCACGGGCACCCGTTCTCAGGGATGGAGCGCGTCGCCGGTCAGGCGACGGTGGACACCGGACGACGCCGGCGGAACAGGACCACCGCGCCCGCGGCGGCGGTGCCGAGCAGGGTGCCACCGGCGGCGAGGGCGCCCGCGTCACGACCGTCGCGGTTGTCGCCGCCCGAGCCGGCCGGCGCGCCACCGATCGGGGTGACGGTGAACGTGGCGCTGCCCGCCGAGCTGCCGTCGCCGCAGGTCGCGGCCACCGTGTACGTGCCGAGGGTGAACCCGGCGGTGAACAGTTCGGCGCTGAGCCCGCCGCCGGCGGCGGCCGTGGTGGATCGGACGTTCTCGTCGCGGTTGGGTCCGGTGACCCGGAAGATGACGTCACCGGACTTCGGGTTGCAGGTCGTCGCGGTGAGTACGACGGTTCCTCCGACCGGGGTGGTGGCCGGTGACACGACGGTGTCGGCCAGTGCGGCGCCCGGCAGCAGGAGCGTGCCGAGGCCCACGCCGAGCGCCGCCGTGCAGAGTGCTGTTGAGAGCTTCATACGCGTCTTCCCTCACTTTTCGTCCGCTGACTGCGTGGGACGTCGTTCGGGTGGCCAACTCCGTGACTAGCACCGGTGTGCCCAACACTAGGTGGGTTGGCACCCCGATCAGGTGAAAATGAGAAACCTTCGTTGCCGTCACGTGTCCACCCGAAGACGGGGGTGAGCAGCCGTTAGGCCCGGACGGCCCGACCGGCGTCGGTGCTCCGGTCGATGTCCGCTCCGGTCCGGCTGTCACCCGTGGGTCGATGGCGAGGTATCGGGTGACCACGACTCGATTGCGGTGTCGACCGGCCTTCTGTCGAGCGGAAAAGCACAGGTGGCGGCGGGAGACGCGCTGGTATGTTCCCTGGCCGTGGCACGGGACATGGACGGCGGCATGGGAACGGGGTTCGCCCGGCTATGGGCAGCCAGCACCTTGTCGGCTCTGGGCAGCGGGCTGGCCACGGTGGCCGCCCCGTTGTTCGTCGCCTCGCGTACCGACGACCCGCTCGTGGTGGCCGCGGCCTCCGCCGTGGCCTGGCTGCCCTGGCTGCTCTTCGCCCTGCCCGGCGGGGTGCTGGCGGACCGGATGGACCGCCGCCGCCTGATGATCGTCATCGACCTGGTCCGGGTGGTCGCGCTGGCCGTCCTGGCCACGGCGATCATGACCGGCCGGGCCGGGGTCGCGCTCCTGTACGTGGTGCTGTTCGTGATCAACACCGGCGAGATCGTGTTCCGCGCGGCAAGCCAGGCCATGCTGCCGACAGTGGTGCCCCGCCACCGCCTGGAGCGCGCCAACGGCTGGCTCGGCGGCGGCGCCACACTCATGAACAGCATGCTCGCCGGCCCGCTCGGCGGCTTCCTCTTCGCGCTGGCGGCGGGCAGCCCGTTCCTCGTCAACGCCGTCACCTACGCCCTCAGCGCGGTGCTGGTGGCGTTGATCGGCGGCGACTTCCGGGCCGCCGGCAGCGACCCGAGCGCGCCCCGGACCCGCTCGATGCGCGGGGAGATCGTCGAAGGGCTGCGCTGGCTGGCCCACCAGCGGTTGCTGCGCACGATGGCCGTGCTGATCGGCCTGCTCAACGTGACCCTCACGGCGGCCCTCGCGGTGCTGGTGCTGCTGGCCGACGAGCGGCTCGGCCTCGGCTCCGTCGGCTACGGGCTGCTCTTCACCTGCATGGCCTGCGGCGGAGTGCTCGGCGCGCTGCTCGGCGACCGACTCGTCGCCTTGATCAGCGCCACCTGGACGGTGCGGATCGGCCTGCTGATCGAGGCGGGGTTGCACCTGGCGTTGGCCGCGTCCCGCAGCACCGTCGTGGTGGGGATCGCGCTCTTCGCCTTCGGCGTGCACGGCGGCCTGTGGAACCTCGTGGCGAACTCGCTGCGCCAACGACTCACCCCACCCAATCTGCAGGGGCGCGTGGCCAGCACCACCATGTTCGTGGCCGCGGGCGGCAACTGCGTGGGAGCGCTGCTCGGCGGGCTGCTGGCCGCCGAGTACGGCATCACCGCCCCGTACTGGGTGGGGCTGGTCGTGGCGATCGGCGTCTCCGCCGCCACCTGGCGGGTCTTCAACCGCGACGCGGTGGCGCGCGCCTACGCCGACGAGCCTCCGGTCGAGCAGCGACCCGCCCCGGTGTCCTGAGGGCGCGGCGCGCGGCCCGGCCGGACGGTGTGGCAGCGTGGTGCGGGTGACCGATACCGCGCCGCTCGACGTCGATCTCGCGCTGCTCGGCGGCGGTGGCGCCGCCTCGCTGCTGCTCGCCGCGCTGGACCGGCACGGCGTCCGCGACCTGCGGATCGCCGTCGTCGACCCGGTCCGCCGGCGCGGCCAGGACCGCACCTGGGCGTTCTGGGGCCACCCGAGCGCCGACCTGGACCCGCTGCTGAGCGCGAGCTGGCGGCAGGTCGAGGTGGCGACGCCCGCGCGGCGTCGCGTCCTCGACCTGACCCCGCTGCGGTACGCCATGCTGCGCTCCGGCCCGGTCTACGACCGGGCTGCCGAGGCCGAGCGTCGGCTGGACGCCATCCGGATCGTCGCTCCGGCCGAGGCGGTGACCGACGACGGCGCCCGGGTGCTCGTCCGCACCGGCGGTGGGCCGACCGTGCGGGCCGGCTGGGTGCTCGACTCCCGCCCCCGGCCACCGGCGCGAGCGGGCCGGACGACCTGGTTGCAGCACTTCCGCGGCTGGTGGCTGGAGGCCGACCGGCCGGCGTTCGACCCGGCACGGGCGGTGCTCATGGACTTCCGCACCCCCCAGCCGGCCCGGGGCGTCTCCTTCGGGTACGTGCTGCCGGTCAGCGACCGCTACGCCCTGGTGGAGTACACCGAGTTCTCGCCCGGCCTGTGCACCGACGCCGGGTACGACACGGCGCTTGCCGGCTACCGCGACCTGCTCGGGCTGGACCCGGCCGGGCTGCGCGTCCGGGAGGTGGAGAACGGGGTGATCCCGATGACCGACGCGCCGTTCCCGGCCCGGCCCTCGCCCCGCGTCGTACGCCTCGGCACGGCCGGCGGCGCGACCCGCCCCTCCACCGGCTTCACCTTCTCCGCCATGTACCGGCAGGCCGACCAGGTGGCAAGCGCGCTCGCCGCCGGCCGCCCGCCGGTGCCGGCGCCCGCGTACCCGGCGCGGCACCGCTGGATGGACGCGGTGGCGCTGCGCGCGCTGGACCGCGGCGGGGTCGGCGGCCCCGAGTTCTTCGACAGGCTCTTCGACCGCAACCCGCCCGAGCGGGTCCTGCGCTTCCTCGACGGCCTCACCAGCCCGGCCGAGGAGATCGCGATCATGAACTCCACCCGACTGCTGCCGATGATCGCCGCCACCGCAGGCGACGCGGCGCACCGCGTCCGTGACCGGCTGCGGCCCGCCCGGCCCGTACCGGCCATCCCGGCGGCCGTGGTGGGCGGACCGCAGCGGCGAGTCGCCGACGCGGAAACCTGAGCCGGGCCGGTCCGCGCGGCCGTGGTGGGCGGCCCGTCGCGGGCGTCGCCGACCCGGAAACCTGAGCCGGGCCGGTCAGCGCCGGGCCGCCACCGCGTCGCGGATCAGCACCCGCAGGTCCTCCATCGGGTCGCCGTCGCCGGCGCCGAGCAGCGTCTTCGTCGCCGCGACGGTCAACCCCAGCTCCGGGTACGCGTACGCGAGGCTGCCGCCGCTGCCGGCCGCGCCGAACGAACCGTCGGCGTCCACCGCGTACCCGAGACCCCAGGTCGCCTCCTGCCCGAAGACCCACTCCGGGCCCGCCCCGGCGGGCGTCGTGGCGGTACGCAGCCGGGCCGGCGAGATCAGCCGGACGCCGTCCACCTCGCCGATCAGCGCGGCGAGCATCCGCGCCGCCGCGCGGGCGGTCATGGTGCCGGTCGCCGGCACCTCGGCGGCGAGGACGTCCGCCCGGCTGCCGACCTCCGCCCCCGGGCGGACGCCGGGCGGGGCGACCCGATCGAAGTTCGGCAGGTTGACGCTCGCGAAGTCGAACAGCGCGGCCATGTTGCGGTCCTCGACCCGGGCCAGCCGGGCCAGGTCGGCGGCCGGCACCGCGAGGTACAGCTCGTCGGCCACCCCGAGCGGCCCGGCCACGTCCTCGGCGAGCACCGCCGAGACGCGTCGGCCGGTCACCCGGCGGACCACCTCACCGATGAGCCAGCCGAAGGTCCACGCGTGGTACGCCTTCACCTCGCCCGGCGGGGCGATGGGCTCGGCGTCGGCCACGATGGCGCACATCCGGTCCCAGTCAGTGAAGTCCTCCGGCGTCACGTCCGCAGGCAGGGCGGGCACGCCGGCGGTGTGGGTGAGCGCGTGCCGCAGCGTGACGGTGTCCTTGCCGTGCCGGCCGAACTCCGGCCACACCTCGGCGATCCGCAGGTCGTAGTCCAGCTCGCCGCGCTCGGCCAGCACGTGCACCACGGTCGTGGTGAGGACCTTGCCGGTGGAGACGCTCCAGATCGGCGTGTCGGCGGTCAACGCCCGGCCGGTGGCCCGATCGGCGCTGCCGGCGTGCACCTGAAGGATCGGCTCGCCGTCGAGGTACGCGGCGACCTGCACCCCGGACTCCCGTCCGCCGGCGATCAGCTCGTCGATCGTCTTACGTACGTCGGCCCGCAGGCCGTCCCAGTTCCCGTTCACGACGGTCGACTCTGACAGACCGGTCCCCGTTCGCGCGCCCGATTATGGGCCAGGCCCGGCGGGAATCGTGCCGCCTCAGTCGGTGAGCAGCCGTTCGCGCAACCGGGCGGTCAGCGCGTCGTCCACGCCGAGCCGTTCGGTGGCATAGCCGACCACCGACCCGTAGGTGGCCGTCAGGTCAGCCAGGAAGTGGCGGATGATCGCTTCCGGGGCACGCCCGTACCCGGGCCACACCAGCGCACGGTCCGGGTTCAGGGCCTGCCAGTCCGCGATCAGGCGTGCGGTGGCCAGTTCGGTGAGCGCGAAGTCGGCGGCGATCTGCTCCTCGTCCACACCGAGCAGGGCCAGCAGCAGCGCGGCGAGCAGCCCGGTGCGGTCCTTGCCCGATGCGCAGTGAAAGACCAGCGGAGCACCGGCGGCGGCGATCACGTCGAGGGCCTCGCGCAGCTCGGCGACGCCGTCCTCGGCGACCTCGGCGTACCGATCGGCCAGGTGGCGCCACGGGTCCACCGCCGGGTCGATGACCGCCTGGTCGTAGGGGCGGTGCTCGATGCTCAGGTTGTGCCAGGCCAGCCCGTCGATCTCCGGTGCCCGGCCGCGCGCGGCGATCTCCCACGGGTAGCGCAGGTCGATCACCGTACGGACGCCGAGCGCCTGGAAGCGGTCCAGGTCGGCGCCGGACAGCTTGCCGAGGGAATCCGACCGGTAGAGCAGGCCCCAGCGCAGCGTGCGTCCGTCGGCGGCGCGGTAACCACCGAGGTCGCGGAAGTTGTGCAGGCGGTCGAACGCGACGTGCCGATCCATCCGGCCGACCCTAGTGGTTCCAGCCCGGCGTGGCTGCCCCCGACCGGGGAGGCCGACGTCAGCGCCCGGTAGGTTGCCTGCCATGGTGGATGCGGCGGCCGGCAGGGGCGTACAGATCTGGACCGACGGGGCGTGCAGCGGCAACCCCGGGCCGGGCGGCTGGGGCGTCCTGCTGCGCTACGGCGACCACGAGCGGGAGCTGTGCGGCGGGGAGGCCACGCCGACGACCAACAACCGGATGGAGCTGATGGCGGCCATCCAGGCCCTGGAGAGCCTGAACCGGCCGGTCACCGTCGAGTTGCACACCGACAGCACCTACGTGCGCAACGGCATCACGAGCTGGCTGGCGTCGTGGAAGCGCAACGGCTGGCGGACCGCCGCGAAGCAGCCGGTCAAGAACGCCGACCTGTGGCAGCGGCTGGAGGCGGCCTGCGAACGCCACGAGGTCACCTGGCTGTGGGTGAAGGGGCACAACGGTCACCCGGAGAACGAGCGTGCCGACGGTCTGGCCAACAAGGGCATGACCGAGGCGCGGGCGGCGCTGGCGAGCCGCTAGTCCAGGTCCGTCCGGGTCAGCGGGTCGCGTCGGGGTGCCCCGGCATGCTCGATCCGCCACCGCTGCTGCCCGACGAGCCCCCGGCGACTCCCGAGTTGTCGCCCTCGGTCACGATCTCCGGCCGTTCGTCGGTGTCGGCCGGCGGCGGGACCTCGGTGTCCGCCTCGACCTGCACCAGCGGCACCTGACCGGCCTCGTCCTCGCTCTGCTGCGGGTCGCCCGGCTGCTCACCTTGGCGATTTCGGTAGCCCACGCCGTGCCCCCCGTCGATGCCGGTCCGCGTCGGCCGTGGCTACCCGGCGTCGTCACCCACGAAACCTCGCCCGTCGGCAGTCAGGCACCCGTTCGCTGCGGGGGGCCGTCTCCGGCGGGCCGCTCGACAGGCGCAGGGTCCGCCGGCCGGCGTCCCCGTTCCGCTCGGCAGGAGCAGGGCCCTCCGGCCGGCGGGGCACCTGCGGTGCCGGCGGGAGTGTGCCGCGTACACCGGCTTGTCGTGCCGCCGTCAGCGGCGGCGGCCCCGGCGGGTCGGGGCGGCGGCGCGCGCGGGGCGGCGCACCGGTGTGAGCGTCAGTGCCGTCCAGTGCGCCGGCCGGGTCAGCGTCGCCGGCAGGCCGGTGCGGACGTCACCCCGGGCGGCGTCCACCTGCGCCTGGTGCAGGAACAGGGTGGCGCCCAGGTCCGCGCCGCGCAGGTCGGCCCCGCGCAGGTCGGCGCCCGTGACGTCGGCCAGTGTCAGGTCGACGCCGCGCAGGTCGGCCCCGACGAGCAGCGCGCCGCGCAGGTTGGCCCGGCGCAGGTCCGTCCGGCGTAGGTCCGCCCCGAGGAGCTGTGCTCCGCGCCGATCGATCCCGCCCGGGGATCGGGCCGCGTCGCTGGCGCGCGACAGCAGCGGGTTGACGCGGGCCCGGTGCGCGTCCACGTCCACGGCGCGCAGCCGCGTCGGATCGCCCTCGGCGAGCGCGGCGATCTCGGCACGGGCGCGATCCAGCTCGGCGCGCAGCGCGGCCGGTGGGCGCAGCGACAGCGCCTCGGTGAGATACCAGAGCAGTTCGTGCAGCGGGCGCAGCACCGTGAACGCCTCGGCCATCGCGGGCAGCGTCTCCGGGGCGTCCCGCCAGTCCCGCCCACCGAAGGTGACCTGGGCGACCTGCTGGCCGGCCCCGAAGCAGTCGAAGACCGTGCAGCCGGCGAACCCCCGCTCCCGTAGCTCGGTGTGGATGCCGCAGCGGTGGTCCGGGCGCAGGTTCGGGCAGGCCCGCCCGGCCGGCTTGTCGATGGCGAAGTCGGCCGACGCCGCGAAGGCGGGAACCACGCAGCACAACCCGAAACAGCGCCCGCAGTCGGCGCGCAACTGCGCCGACCGCGCCGGCGGCGGGGGATGGGTCGACACGGGGAACGGTCCTCCTGGCGATCGAGGCGACGACCCCATTGTCCCGCGCCGCGTCCCGACCCACCGGGCCGGGGCTCACCGTCCGTGCGCGTCGCCTCCCGGAGGGGGTACGTCATTCCTCCGGTGGCGGCACCAGCCGACGGATCTCCCGCAGCCCGTCGCCGCCGCCGTATTTCTGGTCGAAGTGCCTGCGGACTGTCGCTACCGGCGTGCGGTCCCCGTCGACCGGCTCCGCCAGGGCGAACACCCCGGGGGCACCGCCCGGCGCGCGCGGTGGCAGCACGGCCCGTACGGTAAGCGGCCCCGTCGCCTTGAACCCGCCGCAGTCGACGTAGTGCTGCCCCTCCACGCTCACGTAGGGCACCTGCATCTCGATCACGTCGGAGTCGTCGTGGCGCAGCATGACGGCGACCGACCAGTACCGCTCCAGGTTCACGGTGGCCTGCTCGTGCTCCCACAGCTCCTCGAAACGGGCGTGCACGAATCCGCCCCACGGGCTGTCCATGTCCACCTCGAGCTGGGGCACGTTGAACGACAGCTTGCCGATCGGGAAGAACGAGATCAGCGCCCGGCTGTCCCACTGGTAGAGCTGGATCGACGGGGACGCGTCGTAGAGCCGGACCTGCAACCGGTGCCGCAGTCGGGCGTCGAGGCTGTCCTGGAACAGCGCCAGGTGCCGCAGGTTGGTGCGGATCTGGCGCGGCACGTCCACCCGCTGCCGCTCCAACTCCTCCGAGCGCTGCTGCGCGGCCGTGCAGTCCGGGTCCAGCAGGAGCAACTGCACCTGCGCCCCGTTGGCGAGCGCCGCCCGCATCCCCCGTAGCGCCTCCTCGCGTTGCGTGTCCTCCAGCAGGATCGTCCAGGTGTCGAGGATCCGCACCCGGCGTCCTGAGCGGTGCAGCCGGGTCACGAACGCGTGCTGGTCGAAGCTCAGGTGCTCCTGCACCCGCGCCCTGCGGGCCTCCTCGAACAGCGGGTCGAAGATGACGTACGAGATGGCGGCGAGCACCACGCTGGAGCCGATGTTGAGCAGCAGGTCGCTGAGGAAGCCGCTGCTGCGCCAGGCGGCCAACAGCATCACGAGGGCGATCCCGAGCAGCGCCCCACCGACGCCGAAGGCACGTCGTTGTCGGCCGCCACGGTCGCCCCGACCCGCCCACTCGGGCATCCGGTGTCCCCTTCCGTCAGGCCTGTGATCACCAGGATGCGGAGGATACGTGCCGGCTTTGCCGCTCGCTGTCCCGTTCGCGACCGACGCGTTCGCCGACCGGACCGTCCCCACCGCTTCTAAGGTGACGGTAAAGGGGCCGTGCGACTGCGGAGGGTGGCGGTGGATGGACGACGACGAACGCGAGAAGGCCCTGCTCGCCGCCCTGACCACCGAGCACTACGCGTTGCAGACGTCGCGCTCCGGCACGATCGCCGAGGCGACGGGCCGCGCCACGATCTTCCTGTCGGTGCTGTCGGCCTCCCTGATCGGGCTCGGCTTCGTGTCCGGCAACGACGCCGTGGTCCGGCCCTACCTGGGCGCGGTGCTGCCGACCCTGGTGATCATCGGCGTGTTGACCTTCCTGCGGCTGGTGGAGACCACCGTCGAGAACTCCCTGGACCTGCGGCGGATCCAACGCATCCGCGCGTACTACCAACACCGGTTCGCCAGTGAGCACGACTTCTTCGCCGACGCCGTGGTCGACGAGGGCAGCATGCGGACGGCCTGGACGCTTGTCGGCACCCAGCCGGGCCGCTGGGAGTTCCTGCTCACCACCGCCGCACTGGTGGGAGCGGTGAACGCGCTGCTGCTCGGGGTCGGCGTCGCCCTGGTGACGGGAACCGTCGGTCTCGGGCGTGGCCTCGCGATCCTGGTCGGAGCGCTGGTCGCCGTGGTGGCGTTCGCCGTGCAGTTCGCGTACATCGTCCGCACGTCCAGCGGGCGACTGGGCTGACGATTTCTCAGACCCGTCGCCAGTCGTCGCTCGTCAACGCGGAGGCCTGCGGGCCCATCAGCAGCATGCCGCCGTCCACGGGCCAGGACACCCCGGTGACGTAGCTGGCGGCAGGAGAGGCCAGCAGCGCGACCACTGCCGCCACCTCGCGGGCGTCGCCGGGCCGCCCCACCGGCACGCCGGGCCGCTCCTGGGTGAACGGGTCGACGTCCTCCTGACCCGTCATCGGTGTGGCGATCTCGCCCGGAGCGACGGCGTTGACGGTGATCCCGTCGGCGGCCAACTCCTGGGCCATCACCCGGGTCAACAGGCCCAGGCCACCCTTAGCGGCGCAGTACGCGGCGGAACCCACCCTGGGCGCGTGCTCGTGGACGCTGGTGATGTTGATGATCCGTCCGCCGGCGCCGGCGGCCCGCATCCGTCGGGCGGCCCGCTGCGCGCACAGGAAGGGCGCGTCGAGGTCCACGGCCAGCACCTCGCGCCACTGGTCCCAGCCGGTGTCGACGAACGGCGTCGAGGCGCCGGTGCCGGCGTTGTTGACGAGCACCCCGATCCCGCCGAGCCGGTCGGCCAACTCGTCGATCACCGCCGCCGCGTCCGGCAGGCCGGTGAAATCCGCCTCCGCGATCTCGCAGCGCCGCCCGGTGGCGCGGACCTCGGTCGCGGTCCGCTCGGCGCCGTCGGGGTCGCCGTACCAGGTGATGCCGATGTCGAAGCCGGCCTCGGCCAGGGCGACCGCGCTGGCCTTGCCGATCCCGGAGTCCGCGCCGGTGACCACGGCGATCCTCGGGTAGGTGTCGTATCGCTGGGGCATGCGGTGCGCAGTACCCCGACCCGGCGCGGCGTACCGTCGCCGGATGCGGATCACCCGATTCACCCACTCCTGCGTCCGCGTCGAGCACGACGGTGGGGTGCTGGTGGTCGACCCGGGCACCTGGAGCGAGCCGCGGGCCCTGGTCGGCGCGGACGCCGTCCTGGTCACCCACGAACACACCGACCACGTGGACGTGCTGCGCCTGGCCGGGCTGGGCGTCCCGGTGTACGCCCCGGAGGGCGCCCGGCTACCCGACCTCGCCCCGCTGCCGGTGACGCCTGTGCGCGCGGGGCAGCGCTTCACCGCCGCCGGTATCACCGTCAGCGCGCACGGTGGCCGGCACGCCGCCATCCACGAGGGCCAGCCGGACTGCCCCAACCTCGGCTACCTGATCGGCGACGAGCTCTACCACCCGGGCGACTCGGTGCACGTGCCGGACGAGCCGGTGCACACCCTGCTCGTTCCCGCCCAGGGGTCGTGGCTGCGCCTGAAGGAGGCGATCGGATTCGCCCGCGCGGTGGGCGCCGCCGCCGCGTACCCCATCCACGACGCGCAGCTCAACGAGCGCGGCCTGGCCAGCGTCGCCGGTTGGTTCGCCGAGACCATCCCCGGCTACCGCCACCTCACCCCCGGCGACACCGCCTGACCGAGGTCGCCATCGGTCGTCGTCGCACCGGCCCGGGAAGTTGCGGCGGGCTCGCAGGACGTGTGTCGGTACGTCTGGTCAGGCTCGATGTCATCACGAGTGCCGCCGCGCTGTGCCGGGCAGGCCGGCTGTTCGCTGATCTATTCCGGACGAGGCGGCAGAATCAATGCTTTTCAGTCTCGGTCGAAAGTCTGGAATATGACAGCGGTTCACGCCCGCTTGGCGCCTTGGTGGGCTCGCGCTCGCCACGATCGTGCCGCAATGATGCTCTTCTCGGGCGGCGTGGTTCCCATCCATGGCCGGTCCCTCAGGCATGCCGTCGTCCGTTCCCCTCGCACACCCGGAGAACTGCCCCATGTCGAACAAACCCCTCGGTACGTCGGCCAGACAGGCGCTCGTGGCGTTGATGACCCATGTCTCGGAGGCATCCAATTCGGAGTTGTACGAGCAATTCCGGATGCGGATCGACAAGAACATCCGGCAGGAACTTGAATCCGCCGGGTACATCGTCTGGCGCAAGGGCCTGCGCGGAGCGATCTTTCACGAGTTGACCGAGGATGGCTGGAAGCGGGCTCGCCGCGAGGTCGGCGCAGCCGCCCCCGAGCGGGTCTCGTCGGCATGGCTGCTGCATTACGGGACGCTGATGCACCTGGACCGACTGCTGGCGACCCGCAACCTGCAGTTGGCCGACCTGTACGTCGGCCCTCTGGGCATTCCCGGCGCGGAGACCGAGTCCTCCGACGACGTACCGACGCCGCCGGAGGGCGCCGCCCCATCGGAAGGGGAGCGGGCGGGCAGCGAGCCGGACGGTGTCGAGGATCGGGTGCGCGACGCGTACCAGCGTCTCGCCGACGCGCCGGGCAGGCTGGTGAGCCTGGCACGCCTCCGGGGGAGTCTGGAGGACGTAGCTCGCGACGACCTCGATCGTGTGCTTCGGGCAATGGACCGGCGGCGGGAGATCCACCTTGAGCCGGACCCCAACCGGAAGGCGCTGACGCAGGCGGTCCGGGACGCCGCGGTCACCATCGGTGGTGAAGACAAGCATCTGATCACGATCGACCACTCATGATCGACCAGATCCAGCGTCAGGCGCTGCTGGAATTGCGGCGGCTCGACTGGGCACCCACCCAGGAGGACGTCTGGTCCCCGCTGGACATCCACATCGACGCACTCAACGGTGAGGCCGGTGCCGCTCTTCTGCGCGTGTACCGGGAAGCGGTCGCGAGCAAGGGGCGAAGCCCGCTCGGACTGATCCTGGAAGGCCAGCACGGCGCCGGCAAGACCCATCTGCTGCGCTGGGCGCGTGAGCAGGTGCAACGCAGTGGCGGCTATTTCTTTCTCCTCGGGATCTCCGACGCAAGAGCCTTCTGGCCGAACGTCGTGCACACGCTCCTGCGCGGTCTGCGGCGCTCCGGTTCGTACCGGCATCCTCAACTTGCGGTGCTTCTCGATCGGCTGTGTGAGCGCGCCGCCGTGGGAAGGGAGTTGCGTGACCGAATTCTTGGACGACATCCACTGACAACGGAATCGCTCGACGCCTTCGTGACTGCGCTCCGGGGAGTGGACCCCGATCTGGGGCGTGAGTGCCGGCACACCCTGCGGGCCCTGGTGCTCCTGGCCACCAAGGACGATGCGGCTCAGGACATCGGTGAGGCGTTCCTTACGTCGTTGCCCGATGAGGACCGTGGTGAGCAGGCCCGGTGGGGCCTGCCGAGCCGAGCGAAGACGGCACAGGAGGTCGCGGAAGAGATCTCGCGTCTGCTGGCCAGCACCGGTGCCAGTATGTTCGCGGTCGATCAGATCGACACCGTCATCGCGCAGGCCCGTACCTCCGTCGTCAATCACGGCCAGCCGGATGCCGTGCCTTCCGAGTCTGTCGCCCTGGCCGAGGAACTCGGGCACGGGCTGATGCAGTTGCGGGAAGCGCTGCGGCGCACCGTGACCGTTGTGGCATGCCTGCCCACCTCCTGGCAGCTGATCAGCAACCACACCGTTGACTCGGTGCGCGACCGGTTCCGTCGGGAGACGCGGCTGAGTCGGCTGCCGTCACCCGAGGTGGGTGCGGAGCTGGTTGCCGCGCGCTTCGGGCCCTTCTTCGAGTCGGTCGGGTTTGCGCCGCCGTACGCGACCTGGCCGGTGTTGCCGTCGGCGTTCGTCGCCGCGCCTGACTACACCCCGCGATCCCTGCTGGAACGGGTGGATGAGCACCTTCGCGCCTGCCTCACGACCGGCAGTGTCGAGCCGCTGCACGAACTGGACCAACGGGTCGCACCACGGGAGCCGCAGCCGGCGGCTCAGCCGCAGGACGTGGAGTCGGTGCAGCGGCGGTTCGCCGAGTTGCGCGGATCGCTCGACGTCGACCACGCCATGGATCCCGCCTCCGAGGACGTCGAGATGCCCCGCCTGCTGGGGGCCGGCCTGCGGGCATGGGCAATCGAGCAGGGAGATCTGAACGGGCGGTACAAGGTCGTGCTCGGCGAGGAGGGCAATCCGTCGATGCATGCCTGGCTCCGGGAAAGCCTGGATGAGACGACCGAGGATGAGGCGCACTGGTCGTTCCGGGCGCTGTCGCACACGCACCATCGGGCTGTGCAGGCGCGGATCGAGCGGCTTCGACAGCTCGTCGGGCTGGATCCCCGCATCGACAAGCGGCGTGCGGTTCTGCTTCGCAACACTCGCTGGCCCAAGGGGCCGGTGACCCGACGTCTGCTGGACGAGTTCGAGGTTGCGGGCGGGCTGATCACCGAGGTGTCCACCGACGACCTGCGCACCTTCGCCGGGCTCGCGGTGTTGCTCGACGAAAAGGATCCGGCGCTCGGCGACTGGCTTCGCCTGCGTCGCCCCGCTGGCAACACCACGCTGTTCCGGCAGGTCTTCGGCCTGCCGCCGGACACCGCGGAGGCGCAGTCTCCCGGCCCTGGGCGACCCGGTGGACCGCCGGATCGGCCGGAATCGCCTACGAAGGAGTGGATCGAACCCGGCGACGCTCGCTGGACGGCGCCCGACGACACGACCCGCGAGGCGCGGCTCGATGAGACAACCGGTGGCGCTGGCCTCCTGCTGGGGACGGTGGTCGAGACAGGCGCGGCGATTCGGGTGCCGCTGGAGTCGTTACGCAAACACACAGTCATCTTCGCCGGCTCGGGATCGGGCAAGACCGTGCTGATCCGGCGGCTGATCGAGGAGTGTGCCCTGCAGGGGGTTTCCACGATCGTGCTCGACCCCAACAACGACCTGGCGCGGCTCGGTGATCCGTGGCCGGAGGCGCCACCGTCATGGCAGCCGGGCGATGCCGAGCGGGCCGCAGCTTACCTGCACGGCACGGACGTGGTGGTGTGGACGCCCCGCCGGGAAGCCGGCCGGCCGCTCAGTCTTCAGCCCCTTCCGGACTTCGCCGCCGTGCTCGACGAACCCGACGAACTCGCCCTCGCGTTGGACACCGCCGTGGCAGGGCTCGCACCCCGGGCACGCATGGGCGGCAAGACGGCGAAGATGGACCGTGGCCGGGCGGTGCTGCGCGAGGCGCTGGCGTACTTCGCCCACAGCGGAGGCACCGGTCTGCGTGATTTCGTCGAGTTGCTCGCGGAGTTGCCTGACAGCGCCACCACGCTGACCCGGGCGGGTGAACTGGCGCATGACATGGCCGAGACCCTCAAGGCGGCGATGATTCTTGATCCGCTGTTCGGCGGCACCGGCGTGCCCCTGGACCCGGGCGTCCTCCTGACGCCTTCGGCCGGTAAGCGAGCTCGGATATCGGTGATCAGCCTCGTTGGGCTCGCCAGCAATGAGCAACGACAGGGCTTCGTGAACCAATTGCAGATGGCGTTGTTTGCGTGGATCAAACAACATCCCGCCGGTGATCGCCCGCTCGGCGGGCTCTTCGTCATGGACGAGGCGCAGACCCTCGCGCCGTCGGGCGCGCTGACGGCCTGCACGGAGAGCACCCTCGCCCTGGCCAGCCAGGCCCGCAAGTACGGCCTCGGTCTGATCTTCGCGACGCAGGCGCCCAAGGGCATCCACAACCGGATCGTCGGCAATGCCGCAACCCAGTTCTTCGGCTTCCTCAACAGTCCGATCCAGATCGCGGCGGCGAAGGAGGTGGCGCAGGCCAAGGCGAGTGCCGTCCTGGACATCTCTCGACTGACTGCCGGCCAGTTCTATGCGGTGGGCGAAGGCCTCGGCTTCCAGAAGCTGGCAACACCGATGTGCCTCAGCCACCACCCGACGAGCGCGCTCACCGTGGAAGAAGTACTGATCCGGGCCCGGAGTTGACAGACCGGCAGGGGGAACAGCATGGACATCGTCATCGACAGCCTGGTTCGCAAGTTTCAGACCGACCGCGACCTCGTCGGGCTGCCACAGGACGAGGCGTTCGAAGCCTTCGCGGGCTTCTGCGTGCTCAGCTCGTTCTACGAGAGCGACTTCAGCCCGGATGTCTTCCGGATGGGTGGCGGCAACGACCTCGGCATCGATGTTTTCGGCATCCTGGTCAACGGCGAGCTCCTGCACGACGAGGCCGACGTCCGGGCGGCGACCGAGCAGGCACGCCAGTTGGACGTACGGATCATCGTCGTGCAGGCGAAGACCAGTCCCAAGTTCGAGTCGAAGGTCATCGCTGACCTGGCCGACAACCTCGCGCACGTCGTCGACAAGGCTGACCTGCCGTATCCGGCGTCCCAGGACGTGGAGAACCTTCGCGGGTGCCTCCGGGCGGTCTATGCGAACATCGCAAAGTTCTCCGGTGGTCGGCCCAAGCTGCACGTCCGGTACGTCACCACGGGTGGCCAGGTGGCGGACATGCTGCGTAAGAAGGCGGCATCGGCCGAGCGGGGGCTCATGCGCTCCGGCCGCTTCGACATGGTCGACGTGCGCTGCGTGACGCGCGACGAGTTGCGTGAGTTGTACCAGCGCGCCACGCAGGCGGTACCGGCCACCTTCGAGATGCTCAAGAAGCTCTCCCCACCGACCATGCCCGGTGTCGTCCAGTCACTGTTCGGCCTGCTGCCCGCTCGAGAACTGGTGTCCCGGGTGCTCACCGATCCGGCCGGCAACATTCGCAAGGCCCTGTTTCACGAGAACGTGCGGGACTTCCAGGGCTACAACGGGGTCAACGGCCAGATCCGTGACGCCATCCGAGATCCGCTGCAGCACCGTCGCTTCGCCGTGCTGAACAACGGCGTCACCATCGTCACCCGAGGGCTCAACGTGGTCGGCGACGAGGTGCACATCCGAGACTTCCAGGTCGTCAACGGGTGCCAGACCTGTCACGTGTTGTTCGACGAGCGGGATCGACTCACCGACGACGTGCAGGTCAGCGTACGGATCGTGCACAGCGAGGACGAGAAGGTCATCGCTGGCATCATCGCCGCCACCAACCGGCAGACCGCGGTGAGCGAGGAGGAGCTTTCCACCCGGGAGGACTTTCACCGACGGTTGGAGGACTGGTTCTCGGCGCAACCGGCGCCGCGCCGACTGTGGTATGAGCGCCGATCCAAGCAGTACGCCACCCGGAACGAGGTGGAGAAGACGCGAGTGGTCAACCGTGCCCAGCTCACCCGTGCCTACGCCGCGATGTTCCTCGGAGAGCCGGCGGCCGCCGGTCACTATCGCGATCTGACCCAGCGCCACCGCGATGCGCTGTTTCAGGAGGACCACCTCCCGGACGCGTACTATGTGGCGGCTGCCGCCCATTACCGCCTCGAATGGCTGCTGCGAACCAGGCGGATTCGAGCGACGCTGCGGCCCGCGCGCTATCACCTCATGGCGGCGATGCGGTGGCAGGTTCTCGGAGCCGAACGCCTCACCAGCAATCCCCGCCGTGGCAGTGAACAGTGCCGGCGGCTGCTCGATCTGGTGTGGGATCCCGGTGCCTCGGAGCAGGCTGTCCTCAAACTCCTGCCCACCCTCGGCCGCATCATCGACGCGGAACAGCAGAGTGGGGTGCCCCTCGGGCAGATGGTCCGCAACCGCCGGTTCGCCGACGCCGTCCGTACGGCGGTGCTGCAAGGATGACGGTCGCGCCCTCCGCGCTCCGATGCCCCACAGCTGGGGCAGGTCGACAGGGCCGGCGGCGGACTTCCGGGGCGAGCCACACCGCCGGGGAAGCGGAGTCAGCCCAGGAAGAGCTGGACGAGCACCAGCACGGCCAGCAGCGCCGGCCCGCGTGAGCCCTGGCGCAGCAGGTCGACAGGAATCATTCCGAACGGCGTGTTGACAGTCGCGCCGCCGTAGTTGATCGGCGGACGGGTGCCCGCCCGCCAGGCGGCGGCCACCACCCCGACCGCCAGCGTCGGCACCAGCCAGGCCGGCCCGGCGTCGAGGGTCGGCAGGCTCGGCAGGGTCAGCAGCCACCACAGGACCGCGCCGACCGCCGGCACCGCCACGTGGATTCCTCTCAGCGCCGCGTCGCTGCCGCCGAGGGCCCGGCGCAGCCCCGGTGACCGGCTGACCGCGCGCAGGCCACCGGTGAGCCGGTCGGTGGCGACGTACGCGAACACCACCTGCGTGGCGCCGGCGAGCCCCGGCAGGGCGAGCGCGGCGGCGTACTGGACGCCGATCAGCCCCGCCCAGATCAGCAGGGCGCTGGGGTGGCGGCGCAGCCGGCGTACGTCGGCCTGCAGCAGCGCCCACCACGCGGGCCCGGGCAGGAAGCGGCGGCTGCGGACCCGGCCGATGCGCCGCCACCGCCGGCTCTCCACCAGGCTGGTGAGCATGCTCGGGTCGAGCAGGATCGTTGCCGTCGCGGCGGCGTTGGCGAACTGCGCGCCTGTCGTCAGCGTGGCCCGGTCCACCCGGGGCAGCGCCCTCACCGCGAGGGCCGTGCCGAGGACCGCGAGGGGCACCCCGACGGCGACCAGCGCGCCGGTCGGCAACGCCGCCGGCCGGGGCAGCGCGTCGCCGAGGCGACCGGCGATCACCACCACCGTCGCGACGACGGCGGCCGCCACCATCGGCGCCGCCCCGACCACCGTCGGCCAGCGGCGACCGGCCCGGCTGCTCTGGGCGACGACGCTCAGGGCGAGCGCGGCGGCGCCCCACCCGGCGCCGGCCGCGGCAGCCCAGCCCACGGCGCCCAGGTCGGTGACGCCGCCCAGCACGGCCACGGCCACCGCGAGCAGCGCGGTGCCGGCCGCCGCGCCGGCCAGCAGGACGCCGAGACGCGGCGCCAGCCAGGCCCGCCTGTCGACCGGGGCGCTTGTCACCCAGCTCTGGGTGGCCGGGGTCACCAGCAGCGGACCGAGCGCGCGCAGACCTCGCCAGGCGAGCCCCGCGCCGGCCAGCAGCGCGGCCACCGCCAGCCACCAGCGCACCCCCTCATCGGCCCGGCCGACGGTGGGGGAGACCAGCACGTCGCGGCTGGCGCTGACCGCGAACCAGCCGTACATGCCCACGAAGAGCACGACGACGTACGCGTCGCCCAGCACGTCGCCGAGGGAGTGCTCGTGGTGGCGGCGGCGGGCCCGGCGCAGGTGTGTGCGTACCTGGCGGGCGCTGGGCAGCCCGGCGGGCACCTCGGCGATCGTGGCCGGCGGGGCGCTCACCGACCGATCTCGATCCGCTCGTCGACCACCGCGTCGATCAGCTCCGGGTCGTGCGAGGCCAGCAGCACGGCGGTGCCGGCGTCCCGTTCCCGGCGCAGCCGGTCGGCCAGCCACTGCCGGCCGCGGACGTCCAACCGCTGCTCGGGCTCGTCCAGGATCAGCACCCGTCGTGGGCGCACGAAGCACGACGCCAGCGCCAGCCGGCGGCGCTGCCCACTGGACAGGGTCACCGGCAGCTGGTCACGGGCCGGCTCCAGGCCCAACTCGGCGAGCACCTCCTCGACCGGCTCGGCGTCGCCCCCGTGGGCGTACGCGACCAGCTCCAGGTGCTCGACAACCGACAGGTCGGGGAAGAAGTCGATGTCGTCCAGGGCGGCCGCGACCAGCGCCCGCACCTGCGGATCGGTCTCGTCGGCCCGGCGGCCCTGCACCAGCACCTCACCGGCGTCCGGACGGTCCGCGCCGACCACGCACCGCAGCAGGGTGGTCTTGCCGCTGCCGTTGGGGCCCAGTACCACCGCGATCCGGCCGGCCGCCAACGTGAAGCTCACGTCGTCGAGCACGACCAGGTTGCCGAAGTTGCGGCTGAGTCCCCGCACCGAGAGAGCGTCCACGGTCACACACTCTCCCAGACCCGCGCCACCGGCCAACGTGAGCGATGGACATCACGCCGCCCGGCGGGACCCACAGCTCAGGTGCCGGCCGGCGGAGGGTCGGCGTCGCGCTCCAGGCGCTCGTCCGCGGCGGCCAGCGCCCGGTCGTCGTCGACCTCCTCGGCCACCGTCGCCGCGTCCGCCCAGAGCCGCCGCGCCTCGGCCCCGTCGCCCAGCGCGGCGGCGGCGTCGCCCAGGTACAGCAGGGTGCGGCCCAGCCCCGCCGTGGGCGGGGTCTCCGCCCGCAGCCGCCGGCTCTCGGCCAGCAGCTCGTACGCCGCCCGCGCCTGCCCCGGCGTGCTGGTCAGCAGCGTCGCGCCGGCGTTGAGCAGCGCCGCGGCGCGGCTGGCCGGGTCGTTCACCGACTCGTACTCGCGCAGCGCGGCCCGCCACGCCTGCGCCGCGTCCAGGTGCTCGCCGAGCGTGGCGTGCACCAGCACCAGGTTGGTCAGCGCCGCCGCGTAGCCGCGCGCGTCACCCACCGACCGGAACGTGTTCGCCGCCCGCACCAGGTGGTGGTGCGCGGTGTCCAGCTCTCCTCGGGCGAGCTGCGCCGCGCCCAGGCCCAGGTCGGTGAGCGCGTGACCGGACCGGTCGGCGGACGAGCGGTGCCGGCGGGACAGCTCCAGGTGCTCCACCGCGTCGTCGAGCTGCCCGAGGTCGAGCAGCGCCAGCCCGAGATTCATCCGCGCCTGGGCGGTGCCCCGCCGGCCTCGTTCGGCCACCGCGAGGGTGAGCGCCGCCGCCGCGCCCTGCGGGTCGTGCCGGCGTCGCCGTAGCACGCCCAGCTCGTTGTGCGCCCATCCGGCGATCTCCGGCCGGTCGTCGGCAGTCGGGGTGGCCAGGACCGTACGGCAGACCTGCTCCCACTCGTCGAGCCGCTCGACGTGCGCGAGCCACCCGCACAGCGCCACGGCCAACCGGAACCACCACCGGCGGACTCGCCGGGGCAGCGTCTCGGCCGCCCCGGCCGGCACCCGGACCACCGCCAGCAGCAGCTCCTGGTGCAGGTCGAACCAGCCGTACGGGTCGTCGTCGAGCGGCAGCGACCACTCCCGGTCCGGCGGGGAGCCGAGCACGGCCAGGTTGGCCGCGTGTCGTTCGGCCCGGCGGGCCAGGTGCCGGGTCAGCCGGGCCTGCGCGGCGACCCGGGAGCGGGCCGGTTCGGCGTCGCGCAGGTGCAGCCGGGCGTTCGCGGCGAGCAGCGGGCGGACCTCGTACCTGTCGCCGGGCGCCCCGATCACGAACGCGGCGGCGGCCAACTGGTCGAGGAGCGCGGTCACCCGCTCGGGGTGGCGGCGGGCCAGCGCGGCGATTGTCGGCCGGTCCACCGGGGCGGGGGCCAGCGACATCAGGCGGTACAGCCGGCGGGCCTCGCGGGTCAACGCCCGGTACGCGGTGTCACGTTCGGTGACGAGCTGGGCCGCCGGCGAGACGGCGACCCGCTGGTGCGGCGGGGTACGCGCCGCGCGGCGCAGCGCGTCCAGCACGTCGGAGTGCCGCCAGCCGTGCTGGGCGGTGCGGTAACCGAGCGCCCGGACGGTGCGGGGTTGCCGCCCGCACAGGTCGACGATCTCGCGTACCGCCGGGTCGGTGCGCGGGTCGGCGCGGCGGATCCGGGAGGCGGGCGCGGCCCCACCGGCCGCCGCGAACAGCTCGACGGCCTCGTCCGGGCCGGGCTCGGCGAGCCAGTGCTCCACGACCCCGCCCAGACCGCTGAGCGCGGGGCCGCCGGCCAGCAGCAGTCGGCAGGTGCGGGCGGTCGGCGGCAGCAGCGCGCGGACCTGCTCGGGCCGGTCGACGTTGTCCAGCACCAGCAGGATCTTGCGACCGTCGAGCTTGCGGCGCAGCGCGGCGGCGGCGGCCGCGAGGGCGTCCGGGCGGCCCGACGTCGGTGGCGTGGTGCCCAGGACGCCCGCCAGCGCGGTGAGCACCTGCCGCGGGGAGCGGGGATGACCGCCGCGGCGCAGGTCGAAATGGTATTGCCCGTCCGGGAAGTCGTCGCGGAGCAGGTTCGCCGCCTGGACGGCGCAGGCGGACGTGCCGACCGCCCGCCGGCCCAGCACCGCCACCGCGTGCTCGCTCGCGAGCAGGTCGAGCACCGCCTGGACGTGCTCCTCGCGGCCGGCGAACCCGGCCGTGTACGGAAGGGTGGGCACGTCGGTCTGCGGTGTGGTGACGACGTCGGTGGGCTCCGGGCCGGTCTCCCGGATGGCACGACGTCGGCGTAGCTCGAACACCACGAAACCGAGGCCGCCGAGGACCGCCACCACGATGCTGGCCGGGCCGAGCACGCTCGCCGCGAACTCCGAGAGCAGGTTGCTGGCCAGGTTGCCGAACACCCCGCTGAGCAGCGTGCCGATCGTCACGAGCACCGGCCAGCGCGGCACCCGGCCGTTACCGGTGGGGCCGGTCACCGGACGCCCCCGGAGACCAGCCCGGCGACGAGCTGCCGCCGCGCCAGCACCATCAGCACCACCGGAAGCACCGAGGCGAGCACCGACCCGGCGGCCAGAAACCCGCTGTTGGACACGAAGCCGCGGCTCTGGCCGGCCAGGAACAGCCCGACCGGGGTGGCTTCCGGCCCGCTGAACAGCAGACCCACCGCCAGGTCGTTCCAGACCTGGACGAACTCCAGCACCGAGACGGCGATCACTGCCGGCAGGTTGTGCCGGGCCAGCCGGTGCAGGGTGCCCCACCAGCGCCGACCACCCAGTCGGGCGCCGCGCACCTGCTTGGCGGGCAGGTCGGCGAACGCGTTGCGCAGCACCAGCACCGCGAACGGCACCCCCAACGCCACGTGCACGATGGCAAGCCCGCGGGAGGTGCCGGAGGAGAGCACGACGCCGAGCACCTCGTTGACCGGCCCGGCGATCACCTGCACCGGCACGACGGTGGCGGCCATCAGCAGCAGCCCGGTCGCCTGCGCGGCCGGCCCGGTCAGCCACGCCAGCGGGTACGCGGCCAGCAGCGCGATCACCAGCACCGTGGCGGTGACGAGTGTCGCCAACAGCAGCGTGAAGCCCAGCGCCCGCCACAGCTCGTCACCGCGGAGCAGCGCCGCGTAGGAGCCCGTCCCGGGCGGGGCAGACCACCAGCCGCGCGCGGCGGCGTCCACCTGCCCGTGCGCGGAGGTCGCCACGAGCACGACGAGCGGGATCAGCCAGACCACCGCGCCGCCCGCGGCGAGCAGTCGGAACAGCCGTCGCGGCGGCGGCGTCGTCGGTGCGGGCCCGGGTGTCGCCTCGACGCGGGGCGGCGGCCACGCCTGACGGACGAAGAACGCCGCCACCAGCATTCCGGCGACCACCGCGACCAGCCAGACGACGCCGAGCGCGGCCCCCTGGCCGGTGGTGGTGCCGCCCGAGGTCTGCCAGACCCGCAGCGCCAGCACCGCCGCGTCGTCGCGGACCGACCCGGGCGTCATGACGAGGATCAGGTCGAAGGTCCGGCTGGTGCCGAGCGCCACCAGCGCGAAGACCACCGCGACGGTGCGCAGCAGCAGTGGCCGCCACTGCGCGTCCCACAGGACGTGCCGTCGACCGCCGCCGTAGGCGCGGACCGCGTCGGCCAGGCTCGGCGGCAGCCGGTCCAGCGCGGCCCGGAAGACAAGCACCGCCAGACCCACCCACGCCCAGACGAACGCCGACATCAGCGCCACCGTGACCAGGCCCGGCCCGAGCAGTTGCGGCGCGTCGTCGGCCGAGCGGCCGGTCAGCCGTGCCGCGAGCAGGGTGGCCAGGCCCCGGGTCGGGTCGGGGTCGTACATGAGGCGGAAGGTCACCCCGGTGACGACAAGCGGCAACGCCACCGGCACCAGCAGGATCAGGCGGACCAGCCCACCCTCGCCGGAGCGGCGGGACGCCACGGCGAACAGGTAGCCCAGCGCCGTCACCACCGCCGGCACCAGGATCGCCCACAGCACCGTGCGGCCGACCACCGCGCCGGTGCCGGGCGCGGCGAGCGCGGCGCGGAAGTGCTGCGCGCCGACCCAGCGACCGTCGGTGGTGACGCTGGCGTGCAGCGTACGCAGCACCGGCCACAGCACCAGCGCGCCGAGCAGCAGCGCCGCCGGCAGCAGCAGCGCGGACGTCGCCCCGGCCGCCGGATAGGCCCGTCCGCGCCGGGGCGGGCCCACGTCGTCGAGCACCGCCAGCTCGCCGAGCACCTTGACCTGGCTCATCGGCCGCCGCCCGCGTCGCGGGCCGCCGCCGCGAGTTGCCCGGTGGCCCGGCGAACCGCCGCACCGGCGGAGACACCGTCGGTGACGTCGGAGAAGAAGTCCTGCATGATCCGCCAGATGCCCACCCCGTCGGAGCCGGTGAACGCCCCGGGCAGTTGGTCGGAGAGGTCGAAGTGCAGGGTGTCCGGGCCGCGCATCTCGCGGGCCAGTTGGCGACGGACCGGGTCGGCGTAGTCGGTGAGCGCGATTGTGGTGTTCGGCGACAGGTAGCCGCCGGCGCGCAGCCACGGCCGGAACGAGTCGGCCCGGGTCAGCCACTCGACCAGCTCCACCCCGCCCCGGGCGTCGGCGAACACCACCGCCACGTCCCCGCCCACGATCAGGGCGCCGCCTCCCGTGCCGGCGCTCGGGAACCGGAAGGTGACGGGCTCCTCCGGGCCGCGCCGGAACCGGCCGACCACCTCCGCGGTGAAGTCGGCCTCGAAGATCATCACCGCCCGTCGGGAACGCACCACCTGGATCACCGACTCCTCGTACTGGGTGAGCAGGGCACGCCTGCCGCCGCCGGGGAAGGCCCCGTCGATGCTCCACAGCTCGGCGAGCCGGTCCAGGGTGTCGCGCACCGGCCGGCCCTGCCAGTCGGCGTCCGGCCCGGCGAGGGCGTCGTAGGCGCTCGGCGCGAGGTCGGCCAGCACGTTCTCGAACCAGTCGGTGAGCACCCACCCGTCGGCCGCGCCGATCGCCAGCGGCGCCGGGCCGCCGTCGCGCCGGGCGAGCGCGCCGAGGCGGCGGGTCAACGAGACCAGCTCGTCCCAGCTGGTCGGCTGCTCGGGCAGCATCGAGGGCAGGTGCCAGACCAGGGACTTGTGCGCGGCCTTCACCCAGACGCCGTAGCGCTGCCCGCCGGTCAGCAGCAGGTCGCTGAGCCCGATGGGCACCGCGTACTCGGTCGAGGGGCGCACCGGGCGCAGCCAACCCCGAGCGGCGTACTCCGTCACCAGGCCGGGGCGCGACAGGATCGCCACGTCCGGCGAGGTGCCCGCGAGGTGCCGGGCGCGGAGGAACGCGTCGATGTCGTTGCCGGCGCTGACCACGCGCACCGGGTCGGGATAGGTGGCCACGACCTCCCGGAAGCGGTCCAGCTCGCTGCCGCTCCACACCACCGCGACCTGCACCGAGCGGCCGCCGCCGGCACACCCGGCGGCGGTCGCCGCCGCGCCGGCCGCGGCGGCCCGCAGGAGCGTACGCCGGGTGAGCCGGCCGGACGGCGTCACCGCAGCGCCTCGTCGGGCTCGGTGACCAGCTCGTGGTGGCGGGGGATCTCGGCGAGCGTGGCCGGGTCGGCGGTGCAGACGAGCACGGCCACCCCCGGCGCGTCCGGCGGCGCGAGTCGGGGCAGCAGGTCACCGAGGCGACTGCCGCCGGACGGGTCGACGGGCAGGTCGACGACGAGCACCTCGGGCAGGCAGACCGCGGCGCGGGCCAGCGCCACCCGGAACCGCTGGGCGTCGGAGAGCAGGTGTGGCAGCAGATCCAGTGTCGGCGCGAGCTCCAGCCGGTCCACCACAGTCGCCGTCCAGTCGTCGGCCACCTCGTGCACCCGTTCGCGTTTGCGCTGGCCGTACTCGATGTTGCGGCGCACGGTGAGCTGCGGCAGCAGCGCGCCGCCGGCGGGTACGTAGCCGATCTGCCGGCGCGGCGGCGGGAGCGCCGTGACGTCCCGGTCGCCGACCATGATCCGCCCGGTGACGGGTGCGGCGAGCCCAGCGAGGACCCGCGCCACGGCCGTGCCGACCCGGGGCGGCGCGACCAGGGCGAGCGTCGCGCCGGACGGGACGTCGAGGGTCACCGGCCCGGTGCCGGGGACGGCGACCAGTGCGCGTAGTCCTAACGTGGCCCTCACCTCCGGTGGCCGCTGGTGCCCGTCACAGGGTGGCACACCCTGCCGACAGTCGATGTCCCGCCGGTCTTCCACTGTGGAAGAAGGGGGCTACTGGCCGGTGGGGGCGTAGAGGGCTGCCAGTCCGGCGGCGGTGGCGGCCAGGCGATCGCGCAGCGCGACAGGGGTCAGGACCTCCACGTCGGCGCCGAGGCGCAGCAGCTCGCCGTGGGCGTGGGTGAGCGACTCGATCGGCAGGACCGCGGTCACCCAGCCGCGCGCGTCGGGCGGCCCGGCGCTGGCGTCCACCGCGGACACCACCGGGTCGGCGCCGATCTCCCGTAGTCGCTCCCGGCCGGCGGGAGACAGCCGTACGGTGGCCTCGTCGCGGTGCAGCCGGGCCCGGAACCGCACCACGTGCTCCCGCCACCAGGCCGGCAGGTCGAAGTCGGCCGGCCGGTCGAACTCCTGCGCCAGCGGGGTCAGCGCGAGGATCTGATTGACGCGGTACGTCGCCGGCTCGACCCGGCCCGGTCGGGTGGCCACCACGTACCACCGGCCGCCCTTGAGCACGAGGCCGTACGGCTCCAGCACCCGGGTCACCTCGCCGCGCCAGCCGCGGTAGCGCACCTCGACGCGCTGCTGCCGCCAGACGGCCTCGGCGGTGCGGGCCAGCTCGGGGGAGGCGTCGCCGTCGGCGTACCAACCGGGTGTGTCCAGGTGGAAGCGCTGCGACAGTTGGGTCGCCCGGTCGCGCAGCGGCTCGGGGAGCGCGGCGTGCAGCTTGCGTTGCAGCGCGGCCACCACGTCGCCGTCGCCCAGCTCCCCGGCCGGGCCGGGCAGTCCGGCGAGGAAGAGCCGGTCGGCCTCGTCGGCGGTCAGGCCGGTCAGCCGGGTCCGCCAGCCGTCGACGAGTTGGTAGCCGCCGGCGTGCCCGGCCTCCCCGTAGAGCGGGATGCCGGCGGCGTGCAGCGACTCCACGTCCCGGTAGATGGTGCGCGGGGAGACCGACAGCCGCTCGGCGAGCTGCGCGGCGGTCAGCCGGCCGTGCGACTGGAGCAGCAGCAGGACGGAGAGAAGTCGGCTGGCCCGCACTTCACTGACACTAGCTGTCAGGGGAGCGGTTCTACCGTCCCGGCATGGCATTTCACGACAAGGATCTACGAACGCCGGGACCGGTCACGGTGGATGGTTGGCAGCTCAAGCGTTACCACATCGACCAGCCGGAGCGGCCTATCGAACCGGAGGTGGAGAAGGCCGCGTACGACCAGGTGCCCCTACTGTTGGTCGACATCGTCGACGACGGCACCCCGGCCGCCGGGTGGGTGGTGCTGCACCGGGGCGCGGACACCGGCGCCTACCTGCTGGCGTACACCTGGGTGTGGGACAACGCGGTGGAGGTTCGTGTCGCCGCGGCCGGGCAGCCGGCGCTGGACTGCCCGGACGACGACCCGACCCACTTCGTCGAGGTACGTCGGCCCGCCGTCGGCTGCGTCTGGGAGCTGGCGGTGCTGGAGCACGAGCGGGCCGCCTGGGTCCGGCACATGCTGGCGCCGGAGGCTCCCGACCTGACCGGTTATCTGTGTGACACGCGAGCGGAAGGGCCGGTGGGCCGCTGATGGGTGACTTCGACTTCTACGTGGGCACCTGGAACGTGGTCAACCGGCGGCTGCGCGAGCGGCTGACCGGCTGCGACGAGTGGGAGGAGTTTCCCGGGGTGTCGGTCGCGCACAGCTTCTTCGGCGGGGGCGGCAACTTCGACGAGATCACCTTTCCGACCAAGGGTTTCACCGGCGCCACGATCAGGATCTTCGACCCGGCGCGCGAGCTGTGGTCGATCTACTGGATGAACAGCGGGCGCGGCGAATTGGAGCAGCCGCCGATGGTGGGCCGTTTCGTCGACGGGGTGGGGCGCTTCTACGCCGACGACCAGCACGAGGGGCGTCCGGTGCGGTGCCGGTTCATCTGGTCGGGCATCACCGCGACCACGGCTCGGTGGGAGCAGGCGTTCTCGGTCGACGGCGAACGCACCTGGGAGACCAACTGGATCATGGAGTCCACCCGGGTGCCCGACCAGGTCGCCGCGCGCTAGCTGCCGGGTGTCCGGGGCGGTGTTAGTGTCCGTCCACCGCCCCGGAACCGAGGTTCGCCATGCCCTCCGACCACGTCGACGTGCTCATCATCGGCGCCGGCCTGTCCGGCATCGGCGCCGCCTGCCACCTGCGCCGCGACTGCCCCGACAAGACGTACGCGGTGCTGGAGGCCCGCGACGCCGTCGGCGGCACCTGGGACCTGTTCCGCTACCCGGGCATCCGGTCGGACTCGGACATGTTCACCCTCGGCTACTCCTTCAAGCCGTGGACCGACGCCACGGCCATCGCCGACGGCGCGGCCATCCGCGCCTACGTCCGGGAAACCGCCAGCGAGTACGACGTGCAGCGGCACATCCGCTTCTCCCACCGGGTGGTACGCGCCGAGTGGGACAGCGGCACCGCCCGCTGGACGGTGCACGCCCAGCGCACCGACACCGCCGCGACCGTGGTGTTGACCTGCTCGTTCCTGTTCGCCTGCACCGGCTACTACCGCTACGACGAGGGCTACACGCCGGCGCTGCCCGGCGTGGACGCGTACGCCGGGCGGCTGGTGCACCCGCAGCACTGGCCCGACGACCTCGACCACACCGGCAGGCGGGTGGTGGTCATCGGCAGCGGCGCCACAGCCGTGACACTGGTGCCGGCCATGGCGCAGCGAGCCGCGCACGTGACGATGCTGCAACGCTCACCCACGTACGTCATCGCCCTGCCCTCGCGCGACCGGCTGGCCGGCGCGCTGCGGCGCTGGCTGCCGGCGAAGGCCGCGTATCGGGTGGTGCGGTGCAAGAACGTGCTGCTCTCCACTGTCAACTTCCAGCTCAGCCGACGCGTGCCCGGCCTGGTCAGGCGGCTGCTGCGGCGGGGCGCGAAGCGTCGGCTGCCGGTCGGGTACGACGTGGACAGGCACTTCTCGCCCCGCTACGACCCGTGGGACCAGCGGCTCTGCGTGGCGCCCGACGGCGACCTGTTCGCCGCCGTGCGGGAGGGCCGGGCCTCGGTGGTGACCGACACCATCGACACGTTCACCGCGCACGGCGTCCGGCTGACCTCCGGCGACGAGCTGCCCGCCGACATCGTGGTCACCGCGACCGGGCTGAACCTGCTCGCCCTCGGTGGCCTGACGCTGCGCGTGGACGGCGTCGACGTCGACCTGTCCGACACCGTGGCCTACCGGGGCATGATGCTCTCCGGTGTGCCGAACTTCGCGCTGACCATCGGCTACACGAACGCGTCGTGGACCCTCAAGGCCGACCTGGTCGCCGGCTACGTCTGCCGGCTGCTACGTCACCTGGACCGCACCGGCCAGCAGGTCGTGACCCCCCTCCCGCCGCCCGACGCGCGGCGGGAGCCGCTCATCGACCTGCGTTCGTCCTACGTGTTGCGCGGGGTCGACGCGCTGCCCAGGCAGGGCGCGCGGGCACCGTGGCGGCTGCACCAGAACTACGCCCGTGACGTGCTGCTGATGCGGCACGGCCGGCTCACCGACGAGGGGGTGCGGTTCTCGCGCGGTGGCGAGGTGACCGCGCCCGGCAGCACCAGACGTCCCGTCGAGTCCGAGCGTCGGTAACCGCCAGCAGAGGAGCACCGATCATGCAGAGGTTCGACTTCGCCGGCGCGACAGCCGTGGTCACCGGAGCGGCCAGTGGCATCGGCGCGGCGCTGGCCCACGCGCTCGCCCGCCGGGGCAGCGATCTGGTCCTGCTGGACCGTGACGCCGAGCGGCTGGCCGCAGTCGCCGCCACGATCCGCGCCGACCACCCCGATCGACAGTTGCACACGTACCTCGTGGACCTCGCCGACGCGCCGGCCACCGCCCGCGTCGCGGTGGAGATCCGCCAGCGGCATCCGCGCGTCCGGTTGCTCGTCAACAACGCAGGCGTCGGCCTCGGCGGCCGGTTCGACCAGGTCACGTTCGACGAGTTCAGCTGGGTGATCGACATCAACTTCCGGGCCGTGGCGCAGCTGACCCACGCGCTGCTGCCCACCCTCAAGGCCGAGCCGGGCGCGCACCTGGTCAACATCTCCAGCCTGTTCGGGCTGATCGCGCCCGCCGGGCAGACCGCGTACGCCGCGAGCAAGTTCGCCGTCCGCGGCCTCACCGAGGCGCTGCGCCACGAACTCGTCGACGACGGCATCGGCGTGACGTCGGTGCACCCCGGCGGGATCCGCACCCGGATCACCGAGAACGCCCGGGTCGGCAGCGGCGTGTCGATCGAGGAGTACACCGCCGGTCGGGCCCAGTTCGAGAAGCTGCTCACCATCGCGCCGGAGCGGGCCGCCGAGGTGATCCTGAAAGGCGTCGAGCGGCGGCGGGGCCGGGTGCTGATCGGCTGGTCGGCGAAGCTGCCCGACCTGCTGGCCCGGCTCCTGCCGGCCTCGTACAACCGGCTGCTGGTCGTCGGCCTCAACGCCGGCGTCGCCCGGCCCGCCGCGCAGCCCCCGGCACCGGCTGCCGACACCGCCTGATCAGGGTGCGGTACTGCCCCGCTTCTCCTCCTGCGCCACCACCGCGTCGCGACGCTCCGGCTCGTCGCGGCGGGCCAACTCCGCGGCGAGCCGCGGGTCGGCCACCAGCCGCTCCCGGCTGCGGTGCAGGAAGCTCTCGAAACCCCCGGTGTACGGGCAGGCCAGCTCGCCGAGCGCCCGTTCCGGGGTGTAGCGGCAGCCGCCGCAGTAGTCGCTGATCTCGTCGATGTCCGTGCCGTCCACCGCGTACGGGCGGGTGTCCACCCTGGCCAGATCGGCGTACTGGCTCATGCCGATGACCGTCGCGTTCATCACCCAGTCGGTGCCGTCGACGAAGCAGCGCCGGAACCAGTCCGCGACCTCGGTGGGACGCCAGCCACGCTGCAACGCGTAGTTGCCCAGCACCAGCAGCCGGGGGCTGTGGTGCGTCCACGCCCGGTCCCGGACGGCGGCGAGCACGTCGGCCAGGCAGCGCGCCTCCACCGCGTCGGCGTCCAACTCGGCGAACCACTGCGGCATCGGCTCGGTAGCGGCCAGCCAGTTCGCGCCCCGGAACTCGGGCTCGTGGTACCAGTACAACTGCCAGAGGAACTCCCGCCAGCCGAGCAGCCCCCGGATGAACGGCTCCACCGCCGTACGGGGCGCGGCGCCGGACCGCCACGCCTGCTCGGCGGCGCGTACTGCCGGCTCGGGGTGCAGCAACCCCAGGTTGAACGACGACGACAGCGTCGAGTGCGCGAACAGCGGGTCGTCGGCGCTCATCACGTCGGCGTAGCGGCCGTACCCGGGCAGCCGGTACGTCAGGAAGTGCGCCAGCCGGGCCTGCGCCTCGGCGTGCGTGGCAGGGTACTGCCGGGGGCCGTCGCGGCCGACGAACCGGACCCCGTCGGCCTCCCACCGGTCCAGGTCGTGGCGGACCTGCGCGTCGATGTCGTCCTCGACGATCGGCGGCGGAGGCGGTGGCGTCGCCGACGCGGCCGGGGCCTCCGCCCGGGGACGACGTGGCGTCGGGGCCCCACCGGTTCCCCGGGCCGGCCCGCTCAGCACGTCGTGCCAGCGACGGGCCTGCCGGTAGAAGTCGGCCATCCGCAACGGCCCGCGACGGATGCGGTCCGCCCAGGCGACGAAGTCGGCCTGGTTGGTGATGAAGCCGCGCGGCGGCAGCACTGTCAACCCGGGCACCGAGCGGGCGAAGCCCAGCGCGGCCCGGGAGTGCGGGTGGCACACCTCCACCGGCTCGGCGACCTGCGCGAGGGCCTCGCGGAACGTGTCGGTACGCAGCAGCAGCGCCCGGTCGCCCAACTCGGCGGCGCGGTGGCGCAGGGCGGAGAGGATCAGATGCGCCTTCTGCCGGTGCAGCGGCCGACGGCGAAACAGCTCCCGGATCTCCACCAGCAGGACCGGCTGATCGGGGTCGTCGAGGAAATGTGGCCCGAGTTGGTCGGCCAGCAACCATCGGCGGCGAGGCATGCCGCGATTCTGCCGAATTCCGGGCCGTACCGCGCGTCGGCTGGCCGGGTGGTCGATGCCTGATCCGGATCGGGGTCAGGCCGCAGGCGTCGCGGACGCCCCGCCGTCGCGTTCGCGCAGCAGCACAGTCAGCGTGACGAGCGCGACAAGCAGCAGCGCGAGCACCTGCACCGGGGCCGGACCCAGCGGTACGAGCAGCGCCAACCCGGCGACGACCGGGTAGGCGACGACCACCGCGCCGTGCTGCTGGCGGCGGACGAGCAGCACCCAGACCGTCAGCAGGTAGACGGCGATCGGCACGGCCACCGCGTAGGCGGCTGTCGTCGCGGAGACGTGCGCCAGGTGCCGCTCGTGGTCCACCGCCACGGGCAGGCCGGCCCCGAGCGCGGCGATCGCCCCGAAGATCAGGTAGTGGCCGTAGCCCCAGATGAGCGAGTACGGCAACCGGTCCGGCGCCTCGACCGGACGGTCGAAGTAGAGCCACCAGAGCGCGAACACGATGACCGCGCCGGCCGCCGCGAGTGCCCAGAGACCATGGTCGCCCGCGTCGAGCCCGGTCTGGATCGCCACCGAGATCGCCAGCACCGCCTCGCCGAGCACGATAAGCGTGAACAGTCCGTACCGCTCGCCGATGTGCCCGGGGTGCCACGGCGTCATCCCGGGACGCTCGGCCACCGCCGGCACCAGCAGATCGGCGAGCGCCAGCAGCACGAACGCCGCGACGCCCCAGCCGTCGGGCAGCGCCAGCCGCAGCAGCCAGCCGAGCTGCACCACTGTCACGCCTATCGCGTAGCGGCGTGCCGCCGCGCGGTGCGCCGGATCACCGGCGGCCGCCCGGATCCACTGCGCGACGGCGGCCAGCCGCATCACCACGTACCCGTAGGTGATGACAGTGAAGTCACCGTCGGTGAAGGCGCGTGGCACCCCGGCCGCCAGGATCAGCGCCCCGGTGATCTGCACCAGCGTGGTGATCCGGTAGACGTCGTCGTCGGTGTCGTACGCCGAGGCGAACCAGGTGAAGTTCATCCACGACCACCAGATCGCGAAGAACACCATCAGGTAGCTGGGCAGCGCGTGGGCGAGGTGACCCTCGGCGACGTCGTGGTGCAGGCTGGTCGCCGCCTGCGCCACGGCGACCACGAAACACAGGTCGAAGAAGAGCTCCAGCGGGGTGGCCGCGCGGTGCGGCTCGTCGCGGCGGCGGGGCCTCATCGGCCGGTAGAACGGCCGTACCGAACGAGTGTGGCTCACCGCAGCTATCTCAGCCGCGCCGACGGCCGTGAGTCAACCCCTCCAGCACCAGGGTCAGGCCGGCGCCCACCAACCAGACGTCCTTGGCCAGCCCGGCGCCCTGCTGGGTCGGGCGGATGCTGCCCGGCTCGCGCATCCCCGGCGTCTTCAGGTACAGCTGCACGAGGCCCGCGCCGAACGCGGTCAGGCCGAGCCCCACCAGGGGCGCCGGGACGAACGGCGCGAGCAGCGCGGCCCCCAGGGCGATCTCCGAGTACGACAGCAGCTTGGCGAACCGGGGCGGCTCGAACTGAGCGAGCTGCGGCATGGCCGCCACCGCCATCCCGTGCATGGCCTGCGCGGCCTCGCCCTCCAGGTTCCGCTTGCCCAGACCCGAGTTGAGGAAGTACGCGCCGATGCTGACCCGCAGCGGCAGGTGCGCGAATTTCATGATCACTCCTGGTGGCCGTGGTCCGAATTGTGGCCCGCGTACCCCGCGTGACAGCCGATAACCCGCCGCCCGGCCGACTGGGCCGGCCGTGATGATCGCGGTAGGTTCGCCGGGGGCCCACCGCCGAGCCCGGTTCACCCGCCTGCCCGGCGTCCGGTCCCCGCCGCACACCACCAGCAGGAGGCGAAGTGAGCCAGGAAGTCCGGGGAGTCATCTCCCGCAGCAAGGGCGCGCCGGTCGAGGTCACCACCATCGTGGTGCCCGATCCCGGCCCCGGTGAGGCGATCGTCCGGATCCAGTCCTGCGGGGTCTGCCACACCGACCTGCACTACCGCGAGGGTGGCATCAACGACGACTACCCGTTCCTGCTCGGGCACGAGGCGGCGGGGGTCGTCGAGCAGGTGGGCGACGGCGTCACCGACGTCGCCCCGGGCGACTTCGTGGTGCTCAACTGGCGGGCGGTCTGTGGGGTCTGCCGGGCCTGCCGCCGTGGTCGGCCCTGGTACTGCTTCAACACCCACAACGCCGCGCAGCGGATGACCCTCACCGACGGCACGGAACTCGCCCCGGCGCTGGGCATCGGCGCGTTCGCCGAGAAGACGCTCGTGCACGCCGGCCAGTGCACGAAGGTGAACCCGGCCGCCCGGCCGGCGGCCGTGGGCCTGCTCGGCTGCGGCGTGATGGCCGGGCTGGGCGCGGCGATGAACACCGGCAACGTGACCCGCGGCGACTCGGTCGCGGTGATCGGCTGCGGCGGTGTCGGGGACGCGGCGGTCGTCGGCGCGGCCCTCGCCGGCGCCACCACGATCGTCGCGGTGGACACCGACAGCCGCAAGCTGGACTGGGCCCGGAAGTTCGGCGCCACCCACACCGTGAACGCCTCCGAGACCGATCCGGTCGAGGCGATCCGTGCCGCCACCGGCGGCTTCGGCGCCGACGTGGTGATCGACGCGGTGGGTCGACCGGAGACCTGGAAGCAGGCGTTCTACGCCCGGGACCTCGCCGGCACCGTGGTGCTTGTCGGCGTGCCGACGCCGCAGATGCAGATCGAGTTGCCGCTGCTGGACGTCTTCGGGCGTGGCGGGGCCCTCAAGTCCAGCTGGTACGGCGACTGCCTGCCCAGCCGGGACTTCCCGATGCTCACCGAGCTGTACCTGCAGGGTCGTCTCGACCTGGACGCCTTCGTCACCGAGGAGATCGCCCTCGACCAGGTCGAGAACGCCTTCGACCGGATGCACCACGGCGACGTGCTCCGCTCGGTGGTGGTGTTCTGATGACCGCCCGGGTCGACCACGCGGTCACCTCCGGCACGTTCTCCCTGGACGGGCAGACGTTCGAGGTCGACAACAACGTCTGGGTGATCGGCGACGACGAGGAGTGCGTCATCCTCGACGCCCCACACGACGTGGCCGCGATCCTCGCGCTGGTGGGCGACCGTCGGGTCCGGGCCATCCTGGCCACCCACGCCCACGACGACCACGTACGGGTGGCCCCCGAACTGGCCGAGGCCACCGGCGCTCCGGTGCTGCTGCACGCCGCCGACCGGGTGCTGTGGGACCTGGTCCACCCCCACCTGCCGCCACACGGCGAGTTGTGGGACGGGCAGAGCATCGAGGTGGCCGGCACCGCGCTGCGGGTGCTGCACACCCCCGGGCACAGTCCCGGCGCGTGCAGCTTCCACGCCCCGGACCTTTCGGCGGTGTTCACCGGCGACACCCTGTTCCAGGGTGGGCCGGGCGCGACCGGGCGCTCGTACAGCGACTTCGACACCATCGTGCAGTCGATCCGGACCCGGCTGCTGACCCTGCCCCCGGACACGGTCGTGCACACCGGGCACGGCGACGACACCACGATCGGCGCGGAGGCCCCCCGCCTACCGGAGTGGCTGGCACGCGGGCACTGACGTCAGCGTTCGTCGGCGGCGCCCAGCACCGGTTTGACGTCCAGGACGGGTGTGCCGTCCAGGGCCTCCAGGTCGGCCACCTCGACCCGCAGTCCGTCCACCGCCAGCACCCGCACCCGGTGCAGGCCGATCGGGTTGGGCCGGTGCGGGGAGCGGGTGCTGAACACGCCCGTGCGGGGGCGGGTCTCGTCTCCGCGCGGGTGCACGGCCAGCACGTCGCGCCGGGCGCGGTCCAACCAGGTCAGCACCAGCAGCTCCGCGCCGGCCGACAGGTCGCTCAGGGCCCGCTCGACCCGCGGGTCGAAGATCAGCCACGCGGTCGGCGCGCCCTCGTCGCCCTGCCGGGGTGCGCTCGCCGCGTCGGTCAGCGGCGAGGCGACCCGACCGACCGGGCGCAGCAGGTACGCGTCGTCGCCGTACGTCTCGACCATCGTCGCTCCCTTCGGGACAATGTGTCAGCCTAGGGCGTTGCTAGGATCCGGCGCATGGTCGCCGAGCACCCCGTCCCCGTCGTCCGTCAGCTGCGCCTCGTCGTGGAGGCAGCGGACCACGAGGCAGCGGTGGCGTTCTACCGGGACGCCCTGGGCCTGCCCGAGGAGGCGGCGTTCACCGGTGACGGGGATGCCCGGGTGGTGATCCTGGATGCCGGCCGGGCCACCCTGGAGATCGCCAACCCCGCGCAGAAGCGCATGATCGACGAGGTCGAGGTGGGCCGGCAGGTCGCGCCGCGACTCCGGGTGGCCTTCGAGGTGGGCGACGCGCGGGCGACCACGGCCCGGCTGGTCGCCGCCGGGGCGAGCGAGATCGCGCCGCCGACGCGTACACCGTGGCAGTCGCTGAACTCCCGCCTGGACGCCCCGGCGGACCTGCAGATCACCGTCTTCGAGGAGTTGGGTACGCCGGCAGCCGAGGACCCCGGACATGACGGCGACGTCTGAGCGGGGTGGGCTCCGCGCCGCCGCCCCCACCTCGGCGCAGGTGGCTGCCCTCGCGTACGTGCGGTCGTCGGCCGTGGCCGAGCGTCGCGCGGCGCTCGCCGCCATCGAACGGGAACTCGTCGCCGCCGACGTCGGCCACCGGCCGGAACTACTGCTCGCCGCGGCAGCCGACAGTGGCCGGCTCACCGTCAACTTCCACCCCGATCGCCTGTGCACCGACGGGCGGGCCGTCGCGTCCGCGCTGGCCGAGGACGGGGTGTACCGCAGTCAGTTCGTCACGGGGATCTCCAACGGTGGCCTGACCGCGTACCCGGGTGGCGACCGCGACCGGTGGGAACACCGGATGTTCGGCGGCGCGTACCAGCGGCCCGGGGTGGCACCGACGGATCGGCCCACGTACGGCGGACTGAACCTGCTCGACCACGCGGACGGCGCCTGTCCCCGCTTCGGCTCCTGTCACCTGCGGCTACGCCCGGAGGTGCTGGCCCGGGCGACCTACTGCCTCGGCGACAGCCACCTGGACCCCACCGTGGTGGGCACGACCGATGCGTTCGAGGCGGTCCTCGCCGGACTGCTGGCCGGCGTCGCCGGCACGGGCGAGTGCCTGGGCCGGTCCGGGACGGACGTCGCCACCCTGGCGCGGACGTTGCTGGAGGCGTCGAGCGCGCGGGCCACGGTCGGGCGCGCACTCGACGACTACGTGGAGGCCCAGATCCACGGCCCCCTCGACCTCGCGCACGACGTCGAGGAACTGGTGGTGGACCCGTCGTTCGCCGGCACCCCGACCGGGGCGACGCTGGAATCGATCGCCCAGCGTCACGGGTTTCCGCTGCGCTGGCACCCCGGCTTCGCGCTGGCCGTCGACCGTGTCGACGCCGAGTTCCGGGGCCCCGCGATCCCGGTGCTGGCCGCTCGGCTGCACCGCGAGTTCGCCCGGCCGGGCGCCCCGGTGGACGCGGCGCTGATCGGTCGGGGCGCGGTGTCGGTGGTGACCGAACCGGAGCGGTGGGCGGATCGGGGTCCGATCGCGGACACCCTGCAGCACCTCAAGCAGCTCTGGCACGTTCTGGTCCGGTTCGGCGAGCCTTCTCACTGACAGTCCGCCTCGTCGCCGAAAGGCCTGTGTGTCCCGTTTCCCGGAGGTGACCGGGACCGCACTTCGCGGCCGCCCGGCATTTCCGGAATGACCGACACGTCAACCCGGTTGTGTCCCCCGTACCGCCGGAGCCCAAACCCCTTTCCGCGGTCATCTCCCGAGGAGTGTTCACCCCGGAGCGCTCCGCACGATCGAAAGGAACCATCGTGAAGCCCGACTTCACTCGATGGCTCCCCGCCATCGCTAAGGACTCGTACCGCAAGACCGCGTTGAGCGTGGTGGGTGTGGCTGCCCTCGGCGGTCTGGCCCTCGCGCCGACCGCGGCCGCCGCGCCGGTCACCTCCGGCCCGCACCAGGGTGCCGTCGCCGCCATCGACCTCGCCACCGGCAAGGCCACCACGGGCAAGGCCGCCACCGCGGTTCACCACGAGGAGCAGCCCGTCGAGTCCGGGCTGACCACCGGCTCCGCCACCGGCAAGCCGCCGGCCGGCAAGCCGAGCCGCGACGAGCTGATCCCGCACGGCATCGAGGGCGCCCAGTCGCGCATCCCGCTCGACGACGCGCAGCTCGACAACGCCCGCAAGATCGTGGACGCGGCCAAGAAGACAGGCGTCGGCGACCGTGGCGCGGTGATCGGCGTCGCCACGTCGTTGCAGGAGTCGAAGCTCTACAACCTCGGCCACCTCGGCGCGTACAACGACCACGACTCGCAGGGCCTGTTCCAGCAGCGTCCGTCGTCCGGTTGGGGCACGCCCGAGCAGGTCACCGACCCGGAGTACGCCGCCACGGCGTTCTTCAGCGCCCTCAAGAACGTGGGCGGCTGGCAGGACCTGCCACTGACCGCCGCCGCGCAGACCGTGCAGGTCTCCGCCTTCCCCTACGCGTACGCGCAGTGGGAGGAGCAGGCGGCGGACGTCGTCCAGCAGCTCTGGTGACACCACACGCACACACACGCCGGCCGGCCCCCTTCTACGGGAGCCGGCCGGCTTTTCTGGTTCCGGCAGGTCAGCAGGCCGCGTACAGGCGGCGGGTGCCCACCCCGGCGGCGTACGCGGCCCGGTCGCTGAACCGGCAGCCGTACTCGGGTCGGGCCACCACCGCCGGATCGGTCACCGTGTCGCCGGCCGGTCGCCTGCCGGTGCGTACCCAGGTCACCAGGTCGTCCCAGGCGGCGCCGGCCTCGGCCGGGCTGAACTCGCAGTGCTGCGCGGCCCGGATGGCCCGCTGCACCACCAGCCGGCTGCGACCGTTGCGTGCCACGTCTGTGGCGTACGCCTGCTCCATGCTGAACGGAACGAACATGTCGCCCAGGTCGTGCAGGCTGACCACGGGCGCGCTCGGCCGCCCGGCGATCTTCGGCACCTCGGTCAGCGTCGGCAGGAGCCGCTGCACGATGTTCTCCGGGGCCACCCGCTGCACGGACGAGTTGACGGTGATCGGGCTGTTCGGGGTGTAGCGGGTCAGCAGGTTTGTGGAGATCTGGCTGGGCCGCTGGGCGGGGGAGTCGCCGCCGTCGGTCACCGCGATGGAGAAGAGGAAGTCCTTCCAGACCGCGAAGGCCGCCTCGGCGCCGGGCCGTGGCCCGCCCGACCGGTTCACGGTGATGGCCCGCAGCTGCTTGCCCCGGTCGGTCGTGGTGTCCGGACCGGTGGGCGTGAGCCCCGCCAGACCGAGCGCCACCTGGATGCGCGGCACGGCGTTGCTCAGGTAGTCGGCAGGCGTCGGGTAGGCCCGCACTCCCGCGAGGGCCTGCGCGACCAGGTTGTAGTCGAGATAGAAGTCCAGCAGCGTCTGGTCACCGAGCACGCCGCACATGGGCAGCGCTCCGTCGTAGTAGCCGGGGTACTGCTCCAGCGAGCGCCCGATGACGTATCCGCCCATCGACACCCCGGCCAGGTAGGTGCGGTGGGGTCTGCGCACCATCCGCCCGAAGTGGTCGGCGAGGTCCTTCGTGCTCAGCACCCCGGAGCGGATGTCGAAGCCGTTGCGGTCGTACGACGACGACGCCCACGCGTACCCCTGCGTCAGCAGTCGCTGGCGTAGCTCGAAGGCCGGCGGCTCCGGCGAGAGCACCGTGCCCTGGCCACGGTAGCCGTGCGCCCACACGACGAGGTCACCGTTCCATCGGGCGGGAACTTCGATGATGTACGCGGCGTGCCGGTGCACGCCCTGGCGTACCGTCGTGGGTTTGCCGGCCACCACCAGCGGCGCCAGCGGCGGATTCTGGAAGGTGTAGCCGGGCAGCGGCTGGTCGTCGGAGGGGTCGTGGCCGGCGCTGCTGGCCGCGGCGGCGGTGGATGCGGCGGCGGTGGATGTGGCGGCGGTGCTGGGCGCGGCGCCGAGCAGCCCGACGGTCAGGGTCAGTGTCGCGGTGGTGGCGACCAGACGGCGCAGGGTGCGAATGGGTACGGACAGCATCGATGCTCCCCATCGGACGGATGTCGCCTGCGGGGCGACCAGGCGGGACGGTTGCCTACCGGCCGGTAGCGTCCTGAACCTAGGACTGCCGTCGACAGGAGTCAATGCCTGAGCTGACGGACCGGTCAGAGTCGCCTGTCCGGCCGATCAGACCAGCCCCGAGTCGTCCGTGGGCGGCCGTGTGACCTGGGGGATGCCCGGCGACGCGGTGCGCCCCTCGATTGTGCGGGCCGGGTGTGTGGTCGGTCGGGACCGTCGGGTTGACTGGTCGCCGTGGACGACTCGATCTGGGCGGCGGCCCGGGCTGCGCGGAGCTGGCTGGACGCGGCGAACGGCACCGGGCAGACGGAACTGACCTGCCGCATCCTCAAACTCACCGAGGAGGCGGGGGAGGCGTCGGCCGCCTGGATCGGTCTACTCGGGCAGAATCCGCGCAAGGGTGTCACCCACACCCGCGAGGACGTGGCAGCCGAGTTGGCCGACGTGGTGTTCACCGCGCTGGTGGCCATCGAGAGTCTGGGACTCGACGCGCAGGCCGTGGTGGGGGCCTGTGCCGGAAAGGTCCGCTCTCGCCTGGAGGGGTGACACCAGCCCCTCCCTTGATCCACTCGACTTCGCCGATGTCGCGGTATCAACCCACGTCGGATACCCCGACATCACCGAACCCGAATGGATCACCGTCCGAGCCCACTGTCCGGCCCGCGTCCCGGCGGGCCAGTTGGGCGCGGTGACCGGTGTGCTCCCTGCCGGATGAGTGGGATGTCCGGTTGTCGGCGTCCTGGGGTGTGACCGGCGGCATCCGTGGGCTGGAATCGTGGCGGGCCGGGGGTCGTTACACACCCTGACGATCGCAGGACCACGGCCACCCCCGCCCCCGTCGTGAGGGTGGGAATGGCCAGCCCGGCCGGGTCGTTGCAGATCCCCGAACGATCGCAGGCCCGCCGAGCGTACCGGCTAGATCCGGTATCCCGCGGCAGGCCGGCCCCGGGAATCACCCCGGCTCGACGGTCGTTACACACGGTCCCGGCGCCACGAGCCCCCCGCTCGCAGGCCGCCGCCCCCCAGACTTTCCCCCTTCTTGTGCAGCGCCGGACGAGGTGCTCACACCCCCGTCACCGCCCCCCTGGTGATGCGGGTGTTCCTACCCCCGAAGGAGCTACCCCCATGAACACGA
>NZ_JBICSN010000026.1:0-31816 GCF_043197115.1 Micromonospora sp. NPDC049275
TCGCAGAACCGATCTTGAGACGGTGGCCGCTTTACGTCACGTCGCCACGCCGGTCACCACCACACCCGGCGACCCGCCACCTTAAAACGCAAGTAGATATACCTGTGAGTCATAACGCTCACCGGCACGCCGGTCACGGCCGCCCGACCGCGCGTCGCCCCACGGTCACGGTCGCGCGACGCCTGCGCCGTCGGTCAGGGCATCAGTCAGACCAACCCGCCGAGGGCCGGGTCGCTGATGCTGTCCTTGCCGTTCTCCACATGACCGGCGTAGCGGTACGCGAAGCCGGCGTCACCCGCGACGGTGAGAGTCAGGTCGTACCAGCCGTGGGTGCGGGCGAGCGCCCACGTCCCCCGCTCGGTCTCGCCGGGGCGCAGCGACAGCGTGACCGGCCGGGAGTGGTACCCGTCCCGGACGGTCACCTCGCCCCGCTTCGCGCCCCGGTTGCCCAGCGAGAGGACGACCTTGTGGTGGTGCTCGTCGTACGAGGCGGTGACGTCGAGCTGCGACCGGCCGCCGGTGAAGCGGCGGTAGAAGCCGTTCGGCCCGTGCACCGACAGGTCGTAGGACGACTCGACCGCCCAGGTGTCGGTGAGACGCTTGCCCGCCTCGACCGTGTAGCTGCGCGGGGCGGCCGTGCTGCCGGCCTGGCGGACCTGGAAGACCGCGGCAGCGCCGCCGGTGTTGCGGAAGTCGATCCGGAACGCCCCGTCGGCGACGTGGCCGTCGGCGTGCAGGGTGTACGGGATGGCCCGCGCCGGACGTACCCCGCGCTCCTGCCGGGGCAACCGCTGATCGACCGGAGGCACCGGCACCTCGTCGGGGTGCCGGACCAGGTCGTCGGGCTTGAAGTCGTCGGTGTCCGGCAGCGTGACCTCGCGCGACCGGTTCGGGTGCCGGAAGTCGAAGGCCGTGGTGAGGTCGCCGACGACGGCGCGTCGCCACGGGGTGATGTTCTTCTCGATCAGGTCCGGCCGGCCGTGCCCGAACCGCGTCTCCAGGAACTTGATCAGCGAGGTGTGGTCGAAGACCTGGGAGTTGACGTAGCCACCGCGCGTCCACGGCGACACGATGACCATCGGTACGCGGACGCCGAGGCCGTACGGCCCAGCCGGGTGGTCGGCGTCGCCGGGGAAGATCTCGTTGGTGGTCGGCACTGTCGACTGCCCGTGCTCGCGGGTCTGCGGAGGCGTCGGCGGGACCACGTGGTCGAAGAAGCCGCCCTCCTCGTCGTACGTGATGAAGAGCGCCATCTTGCTCCACACCTCGGGGTGCGCGGCGAGGATGTCGATGACCTGCGAGATGTACCAGGCGCCGAACGCCGGTCCCCAGTTCGGGTGCTCGGTGTACGCCTCGGGCGCGGTGATCCAGGAGACCTGCGGCAGGCGTCCCGCCTCGACGTCGGCGCGGAAGTCGGCGAGCAGCGCCTCCGGGTCGCGACCCTGAGTGCGGATCTCGGTGCCGGTCTTGGCGCGATCAGCGAGGGGCGTTCCCGGCTGCGCGTTCTGGTACTGGTGGAAGTAGAGCAGCGAGTTGTCGCCGTAGTTGCCGATGTAGGGATCGTTCGTCCAGCCCCAGGAGCCGGCGGCGTTCAGGCCGGTGCCGACGTCCTGGTAGATCTTCCAGGAGATGCCGTTGCGCTCCAGCCGCTCCGGGTACGTCGACCAGTCGTAGCCGGCCTCCGCGTTGGTGATGACCGGGCCGCCGCCCCTGCCGTCGTTGCCGACCCAGCCGCTCCACATGTGGTAGCGGTTCGGGTCGGTCGGGCCCATGAGCGAGCAGTGGTAGCTGTCGCAGACGGTGAAGGCGTCGGCCAGGGCGTAGTGGTAGGGCAGGTCCTGGCGGGTGTGGTAGGTCATCGCGGTGACGCCCTTGTTGGGCACCCACCCGTCGAACCGACCGTCGTTCCAGGCGGCGTGACCGTCGTTCCAGCCGTGCGGCGGGTCCGGCAGGAAGGTCTGGCCGAGGTCCTTCACCTCGGGGCGGAAGGGCAGCAGTTCGTCCGCGCCGTTGGGCTGGTGCCACACGTCCTTGCCGGACGGCAGTGTCGCCGGATGCGGGTCACCGAAGCCGCGTACGCCGCGCATGCTGCCGAAGTAGTGGTCGAATGATCGATTTTCCTGCATGAGGATGATCACGTGCTCGACGTCGTTGATCGAGCCGGTCTTGTTGTTCGCCGGGATGGCGAGCGCCTTGCTGAGATCCAGCGGGAGCGCCGCGCCGATCGCGGGAACTCCCATTGCCTTGAGGAACGTACGGCGATCCACCGTGCCCATAGCTCACCCTTTGTGCGGTCTGATCGAGAAGCTGGCGATCTGACGCTAGCGAGGACTGGTTGACGGCAGATGGCCATAATTCGGCCGGGCGGAAGCACCCCGACGTACCGTGAGGTCGTGCCGACGAGAGACGTACTCACCAAGGCTGACCTCGCCGAACTCCGCCGCTCGGCGCTCGGGACGGCCGACCCGCTCGGTGTCGCCGCCGACATCGCCGAGGCGGTCGCGCAGGGCCGGCTGGAGGATCCGGACGACGCCGGGGACGCGCTGACCCTGGCCGCCGAGATCGCCCAGATCCGGGCCCGGCCCGATGCCGCGCTGCGGTACGCGGACCAGGCGCTTGCGGCGTACCCGTCTGTCGACGATCCCCGGGCCGGAGTCGCCCGCGCGCTGCGGGCCCGGGTGATGTTCCAGGCCGGCGACCGGGACGACGAGGCGATGGCGGAACTGACCGCGCTGCGTCCGCTGCTGCTCACGCAGCCCGACGCGCCCGCCTACGTCAGCGCGGCGCTGGACGCCGCGGGCCGCTCGGCGATCGCCGAGCGGTGGCTCAGCGCGGCGGTCGACACCCTGCTCGGCGAGCGCGCCACCGCCGCCGGGCAGGCGCCGACCGACCCGGAGGTCGGCCCGCCGGACGCGCCAGGCGTGCTCTTCCTCCTGCTGCAACAGCGCCATCGGGTACGCCGGGATCTCAACCTGCCGCACGACCGGCAGGACGATCTGGCCGACCGCGTGGAGAACCAGCTCGTCCGCCGGGCCGCTGAGCGGCAGGGCGGCGAGACGGATCTGCTGCTCTGGCCCCGGCCCGAGTTCGACCGTCTGCTCGCCGAGCACCCCGAGCTGACCGACGTGTACGGGCCGGACTGGGACGCGCACCGGGCCCGCCTGGAGAAGGAGCTGGTGCGGCTGACGGGCGCCGGTCGGAGCGGGCTGGGCGTGTTCCGGGCGAGCGTGGCCGGTCTGGACGCGTTCGCCGGTCGACGCGACGGTGACCCGGCCGACGCGGCGGTCCGGGCCGGCTACGCCGCCGAGGTGTCGGCGCGACCCAGCGCGCGGGTCCCGTGGCCACCGGAGCGCAACGACACGTGCTGGTGCGGCTCCGGTCTGAAGTACAAGAAGGACTGCCTGCCGCGCTCGCGCAGTTGAGCGTCGGCTCTGGGCACGCTCAGTCGGTACCGATAGCCTCCATGCCTGGATCATCGAGATCCGCCATGGCCGGAGGAGTCGCCGAATGTTCGAGGAGTTCATGGGCATCCCCGCCCACCCGCTCGTGCTGCACGCCGCGGTCGTGTTCGTGCCGCTGCTGGCTCTCCTGACGATCGCGTACGCGCTCGTCCCGCTGGTCCGACCGCACACACGCTGGGTGCTGGGCCTGCTCGCCGTGGGCGCCCCGCTGTGCGCGCTGCTGGCGAAGTTCTCCGGTGACGCCTTCTTCGAGCGCCTGCGCTCGGCCAACCGGGTCACGCCCGAGTTCCTCCCGAAGCTGGAGGCGCACCAGCACTTCGGTGACCTCACCCTGTACGCGGCGATCGGGCTGGCGGTCGTGGCGCTCGCCCTGGTCAGGTTCGTCCCGCCGCGAACCGCCGAGGGCGTCCGTCCCGCTCGGGTGCTGACCGTGGCGTTGCAGGTGTTGTCGCTGGTGGCCGCCGGTATCGCCGTCTACTACGTGGTCCGCACCGGCGACTCCGGCGCGAAGGCGGTCTGGGAGGGGCAGTAACGCACGCGGGTGCGGCCCGGCCGGAGCCTGACCGCACCCGCGCTTCGACTCGTCAGCCGGCGTGGTACGCCCGGATGATGGTCTGGTCGATACCGCTACCGCCGTTGGCGGCGGCCTTCACGCGCAGCGAGACGGCCTGCCCGGACGCGGCCTTCGGCAGGTCGATCCGGTAGGTGTCGCCGCTACCGGTGACGCGGGCGGCCTTCCAGGTGGCACCGTCGTCGGTCGAGGTCCACACCTGCATCGACGTCACCCTCTGCGCCTTGACACCGTGCGCCTGCCGGACGGCCAGCTCGGCCGTTCCACCCACCGGGTGGTTGGCGGTGTCCATCGGCAGGGCGTAGTCGAGGGCGAGCAGGGGCAACGGCACGCTCCCGGTGCCGTCCGGCCCGGCGGACCGGAACGTCCACGAGGTGGTGACCCTCGTCGAGATCGGCAGGATCAGGCTCGTGTCGACGTCGAGGCTGACCCGGTAGTCGGCCATCGTCTGCCCGACTGTGAAGTCGCCGAACGGGCCGCTGCGCTCGTCGAGCAGCTTGCCGTTGCGGTACAGCGACAGGGTGCGCTTCACGCCGATCGCCTCGCCGTACAGGCAGTCGGCGCGCTGGTGCTGGTCGGTGAGCGTCACCAGGTCGATGTGCAGGTTGCCCCGGGTCCGCGACGGCGGGGTGGCGCAGCTCCAGCCGGCGCCGGCCGGGTCGTCGTACCAACCGGAGTGCAGGGGCTGACGCGCCCACACCTTGCTCTGCCGGCTACCGGGCTGGTAGCTGCGGGGCGCCTCGTCGGCCCCCAGGCCCCCGTAGACGCCCTGGTCGGCCCAGAGGATGTCGGGCGAGAGGTAGTCGGTCCGGTACGGCGGCAGGTTCCCCTCGTGGGTCTGGGTCACCGGCACACCGTCGCGGGTGAGGCCGGTGCGGACCAGCCCGGTGAACATCTCCGGCGAGTCCGCCTGGTGGAACCGCTCGTCGATCCGGGCCAGCGTGGCCTGCTCGGACCGGCCCACCCGGTACGCCGGGTCGGCCGGCACGCCGCCGGCGTACTCGTGCACGAGGTTGTAGCGGTACGGCGCGGCGGTGCCGGCCGGCGAGTCCAGGTTGGCCGCCACCCAGGTCCGCAGCGATCCGATGCCGGGCTTCGGCAGCGCGGTGCTGCGGACCGTCGTGGCCCTCCCGTACCCGCTGATCTGGTGCCACCAGGACAGACCGTTCACCGAGGTCTGGACGTTCGTGAAGTCGACCCGGGTGGGCGTGGTGGGCGCACCGTCGACGGTGACAGTCACCGGCCTGGCCCGCGCCGGGTCGAGCGTCACGCTCCGGGCGCCGCGCACGTCCAGGTCGGTCTCGCCGGCGAGCGTCGTCTCCAGCACGTCACTGTCGACGTAGTAGGCGACGGAGGCGCCGAAGACCGCGTACCGGCCGGCCGGAACCCTCAGGGTGAAGGTGTCACCGGGCGTGCCGCCGCCCCCGTCGCGGTAGACGAGGGGGTCGGTGAGGTTGGTGACCGTGAGGTTGATCCAGCTCTCCGCGCCGTCGCGCAGGCCGGGCAGCGGCTTCGTGTGGATCGTCAGGTCGTAGCTGGGCTGCTCGACGTAGAAGCTCACCGGGGTGACCGCCACCAGCTTGTGCCCGGTGCGGGCGGTGACGGTGGCCAGGTAGAGGCCCGGCCGGCTGGCCAGCGCCGCGCGGTTGATCCGCAGCGTCGCGTCGGCCGTGGCGCCGCGCTTGAGCGTCACCCGGCCCGTCGACAGCGTCGCCGCGCCGCGGGGCACCGGCTGACCGTCGTGGTTGACGATCGACACGTCGAGGTCGAGGACCGTCGTGGCCGGGGTGGACCCGCCGGTCCAGCTCAGCGTCGTGTCGCTGCGGCCGGACTGCGGGTACGCGAAGGTGCCGAGGTTGACCACCGGCTGGTTGCTGGTCGGGCCGCCGAGGGCCCGGGCCGCGTTGAGCCGTCCGGCCCCGACGGCGTACGCGTCGACGCCGGTCAGCGGGTCGGCCGCGCCGACGAGGGCGGCCTTGAGCCGGTCGCCGGTCCAGTCCGGGTGCCGCTGGGCGAGCAGCGCGGCGGCGCCGGCGACGTGCGGCGTCGCCATCGAGGTGCCGCTGAGGCCCTCGTAGTACCTGTCGATCGGGTCCTGGAGGTTGGTGCCGGCGGCACGGGCGGCGACGATGTCGACGCCGGGCGCGACCAGCTCCGGCTTGGCCACGTGGCTGGTGACCAGCGGGCCGCGGCTGGAGAAGTCGGCGAGCTTGTCGTCGCGGTCGACGGCGCCGACGGTGAGCGCGCTGCTGGCCGAGGCGGGCGAGGAGATCTGGGCGCCGCTGTTGCCGGCGGCGATGACGAAGAGCGCGCCGGTGGACTTGCTCAGGCCGTCCACGGCGAGCGAGAGCGGGTCGCTGCCGTCGTCCGGGGCGGTGCCGCCGAGGCTCATGTTGATGACGTCGGCTCGGGCGGCGGCCCACTCCATGCCGGCGATGATGCCGGAGTCGGCGCCGGAGCCGTGGTCGTCGAGGACCTTGCCGATCACCAGCTTGGCGTCCGGCGCCACGCCGCGACGCTGGCCGTGGGCGGCGGCCCCGGTTCCGGCGATCGTCGACGCAACGTGCGTACCGTGGCCGTTGTGGTCGACGGCGTCACCGCCCTCGGCGGTGAAGTCGGCCCGCTCGACGACCCGGCCGGCCAGGTCGGGGTGGGTGTAGTCGGCGCCGGTGTCGAGCACCGCGACCCGCACGCCCGTGCCGGTGTAGCCGGCCTTCCACGCCTCCGGCGCGGCGATCTGGCCCAGGTTGGGGTCCAGTTTTTCGCGCTGGTCGGCCCCGGTCAGGGCGGTGGCGCGGACCTTGCGGTCGAGCCAGACCTTCTTCGCACCGGCGAGCAGCGAGGTGGTCGCGAGCTTCGCGCCGGCCGGGCTCTTCTTGGGTACGTGGCCGGCCACCGCGCCGATGCTGGGCAGGGACCGCACGTCGCCGAGCGCAGCCACCCGGGCCGACGCGGTGGCGGGCTGCACGATGACCGGCAGGTCGGCGGTGGTCTCGTCGTCGTACCCGTCGGCGATCAGCGCGGTGACGTCGAAGAGGTCGGGGTCGAGGGTCGAGCCGATCTGGGACTCGACGCGTGCGGGCAGGACGTGCAGGTGGCCGTCCGGGCCGCAGGTCTGGCGGATCACGGCGTTCGCGTCGACCGGCCGTACCGTGGCCTGCGGGCATCCCGAGCCGGTGCTCCGGACGGTCACCACGTCCCCGGTGAGCAGGGTGACGGTGTGGGTCGTGGGGCTGGCGGAGGTGGCGGGCGTGCCCGTCGGGGCGCCTCCGCTGGGACCGGCTGTGGCGGTGCCGCCGGGCACGGCGGTCAGCGCCGTGGCCGTCACGGCGACGGCCAACAGCCAGCGTGTCTTCCTGAGCATCTAGTTTCCTGTCTCATGTGGACAAATGCGCCTCTTGGGCGACTTTTGCAAGATCATAGGGCCGCGTACGTGATCTTCAAGGGTTCGCGAGGGAGCAATTTCTCGCGGAGTTGAGCGGGATTTCCGCCTCGTGTCGCCGCCGGTGCCGATTCGATGTCGGTTCGATTACCGCCACCCGATCCCGGCCTTCCAATGTGAACGAAAGCCGCATGCCTGTCCGAAGGGATCGACGCGACGTTTACTCGCACCAAGGGCCTGTGTCAAAGCCTCTGGCCGGCCTGCGGCGGGCCCAGACGACGACCGGCGGCGTTGGGATTTGACCCGGACACAACACCGGTATCCGGGCCAAATCCCGCCTTGCCAGATCGCCGCCTGGACTCCGCCTCGGCTCGACCGAGGCTTTGACACAGGCCCTAGCATGGCGACGAATGGATCTTCGTGATTGGCCCGTGCCGAGACCCGGCAACCAGCCCGACCGAAGGGAGACGCGCATGCGTCGACCCCGCCATCTGGCACTTCTCAGCGTCGGCGTGTCCGGCGCCCTGGTGCTGAGCGCCGCACCGACCGCGGCGGCCGCCCCGCCCGCAGCCACCACTCCCACAGGCATCGTGGTGGCCGACGGCATGACCCAACCGGTGTTCTCCCTCGCCGACGCGATCGAGGAGCGGGTGTTCGTCCAGACCCCGGTCGACACCGACCACGACGGCCGTCCCGACCGGGTGGCGATCGACATCTCCCGACCCCGGGAGACCGCCACCCAGGGCTTCAAGGTGCCTGTCATCTTCGAGCACAGCCCGTACCGCAAGGACACCTGGGGTGACGTGCCGTACCCGAGCGTGCTCGTCGACGACCTGCCGCAGAACGGCCGGACCGACCGCTCCGGGCGTCGCGCGCTCGACGTCGGCACGCAGCGGGCGCAGGCGAAGGCCAACCTGCCCGGTTCGCTCGACGACTACTACGTGCCGCGCGGGTACGCGGTGGTGCTCGGCCAGAGTGTCGGCACCGGCGACTCGGACGGCTGCCCGACCAGCGGCGACCAGGCCGAGACACTCGGCACCAAGGCCGTCATCGACTGGCTCAACGGCCGGGCCAAGGGGTACGACGCCAGCGGCGCCCCGGTCACCGCCGGTTGGACCACCGGCGCGGTCGGCATGACAGGCGTCTCCTACAACGGGACGCTTCCCAACCAGGTGGCCACCACCGGGGTCAAGGGCCTGAAGACCATCGTGCCGGTCTCGGCGATCAGCAGCTGGTACGACTACTACCGGGCCAACGGTCTGGTGGTGGCGCCCGGCACGTTCCAGGGCGAGGACCTCGACATCCTGGCCCAGTACACGGCCGGGCAGGCGCGGGCCGAGGGCCCCTGCGCCGACGAGCTCGCGACGATCACCGCGAAGCAGGACCGGGTCACCGGCGACTACTCGACGTTCTGGCAGGACCGTGACTACCTCGACGCCCGCGACGTCAAGGCGAGCGTCTTCGTGGTGCACGGCCTCAACGACTGGAACGTGAAGACCGAGCACTTCGCCGGCTGGTGGGACGAGCTGGCCAAGCGCGACGTGCCGCGCAAGATCTGGCTGCACCAGGGCGGGCACGGCGGCCCGGGCAGCAGCGCCTCGGTGACCCTGCCCAGCGGGCAGACGTGGACGTACAAGCAGACCGAGAACCGCTGGTTCGACTTCTGGCTGTGGAACGTGCGCAACGGCATCATGGACGAGCCGACCGCGGTGCTCCAGCGCGAGGACCGGGCCTACACCACGTACGCCAACTGGCCGGACCCGGCCGCACGCGAGGTCGGGCTGCGCTTCGCCGCCACCGACGCCACCACCCCGGGCACGCTCACCACGGGTAAGCCGCCGAAGGCCCGCGTCGAGCAGAGCTTCGTCGACGAGGGGCGGACCATCCACCCGGACACCCTGGTGGCCGACCCGGACACGGCAAGCGCCAACCGCCTCGCCTACCGCTCCCCCGCGCTGACCCAGAGCGTACGCATCTCCGGCCGTCCGGAGATGCGGCTACGGATGGCGATCGACAACAAGCCGGACGCGAACCTCACCGCGTACCTGGTGGACTACGGCCCGGCCGGGTCGACCGCCGCGCCGACAGTCGTGACGCGCGGCTGGATGGACCCGCAGAACCGTAAGAGCGCTGCGCGCACCGAGCCGGTCAAGCAGGGCAAGCTGTACGACTACCGGTGGACCATGGAGCCGAAGGACTACATCTTCCCGGCGGGGCACCGGATCGGCGTGGTCGTCTTCTCCAGCGACCAGGAGTACACGCTGCTGCCGCTGGGCGGCACCGAGCTGCGGGTCGCTCCGAACGACAGTGAGCTGCGACTGCCAGTGGTCGGTGGGCGGGCCGTCCTCGGCTTCTGACCTCGGCGCGGCACGTGTGGGGCGGTCCGACACGTTCGGGCCGCCCCACCCGTGTCATGCGTGCGGCTGCACCCAGCGCGCCGCCCCGGCCCCGGCGGGGATGATCGACTCGGGTTCCATGAAGTCGCGGTGTCCAACGGGCCCGGACACCCCGGTTTCACCGACCCCGAGTCGATCACCCCGGCCGGGGTGCGGATGCCCGTTTCCGGCTGGGCAATTTGTCCGATATCGGCCGTAGCGTCCCGTGGTCGGTGCCACCCGGGCGGCGGAATCGTGGGCCCGGCGGGGTCGTTATACCTGGCAGACCGCCGCGACTCCCAGGTCGCAGCGCACGGCAGCCGCCGGGAACACCCCGCCGGCCGGCACGGTTACACCCCCCGCACGGCCGAGCCACCACTGGCCGGTCCGCGCGGCGGTCGCCGGGAACACCCGGCCGGTCGCCTCGGTTACATCCCCCGCACGGCCGAGCACCACCGGCCGGCGACTGTCCGGAAGCCCTCGGCGGAATGACTCGCCACCCCGGACCGGTTACACCCCCGGACACCCGAGCAGGCCCTCCGAGCCGCCGGGTAGATCCCCCTGAGACTTCCCGCCCGGCACACACCCCCCGCGAGATTCGTGTGCCGAGGCGCTTTCCCCCGATGCAGAGGAGCACGCCATCATGCGTACCGATCTGATTCGTAAGACCGCTCTGACCGCTGCTGGCCTGGCCTTCACCGGCGGCGCCATCGCCGGCCCCGTCACCGCCGCATACGCCGCGTCGGACGCCAAGCCCACCTCGCAGACCCAGACCGACCGCAAGGGTCACGGCGAGCGGGAACTGGGCGTGCGCTACGAGGCGCAGCCGAACTTCTACTACTGCGGCCCCGCCGCCACCCGCAACGCCCTCAGCGTCCAGGGCAAGAACATCAACGTCGACGACATGGCCAAGGAGATGGGCACCACCGAGGCCGGCACCAACAGCATCAACGACATCACCCCGGTCCTGAACAAGGAGACCGGCAAGGCCGACGCCTACCACAGCGTGGAGATCAGCAAGCCCGACGCCGACGCCACACAGACCAACCAACTGCGCGCCGACATCGTCAAGACCGTCGACAACGGCCGCGCCGTCGTCGCCAACATCGCCGGCACCAGCACCGACACCGACGGCACCAGCCACTCCTACGAGGGCGGGCACTACATCAGCGTCGTCGGCTACCGCGACAACGGCAACACCGTCACCATCGCCGACTCCGCCGACCCCAACCAGGCCGCCTACCAGATCACCGTCGAGCACCTCGCCGACTGGATCGCCACCCGCGGCTACGCCACCAGCTGACCCGCGAGCACACCGAAAGGGCCGGACCCCACCACCGGGGTCCGGCCCTTCTTCGTCATTTCCACCAACTGCGGCATGTATTGACAAGCGTCGACATCGGGGCGAGGCTGGACCAGTGAGAGCGCTCTCTCGCAGCCGGGATTCAGCAGTTCGATCAACCGGCCACCACCCAGTCCGGTCAGGGCAACACTCCGACGTCTTCGGCGGCGGCGGCGGAGGTTCCCCTGACCCGTCCCCGGACAGGAGTCACGAGATGGACAGGGCCGCACCCCTCTCCCGCCTACCCCGCCGGATGCGCCTCGCCACCGCCATCAGCGCCCTGCTGGCGCTGCTCGGCACGTACCTGGTCTCCACCACCGACCGGGCCGACGCCGCCCCGGTCGCCAACGTCATCCGGGTCGCCGAGTTCCCCGCCGACTGCACGTACAGCCACCGGCTGCCCGACGACCCGATCGTCTTCCCCGGGCTGCCCGGGGCCTCACACATGCACAGCTTCTTCGGCAGCACGGTCACGAACGCCAACACCACGCTGCCCGACCTGGTGAGATCCACGAGCACCTGCAACCCGCAGGTGGACGTCTCGTCGTACTAGGTGCCGACTCTCTACAACAACAACGTGCCGGTGGAGCCGGCCATCGCCACGTTCTACTACCTCGGCGAGGGCGTCCGCTCCGACGTCGTCGCCAACACCCAGCCGTTCCCGCAGGGGCTGCGGCTCGTGGCCGGCAACGCCAAGGCCACCGGGGCGGGCGACAGCATCGCCCGCTGGTCGTGCCTGCACGCCGGTCAGGTGCCACCGTCGAAGGACTTCGTCACCTGCCCGGCCGGCACGATGCTGGAGTCGTACCTGGACTTCCCGCAGTGCTGGAACGGCCGCGACCTGGACTCCGCGGATCACAAGAGCCACCTCGCGTACCCGGTGAACCAGGCCTGCCCGAGCACCCACCCGGTGCCCGTCCCGAAGCTGCGTCAGGTGCTGCGGTACCCGGTCAACGGTGACCCGTCGCGGTTCCGGCTGGCCTCCGGACCGGGCTACACCATGCACGGTGACTTCTTCAATGCCTGGCCGACAGCGGAGATGGCCCGCCGCGTCCAGGACTGCATCCGTCCGGTCATCAAGTGCGGGCACGACGGCCGACCCATCTGAGTCGACACCGACGCACCCGAGGCGGCGGGCCCGGTCAGCCGGACCCGCCGCCGCCGGGCGGAAGGAGGCGGCATGCGCGCCCACGTCGCACTGCTCACGGCGGCGGCGCTCCTCACCGGCTGCGCCGGTGGGGCACCCGGCACCGGAGACAGCGCCGCGCCACCCACAGCCGTGCCACCCACGGTCGCGTCCACACCGTCGCACGTCTCACCGGCAGGCGCCTTCAGCCCCACCGACATCGCCTGGCTGCAACTGACGGCGGCGATGACGGACCGGCTGCTAACGGTGCTGGACCTTGTGCCGACCCGGACCACCGACCCCACCTGGCGACGGCTGGCCGCCGAGGTGCGGGCCAGCAACCGTGCAAACCTGACGCGGTCCCGCGAACTGCTGGGCGAGGCCGGAGCGCCGACGACAAACCCGCACGAGGGCCACGACATGCCCGGCATGGTCACCACCGACGAGCTGAACGCGCTGCGGTCGAGCACCGGGCAGCCGTTCCTGCGGCTGTTCGCCGAACACCTGCGGGCGCACCTGGCGCAGTCGGTCCGCGTCGCCACCGCAGAGCGGCAGGGCGGGGTCAACCCGGCGGCCATCGCATTGGCCACGTCGGTGATCCGGGGCGGCACCGCCGTACTCGAAGGGCTCGGTCGGCTCGACCAGCCGCCGTCGACTGTCCCGGCGAACACGCGGCCCGCAGGCGCTATCGCCTCCCGCGACTGACTCAGCCCGCCGCGCTCGGCGCTGGCCGCGCCGCCCGAATGGTGTGGTGCTCACTGCCGCTGCCACCGGAGAGACGCCGCAGCATCGACTGGGCGATCCGAGTTGCCTGCACCTTGGCCAGTTCCGCCTTCGGGCCTGCGTGACGGTCGTCGATCGCGGCCCGCCACAGGGCCAACCAGCGCTCGAAGTGCCGCTCGGTCAGCGGCTCACGTCGGTTGAGGTCCACGTGCAGCTGAAGGGCGTTCCGCCGGTAGGTCCCCGACCGGAACAGCACCGTCTCCCAGAAATCGCACATGATCGGCAGGTGTGCCGAGAGGTCCATCTTTGCCACGTCGATGAAGACCGGGCCAAGCAGCTCGTCGGCGAAGGCCCTGCCGTAGAAGTCGGTTACCAGATCGGTGATGTCGCCGCGATCGGTGATGTCGGCCATGAGCCCCTCCTTTTTCACAATCACCATCGTATAAAATCGGAGGGTGACCGAACACGTGAGTTACGGCGCACTGGCCGTGCCGAGTCGCCGGCAGATCCTCGATCGGCTCCGAGCCACGGACGTCCCGACGGACGTCAAGGAACTCGCCGCCGCCACGGGACTGCACCCGAATACGGTGCGCTTCCATCTGGAGGTCCTGATCGAGGCGGGCTTCGTCACCGGCCAGCCTGCCCAGCGGCGCGGCCCTGGACGCCCCCAGACGGTCTACCGCAGCGTGGCACCGCCGGTCCCTACCTCCGGCTACCAGTTCCTCAGCACGGTCCTGGCCGCCCAGTTGCACAGGCGTGACGCGGGTGCGCTGGCCGAGGAGGCCGGCAATTCCTGGCTCCGGCGCGGTCACGCGCCGACCGCTCCGACACCGGGGGCCGATTCCCTCAGCACGGCAACCACCACGGCGCTCGCCCTCTTCACCGAGCTGGGATTCGAGCCGGTCCACGTCGGTGGAACCGCCTCTGGCCAGATCGACCTGCGCGCCTGCCCGTTCATCGACGTCGCGCGGCAGTATCCGGACGTGGTGTGCGGGATGCACCTCGGCCTGCTCCGCGGGGTCGTCGAGGCGACGGCGCCGAACGTCAGCGCCGACCTCATCCCGTTCGCCCGGCCCGGCACCTGCGTCGCCCAGCTCACCTTCGATCGAGGAGTCGCCCCGGCATGACCAGGTTCAAGGACGTCGCCCAGCTGGCGGTGCCGTTTCTGTGGCTGGGAATGGTCACCGCCATCTCCCTCATCGAGGCTCCGCTGAAGTTCCGCGCACCCGGCATCACACTTCCCCTCGGCCTCGGCATCGGGCGCCTGGTGTTCCGGGCCCTCAACGTGGCCGAGATCATCCTCCTGGTCGGGCTGACCCTGGCGGTGCTCGGAGCGCCGATCGGCCAGGCCAGATGGGCCGGGATCGCGGGCCTCTGGCTGATCCTGCTCACCCAGACCGCAGTCCTGCGGCCCCTGCTGGACCGACGAGCCGAGCTGATCATCAGCGGCCAGCAACCGCCCGCGTCCTCCCTGCACCTGTGGTTCGTGACCCTGGAGGTGGTCAAGATCCTCACCTTGCTGGTGCTCGGCTGGTCGCTCGCCGGGCGACTCCTGCGCTGACGCGCGTCGATCACGAGGTTCGTGGGGGCGGACCTGCGACGACTGCCACCTCCCGGCCCGACCAGCGGGAGCGGAGCCGCCGGTCGTGGCTGGCGACCACTATCGCGCCCGGTCCCGTTCCGAGGGCCTCCTCCAACTCGTCGCAGAGGCGTGGCGAGAGATGGTTGGTCGGCTCGTCCAGCAGGAGCAGGTCCGGCGGGTTGGCGACGAGCACCGCGAGAGCGAGCCGACGACGTTGGCCGATCGACAGCTCACCGACCGGGCGGTCGAGGTCCGTCGCTGCGAGCAGACCGAGCGACGTCAGCGGCACGATCTCGGCCCGCCGCGCTCCGACGGCGTCGGCGTACGTCCGACGGGCCGTCCGCCGCGGATCGTCGAGGACGGTGTCCTGGGTGAGCAGACCGACGCGCAGGCCCGGTCGACGCCAGACGGTCCCGGCACCGACGAGGCGGCCGGCGAGGACGGCGAGCAGCGTCGACTTGCCCGCGCCGTTCGGACCGCTGACCAGCAGCCGGTCGGCGGCCGTCAGCACGAGTTGGTCCACCCACAGCCGGCCGGGGACCTCCACCCGGCTCAGCGTGACGACGGGTTCGTCACCGACGCCGGCGGCGAGGGTGGCTGCGTGGAAACGCAACGGCTGCGGCGGCGCGGGAAGCTGGTCACGTTCCAACTGCTCCAGCCGGCGGGCGGCGTCGCGGACCCGACGGGAGATCTGGTTCTGCACGCGGCCCGCGGTGTGGCCGTACCCCATCTTTTCGCTGTCGCGCGGAGCACGCCCGTGCGCGACCCGATGCCCGGTCACGGCGGCGGCCTCGCGCAGGTCCGCGAGCTGAGCCTGCTCCTCGTCGTAGCGCTGACGCCACCGCTGCGCCTCGGCTCGCTTGGTTGCCAGGTAGGCGCTGTAGGCGCCGCCGTAGCGGACCGGTCCCTCGACCGCCGGGTCCAGGTCGATGACGTCGGTGCACACCGCGTCGAGGAAGGCCCGGTCGTGACTGGCCAGCAGGACCACGCCCGGCATGGCGCGCAGTTGCTCCTCGCAGAACGCCGCCGCCGCGTCGTCGAGGTGGTTGGTGGGCTCGTCGAGCAGCAACGCGCCGGGCCGGCGGATCAGCAGCGCCGCCAGGGCGAGACGGCCGCGTTGCCCGCCGGACAGCGCGGCCAGGGACCGGTCGTGGGGTATGCCGCCGAGGCCCAAGCCGGCGAGGACCGTACCGGCACGCCGGTCGGCGTCCCAGGCGTCGCGGTCCTGCGCCCGCTCCAGAGCTTCGCCGTACGCGGCCAGCAGGTGGGCGTGCAGGTTGGTGTCCTGCGGCGTGGTCGCCAGGTTGTCGCCGAGTCGATCCAGCTCGGCGAGGTCGGCGCGGGCCTCCCGTAGCGCGTCGTCGAGGACCCCGGCGACGGTCGCGGACGGCGCGTACGGCATCTCCTGGTGCAGGAATCCGAGGTCCGGCGGACGGGTGACGGTGCCGGAGTCGGGTTCGTCGACGCCGGCGAGGACCCGCAACAGGGTCGTCTTGCCGGCGCCGTTCTCACCGATCAGGCCGATCCGGTGCCCGGGCGCGGCGGTCAGGGAGACACCGTCGAGTACGCGGCGGGAACCGCGGACGCGCACGAGGTCGTGGGCGATGAGCGCGGGTCGAACAGACATGAGGACCTCGGAGGAGAGGAGATCCGGGCGCACACAGGTGGCCCGGCGGGAGCAGGGCATGACGACAGGGGCCGCGGCGACGGCGGCGCGATCACGCGCCCGTCGGCGGCCGGTCCGGGTACTCACCCGGAGATGTCGTCGTCACCTGCCACGCCTGCTCCGTTCTCCGATCAACTCGGGCGCAAGGATAGCCCGGCGCGGCGATGATCAGGTCGTCCGGGCGTCCGCCCGCAGGCGTTCGATGGTGAGGTCGAGGGCCGCTTCGAGGTGGTCGATCTTCCCGGTGGAGAGCAGCAGCAGGACGCCGCCCTGGATGCCGGCCAGCAGCGCCGCCGCCGCGCGGTCGGCGTCCACGTCCCCGGCGATGTCACCTGTCGACTGCATGTGCCGGATGCCCACGGTGATCGCCTCCTGCCACCGCCACATGAGCCCGGTCACGATCGCCTGCGCGCCGGGCGCGCGTCGGCCGGTCTGGCCGAGCAGGCCGTTGAGCGGGCACTTCACGCCCTGCGCGAGGTAGCGCTCGATGAGCCGGTCGCGCCACGCCTGCCAGGCCGGCCAGGAGGTCAGGTTGCTGAGCATCGGCTCCTGGTCGGTGAGCACCTGGTCGGCCTCGTGTTGGGCCACCGCGAGCAGCAACTCCTCCTTGCCGTCGGGGAAGTAGTGGAAGAGCTGGCCCTTGCTGGTGCCGGTGTGGGCCATCACGTCCTCGAGGCGTACCTCGTCGACGCCGCGTTCGCGGATCTCGGCGGCGGCGCCGGCGACGATCCGCGCCCGGGTCGCCTCGCCCTTGCGGGTCAACGCGCGTGTCATGGCCCCACCCTAGCCCCGGTTCTGGACTTGCAGGTCCAAATTTGTCGAGCAAAGGTCGGGAACGCGCGGCCCGATCCGCGCCCCCATCACGATCGAGAGGCCATCACGATGAACCACTACTACCTGCTCGGACGCTCGGGTCTGCGGGTGAGCCGGCTGGCGCTGGGCACGATGAACTTCGGCGTCGACGGGTTCCACGCCGCGTACGGCAAGACCGAGGAGGAGGCCGAGCCGATCTTCCGCAAGTATCTGGAGTCGGGCGGGAACCTCATCGACACGGCGGACTTCTACACCGCCGGGGAGAGCGAGAGGATCCTCGGCCGCCTGATCGACAGGGCCGGCGTCCGCGACCGGCTCGTGCTCACCAGCAAGGCCACCAACACCGTCGACCCGGCCGACCCGAACGCCAGCGGCAACGGCCGCAAACACCTCATGCGGGCCGTGGAGGCGTCGCTGAGCCGGCTCGGCACCGACTACCTCGACCTGTACCTGCTGCACACCTGGGACCGGATCACCCCGATCGAGGAGGTCGTGCACACCCTCGACGACCTGGTGCGCTCCGGCAAGATCCGGTACGCGGGGCTCTCCGACGTACCGGCCTGGTACGCGGCCCGCGCGCAGAGCTACGCCGAGGCGCACGGGTTGGCCCCGATCATCAACCTGCAGCTGCCGTACTCCCTGGTCACGCGGGGCATCGAGGCGGAGTTCGTGGCGATGGCCCAGACCCTCGGCATGGGGCTCACCGCCTGGAGCCCGATCGGCGGAGGGCTGCTCAGCGGCAAGTACCGACGGACCAGCGAGGGCCTGAGCGGGACCGGGCGGTTGACCAACCCCGACGCCGCCGGTCGGGAGATCAGCCCCGACGACTGGAAGGTCATCGACGCGCTGGAGAGCGTGTCCGCCGACCTGGGTCGCAGCATGGCGCAGGTCGCGATCAACTGGGTCGCCACCCAACCCGCCGTCGGTTCCGTGATCATCGGGGCGAGCAGCGCCGAGCAGGTCGGCAGCAACTTCGAGGCGCTCGACTTCGAGATCCCGGCCGACGCCCGTCGCCGGCTCGACGAGGCCAGCGCCCCGAACCTCGGACTGCCGTACGGCATGTTCACCCCGCAGTACCAGTCCTGGGTGGTGAGCCCCGGCCTCGGCATCGGCGACAAGCCGGCCGGCTACGCCCCGCCGGTGTTCAACGGCGCCGGCGACGCGGGACAGGCGGCGGGCGTCGGCACCGGGTCACCCTCGTAGAGGTCGACGTACCGCCGGAGCACCTCGGCGGCGTCGGCGCCGAGCGCGGTGAGGTCGAGGGTGTTGTGCCGGACACCCCACGACTCCGGCAGCGCCCAGACCCGCAGTGCGACGCCGTTGGCCTGCGCGATCCGGCCCGGCACGGTCACCGCCGCGCCGGGGTGCACCACCGCGTCGAGCGGGCTGATCGCCACTGCCGCGCTCAGCAGGCCGGTCCGTCGTGGCGGCCGCGGCAGCGTCCGGACGATCGTCAGGTACTGCGTGACGGCGGAGAACGAGTATCCCCGCGACGTGACGCGATCGCGCAGGAGGCGACGCCCGTACAGGGTGATGAGCGGTCGGACCGCGTAGGCCGGCGCCTGCCGGGGGCCGAAGAACGGCGACAGCACCAGCAGGCGCCGGACGACGTCCCCACGGACCTGGGCCAGCCAGGTGGCCAGCACCGCGCCGCCGGAGATGCCCACGACACCCACCTCGTCCCCCAGGGCCGCCGCGACCGTCACGGCCTGCGCGGCGTACGTCGTCAGCTCGGCGGCCTCGACCCGGTGGTGGGCCCGCCTGTCGACGGTGCCGTGGTGCGGCGCCCGCGGGATCCACACGTTGTAACCGCGGGCGAAGAACACCTCGGCCAACTCGTCGTACTGCTCCGGCGCGAGGGTGTACCCGTGCAGCAGCAACACGGCCCTGCCGGTACGCGAGCCGTGGCTCAGCAGGCGGCTGCGCGACTCCGGCCGGACGTACGGGTCCGCGGCCTCCGCCGCCATGGTGGTCTCGGCGAGACGGATCGCGACGTCGAAGTCCAGCGGGTCGGCCGGCACGAGCCGCAGCTCACGTCGGCGCAGCGGCCAGAGATAGAGCCCGGCGACCGCCGCGACGACGAGCGCCGATCCGCCGACGAGAAGGGCGATGATCTCCGGCATGGGCACAGATCCTGGCAGGAGGCGGCGTCGCCGCAGGTGCGGGGTGCGCCCCGGGTGACGAGGGGCGCACCCCGAACGGCTACTCCCCCTCGGCCGGCGGCGTGAACAGCACGCGCGTGCGGAGCTGCCGGAACCCGGTCCGCTCCAGCTCCGCGAGCACCGCGACGCGGCGCGCGTCCACGTCGGCGATCACCTCGCGGGCGCCCCCGGCGGCGAGCACCCGGACCGCCTCGGCCAGCAGTTCACCGCGCGCCGCGTCGTCGAGCAGGCCGAGGTACGCCAGGAGTGGGTAGCAGGCGTCGCCGGCGGTGCCGACCAGGCCCACCGGCTGCCCGCCCTGCACCCCGATGCGCCACTCGTCGGTGGACTCTCCCAGCCAGGCCAGCGGATCGGTGGCCAGGTCGACGCCGGCGACGGTACGCGCGATCTCCGCGCCGGTCAGCACGTCCGGCTCGCTGATCCGCGCGACCAGGGCGTTGATCTCGGCCGCGTCGACGGGCGGACGGAAGGTGTACCGCCCGGAGGTCGTCGGCAGCGGCGTGCCCGTCCACGAGCACCGGAGCCGCTCACCCCGTTCGACAAGCCCGGCGAGCCGCGCCGCCTCCATCGGGGCGGTGACCACGGCCAGCACCTCGGGTCGGCGTCGCCAGTGCGCGGGCAGGGCGGCGTAGTACCAACCGGGACCACCCATTGCCTCGTGGGCGGCGTGCAGCAGCGCGGCGCCCACCTCCGGCTCGGCGGCCAGGTCGAACCGTTCCAGGAAGGGGGCACCCACCGCACCGGGCGGGAGGAGCCAGGCCGCCCGGCCGACCACCCGGCCGTCACGCAGGGCGATCCAGGTGTTCTCGGGTCGGTAGCCGCCGCCGGCGATGCCGTCGGCGTACGGGATCTGCCGCAGTTGGGGCAGCGGGTCGATCATGGAGTCGAACAGGTTTTCCTCGCCCGCGACGAGCGGGCGGATGACCAGACTGGTCATTGGCGGACCTCCGGAAAGCGTGCGCCCCGGGTCAGCTCCGCGTGGACGCCGGTGCGCGGAGGGGGCGCAGAACATCGGACATTGTTCTGACCTCCTCTCGGCTCGACGGCGTGCCGAAGAAGTTACTCCACCTCCTCGCCCGCCCGCAACGGTCCCGGCTGGACGCCGGCTGTCGCGTCCGGTCTACGCCTGGTCGACGTGGTCGCGCCACGAGTGCCGGGGCTCGTAGCCCAGCACCCGCCGCGCCTTGTCGATGCTGAGCAGCGTCTCGTGTTCGCCGAGGTCCTTGCGGATCTCCACACCCGGGTAGACCTCGGCCATCAGGCTGGCGCTCGACCTGTTCATGACGGTGTCGGCGTTGGCGATGATGAAGACGTCCGCGCCGGGCCGGTCGTACGCGAGCGCCCGCTCGACCGCCTGGGCGCCGTCGCGGGCGTCGATGTAGCCCCACAGGTTCCACCGCCGCGACTGCGGATCGGCGTCGAAGGAGGGGAACGGCGCGTAGTCCTCGACGTCCATCACGTTGGAGAACCGCAGACCCACCATGACCAGCTCCGGGTCCCACCGGCAGAAGTGCCGCGCCATCTCCTCCTCCAGGGCCTTGTTCAGCGAGTACGTCGACTCCGGACGCGGCGCGTACTCCTCGTCGACGGGCGCGTACGGCGGCGGGGTGTCGAACGGCAGCCCGAGCACGGTCTCGCTGGACGCCCACACCACTCGCTTGACGCCGGCCGCCCGGGCGGCGGCGAAGACGTTGTACGTGGCGGCCGAGTTGTTCGCGAACGTGGCCGCGTTGGACATCAGCCCGGGGGCGGGGATCGCGGCCAGGTGCACGACGGCCTCGACGCCGCCGGCGTGCTCGTCGGCCCCTCCCGTGAACGCCTCCACCACCTGCCCGTAGTCGGTCAGGTCGACGAGCAGGAACTCACCGTCGACGTCGCGGGGGTCGCGCCCGCCGAGGCGGTCCAGCGCGAGCACGTCGACGCCCAGGCTGCGCAGGTGGGCGACCACGGCGCGGCCGAGCTTGCCGGTGGCGCCGGTGACGACGACGCGTCCGGGGAGTGCGGGATCGGTCATGGCCCCATCCTCTCCGGCCGGCCACGACGCCCCGCACGCGGGTGCGACCCGCCGCATCGATCAGGAATCGAGAAGTACGGGCGGGAGGGCCTACCTAGCATGGCCAGCATGGACATCACCATTCACACGACAGTTCTTCCGCACGTCGACCCGGACGCCTCGGTGGCCTTCTACCGCGACGTGCTCGGCTTCGAGGTCCGCACCGACGTCGGTCAGGGCACGATGCGGTGGATCACCGTCGGGCCCGTCGACCAGCCCGGCACGTCCATCCTCCTGGCCCCGCCGGCCGCCGACCCGGGCATCACCGAGGCCGAGCGGCGCACCATCGCCGAGATGATGGCCAAGGGCACCTACGGGTGGATCCTGCTGGCCACCCGGGATCTGGACGGCACCTTCGAGAAGGTGCAGGCCGGCGACGCCGAGGTCGTCCAGGAGCCGACCGAGCAGCCGTACGGCATCCGCGACTGCGCCTTCCGCGATCCGGCCGGCAACATGGTCCGCATCCAGGAACTGCGCTGAGCCATGTGCCTCGCCGCCTGGGGACGCGCACGCGCCGAGGCGCAGCGCCCGAGGATCACGCACCTGACCGGAGGGGACATGGCGAGCGTGCCACCGCGTGGGCTTGCGGAGCGGCTGCGCGACACACGAGAGAGGCTGGAGAGCGACATCGATCTGTGGGTCGCGACGTCGGGCTCGCCCGGCGGCGTGCACCTCATTCCGCTGTCGTACCTCTGGGACGGGACCACCTTTCTCGTCTCGACGCCGCGCGCCTCGGTCACCGGTCGCAACCTGCTGGAGGATGCGCGGGTGCGACTCAGCCTGGGGCCGACGCGTGACGTCGTCATCGTCGACGGTGTCGCCGAGCCGGTGGACATCGCCGACCTCGGCCACGAGAGGTGTGCGGCGTTCGCCGCCAGGACCGGTTTCGACCCGAGCGGAAGTGCCGAGCCCTACCAGTACTTCGTGATCCGGCCGCAGCGCATCCAGGCCTGGCGGGAGGCGAACGAGTTGCGTGGACGCGTCCTCATGCGCGACGGTCAGTGGCTCGGCTGAGCCACTCGGCCTCGCGGGCGCCGCGATCCGCGTCCTGGCGTGCGCGGGCTGTACGGGTGCGTACCGTGCAGGGGTAAACGCTCATGCGAGGAGGAGCCCTCATGTCCAAGCCACCGCTTCCCGAGGCCGCGGTCGAGATGCTGAAGAAGCCGAACCCGGCGGTCATGACGACGCTTCGCAATGGTGGTCAGCCGGTGTCGGCCGCGACCTGGTACCTGTGGGAGGACGGGCGGATCCTGGTGAACCTGGACGAGAGCCGCCGCCGGTTGGAGCACATCCGCAACGACCCCCGGGTGTCGCTCACGGTGCTGGACGAGGCCGGCTGGTACACCCACGTCAGCATCGTCGGGCATGTCGCCGAGCTGCGCGCCGACGAGGATCTCGCGGACATCGACCGGCTGTCGCGGCACTACACGGGCAATGACTATCCCCGGCGGGAACGCGCCCGGGTCAGCGCACTGATCGAGATCGACCGCTGGCACGGCTGGGGCTCGCTCAAGGACAACAGCCAGGTCGGCTGACCGGCCGCCGCGGGGACGGCGGCGGAGGGACGGCTCTTGACCGCAGAGCGTGATCGGCTTAACTTCATCAATCAGATAAGTGTCTTTACTAATTCTGCTTGATCCCTCGTGGGAGTGCCGATGCGACAACTGCGCCACCGCCGCCTCACCGCCGTCGTCGCCCTGGCGACCCTGTTGCTCACCGCCGCCCCGCCCACCGTGGCGAGCGCCGGCGGCAAACCCGAGCGCCAGCCCGGCTACCACCGGGTCGGCTACTTCACCCAGTGGGGCATCTACGGCCGGGCCTTCTCGGTCAAGAAGCTCGACGCCTCCGGGGCGGCGAGCCGCCTCACCCACCTCAACTACGCGTTCGGCAACGTCAGCGAAGATGGCCGCTGCTATGTGGACGGCGGACCGGGCGAGGGCGACGCCTGGGCCGACTACCAGCGGCCGGTCCCCGCCGAGGAGAGCGTCGACGGCGTCGCCGACGCACCCGGACAGGCGCTCAACGGCAACTTCGGCCAGCTCGCCAAGCTGAAGGCCAAGCACCCCGGCCTCAAGGTGCTGATCTCGCTGGGCGGGTGGAGCTGGTCGACGTACTTCTCCAACGCCGCCCGCACCGACGCCTCCCGAAAGGCGTTCGTCGCGTCCTGCATCGACCTGTACCTCAAGGGCAACCTGCCGGGCAGCCCCGGTGCCGCGGCGGGCGTCTTCGACGGCGTCGACCTCGACTGGGAGTGGCCGAACTGGGACGGTGAGCCCGGCAACGTCATCCGCCCCGAGGACCGGGAGAACTTCACCAAGCTGCTCGCCGAGTTCCGCCGGCAGCTCGACGCGTACGGCCGAACGACCCGCGCGCACCACCCGCTGACCGCCTTCCTACCGGCCAACCCGGCCACGATGGACGCCGGCTACGAGGGCCGCAAGATCTTCAAGTACCTGGACTTCGGCACCGTGCAGGGGTACGACTTCCACGGCGGCTGGGAGGCCGTGGCCAACCAGCAGTCGGCCCTGCGCGTGCCGGCGGGCTCGCCGGACAACCCGGACTTCTCCGTCGAGGTGGCGATCGACGGCTGGCTCACCCGTGGAGCGCCGCGCGACAAGCTGGTCCTGGGCATCCCCTTCTACGGTCGCGGCTGGACCGGCGTCACCGGCGGCGGCACCGGGCTGTTCCAGCCGGCCGCCGGGCCCGCGCCGGCGACCTACGAGGCCGGGTACGAGGACTACAAGCAGCTCAAGGCCCTCGCCGGCAACGGCTACACCGTGCACCGCGACCTGCGCGCCGGGCACGCCTGGCTCTTCGACGGTACGACCTTCTGGACGTACGACGATCCGGCTGTGGTGTTGCAGAAGATGCTCTACATCAGGCGCACCGGTCTGGGCGGCGCGATGATCTGGTCGCTCGACGGCGACGACGACAACGCCACGCTGACCAAGACGATCGGCCTGGGCCTGACGACCTGGTAGGCGCACTCCCGCTCGACCCCACCCGCCGCCGGCCGGTTCCTGGTCGGCGGCGGTGTGGCGTCAGCTCAGTGGGTGCTCCACCGCTCGCTGAACCGCCGGGCCAGGCTGCCGTCCGCCCGCGCGGGTAGTCGGTCGTCGTCAGGATCGGGTGGGGTGACGCCGTGCAGGGTGCCGCCCGCGAAGTGCGAGAGGGCGTGCAGGATCTCCGCACGAGTGTGGGGGAAGTGCCGGATGTCGGCCACCGTAAAGCCGCCGAGAGCGGCGGAGTAGCTGAACTCGCGCGGCTTCTCCACCTCGGGATAGTCCCGTTTGAAGGCGATGGCGAGGATGTTTCCGGCGACGAAGATTCGGTCCAGATGGTGCCAGGCGATGAACCTGTTGTGCGCTCTGGTCCGCACTCCGATGCCCTGTTTGGTGAGCTGAACGACGAGCGGCCTTCGTGCCAGCGCGAGGTGACCGGTCAGCACGTCGTGGACCTGTATGCCGATCAACGCACCGATCGTGAGGATCCCGGTCAGCAACCAGACCTTCCCGAAGGCATGATTTTCGAGCGGCAGCTTCCACCAGGCCTGGTGCCTGATGCGACCGACGACCTGCAACGCCACCGCGAGCCCGCCAGTGATGCCGACAACTATGGGGATTTGCCACCACGCCTTCAGCACATGGCCCCTGTCAAACATCTCTCGACCGAGACGCCACATCAGCCAGAGGGCCCCACAGAGCAGGACGAGGAAGAACCGCGGAGACTCGACGAAGATCACCGCCGCGACGAACACGACGACTGTGATCGGCATGTACACGACGACAACACCCCAGAGAATGATGGCCAGTCCCCATTTGACTCGGGCATCTCGCGGAAACCCGGCCCGCACGTCGCGACTGGCGGTAGCCGCGAGCACTGTGACAATCACCGCGGCAGCCGGCTCGAAGATCGTGAACAGCAGATCCCCGTTGAGCCACCCGCGCGGTCGTGTCGGGTCGAGGCCGGGGCCGAGCCACGAGATCAGGAGAGCGATCTGTAGACCCACGACACCGACCGACAGCGCGAGCCGTCGCCAGTGCCTCGCCAACAGGTCGCGGTGCAACGGGTGGAACAGTCGCTGCGGTCGGCGCAGTGTGTCCATCACCGGCCGCGCTTCGGCCAGGACGGGCAGATTGACGGCCGGCGTGGCGACGGGTGGCTCATCCGAGAGTTGGCCTTCGGCGGCCGGCACAGCGGCAGAAGCCGGCCGGGCGGGGCGCAACACCAGGTCGGCCGCGAGGTCGGTGTTGCGTTGACGCGGCCGTGGCAGGCCCTGGCTGGGCAGGGTCACCGCCAGATGCCGGTACGCGGCGCTCAGGGTGAGGTCTTCCCCGTCCGGGTGCCCGTCGCGCGCTGGTGGTCCGTGCTGCAACAGGCGCAGCAACTCGCCGGTGAACGCCGTGTGCTCGGCACCGACCGGCGCGATGGCGGCGACGTTGTCCGAGGTCGCGGTGAGGGTGAACGTCCCCTGGATCTCACTACGGTCGGCGAGCCCGTTCTCCACATCCGCAGTGGACATATTGTTGAGCGCCCGGCCCGCGAAGCAGCAGTCGAGGATCAGCACCCGGGTACGGGCGGGGCTGTCCCGCATCGCGTCACGGATCCAGCTGAACGGGATCGCTGTGTACTTGAGCCAGTCCGGTCGGGGGTTCGTGCCGCTCAGGGCGAGGAACAGCTCTCCGTTGTCATCGAGGAGCCCGTGGCCCGCGTAGTAGACGAGCAACAGGTCCTCGGCCTCGCCGCAGCGTTCGGCGATCGTGACACCCGCCTCCCCCGGGTGCGGAAGGTCGAGAAGCTGGGTGCAGCGTTCCACGGCGACCAGGTCGACCGGGCCGGTGGTGACCAGCCGGGCCAGCTCGGTGACGTTCGCCCGCACCGCCGGCAGATCTTCCAGTGCCTGTTGGCTGTGTGTGGCGGTGCCGATCAGCAGCGCGGTCGACCTGCTCGGGTCGGGGCGACTCACTGATCGTTCGTCTCGACAGACGGTTCGTGCTCGGCCAGAGCGCGTACGGCGGCCTCGATGAGCGCGGTGACCTGGTCCATGTCTCGAGCCCGGCGGACGTCCAACTCGGCCGACGATCCGCCGGGAAGGGTGAGCTTCACCGTCACGTCCTCGCGGCGGTGGGTCAGCCAGCCGGCGATCGCCTGCACCAGAACCATGACGGCGCCGCCACTGCCGACGGCCACCAGCAGCACGTCCGTGGCCCCGGCCGACATCTCGTCGGCCGGGATCGTCGAGCCGGGAGCGGGCGCGGCGGTCACCTTTCCGCGAAGCCGATCCTCGGCGCGCAGCCACGACGCGAGAGAACGTCGAGCATCGGCAGAGGGAAGATCCGGATGGACCGACAGCGTGATGGTCTCCTGTGACGCGGGCACCGTCTTCTCCTTCCGGCGAAGGCAAACCCCACTTCGTCATCCTGCCAGGCGACATCGCCTTCGGGCAGCCCCGGAGAGTCACCGATGTCGATCAACTCTTGACCGCCGTGTCGACCGATTCATAGGCTCCGGCCACTGCGAGGCTTTCCCCCAGGAAGGGAACCCGAGACATGGGCCCATCGTCACGTCCGTTCTGGACCCTCCCCCCGAAGCGGCTGGCGGGCGCCGCCACGATCGCGCTCCTGCTCGGCATGACTCCCCTGCTCGGCGGCACGTCGGCCGCTGGCGCCGCTCGACCCGCAGGGTGCAGCACCGACCCGACCGCACGAATCAGCACCGTGCCCAGCCCGGAGGCCGCGCTCGGCTTCCCGCTCGGCGCGGGGCAGGAGCGGGTGGTCACCAACGACGAGGTCCGCGCCTACCTCAAGGCCGTCGACAGCGCCTCCGACCGGGTCGTCACGGGCGTGACGGCCACCAGCGTGCTCGGCCAACCGCTGCCGTACGCGGTGGTGTCCAACGAGCGTCACGTGCGGCCCTCCGCGCTGCGAAAGATCGCCGACGACGTACGGGACCTGCGCGACCCCCGCCGCACGAGCGCACGGACCGCCGCCCGTACGGCGCAGGACGGCCCGGCCATCGTCTGGGTCACCGCGAACGTGCACGGCGGTGAGAAGAGCGGCACCGACGCGGCGCTCAAGACGCTGTACGAGTTGGCCGCCGGCCTGTCCTGCGAGGTCGCGCGGCGCAACGACAACCTGGTCACCGTCATCGTCCCCACCCAGAACCCGGACGGCCGCGACGCCACCCGCCGGCAGAACGAGTTCGGCTTCGACCTGAACCGGGACTGGTTCGCCCGCACCCAGCAGGAGACCGACGGCAAGCTCGAACTGCTGCGCCGCTACCCGCCGCAGGTGTTCATCGACGCCCACGAGATGGGCGGCCGGCAGTACTTCTTCCCGCCCAACGCCGACCCGATCCACCACGAGATCGCCGGCGAGGCCGTGGACTGGATCAACCGGATCGGCGAGGCCAACAAGGCGGGCTTCGGCTACAACGGCGCCTGCGACGACACCGTCACCACCGAGTGCTACTTCAACTACGACACGTACGACCTGTTCTTCATGGGCTACGGCGACACCGTGCCCACCGCCGGCTTCGGGGCGGCCGGCATGACGTACGAGAAGGGCAGCGCGTCGGCCGTCGCCGACCGGGTGCAGCAGCAGTTCCACACCCAGTGGTCGACGCTCGGCTGGGCCGCCGCCAACAAGCGTGAGGTGCTGGACGGTTACTTCGACATCTGGACCGACGCGCTCGCCGAGGGCCGGGCGGGCAGGCTGGAGCCGAACGAGGTGGTGCAGCCCACCAACGAGGTCCAGTTCCCGGTGCCCGACATCACGATCCGCTCGTACTTCCTGCTGCCCGACCGGCAGCTCGCCGACGTCCGCCGGCTCGTCGAGCGGCTGCGCCGGATGGACGTCGAGGTGTACGAGGTGCAGCAGCCCACCCGGGTGCCCACCGCGCGGGTCTTCGGCGGGCGCAGCGCCACCAACGTGACGGTGCCCCGGGGCGCGTACTGGATCCCGATGGACCAGCCGCAGAAGCACTGGATCCAGGCGATCATGGGCGAGGACCCGTACGTCCCGTTCCCCTACTTCTACGACGTGTCGTCGTGGAGCAACCCGCTGCTCATGGGTGTGTCCACGATCTACACGGGCGACAAGGTCAGGCCGAAGGCTCAGCTCGTGCGCGGCATCGCCGGGGGCCGCAGCGGACTGGCGTGGCCGTGGGGCTCCTACACGTACCCGCTGGACTCGGCTGCCGCCGCGGAGTTCACCTTCGCCCTGCTCGGCCGTGGTGTGCCGCTCGTGCGGGACCTGACCACCAGCCGGGTCGCGATCCCGGCGACCAGGCTGAGCCGTACGGTCGACGACCTGGCGAAGGCGGCCGGGACCACCCTCACCCCGGGCGGGCGCCCCACCGGCACCCCGCTCGCCCTGCCCGACGTCGGACTCTTCCAGGGCACCGGCATCTCCACCACGTCCGGCTCACAGGGCGAGGCCCGGTACGTGCTCGGCAAGCGGTGGGGCCTCGACCTGAAGCCGGTCACCACCGCCGACATCAACGACAACACCGAGGCGTTCACCGGCCGTACGGTGTTGCTGGTTCCCGACGGCAGCAGCGCGACAGGCGGTCTGACCGCCACCGGGCAGGCCCACCTGCGGGACTGGATCGGCCAGGGCCACACCTACGTCGGGCTGCGCAACGAGGGCACACGGCTGGCCCGCGCCGCAGGGCTCACCTCCACCACGGAGAAGACCAAACCCGCCGACTACCTGGTGATCGGCTCGCACCTACGGGTCGACGTCGACACCGACAACCCGGTCGCCCTGGGCCGCCCCGCCGAGGACTTCGAGTTCAACAACGACGACCCGATCCTCAACCCCAGCACGACCGGGACGAACGTGCTCACCTACCCGACCGGCGACACGTTCTGGGCCAACGGCTACACCGTCGGTGCGGACACACTGAAGGGCACGGCTGCCGTCGTCGACGAGCCGACCGGCGGCGGCAGGTCGGTGCTGTTCGCGTTCAATCCGCTCTTCCGCGCGTACAACGAGAATGGTCTGCACCTGGTGGCCAACGCGCTGCTCTACCCGCCGGGCGCGCCCGGCGCCCGACGCGCGCCGGGCACCGACGCGGCGCGCGCCAGCGCCGCCGCCGCGCCGGTCGCGGCGGACCTGGGCGGCGGATGGCGGCCGATCACCATCGAGGTGGCGGCCACGGACCTGGCTCGCACGCGGGCCATCGTCGACCGCTTCACCACCGACGCGCGGACGTCCGCGAAGGGCACCTCGGCGTACGTCGTGATCCCCAACCCGCAGGGACTCCAGGCCGACGAACACCCCTTCACGAACGATCTGGTACGAGCGCTGCGCACCGCCGGAGTGCCGCTACGGTCGGTGGTGGCCTGACCGTTCCCCCGCACGGCGAAGCGCCCGTCCCCACGTTGTTGGGGGCGGGCGCTTCCGTGCTCTCTCGGGGTTGGGTCAGGACGGCCGGGCGACCTCGGCGACGAACGCCCGCCACGACGCCGGCCCGAAGACCAGCGCCGGCCCGTCGGGGTCCTTGGAGTCCCGCACACCAACGATGCCCGACAGGTTGTCCGCAACCTCGACGCAGTCGCCCCCACTGGAACCGCTGCGGGTGGACTTGCGCCACGTAGCGTCGATCAGGTCCATGACGTCACCACTTCCTTCATCAGGTCGGTTGACTGCCGTCGAGGTAGGGCCTCGTTCCGTATGGTCTCCCACTTCGACAGAAGCGTAGCCACGTCATCGTCGTTACTGATGACCAGCCCGCCGAGCTGATTCTCCAACTGGCCGACCCACTTACCGTCCGCAGCCCGAGCCAAGATGAACGGACCGGTCAACCCGGCGTGCATGCTCACGTCGGCCGGCACGATGTGGACGCTGATGTTCGGTCGTTCGGCCATGGCCGTCAGGTGCGTGATCTGCCCCGCCATGATTCCTCGAAAGTCCTCGCCCGCACGCCGCAACACCTCCTCCCCAATGACCGCGACGAACTGCGGTGCCTTCGGCTGAGCGAGGATCGATTGCCGGTCGAGCCGAGCGGCAAGCCGCTTGTCGACCTCCTCTTCGCTGAGGGTGTCGTCGCAGCGGATGACCGCTCGGGCGTACTGCTCGGTCTGGAGCAGGCCGGGCACCAGGGACGGCTGCCAGGACCGGAGCTGAGTCGCGACGCGTTCCGCGTCCAACCACGGCAGAAACCATGATGGTGCCCCGAGCTTCGCGACCATGCGTTCGAAAAGGCCGCCATTGGTGAATGCGCGGTCGGCGCCCTTGATGAAGTCCATCGTCAGCGCTCGCGTCTCGCCCTCCACGGCGCTGACGTGCGATGCGCTGAAGCCGGCACCGCGACCGAACGCCTCCTGCGTCATCCCGGCGGCCCCTCGGGCACGACGGATCTCGCCCACGATGAACGCAGCGAGCGGGTGCGGCAGATCCGCCATTCAGTGCTCCCCAAACCGGAAGATTGATTACTCACGCCACTGCCCGGCGTGGAACTCTTCGCCACCTCAGCCCGAAGCAGCGAACCACCTTCCGAGAGTAGTGGTCTCCACAGCAGAGTGTCACCAGCGGCGCGGCCGGTGGAGGACCTGAGACCCGGCGGACGCGTTCGTAGCGGGGCCGCCCCTCTGGGCGAGCACTCACGGGGCGGCCCCTTCCCAACGCCTGCCAGGGGGGATCATGCCCATCGACAAGCAACCGCAGGTGCGGTCCGGTGACCTGTTGCACCTGACCCGCGCCGCGAGCCCACAGTTCGCCCGGCCCATCATCGTCCGCGTCATCCGCGCCCTCACCGACCGGCACACGTACCACGGTTGGTTGTGGATCGACGCCTACCAGCTCGGACCTCATGGTGACGCGACCGCCCGCCGTGAGCTGTACCTGATGCCGTCCGGCGCACAACGCCTCACCTCCCCGCCCACGGCGCCCAGACGGCCCGCCCCCTCCCGGCCCTCGCCCGAGCGGCCCCTGGCCCCCTCGCGACCTTTCCCGCCCACCACGCCCGCGGTGCCTTCACTGTCCGCTATGCCCTCCCGGCCCGCGCCCTCCCGACCTATCCCACCCGCGCCCCCACGGCCTGCCACGCCCTCCCGGCCTGCCACGCCCTCCCGGCCTATCCCACTCTCCCGACCTTTCCCGCCCTCGCCGGCTGCTGCCGGGCGACCGGTCCGGCGCGGCCCGGCGCGGGTCGGCTGATGGTCCGTCGCGCTTCCGAGCACCGTCCGGCCCGCCCGACGTGGCGCTGTGGCACATGTGGCATCGCCTGGCCCTGCTCACCCGCCAAGCTGCGCCTCCTCGCGATCTATCGGCTGGATCGCCCGGCTCTGCTGGCCCATCTGTCGGCGCTCCAGGTGGGGGCCGCAAGTCATCTCGCAGAGCTGAACCCGAGCGCCCCACCCACCGACCTGACCGACCGCTTCACCGCCTGGGCGTCCGCCCGGTAACCAACCCCCCGCTCCCGCCAAACGTCCGCAGATCTTGGACAGTTTCCGTTAGCTGGGCGGGCTCAACTGGTGGTTGCAACACTCAGGAGCTGGGTCATCTTCTCACCTGGGGTGGCCCAGCCCAGGGTCATACGGGGGCGGTCGTTGAG
>NZ_JBICSN010000027.1:0-12724 GCF_043197115.1 Micromonospora sp. NPDC049275
CGGCTGCCCCCCGCCCCCCGCGCGCCGCGGCCCCGGCGCCGGGCCGGGGGGGGGGGGGGGCGCCGGCCCCCCCCCCCCGGGGGGGGGGGGGGGGGGGGGGCGCCCCCCCCCCCCCCCCCCCCCCCGCCCCGCGCTCACCCACCACCAGGAGGTACCGACAGTGCGAGGACACGCCAACCACCCGCCGCCCCCGGGGGATGCCCATGCCGACCGGGTGTCCAGCCGTTTTCGGGGACGGCTGTTCAAGCTCGCCGCGGCCGGGATCGCCGCCGCGGTCGGGTTGTTCACCATGACGATGGCGACCGGGTCGGCGTCCGCCGCCGACAACCCGTACCAGCGGGGCCCGGACCCCACCCGGAGCAGCGTCACCGCCGTGAACGGCCCCTTCGCCAACACGTCGGTAAGCGTCCCGACCGGGTACGGCTTCAACGGTGGCCGGATCTACTACCCGACCGACACCAGCCAGGGGACCTTCGGGGCCATCGCGATCTCGCCGGGTTACACCGCGTTGTTCTCCGCCGAACTCGCTTGGATGGGACCGTGGCTGGCGTCGCACGGCTTCGTCGTGATCGGCATCGAGACCAACAGCCGCAACGACTTCGACACGGCCCGGGGCACCCAACTGCTCGCGGCGCTGGACTACCTGACGCAGCAGAGCCCCGTACGCGACCGCGTCGACCCCACCCGGTTGGCGGTCGCCGGCCACTCCATGGGCGGCGGTGGCGCGTTGAGCGCGGCAACCCGGCGCTCGTCGTTGAAGGCCGTTGTCGGCATCGCGCCGTACTCGCCGTCGTCGAACCTGGCCAACGACCGGGTCCCCACGATGGTCTTCGCCGGGCAGGCGGACACGGTGGTCACCCCGTCCTACGCCACCGGCCTGTACAACAGCCTCCCGGCCACGACGGAGAGCGCGTACCTGGAGGTAGCCGGCGCGGACCACGGGTTCATGGTCGGACGGTCGAACCCGGTCCTGGTCCGGACCATGCTGCCGTTCGTCAAGATGTTCGTCGACAACGACGCCCGGTACAGCCAGTTCCTCTGCCCGCTGCTGGACTCCAGCGGCGTGGTCACCTACCGCAGCACCTGCCCCCTGCTGCCCTCCACGCCGACCACCCCGACGGCGACCCCCACCAACACGCCGACTCCCACCGCTTCGCCGACCGTCCCACCCACCTCCGCCAGCCAGATCGTCGGCACCCAGTCCGGCCGGTGCATCGACGTGCCCAACGCCTCACGCAACAACGGGACCCGGGTAACGCTCTACGACTGCAACAGGCAGATCAACCAGGCCTGGACCTACACCGCGAACAAACAACTACAGGTGTACGGCACCATGTGCCTCGACGCCGCAGGCACCGGCAACGGCGCCGCGGTCCAGATCTACAGCTGCCACGGACAGACCAACCAACAGTGGAACGTCAACTCCAACGGCACCATCAGCAGCGTCCAGTCCGGACGATGCCTCGATGTCTGGAGCACCGCCAACGGGGCCCAGATCCAGCTCTACGACTGCCACGGACAGACCAACCAACAATTCAGGCTCACCTCCCTCGCGTGATGACCACGGCCAACGTCGCCCACGGCCTGATCCGGCACGCGCGGACCGACGAGCCGCAGGGCCAGATCCAGCGCACCTGAGACCGCTCGGACCGCAAACGGGTGGGCTCGGCAGTACGCCGAGCCCACCCTCACCCCCCAGACACACCTGGCGTGTCGGTCGAGCGCCGAACAGCACCCATAGCCACCACGGGTGGCCGCGACGCCAGCCGTGCCGGCGATGACCGGCCTGGCAGTATTGATCGCTGCAACGACAAGCCCGTGGAGGACCAGGCTTGATTGAGGCGATTCTGCCCACGGCGGTCGTGGCCGTCGAGGCGTTCGACGACATACCGGGCGAGCCACCGTTCCCGGGCGAGGAGGACCTCGTCGCCCACGCGGTCGAGTCCCGCCGCCGCGAGTTCATCACCGCCCGCCGCTGCGCGCGGACGGCGCTGCGCGCCTTCGGCCACCCGACGCGCCGATTCGTCCCGGGCCCCGGCGTGAACCTCGATGGCCGGCCGGAATCGCCGGCAGCATCACCCACTGCGCCGGTTACCGGGCCGCGGCGGTGGCGCGCACCAACGACGTCAGTCGAGGCCCTCGATGATGCGGAAGTCGCGCTCGACACCGTCGGCAAGTGCGGCAAGCGCCTCCTGGTAGGCCGCACTCGCATGTGCGGCGACCGCCTGTTCGAAGCTGTCGAACTCGATCAGGATGGTGCGCCCGGCGATTCCGGCGTCGTGCGCGACGACGCGACCGTCGCGGGCGAGCACCCGCCCGCCTCCGGCCTCGACGGCCGGACGGGCCAACTCGTTGTAGGCGGCCAGCTTCTCGGGGTCGAAAATGGTGCGGTAGGCGCTGACCCAGTAGCCCTTGGCCACGGTAACCTCCTGTGTTCGGAATCGATGCTCAGAAGTGTGCTCAGGTGCATGGCCGGCGCGCTGTCCGTCAGCGAGCCGACGAGACGGCGTCGGAGTCGGCCGGCTTCGATCCTCAGCTTCCGGTTCGACTCGACCGGCCCCGGCCCGGCAGACCGACTGGGGCTGCGCTCGTCTGGGGTGAGCGGCGGCGGGCGAGGGCGAGGGCGACCATTGTCGTGATCGCCATCGCGGCGACGCCGACCAGCGCCGCTGTCGTGTAGGCGTCGTCGTCCGGGAAGAGGCGGCCCGTGGCGGTGCCGGCGGCCAGGACCAGACCGCCGATGGCGCTGCCCAGGGAGTACCCGACGCTGCGGACGACGTAGTTGAAGCTCATGGCGCTCGACGTCTCGCTCTTGCGGGTGACGGCCAGGATGACGCCGGGCATGGCGGCCGAGAAGCTGCCGACGCCGAAGCCCAGCACGCCCATGGCTGCGAGCAGTTCGGCCAGGTTGGACCGGGCGATGGCGAACAGGACGCACCCGCCGCCGACGAGAACGGCGCTGCCGGCCAGGAGCAGGGGGCCGTCGATCCGCTCACGGACCCGCGGCGTGAGCTTGCCGGCGACGAACCCCAGCACGGAGAACGGGATGAGGACCAGCCCCGCCACGAAGGTGGTCAGTCCGAAACCGTAGCCGGCGCCGTGCGGCGTCTGCGCGTAGCGGGTGATGAGTGTGAGCAGGAGATACATGCCGATCCCGCCGACGAACGTGGCGATGTTCGCCCCGGCGACCGCCGGGTGCCGCACCGCCCGTACGTCGACCAGGGGCGTCGTGGTTCGCAGTTCGGAAACGGTCCAGACGCAGAGCAGGAGTATGGCGGCGACAGCAAGGGTCACCGCCACGGCGAGGTGCCGGCTCCACAGGCCGCTCTCGCCGGCCAGGAACAGGACGAGGAGCAGTCCAGCCGCCAGTACGAGGGCACCGGCCACGTTCACGTGAGCGGAGCGGCCTTCGGGAGCTGCGGGCATGGAGCGCCAGGCGGCCACGAAGGCGACGGCGGTGACGAGCAGGCCGAGCCCGTACGCGGCCCGCAGTCCGCCGAACTCGGCGAGCAGCGCGGCCAGCGGGTAGCCGACGCCGGCTCCGATGATGGAGACCACCGAGATCAGGGCAATCGTGGGCGCGCTGCGCTCCTCGGGAAGATGGTCGCGGGCCACGCCCATCATCAGCGCCGTGAGACCGAGGCCGACGCCCTGGGCCGCCCGGCCCACGAGTAGCCACGCGAACGGCAGCGGCAACACGGTGAGCGCGCTGCCGACGACGACGATCGCCAGCGTGGCGAGAATCGTGGCCCGCCGGCGCGGTCCGGCTCCGAGTCGACCGAGGACAGGTGTGGCGACGGCACCGCTGAGCAGGGCGATGGTAAGCGTCCACTGTGCGCTGTCGAGGGAGACGTGGAACGTGGTCGCCACGCTGGTGATGAGCGGCGTTCCGAGGCTGGCGACCGCCGCCACGACCAGTGCGATGAACATCAGGGCGGGGACCAGCAGACGTGCCTCGGAACGTATCGGGGCAGTGCTCATGGGCTGGTCGTCAGCCTGGGCCGCGCTCACCGGTCCGACTTCTCTCGGGCGTGGCTGTCGAGCTCCGCCAGATGCAGCAGCGCCGGAAGGGCTGCCGCCAGGGCCGCGATCTCGTCACCGGTGAGTTCGTCGATCAACCGCGCGTACGCGTCGACGCCCGCCTGGCGTCGCGTCCGGACGTACGACGCGCCGGCCTCCGTCAGGCACACGAGCGTGACCCGCTTGTCGGACGGATCACCCTTCCGCTCGACCAGCCCGGATTCCTCCATGACCCGGACCAGGACGGTCATCGCGGGCTGGGTGACGCCCTCGGCCACCGCCAGATCGGTGATCCGTCGCGGGCCGGTCTTGTCCAGGGTGGCCAGGGTGGCGGCGGACGTCAGGCTCATGTCGCGGGGAAGGCGTCGCACGGCCCTGGTGGCCAGACCGTAGAGGGCTGACCCGATGGCATCGGAAGCGCTGTGCGCGGTGTCTCGGCGACTCACGCCCGAAGCATAGCAGTTCTATATAAGTTCCTTATGCATATCCCGATCAGGGTTCGGTGCGCAGTCCGCCCCCGCAGATTCGGGTCTGAGATCGTGCTCGTCCGAGGCCCAGGCGGGGTCAGGCGGGGTCAGGCGGCAAAAGCGTTGGCCGACAGAGCAGCAGCAGCCGCGGGCCTGGCGTTGTTATCGGTATGAGGGATAGGTACACCCATGGACGCTGACCTCGATCGGGAATTCAGCGGCTTCGTCGCGGCCCGCTCGCACACACTGTTCCGGACCGCGCTCGCCCTGACCGGGCACCGTCAGCAGGCCGAGGATCTACTCCAGACGGTACTGACCAAGGGCGCCCGGCACTGGGGGCGGATCCGCACCGGAAACCCCGAGGCGTACCTGCGCACCGCGCTGTACCGCCAGCAGACGAGTTGGTGGCGCAGCCTCCGGCGGGGGCGCGAGGTGAGCGCTGAACAGTTGCCGGAGGTCGCGACGACGACCGACGCCACCGCCACCGTCGACCTGAACCTGGCGCTCAGACAGGCGTTGGCGCAGCTCGCGCCCAAACACCGGGCGGTGCTCGTGCTGCGCTACTTCGAAGACCGGCCGGACAGCGAGATCGCGGAGATTCTGGGCTGCGCCCAATCCACGGTACGCAGCCAGGCCGCACGGGCTCTGGCCCGGCTGCGCGAACTCTGTCCCAGATTCGACATCCTCGCCACGAAGGAGGCGGCAGACCGATGAACCCGCACCTCACCAGCGCGCTCCGGTCCGCTTTCGAGGAACTGGCCGAGACCGCGCCCGCGCCGGTCGGGCTGGCCCAGACCGCACTGGTCAGCGCCCGCCGGCAACGGGGCACCCGGCTGGCCGTCGGCGGTGGCTTCGCCGCGGCGATCTGCGCCGCCATGATCGGCGTGGTCGCCGTCATCGCCCCGATCAGCGGTACGGCCGGCGACCAGTTCGCCGATAACGGGCTGAGGCCACTCGTGGTGACCGCGTACAGCGGCATCCGCGATCCGAAAATCGATGATCCGAGCCCGCACTTTCAGTACTCGCTCCTGCTGAACCCGAAGACCGGCCGGTACGACCGGGTGCCATACCGGTATGCCATGCCGTCCCCGGACGGCAGCCAGGTGCTGGTCGCGACGGGTGACAACAGTCCGCGCCATCCCACCCGGGCGGGCGTACTGGACCGGGCCAGCGGGAACGTACGGTGGATCGCCGACTCCGGCAGCACCGGCGACGCCCGCTTTCCCGGCGATTCGAACGACGGACGCTGGTCGCCGGACGGGCAGCGCATACTCTTCACCCACATGCCGCGCACGGGTACGCCCGGCTTCGTGCTGGTGGATTCGGACACGCTCACGACAACGTTCGTCCCACTGCCCGACCTGGCCGCGCAGAACGACCAGGCCACCGGCCTGATCTGGACGCCAGACAGTAACGGGCTCGCGCTGACGCTCTCCACGTCTGTCGACGAGGCCACGGTGACCGGGATCCGCATCTACGACCTGGCTGGCAGAGTGGTGCGTACCGTTCCCGCCAGCGGCGGCCCGCTGGACGGCGTCAGCTTCTTCCCGGACGGCGGGCAACTGGCGCTGGCGCCGTACTCCGATGGGGTGCGGCAGACCTCCGTCACGGTGGTCGATCCGGTCACCGGAGCGGTCCAGCACAGCTTCAAGGTGCCCCTCTCCGGCGGCCTGATCGGCTGGACGGACGACCGGCACCTGCTGATCCGCGTCGTCCACGACGCCGGCGGGATACCGGCATCGGACCAGCCCGCTCCAGTCCTCGGACCAGGTGATGACGAGTACGACCGCCTGCTCGTGGTCGACCTGGCCGGTCGGGTGACCCACTCGATGCACCTACCGGCCGAGTACGCCGACCACCTCTTCATCGGCTCCTCCGCCGGGCTGCCGAGCAGCGCCGCGGAGATCACCTTCTGAGGCCCATCCCCCTGGAGTCGCCTCCTATGCACCCTCGCGTGATTGTGGTGGTCGCTGTCGCTGCCCCACCGGAGGCGCGGCACCCGGGAGTCCGTTGTTCAGAGCTTGGAGAATCAGATCGAGCCCGAACTCGAATTCCTCGTCCAGCGGACGGGGCAGGAGGTGCACGACCGAGGCCGTGGCGGGGTACCGATCGCCGCCTTTCCCCAGAAAGGTGTCCTCCAGTGACGAACGACTGACCGTAGCGTCGTTCTGCATCGCGAACCCCACCACGTAATGGGAGATCATCGCGACCGTGTTCACGGACGTCAGAGGGGGAAACCCGGCCTGCAACAGGGCGGCCAGCATTCGTTCCCGGATGACCAGGCCGTTCGGCCCAAGCGGAAATTTGTTGGTGAACAGGTGCGCTGAGGCGTTGTGGCTCGACATGACCCGGTACGAGATTCTGGCGGAGTTGCGGCAGACCTCGTCCCAGTTCGCGTTCGTGCCGAGCTGGGCCCGGATCTGCCCGTCAGCTTCGCCAAGAAGGTAGTCCATGACAAGCCCGAGCAGCTCAGAGCGGCCTTCGATATGACGATAGAGCGTCGCTGTGCTCGAGGAGAGACGCTTTGCCACAGCTCGGAAGGTGAGTGCGTCCGCGCCTTCCTCGTCGAGGACGCCGAGTGCCGCCTCGATGATGCGGGCGCGACCGACGGCGGGACGTCCTCGTGGCCGCTTTGGTTCTTCCCTGGCCGGCCCGTCCATTCGATCGCGTCTCCCATCACGAGTTCGAGGCCACGACCTTCGGGTCAGGACAGTAGGAAGACGCTACACGCCTGGGACCAGGAGAAGTGGATGCGGGGATTTGCCGGACTCAAGGGACCGCCGCAGACCGCAGCTCCGGCGTCGCCGCCCTGGCCTCGGGTGCCGCCGTACCGGTGCCTGGCCGGGCCGTCGCCGCCCCGCGCGCCCGGGGCGGCGACGGCTACCCCGGCAGTGGAGTTCGAAATCGCAGTGGGGATTCGCTGGCCTGCTCGAGGATTTATGGCTACGCTGTAGTCATTAATACTGACAGGAAATTCCCTCGACGCCACCGGTTCACCCCGGCCGCGACCCCCGCGCAGCAGACCGACTCCCTACGCGAGGGGCTCTACGTCACCTTCACCGCGCTCTCCGTCACTCTCGTCGTGGCCTCCCACCCCGGGACACCTCTTGCGGCGGCACTCGTTCTGCTCGCCACGACCACCGGGACCGTGGTCGCCGCACTGACCGCCGACGCGCTCTCACACCTGGCAGTACACGATCGGTTCTTGAACGGTCCGGAGCTGCGCCACGCGCTGCGGGCCTCGCTGGGCTCGTTGGTGACGGTCGTCGCTCCCTTTGTTCTGCTCGGCGCCTCTGCTCTCGGCGCCTGGCCCGTCACCCCCGCGTTGTGGGTTTCCGCAGTCGTTCTTCTCGCGACGCTCGTAACCGTCGCCGCCGTCGCGATACGCGGCATCAACGTGCCGTGGTGGCAGCGAACGCTGTTCCTCCTGGCCCTCGGTGTCGCCGGCCTGGTGGTCGTCTGGTTGCAGACGCTCGCGCACGGATCGACCGCCACGGCGGACACGGAGATGGCGATGCCTGATCCCGTCCCATTCGTTCTGGCACAGGGCATTCCCGAGAAGGACGCCGTCTACAACCGGCCGCTGACAGGCTCGACCGGTGACCCCACCGACCTTGGCTCCTGCCTCATCGACGGCATCGTCCCTCAACAGAAACGCCCGTCGCCCTGACCACTGGGCGAACTGGACGCTCTGGAGATCGACATGATCGATCAGGTGACGTCGGCAGCGGCACGATCGCCTGTCAGGCGCACGGCCCTGGGCCGCTGGTCGTCCTCGCCCACCCCAGGGTCCGCGCCCGGGTCTACAACCTCGCGCGTACTGCGCCGGCGAGGTAGAGCAGGAAACCCACCCCATGGAGCTTCGAGGTGACGGCAATGACTGACCGTATCGACGTGCTGGTGGTCGGGGCCGGCCCGGCCGGGCTCGCGCTGGCCTGTGATCTTCAACGCCGGGGTGTTCGGCTGCGCGTCATCGACGCCGCCGACCACAGCTTCGAAGGCTCTCGGGCCAAAGGGATCCAGCCACGAACGCAAGAGGTTCTGGACGACCTCGGCATCCTGGCCGAAATCCAGTCCCGCAGTTCGCTCTATCCCCTACTCGGCGCGCATGTCGGCCCCCTCACCGTGCCCTGGGTAATGATCAAGCACCGCAAATCGACTGAGGATGTTCCTCACCCGAACACCCTTCTGGTGGCGCAGTACGAGACTGATGCGGCGATCAAACGCCGTCTCGAGCAACTCGGCGGCACGGTCGAGTATCGGACCCGGCTGTCGTCCTACGAGCAGGATGCGGACGGTGTCGTCGCCACCGTGGAAGGTCCGGCTGGCACCGAACGGATCCGCGCCCGTTTCCTTGTCGGCGCTGATGGAGGCGGCAGTGCTGTCCGCCGTACCGCGGGCATCGACTTCCTCGGGGACACCGACGAGAGCGACCGGATGGTCGTCGCTGATGTGACCCTGACCGGCCTGCCCCGCAACCGGTGGCACATCTGGCCCCGCAGCAACGGCCGGTTCATGGCACTGTGCCCGTTGCCCGACGGCGACAAGTTCCAGCTGATGCTCAAGCTGCGTCCGAACGAGAAGGCAGATCTGGGCCAGGAAGCCGTAGACCGCCTCGTTCACGAGTTCGCGGGCTCCAAACTGCACGTGACGGAGGTGCACTGGGCCTCGGTGTGGCGGCCGAACGTCAGGTTGGCGCAGCGTTACCGGTCCCGGAACGTCTTCCTCGTTGGCGACGCCGCCCACGTACACCCGCCGACCGGTGGTCAGGGCTTGAACACGGGAGTGCAGGACGCCTACAACCTCGGTTGGAAACTGGGCCAGGTCCTGGCCGGAGCCCCCGACGACCTGCTCGACACCTACGAGGCCGAACGGCAGCCCGTCGCCGTGCGGGTACTGGGGTTGTCGAGTGACATCTACACCCGGATGAGCAGCCGCCCGCTCGCAGCGGTCAAACGCGGCGACGAGGAACGCCAACTCGCTCTCAACTACCGCGGCGGTCCTCTGGCTGCCGACAGCGGCGAGGAGTCCCCCAACGTCCTCGCCGGTGACCGCGCACCCAACGCTCGTTTCCTCGACACCGACGGCCGCCCGGGCCAGCTGTTCGACGCGTTTCGCGGTGCTCACTTCACACTCATTGCCGTCGGGGAGCCCGCAGTGTCGGCGCTCACGCAAATCTCATGGCCCGGTACGGGCGCTGCTCTCAAAACCGTCGAGGTCGCCGAGAAGGATGCGGCAGGAGTGCGCCGCATCTACGGCATCACGAGCTCGGCGCAGATCCTCGTCCGACCCGACGGCTACGTCGCCTACGTCACCCATGACGACTGGACCGGCACCCTGTCCCGATACAGCACGTTCATGCTGCCGCCGGCCGGCCGACGCGACACCTGAAGCACCCGCCGCCCAGATCACCGCCGCCTCGGTTGCGGCCAGGTCCAAGCGGGAACCTCGCGGATCGGATGCAGCTGGTCATCGCTCTTGGCGTGCGAGTTCTGCTGGGCCACGCGGGCGCCGAACTCGAGGTGTTCGCGCACCGCCGCGCGGAAAGCGCCGTCGTCCGGTAGGCCGGCTTCATCGATCGCTTCGAGATAGAGGGCGACGAACCGCTCCCGCTGCTCGTCGGTGATCTTCAGATGGCGATGGGCGTCAATGATGTACTGAAATCCCAGTCCGGTCGTGAACCTGTCGGGGCCGCCGAAGGACTCGGCGGTGAACCACGTGAGGTGTTCGACATGGCCCGGCTGGCGAGCGGGGAACACGCTGCGCAACACGGGGTCGTCCAGCACCTTGGTGTAGAAAAGTTCTTCCAGACGATGCAGCGCCTCGTCGCCGCCGGCAAACTCGTACAGAGTGGACATGGACTCGTCCTTCGTGGCCGGGACCGAGCGACAGGTGCGCTCCCTGGAATCCGATCGCTGCGACCGTACCGCGTTGTGACGAGATCCCGAGGCACCTCAGTCGGAGACCGGTGCGTCGACGGTGGCACCGACACACCTTTCGTCCTACCTTTGCTGAGGCTTTTGTCGGGATTGATGGAATTTCAAGGTCTGCCACAAGATAGATGACTTGAAATCCTTGACTCAGTGCCGGTGTTGCCGGTTAATCACATCTACATGTCGGCTGTGTTCACCCGCCCGGGTGGTCGACGACGTCGGTCGATCGTCGAATCGATTCGACTACTGCCGGTACATGCGCCTTGACTCGAAGTCACGAAGGCCATCGGGTAAGTCACAGGAGGTAACCGTGCATCGTACGAACGTCCACTGGGGCGGCCGATTGTCGGCGTTGGCCAGGGGGCTGGCCACGACCGTGGCGCTCACCCTGCCCCTGACGCTGGGTGGCCTGACCCTGGCGACCCCCGGGCCGGCCGTGGCCGCGCCGGTCGCGACGCAGGGTGTCGCCGCCGCCGGACTTGACGGTGTGGCGGCCGGCAACGCCGCGCTCGCCTCGGTCGACCTGGGCGGGACGTGGAGCTTCACGCCCGCGGGTCGGGGGACGACCTCGATCGCGGTGCCCGGTGGCGGCTGGTACAAGCAGGGCTTCACCGACGTGAACGAGGCGGTGTACTCGCGCAGTATCACCGTGCCGGACTCGGGTCAGCCGCAGTCGACCTGGATCGAGTTCGGCGCCGTCAACCACCAGGCGACACTCTCCGTCGACGGCCGGGTGGTGGCGACCCAGACGACCGCGTTCACCCCGTCGAACTTCGACATCAGCGCATACGCGGCGCCGGGCACCACCCACACGATCAGCGTGCAGGTGAAGGGCCGCGGTGCGTTGAAGTCGTCGGGCGGCAAGTACCTGGTCCCCATAGCGGCCGACTGGTCCGAGGCGATACCGCAGGGGATCTACCGGTCCGCGTCCCTGCGGGTGTACCCGGCGGTGTACGTCAGCGACACGTTCGTCCGTACCTCGGTGGCGAACCGCACCCTCAGCTACGACGTGTCGGTGACCAACTCCTCGGCCACGACGAGAACGATCACCCTGAGCGGGTCGCTCACGTCCGACGGCGCGGGCTCTTTCAGCTACCCGCAGCTGCCACAGCAGACCCTGACGGTGGCGGCCCGTTCGACGGCGAAGGTCACGGTGGGCCCGGTGGCGTGGGACCTCGGCGCCACCTCGTACTGGTGGCCCAATGTGCCGTACCGGTCCGGATACCGGGCGCAACTGCACCGCCTGGCGATCCACACCACCGCCGACGACGGCCGCACCAGTGACGCCACGTACCGCTTCGGATTCCGGGAGAGCACGCAGAACGGCGAGTACTACTACCTCAACGGCGTGCGGGTGAACTTCCGTGGCGACAGCCTGCAGGGCGCCGACTACGACCGGGTCAACTACGGCGGCAAGGGCGACGCGTACGACACCCTGCCCGGCTTCCTGCCGCCGTCGTCCGGCAACGGCGGCTGGCCCCAGGCGGTGGACAACTACCAGCGCCTCAACTACAACGTGGTACGCATGCACATGGAACCGGCCAGCCCGTACATGCTCGACGTGGCCGACGAGATGGGCCTGATGGTCATCGACGAAACCGCCATCCGCAGTGGTTCCCAGGACTTCGTGTCCGGACGCGACAACATGGTGACCCACGCTCGTGCGCTGACCCTGCGCGACCGCAACCATCCGGCGATCATCCGCTGGAGCCAGATCAACGAGCCCAGCTCCAACAGCAACGACTCGCAGCAGTTCCAACAGGACCTGTACGCGGCGATGAACGGCAACGACGGCACCCGGCCGATCAGCATCGACGCCGGCCCGGGCGCGGACTCGCCCAGCCGGTACCCGGCGATGACCTACTCCAACTTCGCCATCTTCGCCCACTACCTGGACGGTGTCGGCCGGTACGGCGAGGCCCTGAATCGCCAGTCCGGGCGTCCGGACGGCGAGGGCGAGTTCATCTGGCCCGCCTGCAGCACCAAGCAGGGCTTCACGTGGTTCGCCACCGCAACTGCTGCCAAGCGCGGCAAGGACGCGAGCGACCTGCGCCCGTACACGTTGCTGTCGGCCTGGGCCAGCGTGGTGCCCGGAGTGCGAACCACCGACTTCACCACCGAGGAGAACACTCGCCCGGTCTACGGCGCGGACAATCTGCCCGATCCGTGGGGCAACCCGCAGATCCAGCGGGTGCAGGCGGCGTTCAACCCGGTGGCGGCGGTCGATCTCCCGTACTGGTCGGCGTCCGGTAATTCGGACTCCAACGGCACCTTCCCGCTGCCGCAGGCGGTACCCAGCTACGC
>NZ_JBICSN010000028.1:0-1648 GCF_043197115.1 Micromonospora sp. NPDC049275
GCCCCCCCGATTCTGATCTGGTTTGGTGTGTCGATTGGGGGCGGGCCCCCCGGGGTGCACAAAAAATAAACCGTGTTCCCCATTTTGTGCCGGGCGGGGGGGGGGGGGCCGGCCCCCCCCCCGACGTCGGCGTACGCCCTCCCTCTCGACCTCGGCGGACGAGTGGGCTGCGGCCTGCGCTACTCTTGAACGTCGCCGCTGTCGCACCGCGCTGACCGTGCGCGTCCCGAGGGCGGCGACGGCCGCATTTTCCCAGCTCCAAGCCCCAGGAAGTGACATGCCTCCGAAGAAGAAGCTCGTCAAGACGTTCACGCTTCAGCTGCCGGCGGGCCAGGCCACGCCGGCGCCGCCGGTCGGCCCCGCGCTCGGCCAGCACGGCGTGAACATCATGGAGTTCTGCAAGTCCTACAACGCGCAGACCGAGTCCCAGCGGGGCGACATCGTCCCCGCCGAGATCAGCGTGTTCGAGGACCGGTCGTTCAGCTTCGTGCTGAAGACCCCGCCCGCCGCCCGGCTGCTGATCAAGGCCGCCGGTGTGCAGAAGGGTTCGGGCGTCCCGCAGGCCGAGAAGGTCGGCTCGGTGAGCCGCGCCCAGCTGCGTGAGATCGCCGAGAAGAAGATGGCCGACCTCAACGCCAACGACCTGGAGCAGGCCGAGAAGATCATCGCCGGCACCGCCCGGTCGATGGGCATCACCGTCAGCGACTGACGTTCGGCCCTGCCGACGACCCGACCGTGGGAGGGCCCGCGCCGAGCGGCCCGCCAGAGACCACAGGAGTAACAAGCAATGCAGCGCAGCAAGAGCTACCGCAAGGCCGCCGACGTCATCGACCGGTCGAAGCTCTACACCCCCTCCGAGGCCGTGAAGCTGGCCAAGGAGACCACCAACGTCAAGTTCGACGCCACGGTCGAGGTCGCCATGCGCCTCGGCGTCGACCCCCGCAAGGCGGACCAGATGGTCCGCGGCACGGTCAACCTGCCGCACGGCACCGGTAAGACCGCCCGCGTGATCGTGTTCGCCAGCGGCGCGAAGGCCGAAGAGGCCGCCGCCGCGGGTGCCGACGAGGTGGGCACCGACGAGCTGGTCGCCCGCATCCAGGGTGGTTGGCTCGACTTCGACGCGGCGATCGCCACGCCGGACCAGATGGCCAAGATCGGCCGGATCGCGCGGATCCTGGGCCCGCGCGGTCTCATGCCGAACCCGAAGACCGGCACGGTGACCATGGACGTCACCAAGGCGGTGCAGGACATCAAGGGCGGCAAGATCACCTTCCGGGTGGACAAGCACTCCAACCTGCACCTGATCATCGGCAAGGCCTCCTTCACGGAGACCCAGCTGGTGGACAACTACGCGGCGGTGCTCGACGAGGTGCTGCGCGCCAAGCCGTCCGCGGCGAAGGGCAAGTACCTCCGCAAGGTCATCCTCACCACCACCATGGGTCCGGGCGTTCCGGTCGACCCGAACCTGGTGAAGAACCTCCGTGAGGACCAGGCCGAGGCCTGAGCCGACAGCTCGCTCGTACCGGGGCGGGGCCCCCGGGGGGGGGGGGGCCCCCCCCCCGGGGGGGGGGGGGGGGGGGGGCCCGGCCGCCCCGGGGGGGGGGGGTGTGGGGGTGCCACGCCCGGCCGCCGGGGGGCGGGCCGGGCG
>NZ_JBICSN010000028.1:1656-8774 GCF_043197115.1 Micromonospora sp. NPDC049275
ACGCCCCCCCCCCCGCCCCGCCCCCCCCCCCGCCCCCCCCCCCCCCCCCCCCCCCGCCCCGCCCCCCCCCCCCCCCCCCCCCCCCCCCCCCCCGGCGCGTCTGTGGTGTGGGATGCTCGACCGCATGCGGCTGGAGAACGTCTGGTTGCGGTACCACAGGCGTGGCCCGTGGGTACTGCGCGGCGTGGACGTGCAGATCGGTCCGGGTGAGGTCGCGGTCGTCCTCGGCCGCAACGGGGTGGGCAAGTCCACGCTGCTCCAGGCGGCCGCCGGGGTGCTGCGGCCGAGCCGGGGCCGCGTCGTCGACCGGCCGGCCCGGGTGGGCTGGGTGCCGGAGCGATTCCCGGCCGACCAGCCCTTCACCGTCTCCCGCTATCTGACCGGCATGGCCCGCGTGGCCGGGTTGGGGCGGTCGGCCGCCGACGAGGCGGTGGCGACCTGGACGCAGCGGCTGGGCCTGGGCGCGTTCAGCTCGGTGCGACTTCCGGAGTTGTCCAAGGGCACCGCGCAGAAGGTGGGTCTCGCCCAGGCCATGCTGCGACCGCCCGGCCTGCTGGTGCTCGACGAGCCGTGGGAGGGTCTCGACGCGGCGACCCGCGAGCTGGTTCCCGGGCTGATCGACGAGGTGCTGGCCGACGGCGGCACGGTCCTGGTGAGCGACCACCGCGGGGAGACGGTCCGGCTGCCGGCCGCGCGCCGCTGGGCGGTGGCCGCCGGCACGCTGACCGAGGAGACCGCGCCGACCGACGACGCCATCGCGGTGGTCGAGGTCGCGGTGCCAGCCGCGCGGGTCGCCAGCACCGTCGCCCGGTTGCGCGCCGAGGGCCACCAGATTCTTCGAGTACGCGCCGACGCCTCCAGCACCGCACCGCAGGCTCGCCCCACGGCCCCGTCAATTCCGCCGGCTCCCGATCAGCCCGAGGGCACGGACGCCGTCGAGCAGGCAGCGGGGGAGCCCCGATGAGCGCCCTGGTACGGATGCGGCTGGCGGGTTTCCTACGGACCGGTCGGGCGTTGGCGCCGTTGCTCGCGGGTCTCGTCGTGCTCGGCACGCTCTACGGCGGCGGCCGGGCCCAGCCGGCGGAGGCGTACGGCGTCTCGGCGGTGGTGCTCTTCCCGGTGCTCGCCTGGCAGACCAAGATCCTTCTGGACATCGAGCCGGACGTGCAGCGCCGGCTCGCCCAGGTGACGGTCGGGGTGGCCCGGGAACGCCTGGCCGGGCTCCTGGCGGCCTGTGTGGCGGCGCTGGTCGCGGTGGCGGTCGCGCTTGTCTTCCCGTGGTTGGTGGGCGGGGTCACCGGCCCGGTCGAGCCGGGGGACCGGTCGGTGCCCGTCGGCATCGCACTGGGGCTGTGGGCGCACCTGCTCGCCGTACCGGCGGCGGTCGCCCTCGGCGCGCTGGCCAGCCGGGCGTCGGTGGGCGGTGCCGCGTACGGCGTGGCGGTGCTGGCCCTCGGCGGTGTCGGCGCGGTGGCTCTCGGTCTGCGGGGTTCCGTGGCCCCCTGGCTGGTGCCGCCGATCATGGCCACCGCCCGGACGACAGCGGGTGACGCCGCCGCGCTGACAGTGCTCGGGCTCACGCTCTGGGCGTTGGCGTGGAGCGCCGCCGCGGTCGGCGGCTACCTGTGGCGCCGGCGGGCCCAGGGCTGACTGTGACTCGGCTCACCAGGGCCGATTTGGTGCTGGTCACGCGGCCGCGTACTCTTCAAACATCGTCCGCATTACTGCGGAGGATGAACCACCCAGAGACCGCTGGTCACCGTGCTCCGGCACGGTCGAAGGTCCCGCGACAACGGGCGACCCGCGTAGGGCGGCAAGCGTAACTCGGCAGTGAACATGGTCCGCCGACTGTGTTGATCCGCCGGCCCTCGCCCCGTGCGCCCTGCGCCGGGGTTTTTTCGTTGTCGCGTCGCCTCCGCCCCCGCTCCGGCTTCGGCCGCATCGGGGACCAGCCTCGAGTAACGAGAGAGGAGGGACATGGCGGACAAGCCGATCCGGGCCGACAAGGCCACGGCCGTCGCTGAGCTGACCGAGAGCTTCCGCAACGCGGGCGCCACCGTGCTGACCGAGTACCGCGGTCTGACGGTTTCCCAGCTCACCCAGCTGCGGCGCTCGCTCGGCGCCGAGACCAGCTACACGGTCGCGAAGAACACGCTGGCTAAGCGTGCCGCGACGGACGCGGGCATCAACGGCCTCGACGAGCTGTTCACCGGTCCTACCGCGCTGACTTTCGTTTCGGGCGACGTCGTCGAGGCGGCGAAGGGGCTTCGCGACTTCGCGAAGGCCAACCCGAAGCTCGTCATCAAGGGCGGCGTCTTCGAGGGCCGGGCCATTTCCGCGGCCGAGGTCACGAAGCTCGCCGACCTGGAGTCCCGCGAGGTGCTGCTGGCCAAGCTGGCCGGCGCGATGAAGGGCAACCTGAGCAAGGCCGCGGCCCTGTTCCAGGCTCCGCTCTCCAAGGCCGCCCGCGCGGCGGCCGCCCTGGCGGACAAGAAGCGCGAGCAGGAGGGCGCCGAGGCGGCTTGAGGCCGCGCGGCGCACCCACGTTCATAGACAACCTTTAGAAAGGACGCCAGATATGGCGAAGCTCAGCACCGACGAGCTGCTCGACGCGTTCAAGGAGATGACGCTGATCGAGCTCTCCGAGTTCGTGAAGCAGTTCGAGGACACCTTCGAGGTCACCGCCGCCGCTCCGGTCGCGGTTGCCGCTGCCGGCGGTGGCGCCGGTGGCGCTGCCGCCCCGGCCGAGGAGGAGAAGGACGAGTTCGACGTCGTCCTCGAGGCTGACGGTGGCAAGAAGATCCAGGTCATCAAGGTCGTGCGTGAGCTGACCGGCCTGGGCCTCAAGGAGGCCAAGGACGCGGTCGAGTCCGCGCCGAAGGCCATCCTGGAGAAGGTCAACAAGGAGACCGCCGAGAAGGCGAAGGCCAAGCTCGAGGGTGAGGGCGCCAAGGTCACCCTCAAGTGACCTGACGCTTCACCTGCGCGTATCCCCGGCTCGGTGAGCTGGGACACGATCGCGTCGCGGCGGGCGGTGATCCGACACGGATCACTGCCCGCCGTGTTTCGTGGATCGGGCGACAACCGTCCTGAGCTGGGCGTCGTTGGTCGATGCCTGCCCACCGGACGAGCGGCCCCGGTCGCCCTCAGGTGGGAAAGAACCGACGACCCGGATACCGGCCCTTGACGCGGCCCCGGGCTGCCAGGCACGCTGAACACCAGCAAGACACCGCGCTTGCGACGGCCACGACGTGGGTAATGACAGCGGCGGCACCATCAGCCGCGGCAACCCGAGCGGCCCAGTGGGGACGTTGCGTTCTGAGCGGCCCGGCAGACCCCGGTTCACGGGGGCCGAGGCGCGTTCCGCGAACGACCTGCGGGGTGGGCTGGACAGCGGTTAGCCTCTCGGCTACACTGCTAGTTTGCGCTGCCTTCCGACTTGACCCCTGCTCGGAAATGTCCGTTTACGGATATTTCTGGTGGGGTCATTGGAGTGCACGCGTACCAGCCGTTCTGCAGCACCGGTCCTCGGAAGGACGCATCTTGGCAGCTTCCCGCCCTGCGAAGACCAGTCGTACGTCGAGCGCATTCGCTCCCCGCCGAGTTTCATTCGGCAGGATCACCGAACACCTCGAGGTCCCCAACCTCCTTGCCATCCAGAACGAGTCCTTCGACTGGCTCGTCGGCAACGAGGCTTGGCAGGGCCGGTCGGCGGACGACCCGCACGCACGCTCGGGTCTCGCGGAGATCCTTGAAGAGATCAGTCCCATTGAGGACTTCTCCGGCACCATGTCACTTTCCTTCTCGGCGCCGCGCTTCGACGAGGTCAAGGCCTCGATCGAGGAGTGCAAGGAGAAGGACCTGACCTACTGCGCTCCGCTCTTCGTGACCGCGGAGTTCACCAACAACACCACTGGCGAGATCAAGAGCCAGACGGTGTTCATGGGTGACTTCCCGATGATGACGCCCAAGGGCACCTTCGTCATCAACGGCACCGAGCGCGTCGTGGTCAGCCAGCTCGTCCGGTCCCCGGGCGTGTACTTCGACAAGCAGCCGGACAAGACCTCCGACCGCGACCTCTCCAGCGTCAAGGTCATCCCGAGTCGGGGTGCCTGGCTGGAGTTCGACATCGACAAGCGCGACACGGTCGGCGTTCGCATCGACCGCAAGCGTCGGCAGGCCGTCACGGTCCTGCTCAAGGCCATCGGATGGTCGGCCGAGCGGATTCGTGAGAAGTTCGGCTGGTCCGAGCTGATGATGACCACGCTCGAGAAGGACCACATCGCCGGCGCCGACGAGGCTCTGCTCGACATCTACCGCAAGCTGCGCCCTGGCGAGCCGCCGACGCGCGAGAACGCCCAGACCCTGCTCGACAACCTCTTCTTCAACCCGAAGAGGTACGACGTCGCCAAGGTCGGGCGCTACAAGTTCAACAAGAAGCTCGAAGTCGACGTGCCGATCACCACCGGCACGCTGACCGAGGACGACATCGTCGCCACCGTGGAGTACCTGTGCCGGCTGCACGCCGGTGAGGACGGCTACGAGGCCGACGACATCGACCACTTCGGCAACCGTCGCCTGCGCACCGTGGGTGAGCTGATCCAGAACCAGGTTCGGGTCGGCCTCTCCCGCATGGAGCGGGTCGTCCGCGAGCGGATGACCACGCAGGACGTCGAGGCGATCACCCCGCAGACCCTGATCAACATCCGCCCGGTGGTGGCGGCGATCAAGGAGTTCTTCGGGACGTCGCAGCTGTCCCAGTTCATGGACCAGACCAACCCGCTGGCGGGCCTGACCCACCGGCGTCGGCTGAGCGCGCTCGGCCCGGGTGGTCTGTCCCGGGAGCGGGCCGGCTTCGAGGTCCGCGACGTGCACCCGTCCCACTACGGCCGGATGTGCCCGATCGAGACGCCGGAAGGCCCGAACATCGGCCTGATCGGCGCGCTGTCCACCTTCGCCCGGGTCAACCCGTTCGGCTTCATCGAGACGCCGTACCGGAAGGTCGTCGAGGGTCGGGTCACCGACCAGATCGACTACCTGACCGCGGACGAGGAGGACCGGTTCGTCAAGGCCCAGGCCAACGCGCGACTGAAGGCGGACGGCACGTTCGCCGAGGAGCGGGTGCTCTGCCGTCGTAAGGGCGGCGAGACCGAGGACGTCGTCCCCGGTGCCGTCGACTACATGGACGTCTCGCCCCGGCAGATGACCTCGGTCGCGACCGCCATGATTCCGTTCCTCGAGCACGACGACGCCAACCGGGCACTGATGGGCGCGAACATGCAGCGCCAGGCGGTGCCGCTGGTCAAGGCCGAGGCGCCGCTCGTGGGTACGGGCATGGAGTACCGGGCCGCGGTCGACGCCGGCGACGTGGTGGTCGCCGAGGTCGGCGGTGTGATCGAGGATCTCTGCGCCGACTACGTCACCATCCACCAGGATGACGGCCACCGCCGGACGTACCTGCTGCACAAGTTCCGCCGCTCCAACGCCGGCTCCTGCGTCAACCAGAAGCCTGTCGTCTTCGAGGGCGACCGCGTCGAGGCCGGTCAGGTCATCGCCGACGGTCCCTGCACCGACGAGGGCGAGATGGCGCTCGGACGCAACCTGCTGGTGGCGTTCATGTGCTGGGAGGGCCACAACTACGAGGACGCGATCATCCTGTCGCAGCGCCTCGTGCAGCAGGACGTGCTCACCTCGATCCACATCGAGGAGCACGAGGTCGACGCCCGGGACACCAAGCTCGGTCCGGAGGAGATCACCCGCGACATCCCGAACGTCAGCGAGGAAATGCTCGCTGACCTCGACGAGCGCGGCATCATCCGGATCGGCGCCGAGGTCGTCCCCGGTGACATCCTGGTCGGCAAGGTCACGCCCAAGGGCGAGACCGAGCTGACCCCGGAGGAGCGACTGCTCCGCGCGATCTTCGGTGAGAAGGCGCGTGAGGTTCGGGACACCTCGCTGAAGGTGCCGCACGGCGAGACCGGCACGGTCATCGGTGTGCGTACGTTCTCCCGCGAGGACGGCGACGAGTTGCCGCCGGGCGTCAACGAGCTGGTCCGGGTCTACGTCGCCCAGAAGCGCAAGATCCAGGACGGCGACAAGCTCGCCGGCCGGCACGGCAACAAGGGCGTCATCTCGAAGATCCTCCCGATCGAGGACATGCCGTTCCTGGAGGACGGCACCCCGGTCGACATCGTGCTCAACCCGCTCGGTGTGCCGAGCCGGATGAACATCGGCCAGGTTCTGGAGACCCACCTCGGTTGGGTCGCCAAGACCGGGTGGAAGGTCGAGGGTGACGACTCCGACTGGAAGCGCCAGCTCCGCTCGATCGACGCCCACGAGTCCGAGGGTGACACCAACGTGGCCACCCCGGTCTTCGACGGTGCCCGCGAGGAGGAGATCTCCGGTCTGCTCGAGTCGACCCTGCCCAACCGGGACGGCAAGCAGCTGATCGGGCGTACCGGCAAGGCGCAGTTGTTCGACGGTCGTTCCGGTGAGCCTCTGCCGGACCCGATCGCTGTCGGCTACGTCTACATCCTGAAGCTCAACCACCTGGTCGACGACAAGATCCACGCTCGTTCGACCGGCCCGTACTCGATGATCACGCAGCAGCCGCTGGGTGGTAAGGCGCAGTTCGGTGGTCAGCGTTTCGGTGAGATGGAGTGCTGGGCGATGCAGGCGTACGGCGCTGCCTACGCCCTGCAGGAGCTGCTCACGATCAAGTCCGACGACGTGCTCGGCCGCGTGAAGGTCTACGAGGCCATCGTCAAGGGCGAGAACATCCCGGAGCCGGGCATCCCGGAGTCGTTCAAGGTGCTGCTCAAGGAGCTGCAGTCGCTGTGCCTCAACGTTGAGGTGCTCTCCAGCGACGGTGTGGCCCTGGAAATGCGCGAGACCGACGACGAGGTGTTCCGGGCCGCCGAGGAGCTGGGCATCGACCTGTCCCGGCGCGAGCCGAGCTCGGTCGAAGAGGTCTGAGGTGAGCGGTCGGGGGGGGGGGGGGGGGGGCCCCCCCCCCCCCCCCCCACAACAACGTAAATAGCACAAAAAAGGGGCCAAGAAGGGAGGGGGCGAAAACTGAGTGTACCCGGCAGAGGGGGGGCGACCCCCCACCCCCAACC
>NZ_JBICSN010000029.1:0-1435 GCF_043197115.1 Micromonospora sp. NPDC049275
GTGTTCGCTTGTTCAGAGTTGCACAGTGGACGCGTAGCAGCTTAGTAGTCAAGTCCTCGGCCTATTAGTACCGGTCAACTGAACCCGTTACCGGGCTTACATTTCCGGCCTATCAACCCAGTCGTCTAGCTGGGGGCCTTACCCCACCAAGGTGGGTGGGATACCTCATCTTGAAGCAGGCTTCCCGCTTAGATGCTTTCAGCGGTTATCCCTTCCGAACGTAGCTAACCAGCCGTGCCCCTGGCGGGACAACTGGCACACCAGAGGTTCGTCCGTCCCGGTCCTCTCGTACTAGGGACAGCCCTTCTCAAGTATCCTACGCGCACGGCGGATAGGGACCGAACTGTCTCACGACGTTCTAAACCCAGCTCGCGTACCGCTTTAATGGGCGAACAGCCCAACCCTTGGGACCTGCTACAGCCCCAGGATGCGACGAGCCGACATCGAGGTGCCAAACCATCCCGTCGATATGGACTCTTGGGGAAGATCAGCCTGTTATCCCCGGGGTACCTTTTATCCGTTGAGCGACACCGCTTCCACTCGCAAGTGCCGGATCACTAGTCCCGACTTTCGTCCCTGCTCGACCTGTCAGTCTCACAGTCAAGCTCCCTTGTGTACTTGCACTCAACACCTGATTGCCAACCAGGCTGAGGGAACCTTTGGGCGCCTCCGTTACCCTTTAGGAGGCAACCGCCCCAGTTAAACTACCCACCAGACACTGTCCCTGAACCGGATAACGGTCCGAAGTTAGATACCCAAATCAACCAGAGTGGTATTTCAAGATTGCCTCCACCCATACTGGCGTATGGACTTCACCGGCTCCCACCTATCCTACACAAGCTAATTCGAGTACCAATGTCAAGCTATAGTAAAGGTCCCGGGGTCTTTCCGTCCTGCCGCGCGTAACGAGCATCTTTACTCGTACTGCAATTTCGCCGGGCCTGTGGTTGAGACAGTGGGGAAGTCGTTACGCCATTCGTGCAGGTCGGAACTTACCCGACAAGGAATTTCGCTACCTTAGGATGGTTATAGTTACCACCGCCGTTTACTGGCGCTTAAGTTCTCCGCTTCGCCCCGAAGAGCTAACAGGTCCCCTTAACGTTCCAGCACCGGGCAGGCGTCAGTCCATATACATCGAATTACTTCTTCGCATGGACCTGTGTTTTTAGTAAACAGTCGCTTCCCCCTGCTCTCTGCGGCCATACAACGCTCCACCCGCGCGGGGCTTCACGTCTCCGGCCCCCCTTCTCCCTAAGTTACGGGGGCAATTTGCCGAGTTCCTTAACCACAGTTCGCCCGATCGCCTCGGTATTCTCTACCTGACCACCTGTGTCGGTTTGGGGTACGGGCCGCTAAGAACTCGCTAGAGGCTTTTCTCGGCAGCATAGGATCACTGACTTCACCTGAATCGGCTCGGCATCACGTCTCAGCCTAT
>NZ_JBICSN010000029.1:1529-2840 GCF_043197115.1 Micromonospora sp. NPDC049275
CCTACATGTGTCGCGGATTTGCCTACGACACGGCCTACACGCTTACCCCGGCACAACCACCGGCCGGGCTCAGCTACCTTCCTGCGTCACCCCATCGCTTGACTACTACCCATCAGGTTCCCACGCTCCCCACATCAAATCCGAAGATCCTCAGCAGTTCGGGTGGTTAGCACAACGAGGTTCATCAGGGACGCTCTTTCGCGGGTACGGGAATATCAACCCGTTGTCCATCGACTACGCCTCTCGGCCTCGCCTTAGGTCCCGACTCACCCAGGGCGGATTAGCCTGGCCCTGGAACCCTTGGTCATCCGGCGGAAGGGTTTCTCACCCTTCTTTCGCTACTCATGCCTGCATTCTCACTCGTGCCGCGTCCACAACTGGGTCACCCCGCTGCTTCACTCGCGGCACGACGCTCCCCTACCCATCCACACACCTGCACAAGGAATCAAGTCCAAGCGAGGATAAAATGTGAATGCCACAGCTTCGGCGGTGTGCTTGAGCCCCGCTACATTGTCGGCGCGGAACCACTTGACCAGTGAGCTATTACGCACTCTTTAAAGGGTGGCTGCTTCTAAGCCAACCTCCTGGTTGTCTATGCGACCCCACATCCTTTTCCACTTAGCACACGCTTAGGGGCCTTAGCTGGTGATCTGGGCTGTTTCCCTCTCGACTACGAAGCTTATCCCCCGCAGTCTCACTGCCGCGCTCTCACTTACCGGCATTCGGAGTTTGGCTGATTTCGGTAAGCTTGTGGGCCCCCTAGACCATCCAGTGCTCTACCTCCGGCAAGAAACACGCGACGCTGCACCTAAATGCATTTCGGGGAGAACCAGCTATCACGGAGTTTGATTGGCCTTTCACCCCTAACCACAGGTCATCCCCCAATTTTTCAACATTGGTGGGTTCGGCCCTCCACGCGGTCTTACCCGCGCTTCAGCCTGCCCATGGCTAGATCACTCCGCTTCGGGTCTAGGACACGCGACTGAATCGCCCTATTCAGACTCGCTTTCGCTACGGCTCCCCCACACGGGTTAACCTCGCCACATGCCACTAACTCGCAGGCTCATTCTTCAAAAGGCACGCCGTCACCCCGCAAGGCTCCGACGGATTGTAGGCGAACGGTTTCAGGTACTATTTCACTCCCCTCCCGGGGTACTTTTCACCATTCCCTCACGGTACTTGTCCGCTATCGGTCACCAGGAAGTATTTAGGCTTACCAGGTGGTCCTGGCAGATTCACGGCAGATTTCAGGGGTCCGCCGCTACTCGGGAACACCCACAGAAGGTCAGCAACTTTCACCTACCGGACTCT
>NZ_JBICSN010000029.1:2937-5270 GCF_043197115.1 Micromonospora sp. NPDC049275
AACTTTGTAACTTCTCAAACAAGTGTCAGCTTGTTTAGCAGGGTCCCACAACCCCGACCACGCAACCCCTGACAGGTATCACACGCAGCCGGTTTAGCCTCGATCCGCTTTCGCTCGCCACTACTCACGGAATCACTAAATTTGTTTTCTCTTCCTACGGGTACTGAGATGTTTCACTTCCCCGCGTTCCCTCCACACACCCTATGTGTTCAGGTGTGGGTGACACCACATGACTGGTGCCAGGTTTCCCCATTCGGACACCCTGGGATCACAGCTTGGTTGACAGCTCCCCCAGGCCTATCGCGGCCTCCCACGTCCTTCATCGGCTCCTGGTGCCAAGGCATTCACCGTTCGCCCTTGACAACTTGACCACAAAGATGCTCGCGTCCACTGTGCAATTCTCAACAAACGACCAACCCACAACCCGATCCGCCCCACACCAAACCCGATCCTCGATCGGCGGTATGCGAGGCCAGGCCATGCCTGGCAGACTTCCAGCCCCCACAACGGGAGGCTGGCCAAGTCTCCGAAAGAAACAACCACCGGTTGTTCTTTCAGGACCCAACAGGGTGCTTACATCCTCCCCCAGCCGCACCAGAAGCATCCGTTCCCACCACACCCGAAAGAGTGGCTGTACTAGGCGCCGCCGGCCGTTGCCAGGGCAAAACTTGCCAGTGTCTCCGCCATTCGAGCACCCCACCACCACAGTCGGGCAGTGCGGGCTCCTTACCGACTTTCGTCGGAAGGTGCTCCTTAGAAAGGAGGTGATCCAGCCGCACCTTCCGGTACGGCTACCTTGTTACGACTTCGTCCCAATCGCCAGCCCCACCTTCGACGGCTCCCTCCACAAGGGTTGGGCCACCGGCTTCGGGTGTTGCCGACTTTCGTGACGTGACGGGCGGTGTGTACAAGGCCCGGGAACGTATTCACCGCAGCGTTGCTGATCTGCGATTACTAGCGACTCCGACTTCACGGGGTCGAGTTGCAGACCCCGATCCGAACTGAGACCGGCTTTTTGGGATTCGCTCCACCTCACGGTATCGCAGCCCATTGTACCGGCCATTGTAGCATGCGTGAAGCCCTGGACATAAGGGGCATGATGACTTGACGTCATCCCCACCTTCCTCCGAGTTGACCCCGGCAGTCTTCGATGAGTCCCCGCCATAACGCGCTGGCAACATCGAACGAGGGTTGCGCTCGTTGCGGGACTTAACCCAACATCTCACGACACGAGCTGACGACAGCCATGCACCACCTGTGACCGCCCCCGAAGGACCCCCCATCTCTGGAGGTTTTGCGGCCATGTCAAACCCAGGTAAGGTTCTTCGCGTTGCATCGAATTAATCCGCATGCTCCGCCGCTTGTGCGGGCCCCCGTCAATTCCTTTGAGTTTTAGCCTTGCGGCCGTACTCCCCAGGCGGGGCGCTTAATGCGTTAGCTGCGGCACAGGAAACCGGAGAGGTCCCCCACACCTAGCGCCCAACGTTTACAGCGTGGACTACCAGGGTATCTAATCCTGTTCGCTCCCCACGCTTTCGCTCCTCAGCGTCAGTATCGGCCCAGAGACCCGCCTTCGCCACCGGTGTTCCTCCTGATATCTGCGCATTTCACCGCTACACCAGGAATTCCAGTCTCCCCTACCGAACTCTAGCCTGCCCGTATCGACCGCAGGCTTGGGGTTGAGCCCCAAGTTTTCACGGTCGACGCGACAAGCCGCCTACGAGCTCTTTACGCCCAATAAATCCGGACAACGCTCGCACCCTACGTCTTACCGCGGCTGCTGGCACGTAGTTGGCCGGTGCTTCTTCTGCAGGTACCGTCACTCTCGCTTCGTCCCTGCTGAAAGAGGTTTACAACCCGAAGGCCGTCATCCCTCACGCGGCGTCGCTGCATCAGGCTTCCGCCCATTGTGCAATATTCCCCACTGCTGCCTCCCGTAGGAGTCTGGGCCGTGTCTCAGTCCCAGTGTGGCCGGTCGCCCTCTCAGGCCGGCTACCCGTCGTCGCCTTGGTAGGCCATCACCCCACCAACAAGCTGATAGGCCGCGAGCCCATCCCAAGCCGAAAAACTTTCCACCCCCAGCCATGCGGCCAGAAGTAATATTCGGTATTAGCCCCGGTTTCCCGGGGTTATCCCAAAGCTTGGGGCAGGTTGCTCACGTGTTACTCACCCGTTCGCCGCTCGAGTACCCCGAAGGGCCTTTCCGCTCGACTTGCATGTGTTAAGCACGCCGCCAGCGTTCGTCCTGAGCCAGGATCAAACTCTCCAACAAAAAATTAGTTGAACAGCATCCTGACAACAAACAAATGTTGCCAAAGGAATCCCAACCAGCC
>NZ_JBICSN010000030.1:0-3743 GCF_043197115.1 Micromonospora sp. NPDC049275
GTAGCAGAGATGAGTGTCACGTTCGGCCGCCGGTAACGGGCTGCCGATTGTCGCGGCCGACTCGGGGGCACGGTTTGTGCCTCCGAGTCGGCCGCGATTCGATCACGGTGGGACGCGAGCTGTCGGTTCGGACAGACGCGGATCCGGTCCGCTCGCCACCCGTAGGTGAGCCAGGACGCAGCTGAGCCACCGACATGGTCCGGCACTACGGCCTGGACAACCGCCCGACCTACCTAGCCGTCACCCGCCGGGGCTGTCTCGCTGACGGTGTTTCCGGCGATCTTGGTTAGTAGGTTCAGCGGCTGGGAAGCGCTCGCCCGGCAGGTCAGGCCGGAAACACCGTCAGATCCACATACCAGGCAGCGGGTCGCATCCATGGCCTGGGCGGGTCCCGCGCGCTGTTTGTGCGCCACCTCCGTTCGAGAGGTGCGTCGTGAGCTGCAACAGAGTCGGCGTGGGCGGCCATAGTGGGGTGTGAGGCATCAGGTACGGCCGTCGGACGAGGAACTGTGGATCTCGATCGTCGCCGGTGACGAATCTGCGTTCGGTTGGCTCTTTGACCGGTATTCCCGTCCGGTCTACAACCATGCGTTCCGGCTGACCGGGTCGTGGTCGACGGCCGAGGACGTCACCCAGGCGACGTTCCTCGTTGCGTGGCGCCGCCGGCACGACGCCCGCCTGGTGGACGGCTCGGCGTTGCCGTGGCTGCTGGTCGTCGCCACCAACGCGGTCCGCTCCGAGTGGCGGTCGGCACGCCGGTGGCTGGCGCTGCTACGGCGTGTGCCGGCGGAGCGGTACGCCGATGGTGACCTCGCAGACGAGGTTTCCGCGCGGCTGGACGACGAGCGGCGGATGACCGAGGTCCTCGATGTGGTCCGTGGTTTGCCGCCGGCCGAGCGGGAGGCGGTGGCGTTGTGCCTGTGGTCCGGTGTGTCGTACCCGGACGCGGCGGCCGTGTTGGGCATCAGTGAGGTGGCGGTGCGGTCGCGGGTGAGTCGGGCGCGCAGTCGCCTGGCGCGGCTGCTGCCCGAGGAGATTCAGGAGGGGGAGCGGTGAACAACATTCTCGACCTACCCGCGGAGCGGGACCTGCCGCCGAAGGCGGCGTACGCGATGCGGGCCCGGATCCTCGGTTCTGTGCGCCCGCGCCCAGCTCGTACGCCACGACTGCGAGTCGCCGTGGCGGGGGTGGTGCTGCTGGCCATGGTGTCCGGTGTCGCGGCGGTGGTGTGGCAGCGTCCGGACCGCTCGCCTGTGCAGGTGCTGGCCATGGGATCGGGTGAGTTGTCGCCGACGCTGCGGGATGCGGCCGAGCGGTGCCTGCAGTGGAACTCCCCGCGACGTCAGACGCGGCAGAACCCGAGTGAGCAAACCGTCCCGGTGTCACTGGCCGACCTGGCGGTGGCCATGGAGCGAGGTCACCGCGCGCTGGTGTTGTTCATGAACGACGTCGGCTACGCCACCTGTGACGTCGAGTCGCCGGGAACGGATCGTGAGTCCGGCGGGGGTGTCACCGATCCCTGGCCGCACGGTGAGTGGCTGCCCGGGCCGGTGCAGCGACTGCTGCTGACCTCCACCGAGGCCGACGGCGGGGACGTCATTGTCAGCGGCCGGGTCAGCGGGCGGGTCCACCGACTCGTACTCGACCACGGCGACGGCCACACCACAGCGGCCCGGCTCTCCGGGGGAGCTTTCGGCCTGATGACCAGCGACGCTCGCCTCACTGCCGGCGTCGATCCTGAACTGGTCAGCTACGACGCCGAGGGAACGGAGATCGACAGGCGCCCGCTGTTCCAGGCCGAAGACGAACTGGAACATTGCTTTGCGGGCCCGGACGGGAAGCGGATCTACGGCACACCGACAAGCGGTTGCCGACCCGCCGAGAAGTGGCGAGGGTAGTCCCCGTCACGCCTCGCCGCGGCCCTCCGGCGTGGGCCGTCACGTACGGCCGGTTCCAATAGCGGAGCACCCTCGGGGCGTGGGGGAGGACGATGTCGTGGGCGGCGGTGTCGAGGTAGGCCAGCCACCACGACTGGTCCGGAGTCTGGGTAACTGCCAGTCCGGACCGCGAACAGCCGCGACGTGCTGCCACCGCCCGCTCGTGGGCATGCACGTCCGCACCCTGCCGTCGGAAGATCCTTGTCCGCCGCTGCTGTACTACGCGGAACGGATCACTGAAGACCTACCAGGGCTTCCCGCGCGGCATGGTCACCACCGACGCAGAGAGCGATGAACGAGACGCCGGCGAGGATCAGGGAATTTACCGGTCTTGATCAAGTGTCTGTCAACACCGCGTCGCTAGCTTTCAGGAGGAAAGCCCGGACGACGAGTGGCTTGCCGAGTGAACGAGTGCCGCCGCCCGAGTACGCCGACCCTCTGCTGAAAGCAGTCGATCAGTCGAACCTGCGGGCGCAGCTCACGACGCCCGACGAGACTGTGGAGAAGCACATCGAGCTGGCCGGCCAGCCAGGGCAGGACCGCTGTGTCAGGGAAGGCTGGCGTGACATGACAGACACTCAACCCTCTACTGATCAGCCGCCCGACTCCGTCGAACGCAGCCAGCTCGCCAGAGCTGGCGAGGCGCGAATCTCCGCCTGGGCGCACGGAGCGCAGGCATTGGCGTTGCTGACCGCAGCGCACGAGCGTGGCCGGCTGACATTCCTGAGTCGCCCGCGGACATCTTCTGAATTGGCCGCGTTCACCGGCATGGAGGACAACCGACTAGCTGTCTCGTTCGACGCCATCGACGCCCGGGAGTTCGAGGAATCGGAGGGATTCGACGCCTGTTTCTGGGCCCAGCCGTTCTTTCCGGCCGAGACCCGCGCGGACACGCTACGAATGGTCAGGCGTGCGCTCAAGCCGGGTGGCATCTTGATCGAACAGGAGCAGGCTTGTCTTTGCCGGCTGGAACGTGCCGTTCGCCCGTACCGCCGAGGACCTGAAGGCAGAGGCGACGGCCGAAGACTTCGAGCACGTACGGATCGCCACGACCAACCTGGGTCGGGCGGTCATTTCGCGTCGCCCCGAGACCCGGGGAACTGTCTGTTGACGGCGGCGATCTCCATCGCCTCGTCACAACACCTGAAGCAAGGGGGAAGCAACGATGGCTACGAAAGCCGACTGGGGTCCTGACGGCTGGGCTGTCGCACCCGGGGAGGGAGAGCTGATTCAGCTCAACGGTCCGCATCGGCCGGAGATCCTGGTGCGGGGCGCCGAGGTCGGTGAGGCCCTCGGTGCATTCCTGTTCCACCACGACGTGATCACCGAGAACCCTCCCCACGCCCACCACGACTTCATGAAGGTCATGTTCGTCCTGGAGGGGGAGTACCAGTTCCGGGTGGGCGACGCCGAGTTCTCCGGCGGACCCGGCACGACAGTGGTCGTGCCCCGCGGGGCCTACCACACCTTCGTCACACGGACCGGCGGGAAAGTCCTGTTCATCAGCGCGCCGGCCGGTAACGAGAAGCTCTTCGAGGAGCTCGGCCGGCTCGGCCCGAACCCGACCGAGGCGCAACTCGCCGAGATCGACGAGCGCATGAAAACGACTCGGCTTCCGGGAGCGGAAGGACGCCCCTGGGGCGGCCTGGTGCGATGAGCTCAGCCGTCGCCCCGAGCCTGACCCGGACGCGACGCCTCACCGGGATGGATCGTGGCCTACTCGGGTGCGGAGACCCGCGCCCGAGTAGGCATCACAATCATCGTCGGCTGGTCACGGAGGTCGGACTTGCCAACCACCTGTGCTAG
>NZ_JBICSN010000031.1:0-1535 GCF_043197115.1 Micromonospora sp. NPDC049275
TACTTGCGTTTTAAGGTGGCGGGTCGCCGGGTGTGGTGGTGACCGGCGTGGCGACGTGACGTAAAGCGGCCACCGTCTCAAGATCGGTTCTGCGAAGAAATCGACAAGAGACGGTGGCCGTGCCTGTGATTGTGCATGACGCGGTGGTGCCCTCGCGCGGGGGCACCCCGGGAGTTGAGGATCTCCAGTGGTTCCGCAACAGGGTTTACGGGTGTTTCACCCGTCGGGCTGATGCCTTGTTCGGGTTGGTGGATGCGGTGTTATGTGCTCCTGGACGGGTGCATACGGTGGCTGAGTTGAGTTTGTCGCCGGTGTTCGGCAGGGGTCACGGGTCGGCCTACGCGGCGCTCGCGGATGGTGTCATCGACGTCGAGGCGGTCCAGGACGCGGTGATGGCGCACCGTCGGCAGGACTGGCCGTTGTGGTTCGCGCTGGATCTGAGTTCGTGGGCGCGTCCGTATGCGAAGTCCAGTCCGCAGCGGGGGTGGGTGCATCACAGCATGCGGCACACCAACGGCAGGCCGTTCGTGCCTGGTTGGCAGTATCAGTGGCTAGTGCAGCTGTCGGGGCAGCGCGACTCGTGGACGGCGCCGTTGCAGGCGGTGCGGGTCCCGCCGCAGGCGGACGTGGCCACTCAGGCCGGCGAGCAGATCCGCGCCTGCGTGGAACGGCTGGGTCATACCGACGCGCCGCCGCTGTTCGTCCTCGACGCCGGCTATGACCCGGTCGCGTTGTCCTGGCTGCTGTGGCAGCAGGAGACTCCCGGACCCCGGGCCTCGCTGCTGGTGCGGCTGCGCGCCGATCGCGTGTTCTACCGCGACCCCGGCCCACGCCGACCCGGGCAGAAGGGCCCCACCCCCCGCCACGGCGCCAGGTTCGCCCTCACCGACCCCGGCACCTGGGCGACGCCCGACGCCGAACATCACACCCACGACCCGCACTACGGCCACGTGCGGGTCACCGCCTGGCATCGACTGCACCCCGCGCTCTACGGCCAGTCCGCCGGCGGACGCTACCAACACCTGGCCCGCACCCCGATCGTCGAGGCCACCATCATCCGCGTGCACATCCAGAACCCACCCCGACGCAACGGCGCCACCCACACCCTGTGGCTCTGGCACACCGGACAACCCACCGACCTGGACACCTGCTGGCGGGCCTACCTGCGACGCTTCGACATCGAACACACCTTCAAATACGCCAAAACCCACCTCGGCTGGCTCGCGCCCACCATCCGCCATCCCGAACAAGCCGACCGCTGGACCTGGCTGATCCTCACCGCACTGACCCAGTTGCGCCTAGCCAAACCCCACACCGCCGGCCTACGCCTACCCTGGCAACCCCGCCAACCAGCCCACCGACTCACCCCCGGCCGCGTCCGCAGCGGATTTCCTCACCTCCACGCCACCATCGGCACACCCGCCAAACCCAGAAGAAACTTCCACCCCGGCCCCGGCCGCCCCAAAGGCACACCACGAGGCCCCGCACCACGACACCCCGTGATCAAAAAACCCCACACACGTTAAAACGCAAGT
>NZ_JBICSN010000032.1:0-1027 GCF_043197115.1 Micromonospora sp. NPDC049275
CTAGGCCGTGTTTCGTAGGGCACGAAGCCATTGGTTGATGGCGGCGATGGTGAGGGTGGCTTCGTAGCGCACGGCGAGTTTGTCGTATCTGGTGGCCATGGCGCGGTGTTGTTTGAGCTGGTTGATGCCGCACTCCACGGCGTGACGCAGGCGGTAGACGTCGGGGTCGAAGGCGGGCGGACGTCCGCCTTGGGATCCTTTGGCCTTGCGGTGCGCGTCCTGGTCAGCCTTGCTCGGGATGCACGCGCGGATGCCCCGGGATCGCAGGTGGGCGCGGTTGGCCTTGGACGTGTACGCCTTGTCGGCCAGCACGGTGTCGGGGCGGGTGCGTGGCCGGCCACCACCGGCTCTGGGGATGCGGACCTTGGCCAACACGGGGATGAACTGTGGGCTGTCACCACGCTGTCCGGCGGTCACCACCAGGGCCATCAGTTTGCGGCCCTGCTCGCAGGCCAGATGGGTCTTGGTGCTCCAGCCGCCCCTCGACCGGCCGAGCCCGTGATCTGCCGGCTCGGCCTGCACACCACCAGGAGGCTCCTTCTGCGCCCGGCCGTCGCGGCGGGCTCCCGCCGCGTGTTGGTGGGCGCGGCTGATGGTCGAGTCCACGCTCACCGTCCAGCCGACCAACCCCGCCGCGTCCGCGCGGGCCTGCAACGAGGTGAGAATCTGCGCCCAGACACCGTCACGCTGCCACCGCCGAAACCATCGATACAAGGTCTGCCACGGCGGGTACTCCGCAGGCACGTCGCGCCACGGCGATCCGGTCCGGACCCGCCACCGGATCCCGTCGATGATCAGTCTCATGGTCCATCTGCGCGGCCGAGCATGACCCATTCCGGCAGGCAGCAACGGCTCCAACGCCGCCCACTGCACGTCGGTCAGGTCATGTCGCCTCACTGCCGTTACGCTCGGCACGAGGTCTCCGGTGTGAAGTTCTAGCTTGGTCGCTGAACCAACTACCGGAGACCTCTTCAATTAGCGACCACCGCCACGCCCCAACATCAACGCCCTACGAAACACGGCCTAG
>NZ_JBICSN010000033.1:0-1015 GCF_043197115.1 Micromonospora sp. NPDC049275
CCGCTGGAGCGGGAACAGATCGGGTTGGGTCGGGCTGCGGGTGAGTCGTTGCGGTCGATCGCGGGCAGGTTGGAGCGGTCGGTGTCGACGATCTCGCGGGAGGTGGGTCGGTTCGAGCGCTATGGGCAGCGGTATCAGCCGTTGATGGCGCAGTGGGCGTCGTTTCTGCGGCATAACCGGTCCGGGCGGGTGCCGCGGTTGGCTGTTGACGGGCCGTTGCGTCAGGTGGTGCTGGATATGCTGCGTCGACGTCATTCGCCGCAGCAGATCAGTGCCCGGCTGCGGGCGCAGTTCCCGGATATGCCGAAGATGTGGGTGTCGCACGAGACGATTTACCAGGCGATCTACCTGCAGGCGCGGGGCAATCTGCGCGCGGAGTTGACGCGGCAGGTGGCGTTGCGCTCGGGTCGGGCCGCTCGCCGTCGTCGGGCGGCGCCGGCCGGGGCGGTGCGTTCGGCGCGGCCGTGGGTGAACCTGCGGATCGCTGAGCGGCCGGCCGAGGTCGCTGACCGGGCGGTGCCGGGGCATTGGGAAGGTGACCTGCTCGAAGGGGTCCGTCGGGGTGGGCGCGGTGGTTCCGCGATCGCCACATTGGTGGAACGCGCTACCCGGTTCGTGATCCTGGTCGGGCTGCCTGACGGCAAGGTCTCCGAGCACGTCGTGTCCCAACTGGCCGCCGCGATGACCTGGCTTCCGCAACGGCTGAGGGCCTCGCTGACCTGGGACCAGGGCGTCGAGATGGCTCGGCACCGTGACTTCACCATCGCCACCGACTGCCCGGTCTACTTCTGCGACCCCCACAGCCCCTGGCAACGCGGCAGCAACGAGAACACCAACGGGCTGCTGCGCCAGTACTTCCCTAAAGGCAAATTCGACTTCACCACCATCGACCAGGCCGGCCTTAACCACGTCGCCGACGAACTCAACGACCGCCCCCGTATGACCCTGGGCTGGGCCACCCCAGGTGAGAAGATGACCCAGCTCCTGAGTGTTGCAACCACCAGTTGAGCCCGCC